>CAXXWA010000010.1:0-201219 GCA_963662815.2 uncultured Amylibacter sp.
ACCGGCCATTTCCGCTGCGAGCGCGCAGCTCGGGTGCCGAAGATGGCCCTGTGATGGCGAATCCAGACCCCGGGGCACCCGAGATCCGGGCACGAGGCGGCTGAAGTCCCGTCGAAACGCAGCGTAGCCGCGCTCTCCGGACGGCGCAAGCCGCGCCCAGGGGGCGTCTGCGGCCCGCCGGGCGAAGGGAGGGCGGAGCCCGACCGAGGTCGGCGGGCCGCAGACGCCCCTTTCTCTCGCCGGACCGGTCCCTCCGCAGGACGGTCCGGGACGGCTTCGGTCAGGGAGGCCGCGCCTTCCGGAACGCCTCGGCCGGGGTCATGTATCCGAGCGCCTTCCTCGGACGCCCGTTCAGCCGGTCCTGGACGGCCTTCACCTCCGCGTCGGTGATCTGCTGGAAGTCCGTGTCCTTGGAAAAATACCCCCGCACCAGGCCGTTCGTGTGCTCGTTCAGGCCCCGCTCCCAGGAATGGTACGGCGTGGCGAAGAAGAACCCGGCCCCGAGCGCCTTCGCCACCCAGGCGTGCCCCGCGAACTCCTTGCCGTTGTCCGCGGTGATCGTGTGGACCAGGGCGGCGAGCGGCAGCAGCATCTCGAGCAGCGCGGCACCGACCGCGGCCGCCGTCCTCCGCCCAACCCTCTGAAGAAGCGTGTATTTCGACGCCCGGTCCACCAGCGACACCAGCGCGCCGCTGTGGCCCTTGCCGATGATCGTGTCCGCCTCCCAGTCGCCGATCCGCTCCTTCGCCTCCACGATCTCCGGGCGCTCGGAGATGTCCGTGCGGTCCGGGATGCGGCCCCGGCCCGAATGGCGTCCGCCCTTCCAGTTCGGCTTCTTCCCGCGGCGGCGCAGGAACAGGTAGAGCCGCCCGCCGGCCTTCCGGTCGGCGCGGACGTGCTGGTAGATCCATTCCCGGCCCGCCATGGGGATGCCCTCCTTGCGGAAGCGGCCGGCGATCTGCTCCGGGCTCCAGCCCTCCGCCAGCCTGTCCTCCACCGTGGGCCCTTTGACGGGCGAATTTCCCGCCGATTTCGACGATCCAGCTCGGCCGCGTCCCGGTCATCGACGCCGACCCGCGTCGTGACAGGGAGCTCAAGCAGGACCTGAAGCGCGAGGCCCGGGCGCTGCGCGCGTGCGGCCTCGCCATGCCCGGGAGCGTCCGCTGCCGGATCCGCTCGGGGGTCGAGCGGACCGGCGCCCGCCTCGAGGACGAGTTCGGGGCCCGCCACGCGCGCGTCCGGGGGCATGCGAAGGCGCCTTGCCGCCTGATGTTCGGGGTGCCGGCGCTGACGGCCGGCCAGCCGATGCGCCTCGCCGCCCCTTACTGACGCTCTCCCCGTCCTTCGGGACGGCCCGATCTCCCCCGGATACGCCGCCGCGAGGCCGGCGAGCGGCGAAGCCTGGCCGGCGCCGCGGCATGTTCGCCCCTTGTTCCGGACCGCTCGGCGGCAGCGGCGAAAGTCCGCGGATACGGGCGGCCTGATTCGCGATTCCGGCCGCGCCGGGATTCCGGCCTCGTTCATCGGGCGCTCAATCCAATGGTTTTGCAAGAGGCTCCTCACAGAACGGATTTGCCGCGCGGATTCTACGCGACTGCCTTGGCACTGACGCAGGTCGCGCGCACGTGCCGGCCCTTCCCTTTCCGTGCCATTGTTCGAACCGAGTAAGTGACGGGGCGCGATCGGAAATTTCGTTCACTGTTGCAGCATGTCATCTGAGCCGGCCGCGCAAGTCCCACGAATCCGCTTGCAGCCGCAGGCGGCGGCGCTATCCCTGCGTCGCGAGGAAGACTGGACGGGTTGACATGGATTTCGATCGGACGATCGACAGGCGGGGGACGCACTCGCTCAAATGGGACATGCTCGAGAATCTATACGGGATTCCGCCCGAATCCGGCATCCCGATGTGGGTTGCGGACATGGAATTCGAACCGCCGCCGCCGGTTCGCGACGCCGTCCGGAACATGCTTGATCGCGGCGTGCTCGGCTACTACGGCGACGACGCATCCTATCGGGAAGCCATTTGCGGCTGGATGCAGAGGCGCCATGGCTGGGCGATCGAGCCGGACTGGATTTTCACCACGCACGGGCTGGTGAACGGAACCGCGCTCTGCATCGACACGTTCACGGAACGCGGGGACGGCGTGATCCTGTTCACGCCGGTTTATCATGCCTTTTCCCGGGTGATCCGCGCGTCCGGACGGCAGGTGGTGGAGTTCGAACTGGCCGACAGGGGCGGCCGGTACGAAATGGACTTCGGCGCCTACGACTCCCGCATGACCGGCCGTGAATCCATGGCGATCCTCTGCGCACCGCACAATCCTGGCGGGCGCGTGTGGACGGAGGACGAGCTTCGGGAACTGGCGGAGTTCTGCATGCGCCACGACCTCCGGCTGGTGTCGGACGAAATCCACCACGATCTGGTGTATCCGGGCAGTGTTCACGTCCCGACCGCCTGCGCCGCGCCGGAGGTGTCCGATCGCCTGATCACGATGACGGCGACCACAAAGACATTCAACATCGCCGGTGCGCATACGGGAAACGTCATCATCGGGAATCCTGAACTTCGAGAGCGCTTCGCAGGCCGTCTCGCCGCGCTCGGCCTGACGCCGAACAGCTTCGGACTCATGATGGCGGAAGCGGCATACAATGGAGGCGAAACCTGGCTGGACCACCTGATCTCCTATCTCGACGGCAACCGGAAGTTTTTCGACGATTCGCTCAACGCGATTCCCGGCGTGACATCCATGCCGCTGGAGGCGACCTATCTCGCCTGGGTAGACTTTTCCGGAACCGGGTTCGACGCAGCTGAAGTCACGAGGCGAATCGAACGCGGCGCCCTCGTCGCGGCAAGCCGCGGGCCGACATTCGGGCGCGGCGGCGAACAGTTCCTGAGATTCAACTTTGCGTGCCAGAGGAGTCTGCTGGAAGAGGCGTGCGGTCGCATAGCGTCCGCATTCGGCGACCTCCGGTAGAACCTGCAAGCGGAGGTGCCAGCCGCGATTTCCCCTTGCGCGATGACGGCGTTTTGCCTAACGGCTCGCGTTTCCCAAGCCGCGCCCACGACCGGAGAATCCCCATGAGCTTCAAGCCGCAGCCCGAACCGCCAGCGCGTCCGAACCGTTGCCAGCTGTTCGGACCGGGTTCGCGTCCCGAATTGTTCGAGAAGATGGCGCGCTCGGACTCGGACGTGGTCAATCTCGATCTCGAAGACAGCGTCGCGCCCGACGACAAGCCGGAGGCGCGGACCAACGTGATTGACGCCATCAACGACATCGACTGGGGCAACAAGACGCTCAGCGTCCGTATCAACGGCCTCGACACGGGATTCTGGTATCGGGACGTGGTCGACGTCCTCGAAAGGACCGGCGATCGCCTCGACCTCATCATGATCCCCAAGGCCGGCAACGCGAGCGACATTTACGCCGTCGACGCGCTGGTCTCATCCATCGAACTAGAGACGCGCCGGGGGAGGCCTGTCGGGTTCGAGGCCATCATCGAAACCGCTGCCGGTCTCACGAATGTCCATGACATCGCCGCGTCCAGCCGCCGCCTGCAGGCGATCAGTCTCGGGGCGGCGGACTATGCAGCGTCGATGGGCATGCAGACCACTGGGATCGGCGGAACGCAGTCCAACTACTACATGCTGTCCGACCCGGATGATTCCGGCAAACGCGCGACGCACTGGCCGGACCCGTGGCACGCACCGACAGTGGCCGTGGTCAGCGCCTGCAGGACGCACGGCCTCATCCCCGTGGACGGGCCGTTCGGGGACTTTTCCGACCCGGACGGGTTTCTGGCGCAGGCCCGTCGGGCCGCGACCCTTGGCATGTCCGGAAAATGGGCCATCCATCCAAGGCAGGTGGCGCTCGCGAACCGGGTGTTCACGCCAACCGAGGAACAGTTGCGGGAAGCCAGAGCGATCCTCGAGGCGATGGCGGAGGCGGAACGCGCGGGACAAGGCGCCGCCGTCTACAAGGGCAAGCTCGTGGACATCGCATCGATCAAGCAGGCGCAGGTCATCGTTCGTCAGGCCAAGTTGATTTCCGCCTGAACCGGATCCTGCAGGATCTCCCGGCCCTTGGCGCGCAGCGGATGGCGAGCCCGTCAATCGGGGTCCGTTGCGCCCCGAAAGCGGATCGCGGCATCCCGCCGCATCGCCGGGCCCGATTGCGCCGCCGACCAACTGCCGCCATATTGGTGAAGCACCCCAAACATCGGGAATTCGCACGCACGCCATGCCACACTTCCTGGAATTCGAGAAGCCGATTGCCGAGGTGGAAGCCAAGGCTGCGGAACTGCGCGCCATGGCGCGCGGCGACAAGGATCTGGACTTCACAAGCGAGGCGGAGGAGCTTGACAGGCGCGCGGAGAATCTACTTCGAAAGACCTACGCGGGGCTCACCGCGTGGCAGAAGTGCCAGATCGCCCGTCATCCGGAAAGGCCGCGCTGCGGAGACTACATCTCGGCGTTGTTTTCCGAATTCACGGCACTGGCAGGAGATCGCAAGTTTGCAGACGACCGCGCAGTTGTCGGCGGGCTCGCGAGAATCGACGACCTGCCCGTCGTTGTCATCGGCCACGAGAAAGGCCACGACACCAAGACGCGCCTCGACCGGAATTTCGGCATGGCCCGGCCGGAGGGCTACCGGAAGGCGATTCGTCTGATGGAGCTGGCGGACAGGTTCGGCCTGCCGGTCGTGACCCTCGTCGACACGCCTGGCGCTTATCCCGGCAAGGGTGCGGAGGAGAGGGGACAATCCGAGGCGATCGCCCGATCCACGGAGAAATGCCTGGAGGTCGGTGTTCCCCTGATTTCCGTCATCATCGGCGAGGGCGGTTCGGGCGGCGCAGTCGCCTTCGCGGCAGCCGATCGCGTGGCGATGCTCGAACACTCGGTCTACTCGGTGATTTCTCCCGAGGGTTGTGCATCCATACTCTGGAAAGACTCGGAAAAAATGCGCGAGGCGGCCGAGGCTCTGAGGCTTACCGCTCAGGATCTCGAGCGGTTGGGGGTCGTCGATGCGGTCATTCCCGAGGTGCTAGGCGGTGCCCAGCGCGGCCGGGCGAAGGCCATCGAGGACGTTGGCGCGTGGATCACGGACACGCTTGGGGAGCTCTCCGGGAAAAAGGGGGATGTCCTCCGGCGGGCCAGGCAGAGAAAGTTCCTTCGCATGGGTGCCAATCAGGCCCTCTAGGCCGTGCTGCGGCGTTGTGCGCCGAAGACGCTTCTGCGCGACAGCAGGTAATCTGCCGGACCGCAAAGGATCTTGATGCCGTGTTCTGGCCAGGGGCTGCCGGTTCGCGATGGTTCCGGGACGCTTCGAATCCGGATGTCCGAGGACTCGCTCGCGGAAAGGAGTTGACCGAAGACGCCGGAATCCGGCGAAGGTCCGGTCGCTGACGTCGCCAGGCCGGCCGCGTCCGTCCCCGTCTCCCGGTCGCGCCGTGTGCCGTGCCGCGGCACTCGATTGCCGTTCGCGCCGCGGTGCGTGCGACCTCGGCCCTACCAGCGACGTGCTTTCATCAGGGCGCCTCTGCCGAGCGCCGGTCGTTCGAGGCAAGCCCCATTTGCGGAAGCCTTGCTCCGGTGCTCCCGGTTCGCGGCGATGCTTCGGGGCCGGCTGCGCTCGTGTCTGCGGATTCCGCAACGCCTGACCGTCAAGACTTGAAGACACCCGGGATGTCGACCCCGGATTCGGAAATCAGCTGATCCGATGCGTCTTCGATTCTCTGTTCAACCAGTTCCATGAAGTCGTCCCGCGACAGTCCCGACGGCACTGTCCCAAGGTACTCCAGCACAGCTTTGCCGGGCCTTCGGTATACGGCGAACCTGGGCCAGAAGACGCCCGCGTTTGTCGCCGCAAGAACGCATGTCTTTCCCTGGCGCGAATACAGCAGCGAAGCGCCGGACCTGTATCTCCTCCTTTCTCCAGGCGGAACCCGGGTTCCCTGCGGATAGATGACTGTCTGGGTCTCCGCACCGGCCGACTTCGCGACTCCCCGTTCCATCTGCTCGGCAGCGCGGGCCCCGAGCTTGCGGTTGATCGGGGTGCAGCCGATCCGCATGGCATAGAATCCAAACACGGGAATCCATGCCAACTCCCGCTTCATGACGAACTGCGCCCTTCCGAGAAACCGCATGTGGAGAATGACGTCGAGGAACGACTGGTGCTTGGACACCACCACCACGTCACCGGACGGGACCACGCCCCGTACCTCCGTTTCGACGCCGCAGAGAATCCTGAGGAGCCAAAGAATGTTTCGGCAATACAGTTTCATGAATACATATGTCGCATTCCGCGACAGGGCAGCGAACGGAGCGCCGACAGTTCCGAGGATCAGCATCCAGGCGTACATAAGGACGACAAATGCGAGCGACCGAAGGTATTGCATGCTTTTTCCGTTCAGACTCCGTCATCGGTCGCGAACAGCGAAACGCGTACTAGCGCTCCCATGATACCCGAGCAGGCCGAAATATGCACAGGCCGGAATCTCGCGGCGTTCGCAAGGCTCCGACCTGCAGCGCCGACGCGCGCGGAGCGGCTCGGGGCCCTCCGAACGACTTGGATCGACGGTCTGCAACGGCTATGCTCCGGAGATCGCCGGTGAAGGTCGTTTCCATCGTCGGGGCGCATGTCGGCTGTCCACCAAGGGCGGCCCTCGCGCACCAATGGCGGAAGGCGGGCAACCCGGCGGTCGCAGGCTCTTTCCTGCCAGTGATCAGGTTCGAGGGAATGCTCCGGCGGCGGTCATGAAACGCAGCGGAAAACCGAAGAGTGACGCTTCGGCGGACGGTTCGATGGGCCCGAACGGGCGGCCAGGCCAGGCGCCGCAGGGTGCCGGGGCGCCGCATCGTCTTTCGAGGGAGGTTCAGGCAATCCTCCGGGAGGAAGCGCTGTTCTCCGGAGCTGTCTTGCCCCGGGCCGGCAATCCGCCCGACGGCGAATTGTCCCGGAGCGATGCCGATCGAAGGCGTTCGCCCGGCATCGCGAGCAGCCGGCGGAGCCGTGGCTGGTTCCGCCTCGGGTTCGCGCTGTCCGCCCTGACGGCGACATTGCTCGCCGCGGCGTACCGACACGGCACCAGCCTGTCCGCCGACATGCCCTGGGCGGCGGAGTCCCTGTCAGCCCTTGCAAGTCATGTTGACCGCGGCCGGGTGCTGGCAGAGGATCACTTCGGCTGGATATCCCTGCTCGCCGCTTCCCTGCGCGCGCTTTCCTCCGGGTGAGGCCGAAGCCGCCAGTTTCGTCGGCGGAATGACTCGTTCGTGACGGCGGAGGCCGCCAATCGCCGACGGACCCAGAGTCGGGGCACGGCCTCAACAGGTCGGGCTGTCGCGATCGCAAGCGGCTTCCCGCGTACATGCATTCACCCGGGAAGCGTTCCCGTCCGGAATTTTGCCGGACGCCATTAATGCAGTTGACAATTTTTCCGGCGAAACCAAGTTCGAATCGCCGTCTGGAGGCGATTCCGGGACAGCACTGATCCACCACGAAGAGAATCCAGGTGGTCGCGTGTAAGCATGGTCGAACCGCGGAAACCCCTGACGGAACGGGAAAAGGGGAGCCCGATCAAGGAGGAACGGGAAGTCATGAAGACTGAATATCGCGTTGTAGTCATCGGGGGCGGCGTCGTCGGCGCATCCGTCCTGTATCATCTGGCGAAGTTTGGCTGGAAGGATGTCGCGATAGTGGAGCGATCGGTGCTGACGGCCGGTTCTTCCTGGCACGCGGCCGGCGGCGTTCATGCCCTGAACGCCGATCCCAACATGGCCGCGCTGCAGGCCTACACGATCGACCTGCTTTCCGAGGTCGAAAGGGAGTCCGGGCAGGACATCGGGCTGCACATGACGGGCGGCATTTCCGTCGCGTCCGCAGAGCCGCGCTGGGAGTGGCTGAAAGCCACCTACCGCGTGTTCCAGACGATCGGAATCGAGGACTGCTACCTGATGACGCCCGAACAGGTGAAGGAAAAGTGCCCCATCATAAACATTGACGGGGTGATCGGCGGGTTGTGGGCTGATCGCGAAGGCTACATCGACACGACTGGAACCGTGCACGCCTACGCGGGCGCCGCCCGGAAACTCGGAGCAAGCGTCGTCGAACACAATCGCGTCCTTGAACTTGACCAGCGTCCGGACGGCACCTGGAACGTCGTGACCGAGAAGGGCACCATTCACGCCGAACACGTCGTCAACGCGGCGGGCCTCTGGGCGAAGCAGGTCGGCCGCATGGCCGGGCTGGATCTGCCCCTTTCGCCGCTCGCGCATCACTACCTGGTGACAGAGGAAATCCCCGAGGTTGCGGCGCTCGACTTCGAGGTTCCGATGGTGGTCGACCTCGAGGGCTTCACCTACATGCGTCAGGACCAGAAAGGCATTCTGATCGGCATCTACGAGGTCGACCATCAGCACTGGAACATCGACGGAGCGCCCTGGGACTACGGATTCGATCTGATCCAGGAAGACATCGACCGCATCGAAAACGAACTCGTCATGGCCTATAGCCGCTACCCGGTGCTCGAGCGGACCGGCATCCGCAACTGGGTCAACGGGGCATTCACCTTTTCGCCCGATGGCAATCCGCTGGTCGGACCGGTGCGCGGACTGCAGAACTACTGGCTCGCATGCGGCGTCATGGCCGGTTTCCTCCAGGGCGGCGGGGTCGGAAAGACCCTGGCGGAATGGATGATCCATGGCGAAACCGAGGCCGACGCCTGGCCGATGGACATCGCGCGCTACGGTTCTTTCGCCTCGAACCGCGAATACATTCGACAGACGACCGGGCAGTTCTATTCGCGGCGGTTCGTCATGACCTATCCGAACGAGCAGCTTCCCGCCGGCCGGCCCCTGCGCAAGTCGCCCGCGTTCGACGCCATGGATCGGAATGGCGCGGTGTGGGGTTGCAGCTGGGGGCTCGAAGTGCCGCTGGTGTTCGCCGGCGAGGGGTTCAGGGAAACGCCGAGTCTCCGGCGTTCGAACGCCTTTGGCCCTGTCGCAGAAGAATGCAGGGCAGTGCGGGAAAGGGTTGGCCTTCTCGATATTTCCGGGTTTTCCCGTTACGAGGTGACGGGACCGGACGCTGCGCCCTGGCTCGACAGGATGATGGCGGGCCGGCTGCCGGCGCCCGGGCGCGCCAGGCTCGCTCCCATGCTCGCCAGTGACGGGAGGCTGAAAGGCGATCTCACGCTTTTCAACTGGGACGGCAGGACCTGGTGGATCATGGGATCCTACTATCTCAGGGAATGGCACATGCGGTGGTTCGCGGACCACATCTCGCCGGACGAAAATGTCCGGGTACGGGACATTTCCGATGACGTGGTCGGTTTTTCCCTCTCGGGTCCGCGGTCGCGGGACGTTCTGGAGCGGCTCACCCACGAGGACGTCGGCAACGCAGCATTCCCGTTCATGTCCTGCCGCGTCATCGACACGGGTCTCATCCGTTCGCGGGTCGGGCGCCTCTCCGTGTGCGGTGAACTCGGCTACGAGATCAACTGCGCCGCGAGCGAACACATTGCGCTGCGGGAGATGCTTCTGGAAGCCGGCCGCGACGCCGGCATCCGCGAGATCGGATACTACGCGTTGAACTCGCTTCGGCTCGAAAAGAGCTTCGGCATCTGGTCGGCCGAGTTCACGCAGCGATACACCGCCGGAATGACCGGGCTGGACCGGTGGATCGACTTCGACAAGCCGGGATTCGCCGGAAAGGAGGCGGCGCTCGCCGAGCGGCGGGGCAATACCGCTCCGCAGCGGCTGGTGACTCTCGAGGTCGACACCGCCGACTCCGACGCGTCCGGTTTCGAGCCGGTCTGGAAAGACGGCAGGCGCGTCGGATTCATCACGTCAGGCGGCTACGGCCATACGGTCGGCAAGAGTCTCGCCATGGCGCTCGTCGAGCCGGACTGCGTGGAACACGGGACGGAACTCTCCGCGCACGTGGTCGGCGAGGAGTTCGCCGCGCGCGTCATTCCTCCCTCGCCCCACGACCCGTCGGGAAAGGCCATGCGCGCCTGACGCCGCCGCCGCGCGCCGGAGAATCCCTGCTTTCGCGGGCCGGTCCGGCGCGCCTTGCATCCCCGCGCGGAGC
Organism: uncultured Amylibacter sp.; assembly: GCA_963662815.2. Taxonomy (GTDB): domain Bacteria; phylum Pseudomonadota; class Alphaproteobacteria; order Rhodobacterales; family Rhodobacteraceae; genus JAPPHA01. The sequence continues at coordinate 10,089 of CAXXWA010000010.1, forward strand.
GCCTATCCGAGCACCGAGAAACTGCTCTCCGGATTCAGTTCGCGCCTTCGCGAATAGAAACTCGCGTCGATGCGGCGGCCCGTATAGGGCAGTTCGAACTCGAGCGGATTCGAATCATGGTCGTTGCCGCTTTCGCAATAGTCGATGAGCGCGCTCATCAGCCGGCCCGCGACAGCCGCATTCTTGTACTGGTTGCCGCTGGTGCCGATCGCCATGTAGTAGCCGGGAAGCGACGATGAATCGTAAATCGGTATCCAGTCGTCAGTGACGTCGTAAAGGTCCACGACGCCCCGCATCCTGCTCGGAATTCCCAGCGACGGCACGCGCTGCGCATAGCGCAGGGCCTGATTGGTCCACTGGTCGGTAAAGTTCCTGTCGTAGGTCGCGGGATCGACGAACTCGCGCGGATCGCACTCCGGATCCTCCGATCCGATCAGGATGTAATTGCCTTTCTCGGGCCGGATGTAGCAGCCGATGTCGCTGTCGGAGACCACGAAGCCGTCCTTGTAGAAGTCGAATCCGTCGGGCGCGGGAACATGCGCGACCTCCTGTTTCAGAGCCCGGGTCGAGATCGTCATGTCGTCGAGGACGCCCGCCATCCCGTTGACTTCGGCGGAAAACGGTCCCGCCACGTTCACGACGACGGGAGCGTGAATCTCGCTGCCGTCGTCGAGCGCGACACCGGACGCCCGGCCTGACGACTGCAGGACGCCGGTCACGGAGCGTCCGAACTGGAATTTTGCGCCGGCCGCCTCGGAGGCGCACTGGAGGTTCTGCGCGGAGAGCTGCGGGTCGGTGACGTAACCGGCCGTCTTCCAGAACACAGCACCCTCGATCATGCCGCCGTTCGAAGTTCCGAACAGCGGATCGTCCTTGCGCCGCACCGGCGCAAAGCTCTCGAGATTGTAGACCGGAAGGCGCCGCTTGATTTCTCTGGTGTCCCAGATTTCGTGCGGAACGCCGAGATCCTGCGAAAGTCCGACGTGCTTCTCGAGCATGCCGTTCAGCGCGGTTTGCATCACGAGACAGCCGATTTCGCGGAATTCCGCCGTGCCGCGCGGGTCGGAGACGCCCAGGTAGTCGGCCCAGTCCCGCCAGTAGTGGTACCCTTCCCATGCAAACGCGGTGCCGTCGAGCGTGGAGTAGTGCACGCGGATGATCGCGCAAGATCCGCTCGTCGGCCCGTATCCCGCGGCCGGATTCCTGTCGACCGAGATGGTGCGATACCCGGCCCGGTTCAACTCGAGCGCAATTGCGGTCCCGATGACCCCGGCCCCGATGAGAACTGCGTCCGCCGTCTTGCACATGTCCTATCCACTATGCTCCAGTACTGTTCCGCCGGAACCCGTTCGCAACCGAGCGCTGGTGCCGGCCGGGTTCCGAATAGGCCATTCGCGGCCTTCCGTCCATGTCCGGGCGATGCGCGGGGAGAGGAACGGGATCGTCGAGTCGGACGTCACGCGCGAGCCGCCTGCGCTCCCGGCGAACGGCCGGCACCGGAAATCGACGTGCTCCGCGCCTTCGGCGACGACGTCGGAAATGTTCCGAACCTGCGAAACGGGGCCGCTGCGAGCGCCTTCCCTCTGGCACCCTCGACATTGCGGGCGGTTGCAGTCCCGGTCTTGCCGACGAACCGGCGCAGACGGTCCGGCGAGGCGCCGGACGGCTCCATCCGCTTTGCATCTCCCGGAATTTCCCGGCAGCCGGGAGAGCGCTCAGGACCGGATTCGGCGAGACGGCCGACGCTTGGTCGTGCCGGAGTCGCGGCACTCCGCCTCCATCAGGGCGAAGCCGAAGGATCGAGTCGAACTGCGCCCTGGCTCGCGTTGGCGACCAGGGCGGCGTAGGCGCGAAGGGCGCGGCTGACCCTGCGCTTTCGCGGTTTCGAAGGTGTCCAGGAGCGTTCGCCCCTGGCGTTCATGGCGGCGCGCCGGTCCGCAAGCTCCTCGTCTGACAGGAGAACGTTGATGCGCCTGCGGGGAATGTCGATCTCGATGATGTCCCCCTCCTCGACAAGGCCGATGTTTCCGCCTTCGCCGGCTTCCGGAGACACGTGCCCGATCGAGAGTCCCGACGTGCCGCCGGAGAACCGGCCGTCGGTGACGAGAGCGCATGACTTCCCGAGCTTCATCGACTTGAGATAACTGGTGGGATAAAGCATTTCCTGCATTCCCGGACCGCCTTTCGGTCCTTCGTACCGGATGACGACCACGTCGCCCGCGCCCACTTCCTTCCCGAGGATTCGATTGACGGCCTCTTCCTGGGACTCGCAGATGACCGCAGGACCGGAGAACGTCAGAATGCTCTCGTCCACGCCAGCCGTCTTTACGACGCATCCCTCCTCGGCAATGTTGCCGAAGAGCACCGCGAGGCCCCCGTCCTTGGAGAAGGCGTGTCCGGCGCTGCGTATCACGCCGCCCATCCGGTCCGTGTCGAGTTCTGCGTAGCGCCGGTTCTGGGAAAACGCCGTCTGCGTCCGAACCCCTCCCGGCGCGGCCCGGAACAGCGTCCTGACCGACTCGTCGTCCGAGGTCGCAATGTCCCAGTGATCGATGGCTGCGCCGATGGTGGCCGAGTGCACGGTCGACACCGATCTGTCGATCAAGCCGGTGCGATCAAGCTCGCCGAGAATCGCGAAGATGCCGCCGGCGCGGTGGACATCCTCCATGTGCACGTCCTGCACCGCGGGCGCGACCTTGCAAAGGCACGGCGTGCGCCGGGAAAGTTCGTCGATGTCATCGAGAGTAAAGTCCACGTCGCCTTCCCTGGCGATCGCGAGAAGATGCAGGATGGTGTTGGTCGACCCGCCCATCGCGATGTCCAGCGCCATCGCGTTCTGGAAAGCGGCCTTCGTCGCGATTCCGCGCGGCGTCACGCTGGCGTCTCCCAGTTCATAGCGACGGCGCGTCAGGGCAACGATGCGCTGGCCGGCCTGCCGGAAGAGACCTTCCCTGTCCGCGTGCGTGGCCAGGGTCGATCCGTTGCCCGGAAGCGCGAGGCCGAGCGCTTCCGCCAGGCAGTTCATCGAGTTTGCGGTGAACATCCCCGAGCAGGATCCGCAGGTCGGGCAGGCGCTGCGTTCGTATTCGGCGACTTCCTCGTCCGAAAGGTCGGGGTTCGCCGCCTGAACCATAGCGTCAACCAGATCGACTGCGACTTCCCTGCCCTTCACGACGACCTTGCCGGCTTCCATCGGCCCGCCTGACACGAATACCGCCGGCACGTCCAGCCTGAGCGCCGCCATCAGCATCCCCGGCGTGATCTTGTCGCAATTGGAGATGCAGACCATCGCGTCGGCACAATGGGCGTTGACCATGTATTCGACGCTGTCGGCGATGACTTCGCGCGACGGCAGCGAGTAGAGCATGCCGTCGTGCCCCATGGCGATGCCGTCGTCGACAGCGATCGTGTTGAACTCCTTGGCGACCCCGCCTGCGTTCTCGATCTCGCGGGAGACCAGCTGGCCGAGATCCTTCAGATGCACATGGCCGGGAACGAACTGCGTAAACGAGTTCACGACCGCGATGATCGGCTTCCCGAAGTCTTCGTCCTTCATGCCGGTGGCGCGCCAGAGCCCGCGCGCGCCGGCCATGTTCCGGCCATGCGTGGTCGTGCGCGACCGATATTCGATACTGGCCATGTTCGTTGCCTCCGATTGCCGTGGGATCGCGCTTTCATGCATCAGCATCCAGCCGAATTCCAGAGAAAAAGGAAAGTCGCGCGCGTTCAGCCCCCGGCTGCGCCGACCGGAATCGACCGCAGGAAGGCTTCAGTCGCGAAACGGAAGCCTCCGCCCGCCGCCGTGCCCGAACCGGCGGATGCAGCCACTCCTGACCCGGCGCAGGGTTGCAAGCGGATGTCGTGAGACGCGATCCGGAGATGCCGGGCGCCTAGCGGCGGAAGTGGCTCCCGATGCGGCCGAGGCGTCTTGCGACACGACCAGCGCCGGATGCGAGCAACCTCGCGGCAGGCGCCAGTCGGCGCCTGTAAAGTCTTGACAGCAAGCGATACGTTCCGAGGAGCAGCAAGGCGAAAACGACGAGGAACACCGTATTGAACCAGGGAAAGAGCCGCACGTCCGGACCGGCCACCGGCCGGATGGAAACCGCGTTCGGAAAGATCGTCATCAGTTCGCTTCTCCATCCGTAGTGGGTAAGCGCCACCCACTGGGTTTCGTCGCCCGTCGTCGCGTATTCCTTGGCCTGGGCATTCAGGTTGGAACTGTTGATCTTGAAGTAAGGCGGCCAGCCGAAAATCCCGGTGTCCTCGTTCCGATACACCATGACGCTGCCGTCGGGCCGCACGGTGTCGATGAAACGTACGTCGCGGTTCGCGAGCGCATCCGTGCCCGGGTCCGGCCCCGACCAGAACGCCCGGTTCCAGCCGAAGTCGACACGCCGCTCGTATGCATCGACTATGCGCACGACATCCCTTTGGGGCAGGGTGTAGTGCATAAACAGCGCCGCGAAAACGACTACGGCAAGAAGCGGAAGATACCGCAAAAGAAACCCGATCATGACAAAGCCTTCCCGCGACCGCCGGGTGGGATTCAGTCAATGAATCCGAATTTACTGTATATTCCTCCAACCCCCGCCGCTACACCGATTTGGAGAGAACCGGACCGACGCCCGAATCCGGCCGGGCAGGTGCCGGCGCAACGCGAACCGGGACGGCAGGCGCCCCGGCGAAGGGAGAAGGCGATGAAACCCGGCCCGCGGAACCTGATTACCGATGTCGCCGGCTTTCTCGTGGGGAACGCGTCGGATCCGGCGCTGAAGTCCGGCGCCAGCGTTCTGACCGCCTCCGAACCGTTCGTTGCCGCCGTTCACGTCATGGGGGGAGCGCCCGGAACCCGGGAAACGGACCTCCTGGCACCGGACCGTCTCGTTCAGAAGGTGGACGCAATCGTGCTCTCGGGCGGCTCCGCCTTCGGACTCGATGCAGCGTCGGGCGTCGCCGACGCCCTCGCCGAAGCCGGACGCGGTTACCGGGTCGGCGACGTCAGCGTGCCGATCGTGCCGGCCGCAATCCTGTTCGACCTTCTGAACGGCGGCAGCAAGGACTGGACGGAAAACCCCTACCGCCTGCTCGGTCGCGAGGCGCTCGCCAAATCGGGCGAGGACTTCGCGATCGGAACTGCGGGCGCGGGCGCGGGCGCCACGACATCGAACCTCAAGGGCGGTCTCGGATCCGCGTCGCTCGATCTCGGCAACGGCGTACAGGTGGGAGCGCTGGTTGCGGCCAATCCCGTGGGTTCGGTTACGGTTCCCGGAACCCGGGCCTTCTGGGCCTCGGCGCATGAAATCGACGGCGAGTTCGGGGGAACCGGATTGCCGAAAGCGGCACCGAACCCGGAACGGACATTCGCAGGGAAGCACGACGGCCTTTCGCCCGGCACCAACACGACAATCGCAGTGGTGGCGACGAACGCGGCGCTTTCCCCGGCCGAGGCGCAGCGGATGGCGGTCGCTGCGCACGACGGCCTGGCGCGGGCCATCGTGCCGTCGCACACGCCGTTCGACGGCGATCTCGTGTTCGCGGCCGCGAGCGGGTCCGCCGGCCCGCCCACGGGGAATCCCGAGGCGCTACTCGACATCTGCCATGCAGCGTCGCTCTGCCTGGCGCGGGCGGTGGCGCGGGGCGTGTTTCACGCAATACCGGAACCCGGCGACCTGCTTCCCTGCTGGTCCGCGCCCTGATCGGGTCCGCGCCGGTCCGGCGAGCCTCCTTGTGCGCGCGGGCCGTTTGTGGCAACGACCTGGCTGGACATCCACCGATCCGGAGACGCTGACATGCTTGACCAGACCAACCTGCCCATCCTCCTCAACGACCCGAAGCTGCTCGCGTCGCAGGCCCTGGTGGCCGGCGAGTGGATCGATGCCGACGACGGCCGGCGGTTCCCGGTTTACAACCCAGCCCGCGGCGACGTCCTGATCGACATCGCCGATCTCGGGGTTCCCGAGACCAGGCGCGCCATCGCGTCCGCCGAGTCCGCGCAACGGGACTGGGCCGCCCGCACCGGCAAGCAGCGCGCAGCAGTCCTTCGCAGGTGGCACGATCTGATGCAGGAAAACGCGGATGACCTTGCAACCATTCTAACTGCGGAGATGGGCAAGCCTCTCGCCGAGGCGAAGGGCGAAATCGCCTATGGCGCCAGCTTCATCGAGTGGTTCGCGGAAGAAGCGAAGAGAATCTACGGCGAGACCGTGCCCGAGACCATGCCCGGAACCAGGATCATGGTGCTCAAGCAACCTGTGGGCGTGGTTGCCTCCATCACGCCATGGAACTTTCCGAATGCGATGATAACGCGCAAGGCGGGCCCCGCGCTTGCCGTCGGATGCAGCTTCGTCGCGCGTCCGGCGAAGGAAACGCCGCTTTCCGCGCTGGCACTCGGCGTACTGGCCGAACGGGCCGGAATCCCGCCTGGCGTCTTCAATGTCATCCCGTCCACGCGCTCGGCTGAAATCGGCCGCGAATTCTGCGACAACCCCGCAGTCCGCAAGCTCACATTCACCGGATCGACAGAGGTCGGCCGAATTCTCATGCGGCAGGGCGCCGAGCAGATCATGAAGATGTCGATGGAACTCGGCGGCAACGCGCCGTTCATCGTGTTCGACGACGCCGACCTCGACAAGGCAATCGAAGGCGCAATGATCTCGAAGTACCGGAACAACGGCCAGACTTGCGTCTGCGCAAACCGGATCTACGTGCAATCGGGAATCTACGACGCCTTCGCCGAGAAGCTCGCGGCCGCGACGCAGTCCATGGCAGTCGGAGACGGTTTGGAAGGCGGCGTGACCACCGGACCCCTGATCAACGGCGACGCGGTCGCCAAGGTCGAAGAGCACATCGCCGACGCGGTTTCCAAGGGCGCGCGCGTCATCGTCGGCGGAAACCGCCACGAACTCGGCGGCACATTCTTCGAACCGACCGTCATCACCGGCGTCAACCGGAGCATGCTTGTCACCAATGACGAGACGTTCGGGCCGATCGCCCCCCTGTTCCGCTTCGACGACGAGGCGGACGTCATCGAACAGGCCAACGACACGATTTTCGGTCTCGCCGCGTATTTCTACGCGCGCGACCTTTCGCGCGTCTACCGCGTCGCCGAAGCGCTCGAGTACGGCATCGTCGGCGTGAATACGGGGCTTATTTCGACGGAAGTCGCGCCCTTCGGCGGCGTGAAGCAGTCGGGCATCGGCCGCGAGGGATCCCGTCACGGCGTCGAGGACTTCCTCGAGTTGAAATACGTCTGCCTGAGCATCTGACGGCGGCGACACGCCAGGCCGCAACAGAGAACGGCCCGCGACTGCAAGCGCGGGCCGTTCGATTTCGGGGAGCGGGATTCCGCCTACTTCGAAACTTGACCCTCGATCGTGTTCCCCTGCGCGTTGATCTCGATGTGCCTGGGCTTCAGCTCCTCGGGAATCTCGTGAGCGAGATCCACGTGGAGCAGCCCGTCGCGGGTTTCGGCACCGGTCGCGCGAACGTGGTCGGCGAGCTGGAACCTTTTCTCGAAGGACCGCGTCGCAATGCCGCGGTGCAGGTACCGGGTCTTTTCGTCCCCTGCGGCGTCCTTCTTGCTCGCGGCGACCACGAGTTGGCCATCGCGCATCTCGACAGTCAGTTCGTCATTGGTGAAGCCGGCGACCGCAACCGTGATCCGGTAGCTGTTGTCGCCCGACTTCTCGATGTTGTAGGGCGGGTAGCCGTTCGAGTTGCCGTCCGCAGACATCGCCCGGTCAAGGAGACCAGCGAGGCGATCGAATCCGACAGTCGAGCGGTAAAGGGGTGCAAAATCATATGGGCGCATTCTCACATCCTCCGTCAGAAGCAACATGGTTGGTTTCGGCCCTCCTGCCGGACGGGCCATCTATCTGCCGGATCCCTCATTCGGGCCTCCGGCAAGAGTGATATGGGTATCGGCGACCGGCGTTTCAAGGGCTGACGGTAAGCAGACGGGTAGCAGGGCGACGCGGCGGTCTTCGGAAGAAGACTTCGATGGTCTTGGCTCGAACCCTGCGAGTTCCGTGGCGCTTACAGCGTCCTCCAAGGACAGGATGTCGGAACCGCGTGAAAGCGATCGCAAAAGGGGGTGCCGATTTCGCCGAAATGGAGCATTGTGCCGCATCAAACGGTTGCCGGCTGCTATTCCGGTATCATCATGCCTGCATCAGCAGCACGACTGTCGCGAGGGCACCGGATAGCCAGGTCACGCGCTTCGCATGGCCGCTCGGTCACGTGCCGCCCGGAGGCGCCGCATTGAGTTCGGACAGGATTCTCCGCCTGAGTTCCTCGACAACCTTCTCGTCCCCGCCTCGCCATCCGGACGGGTCGGCCATTGTCCGCTCCAGCACCCGCACGAGTTCCTGCCGCAGGCCCTCTGCCGCTTTCAAGCGCAGTGCGCCGGAATCCCCTGGCCGGAATATCGTGCCGGAATTCTCGTAGTTGCGTCGGGCCTGGAGAATGCTGTAGCCGAAATCCTCCCAATGCCTGTCGGACAGTTCGTCCGACATGTGTTCCGACTCGTCATCCGGATCCGGGAAAAACCATGCGTCGCGGTGACGCCAGCATCCCTCCGCGTAGAAAACGCAAGGCTCGCCGTCATTCTCGAATCCTGTTGCGAAATCGGGGAATCCGCAGATGATGCAGTCCCGGGAACTGTATTCACAGTCCCTGGAACCGGCACAGCTTGCGAGGCCTGAGCCGAAGTTGGGATATCCGCAACACGCACAGACCGTTTCGCCGGAAAGATTCCTGTGCCGCCACCACCAAGCCCAACGCCGGCCAAACGGCGAACCCAGATCGAGAGGCGTCCTGTCCGGCTTCCAGATCACGGGACCCTCGTCTGTCGTCATGACGGGGACGAGATCGACACGGTCGGAGAAGAGCACAGTGATCGTTTCGACCGCTTTCCCATCGATGGTAGTCACCCGCTCGTCGCTTTCAAGGACGACCCCTTGACCATAGATGTACACTTCGATCCGCGTTCCCGGGGGAAACCGCTCGGCGGCCGGCCGCGTGTCCTCGGGTCCGGGATCGTCAACCTTCTCGAACTCCCGCAAGGCGGCATTCGGAACCACTGTTGCCATGCCCCGCTTGCGATACCTGACATCCATGACTGAATTCCGGACCTCGACAACCTGGCCGTGTCCGTCACGGGGGTGACGGATCCAGTCGCCCGGCGAGAAGACGTCCTTGAGCGACGGCATGCGCTTTCGCTTTCGTACCGACTTCCAGTCATTGACGTGGGGCTGGAAGTCTTCGACTTCGTCGCCCCAGGAGAGCTTCATGGTGTGCGGCGGGTCGGGCTTCACCTCGAGAACGACGGCTGGCCGGTATCGTCCGGTATGGATCCAGCTTCCCGGACGGACGCGGGGTTTCCGGAGGTTCTTGGAACGACCGGCCTTCAGGCGGGCCGGGAAACGGCGCCGGTTGCGCGGCGGACTCGACGCCGCCTCCAGCAAGGCGTCGACAGCAGTCTGGACGGCTTCAATGACTCTTCTGGTGGAAGCAGCTCCGGATTCAAACCCGAGGCGGCTCGTTTCCATCCTTGCCCGGCATGTCAATTTCAACAAGGATTCCGGACTTTTCTCGCAGAGGGCCTGAACATAGCTGCAGTCGTCGACCATCGCGTCCTTGCAGCGCAGGTGCGTCCGGCACCATGCCCTGATCGCATGCGTGAGACTGCTGCCAAGGTCGTTCGCATGCGCGATCGTGAATTCCTCCCCGTCGTCCAGTGAATCTTTCACGGAGGCGAACTTGTCGCGGGCGCTGTTGATTTCCTGCCGGGTCCAGTCCCGGGGTCTCATCGGCCTGGAAGCAAGAACCTCCCAGCTGATCACGAGCCCCACTGTTTCCGTCTTGCCGCTCTTCCTTGCCGAAGATGGTAGCGTTATCGTGATTTCCATGCTGCCATTCTGCCATCTCGGCGGTTTCTCTCTTTTTCATCGCCGCACCTCCCTTGGAAGCTTGTGCAAGATCATGTCCTCTGCGAACATCAACATCAATGCCAATACCCGATTTGGGTCATGCGAGAACATACGCGCTTCACGCCCAATTGAACTGCATGTTGTTTGATTGACCTAATCGTGCACGTTTATCGCCATGCAGCGCGTGTGCTTTCAGGATTCGGATCATCGACCAAAAACGACAGCCGGAAAAACTCTCACAGCATTATGCAATCAGAAAACAGGACAGAAGTTTCCGGCAGAAGAACGACTGCACAACGTTTTACTTAGGCACTGTACCCAAAACATTTGACATTCCCGCGCCTCCGTGATTCCTGCCGGAAACCGTCCAGACAAGGAGTTCGAGGCATGAGCGGCGACCGACACGACATGACGGATGCGGAGTGGAAAATCCTCCGCTCCGTGCTTCCGCAGAAGCATCAGGGCCCGAGACGGGTGCATGATAGGCGGGTGATGGACGGCATCTTCTTCGTGCTGCGCACCGGCACGCCGTGGCGCGACCTGCCAGAGCGCTACGGTCCGTACACGACCTGCTTCAACCGCTACAACCGGTGGAGCAGGAACGGCCTCTGGGAGAAGATAATGTCGAAGCTTCAGGAACTTGCGGAAGGCGACGACAACGACGGCGACGGCGGCAGCGGGGAGCTTCGACTGCGCATGGTGGACTCCTCGTCGATCCGCGTTCACAAGCACGGCGCGGGCGCCCCACGGGACGGCGAGCCTCCCGAGGTCGGGTTGAGCCGCGGCGGCAGGACCACGAAGGTCCACATCGGCATCGACGGAAACGAACTCGTGAAGGCCGTGCTCCTGACACCGGGACAGGCGGCCGACTGCACGCAGGCTGGGGCGCTTCTCGAGGGGCTCGGGCCGGACGAGACGGTGATCGGCGACAGGGCTTATGACAGCAACGCCATCCTCGACATGATTTCGGCGGCCGGAGCGACCGCGGTCATTCCGCCGAAGTCCAACCGGAACGAGCAGCGCGGGCTTGATCGCGAGGCGTACCGGGAGCGCAATCTGGTCGAAAGATTCATCGGGAAGATCAAGGAGTTCCGGAGAGTTGCAACGCGGTATGACAAGACCGCGCGCAACTTCCTGTCCACCGTGCGCCTGGCCATCAGCCGGTTCCTGCTCCGGCGGGTCGCAAGCCGGTTAATTGAGTCCACAGCCTAGTCATTTGTCGACCGCTGTCGCTTTATGAGTTCGGAAATAGCTGAAACTATTTGCATGAATCCAGACGGGCCACCTTGGGCAACAGCGTAAAATATGCATAACGCAATTGTCAGCCAAAACGATGCTTTTTCTGCGTAAACAGCATACCCAACGATGAGAACCAATAGTATTGCTACCATTGCTCTAACGCCGAGAGAGGCGCATGCTTGTACTGCGACAAATCGAAGTTTGCTATCTCTGATCTGGTTGCTGTGACTAGCGGCGGATGCGTTCATTTGCCGTATGAATCCAGGATCGTGCTTTTCTACAGAAGAGGTCGGGCAAATTTGGACAGTCTGCCAAGTTAGCCTTCATCGGACAGGAGACTGACCATGAAGAGGCGGAAGTTCACGGCAGTGTTCAAGCGCAGGGTGGTTCTGGAGGCGCTTCGGGGCGAAGAGACGGTGCGCTCGATCGCATCGCGCCACGGCGTGCACCCGAACCGGGCGAGCAAGTGGAAGGCGGAGGCGCACGAGGGTTTGCTGGAGGTGCTTGCCGACGGCAAGGGCAAGTCGGCGGACCGCGAAACGGAACGGCTGGTGGAGCGTTTGTACGCCCGGATCGGCGAGTTGACGGTGGAACGGGATTTCTTTCGCGGGGCTTGGAGCGCTTGGGCGGGCCGGGAAGGCGAGGCTGATCCGCGAGGACGGGACCCTGTCGCTGTCGCGCAAATGCGCGCCGGCGGGGGTGAGCCGTTCTTCGCTGCACTGCGAGCCGAGGCCGGAGGACGGGCGCCGGCTGGAGCTTCTGTCGCGGGTGGACAGGCCGTGCATGGAGTTCCCGCACTGCGGCACGCGCCGCGCGAGCCTGCATCTGCGCCGGGAAGGCCGCGACGCGGGCCGGGACCTGGCGCGTCGCCTGATGGCGGCGGTGAACTGGCGCACGGTGCATCCGGGGCCGCGCACCTCGAAGCCGCGGTCCGGTCGCCGGATCCATCCCTGTCTCCTTGGCGGGCTTGACCATATCCTGCCCGGAGAGGCGGTCTGCGCGGACATCGCCTGCATTCCGGTGCGGGGCGGGCACCTGTACCTGGTGGCGATCATGGACTGGGCGGGCCGGTTCGTTCTGTCCTGGGAGCTGGACAACACCTTGGAGGCGGGATTCTGCGCGAGCGCGCTTGAGGAGGCGCTGGAGCGCCATGGGGCGCCGTTGATCTCGAACACCGACCAGGGCAGCCAGTTCACCAGCGAGGCATGCCTGCGCCCTCTGCTCGCGGCGGGCGTGCGGATCAGCATGGACGGCCGGGGGCGGTGGATTGACAACCGGTTCATCGAGCGGCTGTGGCAGTCGCCGAAGTGCGAGGCCGTCTGCCCGGAGGAACTGGTCGGCGGTCGCCACGCCCGCCGGGCGATCGCCTCGTGGCTGGACCATTGCAACCACAGGCGCCCCCATTTGGCGTTGGAGGGGCACACGCCGGCGGAGGCTTGCTTGCGGAAACGTCCCGCCGACCGTGGAAGGAGGCCGCGTGAGCGGCCCGCGCCGCGCCCCGGTTCGCCCTACAGTCGCTACGCTCCCTGCGTGCGAACCGGGGCGCGGCACGACATGGAAGTTGATTGACCATTCTCTGGAACACAGGGCAAATTCAACATCGACGAGGGCATTGTCTCATTCGAAGGCAAACCTGGCTTCGCCCTCAAACTGTTCAGACAAACCCGACCACCTCAGATCCGGGACAGGCCAATCGCCAGTTTCGTGTACGATCCCGCCACATCGGAACTCTTTGGAAGACCGCCAGCGCTCGAAGGAAGAAGCAGCAAATTGAAGGAAGAAGCAGCAAATTGAAGGGAACGCAAGCTTATGCCTGCCCAATCATTGAAGAAGTCGCAGCACGCAACCTACAAGGATGTGCTCGATGCGCCGCCCCGCATGGTAGCCGAAATCATCGGCGGAACGCTTCACACCCATCCACGACCGGCCATGCGGCACGCTTACGCGGGGTCATCTCTGGGATATGACCTTTCAGGCCCGTTTCAGTTCGGCCGCGGCGGACCCGGTGGCTGGTGGATCATCGACGAACCCGAGTCGCATCTGGGCAGCGAGATTGTGGTGCCAGATCTGGCAGGGTGGCGGCGGGCAACGATGCCCGAATACCCTGATGCCGCGTACTGCACGGTCACTCCGGATTGGGTCTGCGAGGTGCTTTCCCCCACAACGCGCAAGTTCGATCTTTACGAGAAGCGGCCATTCTATGCCAGCGAGAATGTCAGCCATCTCTGGCTTGTCGATCCGGTCGAGCGGAAACTCGAGGCGTTCGAGCTTAGGGACGGCCAGTGGCTGCCGATTGCCACCCTGAAAGAGGACGACCAGGTGAGCGTGCGGCCATTTGAAGCCATAACCTTCAGTCTGGCGGATCTTTGGCCGGAGACATCGGGTTGAGAAAACGTGGTGGCAGAGGGAGAGGACGCGCCTTGGGCACTGGAAGCATTCTCGGCTCGATCCATCTAATGGTGCCTCGACATGAGAGACTAGCGTGTGCCGCTGTCGCGGCACCATTGAGTGGTGCACAAGTCTGAAACTGACTCGGACGAGCAGGAACTGCACTTGATCTGGAGGGACCGGAAACGCACTGCATGGCAGGAACTTGAACAGGAGTTTCGTTGCATCATCCTTGCAGAAGCGGATTCAGGTCCAGGCATCCTTCATTGCGGCCAGCTTGGGCGGAAGCGGCCCGCCGGTCGCCCAGTCCAGTAGTGGCCGGAGACATCGGGTTGAGAAAACGTGGTGGCAGAGGGAGAGGACGCGCCTTGGGCACTGGAAGCATTCTCGGCTCGATCCATCTAATGGTGCCTCGACATGAGAGACTAGCGTGTGCCGCTGTCGCGGCACCATTGAGTGGTGCACAAGTCTGAAACTGACTCGGACGAGCAGGAACTGCACTTGATCTGGAGGGACCGGAAACGCACTGCATGGCAGGAACTTGAACAGGAGTTTCGTTGCATCATCCTTGCAGAAGCGGATTCAGGTCCAGGCATCCTTCATTGCGGCCAGCTTGGGCGGAAGCGGCCCGCCGGTCGCCCAGTCCAGTAGTTCGACGGTGTGTACGACGGGAATCTCTGCCGCCGACCGGATCTGGATCATGCATCCGATATTCCCCGCGGCGATCAACTGCGGGCTCAGGGCCGCGAGCGCAGCTGCCTTCCGGTCCCTGAGTTCGCCGGATATCTCCGGTTGAAGGATGTTGTAGGTCCCGGCCGAGCCGCAGCAGATGTGCGCATCGAGCGGTTCGACGACGGAAAACCCCGCTGCCTCCAGGAGTTGCTTCGGCGCCGCCCGGACCTGCTGGCCGTGCTGTAGCGAGCAGGCAGGGTGATAGGCAACGCGCAGACCGGCGCAGGCGTCCCGGACCACCGATCCGAGACCGACCTGCGCCATGACCTCGGTGATGTCCTGCGCAAGTTCCGAAATCCGCGCCGCGTCGCCGGCAAGCGGCGTGTCGCGCATGAGGTGGCCATAGTCCTTGACGGTCGTGCCGCAGCCGGACGTGTTGATGACGACCGCGTCCAGACCCCCTGCCCTGTCTTCTGCCATCCACGCGCGTATGTTGCGCGCCGCATCCCGCCGGCTCGCGGCCGACTTGCCCATGTGGTGGACAAGCGCGCCGCAGCATCCCGTTCCACGAACCACCACCACGTCGCAGCCGCTACGCGTCAGAAGGCGGATCGTGGCATCGTTGATGTCCGTGTCGAGGGCGCGCTGGGCGCAACCGGTCATCAGCGCAACCCGCATCTTCCTTTCTCCCTCGGCGGGAAACACCTGCGGGTCGTCGCTTCTGCTGACGGGCGGAACTGATTCCGGGGCCAGGTCGAGCATGGCCCGCAACCGGCGGTCCGGAACCAGCGACCGAAACGGCTTCCCGACTTTCGCGAGAAGCAGTCCGACCCTGAACACCTTCGGATAGGGCAGAACCAGGGCAAGAAGGACCCGCAATGCCCGCTCGGTCCATGGCCGCCGGTAGTTCTCTTCGATGTACTCCCGCGCGTGATCGACCAGATGCATGTAATGCACGCCGGACGGGCAGGTCGTCATGCAAGCAAGACACGACAGGCATCGGTCGATATGCATGACCGTCTTGCTGTCCGGCGTGCCGCCGGTCTCCAGCATGTTCTTGATCAGGTAGATTCGCCCCCGCGGACTGTCGCATTCGTCGCCGAGAACGCGATAGGTGGGACAGGTTGCGGTGCAGAAACCGCAGTGAACGCAGGTGCGGAGAACCTCGTTGGACCGCCGCATGGCGGAGTCCTCGAGTTGCGCGGCAGTGAAACTGGTCTGCATGTCTAGCCCATGATGCCCCTGTTCAGGATGCTCCGCGGGTCGAAGCGAGCCCGGAGTTTTGCGGAGATCCGTTCCAGTGGACCCGGCAACGGGTGGAAAGCTCCGAGCGACCTGCGGGTTTCCGGCGATGCGCGCACGAGCGAGGCGTGGCCGGCGAAATCCTTGAGGCATCCGCGGACATCCGATCCTTCTGGCACTAGCAGCCAGAGGAGACCGCCGCCCCAGTCGTAGAGCACGCCGACATCCGCATCGATCCCCGACCTTGCGGCCGCGGCCGCGGCCGGACCGTCGCCCGGCCGGACGGAGACCCTCCATACGTCGCCATCCCGGCCGTGAAACGCCTCGACGTCCCGCACCCAAGCCCATCCCGCCGCCGTCCTGTCGATGTCGTCCTCCACCGACGCCTCGCCGAAGCGGGAAAGATGGCAAACGAGGCGCGCCGCGCGGTACCGAACCGATTCTTCGAACCCCTCGACGCGGATCATTGTCACCGGCTTGCCGTCGACCCCGCTGGTCGCGTGCGCGGCACCCGACACGCCGTAGGGCGAACCGAGCGCCATCGTCATCGCCGAGACGGCGTCCTGGTCACCGAGACCCTCGATGAGGACGACGGCGCGGGCTTCGGGCGCCGGAAGAACCTTGAAGGTGACTTCGGTCAGGATTCCGAGGGTGCCGTAGCTCCCGGCGAGGAGCTTGACGAGGTCGTATCCGGTCACGTTCTTCATTACCCGGCCACCGCTCTTGACGACGGCACCGGTTCCGTCGACGAAGCGGACGCCAATGAGAAAGTCGCGGCAGGCGCCGGCCAGAATGCGCCTCGGACCCGACAGGTTGCAGGCGGCAACCGCGCCGATCGTCGGCTCGCCGGATGTACCAAGGAGACCCCTGTGGTCCATCGGCTCGAACGGCAATTGCTGGCCGTGCTCGGAGAGCGCCGCCTCGACCTCGCCGAGGCGCGTGCCGGCACCGGCGCTGACGGTAAGTGCGCCGGGCTCGTAGCGGCTTATGCCGGACAGGCCGCCGGTTTCGACTGAGATGCCAACATCGACCGGGTTCCCGAGCGCGCCACGCGTGCCACCGCCGGAGATGCGAATGCCGGTCCGCGTCGAAGATACCGCTTCCGCCAACTCCGATTCGGACTGCGGCCTCACGCTGCGGCCCTGTTTCGGGCGACGGAGAGCGGAAAAACCTTGCTCGGATTCAGGAGCCAGCGCGGATCGAATGCGTCCTTGACGCGCATCTGCGCCTCGAGGTCGACGGGGTTGAACTGGTCGGTCATAAGGTCGCGCTTTTCGACGCCGACGCCGTGCTCGCCGGTCAGGCAGCCACCGGCGCTCACGCAGAGCCTGAGGATGTCGGCTCCGAGAGCCTCGCAACGCTCCAGCTCCCCCGGTTCGTTCGCGTTGAAAAGGATGAGCGGGTGGAGGTTTCCGTCGCCGGCATGAAACACGTTCGCGACTGCAAGACCGTATTCCGCCGAGAGTTCTCCGATTCGCGCCAGGACGCGCGGCAATTCGGAAACCGGGATGGTGCCATCGAGGCACATGTAGTCGGCAATTCGACCCATCGCGCCGAAAGCGGCCTTTCGCCCGGCCCAAATGCGCATGGATTCTCCATCGCCTCCGCTTTCCCGGAGTTCCGCGGGCCCGTGCCGTTCGGCGATCCGGATGATTTTTCCGAGTTGCTCGGCGACTTCCGCATCGCATCCCTCGACTTCGACGATCAGGAGCGCCTCCACGTCCGGGTAGCCTGCCGAGACGAATTCCTCGCACGCGCGAATGCATGGCCTGTCCATGAACTCGATCGCAACCGGCAGGACGCCGGAGCGGATGATGTCGGACACGCAGGCGCCGGCGACTTCGTTCGAGTCGAAACCGATCAGGACCGGTCGCGCGCCCTCCGGTTTCCGCAGAATCCGAAGAGTCGCTTCCGTCACGACGCCGAGCTGGCCTTCCGAACCACATATCAGGCCAAGGAGGTCCAGACCCGGAGCATCCAGGTGACCGCCGCCGATGTCCACGACCTCCCCGTCCATCATCACCAGCCGCACCCCGAGGAGGTTGTTGGTGGTGACGCCGTACTTCAGGCAATGGGCGCCGCCGGCATTCATCGCGATGTTGCCGGCGATTGCGCATGCGAGCTGACTCGAGGGGTCGGGTGCGTAGAAGAATCCGTCCGCCTCGACGACTCCTGTGACACCCAGGTTCGTGATCCCGCTCTGCACCCGGACGTATCTGTCGTCGAGATTGACTTCGAGCACGGCGTTCATTCTCGCCACGCCGAGCACGATGCTGTCGGCCGTCGGAAGGGCGCCTCCGGCAAGCGACGTGCCGGCACCGCGCGGCACCACGGGAATGTTTTCCGCGTGGCAAAACCTCAGAACATCCGATGTCTCCCGTGTCGTTCGCGGAAGCACAGCAGCAAGCGGGGGACATCGGTACGCCGTCAATCCGTCGCACTCGTAGGCTCTGACCTCGTTGTCCCCGTCGATGATTGCATCGTAAGGCAGAATGTCGCGAAGCTGGCGCAGGATGCGATCCCTTTTGGCTAGAACCCGGGCATCAGGTGCTGGCATTTCCAAGGCATCCACTCCCCTGCACGCACCGTCGGCGCAAACTCTCCGTTGCAGCGTCCGAGTTTCGTTCATGAATCTGCGGATTCGGGCGGCTTCCGGCTCCGGTTCTCTCGCTTCCGCTACCGATTTCAGCAGGACGACGCGTTGACAGTACGGCTCGCAACGGCACGAATCAAGGTGCTCAAGCTGGCCAAGTCAAAACGAGATTTCCGAGACGCTTCCACCGCGCAGCGCACCCCCGAACGCCACCCCGAGGTCAGCCCCGGGCCGCGCTTCCATCCCGCGGCCCGGCAGCTCAGGCCGGACATCTCCGGTCCCGTGAAGGTCTGCGCGGGAACGGGCGAACGCCGCAGGTCGCCGCCCGGTCGCCGACAATCCGGCCCGCGGCGAGGCGCAGGGCCCGGGAGGCGAGACCCTTCACCCGGACGCCGGAAAGCAGCAGGAAGCGATGGTTGCACGCGACCTTGCCGATGTTTGCCCCGTGGGCGACGGCCGACCAGCCGACGACGCCGTAGCGCGGCCCGAACTGGATCCCTGCCGCCGCGAAGCCGATGCCGCCCGGCATCCTGTGGCGCTCCGATCAGGCGATGATACGGTACAGGCGTTTCTGGAGACCAGTCATGAACGTCGAGTGGTGCGAATCATGTCGAGCACCAATCGCAGGCATGCTGTCATCCGGGACAGTATCAACTGTTGTCATCCTTGTATGCCGCGAGCGTGTGCTCCAGACCTCTTTCTATGTGTGCCTTAAGGGTGTCCGCAGCCGCTTCAATTTTCCGGGAGAGCGCGGCTTTGAACATTTCCCGGTGCTCATCCACCGCTTCCTCGCCGCGATATGTCAGCACCAGCATTTGGTAGCGCAGGTACTTGTCGTACAGGACGGCATGGAGCGACAAAAGGTTGCGCGATCCGCATGCTTCGATCAGGGCCAGGTGGAATTCCCAATCGTAGCGTTTCCAAACTTCCTTTTGGCTGTCATCGCCAGCGAGCAGCTTTTGTTCCATCAGGTGCAGCTTGTGATGTGCCGCAACGAGATTGCCCTCCCAATCGGTATCGCCGTTTGCGACAGACAGCCGCAGCGCATGGCATTCAAGCAGAACGCGCAGGTGTGCGATCTCGGTCAGATCCTGGCGCGAGACGGGCGTGACGAAGAACCCGCGTTGATCCTTGGCATCGACGAAGCCCTCGCTTGCCAGACGGTTAAGGGTTTCGCGCAGCGTCGACATGCTGGCGGGATATCGCTTGCGCAATCCGTCGAGCTTGAGCTTCGAACCGGGCGTGAGGTCGCCGAAAATTATGTCGCGCTTGATGCGCTGGTAGGTCGACGCGCCAACAATGTTGCGAGACTTCGTCATGTCATGTGTCAATTTCGTTGCACAACATCGTGTCGGTTGCCTGAGTTGCCATTCTGCACAAATCCTCGGTTGTTGTCAGCATGGGCGTCGACGCTGCGCTTCTGACGAAACCAGCATGTCGAGACTCCTCCAGGCGGGAATCGGCTGAAGCTCGATGCATGACCGGGAACACGAATCGCCGGTATCCTGTGCTTGTTGCCGACTCTCGACGACGCGAAAACCGCAGTTGCCTGGCAAGGTGGTTGTCCATGGCAAGCACTCGCTGATCCCTTCGGATTTCAGTCGGGGAACCTTGCGCCAAGTACGCGGCTCCTTGTCGCCAGACATCTCTCCGAACTCGATCACAGTTCTGTCGCACCGTGGAATACGAAAGCAGAAGGAAAGGCGCAACGCAGGCTGAGCGTCGCGCACGGCCTTGCAAAGCCACATGGCGATCCTGCGGAATTTCCTGATTTCACAAAATCGTTCATCGTGGGGCAGCTCGACTCTGCAGACGACATCGCTTGTCTCAACTGGTGACCTTCGGGATGGGAATTTCATGACAAATGGCCGACTGTACTCGAACTGGAGACTGGTTCCTCGTGCTGCGGACGGACCTCGGAGTGCGTTGCCGCATCACGGGCCATGCCGAATCAAAGTATATCAGGTAAAAAAAAGAACATCATATATTCTTGAAGTGACCTGTCGTTTAGGTCTAATTCACTGAGCGCCGCTTTGGACAAGTAGAAGGCTGAAGGCATGCCCAACGAAACCCGGATTGCAGTTGTCGGATTCGGCCTGATCGGGCGGCGCCATGCCGAGGTCATTCGTCGTTCTCCCGACCTTGTGCTTGCCGCCGTGGTCGATTCAGCTGCCAACAGCCGGAGAGCTGCGAGAGAATTGGGGGCGCCAGTCTATTCCCGGCTTGGCGCGATGATTGCGGAGGAAGCACCTGACGGCATAATTCTTGCCACACCGACGCCGCTGCACCTGGAGCAGGGGCTCGAGTGCATCGGCGCGATTCGGCCGTCCGGTGCTGATTGAAAAGCCCATTGCCGTTACGTCGCGTGATGCGCGAGTAATTGCGGATGCCGCCGATGCGGCGGACGTGCCACTGCTTGTCGGCCATCACCGGCGGCACAATGGCATGGTCCAGGCGGCGAAGACGGCCATCGCTGGAGGCGCCGTTGGCGATGTACGCGCGGTTCAAGTGACCTGTTGGTTCTACAAGCCCGATCATTACTTCGACGTCTCCCCCTGGCGGACAAAGAAGGGGGCGGGACCGATTTCGGTCAACCTCGTGCATGATGTCGATCTGGTGCGCCACTTCTGCGGAGAGGTTGAGGCGGTGCGCGCCGTGGCCGTGCCTTCGCGCCGCGGATTCGACAATGAGGATCTTGCCACGGCGATCCTGACATTCACCTCGGGCGCCGTCGCCACCATAAGCGTTTCGGACAGCATCCCCGCACCCTGGAGCTGGGAACTGACGTCGCGGGAAAACCCGTCCTATCCGGCAACTTCAGAAAGCTGCTATCTGATCGGCGGTTCCGAGGGCGGTTTGTCGCTGCCTGACTTGAGGATCTGGCAGCACGAGGGCGGGCTGGATTGGTGGAACCCGATTGCGGCCAAGTCACTGATCTGTCATTCTCAGGATCCTCTTGCCGTGCAGATGGGGCACTTCACCCGGGTAATTGCCGGGACCGAGGCACCGCTTGTCTCCGGGGTGGAAGCGCTGCGATCCCTTGAAGTCGTCGAAGCGGTTGCCCTGTCCTCCGAGACCGGGCGCGAGATTACCATTGAAAATCGGGACGATGCCCAACCCAGTGCGCTGGAATTCGCGGTTATTTGTAAAAATATCCGATAAACTAAAAAAAATCTTGCAATTTTCAAAAAACCCGCTGACAATTGGAATGCATTCGAAAAGGGAATTCCAACGGAGGAAACCATGATGAACCCGACTCGCCGTGCCGCGATGGCACTGCTCCCCTCAATCGCCCTTGCCGCCGGCATGGGCGCGCCAGCCATGGCCGACGGCCACAAGATGAACTTTACTCTCGCCACTTCCGGTTCAGAAACGGACCAGCGTTCTGTTGCAATGGCGAGCGTCTTCGCACCGATGGTGGCCGAGTTTGCAGACTACCAACCCGGCTACAACGGCACGCTTTTCGCGCAGGGCACCGAACTTGAGGCCATCAGCCGAGGCAACCTGACGATGTCGATCGCCTCGGCACAGGAACTTGCACAGTTCTTCCCCGAGTTCTCGATATTCGCCACCGGCTACGTTCATCAGGATGCCGCCCACCAGGTGCGCGTCTTTAGCGATCCGCTCATGGATCCGTTCAAGCAAACGGTCGAAGACGAGCTCGGCATCAAGCTGCTGTCGGTCATGTACCTGGGTCGTCGTCACGTGAACCTGCGGCAGTCCCGAGAGGAGCTTGACGTGCAGACGCCCGCGGACCTGGCTGGCGTGAACCTGAGGATGCCCGGCACCGATGCATGGCAGTTTCTAGGCAAGGCGCTTGGCGCATCGCCCACGCCGATGGCCTTCACCGAGGTCTATACCGCGCTCTCGACCGGTGCCGTCGACGGGCAGGACAACCCGCTGCCGACCGTGGTTGATGCCAAGTTCTACGAGGTCACCAAGCAGATCGTGCTGACCTCGCATTTGGTGGACCTCAACTACATCGCGTTTTCAAAGGCGACGTGGGACGAGCTGACACCTGAACAGCAGTTGACCGTTCAGCGGGCGGCAGACGCAGCATCCGCCTACGGCCGGCTCAAGCAACTCGACAAGGAAAACAGCCTTGCCGAGTTCATTCGCAGCCAAGGCGTGGAGATTTACTCGCCCGACCTCAAGGCGTTCCGCGAGCACGTCCAGGCCCAATATGTCGGCGGCGAAGCCGCTGCCGCTTGGCCCGAAGGTGTCCTAGAGAAAATCAACGCGCTCGGGAATTGAGCAGCGATTCAGCCGCGGGGGAACCGGACAATGAAAGATTTCAGGAATTGGTTCACCCGCGGCACTGAATTCATCAGCGCCACGATGTTGGCGGCGGTGTTCCTTACATTTCTTTTGCAGATCTTCTCGCGCTACGTGCTGCTGACGCCCTTTGGCTGGACGCTCGAGCTATGCCTGATTCTCTGGGTCTGGATCGTCTTCTTCGGTTGCGCGTTTCAGGTCCGCGAAAGGGACCACGTTACATTCGATATTTTCTATCTCGCCGCTCCGCGAAAGGTGCGGCAAGTGCTGGCGTTAGTCACCTGTGCATCCATCATTGTCGGAATGGGTTGGGCGCTGTTGCCGACATGGGACTACATCGACTGGATGAAGATCCGGAAGACCACGACGGTGGAAAATCCCTTTACCGGCACGAAAATTCCCATGCGCACGATTTTTTCAATCTACGCGATCTTCATGGTTGCAATCATCATTCGCTACTCCTGGCGGTTCGCCGACATCCTGCGCAACGGGCCACCGGACCGGGATCACGAGATCCCGGGTTAGGAACTTGAGCCGCCCGCAACCCGAACTGGGGTGACGTAACATGAGCATCGAACTTGCACTCTGCCTAATCACGCTATTCGGTCTTGCCGGAATCGGAACGCCGATCGGTTATTCGATCATGTTGGCATCGCTGGTCTATCTGGGCATGAATGGCATGGATCTGGCGCTGACTGGCGAGAAGATTCTGCAGGGCCTCTACAAGAGCTTCATCCTGCTGGCTGTGCCGCTGTTCATCGTGGCTGCAAACATCATGAATGCAGGCACGATCAGTGACCGGTTGCTGAACTTCTGCATCGCGGTCGTCGGCCGGTTCAGGGGAGGGCTCGGACATGTGAACGTCATGGCCTCCCTGATCTTTTCGGGAATGTCGGGGTCTGCCGTGGCCGATGCTGCCGGAATCGGCAAGATCATCATCGGAATGATGACGAAGGAAGGGCGATATTCGCGTGGCTATGCTGCTGCGATCACCGCCGCGACAGCCACGATCGGACCGATCATCCCGCCCTCGATCCCGATGGTGCTTTATGCCCTGGTGTCGAATGCCTCGATCGGCGCGCTCTTCCTGGCGGGGATTGTGCCGGGGCTGGTGATGGGAGCGGTTCTTATGGCAATGAACTACGTGATCTCGACGCGGCGCGGGTTCGCCATGGAATCCCCCGTGCCGTTGAGGGATCTGCCGCGCGTCACCGGCAACGCCTTTCCGGCGCTTCTGATGCCCGTGATTCTGCTCTACGGCATCTATGGCGGAGTTACGACGCCCACAGAGGCCGCTGCCGTTGCGGCGTTTTACGCTCTCCTGCTGGCGGGGCTGTTCTATCGCGCCCTGTCCATCAAGTCGCTTTACGAGATCCTTGTTGAAAGTGCCCGCTCATCGGCTGCCGTGGGAGTCGTGATCGGTGGTGCGTTGATCCTCAACTTTGTCGTCATCTCGGAAAACATCCCGGCAATGCTGTCTTCTGCGCTGACCGGACTCAATGTACATCCGCTGGTTTTCCTGATCTTCGTCAACGTGTTCGTGTTGTTTCTAGGGTGCGTGCTGGATGCCACGACGATCATTCTCGTTATCGTGCCGTTGTTCGTCCCGACGGCACAGGCTCTTGGCATTGATCTCGTGCATTTCGGCGTGCTGATTGTGGTCAATTCGATGATCGGCCTCATTACGCCGCCCTACGGTATCCTGCTCTTCGTCATAAACGCGGTAACGGGCATTCCCCTGAAGGAAATCATCCGCGAGGTCTGGTCCTTCCTGGCCGTGCTCGTCGCTGCGCTCGTTTTCCTGATGCTCAGCCCCGGCGTGGTTCTGTGGTTGCCGCGGGTTTTCGGATACCAAGGTTGACGCTGCTTTCCATCGCGGCGGCGGTCGTTCCGGGTGATCTTTCGACAAAGCTTGAAACCATCGCGGCGGCTGGTTTCACAGGGATCGAACTTCATGAACCGGACCTGGCGGGTTTTCCGGGAAGCGCAGAAGGCGCCAGGGCGAAAGCCGAGGCGCTTGAACTTGCGACTGATGCCTTCTGGCCGCTTCATTCCTTCGAAGGGTTGTCGGGCACGGAGAACAGTGCAGCCTGCACAAGGCTTGATCGCAGCTTGGACTTCATGGAGGCGCTCGGCGCCAGGACTCTCCTAGTCAGGACAAGTGCACGCGAGGCTGGTTCCGGAGACTTGAACGCGTTCGTGGAGGACCTGCGCGCACTCGCTGACCGCGTGGGGAAGGCAGGATTCCGCGCCGCGCTGATCGCGCTGCCGTGGGGTCGGTACGTAAGGAGCGAACTGCAGGCACTGGAACTTGTTGAGGCGATTGACAGCCCGCATCTCGGCCTTGCGCTGAATTCTTTCCTTTCGTTGGCAGGCGGCGGACAGGCAGCACGTCTGCGCAATATATCCGGTGAGAGAATCTTCCACGTCCAACTGTCCGATGCCCCTTCACTTGAACTCGATATCACGGATGTGAAGAACCAGTTCGGGCTGCTACCGGGGCTGGGCGGGCTGAACCTCGAGAGTTTCGTGCGGATAGTCGCGCGGTCGGGCTATGTTGGTCCGTGGACAATAGCGCAAATTGATGACGCGGCGAAAAGAAGACGTGACAGCTACGCTCGCGACGGTTATCGCGCGTTGGTCTCGCTTCTTGACGACGTGGCGCAAACAGAGCCGGCGTTGCCGCGTCCGGCGCCGGATCTGCCGCCGCGTGTCTACCCGACGGGTGTCGAATTCATCGAATTTGCCGTCGACAGCTCCAGCCGTGAGGAACTTGTCGCTCTCCTGTGCACTCTGTGTTTCCGCAGGGAACGCCAACACGTTTCAAAGGCCGTCGAACTCTGGCGGCAGGGCGCTGTCAATATCGTAATCAACTCCGAGTCCAGGGGGTTTGCTGCCGAGGCCCTGACACAGCATGGGCCGTGCGTTTGCGACATGGGACTACGGGTCAAGGATGCCGATCAGACGGTCGCCCGCGCCACATGCCTCGGCGCACCCGCATTCTCGCAACGAGTAGGTACGGGCGAATTGGACATACCAGCAATCAAGGGCGTCGGCGGCTCGGTGGTGCATTTCATTGACGAGAACTCCGACCTGCACCGTGTGTGGGACATCGAGTTCGATCCGGTTTCCAAGTCGGTGGCCGCGCAGCCCGCCGGCCTGCGCCGGATTGATCACATAGCTCAGACCATGCATTTCGAAGAAATGCATAGCTGGCTTACCTATTACCTCTCGACATTCGAGATGGAGAAAGCTGCGGTTGTGGACGTGACCGACCCTTCGGGCGTCATCCACAGCCAGGCGCTCGCCAGTCCCGAGGGCGAGGTGCGGTTGAATCTCAATGGCGCAAGTGAGCAGCGAACATTCGCAGGGGCCTTCCTGGCCCAGGGCTTGGGAGCTGGCGTGCAACATGTTGCCTTTTTGAGCGACGACATTTTCGAGACATCCGATCAGCTTGCGGAGTCCGGATTCGAACGCCTCGCCATCGCAAGGTCCTACTATGACGATCTAAGTGTTCGGTTCGGACTTGGAAACGAGATGATCGGACGACTCAGAAGAGGTCACATCCTCTTCGACTGCGACGGGCAGGGAGAGTATTTCCAAATCTACTCGACACCAATCTGGGGCGGGTTCTTTTTCGAAATCGTGCAACGAAAGGGCGGATATCAGGGATATGGCGCGCGCAACGCACCCATCCGGCTTGCTGCCCAAAATCAATATCTCGCGGAAGTGGATGCGGCATGAACTCAGACGCGGAAACCGTCCGCCGTTGGTGGCGAACTTCGATAATCGACATGGCGCCGGGACGGATAGCCATACGAGGGCGGCGGATCGAAGACCTGATTGGCATCGTCGGTTTCGGCCAAATGATCTGGTTGATGACCCGAGGAGACTTGCCCTCGGTGGAAGAGGCGGCACTATTGGAAACCGCATTGGTGGCGGGCGTTGACCATGGGCCGCAAGCCCCCTCGATTGCGGCCGCGCGGATGGCGGCGACATGCGGGGTCGGGTTGAACAACGTGATGGCTACGGGAGTCAACATGTTGGGCGACGTGCATGGCGGGGCGGGCGAGCAATGCGCTGAACTCTACCTCGACATTGCCAAGCGCATGGAAGATGATTCCGATCTCGAAACGGCAACGCGAGAGGGCATTGCTGCGTGGCGTGAGACCTTCGGCAGGATTGTCTCGGGCTTCGGCCACCGGTTTCACAAACACGTCGACCCGCGCGCACCGCGCCTGTTGACGCTAGTTCGAACTGCGGCAGAAGCCGGCACGGTGTCAGGCCGCTTTGCCGACATTGGCGAGGCCGTACAAGCAGAGATCGGTGCGCAACGCGGCACGCCGATTGCCATGAACGTCGACGGTGCCACGGCGGTGGTTTTCTGCGAGTTGGGCTTCCCGCCGACGCTGTCTCGCGGTCTGTTCTGTCTCAGCCGCTCGGTTGGCATCCTCGCGCACGGGTGGGAGCAGATGCAGCAGGGGGGGCGCAACAAGGGGCCAATGCCCCCGGAATACCTGCCGGGACATGAGCCGCAGGGGAACGATGAGTGAGCCCGTGGATCCCTTCCGTGTCGGCCTGATCGGCACTGGACGCATTAGCGACATCTATCTCAAGACACTAAGCAGGTACCCGCAGGTCGATGTCGTGGCGTGCGGGAGTCTCGACCTGGCAGAGAGTCGTGCCAAGGCGGACGCATACAGCGTATCCCGCGTGGCCCCGCCTGAGGAGATCATTGCTGGTCCCGACATCGACGGCATCCTGAACCTGACGGTCCCTGCTGCCCACGCCGACGTTTCGCTGGCGGCTCTGGAGGCAGGCAAGCATGTCTATTCCGAGAAGCCGCTGGCCAGTGACCTGGCCGATGGGCGCCGCATACTGGACCTCGCGGCGTCCAAGGGACTGACAGTCGGAAACGCACCGGACACGTTTCTGGGTGGGCGTTGGCAAACCGTGCGCAAGCTTCTGGATGAGGGCCGGATCGGGACACCCACCGGCTGTGCGGCATTCGTCGGCTCTCACGGGACGGAGCGGCACAATCCGAACCCGGATTTTTATTATCAGATCGGCGGTGGGCCAATGCTGGATCTCGGGCCGTACTACCTTTCGGCCATGGTGTTCTTGCTCGGCCCCATCTCGCGGGCCTGCGGAATGTCGAACCGTGCCTTCGATCGCCGCATGATCGAGAACGGTCCGCGCAGCGGCGTGTGGATGGATGTCGAGGTCGACACTCATGTGCAAGGAATGCTGGAATTCGAAAACGGGGCCATCGGCTCGATGACCATGAGCTTCGACGTCTGGGACAGCGAGACGCCGCGATTCGAGATCTACGGTACCGAGGGCACGATTTGCATACCGGATCCCGACCCGACGGACGGTGCGAACAACTTTAACGGCGAAGTCTGGTGGCGGACGCGCGCGACCTCGCGCTGGACCCATAAGCCGCGCCTTGTTGGACGTGAAACCTGGCAGACGGCAGAAAACACACATGGCATCAACGAAGACAGCCGCGGTGTCGGCTTGATCGAAATGGCCGACGCCATTTCCCATGGCCGAACGCCACGGTGCTCGGGGGAGCTGGCCTACCACGTGCTTGAGGTGATGTCGGGAATCCTCAATAGTCAGGCGGCAGGGCAATTCGCAGAGATCTCCTCCCGTTCAACGATTCCGGATATCCTGCCGGAGAGTTTTCCTGAAGGTTGACCCATGGGCACCCGAACAATCGACATTGGCGAACCGTTTTTCACCCTTTGCATCGTCAAGGACGAATCCGCACACAGGATTACCGGCAAGACCATCGTGCTCAACTTGTCATGCCAGCCAATTCGCGTCCGAGAACAGGCACTGGGGCCGCTGCAGTCGGTGGTTTTGCGGGAAACCATGATGGAGGGGGTTTCGCACGCTGTCCTGATCGAACGCTTTGCGGAGCATGAAGATGAGGCTTCCCTTTTGGCGCAGATTCGCGAAACCTGGCCTTCCGCCTTCGAAGTTCGCGGTGAGGAACGGCTGCGCGGGGTCGGACACTACATGTCGCCGAAGGTCTGGGATGGGCAATTCGGTTTCACGCTTTACCATTCAGCCACCGTACCGCTGAACGTCGGGTTGCATCGCGATCACGCTTTTTGCCCGGTGCCTGGATTCCGCGAAGTGCACACTCAGATAGTCGGCGTGGGCAAAATGCAGCAATGCCGGGAGCGGGATGTCGAGACACTCTATCTCGAAGAGTTGATGGCGCCGGGAACCACGCATCGCCCGATGTACGACGACAACGGCAATTACCCCTGGCACCAATTCGAGACGATCACGCCGTCGGTCTTCCTTGCAGTCGAGATGTTGCCCGACGGCGCAACACCTCCCGAATAAGGACAAGATGCTTGCTTCTGTCAGAATCACTTGATCGGGACGGCCCGTTCCCCGGTTTGTCCCGCCGGCTGCGCCTTGGCGTTGTGGGCGGCGGCCGCATTTCCGGCATGCAGGCGGCAGCCGCACGCATGACTGGCCGTTGGGAAATTGTGGCGGGAGCGTTCTCTTCCGATCCGTTGCGCAGCAAGGCTGCGGCGGGCACATGGTTCTTGCCGGAAGAGCGCTGCTACGCTTCGTTCGAGGAAATGGCATTGACGGAGGCAGCGCGGCCGGATGGCGTAGATGCCGTGATGATCACGACGCCCAACCATGTACACTTTGCCGCGGCCAAGGCGTTCCTTGATGTTGGTATCGACATCCTTTGCGACAAGCCGATCGTGAACGACGTGTCCGAGGCCGAGGTGCTGGTTGGACTGACCCGCGATACCGGTTGCGTCTTTGGCGTGTCCTACGTGATGTCCTGTTTTCCGATGATCCGACAGGCGCGCGAAATCGTGGCAGAGGGCGGTGCGGGTCGAATCAACCAGATCCACGTCGAGTTCATGCAGGACTGGATGACACCTGAAAATGTAGCCGCCGCACCGCATGTGAAATGGCGGCTGGATCCAGCAAAGTCTGGCAAGACAAGTTGCGTGGGCGACATCGGCACGCATGCTGCCCATCTAGCCGGGTATGTCAGCCGCTTGGCCCTTACGCATCTGCGGTCCGAATTCCACGTCTGCGGAGCGCCGAAACCGTTGGAAGATACCTTTTTTGCCTGGACGAAACATGGGGACAGCGTGCCCGGCACCTTGATGGCAACGCGGCTGGCACCGGGCAATCGAGCCGGCCTCCGTTTGCGGATCTTCGGTTCCGACGGCGGCCTCGAATGGGATCTTGAAGACTGCGACCGCCTCAAGTTCAATCGCTTTGGCGAACCCGATCGCGTGATCAGCAGGGGCCATGGTCACGGGGTTTCGCCCCGAACCGAACGGTTGGTGCGCGCTGCGCGCGGCTTTCCAGAAGGCATAATCGAGGCGTGGGGCAATCTCTACAACGAGTTTGCCATGGCCGTTGCCGCGCGCCGGGACGGCCGCGAAGTGCCGGCAGGTTGGCTTGATATGCCGGATGTTGCCGATGGAGCGGCGGGCGTGCGATTCGTCGATGCCACGGTACGGTCGAACAACGAGGGCGGTGCATGGGTCAAAGTTTAGCTTGAATCCCGGCGAATTTCGCCAAGCCGCCCGTCTTTCGGCAAAGGGATTTCGGAAGTCAGTGCGAGTGTCGAATGGGCGGTTTCCGCGTCCTGATCCGGATTTCGGATAGAGCTGCAAGGAACTCGCGCGCGTGCATTCTGAAATCACTGCCGATGACGGGAAGTATTGCGGTTCAACCAGGTTCCCGCTTCTCCTCGCGAGCGCCGGAAAGGGGAGTCGCTCCGATGCGTACCCCGCCCAGCTTGATTTGCCCAAGCTCGCCATGGAGGGGCTGGTTCGTTCCAGATGTCGCTTTACCTGTCCGATTTAGGCGCCGCGACGAGCTGGAGGAATTCCTGCTGACCAATTCTTGCGCTTTCTTGATGAGCGAGTTCGAGCGGGAGAGTGCAAGTTAAAATTGATGATTTACAAAATCTCCGATATTATATATATCATATGATAAAATAGATTCATGCGCCTGGAGGCGGAACTCATGCCGGTCGGAGAGGCCCCAAATGCAGGGAAACCACTCTATTCGTTGGCGCATCTGACGCTGATCAATTGCACTCCGGCGGAGCTCGTCTATGTGGCAGCTCGCGCCGGTTACGACGCCGTCAGCCCCCGCTTCATCACCATGAATGTGCCCGATGAATTCACGCACTCGCCCTTGGACCGGAGTCAGGTACTGGCCACCAAGACGGCACTGCAGACAACGGGTCTAAGAATTCTGGACATAGAGCTTGCCCGGATCACCGAGGATTGCGACCCGCGTGACTTCGAACCGGCACTTGAATTGGGCGGCGAGCTCGGCGCACGGCACATGATCATGTCGGCTTGGACGAAGCGGCGGGATGACCGGAACTTCCTTCTGGATGTCTATGCCGAAACCTGCGATCTGGCTGCGCCTTACGGGATAACCGTAGATTTGGAGTTTCCGTCATTCTCGCGGTTGCGCACCCTGGACGAGGTGCTTGACATTGTACGCGCGGCGGATCGGCCCAACGGCGGCATCCTGGTTGACACACTCTACTTGCATTTGTCTCGGGTCGATCTGGGCGAACTTCTGCATGTGCCGCACGAATGGTTGCATTCAATCCATATTTCCGACTGCCTGCCCGGCATAGCCGACACGCGCGAGGGCATGATCCAGCTTGCCCGTGACGCACGGCTCTACCCCAGCGAAGGCTGGATCGATTTCGCGGGAATCGTCGAGCGTTGCCCCCCGGTAGACTACTCGATTGAGCTGCCCAATCAGGCACGTGTTGCGGAACTCGGCTACGAGGAACATGCCCGCCGCTGCCTGACCCACGCCAAACGGACCTTTGGGTCCGCCCGTTCCAAACGCCGCTTGATCCATGCCGAAGCGGCCTGAAACTCCAGCCCCCAAGAGGAACCAAATGGCTCGAGACTTGACAAAGGAAGAACGCACGCTGGCCGACGGAATGATCGCGGTTGCGCGCAAGGCGATGGCCGGAATCGAGGACTGGAGAGAGCAGGACCTGGACAGGCTCGCTCGATCGATCGGCTGGTTTGCCAGCAACGAGAAAACCTTCACCCGTCTGGCTCAGCAGGGCGTGGACGAAAGCGGAATCGGTGATCGCGAGGGGCGGCCTGCCAAGCGATTCAAGATCCACATGGTTCTGCGAGACGTTCTGCGCACGCCTTCGACCGGTATCGTCGCGGTAGACGAAGCCAAGGGCCTCGTGAAATATGCCAAGCCCGCAGGAGTGATCACGTCACTGATCCCGATGACCAACCCTGCATTGACGCCTCCCGTGACCGGCATCTATGCCGCGAAAGCACGTAACGCAGTCATTTTCACACCTCATCCGCGCACCGCCCAAACTACCTACGGGATGACCAAGGTGATGCGCTCTGCCTGCCGTGCAGCAGGCGCACCCGAAGACTTGTTCCAGGCAATTCGGAAACCCACGATCCCGCTGACGCAATACCTGATGTCTGCCACAGATCTGACTTTGGCGACGGGGGGCCAGCCAATGGTTCGCGCGGCTTATTCCAGCGGAAAACCGGCCTATGGCGTTGGTGCGGGCAACTCCTCGATCATCATTGACGAGACGGCCGACATCAAGATTGCTGCGGCAAATACGCGCATGTCCAAGATGTCGGATTTCGGATCGGGCTGTTCGGCAGACGGAAATGTCATCATCCAGAAGTCAATTTATGATCGGATGGTTGCCGCGCTGGTCGAGGAAGGCGGCTATCTCTGCAACGAAAAGGAAAAGGCCCTTCTCGAAACAGCAATGTGGGACGAGAATGGCAACAGGACGTTTTCTACGATTGCCTGTCGCCCACAGCAAACTGCTGGTGTCGCAGGGTTCTCTGTCCCGAAGGATCGAAAGTTCCTGATGGTCGAGAACCAGGATCAGATCGGACCACAGCACAAGTTTTCGAAAGAGAAGTTGACTACGCTCATGGCGCTTTATCATTTCGACACGTTTGACGACGCCCTCGAAATCGTTTGCCGAATCCTTGAAGTCGGCGGCAAGGGCCATTCCTGCGGAATATATTCTCACGATGACAGCCACATTGATGCGCTTGCACGCGCAGCCCCTGTCAGCCGAATCATGGTCCGGCAACCGCAATCAAAGGCAAACGCCGGTGCCTGGTCCAATGGCATGCCCATGACCTCGAGTCTTGGTTGCGGGATCTGGGGCGGCAACATCACCAACGAGAACGTCACCATGAAGCACATGATGAACTACACTTGGGTTGCACGGCCAATTCCGGAAGACCGGCCGAGGGAGGATGAGCTATTCGGAGAGTTTTACGGCAGGGAGGTTGCGTGATGGATGGCACAAAGGTACGGGAAAAGACTGTCGCAGAGCACATCGTCGACTTCCTCGAACGACGCGGGATTCGACATGTGTTCGGGCTTTGCGGACATACCAACATTGCGGTGCTGTCTGCGTTGGCCGATAGCCCCGTCGAATTCGTCACCGTTCGCCATGAACAAATTGCCAGTCATGCTGCCGATGCCTACGCGCGCGTGCAAGGGCGTGCATCCGTGGTCTTGTCGCATCTGTCACCGGGTTTGACTAACTGCGCCACCGGTGTAGCCAATGCCGCGCTCGACTGCATTCCGATGGTGGTAATCGCGGGTGACATACCGACGCACTACTATGGCAAACATCCTCATCAGGAGGTGAACCTTCACGCCGATGCCGCACAATGGGAAATCTACCGTCCATTCGTCAAACGGGCATGGCGGGTGGACCGCGCGGATTTGATGGCAGAGATTCTCGAAAAGGGATTCCATCTTGCCGAGTCAGGGCAACCCGGGCCGGTGCTGATCAATGTGCCCATGGACATCTTTAGCCAGCGTATTTCCGCGGACAGCTTCAAACGGGTCGCCAAGAATACACGCGCGCTGAAGAAGCCTTCCATCGACAGTCTGGTCGCGCGGGAGATCGTGGAGAAGTTGGCGAGGGCGGAAAGGCCGGTCGCTTACGTGGGTGGCGGCATCCTCCTGGCTCAGGCTAGCGAAGAGTTGCGCGGATTTGTAGAGCATATGGGCCTGCCTGTCGCGCATTCGTTGATGGGGAAAGGCGCTCTCCGGGATGATCACCCGCTGGTAATGGGAATGACAGGCTTCTGGGGAACCGCTTTGGTCAACCAGTCCTGTCTTGACGCCGATTACGTTTTCGCCTTGGGCACCCGTTTCAAGGAGGCAGACTGCTCCAGCTGGTATCCCGGATTCACTTTCGACATCGGTGGAAAAACGGATTCGACGAAGTTGATCCACATTGATATCGAACCCCAGGAAATAGGACGCAACTATCCGACCGAGGTCGGGGTCGTAGCGGACGCAAAAGCGGCACTGCGTGTTCTGACCAGGGTGGCAAAGGAGATGTATCCCAACGGAATCGACCGGGACGCCAAGGTTGCCGAGATTTCCGAGTTCCGTGCTGCATTCAAGGAAGACAACCGCGAGATGGCGGAAAGCAGCGCCTTTCCCATGATGCCCGAGCGCATCCTCGCAGATGCTCGAAAGGCGCTGCCAGAGGATGCCATCATCACGACCGACGTTGGCTGGAACAAGAACGGCGTTGGTCAGCAATTCGATATTCTCTCTCCGGGCTCCATCCTTACGCCTGGCGGTTTCGCAACGATGGGATTTGGCCCGCCGGGCGCAATCGGCGCGAAGCTCGCCGTACCGGATCGCGTTGTAATCAGCTTGGTGGGGGATGGCGGCTTTGGGCAGAACCCTTCGATGTTGGCCACTGCCGTCGAGCTCGACCTCGGGATTGTTTGGCTGGTCATGAACAACAATGCCTTCGGTACAATCGCCGGCCTGCAAAAGGCACATTACGGCTTGACCTACGGCACGACATTTCCCGGTCCGCCAGATGCGCCGACAAATGGACCAGGATATGCTGAAATAGCGCGAGCCTACGGGGCGCACGGTGTCCGCATCAGCGCGGCGGACGAACTCTTTCCGGCGTTGAAGGACGCCATTGCTTCAGGCCGACCGACGGTTCTGGACGTCCCGATGATCAACAATCCGACTCCAACGACCGGCCACTGGAACATCTTGGACATTTATTCGCCCGACAGGGATGCCAGCCATGTCGCAACTTGATAGGTGGATGCCAGCCAACTGGACCCGTTGTAGATGTGCCTCTTGGTTTCCTGACATGTTGCATTGATGGGTACGGTGACTTCCGCTTGATTCGGACGCCCTCGGTCCAGAACTGCCAATTGACGGGCTTCGCGGAAGTGTTGCGTTGTTCCTGCCATGCGGCAACTTTGCTTGTCATGATTTCCCAGTCCGGGATCCGTTGGTTAGGCACTTCCGAGACAATGCGCCGATCTTGATGTCGCCTTTAGGCCGACTGAACGCCGGCGCCGGAGCGGCTCGGCGACGCGGTGCGCCTGGTCGTGCATCTCTTTGGCTACCGGATAGGAAGGGCGATCCGGATCCCGGCAACCAGGTCATGTGGCACGGCCTGACGCGGCTGATAAGCGCCGTGCTGAGTCACGAAATCGGCCATGAATCCGGGTTCCGGGCTAATCGAGTCGGCAGCACCCACTGCGGAAACCGGAAAGAACCCGTTGCAATGCAGACTTGTGTACTTGATAGGGCTAAGCGTGAGGAAGACTTTCCCGGATGTCAGGGATGCCAGTCAGAAAGATCACCTCGTGTTTGTGATCCGAGTACGCGCAAACGATGTACTCGTTCCAATGGTTGGGGTTCGGGCCGTACTTCATCAGTTGGCCATACGCATCATCCCTCCAGTTAGGATCAGAGTTCTCCGCCATCCGCACGAGCTCGCGCCCCAGATAGTCCACAAATGCGCTTTCGGGATAGCGCCGGATTACGTAGGGCGTATTGAACACGATGTGCTGGCGGCACAATCGGTTGGGCGGCGGAAGCACGCGCACGAACCAGATCTGCCCCTTGAGGCCATTATACCCGGCGGGAACAGCGCAGGAAATGATCTCCCGCGTGCCGACCTCTCGCAGCAGAACTCCCCCGTCATCTCTGCCGCAATGCACGAAAAAACCCATCCTCGACTGCTGCATGCGCTCAACGGTGTCCGCCAGCCAGGACGGGCACCCGATCCCGGGTGCGCTGCGCAGAATGCAAGTGCCGATGGTTTCTGAGCTGCTCCCGAACCGGACATCGAACATTGCCCACATGGTGAAGTAGCTTTTGGTCAACGGGCTCATTGGCGGTCCGCTCGGCCAATATTCGTCTTCGGCATCGCCCACGATCCGGGCGAAATCCTTCGCTTCTCGCATTCCGGAAATGAATTCCGACAAGATAGAAGCGAAGTTCTGCCCCAATGCGTACTGGGCATAGCAAGGATCACGATCCGAGGATGTTCGGGAAATCCGGCCGTCGCGACCGAGAAAGGCTTCAATTGCAATCTTCCGACCTTCCCGCCAGCTCGCCAGATCCACAACCCTCGACTTGCTCGCCGAGATGATTTTCCTTGCGATTCTGTCAGCGACGGATCCCATGGCGTACACTCCGCGGTTTTGGCTGGGCCGTGTCCACTTGTGCGCACAAGAACCTGGCAGCAACGCGGAACTCGCGCGTTCATTGCAGGCTCGGACAATGGAAGCCGGACAGATCGGGACAATTCGATTGAGACAAAATTTCCTGCATCGTCAAGTCTGGCGACCGCAAGACTCTTCCGCGTTGTTCGACGCATGGCCGATCGGAAGACCGTCCACGAGGTCGCGGCGAGAGCGGACGTGCGCCATCGCGGATTCAGGGCAGGATGTCTTGCGAGGGCAGCAAGATCAGGATCGACCCTTCCAAGGCACGAGAACGCGTTCCATGGCGCGCATCAGGATGTCGATGCCATAGCCGATAATGCCGATGAGCACGATTCCCATGATCACGATGTCGGTCAGCTGAAACTTCGATGCCGCCACGATCATCTGCCCGGCGCCCTTTTCCGCGGCGACGAGTTCGGCAGCAACGACGGTGCCCCAGCACACTCCCATCGCGACCCGCGCGCCGGTGAAGATCTCCCGGGAGCGAGTTCGGCACGATCACGTGGCGCATGATCTGCCAGCGGGACGCGCCAAGGGAATACGCAGCGTGGATTTTCGAGATGTTCACGCCCGAAACGCCCGCCCGCGCCGCGATTGTCATGATCCAGAGGGCGGCGAGAAACAGGAGAACGATCTTGCCGGTCTCGTCGATGCCGAACCAGATGATCACGAGCGGAATGAGCGCAAGCGGCGGAACCGGCCGCATGAACTCGACTATCGGGTCGAACCAGCCCCGGAACCAGTTCGAAAGGCCCATCGCATATCCGAGCGGGATGCCGACAAGAGAGCCGAGCAGAAAGCCGGCGACCACGCGCAGGAGCGACCAGCCTAGGTGCTCGACGAGAGTGAAGTTGCGATAGCCTTCGCTGGCGATTTCGACGAGGCGGTTCCAGACTTCCTCCGGCGGAGGCAGCCATATCTTCTCCATTTGCCAGCCCTTCGTCGGCTCGAAACTGAGCGTGCCCTTCGGCGTCATCGAGACGTTCCCGTCGTCAACCTCGACAGTCAGCCCCGGAGAGATCGGCTGGCCGTTGACAGCAACGACCCGGAAGCCTTCATCGTCGGACCCTTCGTCATTCCGCGACGTTCTTATGAGCCCGCTTCGCCAGGCCTGAACCGTCGCCGAGTCATTCCTGGCAAACCCCGCATCGTCGCCGGCAAGCTCGGGGGCGGCTACCTTTTCCCCGACCCGGTGGACGAGAACGCGAACCGTCGCATCATCGGTTTCGCCGTCGGCATTCTCGGCCGTGTATTCGAAGGACGTCTCTCCGATGAACGGCCCCGGGACATGAATCGGGGTGATGCTCGATCCCGTAAAGGCCCCCCAAATCAGGAAGATTCCGACTACGGAAATGACCGTGGCCGCACGGTCGGGCTTCACCGTGCTTTCGTCTCCGAACGTCACCGTCTTCAGCGACGTGAAGTCCTTACGGGACGACATGAACCTCGAAACGAGGCGCACAACCAGGAACGCTGCGGCGAACCCGACGACATAGATGGCGGCAATGATCATCCCGCAGCCTCCTTCCGGCCCATGATTTCCTCTTCCATGTCCCAGATCATCGACAGTATCTCTTCCCGGGTTTCCCCGTAGCCATCGATCTTCTTGACCTCGCGGAGATCGGCTCCCACTCCCTTTTCCGCGAACGGCAGCCGGTATTCCCTGTGAATTCGTCCGGGCCTCGGCGCCATGACGAGAAGCCGCTCCCCGAGCAGGAGCGCTTCCTCGACCGAATGCGTGATGAGGATGATCGTCTTGCCGGTTTCCTTCCAGATCTTCAGAACCAGCCCCTGCATCTTCTCGCGCGTCAGCGCGTCAAGCGCCCCGAGCGGCTCGTCCATCAGGATGACATCGGGTTCGTTCGCCAGGCACCTCGCGAGCGCGACGCGCTGCTGCATGCCGCCCGACAGTTCGTAGACCGCCTTTTCCTTGAAGTCCTGAAGCCCGACGGTCTCGAGAAGATGATCGACGATCGCGTTTCGCTCCGCCTTCGGCATGCGCTTCATGTTCGGGCCGAACGCGACGTTCTCGCTGACATTCATCCATTCGAACAGGGCGCCCTGCTGAAAGACCATGCCGCGCTCCGAACCGGGGCCGGCCACCTGCTCGCCGTTGAGTTCCACCCTGCCCTCGGTCGGCGCCAGAAACCCGGCCACGATGTTGAGGAGCGTCGTCTTTCCGCAGCCCGACGGACCGAGGACCGAGACGATTTCGCCGCTCTTGATAAGGAGGCTGACGTCCTGGAGCGCCTGTACATGGCTGCCGTTCGCGAGTTCGAACCGCATGGAGACGTTGTCGATGTTGAGACCGTTCATTGCCAGGCTTCCCGAAGCGTCGTGGTCGCCGCAGCGGATATTCCGCTGCGGCATTTTCCTGATCTATTGCGTTGCGGCAAGCGGGCCGGAATTGACCGCGCCCTCGTAGGTTTCCCGCGCAGAGGGGATGTTCCCGGTCGAGACGAAGAAGTCTGCAACCTCCTTCAGGAAGGCCTGCGTTCCGCCGCCGAGCCATTTCTTGGAGAGCTGCTCTTCCACTGACGGGAATTCGAACGTCGCAAGGGTCGCTGCCGAGGATTCCTCGTCGTTGCCCGCGTCCACGGCGATCACGGGAAGCATTTCCGCAGTGTTTTCGCCGGACTTCCACATCGCGTTCATTTCGGCCGTGACCGCGACGAACTTCGAGATCAGTTCCGGGTTTTCCTCGACGAATTCAGCCGGAGCCGACGTCACGTCGAAGACGTGAATTCCGAGTTCTTCCTTTTCGGCACCCGTCAAAAGGACGTTGCCGTGCTCCAGCATGCGCCTCAGGGCGCCGCCCCAGCCGCAGGCCATGTCGAGAGACCCCTGCGCAAGCGCTGCGGCGCTGTCCGCGGGTGCCATGTCGACGACTTCGAGCGACGCGACTTCAATGCCGAAATGTTCCATCTGTTTCAGGAAACCGTAGTGCGCCGCTGTTCCGATCGGAACGCCAACTTTCTTTCCGGCAAGCTCGTCCACGTTCTCCTTGTCGATTTCATGACCGGTGGCGATGACGCAGTTGTCATTGTCCGAGTAGGATACCGCGACGTCGACGATCTGAAGATCCTGCCCAGCAGAGGTCGCGACAACGAACGGCGGCACGCCCTGGCTGACGGCAATATGGACGTCGCCCGACGCCATGGCCGCCGACATCGCGGTGCCCGTATCGAACGCACGCCAGTTCACCGTGACGCCGAGCGCCTCGTCATACATGCCCTTCACCTTCGCGTACTGGAACGGCATCGGCCATTCGAGAAAGAACGCGACGGTGATTTCATCGAGATGCCCGGACGCCGACGCCGGTGCGGCGCCCGCCGTCGCGACGACCGCCAGCGAACCTGCGGCGATCATGCGCCGGACGGAGCCGAACCCCGTCGTTCGAGAATTGACTGTTTGCATTTGACTCTCCTGTAGTTTTGGACTCGTTCCTTCGCGTGCAGTGGCAAAATGTCAGTTGCCAACGGTGCGCAGCAAAGTACCCAGACTAAAGCGGCCGTCGCCGATTCCCTGCGCCGACCGCCGCGCGCCGAACATTATCTTCTGAATCGTTCAGTGGTCTTTCCAGACACGAAAATCAAGCAGACCACCCGACCACGAACTATTCTGCCGCGTCGATCACTGACCATCAATCGGTCCCGGCCGGTCTTCCTGCCGGCCGCGCACCGGTCTCAAGTCCGGCCTGCCGCGCGCGCCGCGCTCCGCTGCGGACTCAGCGCCCCTCTAGGCGCCACGCGGACATGGTCAGCGCGGCAGAAACGACCAGCACAATCCAGGCGGGCGCCAGCGGTTGACGCCGGACATCGGTAGTCACGTAGGCATCGCGGGGCGTGACGCCGATCCAGCCCCGGCCATGCGCCACGCGACCAGGTCTCGCGGTGCGGACGCGCGGCACGCCGTCGACGTGCACGCGGCCGACGCTGCCGCCAGTCGCCCGGGCAAGCGGTGCGAGAGTGTCTGCCCGTGTCAGCGTTTCTTCGAACTCCCTGGGCGCCGCCGTGCCGAGAACGACCAGCTCGGTCAACTCGTCCTCGCGAACGCGGTGGACTCCGCTCTCGTCGCCCGCGAATTCCGCACTCCAGCGACCCGGCGCAACCTCCGTCATCGCAAGTTCGAACGTGGAACCGTCCGGCGTATTCACCTCGAGCACGGGCTCCCGGTCGATCATGGACCTTCTTTCCACCAGAATCCGCTCGCCCACGGCGGTGGCGGCCAGCCTCTCCTCGTCCAGATCCGGCTCCTTCATCAACCAGTGCGCGAGTCGGCGCAACAGCTCGAGTTGAGGCCCGCCGCCATCGTAGCCGCGCGTCCAGAGCCAGGCCTGATCGGACAGCAGCATGGCGATGCGCCCGTCACCAACCCTGTCGAGAACGAGAAGCGGAAGGCCTTCGGGGCCTGACATGACCGTGTGCCCGCGTTCGGGGACCGCTTCCACGAGCCTGTACCAGCGCCCCCATCCGGGCATCGGCACTCCGTCCCCCCGTGCCGGCGACAGGGCGTCGAGTTCTTCCGTCACCGGATGGCGGTGACCGTGCGGCGTAATTCCCGGACGGTAGGCTTCCTCGAGGACAAGAGCAGTGGGTCGGGCTGGCAGAACCGCGGACAGCGCCGTCCTGTAGAGGCTTTGCGCGCCGGCAAGTTCCGGGCCGGATGCCACCAGCACCGCTCCGCCGTCGCGAACGTATCTGGCGACGTTCTCGATGTATATGCCGGGCAGAATTCCCAGAAACTTGTAGCGGTCGAAGATGATAAGGTCGAAGTCGTCGATCCTTTCGAGAAACAGTTCGCGGGTCGGGAATTCGATCAGCGCGATTTCCCTTTCCGGAACCCCGTCGCTCTTCGAAGGAGGACGCAGAATCGTGAAGTGCACGAGGTCGACGGCGCTGTCCGACTTGAGGAGATTGCGCCAGGTCCGCTCGCCCGCGTACGGCAGACCCGACACCAGCAGAACCCTGAGACGGTCGCGGACGCCGTTGACGGCAACGACCACTTCGTTGTTGCGGCCGGTCAGTTCGCCCGCCTCACCGGAAACCTGGAGCCGGAAGACGTTGAGCCCGCCCCGGGTCAGCGTCACCGGCAACTCGAACTCCCGGCCTACGTCGACGCGCGCAACCAGCGGCCTGTTACCGTTCAGTGAGACGCGCACCATCGCCGTCGCCGGGATGCCTTCGGGAACGGTGCCGCGGTCCTCGATGCGAAATCTCAGCGAGAACTCCTCGTCGACGATCGCGTAGGCGGGCGCCGACTTCACCTCTATCCTCCGGTCCCAGTCCGTCGGGCGCCCCGTGAGAAGGACATGGACAGGGCCGGGAAAGTCCTCGAGCGCGCCGACATCGTGCAGCACGCCGTCGGTCACGATCACGGCGCCCGCTATCCGGTTCGGCGCGACATCGGCGGATGCGGACGCGAGTTCGCTCAGGACCATCGAACCGCTGGCATCGTCCGCGGGATCGTTCAGAACCTCGACCGTCACCTGCTCGAACCCGCCGAGCGCCTTCAGGTCTTCCGCAAGCCTGCCCGCAGCGGCGGCAACCTGCTCCGGCCGTCCCGAGATCCCCTGGCTTTCGGTTCGGTCAAGGACCACGAAAACGGCGTCTGAGAGCCTCTCCCGGTTTTCGCGCCGAATCGCGGGATCGAGGAGGGCGATCACGAGTGCGGCCGCCGCGAGCGCGCGCAGCCACCACCCAGCCAGCCTCCGCCACAAAGCGAGCGCGACAAACGCGGTCGCCGTCGCCGCAAGGACGGCAACGAGCGGCAACGGCAGGAGCGGCGTCAGCGCAAGACTGGTCTCCATGACGCGACCTACTGGCCGAGGCGCTCGAGCAGGGCCGGCACGTGAACCTGGTCGGACTTGTAGTTGCCGGTCAGCACGTACATGACCAGATTGACACCGAACCTGTAAGCCAGTTCGCGCTGCCTTTGTCCTGCCGCGCCGCTTCCGACGGGAAAGAGAAACCGGCCGTCCCGGCCGATTGCCCATGCGGACGCCCAGTCGTTGCCGCCGATGATGACCGGCGACACGCCGTCGTTCAGGTTCCTGAACGGAACCCCTTCAAGTTTTCCAGCATCGGCGGGAGCCGCTTCGACCCAGACGTCGGAGCCCGCATGGCGTCCCGGAAAGTCCTGCAGAAGATAGAACGAGCGCGTCAGCACGTGGTCGGCGGGCGCGGGTTCGAGCGGGGGGATGTCGAGAGTCGCGGTGAGCCGCCGCAAGTGCCTGAACCGTTCGGACGCGCCGCCGTCGCCGGAGTCGAGAGTGTCGAACAGGATCACGCCTCCGGTGCGAAGATACCTGTCCAGCTTGCGGGCGGCTTCACCGCCCGGCGAAGCCTGCCCGGCAGTGACAGGCCAGTAGAGGAGTGGGTAGACCGCGAGTTCGTCCTGCTCGACGTCGACCGCCACCGGTTCGACGGGCTCGATGGACGTCCGTTGATGCAGAATGGTCGACAGTCCAAGCAGGCCTGCGGCGGAGATTGCGTCCTGCCTCTGATCTTTCGTGATGACATACGCGAGAACCGTGTTGTTCGCGGCCAGCCGTTCGCGGTCGCCGGCGGCGGCGCTGCCGGGACCCCACGTCGACAGCACCGTCGCCACTGCGAGCGCCGCAGCGGGCCCGATCAGCCGCGTGGCGCGCCCCGTCAGGACAAGCACGGCAGCGGCGTCAGCGCAGAGAAGGAGCAGCGCGGCCGCGATGAACCAGGGCTTCAGGTCAAGTTCCGTCCCGCCGTTCAGCGGCAGCACCCGGACATCCGCCGGCCAGGCGGCCGGTTCGAGACCGGCCGATGGATGCAGGACATTCAGGGCGACCGCACGGTCGGAACTTGCGTAGACTCCGGGCGGGATTCCCGGAGCGGGCTCCCCTTCGGAAATCAGCGCGCCGTCAACGGCCGCGATCGAACCTTCCGGGCGGATGATTCCGAACGCATCGATCACCCGCACAGGCGTCCAGTATTGACCAAGGAGATCCTGCGCCGTCGCGGCCCGTTGTCCTGCGGAAACGGCGAGGCGCCTCAGCATGTCTACGAACAGCCCGGAGATCGGCAGGTTCGACCACTGCACGTCCGCGCTCACGTGAAAGAGAACGATTCTGCCCATGCCCTCGTCGCGCGCCGTAACCAGCGGCGTGCCGTCCTGGAGGCTGGCAAGAACGCGGCCCGCTAGCCGGTGGTCAGGCTGCGCCATGACCTGCCGGTTGACCACGACATCGTCCGGAACCGGAAGGCCGGAGAACGGGCTGCCGGGCGGAAACGCCCGAAGCCGCTTCGGGTCTCCCCAGGACATGGCGCCGCCGACGCTGCGTCCGCCGGCGCGAAGGCGGACGGGCAGGAGTTGGTGCTCCTCGAACCGGCCCACGTCGCTCGATGCGAGGCGGGGCCCCGCGAACTGCACCAGCAGCCCTCCATCGGCGACCCAGGCGGAAACATGCTCGGTTGCGTCCGCGGAAAGGTTGCCGACGTCCGCGAGGATCACCACGTCAGGGTCCGACTGCAACGCATCCGAGAGATCCGTCTCGATGATGTCGGCAGTCGGGCCGAGCGCCTGGCGAAGATAGTGCAGGGGAGAGAGGAGCGGAGAACCCTCCTGCTCCAACGAGCCGCCGAAGAGCGCCACGCGTCGGCGACGGACCGCATCATCGGTGACGACGACGGCCCCGGCGGACCTTCTGCCGAGCAGGCGAATCTGGCGAACGCGGTTCCGGATTTCCGTCGGCAGGTCGAATGAGACCTCGGTTTCCGTCGAACCATCCTCGAACCATGCCTCTTCGCGGGCAAGGATCCGGTTGAGACCGTCCGGCCCGGGACCGGACGCGGTGGCTGCGACGCGTTCCCTCTCGCCTCCGGGAAGGCGCAGCGCCGTGACCGCGAGCCTTCCGTCGTCGATCCGGGGGTTCCTGAGCGCGGTCTGAGAGTCGCTCCCGCCGATCACCCGCAGCCGGCCGCGCGATGCGAGGATTGCGGCAAGACGCGCCCGGGACTCTTCATCGTGCGCAAGACCGTCGGTTATCCAGAAGGTATCGAAGCGGTGCGCGGCGTTCTCCAGGGCATCCGCCCAGGCCGCGTACCGGGGCCGCCAAGCGAGCGGGTTCATCGCGGCGGCGCGCGAGAGCGCGTCGACGCCGGCGGTGAATGCGAGCGCCGCCTCGGAAGGCGGCGGATCCGTCCAGCGCACAAGCGCAACGGGCCGGCCCCCGGTTTCCGCCTGTCGCAGAAGCTCGGCCACCCGCTGTTGCCGCCTGTCCCAGTCCGCCGCGCTTGCCCAACTCGCATCGAGCGCCACCACGTGCAGTTTGTTGTCTGCGGCGCGGTCTTCCGGATTAATGACCGGTCCGGCGAATCCGACAATCAGCAGCGTCAGCGCCGTCAGCCGAAGC
The DNA here is from genome assembly GCA_963662815.2 of uncultured Amylibacter sp. Lineage (GTDB taxonomy): Bacteria > Pseudomonadota > Alphaproteobacteria > Rhodobacterales > Rhodobacteraceae > JAPPHA01. Next base: position 54,381 of record CAXXWA010000010.1, read on the forward strand.
AGGAGAAGCCACCAGGGCGTCCGCTCGGGCGTGGAGTCCGCATCGCGCAGGCCCATGAGGAGCACGACCGCCGGAAAGCGGAGGGTGAGAGGCGAAGGCGGCACGGCGCGCAGCAGCCACCAAAGAATCGGCAGCGCGAGGAGCGCAACGAGGAGCCAGGGTTCGAGAAACCCGATTCCGGCGACTGTGGTCAAGACCCGTCCTCCAGCGCAACGTAGAGCCAGAGAAGCGATGCAAGCGGCGGGTCGGACGTCACATGGACGGAAGCTCGCCAGCCGAGGCGGGCCGCGAGGCGGCGCAGGGCGGACTGCCGCTCAGCGAGCCGGCGCGCATAGGCGTCGCGCAGCGCCGACGCGCGCAGCGTCTCGAACCTGAGCGTCCCGTTCATGCTCTCGAATACCCGGCGGCCGTCGAATGGAAACCCGATTTCGGCCGGGTCGAGGATCTGCAGCATGCATCCCGCGACCCGCTGCTCCGCGACGCGTCCGAGCGCCCCTTCCAGCATGTCCCAGTCGCCCAGGAAGTCGGAAAGGAACACGGCGACGCTGCCTTCCCTCAGTTCCTTCTCGGGCGGCAGTCCGTAGTCCGAGGCTGACGTCCGCAGAAGGGAGAGCGCCAGTTTCGACAGTTGAACCTCGCCAGTTTCGGCAGGCGCCGGATCATCGAAGAGACCCACCTTTTCCCCGGCGCGCGACAGCAGAATGGCGAGTGCGAGGCCCAAGAGCCGCGCGCGGTCCGCCTTCCTGTCCGCCGCTTTCCTGCTCCAGTATTGCATCGACTGGCCGAGATCGATCCAGAGCGTCACGGACTGCGACGTCTGCCACTCGAGCTGGCGAAGAAAGTGCTCGTCTGAACGGGCCGACTTCCGCCAGTCGATCTGGCGCAGCAGGTCGCCGTTGACTGCGGGACGATACTGCCAGAATTCCTCTCCGGACCCGGAACGGCGCCGACCGTGCACGCCGAGAGAAAGAGTCGCCGCGAGACGGTGCGCACGCGCAAGCAACGGCGGAATTCCCTCGGCGAGCGCCTCGGCATCCCGCCGGTCGGTGCGGACGGCATGCTCCCTGAATCCCATTGCCCGAGTTCTCAAGCAGCCGCCTCCACGGCCTCCATGCCTCTCACGAGTCGCTCGATCATGTCATCGAGGGACTGGCCGCCGGCCCGCGCCGAAAACCCGAGCGACATCCTGTGAACGAGAACCGGGTGCGCAAGCGCTTCGATGTCGCCGATCGAAGGCGCGAAACGGCCGTGAAGGAGCGCGCGCGCGCGCGATGCCAGCATCAGGGCTTGGGCAGCGCGAGGCCCCGGACCCCACCTGACGGATTCGCTGACCCCGTCCGCCGCTTCCGGGGAATCCGGACGCGCGGAGCGGACAAGCGACAGTATGGTTTCCACGACCCGGTCGCCGACCGGCATCCGTCGCACCAGCTGCTGCGCCGACATCAAGGACTCCGGCGTGAACACGGCGTCTGACACCGCGTCTTCCGCGCCCGTGGTCGCCAGCAGAATTTCCCTTTCCATGTCCCGATCCGGATAACCGACGTCGATCTGCATGAGGAACCTGTCGAGCTGCGCTTCCGGAAGCGGGTACGTGCCTTCCTGCTCGATCGGATTCTGGGTCGCAAGGACATGGAAGGGCAGTGGCAGGGCGCGTTCTTCTCCTGCAATGGTCACTTGCCGCTCCTGCATCGCCTGCAGAAGCGCGGACTGCGTTCTGGGACTCGCGCGGTTAATCTCGTCCGCCATCAGCAATTGGCAGAAAACTGGCCCCTGCAGGAACCGGAAACCGCGCGTTCCGTCATTCGCGGTCTCCAGGACTTCCGACCCGAGAATGTCTGCGGGCATCAGGTCGGGCGTGAACTGGACCCGATTCGAACTGAACCCCATGACGGTGCCCAGCGTCTCGACCAAGCGGGTCTTGGCGAGACCCGGTGCACCGACCAGCAGCGCATGGCCGCCGGAGAGCAGGGTGACGAGGGTGTTTTCCACGACCTTGTCCTGGCCGATCACGCGCCGGACGATGCTCGCTCGCGCCGCGGCCAGCATCTTGCCGAATGAGTCCGCTTCCCGGATCAATTCACTTGCGTTATCCGTCATGGCAAATACGATTTCCTCCGGACCATCCTTCCCCGAACCGGGGATTTCGTCTGCGGCCGCTGCGGTAGAACGCCAGACCTGAGACCTTATTTGCAGAATTTGAAGCCGATACAAATGGCAAATGATGATAGCCCCGCAAAACGCGGCGCCGTGAACGCCGAGAGCCTTGCCGCCTCGGCCAGAAAGGCGGGGGCGAAGGGGTTGCCTCCCGTTCACCTCTGGAACCCGCCGTTTTGCGGCGACCTGGACATGCGCATAGCACGCGACGGCACCTGGTACTACCTCGGCACGCCGATCGGCCGCAAACCGCTCGTCAGGCTGTTCTCGTCCATTCTCCGCAAGGATGACGACAAGTACTTTCTGGTCACGCCGATCGAGAAGGTCGGAATCGTCGTGGACGATGCGCCGTTTCTCGCCGTCGACTTCGAGGTCTCGGGAACGGGCAGGAACCAGGTCGTCAGGTTTCTTACGCACGTGGACGATGAAGTCGCCGCGGGGCCGGACAATCCAATCCGGGTCGTCCGCGATGCCGACACCGGCGAACCGTCGCCCTACGTGCTGGTTCGCGCCGGGCTCGAGGCGCTGATCGACCGCAAGAGCTTCTACAGGCTCGTGGACATCGGCTGCCATGGCGAAATTGGGGGCGAATCCTGGTTCGGCGTCTGGTCCGGCGGCGCGTTCTTCTCGATCATTCCGTCGGCGGAACTGGAGTGACTGCGGAACAGGACTCTCGTCCTTCGAAAACTTCCGGCTTTTCCGGGCGAATGGCAAGCTTCCGCCCGGGCCGCGAAAACTGAACGCGACCTTGTCCGCAATCGCGGTCGCTGCGGAGCGCGACCCTCCGGCGCTGGCCTTGGCGAAGGCTGAACGCGACATGCCGGAGATGGGCGGCTCCGCGACCCGCGATTGCGTCTTTCCCGTTGGCAGGTTTCGGCGTAGCCTGAGTTGCTGCGCGGACCGGCCGAATGCCGGGCCGCCCCCGGCACACGGAGGCATCGGATGATTGGACGAAGGATTTACTCGGACTCTCCCTTCGAGGAGATTGCCGGCTACGCTCGGGCGGTCGTCGACGGAGACATCGTGCATGTCTCGGGAACCACCGGTTACGATCCCGAACGGAATGGTTTCGCACCTGCGGTCGAAGAGCAGACCCAGACCGCATTTGCGAATGTTGAAGCGGCGCTCGCAAAGGCTGGAACGACGCTCGAGAACATGCTGAGGATCCGCGTCTATGTGGCGAGCCGCGAAGAGTTCGACCGGGCCAAGTCGATCATCAAGCTGCATTGCGATGCCGCCCGGCCGGCGAATACAACCGTCATCTGCGACCTGGTCACGGAGGAAATGCGGATCGAAATCGAGGTGACCGCGCGCATCCCCCGGCAATGAGCGGGCCAAGGCACGGCGAAGTTGCAAGGTCGGGACGGGAATGACCGGCCAACGGACTCCTGTCCTTGTCGATCGTCTGGCTGAACCGCGCCAGCAATAATTCGGTCGCTCCGGAATCACTCTTCCCGCCAAGCCGCAGCCCGGGGAACACATTGGCTCGATCCCGACCGGTCAATGCATGCCCGTTGACCTGAATGTCCGAACCGAGAGCCGCAATTCGATCCGAATCGCGCATTGCAAGTCGACACGGACGCTCATCCTCCGCCGGAAACTGCCATTGGGAGACGTCAACCGGCTTCGGCGAGACGGCTGTCGAGGAGTTCTCCGGCTCCGGCTAGAATCGGATAGGCAACGGTCGCAAAAAGAGAATTGATCTGCCGCAGGGTCCGAATGGTCTCCAAGTGAATCTTGCTCGTCTCGATGCTCTGGACGGACCCGTCCTGCAGCCGCTTGAGGTGTTGGTCCTGACTGCGCATTTCGATTTCGCGCATGCGCTCCTTCTCGGCAATCAGGGCGCGCGCGGCGTCCCGGTCTCCCGAAACCAGGACGTTGAGTGCAAGCTGAAGATTTGCCATCACCAACGAGTGTTGTTCTGTCAGTTCAAGCTTCCCCTCGTCCGAAAAGGCAAGCCTTGTCGAGCGTTTCTCCTCGACGAGTTTCAAAAGGATAGTCTGAACGATCTCACCGACATGCTGAAGATTGATCGAGAAATTTGCCAGATCCATGCTTAGTTGCGAATCGTGCGCGTCCATCGCCTCGCGATTGAGTTCGACAAGATAGTCCTTGATGTCCCCGTGGATCAGGTTGACTTCGACAACGAGAAGCCGGATGTCCTTGAATTGCTCCTTGTTCCCCGACTCGAAGAGTTCCATCAACGGACGGAGCATCATTTCAACGACTTCTCCCGTAAGCAGAAGTTCACGAGTTGCGCACGCGAGAGCCAACCTCGGCGTGTGGAGAACAGTTCGGTCGAGATGGCTGGTGCGAGCTGCGAGGAGGTTCCCCTTCTCCGGAGCATTCGACTCGTCGGGAAAGACGGACTCAACCAGCATCTGAATCGTGTCCGTCAAGGGCAGGAACAGGATAACAAGGGCGAAATTGAAGGCGACATGCGCCAGCACGGCCACCTGTGCCGGGGAAAGCCGTAGTGCTTCGAGCACCGGTCCAGGCAATCCGAGGAGAGCGAGCGCCGTCACGCTGGCAGTCGCCCGGACGACCAGGTTGCCGATTGGAATCCGCCTTGCCGCCGTGGGAGCCAGGCGGGTCAGCATGACCGGAACAAAAGCGGCGCCGAAATTCGCTCCGAACACGATCGCAACTGCAGGTTCGACGGAAAGGATCTGCTGCGATGCCAAGCTGGCAACGAGCAGAACCGTCACGATGCTCGAGTGAACGGCGAACGCAAAGACCGCGCCGATTATGAAGCACGACACGTTGTCTTGACTGAGATAGGCTGCAATGGTCGGCAAGGCTTCGCTCTGTTGCAACGGTTCCGTTGCTGCGGAAATCAACTGCAGCGACACAAGCACGAGGCCGATGCCCACAAGAATGCGACCGCCCTGCTTGACCTCTCGCGACGTCCCGCGGAGAAACATCCAGCCACCTGACAGGAACAGTATCGGCATGAGCCATTCCAGGTCGAGCGCGAGAACCTGCACGATGAGCGCGGAGCCGAGGTCGGCACCGAGCAACAGGGCAAGGGCCGGGCCTGCGGCGATCAGTTCGCTCGCCACAAAACCACCAACGAGCACTGCAACGGCACTGCCGCTCTGCAGAAGCATGGCAGCCGCCATTCCGATGATCACCCGGTTCAGGCGTCCGCCGCGCGCTCCCTTGAGCGTTCGCTTGAAAACTGGTCCGTAGGCGCGTTCCACGCCGGTGCGGACCATTCGAATGGCCCAGACAAGAAGGGCGACCGCACCGGCAAGGTTCAGGACTACGAGGAGGATTGCCACTGGCGTACCGATCTGCACCTACAGGTCGCGCAGCATCGTTACGTGCCCGAGGTCCCGGCGTGCAGTGGCATTGCCGTTCGCCCGTGAATCGCATCTCGGAAATTCCGGAAGTCGTCTCCGGGTTCTACAGACCGATCCGGGACGAAGCCGTCGAAATCGCCGGGGACTCGCTTCGGCGCTGCTGTTCCGGGCTCGTGCCGCAGGTTCTTGCAGCAGGTGATGCCATCCTGCGCCTTCGCCGGGCGGCCTGCACCACCGTCCCGGCAGCCGTCAGGCCGGACGTATCCACCCAAGGCCGGCAGCAGTCCCCGGGTCAGGGACGATACTCCGCCAGGCAACGGGGACAGGAGGGCATTGTTGGTCGCGAAACTCACGAGAATGAATTCTGCCTCAAAATTCTCTCCCTGAATGAGACCCATGCGAGACGGGAACGTGACAAAACCGTATTCGACAAACGTGGTAATGACAAGAACCGCCGTGCAACGGCAATCGCCACCGCGACTTTTCGGAATCCGAAGGGCATTGCCGCCGCCGAACGATGAGGCGGCGGCTGGGCATGCAGGCGACTACGATCCGACCTTGGCGAGGACTTCCGCTTTCAGGAACTTCTCGACTGCAAGCATGAAGGCGATCGACGGAACCAGCAGAATCAGTGCCGTGATCGATGCAATTTGGTAGTTGCCCTCCATACTGGCAGTAAATAGCAGCAAGGGAAGCGTTGTGACGTCCGGAACGCCGACAAAGTAAGTCCCGGTGAACTCGTCCAGCGAAATGAGAAATACGAAAATCGCGCTTGCAAGGATGCCAGGCAGCGCCAGCGGAAGGGTAACGGTCCGGAAAACCCGAAACGAACCCGCGCCCAGATTCCGGGCGGCTTCCTCGAGTTCCCGGTCAACGGCGGCGAACGCGGCTGTTGAAATCCAGACCGAAAACACGAGGCCCTGTATGGTATGGACGAGGACAACACCGGCATAGGTCCCGTTCAGCCCAAAGCCGTAAAAGATCCTGGCGATGTTCATATGGACCGCAAGCGACGGAAACGCCTGCGGAAGGAGGAAAAGCAACAAGAACAGGCTTCTGAATGGAAGGCGCCCCCGGCCGAGGGCCAGTCCGGCGGGAATCGCGATGGCGAGGCTGACGACGACGGTAGACAATGCGATCAAAACGGAATTCAAGAGAGAGAGACGCGCGTTTCCCTGTGGCCGGAAGACTCGTTCCCAAAACGAAAACCCCCATTCAAGCGGCAGCTTGTGCGGATAGTACCAGACCTCGGCAACAGTCCAGAGAAGCATGTTGGCAATCGGGCCGAATATCGCGAAAGCGATGAGACCGAGGATCAATCCGCTTAGCGCGCCTCCGAATGCCCGCGGCACGCTCACCTCGGGTTTCCATCCTGCCTGATACCCTGCCGCAGGTAGATCCAGGCCACGACAGCGGTCATTGCGTAGGAAACAAATCCGAGAGCGTTGGCGACTTCGTAGTCCCCGTAGGAATTGATCCTCCACGCCATGTCGACCGTGATCATTGTCGGGGATTGCGCATTGATCATCAACGGAACCGACAGAACGGACATCATCAGCACGTAGGACAGGATCAGCCCGACCATCAAGGTGGTCGAGACCTGGGGAACGACAATTTCCACCAGCACCCTGATCCGCCGCGCACCGAGGTTTCGCGCGGCTTCGACCGTTGAACGATCCAGAGTCGCAATTGCTCCCGCAAGCAGGAGGGTCACAAACGGCGTCTGCTTCCAGACGAACGTCACGACGATTCCGCGCCAATCGAGAAAGCTGACGGCCTGGAGGGGTTCGATGACTCCGCCCGAGACCAGAATGTTGTTCATCATTCCGTTCTTGGCGAGAAAGGTCCGCATGAGCTGGCCTGCCACGATGAAGGGAATGAAGAGCGGCCAGCGATAGAGCCAACGCAATATCAGAACTGCAACGCGGTTTTCGCCCAGGGCCAGGTAACCTGCAATCAGAATGGAGCAAATGCCGATAAGCGCTGTCGAAACCGTGACGATCAGGACAGTGAAGATGATGTCCGTCGAATAGAAGTCAAATGACTTGGCGAAATTCGCGAACGTCCATGTGTCCTGTTCCTCGTTGCGAAATGCCCAGAGCAGCGAGTACCCGAGGGGGTACAGGAAAAGCACGCAAAGGGTTGCCAGAGCCGGCATCATCAGCACGATGGCGGCAAGGCTTTTTCTGTCTGGAGCATTCACAGGGAGACTCACGCAGTTGGGCGCAGGCCGGGGCGCCATACTTGCCCCGGCCTGCCTCGAGCAGGACAACTGCTACAGCCGGGTCATCTAGTTCGAGACCTTTTGCTCATAGGCTTCCTTGATGTCGGTGAAGAACGGGCCCAGCGGGAAAGGTTTGCCTTTGGAGGCGAGATCCTCGGGCGTGACATCCAGAAAGATCTTGTTCCAGACTTGGGGGTCGAGCGCATCCTGCACGTGTTGGGCATCAATTCCGGGGTACCAGTTGAAGCGGTTCACGATTCCCTCTGCCTGAACTTCCGGACTTGTCGCGAGTTCGACGAAGGCCTTGGCAGCTTGCCTGTTCGCGGCCTTGGCCGGAATGGCATAGTAGTAGGGCTGTCCGGGCATGCCGGGATCCGGAAGTGTCAGCTTCAAACTTGGAGCCAGCCTTCCGTCCGCCTGCCAGGTGTGAAACATGTCGACCCAAACGGGACCCATGACGATTTCGCCGCGGTTGAGCATGTCGAGGGTTCCGGCGTTGCCGGGCGTGAACGACACATGCTCGTTGAATGCGCGCAGGTCAGCCAGAGCCTGATCCCAGGTGTCCTTGATCGCCGGATCATAGGGTCCGTTGATGATCTGATCGACGTTGCCGGCATATGCGTACATCCATGCCGCCGTGAACGCGACCCCGGACATTCCGTTCTTGATGCCGTTGTAACCGAAGGCGCCCGGATTGGATCGCACCCACTCCTTCAAGTCGTCAAAGCTCGCTGGCGGAGTCGGGACGAGGTCGGGATTGTAGGCGATGGCCGTTTGGCTGTGAAACATCGGCATCACGTAGCCGTCGACATCGGTTCCCAATGCCAGCCGCACGGTGTCACGCGTCGCCAGTGATCCGGTCCCGATTTCGGACCTGTATGTGGACAACAGGCCGGATTCCACCATTTCGGTTGTCTTGAGCTGGTTGATCACAACAACATCGGTATCCCAGGCGTCGGACCCGACTTGCGCAGCCAGTTTCTCGAGTATGGCTTGCGACCCGGCATCGCCCGGTCCGGTTCCGACAACGCGGACCTTCCAGTCCGGGTTTTGGGACTCGAACAATGGTCCGAGATAGTCGGTCACGTAGTCGACCATGTTTTGCGAGCCGCCCGAGGCGACGTTCAGAACCGACTGGGCGCCGGCCGCTCCGGCCGTTGCTGCTGCCACGACTGCGGCAAGCAAGGTCTTTACAAGTGCAGAGAGTCTCATCATTCTTTTCCTATCTGATGATGGCGGGGCGTCTCGTTTGCCCCGTTGGATTGCTGTCGCGCTGAATTCGCTTTTGGGAAGAGATTCAGCGCGGCAGCGTCGATACGCAGTTGAACGTCATCGCCGGTCTTCAGACGACGGTGATGATCAATCAGGAATTCATGTGCGCCGATTCTGACGCCATGCCTGTAGACCTTTCCGAGATAGCTCGACTGGCTGACGGTCCCGTTTGCAAGCAGGCAAGTTTCCTCTGCTTGATGCGATTGGCTGGAGGCATTCAGCGTGGCCGCTTCGCTGTGGAACAGGGCGACCATCGGACCGTCGACGGGATTTGGCGCATTTGCACCTTCATTGCCGTATTCGTCCGCCAGTGGAAGCCGGGCAATGCCGTCGAGTTCGGGTGCCGACAGGGTTACGGTGCCGTTCGCAAATTCTGCGTGAACCGGAAGACTGTTGTCGGCCCCCACAAAGTCCGCAACGAATGGCGACGCCGGCCGATGATAGACGTCTTCCGGAGTTCCGGTTTGCGCGATTTCACCCTGTTCCAGGATGATGACGCGATCAGCCATGGACAGGGCTTCTTCCTGGTCGTGAGTGACCAGGATTGTCGTAATGCCGAGTCTTTTTTGCAGGGACCGGATTTCGACGCGCATGTTGTGACGGATTCGCGCATCCAGATTCGAGAGCGGCTCATCCAGGAGCAGGATTGGCGGGCTGATCGCGAGAGCGCGCGCTAGCGCCACGCGCTGACGCTGACCGCCTGACAGTTCGTTCACCCTGCGCTCGCCGAACCCTTCAAGGCCGACCATTTCCATGACTTCGCGGACACGGCTTCTGATGGCGTTTCGGTCGTGCCGCCGCAGGACGAGACCGTATCCGATGTTCCTCGCGACGTTCATGTGTGGCCACAGCGCATAGGACTGGAACATCATCGCCATCCCGCGCTTTTCCGGTGGAAGATTCGAAATGTCGCTCCCCCCAATCAGAATTCGCCCCTTTCTGAGAGGTACAAATCCCGCCAGAGCGCGCAGCAAGGTCGTTTTCCCGCACCCGGAGGCCCCGAGCAGCGCAGTGAATTCGCCGCCGGCTATAGAAAGACTGATCGATTTCAGGATTCGCAGATCGCCATAGTATGTATCGACCGCTTCGAGTTCGACCGGCAAACCAGGCATTGACTTTGATTCCCTGCAACGGTATGCGCTTCAAAATAAGCACACGTGTGCATATAGATCAACATGGAAATTTTTCCGCTTCGAAAGGATCACCAGCGGTCTTGATACCCTGGCAACGAGAGTGCAGTTCTCACCCATGTCTTCGGAAAACGAATTGAACCCGAACCCGACCTGTGCGAAACCGTGGGTCGACGCAGGGAGGAAGCGGGCGACTGCCGAGGATGTGGCGCGCATTGCGGGCGTGTCGCGGACAGCGGTATCGCGGGCATTCACCGAGGGCGCCTACCTTTCCCTCGAGAAGCGGACAAGAATACGCAACGCCGCTGAAATCCTCGGTTATCGGCCCAACGCGCTGGCTGCAGGCTTCAATTCCAATCGGTCGAATCTGGTCGCAATCGTGACCGGGAATCTGAACAATCACTATGACAGCTTGGTAACGGCGGAACTGGTCGCGCGGCTCAACGGCCTCGGAAAACTGCCGGTCGTCATCGGGCGAACCACGGACAATGTCGGCGACAGCGAAGTATTGGAGGTTCTGGACTATCCGCTGGATGCGCTTGTGATTCGGGCAGGAAGCGTAAAGGCCGAAACTGTCGAGAAGTGCCTGAGGCTTCAGGTGCCGGTCATCGTCTCCGGTCGGATCCTGACCGTCGGCAACGTGGACTGCCTCTGCTGCGACAACCAGGCGGGCATGGAAATGGCGGTCGCTGAATTCGCGCGTTCCGGAAGGCAGCGCATAGGCTATCTGGGTGGCCATCCCGAATTGTCAGCCGAGCAGGAGAGGAGCGCAGGTTTCGTCGCGGCGATGAAGAAGCGCCATCTTGAACCTGTCGTCATGGAACGCGCTGATTTCAGCTTCGAAGGCGGTTACGCGGCGGCCGCGAAATTTCTGCAAGCACTAGATCGACCGAACGCAATTCTGTGCGGAAACGACGCAATGGCGCTCGGCGTGTTGAATTTTGCGCGCGAGACGCTTGGGCTCGATGTGCCTGGCGACCTCGCGATCATCGGTTTCGACGACATTGAACTTGCGCGGTGGCCGTGTTTCGACCTTTCCACGATCCGCAATCCCATTGACGCGACGGTCGACGGCATCGTTTCGCTGCTGGAGAGCAGATTTGCCGACCCGGCCAGGCACGGCAAGACGATCAGGATAGCGCCGGAATTCATTCCCCGGTCTACGCATTGACTCTTTCTGACCGGGAAATGCTGTCAATCTGGCTTGTTCCGCAGGAACCTGAGTACAGTCGATTGCGGTTGTTGATCAGGCGGGTCGCGGAACTGACCGGAGGTCCGGTTTTCGAGCCCCATGTGACCGTTCTTGCCGATATCCCGCTTACGCCGTCTGAAGTCGTCGTCCGGTCCGGACGACGATTCCGGAGCCTCGCCCCGTTCGAGTTGGTTGCCCGCAGGGCGGAATCAGGCACCAACTACTTCAAGTCGCTGTTCATGGAAATCAATCCGACGATCGCGCTCACCAAGGTTCACGGAATCGCGTCTTCTCTGACTTCAATTGAAGGCGGTGCGAACGAATTCGAACCACACGTCAGCTTGTCGTACGGAACGCCGACCCTTGCGGCCGACCCGAAAGTCGCGAAACTCGTCGACGGCGCAATTCCCATTAGCCTCGGATTTCGAAACATTTCGGTCGTGCAGGCGTCCCGATTCGCACCGGTCGCAGAATGGTGCTGCAAGGAAGTCATTCACTTCGACGGTGAATGAACACGGAATCGTGCAAGTGCGCGAGAGAGTCGGCTACGGATGCCGATTGTCAAGAATCTCCGGGCAGCTGAGCACTACATGCTTCGGCGCCTCAACGAGAAGCCCTCGCGTGTTTCTTCCGCGGAATTGGACAATGGCCGTTACTCTCCCGAGTCTGGGGGTTGTTGGAGGTGTGGGGAGAAGCACTCTTCGGTTGAATGAGTGAACAAGCAAACCGGCCGACATCGCCCGGACGCCAGTTGGTCGACAGGGCAAGCTTGGGCGAGGACCGCCCTGAAGGCGTCCATCCGGTTGGGGCCAAATGTCGGGCCGCGCCCGGGGCGCGGACTGTCGACCTGGCGAGAATGACCGCGCGGCCGGCAGTCGCTTGCGAGATTCGTGCTCCGGGGGCAAGCGAGAAGCCGCGCATGAGCGATTTGAAGCGTAGTCGCTAGAATTGAATTCGGGCGGCGGTTCGGCGAATTTCCATGTGCGTCGAAAAAACGGAAGCGGGCCTCTCGCCCTCGGTCGGCCAATGGCGGTGAATTTCTTGAGGCGGAATCGAAGGGACTTTGACGGAGCTGGTTCCCTGCGACATGCCGTGCCAGCGACTTGTTTTGCGAGCCGCCGCGGCAATCGGCGATTGGGCTTGCTCCCGTCGGCCGGCGAGGCGACAGTTTGGCCCGGTTCGCCGGTTCGATACTTCGCCCTGGCGGAATCGCCAGTATCTTGGAAGGCAAAACCGAAATGATCGATGAGGAAACGCGGGCTTCTTGCGAGTCATTTGTCGGCCGCACGCGCGAGGTGGCCGATTCGCTGAGCCCAGAAGCGGCGGGAAGGCTCGCTGTCCTCCTGAAAGCGCAACCGCCGTCCGGATGCCTTCCGCCGACCTGGCACTGGGCCTATTTCAACTCGGCCGTCCCCCAGAGCGATGTCGGACCGGACGGCCACGAGCGAACGGGACGGTTTCTGCCGCCCGCGCCATTTCACCGGCGAATGTGGGCAGCGGGCAGCATCACGGTGTACCGACCACTGCGACTCGGCGTGCCCGCAAGCCGCCGGTCGGAAGTGGCATCGGTCGAATTCAAAGAGGGCCGTTCCGGAGCGATGTGCTTCGTTACGGTCAACCATGTCGTGAGTCAGGAGGGATCAAGGGCAATCGATGAGAAGCAAACCATCGTCTACAGGGACCGCAGCCTTCCAGGGAGTCCATTGCCCGCACCCGAAGATCCTGTTCGAGAAGGATGCTTCGTCCACCCGGACAGCCAGCTCTTCTTCTACTCGGCCATCACCCATAACGGACACCGCATCCACTGGGACCGCGACTATTGCCGCGAGGTCGAGGGATATCCGGACCTCGTTGTACATGGACCGCTCCTGGCGACCGAACTTTGCGATTCGATGCGGGGCGGGATGACGTCCTGCCGATTCTTCTTCCGAGCGACCGCTCCGGTCTTCACCACGACTCCGGTACGGATAATTCCGGGCGAACCTGGCAATCCGAGAAAGGGCCGCATCCTGCGTCTCGACGGAACGGTCGCCATGGAAGCCGGGTTGGAAGCCGCCTGAGCCGACAGCTTCTTTCGGATTCAAGGTGCGAACGAGGTTGCAGCGAAAGAAACGCGTACGCCCGGAAACTCCGAATCCGAACCGTACCGGCCAACTTCCGTCTGCGGTTGATTCGGACGTGGGGCGCGCGCCTTCTCATCGCGCCGGACTTTCCCGAACCGATGGGCAAGCCTCTTGATGCGGAGCGATGCGGCCGTGGCGGCCATCATGATCGCTCTTGGTCGAAAGCCGGCGGCCCGAACCAGCGCGTTCAGGAAGACGGCTGCCCCCCGATTGTACACGTTGCGGCAGTCCTGGCCATTCCCGCGCGTTCGAACGAGACTTCCCGGCTTGCTCCGTTCGCCCGGCAGGGTTGCTTTGGTCGCCGCGGACAGCGCCGTGCGCCGTCTCGCGGCTGGCATTGCGCCAGCCGGTTGCAGTCGGCGGAAAACTGGTCCTTGAAGGGGACGCGACACTCTCGCAGATCGCCCTGTAGGCGCCCTTGACCGAACGGTCACCCCGCGTCGGCGACTTTGCGGGAAGCTGGCCCGAATCACTGGCCAGGCATTGTCATCATGGCAAAACGGTTCCCTTGCGGTGCGGGCCGAGATCCCGGACGCGCCGGTTCGCGACCGCCTGCAGCGCGTTTTCCGAAGGTATTGTCAGTGCGCCTCTGCCCAGTTCATTCCGCGTCCGGCGTCGGCAGTCAGCGGAACCGCCAGCTCAAGGACGGGCGCCGCTGCGCTTTCCATGACGCGGCGCACGATCGCTTCGGTCTCGTCCACAGCCGATTCCCCGACCTCGAACAGCAATTCGTCGTGAACCTGCAGGAGCATGCGCGCCGGAAGATGCGAAATCGCATCCGGCATCCTGATCATGGCGCGCCGGATGACATCGGCTGCCGAACCCTGAATTGGCGCGTTGATCGCCGCCCTGCGCGCGAAGCCGGCGTGCGGCCCCTTGGCGCTGACGATTTCCGGCGTGTGGATCTTCCGGCCGAATAGCGTCTGCACGTAGCGGTGCTTCTTGGCAAATTCAACGGTTTCGTTCATGTATTCGCGAATTCCCGGAAACCGTTCGAAGTACGTGTTGATGAAGGTCTGCGCGTCGCGTCTGGGTATGCGCAGGTTGCGCGCGAGCCCGAAGCCCGAAATGCCGTAAATGACCCCGAAGTTGATCGCCTTCGCCTGCCGGCGCACCATGGGGTCCATCCCCTCGACAGGCACGCCGAACATCTGGCTGGCGGTCATTGCATGAATGTCCTGGCCGTCCAGGAACGCCTCGATCAAGCTGTCGATTCCGGCGATGTGGGCAAGAATCCGCAGTTCGATCTGACTGTAGTCGACCGACAGCAGTACGCAATCTTCATCCGGCACGAAGGCTTCCCTGATCTGCCGGCCAGAATCCGTACGGACCGGGATGTTCTGAAGGTTCGGATCGGTCGAGGCGAGGCGCCCGGTGTTCGCGCCGGCTATGGAATAGGACGTATGCACGCGCCCCGTGTCGGGATTGATGTGATCCTGCAGCGCGTCGGTGTACGTGCTCTTCAGCTTCGACATCTGTCTCCAGTCAAGAACCTTGCCGGGCAGTTCGTGACCTTCCGCAGCGAGGTCTTCCAGCACCTCCTGTCCCGTGGAATAGGCGCCGGTCTTTCCCTTCTTTCCCCCGGGCAACGACATCCGGTCGAACAGGATCTCCCCGAGTTGTTTCGGCGAACCGACGTTGAAGGCGGTTCCGGCCAGCGCATGGATTTCATCCTGCAGGGCCGCCATCTTCGACGCGAAAACCTGCGACATGCGTGAGAGATGCTGCTGGTCGACGCGGATGCCGTGAGTCTCCATCTCCGCCAGCACGGGGATCAACGGCCGCTCGAGCGTTTCGTAGACGCTCGCGACGCCCGCCGCGGGGAGACGCGGTTTCAGGACCTGCGCGAGGCGAAGCGTGACATCTGCATCTTCCGCCGCATAGCGCGCGGCGTCGTCGACCGGAACCCTGTCGAAGGTGATCCGCGACTTTCCGCTTCCGAGCAGCGGCTTGATCGGCATCGGCTTGTGATTGAGATACCGCTCGGACAGAAGGTCCATGCCGTGATTGTGGAGCCCCCCGTGAAGCGAATAGGAAATCAGCATCGTGTCGTCGACGGGTCGCACGGCGATGCCGTAGCGGGGTTGAGCAAGAATCTTGGCGTCAAACTTGATGTTGTGCCCGATCTTGAGAATGGACGGATCCTCCAGCACGGGCTTGAGCATCGCGAGCGCCTCATCGAGCGGCATCTGCCCGGCGACCAGTTCGGCCGAACCGAAGAGGTCCGCCTCGCCCTCCCTGTGCGAGAGCGGCGCGTAGGCGGCTTCGCCCGGCTCCACCGCGAGGCATATTCCGACTAGGTCCGCGCGCATTTCGTCGAGTCCGGTCGTCTCGGTGTCGACGGCGACCCAGCCGCGCTTCCGGATCCTGTCGACCCATCCCCGCAGGGCGGCCGCATCCCGGATCGTTTCGTACCTGTCGGGCTCGAACGGCCGGGAGAGCGCGGCGACCTCCGCAGGAGCCGGTCCGCCTGCATCCGAGGTCGCAGGCGGCGCTTCCTGGATGGACGGCGCCTTGACGCCGAATCGCTCCGCGACCCTGCCGGTCAGCGTCCTGAACTCCATTTTCGAGAGAAACTCCAGGAGGTCCGCGGCGACCGGTTCGCAAACTTCCAGGGAGTCGAAACCGCAATCCAGCGGAACATCGAGCCTGAGCGTCACGAGTTCGCGGCTCATGCGAATCTGTTCCGCGTTGTCGAGGAGCGTCTGGCGCCTTTTCGGCTGGCGGATTTCCCCTGCCCTGGCGAGGAGTTCGTCGAGATCGCCGTATTCGTTGATCAGGAGCGCCGCGATTTTCGGGCCGATGCCGGGCGCGCCGGGGACATTGTCGACGGAGTCTCCCGCCAGGGATTGAACATCGATCACGCGATCCGGTCCCACGCCGAACTTCGTCCGGACTTCGTCGGGTCCAATCCGCACGTTCTTCATTACGTCGAGCATCTCGACACCGTCGCCGACGATCTGCATGAGGTCCTTGTCCGACGAGACGACGGTTACCCGTGCGCCGTCGTTGCGCGCCCTGATCGCGAGGGTCGCCATGATGTCGTCAGCCTCGAATCCCTCGACCTCGAGGCAGGCTATGTTGAACGCCCGTGTCGCATCGCGCGTCAGCGGCATCTGCGGAACCAGATCCTCCGGGAGCGGAGGGCGGTTCGCCTTGTAGTCGGAAAAGACGTCGGATCGGAACGTCGGTCCCTTGTGATCGAAGACCACGGCCAGGTGCGTGGGCGCATCCGCACCCGCCGCGCCGTCGCTGAGCTTGAACAGCATGTTGCAAAACCCGCTGACGGCGCCGATCGGCAGGTTGTCGGACTTTCTCGTGAGCGGCGGCAGCGCATGAAACGCCCGGAAAATGAACCCCGAACCGTCGATGAGCTGGAGATGATGCCCGCTGCCGATTCCGGAATCAGCCATGGCGAGCTTTCCGGCGCGGCCGTCGTTCGAACGACGTGAACATCGCCATGCCGGCGCGAGCATCCATGAAGTCGCCAAGCGGGATGCAAACAGGGCTGGCAACGCGCGACCGGCGCAAACGCCTCGCCGAAGGCGCCGCGGACTGACAGCCGGTCGCCATGCTAGTTCGCGTCATCGGCATGGTTCCTGAGGACGAACCTGCAATCGCAATACGGGCACTCGATCCAACCCTGCTCCTCCGGAATCCTGAGCCAAACCCGTGGGTGCCCTCCAGCTCCGCCGTCGCAGGCGACTCTCGGCTCCGCCACCTCCCTGATCTCCGGCGCATCAATGGTCATGCATCCTCCTCCGCGCGTCTTCCGGAAGGGCTGTCCGGGTGCAGCGGCAGATGTGCCCCCTTCCCACGGTCCCGCCCGTCTCCCCGCTCCGGCGCCGCATTTCTTCGCCACGTTCGAAATCCCGTCTCTGCCGCCGGACTCCGTCTGCAGGTTCCGTCATCATAGTTTATCCGGCGCGATTTCCAAACTCCGTCTCGAAATTTCCGTAAACAGTTGACCTGCATGAAGTGCGAGAGCCCATTCTTCGGCGGCGGCGCCGGCGCCTCTGGCTTTGAAGCACGCATCGCGCTCGTCAGTTTGGATCGCATGCCGTTCACCGCGCGAACCCCGGCAGGAGTGCGCGCTTGTCGGGAAAGGTTCGCGTCTCGAGGGCAGGCGCGGCATCAGCCCGGTCGCTGCTGCGACCGCCGTGGTCAGGCGCCCGCAGGTGGTTGCCCAACGACGGCGCCGAGCCGCCGTCCGGCAAGGAGGTGCGCATGCATGTGCGGCACTTCCTGCACGCCGTCGCTGCCGGTATTGAAGATCAGCCGATATCCGTTGCCGCCCGAACCCGGTTCGAGACCGAGTTTCTCGGAAACCATCCGGATCGCCTGGAAGAAACCGGCGATCTCCGCATCCGGCGCACTCGCGATGAAGTGATCGTAGCAGACATAGGGCCCCTTCGGTATGATCAGGACGTGTACGGGCGCCCTCGGAGCAATGTCCTCGAACGCGAGCGCGTGCCCGGTCTCGAGAACGGTCCGGTTGGGGATTTCCCCTTTGAGGATCTTCGCGAAAACGTTCGAGTCGTCGTAGGTGTATGACATCATCATTTCTCCAGAATTGCCGGTGAACGAATTCGGGCCGCTACCGAGACCGGGTGCGGCAGCATGAGCGGTTCCGGGACCAGCCATCGGCTGCCTCGGACGATCACCCTCCGTCCGAACGCCATCAGAGCAGTCCCTCGCGCGCAAAGAGAGTTCGCAGGTCGGCTTCGGGCCGCGCGCCGATGTGGCTGATGGCCTCGCCCGCCGCGAGGCAGCCCATATGCGCCGCGATCTTGAGATCCCGTCCCGTCGTCAGCGCGAAGAGGAACCCGGCCGCGAAGAGATCGCCGGCGCCGGTCACATCCTTCACCGTGAACGGGCTGGCGGGGACGCGGACGTCGCACGCAGGCGCGACGACGACCGCACCGCGCGACCCGCGGGTGCAAGCAATGATTCCGACCTCGCGGACCGCCGCCGCGATCGCCGGCTCCAACTTGTCCGTCTGGTAGAGCGACATGAGCTCGTGTTCGTTGCAGAACAGGAGGTCCACGTGATCCCTGATCATCGACCGGAATGCATCCCGGTGCCGCTCGACGCAAAACGGATCCGAGAGAGTAAGCGAAACTCGTCCGCCCGCGCCCCGGCAGGCGTTGATCGCCTTCGCAAAGGCAGCCTGGCTGTCGGGTCCGTCGAAACGGTAGCCTTCAAGATAGATCCATTCGGTCCGCGCCATGCACGCTTCGTCTATGTCGTCCGGGCCAAGGAATTCGGACGCGCCGAGATGGGTGTTCATCGAGCGCTCGCCGTCCGGCGTGACCAGCACCATGCACCGGCCGGTCTCCAACCCGTCGCGACCAGGCGCCCTCGGAGTCTCGTAGTCCGCGCCGAGCGACTTCATGTCTTCGGCGAAGACGTTGCCGAGCTTGTCGTCGCAAACCTTGCCGACATACGCGGTCCGGCCGCCAAGGCCCGCGATGCCCGCGACCGTGTTCGCCGCGGAACCGCCCGAGACCTCGGCCGCGGTTCCCATTGCCGCGTAGAGCTGCGACGCGCGCGACGCGTCGATGAGCTGCATGATCCCTTTTCGGACGCCGTACTCCTCAAGCAAGCGGTCCTCGCAGTACGAGAGCACGTCCACCATCGCATTGCCAATTCCGACGACCTGATACGGCCGCGTCAAACCGTCTTCTCCTCGAATTGGCAAAGGTCTTCGATCACGCAATTTCCGCAGTCGGGTCTCCGTGCCTTGCAGACGTATCGTCCGTGCAGGATCATCCAGTGGTGCGCATGCTGCTGAAACTCCGCTGGCACGTGGTCCTCGATTGCGCGTTCGACGGCAAGGACATCCTTGCCGACGGCGACGCCGCTTCTGTTTCCGAAGCGGAAGATGTGCGTGTCGACCGCCTGCGCCGCCTGCCCGAAACACATGTTCAGCACGACATTGGCGGTTTTCCGGCCGACCCCCGGCAAGGCTTCCAGCGCCGCCCGCGACGACGGAACCTCGCCGCCGTACTCTTCGAGAAGAATCCTGCTGAGGCGAATGATGTTCTTCGCCTTCTGCCGGAAAAGTCCAATGGTGCGGACATGCGCGATGAGGCCGTCCTCGCCGAGTTCCAGCATCTTCCGGGGCGTGTCCACGTCCCGGAACAGGTCCCGCGTCGCCCGGTTCACGCCAGCGTCCGTCGCCTGAGCGGAAAGGACCACGGCGACCAGAAGCGTATAGGCGTTGACATGTTCGAGCTCGCCCTTCGGTTCCGGACTCTCGCCGCGAAACCGGCTGAAGATGCCGTGAATGAGGTGATATCCGAGTTGACGCGTCATGGGCGGCTGTTTGGCACGCGGACCGTCCGTTTCCAAGTCCGAAGTCCCGGCTGAACGGATTGCGCAGGATTCGGGTGGCCCGGCCAAGTCTCCCCGTGCATGTTCGGCAGAAACGGAGCGAAAGCATGAAGCAAGACCCCTATCACTACAGGTTGATTGCCCGGGCCATCGACCATATCGGAGAAACCGCGACCGACCAGCCGGGCCTTGCCGAGGTTGCCGAGGCCGTCGGCCTGTCGCCCGCGCATTTTCAGCGTGTTTTCAGCACCTGGGCCGGCGTCAGTCCGAAGCGGTTTCAGCAGTTCGTCACCCTTCGCCGCGCCAGGGACCTTCTCGCCTGCCGACATACGGTCCTCGAAACCGCCCTTGCGACGGGACTGTCCGGAACCGGCCGTCTCCACGACCTGTTCCTGACTTGGGAAGCCATGAGTCCCGGCGAGTATGCGCGCAAGGGAGGCGGCCTCCAGATTCGCCATGGCTGGTATGATTCGCCATTCGGCGCCATGCTCGTCATGGGAACCGGCCGCGGAATCTGCGGCCTCGGGTTCGCGGCGGAATGCGGCCGCGACGCCGTCATGGCGGATCTGATGAAAAGATGGCCCGAAGCCGATTTCGTCGAGGACAGGGAGAAGCTCAGGGAACCGGTCTCGCGCATGCTGAAGTCAACCGGCGGCGTCCGGCTCCAGCTGATCGGGGCGCCGTTCCAGATCAAGGTCTGGGAGGCGCTCCTCCGGATTCCGTCCGGCCGCGTCACCACCTATTCGGACATTGCGCGCCACATCGGACAACCGCGCGCCGTCCGCGCGGTCGGGAATGCTGTCGGCAGGAACCCGGTCAGCTGGCTCATTCCCTGCCATCGAGTGCTGCGGCAATCCGGCCACCTTGGCGGCTACCACTGGGGTTTGCCGGTAAAGCAGGCCATGCTCGCCCGGGAGGCCGTGCGTTCCGAATCGGACGGCATCTCGCCGTAGTCGGGACAATGCGTCCCTGGTCGGAAACGGAGTTGCAATTCCGGTCGACTCAATGGAGTAAACGCAAAAGACGGAGGCTTGAAATGCGCGCGTTCGTGAAGTACGGAGTCCTGCTGCTTCTCGCGACGTACGCGCTGTCGGCCTGCATGTCTAACCGTGGATCGAACGAAAACACGGTTCGGGGCGCCGCGACGGGCGCGGGCGCGGGCGCGATTGCCGGAATTCTCCTCGGAGATTCGACTGAAGACGTCCTTCGGGGTGCGGTCGCCGGGGCGGTCGTCGGGGGCGCAATCGGATACAGCCTTGATCGACAGGAAGAAGAGCTTCGCCGTGCCCTCAAGAACGACGATGTCGTGATCCGGAACACCGGTTCGGAACTGATCGTGACCCTTCCCGAGTCGATCACCTTCGAGACCGACAGCACCTACGTCCGGCAGGACCTCCACCGCGATCTCGGCGCGCTCGCGGACAACCTGCAGAGGTATCCGCAGTCGGACGTCGAAGTCGTCGGCCATACCGACGACGTCGGAAGCAGCGAATACAATCAGGATCTGTCCGTCCGCCGCGCGCTGTCCGTATCTGACGTGCTGATCGAAAACGGCGTGCCGTCGGGCCGCATCATCGCTTCGGGCCGCGGCGAATCCATGCCTGCCGCCTCGAATTTCACGGAAGCGGGCCGCGCGCTGAACCGGCGCGTGGAGATCGTCATTCGCCCGGAACCGGGCGCGGTCCAAAGCTGATGCTGCGGTTGTCCGGGAAACGAACGGCATCGCGCGCCGTCGAAAGGTCAGTTTGAGGCGCTGATCCTCCGTCCCGCCTCGTTGATCGCGGAATCGACGAGCGCATCCGCTTCCGCCGAGGTGATTCGCGCGGAAATGACGTCACCGGCGGCGCGCACCGCAACCGTGATCGCGGCGTCGCGGACCTCCCGGATCGCCGCAGCCTCGGCCGACGTGATCCTGTCCTCGGCGGCCTTCATCCGCCGTTCGATTGCCGACTTGAGGTCTTCGCGCGCCTGTTCCGCCGCTGTCCGGGCGTCCTCAGTCGCGCGTTCGATGATCCGTTCGGCCTGGCCATCGACCTCGCGCTGCTTCGCCTCGAAGGACTCCAGAAGTTCCCTTGCTTCGTCCCGGAGGCGCCTGGCTTCGTCGAGTTCGGACGCGATGCGCTCCGCGCGCCGGTCGAGCATACCCGCAACCTTGCCCGGCACTTTCAGCCAGACCAGCAGGGCCACGAAAAGCAGGAACGCTATCGACACGACGAAGTCGGTGTTGTTCAGGCTGAAGAACGGCCCGCTGGCGGCGGCAGCCGGCGTCGAGAACATGCAGCCGATGAGGACAAGTCGTTTCATTTCCCGGTGCCTCAGGTCTTGATGCGCGCGGCGACCGCCGTCCTGACCGAATCCGGGTCGTGAGCCCCGGGCAGCACGGAGCGGACAATCTCTCCCGCCACCTCTGTCGCGACCAGTTCGACCGATTTGGCCGCGTTGTCGCGAATCTCCATGATCCTGTCTTCCGACTCCGCGAGCTTTGCCGCGATGCGCGCATCCGCCTCCGCCGTCGCAGCGTCGAGGTCGGCCTGAATCCCCGCCCTGGTCGAGGCGACGATTTCCCGCGCCCGCGCCCGTGCGTCCTTCAATGCGCTCTCATACGCTTCCTCCGCCCCGACGGCCTTCTTCCGGTACGTCTCCGCGAGCTCAATGTCGTGCTCGATCGATCTGCTGCGTTCTGCGAGTATCCCCCGGATACGGGGAACCGCGAGCCGGTTCAGGATGAGGTAGATGACGACAAGCGTGACGACCAGCCAGAAAATCTGGTTCGGAAACGTCGAAAAATCCAGCTGCGGCATGCCATCGGCATGCTCGACAGCCGCCGCGCCGGTTTCGACCGCCATGCCGATCTCCTCCGTTTCCCGTCCCGGAAGACCCTGCCATCCAGCGGACATTCGCGTCCGCCGGGCAGCAGCGCTCTACCCGCTACTGAGCGTACATGAGCAGGAGCGCGACCAGGAAGGAGAAAATTCCCAGCGCTTCCGCAAACGCGATGCCGATGAACATGGTCGCGGTCTGGCCGCCGGCTGCGGACGGATTCCGCAGCGCGCCGGACAGATAGTTGCCGACGACATGACCCACGCCGACGGCTGCGCCGCCCATGCCCGTACAGGCAAGGCCGGCGCCCACGAGGGCGCCCATTTGAACCAGATCACCTTCTACTGCCATCTTGCTTGCTCCTTCAGTGTTGTAATGGCTGGACTTTCCACCCTGACTCAGTGCTGCGGATGCAGTGCGTCGTTCAGATACACGCAAGTCAGGATCGTGAATACGTAGGCCTGGATGCAGACAACGAGACTCTCGAGTCCGTAAACGGCCATGATCGCGACGATCGGCGCCACGGCCCCGACTCCAAGGACGCCCGCGAAGCCGGCGAACACCTTTATGACGGCATGGCCGGCCATCATGTTGCCGGCGAGCCGGATGGAGTGACTCACCGGGCGGACGAAATATGAAATCACCTCGATGATCGCCAGGACCGGCCGGAGTGGGAGAGGTGCGCTGGAAATCCAGAACAGACCCAGAAACCGCGGCCCGTTCTTGACGAATCCGAGGACCGTGACCGCAATGAAAATCGTCAGCGCCATCGTGGCCGTGACGGCTATGTGCGACGTGGTCGTGAAGGATGCAGGAAGAAGGCCCAGTACGTTGGCGACGAGGACGAACATGAAGATCGTGAGAATGTAGGGAAAGTACCGCAGGCCCTCGCGTCCGGCGATGTCCTCGACCATCTTGTGCACGAATCCGTAGAGGACCTCCGCGATCGACTGCGCCCGGCCCGGCACAAGGGATCGGCGGCGCGTCGAAAAGACCATCAGGAAAAAGATGGCGACGATCGCCAAACCCATCCACAGGGTCACGTTCGTCGGGGTGAAGACGCCGATTTCCGGCCCTCCGAACAGCGGCCGGACAAGGAACTGATCCATCGGATGGATGTTGAATCCGCTTTCAGCTTCTGCCGCCACGTCCGTCTACCTCGCCTGTCCCGGACGATCCGGGGTTGCCGCCGGATCCGTCCCCGCCCTTCTGGACCTCCCGGGCGGTTCGCATCATGGTGCGAACGCCGGCCGCAAAACCCAACAACGTGAACAGAACCAGAAACACCGGAACGGTTCCGAACAGGCTGTCAAGTCCGTAACCAATGCCCAGGCCCATCAGCAGCCCGGTCACCAATTCTATCACCATCCGCCAGGCAACCTGAGCCTGGGCTGCACCCTGCTTGTCGGCATTGGGCGGCTCGCGCGCCGCCCTTACCTCGTTCAGCCGTCGTCCGAGCACATCCAGTCGTTTCCGGTCAGATGCGTCGGGCATGCGGCCCTCATCACCAATTCCTGCCAAGCCGGACAGTTCAGCGGAAACTAGGAATCGCGTGTCGCGGAGTCAAGGCAAAACTCTCGTGGCTGGAGCATCTTCAACGTATTGACTCGCGGCTATTTTTTGCTTCGACGGAATTGCGCGCAAGCACGGGGGCACGATCCCTCTGCAGATGCCGGCGACAGTCAGCGCCGGACGGCGCACCGTCCCTGCGGGCGCCGCAATCCCCTTCTCCGATCCCCGCCGGACGAGAGCTTGCGACGGCGACAGCAACCCGCCCGGGCAGGCCCGAGGTCTCGCCGGGAACAGCCCGCCAACCAATTCGCCGCCTGGTGACTTCGCGGGCAGGAATGCGCATGTCCGATCCCGGCCAGTCCGGATCGCGGCGGGCGCCGGACGCCTGCGGGGATTCCGTCCGGACCGCCGTCGCGGCACCGCCCGGACGGGTTTCGCCAGTTCCCGATTTCCCGGTTGACCGGCGCCGCGACGATTCTTCCCGCGCGCCAGTCAGGTCCGCCCTTCGGTCCGCAACAACATCAACAGGGCGACCACCGTCGCGCAGACGCCCGCGAGAACCTTCGGGGCGGGAATGTCGCCGCCCAGGGAAACCTCCCAGACGGCCACCCAGAACGGAGTCAGGTACGTGTAGGCCATCACCTTCGCGGACGGAAGGCGAAGCGATGCGTACTGAAGGAGGACGAAGGTCATCGCGCTCGCACACACGGCCAGGTAGACAAGTCCCGCCCAGAAGACCGGCGGCAGGGCAGTCCAGTTGACGCTTCGAAGCTCGGCGCTGCTTACGGAAAGCAGCAAGAGCAGCGCGCCGACGATCATCCCGAACGTGAACACGATCGTCGGTTCGCCGCGGTTCAACCTGACCGACACGGGTGCGTAGGCCGCGTGCGCGAGGCAGCCAACCAGAAAGATGGCCTCGCCGCGTCCGATTTCGAACCGCAGCATCGCGTCGATGTCGGCGCGAAAGATCACCCAGAGCGCCCCGCAGGCGCCGACCGCCAGCGCCACGGTCATCCATGGGGTCAGGCGCTGCCGGAGCAGAACATATGCGACCGCGGCGGACATGATCGGCGTCAGGGTAAAGACGGCGGACGTCGAGACCGCCGACGCCGTCTTGAGCCCCTCGAACATCAGCACGAAGTAGGTTGCGAACAGGAAGCCGAGGACGGCGTATCGCCAGGCACCGCGGAAATATTCGCGCCTGAACCCCGGACCTGCGGCGGCCAATGCGCCGACGACAATTCCCGAGAGAAGAAACCGCACCGTCATCAGCGCTGTCGGTTCGAGAAGATTTGCGATGCGCGCACCAAAGCTGAACGAGCCCGCGACCAGAAAGGAGAACGCAAGCATGCAAAGATGGCCACGGGTCGCGGAAGACGAGAGCATTCGCGAACATTCGCCGCTTGCGGGCGACAAGGCAACAGCGGGGCAGCCTCGGGCGCGCATTCGCGCGCCCGGTTCCGAAGGAAGCGCCTCGAAGCATGCCGTTTTCCTGCTCCTGAACTGCGTTGCAAGCATGGTCACGGAGATCCATTCGCGTTTTCCGGAGCAGTTGACGACTGCTGCGTCAGCCGCTATCTGCTTGCACGATTCAGGAAGTTCATGGGGCTTCCGGTCCCTTGGTTTGCCCGGGGATCGCCATCCGCCAGCGAGTTTCGCCCGCGGATGCGCGTCGGGTTTCGAGAATCGCGGCGCGGTTCGGCAGCAGGCGGTCGCGACGGTCGCGCAGGGAGGGTCTCGTGTTCGAGAACTTGTCGGAACGGCTTTCCGGTGTCTTCGATAAGCTGACGAAACGGGGTGTCCTCGGCGACGAGGAGATCTCCGCGGCGCTCCGCGAGGTCAGGATCGCGCTTCTGGAAGCGGACGTCGCCCTGCCGGTCGTCCGGGACTTCATCGGAAGGGTCGGGGAGAAGGCTGCGGGACAGGAAGTGACCAGATCCGTCACTCCCGGTCATCAGGTCGTCAAGATCGTCCACGACGAACTCGTTCATGTGCTCGCTGGAGGATCGGAAGAGCCGGGCGAGCTCCGGACCGGAACGCCGCCGGCGCCAATTCTCATGATCGGGCTGCAGGGTTCCGGAAAGACGACGACCACGGCGAAGCTCGCGAAACGCCTGCAGGAACGGGACGGCAAGCGCGTATTGATGGCGTCGCTCGACACGCGGCGGCCAGCCGCCATGCAGCAGTTGGCGATTCTCGGCGAACAGGTAGGCGCCGACACGCTGCCGATCATTCGCGGCGAGGACGCGGCGGCGATTTCGCGTCGCGCCAGGCAGCAGGCGACGCTCGGAGGATACGACGTGTTGCTGCTCGACACCGCGGGCCGCCTTCATGCCGATGAAGAGCTCATGCGGGAAGTCGAAGCCGTCCGCGACATTTCCGGCCCGCGCGAGACCCTCCTCGTGGCGGATGGGCTCACCGGCCAGGATGCGGTCAATGTCGCCCGCGAGTTCGACGCCAGGGTTGGCGTCACCGGCGTAATCCTGACCCGCATGGACGGCGATGGCCGCGGGGGCGCCGCCCTGTCGATGCGGGCCGTCACCGGCAAACCGATCAGGTTTGTCGGCGTCGGCGAGCGGATGGATGCGCTCGAGGCGTTTCATCCCGAACGGACGGCCGGACTCATTCTCGGCATGGGCGACATCGTCAGCCTTGTCGAAAAGGCGCAGGAGACCGCTGAAAAGGACCGGTTCGAGCGCATGGCGAAGCGCATGCAAAAGGGCGTGTTCACCATGAACGACATGCGCACCCAGCTTGAACAGATCCAGAGCCTTGGCGGCATGCACGGCATGATGGACATGATGCCGGGAATGGGCAAGCTGGCGAAACAAACGTCGAAAGCCGGCCTCGACGACAATTTCACACGCCACAACATCGCGCTCATTCAGTCCATGACTCGGCAGGAACGGTCGAACCCGGCGCTTTTGAAGGCGAGCCGCAAGCGGCGCATTGCGGCGGGCGCGGGCCTTGAAATCAGCGAAGTGAACAAGCTCCTCAAGATACACAGGCAAATGGCGGATGTCATGCGGCAGCTTGGGAAGCGGGGCATGCTGCAGACCGCGCTCGGCCAGATGTTCGGAAAGACAGGAAGCACCCCGGCCATGCCGGACATGCGGGCCGCCATGGCCGGACTTCCCGGGCTGGCGGGCCTCCCGGGCGGCGCCCGGTCCCTTGTTGGCCGCACGGGCGGCGGCCGACGGTCGCGGCGGAAGAGATGAAGGTCTTCTTCGGGGCAGGATCGCATGAGGCGGCTGCGGGGAACGAGTCCGGTTGGAAGATACCGGACCTCGCGCTCCCGGGAAGGGGGCTGATGCATCTCCCGCACGGGTCTGGCGGCGTGGATGCCGGCCGCGGCTTCCCGCGTCCGGGAGTTGCAGTGACGCGAGCGGTCCGTTCGGTCCCCGGGATGCCGGATCGTGATCCGGTTGCCGGACGGCGCAACGGTCGCCGTTCGGCGGCGGCGGCGCACTCGCGGACAGGGCTGCTTCCGCGGGAGACTTTGCGGGTCGGGCCGAATTCAGCAAGTTGCCCGGAATTAGGGAACGCGGATCCGGCTGAACGGAATTCAGGGACTAGGAGGAAGTCTGCCAAGTGATCAGCGCGACAGGGCTCAAGGCATGTGCATTTGACGTGATCCGGCGGCCTGCGCCTGCCGGGTGGGTCGACCCCGGCAATGTGCGGTCGGCCTTGCTTGCGGGACGGTTCGTCGACGCTCCTGGCGCGTGCGCCCCCGTCCCGGGCGACGTCTTGTTTCGCTTGGCGCGAGGGGAGGCAAAAAATGGATGAACAAGCGGATAGCGCGGTCATCCTTCGGGATCACCGGGAGAGCATCGACAGGCTGGATGCAATTCTCGTCTACACGCTGAGCGAGCGATTCCGCCACACGCAGGCGGTTGGACGCCTCAAGGCGGAACACGGGCTTCCCACATCGGATCCGAAACGCGAGGAAGAGCAGATCGAACGGTTGCAAAAGCTCGCGCGGTGCGCGGGCCTTGATCCGGAATTCGCGAAGAAGTTTCTCGGTTTCATCATCGCGGAAGTCATTCAGCACCACAAGAAACGCCGGAAGTAACGAGCTGCGTTCCTTTCGCAGCAAGCAGGAGTAGACACATGGCAATGAAAATTCGTCTCGCGCGGGGAGGGTCAAAAAAGAGGCCGTTCTACAGTATCGTCGCCGCCGACAGCCGCATGCCGCGCGACGGCAGGTTCATCGAGAAGCTCGGCACCTACAACCCGCTGCTTCCGAAGGACAGTGGCGACCGCGTAAGGTTGAACGCGGAGAGAATCCAGCATTGGCTGGATCGGGGCGCGAAGCCCACCGACCGGATTTCCCGCATGCTGGAAGCGGCGGAAGTGCTTGGCAGGAAGGAACGCAACAACCCGGTCAAGGGCAAGCCCGGCGACAAGGCGCGCGAACGCGCCGAAAAGAAGGCGCTTGCCGCAGCCTCGCCCGACGCCGGGCAGAAGCCGGAGGGCGGCGCAGACGCGACCTGATGCGCATGTGGTCGATGCTGGAGGCGTGGGCCGAACGCCGGAATCCGTTTCCGTGACGCTCGCGCGGAGGATTTGCGTCGGCCTGATTGCCGGCGCCCACGGCGTGGCGGGCGACCTCCGCATCGAGAGCTACTGCTCCGACCCAACCTCGATTGGCGACTACGGCCCGCTCTTCTCCGGCGACGGTTGTCGCAGGTTCGACATTCGCGTCAGGAAATCGGGCGAAAGGCATCTTGTTGCGCATGTCTCCGGCATCGCGAATCGCGAGCAGGCCGAGGCATTGAAGGGAACCCGGCTTTATCTGGACAGGGCTGTTCTGCCGAAACTTCCGGAGGAGCAGTTCTATCATGCGGATCTCCTCGGCCTCGAAGCGTTTGATACATCCGGCTCGCACATGGGAACGGTGGTTGCGGTACAGGACTTTGGAGCAGGCGACATGCTTGAAATCCGGCCGCCCGGCGAACCGGAGACCGCGTTTCTCCCGTTCACGAGCGAATCCGTGCCTGGCGTGGACCTGGAGGCGGGCCGCGTCCTGGTGGATCCGCCGGCTGGCATATTCGAGGCTCGGGCGGATTCCGGGAATCCCTCGCGGGAATTGGACAAGCCGCGCGGCTTGACCTAGAAGCGACGCCATGTCGGCTTCTCCAGATTCCGGAACCGGAATCCCGGGGGCTTCGGGAGCTGCGCCGGTTCCAGCGCCGTCGCCGGCCGTCTGGACGGCGCAGGTCATCACGCTCATTCCCGAGGCATTTCCCGGCATACTCGGTGCTTCCAATACGGGTGCCGCCCTGGCGGAGGGCCTCTGGTGTCTTCGCACAATAGACATCCGGGAATTCGGTGTAGGCCGTCATCGCACCGTCGACGGCACGCCCGCAGGCGGCGGCGCAGGCATGGTCATGCGTCCCGATGTCGCCGCGGCCGCGCTTGACCACGCATTGCACGACGCGCCCCGCGACCGCGCCGTCTGGCCCGTCATATGCCTGTCCCCTCGCGGCGCGCCCTTTTGCCAGCACACGGCGTCACGCCTCTCGAAAGCGCGTGGCGCCACGATCCTGTGCGGCCGGTTCGAGGGCATCGACGAACGCGTCATCGAAGAATACAGGCTTGAGGAAATTTCCATCGGCGACTTCGTCATGACCGGCGGAGAGATCGCCGCAATGGCCTTGATCGACGCAACCGTTCGCCTTATACCCCGCGTGCTCGGGAATTCCGAGTCGGTGCAGGATGAGAGTTTTTCGTCCGGCCTGCTCGAATATCCGCAGTATACCCGGCCCGCCGAATGGCGCGGTCGCAAGGTGCCGGATGTCCTGCTCTCCGGTCATCATGCGAAGGTCGACAGGTGGCGCCGGAACGAGTCCGACAGACTTACCAGGCAGCGCCGGCCGGATCTGCTTGGCGCGAGCAGGGAAAAGGGGCTGTAGCTCGGCAGCAATATCGCGGATTGCGGTCACTTGCCGCGATCACAGGGGGTCAGTGGCATGAACGTAATCGAACAGATCGAAAGGGAGGAAGTCCGGTCCCTCGGAGCCGATATCCCGGACTTCAAGGCCGGCGATACTTTACGCGTCGGATTCCGGATCGTCGAGGGAACGCGCACGCGTGTTCAGAACTATGAGGGCGTATGCATTTCCCGCAAGGGGGGCAACGGCATCGGGGCCTCGTTCACCGTCCGCAAGATCTCCTTCGGCGAAGGCGTGGAAAGGGTGTTCCCGCTTCATTCGACCAATATCGAGAGTATTTCCGTGATCCGCAGGGGACGCGTACGCAGGGCGAAACTCTACTACTTGAGGGCGCGCCGCGGAAAATCCGCCAGAATCACGGAAAAAACGAACTACCGGCCAAGGACCGTCGTCGAACCGCGGGAAGGGTCTGCGTCATGAAAAAGGACATTCATCCCGACTACCACATGATCGAAATCAAGCTTCTCGACGGATCCAAGTACAAGACGCGCTCTACCTACGGTTCGGAAGGCGACGTGCTGAATCTCGAAATCGACCCGAGCGCGCACCCTGCCTGGACGGGCGGCGGTCTCAAGCTCGTGGACACGGGCGGAAGGGTTTCGAGATTCAAGAAGAAGTACGAGGGTCTAGGGTTCTGAGTGCTGCGCCGGGCGCCGCGAAGCCCGGATAGCCCGAGCTAGATTTCCGGCCCGACCGGTTCGCAGTCCTCGTTCTGCGCCCTCAACCTGACGCAAGACTTTTCGGCCTGCTCCCTGCCCAGGCCGGAAAAGCGCGCCCGATATCGCGTCTGCCCATCAATGTTCGCGGTATCGACGGTTCGCACCGCGCCTTCAAGCGACCTCACGTCGCGCAGTGCAGTCGCGACAAGGCGCTTCTCGGCCTGGTGCCGCGTCGAATAGTGTCCAACGATAATTCCCCAGTCCTTTTCATCGACCGGCGGGACGCGACTGACGACAACTGCGGCGCGGTAGTCTTCTTCGACCGACGCCGGGCGGGGAGCCGGCGAAATCCAGAATGTGGTCAGAACCGCTTCCGCGTCCGACGACCCGGCAGCCCGAAGCTGCGGCGCATTTGAAGCCGTTTCGGCAGCGGCCTCCAATTCCGAACCGGGGTTGGATTCCTCCATCGCGAGGAATACGGCTTTATCGATCTCGTCCAGCTCGCCAGTCGTCGCGGTTGCCGGAACGGGGACGGCGGCCGACGCCGGTCGCGGCTCGGGACGCACGCTCCGCGACACCGCGCCGCTTCCCCGAACAAGCGCATATCTTCCCTCACCTGTCGGCTGGACGGCCATGATCGGCTCCATTGGACGCACTGCCGCGCTGCGAGGCGCCCGCGAGAACCCCATTTCGAGCAGTTCGGCGACACGCCTGTCACGGGTCGCCGACGATCTGCCGCCGAAAACCGTCGCTATCACGCGCTTCCCGCCGCGCCGCGCCGAGGCAACGAGGTTGTAGCCGGCAGCGCGGGTGTAGCCGGTCTTGATGCCGTCCGCGCCTTGAAACGCCGCCAGAAGCCGCCGGTTGGTGTTGCGGACCGTGGTCACGCCGGCATCCGCGGTCCTTCGGGCAAACAGGTTGTAGTAGTCCGGGAAGTCGTGGAACAGCCGCCGGCCAAGAATCGTCATGTCCCTGGCCGAAGAAAGATGGCCCGACTGGGTGAGTCCGTGGGCGTTTCTGAACGTCGTGTTGTTGAGGCCCATCTGTCGGGCCGTCACCGTCATCCGCTGGGCGAACGCGGACTCGCTTCCCGATATCGCCTCGCCAAGCGCCGTCGCCGCGTCATTTGCCGACTTGACCGCGGTTGCCCGGATCAGGTGCCGGACGGAGATGCGCTGTCCGGACTTCAGCCAGAGCTTCGACGGCGGTTCGCTCGCCGCGTGACGCGATACCCTGACCCTCTTGTCCAGATCTATCTCGCCGTTTTCGACGGCCTGGAAGGCGACATACAGGGTCATCATCTTGGTCAGAGACGCCGGATGCAGACGCGTGTCGGCATTCCTGGAGTGGAGCACTTCGCCTGTGCGCGCATCCATGACTACGGCGGCATAGGGTGCCGCGGAAGCGCTTCCAGCCAGAATCGACAGGGCCAGTGCCAGAACTGTCCACCGCACACCGATCACGACATTACGGAGTCCCTGTATGTGCTCGCCTCGACGTCGTGTGTTCACGATCTTGTCTGTCGTTGTAGAATAACACATGTTTGCGCCATGAAAAAACACAAAATTTCTTGGCCGGATAATTCCTTCGCAGAACATTTCTACGTCTACATGAAGCAGGATTATGGAGTTGTACCACAAAATGCTGTGGTCGGCGCCATTTTTTTCGGCCGGACGCTCGGCATGGGCAGGAAACAATTCTTGCGACAGACTGTATTTTTCGGCGCAGTTCACTATATTCGGGCCATGTGACTCGCATTCGGGCGCGCCGATTCATGACACCGAAAAAAAGCACCGGTTCGGACGTCACGTCGCCTGATCTGGCGACAGTGACGGTAACCAGAACAAAACCGAAAACGGAGCAACCGCCGCTCTACAAGGTGCTCCTCCTGAACGACGACTACACGCCGATGGAGTTTGTCGTCCATGTCCTGGAGCGTTTCTTCGGGATCGGCCACGACCAGGCCGTGACGCTCATGCTGACCGTCCACAAGAAGGGTCTCGCGGTGATCGGCGTCTTCACCCGGGAAATCGCCGAGAACAAGGTTCACCAGGTGATGAGCTTTTCCCGCGAGCACGGTCATCCGCTGCAGTGCACCATGGAACGGGAAGACTGAGCGGCAAAACCCGCCGAATCGTCCGCATGGCCAGCCGGGACCGCCTCGCCCTCGTGATTCGGAACGGCGGGACCGCAATTCCCGCAAGTCTTCCGATAGTTGTCTGGAACGGGCATCCGCGCAGCTTCTACAGCCGCCTTCCGCGCCAGCAGACGGTTTTCGTCCAATGGCGCAAGCCAGCGCACGATCAGCTTACGGAACTCGGTTACAGCACATGCGCCGATCCCGCGGCGGGCGCGGCGCTCGCCATCGTGGAAATCGCCCGCGCGCGCCGGGAGACGCTTGGGATGATCGGTTCAGCCTACGCAGGGCTCGCGCCCGGCGGCAGTCTCCTCGTGGACGGCGACAGGGGTGCCGGAGTCGACGGAATCCTGAACGCCGCACGCGACGCGCATCGCGTCGACGAGTGCCATTCGATGGCCCACGGCCGCGTCTTCCGGATGACCCGCGCGGCACGCGCGCCGTACGAACTCCGGAAGTGGCAAGGGTTCCTGGACCCCGTGCCGAACCGGGACGGTTTCCTGTCCGCTGCCGGAAACTTCAGCGCCGAAGCTGTCGACGAGGGATCTGCGCTGCTCGACGAATCGCTGCCCGAACTCCGCGGCGCCGGAATCGATCTCGGCGCCGGATGGGGCTGGCTCTCCTATCGCGCGCTATCGGCAAGTCCCGGGATCGAGACCCTGACGCTCATTGACAGCGACTGCCGCGCCCTCGCCTGCGCCAGGAAGAATGTTCGCGATCCCCGGGCTCGATTCCAATGGGCCGACGCGCTGACGATTCCCGAGCGCCCGAAAGCCGACTTCATACTCATGAATCCGCCGTTTCATGCAGGCCGCACCGGAGACCCCGGTCTCGGACGCGCTTTCATCCGCCGTGCCGCGAGTCTGCTCCGGAAGGGCGGGTGGCTATACATGGTCGCCAATCGCCGCCTTGCGTATGAGTCCGTCCTCGATGCGAGTTTTCGTCACTGGAAGGCCGAAACCCGGACGCCGCGCTTCAAGGTCATTCACGCGCGCGGCCCGAAACCCGCTTCATGCCGACCGGCGACATGACTCGGGACGCTTCATGTCCGAATCGCGGATTGAGGCCGGCCCGGGCAATGGCCTACCCCCGGAGTCGTACGGAGACGTGGACTTCGCGTCCCGAAAATCGTCGCGGGCGGATGGACCGGGCGATGCAATGCGCGGCGACGAGCGTTTTGCGTCGGCCGCGCGAGCGGAACCGGCGGCGGCGATGCCGCCCACCGGATGACAGCTGCCGCCTAGGCGCCAAGGGATTCCATTTCCCGCTTAGGCAAGCCGCCCTGCTTTGTATATATGTTCCGGAAGTTTCCTGGAATCACGCACGGCGGGCAGTTGCACCATGTCGTTTTCCGTCGAAGGAAAGACCGCAATCATAACCGGCGCCACCGGCAGCGCCGGCCTCGCGGTTGCACGGCACTTCGCGGATGCGGAAGCCAACGTCATGATGGTCGACGACCGGGAAAGGGACTTGCGCAGGGAACGCGACCAGATGCCCGGCGGCGGGACGAACGTGCGGTATTTCGCAGGCGAAATTTGTCAGAAGCTAACAGTCGCGAACCTCGTTTCAGCCACAATCGAAGCCTTTGAACGGGTCGACATTCTGGTCAACGCCAGTCTTCTCAGGCGATCCAAGGAACCCGACATCGCGCAGGAGGCTGAAACCGCCGAACTCTTCAAACACAATGTGCTCGCGAACCTCCACCTGACGAGGCAGGTGGCCAGACGCATGATTCGACAGGCCGGCGACGCCGGATCGGAGGGTGCGACCGGTTCGGTCGTGAACATTTGTTCGATCGCCCCGGAGCGAACGCATCCGAAGGACATGCCGTTCTCCATCAGTTGCGTCTCAATCACGGAGATGACGCGGTCGCTCGCCACCGAATTCGCGAAGCACGGCATCCGGGTCAACGCGGTCGCCGCAGGGAGCGTTATGGATGCGGAATTCCTGGAGCGTTCGGAACAGTCTCCGCAAGAGCGCGATGCGGCCGTCCGGGCGACTCCTCTCGGAAGGATCGCCGATGCATCAGAACTCGCCGAAGTCGTGCAGTTTCTTGCGACTTCTGCGTCCGGGTTCGTGACCGGGCAGACGCTGACCGTCGACGGCGGCAGGACGCTCGTCGGCTCGCTTGATGAAACGCCGGTTTGAGGCGGCCCGGAGCGACATTGCGGGCACTGCCGGCCGCGTCGGTCCTTTCAGGATTCGCCACCCCGGGGCAGGCACGCCTGCGCGCCAGGTCGCCGGCGCAATTCGTCCGCAAGGCTCTGTCCGAGTGACACGGCGTTTTCCGAACTTCCCTCGACGCAGCCGCGTATGCAAACGGAACCGTCGTCGCTGAGAATCTCGCCGCGAAGCCGCATTCCGCCACCTTGCACTTCCGCAAGTCCAGCAACCGCGGTCCGGCAGGATCCGTCGATCCGTTCGAGAAAGGCGCGCTCCGCCGTTACGCGTAGCTCGGTCTCGCGATCCGAGACCGCCGCGAGAAAGCGCGCGACGGCCACGCTGTCCCGACGCGCATCGACGCCGATCGCACCCTGCGCAACCGCAGGGAGCGCATCGTCCGGATCCAGCAGGCAGGCCGCAAGCCGCGTCTGACCGAGCCGGCTCAAGCCTGCCGCCGCCAGTATTGTTGCATCCGCTTCGCCGTTTCGAAGCTTTTCAAGCCGGGTCCCGACGTTTCCCCGGAAATCGACTATGCGCACATCCGGCCGCCGACCGAGAATCTGACTGCGCCGGCGCGGGCTGCTGGTTCCGACTCGCGCCCCTTCCGGCAGCGCGATGAGCGACGGATGCCCGAGCGATACGAACGCGTCCCGCACATCTTCGCGCGGAAGGACGCAGACCGTTCGCAGTCCCTCTGTCCGCCCGGACGGCCGGTCCTTGAGGGAATGCACCGCAACATCAATGTCGCCGGAAAGCAGCGCGCGATCTATTTCCGCGACGAACAGGCCCTTGCCGCCGATCTCGTGAAGCGGACGATCCCGGACCGCATCGCCGGTTGTCTTGATCGGGACAATCTTGAACGCGTCTTCCCCGAGCGAATGCCGGTCCGTCAACCTGCGACGCAGTTCCCGCGCCTGCGCCAGTGCAAGCGGCGAGCCGCGCGTTCCGATCCTCAGGGGGAGAAACGGCCATTCGCGATTCATCCGGGCATTCCCGGTCCGGACTCCGGCATCCGCTCCCCGAGCAATTCGGGAGTCCGCGTCGTCGCGGCTTCAAAGAGCGGGCGCGAATTGGTAGGCTCCGCCGCTGTCAGCCGACTGAAACAACAGGGACGAGTCAAACTGTGGCGTCGAACAAGGCGATTCTGAAGGCCCTTGCAGGGGAAGTGCTGCCGACTCCGCCGGTCTGGATGATGCGGCAGGCGGGACGATATCTTCCAGAATATCTGGAAACGCGCGCGCGCGCCGGAAGTTTCCTGGATCTCTGCTATACGCCGGACCTGGCGGCGGAAGTCACCCTGCAGCCGGTTCGCCGGTTCGGATTCGACGCAGCGATCCTCTTCGCCGACATCCTTCTGCTTCCGCACGCGCTCGGTTCCGAACTCTCCTTCGCCGAGGGTGCCGGCCCTCGGCTTTCGGAAATCCGGACACGGTCGGACCTCGACCGGCTGGCGCCGGCAGGCGACATTCATGACCGCCTGGCACCAGTCTACCGGACGATCAGCATCCTCGGGTCGGAGTTGCCGGCCGATACCGCCCTCATCGGTTTCGCAGGCGCCCCGTGGACAGTCGCCACCTACATGATTGCCGGACGCGGGACACCGGGACAGGAACCAGCCCATGCCCTGATGCGCAAAGACAGGCAGGTCTTCGATGATCTCTTCGACCTCATCGAGGACGCAACCGTCGGATACCTGCGCAAACAGGCGCAGGCGGGAGCCGAAGTCCTGAAGCTCTTCGACAGCTGGGCCGGCAGCCTGGCCCGCGACCGCGTCCTGTTCGAGCGCTACTGCATCGCGCCGCACCGCCGTATCGTCGCGGCGCTCGCACGCGAATTTCCCGACGTGCCCGTCATCGGATTTCCGCGGGGAGCAGGTTCGCTCTACGCCGACTTCGCCGCGGGCACGGGCACGGACGGGCTTGCGCTCGACCCCGATGTCGATGCGGGCTGGGCTTCGGACGTCCTGCAGCCGGTAACCTGCGTACAGGGAAACCTGAACCCGCGCCATCTGATCACCGGAGGCGGCGAACTGGTTTCCGAAACGCGGCGGATACGGTCCGTGTTTTCCGCCGGCCCGCACATCTTCAACCTGGGTCACGGCGTCACGCCGGATGCCGACCCCGACAACGTCCACCGCATGCTCGAGGTCGCCAGGGAACCGCTGCCGGCCTGAAACCGTCGCGGCTCCTTCAGCGGCGGATTCCGCCGGTTCGACGCCGAAATCATGGCCAGCTTGCAAGGGGCGGCATGCTCATGAGAACTGCATCGGGGTCGTGGCCGGTGAAGAGGCCGAACCGGGTCCCCCGGTCGTAGAGCAAGTTGAACTCCGCGTACCGCCCGCGCCGGATGAGTTGCAGTTCCCGCTCGTCTTCCGACCAGTCCTCGTTCCGCCTGAGATCGACTATCGGCATATAGGCGGCGAGAAAGGACTGGCCAACATCCCGGGTGAAGGCAAAGTCGGCGTCCCAGTCGCCGGATGCGAGATCGTCGAAGAAGATTCCTCCGGCGCCGCGCGGTTCGCCGCGGTGCCGGATCAGGAAGTATTCGTCGGCCCATGCCCGGAACCGGGAATAGTACCCGGAGTCGTGCCGGTCGCACATTGCCTTCAAGGCGCGATGAAATGCCGCAGCGTCCTCCGGGTTCTCGACAGCCGGGTTCAGGTCCATTCCGCCGCCGAACCATGTCGCGCCAGGCGTCCAGAACATGCGGGTGTTCATGTGGACGGCAGGCACCCGGGGACTGTTCAGGTGCGCAACAAGCGAGACTCCCGAGGCCCAGAATCGCGGATCCTCGGACAATCCGGGAATCTCGCGCCGCGAAGTCAGGGACTTGCGGGCTTCGTCGCCGAGACGCCCGTGGACCGTCGAGACGTTGATTCCGACCTTCTCGAAAACCCGGCCGGTACGCAACATCGCTGTCAGCCCGCCTCCCGCGCCACGTCCCTCACCGTCGGAATCGGAGTCCCTGCGCCGGGTCTTCCTGAGCGCAAACCTTCCGGGGGAACGCTCCGCAAACGGCCCCCCTTCATGGCAGCCCTCCAGCGCCTCGAAGGCCTTGCAAATGCGTCCATGCAATTCCCGGAACCACTCCGAAACGCATGTCCTTTGGTGATCAGTGACGTCGTTCACCGTTGCCGGCCTCAGGCGCCGGGCCGCTCGTCCCCGAATTCGCGGGAAGTCGCCCACGCCGGGAACCCTGTCTCGCACGTTTCCGCGCATTCGCTGGGCCGAGGGCGGTCCCTGTCGGGCGAGCTGCGCCGTCCTGCGGGCCGCTCCGCCTCCGCGCCACGCATCAAGGGCACCGGCCGAATGCGGCCCATCCGCCGTCCGCCGTCCGCCGGGGTTTCGGCGTAAGGGGCGGCCGCCCGCGGTGCCGGTCGGAGGCGCGCGCGAACATCAGGCGACTGCCCTCGACAGCGCGCACCGGCTCCAGAGAATCGACAGCGCATGGACCAGCTTGTCTATATCCGCGTCAGTATGCAGCGGGGACGGGGTGATGCGGAGGCGGTCCATGCCCCTCGGAACCGTCGGATAGCTGATTGGCTGGACATAGATTCCGTGGTCCCCCAACAGCATGTCGCTGATGCGGCGGCATTTTACCGGGTCCTTGATGAGCACGGCAACGATGTGTCCGTCTCCGCCGATATGGGGAATTCCCGCCGCATCCAGCCCGCGCCGGAGTTTCGCCACCTGCCGGCGCTGCTGCATCCTTTCCCTGTCGCTCGCCTTCAGGTGCCGGACCGAGGCAAGGCCGGAAGCCGCCACCGACGGCGGGAGCGATGTCGTGAATATGAACCCGCTCGCAAATGACCGGACGAAATCGCAAAGATTCGCCGAGGCGGCGATGTAGCCGCCAAGGCTTCCGAACGCCTTGCCGAGAGTGCCCACGATGACGGTTATCCGGTCCGCGACGCCGTCCCGCGCCGCTACGCCGGCCCCGCGCGGGCCGTAAAGGCCGACTGCGTGGACTTCATCGAGGTACGTTATCGCTCCGTACCGGTCCGCGACATCGCAGATCTCTCCGATCGGCGCGATGTCGCCATCCATGGAGTAGAGAGACTCGAACGCGATTATCCTGGAGGACTCCGGATCGCATTCGGCCAGCTTTCGCTCCAGGTCGGCGACGTCGTTGTGGCGCCAGATCTTCCTGGCCGCCCTGGAGTGCCGGATTCCCTCGATCATCGAGGCGTGGTTGGCCGCATCGGACAGGATGACGGCGTCGGGGAGTCGGGACCCGAGTGTCATGAGCGTCGACTGGTTCGCAACGTAGCCCGATGTGAAGAGGAGCGCGGATTCCTTTTCGTGAAGGTCCGCGAGTTCGCGTTCCAGGAGTACGTGGCAATGATTTGTCCCGGAAATGTTCCGGGTGCCGCCCGACCCGGTCCCCCATTTCCTGATGGCTTCCACGGCAGCAGATACGACCGTCGGGTGCTGCGCCATCCCGAGGTAGTCGTTGGAGCACCAGACGGTCACGTCTCTCGTGCCTGAGGCGGTGTGACTTGCCGCGGACGGAAACTGGCCGCATTTCCGTTCCAGGTCGGCGAAGTAGCGGTACAGGCCCTCGGACTTCAGGCCGTCAAGCCGTTCCCTGAACAGTGGATCGAATGTCGCGGCAGTCACTCCCGGCCCCCTGATTTGCGTCACTACGGAATGCGGGCGATTCCCCGACGGAACAGCGGCCCGCTCGTCGACCGCGCTCCTCTGGCCATGACCCGTCAACTTTCCTTTCCGTCTCCGGAAGGAAGGTTGAACAGGCTGTCCGCGTCAACCAGATGTTCTTCCTTGTTCTTGGATTCCGACAGCGTGAAGTTCTCGAGACCGCTGATGGACGAGGGAATTCTCGGTTCGGGTTCGATCTGCAGCGACTGTTCCGTCGTAATGAGCTTTTTGCGTTCCTCCTCGGACATGACGCCGCCTTCCTTGGCGCTCTTTTCCGCAGCCGTCTTTACGGCCGCGTCAAGCTCCGTTTGCTTGCACAGTCCCAGCGCGACCGGGTCCGTCGGCTGTATGTTCGGCATGTTCCAGTGCGTCCGCTCCCGGATCGACGTTATCGTCGGCTTCGTCGTCCCGATGAGTTTCGAGATCTGGGGGTCAGTCAGTTCCGGATGGAACTTGACCAGCCAACTGATCGCCGCGGGACGATCCTGCCGCCTTGAAAGCGGCGTGTAGCGCGGACCGCGACGTTTCAGTTCGCCGTGCGCGTGCGGGTTGTCCATGAGTTGCAGCGCGTGATCCGGGTCTTCCTCGCCCTTCCTGATCTCTTCCTGCGTCAACTGGTTGTTCACGACCGGATCAAGGCCCTTGACCCCGATCGCCACCTCGCCGTCCGCGATGCCGTTAACCTCGAGTTCATGCAGGCCGCAGAATTCCGCGATCTGCCTGAACGTGAGCGATGTGTTGTCCACCAGCCAGACTGCGGTAGCCCTTGCCATTATCGGACGCGCCATGCTTTCACCTCTTGCGAAAAACTGTTCCGAGAATCCTGAAACCTGCCGCCGAAGCCGACGCGGTCACCGCCCCCCTGCCCGTCCGCGACGGGCGGAATTCACGCCTGTATATCTGCGAAAACACCACGGCGAAAGCCAGTTCATTCCGCCGGTCCGGCCGCAGGGCCTATGCCACGCCGACGGGTCAGGCGACCGCAAGCACGATCTTGCCAATGTGTTCGGAACTCTCCATGCGGCGATGCGCATCACGCGCCGCACCGAGGTCGAAGGTCGAGTCCATCACCGGACGGACACGTCCCGCACTCAGGAGCGGCCAGACCTTTTCCCTCAACCCGGCCGCGATAGCCGCCTTCGCAAGGTCGCTCTGCGGCCGCAGCGTCGATCCGGTCACGGTCAGCCGCCGGGTCATCAACCTCGCGAAGTTCAGTTCGACCTTCGGGCCTCGCAGGAACGCGATCTGGACCAGGCGGCCATCCTCGGCAAGCGCCGCGACGTTTCTCGGGATGTAGTCTCCGCCGACCATGTCGAGAACCAGATCGACGCCGCGTCCGCCGGTTTCCGCCAATACGCGCTCGACGAAGTCCTCGGCGCGATAGTCGATCGCCACATGGGCGCCGAGCTCAAGGCAGACGGCGCATTTTTCGGCGCTCCCCGCCGTCGTGAACACGCGCGCCCCTGCCACGCGAGCAAGCTGGATCGCGGTGGTGCCGATTCCCGACGACCCTCCGTGCACGAGGAAGGTCTCGCCGCCCTTCAGTCCCCCGCGGGTGAAGACATTGCTCCAGACCGTGAAATACGTCTCGCAGAGAGCGGCGGCCTCCTTCATCCCGAGCCCGTCCGGTATCGGCAGCGCATGATCCTGGTGCGTGGCCGCGAACTCGGCGTATCCGCCTCCGGGAAGCAGCGCGGCTACCCTGTCGCCGATGCTCCAGGACGTGACCCCTGGGCCGGTGGACGCGACGGTGCCGGCGCACTCGAGGCCGGGAAGATCGGACGCGGTCGGCGGCGGATTGTAGAGTCCGGCCCTTTGCAGGCAGTCCGGCCGGTTGACCCCGGCCGCCTCGATCCGGATCAGGATCTGCCCGTGACCGGGTTCGGGAACCGGGCGAACCGCCTCCGCAAGGACGTCGGGTCCGCCAGGCTCCCTGATCTCGACGACTCGCATTGTTTCAGGCAGCTGCATCCTGCCTCTCCTGCCCCGAGGCCGGAACTGAATGCGCGAAGTCCCAGTAGAGGTCGCGAATCCCGAGCGACATCTGTCCCATGCCGAGTTCACGGTCCTCGAACCGCGTGACCGGCACGACCTTGCCGATGTTGCCGGTCACGAAAATCTCGTCCGCTGACCGGAAGTCGTCAACCGTGAGCCGCGTTTCGCTGACGGTTTCGCCCCGCTCCGCGAGCAGCCCGATGACTCTCTTGCGCGTCAGACCGGCAAGGAACATGCCGTTCGGCGCAGGTGTCAGAATCTCGCCGTCACGGACCATGAAAACGTTCGTGGACGCGGTCTCGGCGACGAACCCGTCAATGTCGAGGGACAGGGCGTTGGAAAACCCGCGCCGGCGGGCGTCCGCGATGATGCGTCCGTTGTTTGCGTAGAGCGATGCCGCCTTCGCCGTCGTGAGGGCCATGTCCTGGCGCGGCCTGCGGTACGGGGAGACCGTTAGCGAAAACTGCCCGATTTCCGGCATGGGATAGTTTTCGATGCAGATCGCGAACCCGGTTTGCTCGGGGGAGGGTTCGATGACGCCGGCGCCGCTCAGCGTCGCCCACATCATGGGCCTCAGGTACAGAGATTCGGACGCGTCGAATCGTTGACACCCTTCCTCGATCAACCCTTGGACCGTGCCCGCATCGACAGGCGGCAGAAGTCCCATCGTTTCGGCCGACGCGATCAGGCGGGCGCAGTGCAAATCCAGGTCCGGTCGCGTTCCCTCGAACTGCCGGGCTCCGTCAAACACCAGGCTTCCGAGCCAAACGGCGTGGTCGGCCGCGCCGATAATCGGGTGGTTTCCTTCGTGCCAGTTACCGTCGATCCAGGTAACAACCTTGCTTCCAATCGCCACGTCGATCCTCCTTCCGGGGTATCGGACCGCTGTTACAGAATACGTGTTTGCAGTTCAACCGCGCCCGTCTTCGCCTTGCGCGTCTCCCGGAAGATCCGGCGGCGGCGGGGCGGAGGGCGCCCTGACGCGATCGAGAACGCGGCCGGGGCCCGCCATGAAGAAACGATACGCCGAGGTCGTGCGCAATCTTGCCTTCGCGCCCTCGATGCGCATGACGTTGGCGATTCGCCTGTCGAGAAACTCGCGCGTGTCCGCGTCATCCGGCGACCGGTCGGACAGCCAGTAGATGGTGGTCGACGAAACGATCGAAGACAGGAGGAGGCGTTTCGTGTACCAGTTCAGGTCCAGCGACCGGTCTCCGAGCGCATTCCAGATCAGGTCCACCGTCCGCCAAACGGCGCGCATGCCGTCCGATGCGTGGACAGGCAGCGACAGGAGCGCCGAAGTCCTCCGCGTGACTTCCTTGTCCATCAGCTCCAGGCGGGTCATGACGGCGAATGCGACGCGGTCGCGAAATCTGCAGCTCTCGAGTCCGGAAGACGCCGACTCGAGCCGCGCCGCCATCGCCGCGTCGATTCTTTCCTGATCCGCGAGTACGAGGTCAATGCTGCCGCGGGGACAGGCGCGCATGGCCTGGGTCCGGTCCACGCCGGACTCGGCGACCGCGCCCTCCCATGTCGCGCGCGACCATCCGTGGGTCGCAACAAGGGGCAGGGCCGCGGCAAGAAGCCGTTCTGTCGTCTCGTCCACGACGCAATCCTCCTTCAGGATCCGAATCACGTGGGGCGCGAATCAGGCGAGATCATTTCCCGCCGTCGCTGGACTCGGAGAAGCGTACTTGCTATACGGCTTATTCCTGCAAGATCTTGCAACGAAATACCGGAAAGGCGAAAACACTCCATGCAGGTTCAGGTTCGCGACAACAATGTAGACCAGGCGCTACGCGCCCTAAAGAAAAAACTGCAGCGCGAGGGCGTCTTTCGCGAAATGAAGCTGCGCCAGCACTACGAGAAACCATCGGTCAAGCGAGCCAGGGAGAAGGCGGAGGCCATTCGCCGGGCGCGCAAGCTCGCTCGCAAGAAGGCGCAACGCGAGGAGATGTGAGGGCCGCAGGACGACGGCGCTCCGGACATTCGCTTTCGGATATTTCCGCGTTCTGACCGAATTCGGGGACGTGCAAGCGGAGTGCAACCCTTCATCCGAATCGACCACGCCCGCTCAGGGGCTATCCGGCCGGAACTCAGGAATTGAAAATCGCGAGAAAGATCAGAACGCACAAGCTCGTGACGATGACCCGGACGCTCCACCGGATGAATCCCTCGAAGGTCTCGTGATGGGCGCTCACGTCCATCTTTCCATGTTCATGCTCGGCCATGTTCCACTCCGCGTTCTGGGGTCCACCCGCGTCTAAGCCACAACTGGCGCCGCTGTCAAACCCGCGCGGACTCCCGTAGACTCGCTGCAGCCCCCAATACCGCAAACTCGGCGTAAAGGCGTTTCCCGAAGTCGTTCGGCGACCGTCTTTCCGCGGCGTTGCGTTTTCCACCGGCCATGCCATGGAACATCTGTTTGTCCAGTCGCATGC
This sequence comes from uncultured Amylibacter sp., assembly GCA_963662815.2. GTDB lineage: Bacteria > Pseudomonadota > Alphaproteobacteria > Rhodobacterales > Rhodobacteraceae > JAPPHA01. The sequence continues at coordinate 98,456 of CAXXWA010000010.1, forward strand.
TGCTTTCCGGAGTCCTCGGTTCGGCCCCCCGGCGCGCCGCCGGCTCCGGCTGCGTACGGCCAAGGCCGCCGCGCGCGGGATCCTGCAAGTACGGAGGCCAATGTCGGGAAGGCAGGGGACGCGCTCTTGAACCCCGAAGTCCGTGCCGGGGCATGAAAGCAGGAATTGATAAAGTCCCGCACCGAACAGAATGATGGACCAAGCGCATTCCGCCTTCCCGCTGAATGCAGTTCGGCAAATGCAATTCCCGTGGAGGCCCTCGACGTCCGGCGAGCGCGACTGATGTCCGCGCATTTGCCGGTCGGGTCGCGCATCGGAATCAAGGCCTGTGCAATTTGAACCAGATTGCAAAATGCGCATGGGAATCTTGATTCCCGAGAACCTGCCATGAAATGCTTACGCCGGCGATCAACGGCCGACAGTCGTCGCGGCCAGCGCCGTGACATCCCGCAGAAGGCCGAACCGTCATCGCAACACGGCGACAACAGGACCCTGAACTCGACTTCGTCCGCTTCTTCGCCGGCCGTCATTGCGCCTTCGTGCCGAACGACTGCCGGGTCAGCGCTCTCAATCTTCAACCAGGGTCATGAGGTAGGCGATCACGTCCTCGACTTCACCTGCTTCGTAAACGGTCCTGCCCTCGTACTCCGCGGCGACTCGGTGCAGCCCATCGCTCCTGAAATAGGAAGGCATGACTGTCTCCGGGTTCAGGAATTGCGGTTCGACGAGGCGCAGCCTGAGTTCGCCCGCGGTGTAGCGGCTGCCCACGCCGTCGAGCGGAGGACCGATGTTTCCCGGGTCCGGCTCTCCTTCTATCGGAATCGCGTGGCAGATGAGGCAGGTTGCGTTGTCCGCATCGCGCACGATCCGCTCCCCTCTTTCCGGATCCCCGGGCGCGCCCGTAAGCGGCTTTGGTATGGCAAAGCCGACGATTTCATATTCAACTGGCCCGGCAGCCAGCATGACGGCGGGCAGCCCGGAAAGCGCAACTGCGCGAAGAGCCGTTCGAAAGCAGGCTGGAACCCGAATGAGGCGGCCCACTTCAGCCGAACATGTCGGCGGTGATGCTTGCGTACCAGCCCTTGGCGAACTCCGCCTCGGCTTGCCGGAATTCATCGCTCGCATTGGCGGGACTGACGCCGCCCGATCCGGGAATTGAAGCGATCTCTCCATTTTCGTCCAGCCGGTATACTGCCGCAACCGAGATGCCGTATTCGGCCGAGAGCAGGCTGTAGCAGGTGTTGATGAACGCAGGTTCCGGCGGATCTTCCCCGGCAAGCAGGGATACAATTGCGTGGGCGCAGACCTTTGCCTGGCTGTTCGCGCTGAACCCCGATTTCGGCATCGCCCCGGCAATGATCGCATCGCCCAGGACATGGATGTTCGGAACGACCCCGGATGCAAAGGTCCGCTGGTCGACGCTGCACCAATCGTCGCCTTCGGCCAGGCCCGCCGTATCGACGAGCCTCGCGGATCTCTGCGGCGGAATGATGTTGGCGACGTCGGGCCGAAACACGTCGAAATCCGTTCGAACGGTCATGGTTTCCGGATCGACTGCTATGACATTCCCGCCTTCCGAGAATCCGACCCATTCGATCAGGCCCGGATAGAGTCGTTCCCATCCTTCACGGAAGAGGCCCTGTTTCGAGAAGCCGTCCTTGCTGTCGAGAATCAGCAGTTTCGAGCGCGGCTTGTGCCGGTGGAGATAATCGGCAATGAGGCTGGCCCGTTCGTACGGGCCGGGCGGGCACCTGAACGGATTGGCCGGTGCCGCAATGACTATCAGCCCGCCATCCTCCATCGCCGCAAGCTGGTCCCGAAGCAGCCTGGTCTGCGAACCGGCGATCCACGCGTGCGGCATGCGCTGCGCCGCCGCCTCGTCATACCCGTCGATCGCAGCCCACTTGATGTCGATCCCCGGCGACAGAACCAGCCGGTCATAGGACAGCCTGTCGCCGCCGGACAGCTGGACCCGGTTGTTCTCGGCATCAATCGCCGCCGCCTCGTCATGAACCACGGTCACGCCTGCCCGCCTGATGCCGTGATAGCCGTGGGTCACAGAACCGAGATTCCGAATCCCGCCAATGACCGTGTTGCTGAACGGGCAGGTAACGAAACTCGCGCTGCGTGAAACCAGCGTCACGTCGAGATTGGGCGCCAGGCGGCGCAGGTACCTCGAACAGGTCGCGCCGCCGAAACCGCCCCCCACCACGACGACCGATCCGCGTGCATCTGCAAGCACGCGGTCCGCGAACGCGCCGGCGACAGCGGCGGCTCCTGCGAGTTTCAGGAGATCGCGGCGCGTTCCGAAACGTTCACTGGCTGTCATTTTCCTCGTCCGGCGCGCCAGGCAAGGGTTGCCGGATTTCGACCAATTTCCGGGACAGGGCTTCGATATCGGAATCGCCGAGGGCCCTGGCGATGCGATCCATGACCGTAGCCTCGATGTCGCCTTCACGGAATCCGATCAGGAATGCCTGCATGGCCTCCGCGTCCAGTTCGGAGATGCCCGGAACCGGTCCCGGAGTCTCTCCTGCCTGGCCATGGCAGGCCGCGCACATCTCCGCGAGGAGGCCGGTCCACGACTCGTCCGCACCCGCGGTCTCCGCGGAAACCGCGGCTGCTGCCAGAAGCGGCGCCAACCATTTTCCGGTTCCAAGCGAACCGGCCGGTTTCCGACCGGCGGCCGTTTTTCTCGGCCGCCGGCGTGATGTCGTTTCGGTCAGGGCGATCAGACCAGATCGTGATTGCGGATCGGCAAACTGCGGATCCGCTTGCCCGTGGCCGCGAAGATCGCGTTGGCAACCGCCGGCGCGATCGGAGGAAGGCCGGGTTCGCCGACTCCTCCCCACTTGCCGCCGCCCGAAAGAGCGAAATGGGTGCGGACCTCCGGCATCTCATTCATTCGCAGCATGAGATACTGATCGAAGTTGTCCTCCACCACTGCACCCTTGTCGATGTGGATTTCTCCGTACAGCGCGGCGGTCAGGCCGTACACGACGTTGCTTTCCATCTGCATTTCGACCATCTTCGGATGAATGACGTGTCCGCAGTCGATTGCGGCATCAACCGTTTCGACCCGCAACTGTCCGCGGCGGCTGACGGTCACATAGGCAACATGCGCGACGATGGTGCCGAACGCTTCCGCCATTCCGATGCCCAGCCCTTCGCCGCGGCCAAGATCCGTGGTCCAGCCAGCTCCCTCCGCCGCCACTTCTAGCGGACGGCGGAATTCCGAGTCCTCGGGAAGAAGATCCAAACGGAATTGCAGGGGATCGGCGCCCGCCGCGTAGGCGAGTTCGTCAATGAACCCTTCCAGGGCGAACGCGTTCTGCGACGCACCGACGGCGCGCCACCAGTGGACCGGCAAATGCGAATCACGAATGGCGTAGTCGACCTGCTTGTTGGCGATGTCGTAGGGCAGACGCTCGTCCAGCCCTTCGACAGCCTGGCTGTCGATTCCGTCCCTGAGGAACTGCGGTATCTGGTGGTTGAAGATCGAGTGCGAAACCACGCGGTTCCAGTATGCCTCGGGCTTCCCACTCGCGTCGGTCGCCGCCGCGAAATGATAGACCGAATACGGCCGCAACTTGGCTTGTCGGGCAGTTTCCTCTCTCGTCCAGATCACTTTCACCGGCTGTCCCAGCGCCTTTCCGATCGCCGTAGCCTGGCGAACATCGTCAGGACGCGAACGCCGGCCGAATCCCGTGCCCAGGAAGCAGTTGTGCACGTACACCTGTTCCTCGGGAAGTCCGGCTTCCTCGGCTGCAGCAGCGATTGCCCTCGGCGGATTCTGGGTGCCCACCCAGACATCCGCCCGGTCGGCTGTCACATGCACGGTGCAGTTCATCGGCTCCATGCAGGCATGATCGAGGTACGGGGTCGTGTAGGTTGCTTCCATCACGTTGGCAGACGCAGCGATCACGCCGCGCGCATCGCCCACCGAATCCGCCGGGTTGTAGCTTTCGTCATCCGGATTCGCCAGGACTTCCAAGGCGCCGTCGATGATGCCGGCGTCGGTGACGTCTCCATGTCCGCCGTCGTCCCATTCCTTGGGCATGAGCTGCAGGGCCGTAAGCGCCCGGTAGTACGTATCGGCAATCACCGCCACGCCGCTCTGGATTCCGGTCACGCGGTTTGCAACCTCGTCGAGATTGTAGTGCAGGACCCCGATACCGCCTTCGCCGAGCCGGTATGCCGCAATGACGCCCGGCCGGTCCTTGACCGCATCGAAGTCGTAGCTGACGAGGCGTCCGCCGGGAACCGGGGCCACCTCGACCGCTGCGAAGACCATGTCGGGCACCTGTACATCGATGCCGTAGACGGCGCTTCCGTTGACCTTCACGGGCGTGTCCAGACGCGCAACCGACGTCCCCAGCAGCGTAAACTGGTCTGGCGCCTTGATCGCCGGCTCGGACTCAAGCTGAATGCCTGCGGCTGCTTCCGCGAATTCACCAAACGTTCCGGACCGGTCGCCGGCACCGAGCATGCCGTTTTCTGCCGTGACTGCCGACCTGTCGACGCCCCACGCATCCGCTGCGGCCTGCTTAAGGCGTTCGCGAGCACTGGCGCCTGCCTGCATCAGGTACTGGCGCGAACGGCGAACCGCGCCCGAGCCGCCCGTTCCCATTCGCTGGTACAGGTTGTCGGTTTCCTTGGCCGCTCCGGCGGCCACCATGTACGGTTCGGCGAAATTCTTGACGTGCCGGTTGACATCGGCATACACCGCCCGAACCTTCGACCAGTCGCATTGCAGTTCCTCGGCAACGAGCATCGGCATGCCGGTGAATACGCCTTCACCCATCTCCGACTGGCCTACCCGGATGGTAACCGAATTGTCCGGATCGATAACCAGCCAGGCATTGACTTCCTGGCCGCCTTCCGCTGCGGCCCATGGCGATCCCATGACGCCGGCATCTGCGCCCGTCGGCAAATAGAACCCGAGCATCAGTCCGCCGGCGGCGGAAGCGCTCGTGACTATAAAGGTCCGACGGTCAATTTCCATTGTTGTCATTTTCGTTATCCTCCCGCGATTTCGGCAGCCCGATGGATAGCATCCCGGATTCGGACGTATGTGCCGCATCGGCAGATGTTGTCCGACATCGCCGCATCGATATCGAGATCGGACGGATTCGGCCGCTGACTCAAAAGAGCCGCGGCAGCCATTATCTGTCCTGACTGGCAGTAACCGCACTGCGGAACGTCTCCCTCGATCCAGGCGAGCTGCACCGGATGCGAGCTGTCTTCCGAAAGTCCCTCGATCGTGGTGATTTCCGTTCCCACGGCGGCAGAAGCCTTCATGGTGCAGGAAAAGGCCTTCTTGCCGTCAACATGGACCGTACAGGCCCCGCACTTCGCGATGCCGCAGCCGTATTTCGTGCCCGTCAGGCCGATATTGTCCCGGAGCACCCACAGAAGCGGAGTCTCCGGTTCCACATCGACTGTATGCGACGTGCCGTTTACATTGAGTGTGAGTGCCATACACGCATCCTCCCTATTGGAACCCTACGTCCCAACAAGCGGAGGAGGCTGTGCTTCGGGTCGTCCTGAACGGCAAAACCAACTGCGCTCACAGGAACGCTGGGAAAGAGTAGTCCCATTGCGAAGGCGGGGCAACTGCGAAATTCAGGGACCGGCATTCTCAGGACTTTCAAACGCCGGACAGCGGCGCCTGGCGTACATGCCGGAACGCGTGAGGTCTCGCCGGTCCCGCGGCGCGGCGCGTTGCTGTTCCCGCGTGCGGGGCCGGCGGACGCACGCGCCGCCGCCGCAGGAGCAGGCTTTCGAGGATGGTTGGACCCAATCTACCAGTGAGCCCGCTTGGCCGAGACATGCCGTTCGACATCCTGCCATGGCGGCAGATCGGTAAAGTGCCATCGGATGAACTTCAGCAAGTCCCCGATGTCGCCATCCGACATCGAGGCCCCGAAGCCCGGCATCGACCTTTGCAGGGCGCCCCGCGGAGGCCGGATTCCGTCAAAGATTATGTGTACGACGTTTCTCGGATCCGGGGCGTTGACGGTTCCTGTCAATGCCAGCGACACGGGAAGCTGCCCGACGCCGCTCTTGTGGCAGGTCGCGCACTGGTCCGCGAACACGTCCATGCCGCGCAGGAGCGCAGGATCTTCGGGAACCTCAGCAGGCCGGTAGCCAAAGTCCGTACCCCAATCCAGGGAGCGCGCTCTTTCGAGAACGGCGCTCTTCTCGGCATCGGCAAGCTGCGGTCGCTGCATCGATGCGAAATATGCGGCGATCGCGAAAACGTCGTCTTCCGACTGATCGTAGAGATGGTTTACCACCGGCGCCATCGGTCCGGCTGCTATCCCGTGCTCCTCGTCCCATCCATCGAAGAGGTAGTCGACGAGCTGCAGCTGGCTCCAGGGAACGGGAGTCTGGGACGTTTCGTTGAGCGCGGGCGCGTGCCACTCCTCGGCCTCGCCGCCCTCATACGCCGCCGCCTGCATGACCGCACCGAACATGTTGCGCGGTGAATGGCAGGCACCGCAGTGTCCGAGCCCCTCCGCAAGATAGGCCCCGCGATTCCACTCCTCGTCTTTCATGCTGTCCGGCCGGAATTCCCCCTTGTCCAGGAAAAGCAGTTTCCAGCCCGCAAGCAGCATCCGAATGTTGTACGGAAATCCAAGTTCGTTTTCCGGAGGTTCGTACTCCGCCGGCTCAAGCGTCGTGAGATGCGCGTAGATCGCCTGAATGTCCTCATCTGTCGCCTTGGCGAAGTGATCATAGGGAAAGGCGGGATACAGATGCCGCCCGTTTCGGTCGACGCCTTCACGCATGGCGCGCCGGAATGCCTCCTCTGACCAGCTGCCTATTCCGGTTGCGACATCCGGGGTGATGTTGGTCGAATAGATCGTGCCGAAAGGAGTCGGCAGGGCCAGTCCGCCCGCAAATGGAGCACCGCCCGGCGCAGTGTGGCAAACTTCGCAGGCGCCGATGCCTGTAAGCGCTTCACCCAGGAGCAGTTGAGCCGTGTCGAACCCGGCGCCTCCGGTCTGTTCAACGGGCGCGAATTCTGGGTGCCGGTTTGCCCAGATCGCCGCCGCACCAAGGATTGCAAGAAGAACAACGGCGGCGGAAAGCAATATCCGGTACATGGTCAGGCAGAACTCACTTGCAGGCTGATTCGAATCCGCTCGTAGCGTAGCGTTCGAAGGCAGGGTCGGTCCCGGACGCGTTCAGCTCCCTCAGGATCCGGAATCCCAGATCGTTTCGGCCCTGGCTGCCGTCCCTGGAAACCCTGAACCGCGACAACCCCGCCCAGTCGCTGTGGAAGGTCCCGCCCCTGGTAATCCGCCGCCCGCAGCTTTCGCCCTGCCGCGGGCTCCCGTCCACCGGCGAATCCGCCAGCTCGCCGTTCCCGCAGTCATGCGTCCACTCGGATACATTGCCCAGCATGTCGGCAAGGCCGAACGCATTCCTGTTCTTGCCCCCGACATTCGCCGACGTCAGTTCATCCTCCCGTCCCATCACGTCCGAACCGAAGCAGGTGGCGCACTTTGCCTCTCCCGTCTTGAGGTTGCCCCGGACATACCACTTCGACTCATGCCCGGCGCCGGCGCGGGCGGCAAACTCCCACTCGCTCTCGCTTGGAAGCCGGTATGCCTGCCCGGTGCGGTCCGAAAGCCACTCGGCATATGCATTCGCTTCATCCCAGCTGACGCAAACAACCGGGCGGGTGTCCCGCTGGCGAAATCCCGGATCGCTCCACCCGCCTTCAGGGTAGTCTACATCGCCCGTGGTTCGGAAGATTCGGCATCCCTTCGGCTTCAAGCCCGCGTCATTCGCGAATTCCGCAAACTCCCCCACCGTGACCTCGCAAATCGACAGCGCAAAGTCGTAGTCAATGTTCACTGTTATGGGCGCGTCATCGATGTTTCCTGCGCGCGGAAAGGACCCGCCTTCGATCTTCACCATGAGCGGGCACGTCTCGCAATCCTGCAATTCGTCCAATGCGACGGCATGAGCCGGAGCCAGGATCAACCCGAATGCAAGCAGCGGCAGGAATCTGGACATGGATTTTCCCTTTCGTGTCAACTGCCCCTCTCCGGCAGAACCAGCCGCCGGGGCAGCGGCGCATCACGGTCGCACGGCCGGCGCCTCTATGGGCAGGCCGCTCGACCGCCATGCAAGATAAAGCTCCAGGCTCAGATACTCCCTCGAGCCGAGCTCGTGCGGTTCGGCGCGGACAGCCCAGTTGCACCAGCGAAACATGCGATGCCGCGAACCCATTGAGTTCCACATCAATCGATACACGGGAAACCCGTTGACATGGCCCTGGCTGATCCTGTCGCCGCGCAGATTGAATCCGGCGAGGTCATCATGGCACTGGTTGCACGCGAGGTTCAACTGTCCCCGCCGCTGCCTGTAGAATTCGCGACCCTCCCGCCAGTATCGCTCCGCTTCACCCGAAATGTCGACGTCGACCGGGATGCCCCGAGACTGATAGGTCACGAATGCGGTCAGCGAGAGAAGTTCGTCGGATTCCCGAGGCAGGGCCGGTGCATCCATGTAGACCGTGAGCATCTCGTTGATGCGGGCTTCCAGATTGACCAGTGATCCCAGTTCTTCATCGAATTGCGGATATCTTGCGGCAACGCGTCGCATCGATTCGGATGCGTCCTCGTGGCAGGACTGGCAGGACAGTCCCTTTCCGCCCGTTGGCGCGGACCAGAGTTCCCCGCCGTATTCGACTGCGAACAACCCGGGATTCAGGAATTCGTCATCCTGGAGCGCGCGGACCTGCTCACCCATGTAATGATAGCCTGACAACGGATACTCGCCGCCAAACGGGTCGGGTTCCTCTGCGACCGGCGACGAGGCAGCCGCGAGGAATCCCAGCGCTGGAAGAATCGGCAGCGCCGACCGCTTTGGCCAGGGGCAGCTTCCGGGTTTCAAGCGACTTCGATTTCGGCCGACGCCGCGTGAACCGTGCCGTCGTCGTCGTACCACCTGAAGTCGAACTTACCCGATTCCTGCACCGATGCGTGGAATGACATGAAGGGGTTGGGGGATACGGCTTCGTGCCAGTCGGCGCGGAAGACGGGCTCGCCGTTGAACGAAGCCTCGAATCGATGAATGATGCGCCTGGGTATGCGCTGGCCGTCCCTCGAAAACATGAACCCGTTGTCCATCGGGTGCGTGACCAGTGTCTTGACCTCGAAAACTTCGCCCTTCTGCACGACAGGAGGGAGAGACAGGCGGGTTCTGGCCTTGGTCATTTCGACCTTCCATCCGCACTCCGCCTGCAACGGTTTCGGGCATTTCGCGATTCGGGTCCGAAGTCCATCTTCCTGTCCCGTCCGACTACTTCTCGTCCGGCAGGAATATCTCGACCGCGCATGCTCCAAGGGTGACGGTCACATGTCTTGCCCGCATCCATGCGGTGTCATCGCTCATGATCGCGAACCCGTAGACATGCTGGGTCTGGGCCAGTCGAATGCGCTGCGAAACCCTGGCGACGCCTGACCTCGGAGTGAAGTAGTAGTCGCTGATCAACGGTTGCGGATTCCTCGTCGAGAACACATGCAGGCTCTTTACGTAGTCTGCTTCCGTCATCGGCGAATCCGGGACTGAAACCGACAGCGGCACGGACAGGCCCGTGTCCGCCCGGTTCGGCATCTCCAGAACGACGCGCCCTTCCGTGAAGTCGAATCTTCCCAGCCTGTCCCGTACCAGCGTCCGCAACCATTCAGGCATTTCCGGAACGGCGGATGCGGCCGGTACTGGGCCAAGGGAAACTGCGGCCATCGCGCCCGTGCAGACGGAAAGTCCCAGAAGAGCGCTTCTGCGGTTGACCAGCTTGCCTGTTCCCGAACTTTCTCGGTCTTCGGTTCGGCTCGGATTTTCTTGCACCGCGCTTGCCGTGTTCTGGTTCGCCCACAATCGACACAATGGCGCATGAGTTCGAACTTTGCAAATCAACGGCAGGCTTCCTCGCGTTGGCGGACGCCTCGAGCCTGCAGGGGATTTGCAGACTTCCCGACCACGCCTCGCGGTTCCGATCCAGAAACCGCCTGCCGCCCAGTGCCGAGCATGGAGAGGCTTGGGCGGACGGGACCGCGCGGCACGGAACCCGGCCAGCCTATTCCCCGCCAAACATGGCCCGAATCGTGTCAATGGAAATGAAATTTCGTTCCGGGCAATCCTGAAAACTCCGGAAACCGGGGCGCTTGCAGAACTCCCTGCGGCGCGCGAAGACCTCGTCTCCGCCATCGTCGATGACATCCGGAACAACCAATTTGAGGCCGAGTTCGCCGGCAACTTTCCGGGCGTGGCCAAGCGCGTCGACAGCGAGATCCGATTCTAGCCCCTTGCCCTGCTGGCTTGGATCCGCGGCGATCATGGAGAGGTACGGCGCCGGAATGCTGCCGATCCTTGGTGCGCGTCGGGGCGCGATCCGCTCGGAGGTCGTCTGTCGCGACCGCATGCGCATTCACCGCATGGCAGCCGAGGATTTCGGGCGATCCTTTGACGACCGCAACGAATTCGCGCGTGAAGTCGTCCTTCTGCCGCTTCCCGGCACCGAACCGCAGATAGTTTTCGAGGCGATCTGTTCCCCAGCAAAATCTCGATCGGTCAAGTTCGCCGGGACCAAGTGGTTCTATGACGATTCAAGAGGCGTATGGGCGGTCCCGGCTACCCTGCATTGGCGATTCGGGACCGGTAGTCGCGAACCGCGTCCATGGCCGCTTTCGACGGCAGCGGATTGTCCAGCGCCTCCAGCAGCGTCCGGCTGTCACGCTCTGAAAGCGCTGCAGTCCGATGCTCGCGCAGTATGCGCTCGGCTTCCCGGGAGGCCGACGCCTTGACAAATGTCGCTAGCTTGACGCCCGTCAGCTCGGCAGCCTTGGAAAAACGCCCCTTGTCGCTCGGCTTCACCCTCATCTCAATGTCGTCGGTCGCTTTCTCGTCCGGAAGCGCATCCACATCTTTGAAGTTCAACGCTGTAACGCTCTCCCGTTTGTCCCGACAATGTTGGAGCAATCCCGCGCTGATTTCGGCTGACGCCGGGTTTCCTGCTTTGCATGCGCGTGCGCTTGCGGGACCGGCATTTCCTCCTGTGTTCCCGCGCGGGACGTGCGAAGTTCCCGCCATGCCGGCCGTCATCCCGATCCGGGGGTGCGTCCGGTGCGTCGCCGATGCGACATCCGTCCGTTCGGCCAGGACCGCCGCGTCCTCGAGGCCGGCGAGGGTTCCGCTCGGGGGGCGGCGGCGAAGAAGTCGGGAAGAACCGGGAATGCCGTCGGGACGCGGCGACGGCAGCAGCGAACGGTCCGGGCCGTTCCCCGCTACGTGCAGCGGCTGCAGGTGCCGCGGCGGGCGAAATGCCGGCAGCCGGGGCCGCGGATCGGGCAGGCGTCGAGCCTTGCCGTTGAATCCCTCTGCGCGCTTGCGGCAACGTGGACTTTGCAGGAAGGCGCGGTTCGATGCCCGAGCTGCATGACCTGCCCGTATCGTTGCGGTGGCGGTGCTTCGGAATGATGCGGAACCCCGCCCGGTTCCCGGGACCGGCCGGGGCCTGCAGAACTCGCCGGACTGCGTGCCGTCAGGGGTCGATTAACGCGAAGAATCGTAAGCTGAGCGTAACTCCTCACACCCCTTCCGACCGTTGAGGTTCCTTGCTGAATTCGCGCTGGTCAAGCCGTCATCGCGCCTCTGACCGGGATTCGAGGACCTGTTTCTGCCGGAGCGCTGTCCCCGCCATAGATCGCGAGGAGCCCTGACCTGCGATTGCCTTTGATGGCCCCGCCCGACGCCGGGGCAGCGCACACGGACCGCCAAATGCGACACATCATCCCGGAACGCCGCTACGGGACGCTCCCGAGCCTCACACCGCACCATGACCGACCCCGACCTTGTTCCGGTGCGCATCGAAGCTTTCTAAAGGGAGAAATGCGGCGGCGTGACCGTCTCCCGGGACTGGAGCGGCCTTGCCCTCACGCTGACCGCCTCGGAGGCCCCGTTGCCCGGCCTAGGCCGGAAGGCTCCGGCGACAGGATGCGCGTCCTGTAATGGTCGCGACAGAACCGATGGAAGGACGTCGGCGACATGGGCGGCCTCGTGCTTCCCCTCGAAGAGGCCCTGGACGCCGTCGCGGACAGCCAGAACGACCGGCGCTTCCCAAGACAGCGGATTCGGCATCACGTTTCGTCCAAATTCGTCAAGCAAGCAAAGGTTGCCAACGGACGATAATCAGGCGACAACGCCAAATGAGAAAGGAGCTTCGAATGGCCGATCCGGCAAAGTCGACGCCTTTCTGCCTAGGAATCTCTCCCGAAGATATCGCGACGGGATTGCGGGCGTTTTCGAAATCCGCGGAAGTGCTCTCCAATGACCGGCAGCTTCTCATTGACAAGCACCCGTTGCAATGGATTGGCGTGCATGAAGGCAAGATTTCGGCGAGAGCTGACGGCCTGCCGGCCCTCATGGATGAATTGGAGAAACGCGGCATTCCGCCTGGCGACACGATCGTTCGCTTCATCGAAAAAAACCAACGGACGTTGATCCTCTAAAGTGTTGAGAGGAAGGTTCGGCGACACCTCCGGTCGTCCGTACATGGAGGGGCATGTCCTGCTGCCACGCTTGAGTTGCAGCGGGTATGTTTCGTTCATTTTCGATACCGGAGCCGACACATGCCTGCTGATGCCCCTTGATGCGCAGCTGATGGGAATTGACTACGGACTGCTTGAATCCGAGATATCGACACTGGGAATTGGCGGGGTTTCAGAGAACTTCATCGAGTCTGCGCGACTGGTTTTGTCGATGACCAAGCGTTGTACGCGTACGAATTCGAGCTGCATGCCTGCAAGCCCGCGGAAGAACTGATGACAGTGCCTTCGCTGCTGGGGCGGGACATAATCAATCAGTGGCGCGTCACCTACAACAAGGCGGCATCGGAGCGTCTGGCAGAAGTAGTCTCGTGGGATGACAGGATGATTCATGAGGGCTGAACTTGAATGGCGTCGTGGGGGAATGAAAGAGTCGGTTCAATCAGTTCGTCTCGCAATTGTCCCTCCGACACAGCCCGGCACATCGCCTTCCGGGCAGCCGGCGCTGATCCACCTGCCATCGTCGCCAGGCGGATCGTTTGGTTCAAGTCACCGGAGAAGACGCTTGAAGACGAACCGGTCTTTCCCAAACTTGTCATGATGTCGGCTGACCGCCGCAATGCTTCGTTCTGCGCTTTGAATTCCGTTGCCCTCGTGCAGAGAAATCCTCACTTGCGAAAAATTGAACCGGAAGGCGCTCCACGCCGAGGTTCGTTGATTCGATCTTTGCCGGCTTCAGGCACGTAGCAACAGCGACGCCATAAAGAAGGAGCATCGTCATGAAACGTGACGCGGTTGCACGCGCGCATCAATACGGACACCAAGGAACGGGCGGCGGCGGCTCTGGCTGCGATGGGGCTCTCGGTTTCCGACGCGATCCGGCTGCTGATGCTGCGGGTCGCGGACGAACAGCGCCTGCCTTTCGACGTGAAGGTTCCGAATTCGGCCTCGATCGAGGCAATGAAGGAACTGGATGCAGGAGAGGGGCAACGGTTCGAGACTCCCGAGGAACTCTTTTCGGATCCGGACATCTGAACGTGCTGACGCTCGTTCCATCGTCACGCTTTCGCAAGGACGTGAAGCGCGCCGAAAGTCGCGGCAAGGACATGGCGAAACTGCGTAAGGCACTGACGATGCCGGCGCGGCAAGCTGCCTTGCCGCCGGAATGTCGGGTTCACGTCCTGCGCGGTGAACGGATCGGATTCCGGAACCTGCTCATCGGACCGGACTGGGTGCTGCCATGCCGCATCGATAGCGACGGGGTGCAGATTGCACAGACAGGCACGCGCTCGGACCTGTTCAGGAAATAACAGCCTCGTCTCTTGCGGATGGCGTGCCGTCAAGGGCCGAACCCGGGGCATGACCGAAGGCCAAGCTGAAGTTCATGGGTGGGTACCGGAACCGGCGCTTGCCAGAAAACTCAAATTGGGGCCCACTTCCACTCCCGGGCGCCACTCCGAAGTGCGACACCGGCCATTTCCGTGGCGAGCGCGCGGCCTGGGCGAGGGAGGTGGTTTGGCGGCGGGATTTCCGGCGCCTGGACACCGGAAGTCGGGGCCAGAGCGGTTGAAGTCCTATCGAGCCGGAGCGTAGCCGCCTTTCCTCAGCGCGAATCCGGCACCATGCGGCATAGGTCAGGTGGTACCGGCTCTTCGGCATGACAGCCTCCCTGCCTTGTCACAAGAACCATCGCCGCCATTTGGCCGACTCGCAACATCCTGTACCGAAGACACAGGTCACTACCACCTCCGGCGGTGCACTTCAGAGTGGTACGGGGGATTCGATTTTCGTTGGCTTGAAGCCGAGCGCAGATTCTCGTCTCGCTCGAATGTTGCCGTCTACGCCTTGAATTCCGTTCCGAAAAGGAAGCGTGGGATGACTTGGTTGCGCGACGGCACTCACGCAGCGGCGGTCTCCGCGTCCTTCGTGCGCAGCGGCGCCTCGTCCCGGTCATCCGCTCCGGAACGCGCATCGGCGCGTCCGTTCGCCCGGGACCAGAGCCACGCATCGCCTTCCGCACGCCGCTGGCGTCGAATCCGGCCCGAGCGATGAAGGTGATTCAGGTGTGCGACCGACTCGGCCATTGCGAGGACATATTCGTCCTCGCGCACATCCCGCCCGAAAAGCGCCGGAAAGCAGCCGTGGGCAGTCGACGGCACGGCAAGGTGCTCGAGAAGTCTCGCGAGCGCGAGCCGATGATGTTCGATCAACTGATGCACGCGAGCAGGCAACCCCGTGAACGGAAGCTTGTGGCCGGGGAGGACGAGGCAGTCTTCGCGCGCCATGCCCGCGATCCTTTCGCAGCTTTCGAGCCACTCGCCGACAGGGTCGGCATCCGGTTCAGTCGGGTAGACTCCGAGATTGGACGATATTCCCGGGAGAACCTGGTCACCCGCAATCACCAGCCCGTCGTCCTCCGCCCAGAGCATCGCGTGCTCGGGCGCATGGCCGTTGCCGGTCACGACGCGCCAGCGGCGATGTCCGATTTCCAGGACGTCTCCATCGCGAATCCGGAGGAACCCGAGCGGCATCGGATGGACCACATCGGCGAAGTTGTAGGGTCTTGACTCCGACCGGCGCTCGAAGACCCCGGATTCCATCCCCGCGCTCCGGTAGAAGTCCAGAGTCTCCTTCGGCCAGCAATCCTGAACGTCCAGGCTCAGCATGCGCGCGTAGAGCCAGGCCGTGCGCGTCGTGAAGAGTTCGGCCCCCACTACGTCCTGAAACCAGCCCGCCATGCCGACATGGTCGGGATGATGGTGCGTGACGATGACGCGCGAAACCGGCTCTCGGCGCAAGGGTCCGTCGAGGACGGCCTGCCAGATTCCGACGCTGCGCCGCGAATGGATCCCGGTATCTATGACCGTCCATCCGCAATCATCGCGCAACGCGTAGACATTGACGTGATCGAGAGCCATCGGCAACGGAAGCCGCAACCAGAGGACGCCGTCCGCAACCTCGGTGCACGCGCCCTCGGAAGGCGGGTCCTCGAACGGATGGCGGATCGGCTCCATCAGATGCCGACTTCCCCGGCGAGCTCGGCAGGAGAAAGAGCATAGAGGTCCCGAGAGCCGGACCCCGCGACTTCGGCGAGCATCGCCGCCTCCGGCAGCAGGCGCGCGCAGAAGCTCTCCGCCAGCCGCCGGTCGGTTGCGGACGCAAGGTCCGAGAGCGCGCCCTTCAGGAGATAATGCCCGCCAAGCGTCAGCGCGACCGACCTGAGATACGCCGCGGCGCCCGCCCCGCGATGCGACCCATGCACCTGCGCCGCGAGACGGGACGTTGCGACGGCGACGGCGCGCATCGCCGTCTCGAGCGCGCGCGCCGACCGCTCCAGCCCGCCGGCATCCGTTCCCGAGCTCATCTTCCTGGCGACAGCGACGGTCCCGGCAACCTCGTTCAGGAGCGACCGGGCCGCCCGGCCGCCGTCGTCGAGCTTCCGCCCGACGAGATCGCCTGCCTGAATTCCGTTCGTGCCCTCGTAGATCCGGGTTACCCGGACATCCCGCCAGTACTGCGCGACGCCGGTCTCCTCGATGTAGCCGGCGCCGCCGTGAACCTGGATCCCGAGGTCGGCGACCTCGCTGCCCGCATCCGTGCAGAAACCCTTCGCAACCGGTGTCAGGAAGGCGGCCCTCGCAGCCCAAGACTCCGCCCCCGTCGCCTCCGCCATGTCGAGACTGATCGCGGTGTCGAGACATATGGCCCGGGCAGCCCTCGTCAACGTCATCATCTGCAGGATCATGCGACGGACATCCGCATGGTCGAGGATCGTTCCCGAGCCGCCCTCGATCCCGCTGCGGCCCTGGACGCGCTCGAGCGCATAGGCGGTCGCGGCCTGCGTCGCCGACTCCGCGACTCCCACGCCCTGCGCGGCAACGCCGAGCCGCGCATGGTTCATCATCGTGAACATTGCCGCGAGGCCGCGGCCCGGTTCGCCGACGAGCCAGCCGGTCGCGCCGTCGAAGTGCATCGCCGCCGTCGGCGAGCCGTGCATGCCGAGCTTCTTCTCGAGCGACACCGGCCCCAGCGCGTTCCGCACTCCGGGCCGGCCGTTCGGGTCGGGCAGGAATTTCGGCACGATGAACATGGAGATGCCGCGGGTTCCGGCCGGCGAACCGGGCAGCCGGGCAAGAACAAGGTGACAAATGTTCTCCGCAAGATCATGGTCTCCCCAGCTGATGAAGGATTTCTGTCCCGTAATCGCATGGCTGCCGTCTTCGTTCGGTTCCGCGCGGCACCGCAACGCGCCCACGTCGGATCCGGCTTGCGGCTCGGTCAGGTTCATCGTCCCTGTCCAGGCGCCGGAGATGAGATGCGGGAGATAAAGGCGCCTCTGGGGCTCGTCTCCGTGCCTTTCGAGCGCCCCGATCTGGCCCTGGGTCATCAGCGGATTGAGCGCGAGCGCCAGGCAGGCGGAGGACATCATTTCCCCGACCGCCATCTGCAGGGTCACCGGCAGTCCCATGCCGCCGTAGTCCGGCGCCGCCGATATTCCGACCCAGCCGCCATCCGCGATGGCGCGGTAGGCCTCGAGGAACCCGGGCGGGCAGCGCACCACGCCGTTCTCCAGTTCCGGCGGCTGCCGGTCGCCCGTGCGATTGAGCGGCGCGAGTTCGGTCTCGCTCAGCTTCGCGGCTTCGCCGAGTATGGCGGCGCAGGCGTCGTCCGAAGCGTCCCGAAACCGCTCAGTCGCCGAGACCTCCCGGTAGTCGAGAACCGAGCGCAGCAGGAAAAGGATGCTCTCAACCGGTGCCCTGTAGGTCACGAAGCCGTCCCCCGGTCCTGCGTCTTTGCTTCCGCCAAGCCTGCGGTATATGACAAGCCGGCCCGGCGGAAGCTATCTGCCGGGTCAGGAAAGGACAACATCCAAGGGGCCTCTTCCGGCAGTCCGCATGACCGAGATCCTCGCAACCGATGACGCCGGCATTTCCCGGGCGGCGGCGCTTCTCGCCGCCGGCAGACTCGTGTGCTTCCCGACGGAAACAGTCTACGGACTCGGCGCCGACGCCCGCAACGCTTCCGCCGTCTCGCAAGTCTTCGCCGTAAAGGGGCGACCGCGATTCAATCCGCTCATCATGCACTTTCCGGACGCGGCGAGCGCGCGGAAGTTCGTGCATTTCGACGCATTGGCGGAGACGCTTGCGGATGCGTTCTGGCCCGGTCCGCTGTCGCTGGTCCTGCCAAGACGAGACGTTGACGGGATCTCAGGCCTCGCGTGCGCCGGACTGGAAACGGCCGCCGTCCGCGTTCCCGGAAACGCTGCAGCGCAGCGGCTGCTGCGCGCTTTCGGCGGACCGGTGGCAGCTCCCTCCGCCAACAGGTCCGGGCGAATCAGCCCGACCTGCCCGGATCACGCGCTGGCGGAACTCGGATCCGGAATCGATGCGCTGATCGACGGCGGACCGTGCGATGTCGGGCTGGAGTCGACGGTCCTGCGAACGTCGACAGACGGGTGCGCCCCGGTGGAGCTCCTCAGAACCGGCGCCACCACTTCGGAAGCTGTCGAGGCCGCAATCGGGTTTCGGCCGGCTGCGGCGGCCGCGTCGGACGAGGCGCGCTCTCCCGGCCAGACCCTCACCCATTACGCGCCCGACTCGGCGCTTCGCCTGAACGCCGAGTCGCCGGGCGAAGACGAGTTGTTTCTTGGTTTCGGCGTCATTCGCTGCCGGTGCGATTCAAACCTGTCCCGGAGCGGCGATCTCACGGAGGCGGCTGCGAACCTGTTTTCGGCACTGCGCCGGCTGGACCGCGATGCGCTCGGCCGGAGCAAGTCGATCGCCGTCGCCAGGATACCGCGGCACGGGCTCGGCGCCGCGATCAACGACCGGCTTCAACGCGCCGCGGCTCAGGCGCGCGGTCAGAGGGACTGACGTCCGCCGAGAATCCGGATGGTTCAGCAGGCCGGGCGACCGGACGAGCCGGAGACGGCGCACGGCGCCTGCAGCCGGTTCAGGCGTTGCCTCCCGCCGACGAGAGCATCCTGGGGTCGATGCCGATCTGGTCCATGGCCGCATTCCAGACGGATTCATGGTCGTTGGGGAAGACGAGGTCCCGACTGGCGTCGCAGATGAGCCAGCCGTTGGCCCGGATCTCGCTCTCGACCTGTCCCGGTCCCCATCCCGAGTAGCCAAGGGCCAGCATGCAGGATGCGGGTCCGGCGCCTCGGGATATGTCCTGGAGGATGTCGAGCGTCGCCGTCATGGCGAACTCGCCATCGACGTCGAGCGTCGATTCGTTCTGGCCGTAATCGGGCGAATGGAGAACGAACCCGCGCCCGTATTCCACGGGTCCGCCGTAGTGAACCGGTATCTCGCCGCATCGTTTGTCGAACTTGATGTCCAGCTGCCTGAGCAGGTCGCCGAACCGGATCTCGCGCGTCGGCATGTTCACGATCAACCCCATGGCGCCGTCCTCCGAATGCGCGCACATGAAGATGACAGCCCGCCTGAAGCGCGGGTCGGCCATTGCCGGCATCGCAACAAGCAGCCTGCCGGCCAGCTGCCCGGTTTCGCAGTCGGAATCCATGGACCTAGACTGTGCCCTGGACGCCCCGGTTGCAAGCCAAAGTTGGCGGCTGACGCGGTCTTTACCAATCGTTACTTACAGCGAAGCCGGGTTGGCCGTATCATGGCGCCGAAAAGGAGGACCCTCATGGTTGCTTTCCGCGCCTTGGTCGCGCTTCTGGCCGCATGTTCGGTTTTCGTCCTGTCGGCGTCGGGTCTCGCCCGCGCCGGGACAGCGCCGGGCAACCTGGCTGACATCGTCAGGGTCGAGTTGCTGCACGGTTTCCGCACGACGTCCGGGAGCCATATGGCGGCAATAAGGATGCACCTCGCGAAGGACTGGAAGACATACTGGCGCGTCCCGGGCGAGAACGGCATTCCGCCGCGATTCGACTGGCGCGGATCCTCGAACCTGCGCGATGTCAGGTACCACTGGCCGGCGCCTCGCGTGTTCGAAATCCTGGACACACTCGTCATCGGCTACAGCGATGAGTTCGTACTTCCGGTCGAACTCATTCCCCACGACCCCGAGCAAGGCATCGACGCAGTCTCGTTCTTGGATTTCGGCGTATGCAAGGACGTTTGCGTGGCGGCGACCGCGCATGTGGGCAGTACGCTGTCCAGCACGAAGGAAACTCACCGTGCGGTCATCGAGCAGTCGCTCCGGAAGCGCGCCGTGCCGGCAGCCTCGGTGGGGCTTCGCCACGCCGGATGCAGCGTTGACAGGGAAGGCGGCGGGTTTGTCGTGACCGCGCTGGTCGCCGGCGGACCGCGCCTCCCGGACCCCGTTCACGGGGTCTTTGAACTGCCAGGTGCCGACGCCTGGATCAGATCAAGAGACACGACCGTATCTGATTCCGGAATAGCCGCCTCGGGCGAAATCCATCCGATCGGGCGCAGCGGGGTCTTCCTCGACCGTTCCCGGATGAAGCTGACGCTGCTGGCGCACGGCCAGGCATTCGAACTCTCCGGCTGCCCGGAGACGGGTCAGGCGGAGGCAGCGCGCTGACCGCGATTTCAACGCGTCGCGGCAACCCCTTCGTCTGCGGAACGTGGTGAATCCGGGAGCGGCGGCGTTCCGCTTCTGCCCGTCGCGCGCATGAACGGGACCGCAAGGACGAGAACAACCGCAACGACAAGGAACACCCCCGCTGCCATCGCCAGCGCCGCCGCTGCCTGCGGCGGCATTTCCGCAGGCAACGGCAACCCCGCAAGCCAGGGATGCAGTTCCGACCTCACGGCCACGTACCCGACCGTCGACGCCACCACGCCAGCGAGCAGGACGGATGTCGAAAAAAGCGCGAAGCGCATGGCGAGACCCGCCCGCCGGGCGGCCAGGCCCCTGCGCAGCGACCGCATCAGCCGGTGGACGTCTTCCTGCACGGCAACGAGCGACGGCACGACCAGCAGAACCAGGATCATGCCGAATCCGAGGCCGTAACTCAGCGTGATCACGGTCGGTTTCAGGAAAAGCGCTTCGCGCGATGACTCGAAGAGCAGCGGCAGCAGCCCGAGAACGGTCGTCAGCGTCGTCAGAAGGACCGGACGGAACCGGTCGCAGGCGGCGTCGACGACGGCAGGCTTGACGGCGCGGTTCCCGGCGTATTCCTCGACCGTAGAGACGAGAACGATGGCGTCGTTGATGACGATGCCGCTCAACCCGATCATGCCGACGATGGAGAAGATCGAGAACGGCACGCCCCATACCTGATGGCCGTAGATCGCGCCGACGAGACCGAAGGGAATGACGGCGATCACGATCAGCGGCCGGACCCAGCTCGAGAAGACCCAGGCGAGCGTGAGGTAGATTCCGAGAAGGCAGAGCATGAAGCCGAGCGTCGCGTCGTCCAGGAACTGCTGTTCCTGTTCGGCAAGGCCCGTGAGATTGTAGTCGATTCCGAATTCGGCCGCGGTGGCAGGCAGTATTCTGGATTCCAGTTCGATTCGCACCTCCTCCGCGCGCGCCGGGTCGTCATCGGCCACGTCTCCCGTGACGGTCACGACCCGGACGCCGTTTTCCCGGCGGACAGTTGAAAACCCGAGGCGTGTCGAAACGGTCACCGTGTCCGAAAGCGGAACGTATGTCCCCGCAGCCGTTCTCAGCCGGGTCCGGTCGAGAAAGTCGGCAGTCAACTCGGCTTCCGGCAGGCGCACCGTGACCTCCGACGTGCGGTTCCCGACCGGAAACGCGGCGGCGGTGATTCCGTTCAGGCGGTTGCGGAGTTCGATCCCGATCGCATCGATGGTGAATCCGAGAGCCCGGCCCTCCGGAGTCAGGTCAAGCACGAATTCCTCCTTGTCGTAGGACAGGTTGTCCTCGAGCGCCGTGACTTCAGGGAAGGCCGACAGGGCGGACTTCACGGCTTCCGCCGCCGCCTTCAGCGTCGCCGCATCCTGCCCGTAGAGCGCGACCGAAAGGGAGTCGCCGCCCGGACCGGACCGCCAGCCCCTGAAACTCAGCGTCTCGAGCAACGGATGCCGCTTGACCTCTTCCTGAAGTTCGGCCGCGAAGGCGAAAGACGTATAGGGCCGGTCGTTGGCATCGATCAGTTCGATGGCGATCGATCCGAGCAGGTCCCTGTCCTTGGTGTCCGCGCCCGCCAGGCCGCGCCCGGTCGTGCCTCCGACCTCCGCGAGAGCGTAGGTCACCGGGTTCAGGCCGTGGCGCTCCTCGTACTTCCGCGCCGTCGCATCGACCGCGCGCTGCAGCTCGCGCGCCATGGCGAGCGTGTCGCTCCTGTCCGCGCCGGGAAGCATGGCGATGTTGCCCGAAATCGACCCCCGCTCGGGAGCATTGAAGAACCGGAACACGACGTCTCCGCGAAGGAACGCGGCGAGCTGCAAGGAAAGGAGCAGCACGGCCGCCGCGATCACGGGATAGCGAAATGCGAGGACGATCTGCATAAGGCGCCGGAAGACCGTTTCGCGGAACCAGGAGAACGCCTTGTTGAACAGGATGTTCGGCATGTCGTACCACTTCCGGCGCGCTACCGACTGCAGCGCGTGGCCCATGTGGTTCGGCAGGATGAGGAAACACTCCAGAAGCGAGGCGAGCAGGACCATGATTACCGTGAAGGGCAGATCGCGGATGAAGTTGCCGAACCGTCCGCCGATGAGCACAAGCGCGGAAAACGCGATGACGGTGGTCACCGTCGCGGAAAAGACCAGCGGCGCCATGCGCGCGGCCGCGTTTTCCGCCGCGACGAGAGGCTCTTCGCCGAGCCGCCGATGCCGGAAATCGGCGTGCTCCCCGACCACGATCGCGTCATCGACAACGAATCCCAGGCAGATGATCAGGCCGAAGAGCGAGATCATGTTGATGGTCAGACCCGCCGCGTACATGAACGCGACGGCCGCCAGTATCGCCGCCGGAATTCCGGCCGCGACCCAGAATGCCGTGCGGGCGTTCAGGAACAGGAACAGAAGGCAGACGACCAGCAGCAGACCGAGCATCCCGTTGTCGAACAGCACCCATAGCCGTTCCGTGATCGCTTCCGCGCGCGTGCGGATCAGTTCGATCGTCACGCCCTCCGGAAGCGTCGCCTGAAGACGGTCCGCCACGTCCTCCACCGTGGCCTGCATCTTTATGGCGTCCCCGAAATCGGCGCGGTCGACGCGTATCGAGACTGCCGGATTCCCGCCGACGAAGTAGCTTCGGTTGCGGCTGACGCCAGCCTCGACGACATGCGCGACATCTCCCACGCGAATCTTCGCGCCGTCGGGAAGCGAACGTACCGTGACCTGCCGGATTTCGTCGGCGGTGCGTTTCTCGATTCCTGTCCGCACACGCGCGGCGCCGCCGGCAACGTCGCCGGACGGGTCCGCTTCCACTTCCTCCGCAATGGCATTCGCGATCTCGCGGAGGGTCACGTCGTTGTGGATAAGCAGCCCCTCGGGCGCTTCGACGAGAATCTCGGGCGCATCCACGCCGCGGATCGTGGTCCGGGTGATGCCCTCCCGAAACAGCAGCGAAACGAATTCGTCCGCGAATCGGCCGAGTTGATCCGGTGGAACCGGCCCCGTGATGACGACGTCGGTCACGCGGTCGAACCACGTGCTCCGCCTGACGACGGGTTCGTCGACTCCGCCTGGAAGGCCCGTGACGCTCTCGACAGCGACCTTCACGTCGTCCGCCGCGCGCGCCATGTCCCAGCCCGGCTCGAATTCAAGCGCGACGTTCGCGCGGCCCTCGAGCGCGGTGCTCCGGCTGCTTTCCACGCCCTCGACGTCGAGAAGCGCAGGTTCGAGAAGCGCAACGACCGCGGCGTCGATGTCTTCCGGGCCAGCGCCGTCCCAGGTAACGGCCACTCGAACGTTCTCGACGACGACATCGGGGAAGAACTGCGACCGAATCTGCGTCATCGCCGCCAGCCCGAGCGCCAGCATGACGACGAGTATCAGGTTGGCAGCCGTGCGGTGTCGCGTGAAGTACGAGAAAATTCCCTTGGCGGCAGGCTGCGGCGCACTCATCTCCTCGCGTCAGCCCCCCATGCGCGACCGGAGCCGGTCGACGATTTCCTGCGGCACCTCGGGCGAGGCCAGCACCTTGAGCAGCGCCTCCCGCCGATCCTCCGGCATGCGTGCGTTGCTCCGGACAAACGCGATGAGCGACTGCCTTTCTTCGTCGGAAAGCTGAACGGTCCGGCCAGCGGAAGCCCGTTCCCCGCCCGCTTCCCCTGATTCCGGCCCGCCTCCCGAAAGTCCGGCCATTGCGCGCAGGCGTTCAGCCGTTTCCTTCGGCACCGTGCCGCCCTCAACGCGGGCAAGCATCCGGTTGCGCACTCCCTCCGGCATGCGCGTGTTCGCCCTGAGCGCGGCGGCGATCGCATCCTTCTCGGCCACCGAAAACGTCACCATGGGCTCGCTTTCGAAGAGCGGCGCACCGGATCGCCGCGCCTGCACGCGAATTCCCTCCGCAAGCTGCGGAGCGCGGTTGAGAACGACGGTCCTTCCGGAGATCCCGCGGCCATCCAGGATGACGTTTTCGCCCTGCGTCCGCAGAACCCGAACTTCCTCCGCCTGCAGGCGGTCGCCCTCTCCGAGGACCAGGATTTCGCCGGTCGACGACACCGCGCCGGCCGGAACCACCGCGACCGCGTCGAGCGCGGGTTCCTCCACCCGCACA
The DNA here is from genome assembly GCA_963662815.2 of uncultured Amylibacter sp. Classification (GTDB taxonomy): domain Bacteria; phylum Pseudomonadota; class Alphaproteobacteria; order Rhodobacterales; family Rhodobacteraceae; genus JAPPHA01. Next base: position 122,653 of record CAXXWA010000010.1, read on the forward strand.
GACACGAAGTCGCCCGGCCTGAGGAACGCAATGCCCTCACTGCCGAGAGCGGCGAAGAGTTCGCGTCCGGTCCGGCCCTCTCCCACGGCCGCGCCGACCCGGTCGAGCCGCGCGGGAACGGCCGCGCCGTCCAGCCCGTAGGTCACCTCGACGCGCGCCGATTCGAGCCCGCCCTCCGCCGACGCGATCCTCTGGAATTCGCGGCTGGACACGCGGAATGCGACCTCGAGCGCGGTCGGGTCGATAAGTCGCCCAAGCGCCTCATTGGCGTTGACGAGGCCTCCGAGCACGGCGCTCACGTCGGTCAGCAATCCGCTGAATCCTGCGGTGACCGTCGTGTTGGAGAGCGCTCTTCGCGCCACGGACACGCTGATGCCGCGCCTGGACACCTGGATCCTCGCCTGATCGACGCGCGCCCTTGCCCGCGACAGGCCGATGCGCTTTGCGACAACGCTCTGCTCCGCAGCGGAAACCGCGAGCTTCGCGGCTTCGAGGGCGGTTTCGGTGCCCACGCCGCGCGCGTTGATCGACGCCTGCCGTTCGAGCGCCTGCTGGCGCAGTTCAAGCTGGCTCATCGAAACGTCGAGGTCGTCCCGCGACAGCGCAAGCGCGACTTCCGCGTCTTCGAGTTCCGCCTGCGCTTCCGCGAGTCCGGCTTCCGCGAGCTGGAGGTTCGCTGCCGCGGTCGCCGGATCGGTCTGGAAGAGCACGTCGCCTTCGCGAACGACGCCCCCTTCCCTGAAGCTCGCGGAAAGGTTCACGATCTCGCCGCCGGATGCGGCCCGGAGCACGAGCGTACGGCCGCTCCTGACCTCGCCGAACGTCGCTATCACGGGACGGATGGTCTGCAATGCGACGTCCGCGACGTCCACGTAGAACACCCGCTCGCGCGCCATGCGCGGCCTGTCGCCGGCATCCCGCCGGGCCTCCAGCGCGGAGAACAGCGTGCCTGCGGCGAGCACGAGAAGTCCTGCAGTCAGCGCGAGCAGACCGAGGCCAGCCATCCCCCTCATTAGAAACCGCATGAAACCGTCCGCCCGGGTTGCAGCATGACCGATACCGCCGTCGTATCGCGACAATAGGTTTCCGGCGCCAGCCCGGCAATGCCCGGATCGATCCGGTTCGCCGGGACCGCGGGACGGAACCCCTTCCGGATCCCGGCCCTGCCGGCTACTTGCGCCGCAGGTGTTCGTCGAGCCGGGGCATGATTTCGACGAAATTGCACGGCCTGTGGCGGAAATCGAGCTGATGGACGAGGATTTCGTCCCACCCGTCCCGACAGGCGCCCGGACTGCCGGGCAGGGCGAAGAGGTAGGTCCCGGAGGCCACGCCCGCGCAGGCGCGCGACTGCACGGCCGACGTTCCGATCTTCCTTTCGGAGACGAGCGTGAATAGTGTCGAAAACGCGTCGATCTCCTTCTCGTAGACGTCCCTGTGGGCCTCGACCGTGACATCGCGCCCCGTGAGCCCGGTGCCGCCGGTGGTGATCACGACGTCGATGCCGGGGTCAGCGCACCACGCTCGAAGCTGGCCGCGGATCAGCTCCCGGTCGTCCGGAAGCAGCGCCCTCGCGGCGAGGAGGTGACCGGCGGAGGAAAGACGTTCGACAAGAAGGCTCCCCGAACGGTCCTCCGCAGACGTTCGCGAGTCGGAAACCGCGAGAACGGCGATCCGCACCGGCAAGAAGTCACGGCCGGACCCGGTCATTCCTTCAACCGCCTGCTGATTTCGAGGAGGTCTGTCCAGGAATCGCGCTTCTTCAGGCCGTCCCGCAGTAGCGCGGCCGGGTGAAACATCGGCATCACCGGCCGTCCGAGCCCTTCCGTCCAGCGCCCCCTCAGACGGGTGATTCCCGTCCGGGACAGGACCGCCCTGAGCGCCGTGTTCCCCATCAGCACGATGATGTCCGGCGCCGCAATTTCGACGTGGCGGGCCAGGAACGGGAGCATCATCGCGACTTCCTCCGCTGTCGGATCGCGGTTGTTCGGCGGGCGCCAGGGCAGGACGTTCGTGATGTAGAGCGCCGTTCCGCGGTCGGGGCTGTCGCGCCGCAATCCGATGGCCTTGAACATTTCGTCGAGCAGCCGGCCGGCGCGTCCCACGAAGGGAAGGCCCTGCCGGTCCTCGTCGCGGCCCGGCGCCTCGCCGACGATCATCAGCCGCGCCTCCGGGTTCCCGTCCGCGAACACGAGATTCCTCGCTCCCTTCTTCAGGGCGCAGAATTCGAAAACTCCGATCGCCGACCGCAGCGACTCGAGATCGTCGCAACGCGCCGCCATCGCCCGCGCAACCTCCGGCGCGGATGCCGGGTGGTCGGCGAGAAGCGCACCCGGCCGGGCGGGCACGACATTCGCGGATCGAGGCGCGTCGGCGGCGCGGCGAACCGCCGCCGGCCGTTCGACTTCGGATGCGCGCGTCCTGTCAACGGGGACATCGCCGACGGTTTCGTCGACGCCGGCTTCGAATTGCATCTCGAGAGCCGCGAGCATTGCTTGCCTGTCCATGCGTCCCGACATGGCGGCAGACTAGTTGCGCCGACCGGCGCGGTAAATGCTTGTTTGGAATCGTTCGGTCACATATAAGCGCCGCGACCTGCGGAAAGACGGACCACATGGGGTTTTCGGCACGGCACCTCCTCGGCATCGAACATCTTTCGAAGTCCGACATAGAGTCCGTCCTGAACCTTGCCGATCATTACGTGGACTTCAACCGGCGCTCGGCCAAGAGCTCCGACGAACTTCTGGGCCTGACCCAGATCAACATGTTCTTCGAGGACTCCACGCGAACGCAGTCGAGTTTCGAACTCGCCGGAAAGCGCCTCGGGGCAGACGTCATGAACATGGCGCTGCGCACAAGTTCCGTCCGGAAGGGCGAAACCCTCATCGACACGGCGCTGACGCTGAACGCGATGAATCCGAATCTCCTGGTCATCCGGCACCCGCACTCGGGAGCCGCCGACCTCCTCGCGGAGAAGGTCGAGTGCTCGGTGCTCAACGCCGGTGACGGGCGGCACGAACACCCGACGCAGGCGCTTCTCGACGCCCTCACCATCCGGCGGTCGCGCAAGCGGCTCAGCGGGCTGAACGTGGCCATCTGCGGGGACATCGCGCACAGCCGCGTCGCGCGTTCCAACATCTTCCTCCTCGGAAAGTTCGACAACCGGGTCAGGATCATCGCGCCGAGGACGCTCATTCCCGCCGGAATCGACGCGCTTGGCGTCGAGGTCCACGACGACATGGCGACCGGCCTCCGGGGTTGCGACGTCGTCATGATGCTTCGGCTGCAACGCGAACGCATGGACGGAGCGTTCATCCCGTCGGAACGGGAGTACTTCCACCGCTGGGGGTTGAGCGTCGACAAGCTCGGCAATGCACGGCCCGACGCCATTGTCATGCATCCGGGGCCAATGAACCGGGGCGTGGAAATCGACAGCGAGATCGCCGACGACATCAACCGGTCGGTCATCCGGGAACAGGTGGAAATGGGGGTCGCAGTGCGCATGGCCGCGATGCGGCTGCTGGCGGGAACGCGGCGCCACGGGGAGGAGGCGGCGCAGGCGTGCTGATTCTCGACAATGCGCGGCTGATCGATCCGGAAAGGAATGTCGAGGCATTCGGTTCGCTGACCGTCGAAAACGGCCGGATATCGGCGATCAGGGAGCACGCGGGCCGCGCCGCCCCGACCTCCGGCCCCGATGCGCCACGCGCCGTCGACTGCGGCGGCCACTGCCTCGCGCCGGGAATCATCGACATCGGCGTCAAGGTCTGCGAGCCCGGAGAGCGGCACAAGGAAAGCTACAGGACAGCAGGTGCGGCGGCGATCGCCGGAGGCGTGACGACGATGGTGGTCCGTCCCGACACGGCTCCGTCGATCGACACGCCGGAGACGCTCGAGTTCGTGCACCGCAGGGCAGTCCAGGACAGCCGGGCGCGCGTCCTTCCCATGGCTGCGCTCACGCGCGGGCGGGAAGGTCGGCACATGTCGGAAATCGGCCTCCTGGTCGACGCGGGCGCAGCGGCGTTCACGGATGCCGACAACGTGGTCCGCGACAACCGGGTGTTCAGCCGCTGCCTGACCTACGCGGCCGGCTTCGGCGCGCTGGTGATCGGGCATGTCCAGGAACCGTCGCTCAGCGCGGGCGCCGCCGCCACCTCCGGCGCCCTCGCCTCCCGGCTCGGACTCCCCGCCGTTCCGCCAATGGCCGAACGCATCCAGATCGAACGCGACATCGCACTGGTCGAACTCACGGGCGCGCGCTTTCACGTCGACCAGATTTCGACCGCCGCCGCCCTTCCCGCCCTGGCGAGGGCGCGCGAGGCAGGCCTCGACATCACCTGCGGCGCGTCCATCCACCACCTGACGCTGAACGAACTCGACACGGAAGGCTATCGAACCTTCTTCAAGGTGAAGCCGCCCTTGCGCAACGAGGCGGACCGCCTGGCGATCGTCGAGGCTGTCGCGGAGGAGCGAATCGACATCATCTGTTCGATGCACACGCCGCAGGACGAGGAATCCAAGCGCCTTCCCTTCGAGGAGGCCGCCTCCGGGGCGATCGGTCTGGAAACCCTGCTGCCAGCCGCCATGCAGCTCGTGCACGGGGGCTACCTGCGCCTTCCGGCGCTCTGGCGCGCGCTGTCCCTGAACCCGGCGCGGCGGCTCGGTCTCGAATCCGGAAGGCTGGCGGTCGGGGCGCCTGCGGACCTCGTGCTCTTCGATCCTGACCGGCCATTCATCCTCGACCGCTTCCGGCTCCGTTCGAAGTCCAAGAACACGCCATTCGACGGCCGGCGCATGCAGGGCCGGGTTCTCAGGACCTTCGTCGGCGGCGAGGAAGTCTTCGGAGGCCGGAATCCGTGACCCTGTTCGAGATCTTCCTTCTCAAGTCCGTTGCAACCCCTGCCGGCGCGTACCTGATCGGTTCGATTCCGTCGGGCCTGCTCGTCGCGCGCGCCATGGGGCTCGGCGACCCTAGATCGATCGGCTCGGGAAACATCGGCGCCACCAACGTTCTCAGAACCGGAAACCGCGTTGCGGCGGGGCTCACGCTCGCTTTCGATGCGGGCAAGGGCGCGCTTGCGGTCATCCTCGCGTACCGCCTCGTCGGCGAGAACGCAAACCACATGGCTGCGCTCTTCGTTGTCGTCGGCCACATGTTTCCGGTCTGGCTGCGGTTTCGCGGCGGCAAGGGCGTGGCCACGTTTCTCGGCGTCATGCTCGCGCTCGGTTTCTGGGCCGGATTCGCCGCATGCATGACCTGGCTCCTCGTCGCCGGTCTGTTTCGCTACTCGTCCCTCGCGTCGCTGGCGGCAGCGGCTTCGACTCCAGTCTGGCTGGCGGTCACTTCCGATTCGGACGCCGTTCTGATCGCGGCCGCTCTGGCGGTTCTCGTTTGGGTGCGCCACCTGGAGAACATCCGGAGGCTGGTTGCCCGAACCGAGCCGAGGATCGGGGCGAAGCGGCAGCTAGCCGACGGGCGCGAGGATTCCGCATCGACGCATTGAAAGCATCTTTCCGCCCCTTGTCGGCGGGATCAGCGCGTTCCGGGGCACGGCGCCCGCGCGTCAGTAGCTGTAATCGGCGTAGATCCGGGCCGGGTCGGCGTTGTATTCGCCCCTGAACCCTTCCAGCAGTTCGTCTGCCATCGAGCGGCCGGTTTCGACGACCACCTGAAGGTCATTCAGGAAGTGCGACTCATCGGGCACGAGGCCTCCCGCGCCGGGTCGCGCGCGCGCCTTCAGTCCCGCTTCGCTGATGGCGACCGCCTCGCGGGCCAGGTCCAGTAGGCGGAGTTCGCCGACCTTCCCGCGGATGCCGTCGACGGAGGACGCAACGCGCAGCGCCTCGCGCGTTTCCGCGTCCCACCCCCTGCACAGGTCCTCTGCGGCATCGAGGGCGGCATCATCGTACATCAGGCCCACCCAGAACGCAGGAAGGGCGCAGATCCGGCGCCAGGGTCCGCCGTCGGCGCCGCGCATTTCGATGAACCTCTTGATGCGCGCCTCGGGAAACAGCGTCGTCAGGTGGTCGGCCCAGTCCGAGAGCGTCGGCAATTCGCCGGGAAGCGCGGGCAGCCTGCCGGCCATGAAGTCCCGGAACGACTGGCCGAGAGCGTCGACGTAGACCCCGTCGCGGTAGACGAAATACATGGGCACGTCGAGCGCGTACTCGACCCAGCGCTCAAATCCGAAACCGTCCTCGAACACGAACGGCAGAAGTCCGGTGCGATCGGCGTCGAGGTCGCGCCACACGCGGGCCCGCCAGCTTGCGTGCCCGGTCTCCTTCCCCTCGAACACGGGCGAACAGGCGAACAGCGCCGTTGCCACGGGCTGCAGCGAGAGAGCCGTGCGAAGCTTCCTGACCATGTCGCGCTCGGATTCGAAGTCGAGATTCACCTGGATCGTGCAGGTGCGGTACATCATCTGCTTGCCCAGCTTTCCGACGCGGTCCATGTAGTCGGTCATCAGCCGGTAGCGGCCCTTCGGCATCATCGGCATCTGGTCGTGCAGCCAGTCCGGCGATGCGCCGAGACCGATGAACCCGGCACCGATCCTCCCGGCGACCGTCCGCACCTCGTCGAGATGCCTGTTGGCCTCGTCGCAGGTCTCGTGAATCGTCGTCAGCTGCGCGCCGGAGAGCTCCAGCTGCCCGCCGGGCTCGAGTGAAATGTTGGCGCCGTCTCGTTCGAGGCCGATGAGGTTTCCGCTCTCCTCGACCGGCCGCCAGCCGAAGCCGTCCCGAAGCCCCTCCAGCACGGCCAGGACCGAACATGCGCCGTCGTAAGGCAGGGGCGTCAGATCATCGGCCCGGTATCCGAATTTCTCGTGCTCCGTGCCGATGCGCCAGTCGTCCCGGGCCTTGCAACCGGATTCCAGGAACCCTGCAAGCTGTTCGTGACGCTCGATCGGTCCGCCGCCGGACTGGGGAATCGACATGCTCGGTGGCTCCGTTGGGTGCTGCCATGCCTTTACAGATTCAGTTTCTTCCATGGCTGTCAAGGCGGGATTCCCGGGCCCTTTCCCAGATCGTCAGCGTCTCTCCCGCCGCTTGCCGCGAAACGCTCACCAGACGCGCGAGACTGATTCCCGGAAGCGCCGCGAAGGCGTCGAAAAGCCTGTCCGCGCCCCGGGCGGTAACGGGAATCGTGACAGGTTGCATGCCCGTCGCGCTGCGGTGCAGAACGCAGCAATTGCCGAATGCCTCGCTGCCGCGAATGTCGATCCGGTCCAGATGATCGAGCGACAGCACGGCGCAGCCCTCGACGCCGAAATACCTGATTTCCCTCTCGTCGACCTCGACCAGCCCGCCCTGATCCGCCAGGCGGCGGAACCGCAGCCGCTGCACCAGCGCGGCGGAAACCAGCCCCGCCGAAAGGAGCGCCGCGATTCCGGTTCCCGCAAGGAGAACGCTCCCGGACGATATGCCGCGCATCGCCAACCAGGCGGAGGCCGCCAGCGCCCCGAGCGCGAGAGCCACGGCTCTCCACCTCCGAAGCAGTCTCAAGGCATCCGGCCGGAGGAAGCTCACCCGGCTTCCCCTTGTCCGCCGCACCAGTCGCCGAGACTGCACTGCCAGAGGGCGAGCGCGGCGACCGCGGCCGTATCGGCTCGCAGTATCCTGGGACCGAGGCTCGTCGCGACAGTGTTCGGCATGGCGGAAATCCGTGCGGCTTCCCGGCGCGCGAAACCTCCCTCGGGACCGGTCAGAATCGCCCATTTTCCGGGCTTCAGCGTCGACAGGTCGCCCGCGGGCATGCCTGTGAGGGACTCGTCGCAAAAGAGGAGCTGCCGGTCGCCGGGCCAGGCATCGAGAATGGTCTCGAGCGCCTGCAGCCCGCCGATGGGCGGCACGTAGTTTCCGCCGCATTGCTCCGCCGCCTCGACGGCGTGCGCAACGAGTCGGCGCCTCTGGATTCGCCGGACGGTGGTATGTTCCGTACGGACCGGGAACAGCCGGGCCACGCCAAGCTCCGTGGCCTTCTCGACCATGAAATCGGTCCGGGTCTTCCTGAGCGGCGCAAAGAGCAGCCAGAGATCGGGTGGTGTCCGCTGCGGCGCGACCTGTTCCCTGCACCGGAGCATTCCGCCCCTGCGCTCGTACCCGGCGACCTCCGCCGACCAGGAACCGCTCGAACCGTCGAAGATCTCGATCTCGTCTCCGGGGCGCGCGCGCATGACGTTGCAGAGGTAGTGCGCCTGTTTCCGGTCGAGCGGCACAGGTTGCCCCGCACCCAGTCGAGCGTCTACATAGAGCCGGATTCTGCCGCTGCGAGCTATCACGGCCAACACAATATGACTGCGCCGGGCAAATCGCCAGAGACACCCGGGTTCGACAGGGTTCCGGACGCCGCCCCCGGCAACTGGGTCGACAGCTACTGCCCCCGGTGGTCGCTGCCCTATCTCCGCTTGTCGCGCATCGACCGCCCGATCGGGACGTGGCTGCTGCTCATACCCTGCTGGTGGGGCCTGCTCCTTTCGATCCTCGCCGGCGGGTCGGGCGGAAGCACGGCGGACGTCTTCCGCGCCGCGGCATTTGTCGGCGGCGCCATCCTGATGCGCGGCGCCGGCTGCACCTGGAACGACATTTCCGACCGCCGGCTGGATGCGATGGTCGAGCGCACGCGCACGCGCCCGATTCCCTCGGGCCAGGTTTCGGTCCGGAGCGCTATGGTCTGGATGTGCGTTCAGGGATGCGCGGCCTTCGCCATCCTCCTGACCTTCAATCCGTTTTCCGTCATGCTCGGGGTCGGGGCCCTCGTCCCGGCCGCCGTCTATCCCTTTGCGAAGCGGTTTACGTGGTGGCCGCAGGTGTTTCTCGGAATCGCCTTCAACTGGGGAGCCCTGATCGGCTGGTCGGCGCACGCAGGCGGGTTCGGAGCGGCACCCCTGCTTCTGTATCTTGCCGGAATCAGCTGGACGCTGTTCTACGATACGATTTACGCGCATCAGGACCGGCGGGACGACATTCGCGCGCGCAACAGGTCGACCGCGATGCTGTTCGCGGGCGGCACGCACCGATGGCTGACGGCATTCGCGGTTGCCGCCGCAGGTTTCCTGACGGCCGCCACCGTGCTTGCCATCCCGGCCGCGGCCGGGGTTCCGGCGAGGGCGTTCGCGGGCGCCGGCATTGCCGGGTTCTGCATCCACCTGGCCTGGCAGCTCCGCCGCCTCGACATCGACAACCCCGACGTCTGCTTGGACCTCTTCCGGTCGAATCGCGACGCGGGCCTCATCCTGGCGGGAATGCTCCTGCTCGCCTGCCTCGCGTGAAGTCCCGTGCGGGACATTCGGGAGGCGGGGACGGTTCGAAGGAAGTGCCCGCCGCGACCGCGCACCGCCTTCATGCGGAGCATGCGTTTGGCAGGAGCATCGACATGTCTGCAGCATGGTTGAATTCGGGTGCTGTTGGATGAATAAGCTGTCGCTGATGACTGTCGGACAACCGAACCCCAGACGCCTTGCCCGGATCTTCGCCGCAGCGGCATTCCTGACGGCCTGCGCGTTCTCGCTCGCGGTCGCATACGTCTCGGTAAACCGTTACGAGACGGTCACGCTGGAACGGCTGTCCAAGGTGACGAGGGCGTCCGGCCACGCCTGGGCGAACCTCGAACCGGATGGCCAGTTCGTCCGCGTCAGCGGCGTTGCGTCGAGCGAGACGGACGGCGAAGAATTGATCCGGATTCTCGGAAGCTTGATTGATTCCGGGCGAATCATCGCCGAAGTCACACCGCCCGCCGTGCCCGAACCGCCCCTTCCCGTTCACACGCTCCAGATCCTGCGCAGCGGTTCCGACGTCACCGTCAGCGGGATCATTCCGGACGAGGCCGAACGCGCCGCCATCCTGCGCGGGATCGAAGCGGCGGTTCATTCTCCCGTAATCACGGATCTGGTCGAGACCAGCTCCGGGCCCGCGGCCGACGGCTGGGGCGCCGCGCTTTCCTTCGGCCTGGACAGCCTCTCGCGGCTGCAACGATCATCGGTATTCGTTCGAACGGAGTCCGTAACCGTCGTGGCGGTGGCCGCAGCGCCTGAAGATCGCGCCGCCATCGAAAGGCAACTGACCGCCGCCCGGCCGGAAGAAGTCGCGCTCCATCTGGACATCCGGGCGCCGCAGCCGCGAATCGATCCGTTTCAGTTTCGCGCGGCGGCGCTCGGCGGCACGATCGACGTCACGGACTGCTCAGCGGCGGATGCGGAGGATGCGCGGCGAATTCTCGAAACCGCTATGGCGGGGGGATCGGCGGATTTCCAGTGCGGCGTCGGCCTTGGTTCGCCGCATCCCGATTGGGCCGGCGTGGTCGCTGCCGGCATCGCGGCAATTTCGGAACTGACGAACGCGACCATCCGGATCGTCGACACGGATGTCCGGCTTCTCGGACATGTATCCAATGACCGCGATGCCTTCGAAACCGTGAGCCAGCGTCTCGAGGGCTCGCTGCCCGAAGTGTTTTCGCTGCACGCGGTTCCGCCGCCCGAGGCCATCACGGACGCTGCGACGGGCACGCGCGAAACCGCCGGCCTGTACGCGACCCTGAGCCCCGAAGGCCTCGTGCGGCTTGACGGGTTCGTGCCCGACGGCAAGATCCGGGAAACCGTCGTCGTTTACGCGCACGCATTGTTCGGGTCGGAAAACGTCCACGACAGCAGCGAGACCGGCGGCGATCTTCCAGCCGGCTGGCCGGCCGCCGTTTTCGCCGGTCTCGACTCGCTTGCGCTGCTGCGAAACGGTTTGCTGTCGGTCCAGGAGGAGTTGATCGCGGTTCGCGGCATCGGAAGGACGCCGGAAGCCCCTGAGCTGATTTCGCAGCTGTTGTCCGAGGAAGCGGGCGGCTGGAGCGACAGCCAGGTCGATGTCCGGTTTTTAGATTTCCTGGCCGAGCGACCGGCGGAGGAGACGCCGGCGGAGCCCGAGGGACTCGACCCCGTCGTCTGCGAGACGCGTATTTCGGCGGCGCTGAAGAATCGGCAAATCGCCTTCGCGCCGGCATCCGCGACCATCGATGAAGACAGCGAGTTGGTGATCGACGCCATCGCAGAGATTCTCGCCGAATGCCCGAGTGCGCGTTTCGAGATCGAAGGCCACACGGACAGCCAGGGGAGCGCAGAGATGAACAGGAACCTGAGTCAGAACCGCGCCGAAGCGGTCGTCGGGGCGCTGATCAAGCGGCGTGTCCTGACATCCGGCCTGACCGCGGTCGGATATGGCGAAGAGCAGCCGGTCGCCGACAACAGCAGCGAAGCCGGTCGCAGCAAGAACCGGCGCATCGCATTCCGCCTTCTTCCCGAAAGTGGAGAACAAAAAGATGAATAGCGTTGAATTCACCATGGCAATTTCGGTCGTCCTCGTGGTCATGTTCGCCTTGGGATGGATCGCAAGATGGTACTATGTGCGGCTTGCGAACCTTCGGACACACGGATCGCCCGAATCGGAGCTCGAAATACGCCTCAGGGAAGCGGCCCGCGAGCGGGACGAGGCCGTGACGAACATGCAGGCCGTGGAAGAGGGCTACGCGAACAAGCTGCGCCAGGTGGAGGCGGATCTCGAGGCCGCAATGGACGCGCTCGGAAACGCGCGGAGAGAGGCCGACTACTACAGGGAAATGCGGGCAGGCGCCGACGGCGCAGGCTGACGCCGTCGGGACGAGGCCGTCAACGGCTCCCGGCCCGATTTTCCCCCGAGCCCCAGCGCCCCAGCGCAGTCTCGTCCTGTTTGCGCGCGCCGACCCAGGACGCTCCGTTCCGCGTGTGCTCCTTTTTCCAGAACGGCGCCCGCGACTTGAGATAGTCCATGAGAAACTCTGCCGCCTCGAAGGCGTCCTGCCTGTGGGCCGCCGCCGTCGCGACCATCATGATCCGGTCACCGGGTGCCAGACGGCCGTACCTGTGCAGGACAAGGCTCCCCTTCAACCGCCATCTTTCGCGCGCCTCGCGGTTGATCGCATCGAGTGCCCGCTCCGTCATTCCCGGATAGTGCTCGAGTTCAAGGGCCAGGAGGCCGCCGTCCTCGCGATTGCGCACCACGCCGGTGAAAGTCACAACGGCGCCGATGTCTTCCCGGTCCCGGGTCAGCACCGCGGCTTCGGCTGCGGGATCAAAGTCCCCGGTCTGCAGCCTGACGCTCATGGGCGCGCGGCGGCGGGCATTTCCGATGGATGCGCCGAGAGGCGCGCAGCGCCGGAGTCGCTTGCGGCCGCGTGACACGGATATCGGCCAGGCATCACGACATTCACCCTCCCGTCATCGGCGGGAAGAACGCCACCTCGACCGCGTTTCCGAGAGGAGCATCCAGGTCGACGAGTTCCTGGTCGACTGCAACGCGCACGGCCGAGAGGTCCGAGAACGCCACGGCGTAGCGGTCGCCGCGATTCACCAGTTCCCCGACAAGTTCGCGCACGGAATCCGCCGAGGTCTCGGCAGTTTCGCCATGGCGTCCGATGCGCTCGCGCAGCCAAGCGAAGTATCGAAGCCTCACCGACCTCGGCGCACGTACCGTCATTCCGGGCCGCCGACGGCATACGGAAGCGCCTGCTTGAAATACGCCCAGCCCGTGACCACCGTGATGGCTGCCGCCAGCCAGAGCAGGATGCCGCCGCTCGTCTCCGCGACACGTGTCGCAGCCGCGGCGAATGCCTCGTCGTTGCGGTGTTTCATCCCGGTTGCGAAAAACAGTCCCGCAACGGCAATCATCTGGAACGTGGTCTTCCATCTTGCGAGGGACACGACCCCGAGGACGTCCGACTTGCCGCCCATGAACTCGCGCAGTCCCGACACGAAAGTTTCCCTGAACATGATGACCACCGCCGGAAGGGTGATCAGCGGATCCATCTCGAAGAGGGCGACGACGACGGCGAGCGCGATGATGACCATGGCCTTGTCGGCGATCGGATCCAGCATCCGTCCGAAGCCGCTTTCCTGTTTCCAGAGGCGAGCCAGATACCCGTCAAGGAAGTCGGTGGCGGCGGCGGCCAGGAACACCGCGAGCGCGATCCAGTCCGCAAGCGGGCGGGAAAACACGAGAAAGACGACCGCAACCAGCGGCGCCGCAACGAGGCGGCTGACCGTGAGCGTATTGGGTATCGTCCACTGCATATCTTCAACCGCTTTCCCGAAATCCGGCGTCTGGCGCCCGCCGCCTCGAATTCGGTGTAATGGAACAATCAGCCCTTGTCATGGAAGAAGTCATGGATTGCCTCGGCGATGGCGCCGGAAATTCCCCTGACGGCCTTCAGATCCTGCAGCCCGGCGCGGGTAACCGCCTTTGCCGAACCGAAATGGGCGAGAAGAGCCCGCTTGCGCGCTGCACCGATGCCGGGCACCTCGTCCAGAGGCGTGGCGCCGACCGTTCCGGAACGCTGCCTTCGGTGCGCGCCGACGGCGAACCTGTGCGCCTCGTCGCGCAATCGCTGGATGAGATAGAGGACCGGTTCGTTCCGGCGCAGCGCAAAGGCCGGTCTGCCGGGCAGATGCAGCTCTTCCTTGCCGGCATTGCGTTCCCTGCCCTTCGCGACGCCCAACACCGGAACGTCATGCAGTCCAAGCCCGGAAAGCGCGCCTGTCGCGGCCGTTACCTGACCTGCACCCCCGTCGATCACGACCAGCTCGGGCCAGCCGCCGGAGAGCCGTTCCGGGTCTTCCTCGATAAGGCGCCGGAAGCGACGGGTCAGCACCTCGCGCATCATCGCGAAATCGTCGCCCGGAGCGAGTTCGGCGCTTCTGATCTTGAACTTCCGGTAGTCGGACTTCCGGAATCCGTCTGCGCCGGCAACGACCATCGCGCCGACCGCGTGCGCGCCCTGGATGTGCGAGTTGTCATACACCTCGATTCGCTGGGGCGGTTCGCCAAGACCGAGCCTGTCTGCAAGCTCGGCGAAGAGCTTCGCCTGTGCAGTGTTTTCCGCAAGGCGCTGGCCGAGCGATTCCCGCGCGTTCCTGAGCGCATTCGCCACCAGTTCGAATTTCTCTCCCCTGCGCGGCACGAGAAGCCGGACACGCTTGCCCAGGCGGTCGGAGAGCGCGTTCTCGACGAGATCCGGATGCTCGACTGCGTGAGACAGGATGAGCGCGCGGGGAGGCTGCTTGTTGTTGTAGAACTGCCCGATGAAAGCCTCGAGCGCTTCCGACTCCTCGGCGCCGGAACCCATGCGCGGAAAGTACGCCCTGTTGCCCCAGTTTTGGTGCGCGCGGATGAAGAAGACCTGCACGCAGGCCTGTCCGCCTTCCCGGTGCAGGCCGATGACGTCCGCTTCCATGACCGAGCGCGGATTGACGTTCTGCGACATCTGCATTTGCGTCAAAGCCTGAATCCGGTCCCTGAGGGCCGCCGCCCGTTCGAATTCGAGGTTCGCGCTCGCCTTCTGCATTTCCTCGGCAAGGGACTCCTGCACGGCCTTCGTCCTGCCGGAGAGGAAATTCCGAGCGTCGGCAACCTGGCGCGAGTATTCCCTTTCCGAAACAAGCCCGACGCATGGCGCGGAACAGCGCGCAATCTGGTATTGCAGGCACGGTCTCGTTCGCGCGGCAAATGTGCTGTCGGGGCAGTTTCGAAGCAGGAAGGCCTTCTGCAGCTGGTTTAGCGTCCTGTTGACGGCGCCTGCCGAGGCGAACGGCCCGTAGTGGTCGTCCCGATCCGTGCGCCGGCCCCGGTGTTTCCGGATCTGCGGGAACTGGTGGGACGTCGTAACGACGATTCCCGGAAAGCTCTTGTCGTCGCGAAGCAGCACGTTGTAGCGCGGCTTCAACTGCTTGATCAGGTTCTGCTCGAGGAGCAGCGCCTCGGTTTCGGTGTTCGTCGTCAGGAACATCATTGAAGCCGTAGCCGCGATCATGCGTTCGATTCGTGGAGAATGACCCGACGGTTTGGCGTATGCGGCAACCCGCTTCTTCAGGTTGCGGGCCTTTCCGACGTACAGAACCGCGCCCTTCGCATCCAGCATGCGATAGACGCCGGGGCTGCCGTCGAGCGTTTCAAGGTAGCGCCTGACGACCTCGCAGCCCTGGTCGGGCGAACGGTCCCGCGCCTTGGCGGGGGCCTCTTCAGTTTCCGGCGCGCCTTCGGCCGCGGGGAGCCGGATGCCGGGTTCACCGAGGTTTGCGGACATGGGTTCATCATGCCAGAATTCCGTGCCGGGTTCATCGATTTTTCTGCCGGACGGGCGAATTCGGATCGTCAGCGCCTGTGGATAACTCTGCGGAAAACTTTTGGCAGAGCGGAAAATTTCCTTTCTTTATTGGTGGTTCCCGCGACTTGCACGTTTTTTGGGCAATTTCCTAAGTTACTGAATTCAAAGGAAATTCCTGATCCTCCCGTGGCCCGCCTTGCAAGTGCTAGAATTATAACGTTTTTTTTGACAGACCCATCCCGCTGGTGGAAAACTGGATCGATCGCCGGATCAGGATCTTGCGTCGCCGATCACGTCCGGCGTGCGCCACGCAAGATGCTGGCCTCCGTCCGTGCAGATCAGCTGACCGGTAATCGACGGAGAATCCAGCAGGAAGTCCAGCGCCGCGATCACGTCCGGGACATTTCCGCCGCGACCCAGCAGCGTTGCACCGCGTTGCTTCCGGAAGTGCTCCCGGCTCTGCCTCAGGCCGCGCACCGTCGGGCCCGGTCCGATCGCATTCACCCTGATTGCAGGCGCAAGCGCCCTTGCGCCGACCTGGGTCAGATTCCAGAGTCCGAGCTTGGCGAGCGTGTAGGTCATGAATTCCGGATTCGGCTTCAATACGCGCTGGTCGACCATGTTGATGACGGCGGCGGCGGCAACCGGCTCTGCATTCCCGTCAAGTTCCGGACCCGGCGCCTGCGCGGCGAACTCCTGCATCAGCAGGAAGGGCGCGCGCAGGTTCGACGCCATGTGCCTGTGCCAGCTCTCCGCCGTCGCCGACCGGATCGTGTCGTGTTCGAAAATGGACGCGTTGTTGACGAGAACGTCGATGCGGGTGCCAAGCCCGTCGGCCGCACGGCCGATCAGCCCCCGGGTCTCCGACTCGTCAAGGAAGTCCGCACGCAAGGAGATTGCCTTGACTCCCTCGGCGGACAGTTGCCGGACGGTTTCCGAGGCGTCTTCTTCGCTCGTGGACCAGTGAACCGCCACCCGCGCACCGCGCGCGGCGAGCCGAAGCGTCAGCGCGCGGCCGAGCCGGCGCGCGCCCCCGGTCACCAGCGCCGCGCCATACCTCAACCGCCCAACTCCCGCCGTTTCATCGCGTCGGCGACCGCGCCGCCCGGTATCGGGAACCGGCACGTCCGACCTGCCGGCGAGCGCTTCATCGCCGCCCGGACGTGCAGTCGCACTTGTCTCCGCCAAAGAGAAACGCTCCGCACTTCGGGCATTTCGCGGCCCGAAGCTCCTTCCGGCGCTTTCCGGGCTTCAGGAAGTCCGGCATGCGAAGGCGGCCGAGCATCGCGAGCACGGCGAGGACGACGAGGAATACCGTCACGACCTTGACCATGGCGCGCTTCTACACTGAATTCCTGCGCCGGGTAAGGTGCCGTCGACAGAATCGGCCACCAATCCGGAGCCGGCGCGACGGCAGTGCTTCTCCCCGCAGAACCGGTTCGTCGATTTCGCAACCGCAATGGTCGCGGAGCATTCGCTCCCGGGCGAACGGCGGCCCTGGAACTTCTTCGCCCAAGGGCCGATTCCGGCGCGGTCAGTGCAGCGTGGTCTCGCGGGGCGCTTCCCGCATCCTTCCCCGGCCGTTGATCACGAGACCGAATTCGTCCGACGTCACGGAGACGGTCGACCCGTCATTGATTTCCCCCGCGAGAAGGCGCTCCGCGAGCTCGTTCTGCAGTTCCTTCTGCAAGACTCTCTTGAGCGGCCTGGCGCCGTAGACCGGGTCATATCCCTTTTCCGATAGCCATTTCTGCGCCTTTTCGTCGACCGCAAGCGAGACCTTTCGGTCCATGAGCCGCTTCGCAAGCAGTTCGATCTGGATGTCGACTATGCCGTTCATGTCGTTTCGACTCAGCCTGTCGAAAAGGATGATCTCGTCCAGCCTGTTGAGAAACTCCGGTCGGAAATGCGACGCGACCGCATTCATGACCTTCGCCCTGGCAGCGCGGGTTTCGGCGCCGTCCGGCAGTTCGTTGAGCGCCTGAGTGCCGAGGTTCGACGTCAGGATGATCAGAGTCTGCTTGAAATCGACGGTGCGGCCCTGCCCGTCGGTCAGGAGTCCGTCGTCGAGGACCTGAAGCAGCACGTTGAACACGTCCCCGTGCGCCTTTTCGACTTCGTCGAAGAGTATGACCTGGTACGGCCGGCGCCTGACGGCCTCCGTGAGCACGCCGCCCTCGTCGTAGCCCACATATCCGGGCGGGGCGCCGATCAGGCGGGCGACGGAGTGCTTTTCCATGAATTCCGACATGTCGACGCGGACCATTGCCTGGTCGTCGTCGAAAATGAACTCCGCGAGCGCCTTGGTCAGTTCCGTCTTGCCCACGCCTGTCGGCCCGAGAAACAGGAAGGATCCGAGCGGGCGGTTCGGATCGTTGAGCCCGGCGCGGGCGCGGCGGACGGCGTTCGAAACGGCGTTGACCGCGTCGCGCTGCCCGACCACCCGGCGGCCGATCGCGCTCTCCATGCGAAGAAGCTTTTCGCGCTCGCCCTCGAGAAGCCTGTCGACGGGAATTCCCGTCCAGCGCTCGACGACGGAGGCGATGTGCTCGGGCCGGACCGCTTCCTCGACCATCACGTCGCCGTTCCTGTCTTCGGCCTCCGCCAGCTGTTTTTCCAGACCCGGAATGATGCCGTACTGAAGTTCTCCCAGTCTCGCGAGATCGCCAGCCCGGCGCGCGGCGTCGAACTCGACGCGCGTTGCATCCAGCTTTTCCTTGATGTCGCGCGCCGATGCCAGCTTGTCGCGCTCCGCCTGCCAGCGGGCCGTCATGTGGCGGGACTGGTCCTGAAGCTCCGAGAGCTCCCTTTCGAGGCCGGCAAGCCGCTCCTTCGAGGCGGCGTCGGTTTCCCGTTTCAGGGCTTCCGCCTCGATCTGCTTCTGGAGCAGTTCACGGTCGATGGCATCGAGTTCCTCCGGTTTTGAATCGACTTCCATGCGCAAACGGCTCGCCGCCTCGTCCATGAGGTCGATGGCCTTGTCGGGAAGAAACCTGTCCGTGATGTAGCGGTGGCTCAGGGCAGCCGCGCTGACCAGCGCTGAATCCGAAATCCTGATGCCGTGATGCAGCTCGTACTTTTCCTTGATTCCACGCAGGATCGAGACGGTGTCCTCGACTGTCGGCTGGTCGACGTGAATGGGCTGGAAACGCCGAGCCAGTGCCGCGTCCTTTTCGACATGCTTGCGGTATTCGTCGAGCGTGGTCGCACCGACGCAGTGGAGTTCTCCGCGCGCAAGCGCCGGCTTGAGCAGGTTCGAGGCATCCATTGCGCCGTCCGCCTTTCCGGCGCCGACCAGCGTATGCATCTCGTCGATGAAGAGGATGATGCCGCCGTCGGTGGACGTGACCTCGGCGAGGACCGCCTTCAACCGCTCTTCGAACTCGCCCCGGTACTTCGCGCCGGCCACGAGCGCTCCCATGTCGAGCGCCATGAGCTTCTTGCCGGAGAGGCTCTCCGGAACATCGCCGTTGATGATTCGAAGCGCCAGACCTTCGGCAATGGCCGTCTTCCCGACCCCGGGCTCGCCGATGAGAACCGGGTTGTTCTTGGTACGCCTCGACAGCACCTGCATCGTCCGGCGGATTTCCTCGTCCCTGCCGACGATGGGGTCGATCCTTCCCGCTCTCGCATCATCGGTCAGGTCGCGCGCAAATCTCTTCAGCGCGTCGTAGCCTTCCTCCGCCGATGCCGTATCGACGCTCCGTCCCTTGCGGATGTCGCTGATCGCGGCGAGGAGATTCTGCGCCGTCAGCCCGCCGGCGCGAAGGGCCTTCTGCGCATCTGACTTGACCGTCGCCAGACCCGTCAGGATGTTCTCGACGGGAACATAGGCATCTCCTGCCTTCTTCGCGATCTTTTCGGCTTCCGCGAGCACCTTGCCGGTCGCCGCATTCAGATAGATTCGGTCGCCGCCGCCGGACACCCTGGGATGTTTCCCGAGGTTCAGTTCGACTTCCCGCATCACCGCGCTGGGGTCGCCGCCCGCCCGCCGGATCAGGTTCGAGGCGAGACCGTTGTCGTCCTCGAGCATTGTCTTTAGGAGATGATCCGGCAGGAACTGCTGGTGGTCTTCGTTCATGGCCAATGTCTGCGCGGCCTGAATGAGCGCGCGCGAGCGATCGGTAAAGCTGTCGAGGTTCATCGTCTTCTCCCTGGCAAGCACCCGCAGTCCGACAGATGCCCTTCCGAGGCACACCCGTCACGGGCCTTCGCATGACAGATGGGGACTGGCGCGCGCGCAGGCAAGGCCACGGCAGGGAGTCCGCGCTTCAGTCCCGCATTTTCGATCGCTCCGCCTTCGCTTCGGAATTCCCGCGGCAACTGCCGGAACCTGGCGGGTGAGCCGTACCCGAAGCCGGAGATGCCGGACCCTTTTGACGCGCCTCTCGCACCCGCCAGGAAGACCCGCGTCATTCATGATCACGCTTCGCGAAACGGAAACCGGCGGCGCTTGCTTCCGTTCGCAGCACCGGTTCGACGATGCCGCGGGTCGCACGCGTTGCTTCGCCCCTGAGCTGCCCTGAGACAGGATTCCGGCGAGGTGGCCGCTTGCCGGAAATCTCTCTTCGCCGACTTCGCAGTCGCCTGGAGTGCGCCGACGAAAGGCAAAGCGAACCGCAAGCGCTTGCCGGCCCTTCCGGTCGACAATGCCAAGCTCGTCCGCAGCGGCTGTTTCGTGTCAGTTCGGTTGCGCATGCGTGGCGGCAGGGCGCTCGAACTCGATCCGGCTGAACTGCTCGGGCCGGGCGGCGGCATTCGCGGAACCGTGGCGGAGGTGGGCAGGCTCGCCGAAGGCGCCGCCTCCCCGGCCGAAGCCGTCCCGGATCGTCCTGCGGAAGGACCGGTTCGGCGAAAGAACGGGGCGTCTGCGGCCTGCCGACCTCGGTCGGGCCCCGATCTCCGGTGCCTAAGGGCCTGGACTTACCATGACCTGGCCGCCTCCCCCGCCCGGGCTGCGCGCTCGCTGCGGAAATGGCCGGTGTTGCACTTCGGAGTGGAAGTGGGGTGACCATATGCCTGTGCACGTTCACGCCAAAGCCGGGTCGGAAATGGCAAGGATCATCCTCGAAGATCCTGACGGCGACCTGATAGTCGAATTCGCAACAGACTGAATATCGCCAAGCGAACTACGCTGGCTGAAGAAGTCGCAGAACACCGCGACAAGTTCATGATGGAATGGAGCAAGATTCATGGAGACCCTAACCGGGAAGAAGCGGACTGATGCCGAATTCAGAAATGCGTACGCCCGCGGACAGGAAATGCTCGCGCGTGAACCGCGGGCCAGCGCGGCGCGTTACGACAAGGCAATGGAACAAGTGACGGTCGATCTCGTCAACGGCTGTACGTACAAGTTCCCCCCTCATCTCGTGCAGGGTCTTTCCGGTGCAACCTCGAAGGAACTAGCTCGAATAGAGGTCCGAGGTCGAGGTTTCAATCTTCACTGGCCGAAACTCGACGTGGACCTCTACGTGCCCGCGCTGGTGTCAGGCGTCTTTGGCACCAAAGACTGGATGGTCAAGGCTCTCGCCCGGCACGCGGGACGGTCCACTTCACCGGCCAAGGCTGCAGCGGCGCGGGCGAATGGAGCAAAGGGCGGGCGGCCCCGAAAGAACGCCACTCGAAGCGAATCCGGAGCTGAGATCGCCAAATGAACCCCCACTTCCACTCCGAAGTGCAACACCGGCCATTTCCGCAGCGAGCGCGCAGCTCGGATGCCGAAGATGGCCCTGTGATGGCGAATCCAGGCCCCGGGGCGCCGGAGATCGGGGCCCGAGGCGGCTGAAGTCCCGTCGAAACGCAGCGTAGCCGCGCTCTCCGGACGGTGCAAGCCGCGCCCAGGGGGCGTCTGCGGCCCGCCGACCTCGGTCGGGCTCCGCCCTCCCTTCGCCCGGCGGGCCGCAGACGCCCCATCTTTTCGCCGAATTCATCCCTCCGCAGGACGATCCGGGACGGCTCCGGTCAGGGAGGCCGCGCCTTCCGGAACGCCTCTGCCGGGGCCGTGCAGCCGAGCGCCTCGCATGTTCCGAGAACCGGAAACGAACCAAGGGGTGGCTGTGGAAAGGTTTGGCGCGGATTCCTGTGGAAAACCCGCCTCTTGCCTCCCGCCGCCTCCACGGTTCATTCCCGGTTCGGGACCGCCGCCGCCAGGCCCTGGCGGCGGCGGAGCGGGGCCTGGCCCCGCAGGACGGGTCGGACCGGAATCACCATGGATCGCGCAAGCGGATCCGTGCGGAAGCGTGGTCGGCCCGCCCTCCCTTCAGCCTCCCGGGTCCTGGATGGATGCCTGGGTTCGAGAACCGGATCATCGCGAGGATGGGAGCGGGAGAGCATGACCATCGCAGCCGCCGGCATTGACGTGAGCAAGAAGACGCTGAACATCCACCTGAACGGGCGGGACCATGCCGCCGCCAACGACACGGACGGCTTCCGCAAGGTCGCCGGCGTCCTGAGGGACGGCGGGGCGGAGAGGGTCGTCATGGAGGCCACGGGGCGGATGCACCGGGCGCTCCGCCAGTCGCTGCACGACCGGGGCTTCGCGGTCCTGGCGGGCAGTCCCCGCCAGTCCCGGGACTTCGCGAAGGCCGCCGGCGACATGGCGAAGACCGACAGGGTCGACGCCAGGGTGCTGGCCGCCTTCGGCGCCGCGTTCCCGGCCAGGCCGCCGACGGCGCCGGCCGAGGCGGCGATCGACCGGCTCCGCGACATGCTGGTGCTGCGGGAGAGGCTCGTCGACCGGCGCGTGCAGCCGAGGGCGGTCTTCGACGAGGTCGGCGATCCCGACCCGGACGGGCCCGTCCCGAAGGTCCTCTCGGAGATCGAGGCCGGCGTCCGCCGGCACGACCGGCGGATCGCGGAGACGGTCGCAGGCGCGGAGGAGCTTGCCGGGAGCCGCGACATCCTGATGTCGATCCCGGGCATCGGCCCCGTCACGGCGGCGGCCCTGATCGCCTGGACGGGCGAGCTCGGCGCGATCGGCAGCCGCCAGGCCGCGGCCCTGATCGGCGTCGCGCCCTTCGCCCGCGACAGCGGAACCCTGAAGGGCGCGCGCCGCGTCGCCGGCGGACGGAGGCGGCCGAGGGACGTCCTGTACATGGCGGCGATGGCGGCCTGCCAGTTCAATCCCGAGATGGCGGAACTCCACGCCCGGCTCGTGGCGCGCGGAAAGCACCGCAAGGTCGCCGTGACCGCGGTGATGCGGAGGACGGTCGTGACCGCGAACGCCCTGCTGCGCGACCGGCGCATGTGGGAGGACCGGACGGCCGCGGCCGCCGGCTGACGCCCGCGCGGGCCGCGTCCCGCGGCGGTCCGCCGGGCCCGGAACGAATCAATGGACCGGTCGCGTCCCTGCGACCGGCGGGTTCCCGCCTGCCCGGACGGTCGCCCGGATGCGGACAGGACTGTGGACAGGGTGTGGAAAACCCGGACAGGGATCCCCGGAAACCGCCGAAAAACGCCGAATCCGGCCTTGACCCGAAACATGGATGCTTCCTCGGACGCCCGTTCAGCCGGTCCTGGACGGCCTCGCCTCCGCGTCTGTGATCTTCCCGAGTCCGTGTCCTTGGAAAGGCATCCCCGCACCAGGCCGTTCGCGTGCTCGTTCAGGCCCCGCTCCCACGAGTGGTACGGCGTCGCGAAGAGGAACCCGGCCCCGAGCGCCTTCGCCACCAGGGCGTGCCCCGCGAACTCCTTGCCGTTGTCCGCGGTGATCGTGTGGACCAGGGCGGCGAGCGGCAGCAGCATCTCGAGCAGCGCGGCGCCCACCGCGGCCGCGGTCCTCCGCCCAACCCTCTGAAGAAGCGTGCAGTTCGACGCCCGGCCCGCCAGCACGCCAGCGCGCCGCTGTGGCCCTTGCCGACGATCGTGTCCGCCTCCCAGTCGCCGACCCGCTCCTTCGCCTCCACGATCTCCGGGCGCTCGGAGATGTCCGCGCGGTTCGGGATGCGGCCCCGGCCCGAATGGCGTCCGCCCTTCCAGTTCGGCTTCCTGCCCCGCCGCCGCAGGAAAAGGAAGAGCCGGCCCCCGGCCTTCCGGTCGGCGCGGACGTGCTGGTAGATCCATTCCCGGCCCGCCATCGGGATGCCCTCCTTGCGGAAGCGGCCGGCGGTCCGGTCCGGGCTCCAGCCCTCCGCCAGCCTGTCCTCCACCGTGCGCCACCGCTCCCGGGTCATCTTCCTGGCAACGGACGAGGCCGCGCTGCGCCGCGCCGAGGCCTTGCCCTGCGCTTGCAAGTGCCTGTAGCCGCGGCCGCCGCCGTTGCGCCGGATCTCGCGCCAGACAGTCGTCCGGTCCCGGCCGATCTGCCGGGCAATGGCCAAGTCGGACAGCCCGCTTTTCCTCAGCGCGCATGTCTGGCATCGTTCGCCATAGGTCAGGTGGTGGTAGCCGCTCGGCATGACAGTCTCCATGCTTCTACACAGGGACTGTCGCCGCCATCTGGCCGATTTGCAACATCCTGCGCCGAAGGACGCAGGTCGCCACCACATCCGGTGTTGCACTTCAGAGTGGCACGGGGGCTGGATATTGCCCGCGCCGCTGCACCGTTCTTCGCGCTGGTCCTGGTCCGGGCCGACGCCATCATCGATGAAGTCGCGCCTTCACTGGGCGGGTGGCAACAGGTAGCGCGACGGCTTCGGATGAGCGCTTCGGATCTCGCTGCCTATGCGAGAGCGATCGAAGATGCGGCATTGGACAGGCGATGCCCCGCCCGGTTCGGCACCGCGGGCACATCTCCGAACCTGGCAAACGCCCTCCCGCATCCGGAACGGCGACAGGGAGCCATGCGGGCCCTGCCGGACCTGCAACTCATGCCGGCCAACATTGACTTCGCGGCATGCCGGACATAGTCATCGGCGGACATGCGCCTCGCCGACGACCGCCTCATTGTTGCGCTGGATTTCCCTGAAACCAGGACAGCACTGGATCTGGTTGAGGAACTCGGCGACAGCGTGAGTTTCTACAAGATCGGCCTCGGGCTCCTCGCCGACGGAGGGCTCGCATTGGCGACGCGACTCAAGGGGTGTGGGAAACGGGTCTTCCTCGATCTCAAGCTCTTCGATATCAGCGCAACGGTCGAGATGGCGGTTTCGGCGCTCTCCCGACCGGGTCCTGACTTCCTCACCGTGCACGGCGATCCGCATGTCGTCTCCGCCGCCGTCGCTGGCCGGAAGGCAGGCGATACGCGCGTTCTTGCCGTAACCTTTCTCACTTCCGTCGACCGGGACGATCTTGACGACGGTCTGATTCAGGCGGGCGAAACTGCGCTCCTGGTCCGGGAAAGGGCAAGACGGGCGTTCCTCGCCGGCGCCGACGGAGTCATTGCCGCCGCCCCTGAAGTCGCCGCCATCCGGGGATTGCGGGAAGCTCGCAGCCGCCTGATCGTGACCCCGGGAATCCGGCCCGAGGGATCGACCGGGAACGACCAAAAGCGCACTGCGGCACCCGCCGATGCAATCCGCGCCGGCACCGACCATATTGTTGTCGGAAGACCGATCACGCGCGCGCGGCAACCACGGTCTGCGGTGCAACAGATCCTCGGTGAACTGGCCAAGGCTTGAACACCTGCTCACGCACCTTCGGCGCCGGGGAGGACCATAATTGTGTCCCCACTTCCACTCCGAATTGCAACACCGGCCATTTCCGCAGCGAGCGCGCAGCCCGTGCGCCGGATCTCGCGCCAGACAGTCGTCCGGTCCCGGCCCAGCTGCCGTGCAATGGCCGGATCGGACAGCCCGCTTTTCCTCAGCGCGCATGTCCGGCATCTCTCTTCATGGGTCAGGTGGTGGTAGCCGCTCGGCATGACAGTCTCCTTGCTTCATCACAGGGACTGTCGCCGCCATCTGGCCGATTTGCAACATCCTGCGTCGGAAGACGCAGGCCGCCACCACATCCGGTGTTGCACTTCAGAGTGGCACGGGGGCTCAAGAGAGAGTGGAATGGGGCTTCAATTTCGCCGCCCGACCGGCGAAGAACGGAGTCAGATGCCGGTCGGATTCCCTGGAGAACTTCCGAAGCCCGTCGATGTCCGGTGTGCCAGCCATGGCGGAACTCTACCGGAAACAGGCGTTCAGCACCCCGGCAGCTCCGGTTGCAGGAACGCGCGGTGCCGGGCCGGCGTCTCCGCCTCCAGCAGCGCGCGAATCTCCGTCTCCCGGTCGCCGCAAGCGGCGTTCGCCCCGGTCATCCCGGGCGTCCGGATCGGCGCTGGCGGCGAGCAGAAGCTCCGCGATCTCCGGCGCGTTCTCCACCGCCGCAATGTGCAGCGGCGTGCGTCCGCGGAGATCCCGACCATGGGCATCCGCAGCGGCGCCGCGGAGCCGTTCCTCGGCCCGCGACCGGTCGCGGGCCAGGGTCGACGTGTGCAGCGGACCCCCGGGCCGCGCGGCGCACCAGGACCGCATCGACGGGATCGGGCAATGGTACTCTTCACCGTCCGCGCGCGGCTGCAGCAGCCCCCTGGCGACCATGGCGTCGAAAATGGCAGCGGCGCTGCCGAGCTCATCCGGAATCATCGCACCGACATCCCCGCTTTCCGGCCGGTTCGTCACGTCAATCAGATTGATGCAGGTTCTCTTGTCGGCGCCAGCCGTTCCGATGGCCTCCATCACCCGGCCGACGAGCAGCGGGCAGCTCTCCAGTTCGTCGCCGGCGCGCTCGATGTAGTAGACGATTCGTTGCTGGGCAGTCAGGCGATGCACGATCGGCGCGTCGACCCGGCCAAGATCTCCCTCGG
Organism: uncultured Amylibacter sp.; assembly: GCA_963662815.2. Lineage (GTDB taxonomy): Bacteria > Pseudomonadota > Alphaproteobacteria > Rhodobacterales > Rhodobacteraceae > JAPPHA01. The sequence goes on from CAXXWA010000010.1 coordinate 148,500, forward strand.
CGTCGACAAGGCCCGCCGCCAGCGCCCTCTGGCTGTTCTGGACGTGCTTCGGCCAGCCGTAGGATCGAAGGATCACAGTCTCCGTCCAGGGTTCCCGATCGCCGGCCACCCGGTAGCGGTCGAAGAATAGATTCATCGACCGGCCCACGTCCTGCGGAGACAGGCGGCCAAGGGGCAGCAGGCCGTGCGGGTCGATGCGGGACAGCCCCCGCCTGCCCCAGCCGGTCCTTCGCATGCGCCAGACCCGCCACGACAGGGATCACCGGGCAGCCATGGCCGGCGGACTGGAGGCGTTTCAGGCACCGGGCCTCCGGGCTCTGCGGGTCTGCCCGTCCGTCCGGTCCCGGGGGAAGGTTCTGGATCTCGTCGATGAACAGCACCACGGGGCGGCCGCGGTCGGGAAGCCCGCCGACGGAATCCGGAGCCGGGGATTCCACGCCGACTGAGACGGGACCGACCGAGACGGCGATTCCCGATACGAAGGATACCAGATTCCGGAATCCCAGATCCGCAATCTGCCGTTCGACAATGCGGACGAACCTCCGTTCGTCGTCAAGATCCTCCAGGTCGATCCGCACCGGCTATGGCGCTGACTCGCCTTCCGCACGCCAGTCCTGGGCACGCCTGTGATCAGCGTCCGCACGGGGCTGGTGCGAGTTCCCGCGTCAGCCGGGACCATCGTCCCGGAAGTTGTCCGGCTCGAGGTCGTCGTGGCGTTTGTTGGTGAAGGAGCCGCCGGCAGGCGTGCCGGCGTTGCAGCCGGTCATCGTCATGTCGATGTCGACATCGCCATCCATGTCGTTACGTAAACGGGGCGGTACTTAAAGAGCGCCCAACTTCCACTCCGAAGTGCAACACCGGCCATTTCCGCAGCGAGCGCGCTGCCCGGGTGCAGAAAGTAGCCCTGTGATGGTGAATCCATGCCCCCGGGCGCCCGAGATCCGGGCCCGAGGCGGCTGAAGTCCCGTCGAAACGCAGCGTAGCCGCGCTCTCCGGACGGTGCAAGCCGCCGCCCCTTTCTCTCCCCGGACCGGTCCCTCCGGAACGCGATCCGGGACGGCTCCGGTCAGGGAGGCCGCGCCTTCCGGAACGCCTCGGCCGGGGCCGTGCAGCCGAGCGCCTTCCCCGGACGCGCGTCCGTCCGGTCCCGGACCGCCTCGCCTCCGCGTCGGTCACCTTCCCGAGTCGGTGTCCTTGGAAAGGCATCCCCGCACCAGGCCGTTCGCGTGCTCGTTCAGGCCCCGCTCCCGGGAATGGCACGGCGTCGCGAAGAGGAACCCGGCCCCGAGCGCCCGCGCCACCCAGGCGTGGCCCGCGAACTCCTTGCCGTTGTCCGCGGTGATCGTGTGGACCAGGGCGGCGAGCGGCAGCAGCAGCTCGAGCAGCGCGGCGCCCGCCGCGGCAGCCGTCTTCCTGCCAACCCTCTGAAGAAGCGTGCAGTTCGACGCCCGGCCCGCCAGCACGCCGGCGCGCCGCTGTGGCCCTTGCCGACGATCGTGTCCGCCTCCCGGCCGCCGACCCGCTCCTTCGCCTCCACGATCTCCGGGCGCTCGGAGATGTCCGTGCGGTCCGGGATGCGGCCCCGGCCCGAACGGCGACCGCCCTTCCAGTTCGGTTTCTTCCCGCGACGGCGCAGGAACAGGAAGAGCCGCCCGCCGGCCTTCCGGTCGGCGCGGACGCATTGGCATATCCACTCCCGGCCCGCCATCGGGATGCCCTCCTTGCGGAAGCGGCCGGCGATCCGCTCCGGGCTCCAGCCCTCCGCAAGCCTGTCCTCCACCGTCCGCCACCGCTCCCGGGTCATCTTCCCGGCAACGGACGAGGCCGCGCCGCGCCGCGCCGAGGCCTTTGCCTGCGCCTGCCCGTGCCTGTAGCCGCGGCCGCCGCCGTTGCGCCGGATCTCGCGCCGGACAGTCGTCCGGTCCCGGCCGATCTGCCGGGCAATGGCCGGATCGGACAGTCCGCTTTTCCTCAGGCGTAAATCTGGCATCTCTCTTCATGGGTCAGGTGGTGGTAGCCGCTCGGCATGACAGTCTCCTTGCTTCTACACAGGGACTGTCGCCGCCATCTGGCCGATTCGCAACATCCTGCGCCGAAGGACGCAGGCCGCCGCCACCTCTGGTGTTGCACTTCAGAGTGGCACGGGGGGCGCGAAACAGACCGACATCGAACATACCGTCGCCGTGTTGGAAGCGCACGAAAGCGGTCTCTGCCGCGCCGACGGGTCAACCTGCCGGCACATCGCGTCCGACACATTCAATCTCACGCTCGCGGCTCCCGGAGTGAACCGTTGCGGACGCGCAGGCAAGTGCCGTCACGATGCGGCCGAATGGCTTCCTCCGATGAACCGGTGCTGGTTTTCCACCCGCATCGTCGCCGTCAAGATCAAGTACGGCCTCACGGTCGCCGTCCGGGAAGCCGCGGCCCCGGAGAGCGTGCTCTCGGCGTGCAGGTCCACCGCCATGGAGTTCGCGGCGAAACGGTTCGAACGAGAGCCTGCCGAACCGGCGGCCCAGCCACCCGCGGAAGCCGTCGACACCGGCATCCCGTGGCAGGTGGAACTGCTGGCGACGGCGCGAACCCCGGACGGATCCCGGCTCGCCCTGGCGCGAGCGACGGGGTCCGTACCGCCCTTCCTTCCGGAAACGGGAGAGGTTCTCGGGCGCAGCGGCCGGGACGTCGGCGCGATCGCGGACATTGCGATGGTCCTCAAGCGCCGGCGAACCGATAGCGAGTCCGGGGCGGAATTCCTGATCTTCGGCGATCCGTGACAATGGAGGGCCCGGCTTCGCGGCGGTCAGCGGCGCGGATGCGGACAGCGGCGGCATCACATGCCGAGGCTGAAACGGGGCGGGGATCGGCGCACGGGATCCGGATCGGCCTGCGGGCCCGGATCGAACCCCAGCTTGCGGGCCATCCTCCGGATGTCGATCAGCCTGAAGCCGCTTTCCGCGAGCCGGTTCCTGTCCGCATCGTCGAACACAGGGGACACCAGGGCCTTAAGAACCCTGTCGCCAGACGGGCGGGTCCAGCCCTTCCGGGTCTCGATCTCGCCGAGAAACGCCTGCATCCTCTGCTCCTCGCGAATCGGATCGTGCCTCCCCGGAGACCGCTTGCAGGAGCAAAGAGCCATCCATTCGGCTTCAGCGGGATCCCAGGATGACAGGCCCAGAACGTCGATTTCGACTGCGCCGGGCTGGACGTTCGCCATCGCCTTCTCCCAGCCCAGCAGGCCCTGCAGCCACTCGGCCGTCAGCGGCTCCAGCGCAGCCCCCTCGGCTTCCATCAGCGCCGGATGGGTGCCCGCCGCCTCCGGAGCGATGGCAGGCCGGTCGGTATTCGGATTGCCCAGCGCCAGCATCTGGAAGAGCGTGGCGGCGTCGGTGATGCGGAACTTCTGCGCCGCCGGGGCCGGAAAGACCTCCCGGCCGGGCACCCGGATCATCGCGGCCAGCTCGAGATGGGAATCCAGAATGGACAGGTGATGCTCAAGGTCGTCCGGCCATCGTTTCCCGTCCGCGCCGGGCGGGCGGCAGGCGTCGGAAATGAAGCTTTTCCGCGTGCCCCGGAAGTTCTTGCCGACAATAGCCTCCAGTATGGAACGAGCCGTCGGCTCGATCTCAACCCGCCCCTTCCAGTCCCACTTTTCGGCGGGATTGGCATCCAGACGCTCGATCTCCCGGGCCAGGAATTCGGCGCGCCAGTCCGGAAACCCCGCTTCCGGCAGCGGACGGATCGCCTGCTCGCCATAGAACCGCTCCCAGTAGCGGGGCATTCCCCCGAACGCCGCGGCGAGCGTCAGGAACCGGCGCGGGTCGGCGAGCCAACCATGCTCGGCCGCCATCTCAAGGAGCGCCGGAGCCTTCAGCGGGCGCAGGCGGAACGTGTGCATGAAACGCTGGTAGAGCGGCGCCCGGGGATTCCCGATCATGTCGAACAATTGCCGCTGATGCGATCCCGCAGCCACCAGCTTCCCGCGCCAAGGGCCGTTGTTGTGGCGACCGGCGGTGTCGATCATCAGCTTGAAGCTCGATTCCATGCCGCAGGACCGAGCATGGTGAAACTCGTCTATGCCCACGACCGCCCCCTTGCGCAGGAGATGGCGGATCAGGTGCAGGAGGCGGTTTTTCTGCACGATCAGCGCATCCGCGCCCGGCATGTCCGGTTCACTGTCCGGGACGTCGGCCAGCAAGGGCGCGATGTCCGGCGCCGCCGAAGCGGCGCGGATGTGCACAAACAGCCTTTCGGCACAATCATTGCGGCTTTCCGGACTATGCAGTGGCGGCAGCTCAATGATGACCATCGGACGGCGGCCACGCAGGCGGGCCTTCGCATCTTCGAGGAGCTGTGTCTTTCCGACGCCCCGGCGGCCGATGACGGCGCCCGCCATGAATCCGACGGGAGAGAGGCACCAGCGCTCCAGTTCGGCCGTTTACTTGTCCCGGCCGTAAGTTCTCCAAGGTGCCATCAGGACGCCTCTTCTCTGCCGGACCGGAGTTGAGAACCCCTACGGCTTTGGCTGCGGGACAGCGCCGAACCGAGCCGGCGGTCCCGCCTCCAGTAGCGCGCGAACTTCCGTCTCCCGCTCCCCGGCCGCCGCGAGCGGCGTTCGCCCCAGGTTGTCCCGGACGTCCGGGTCGGCACCGGCGGCAAGCAGCAACGCCGCGATCTCCGGCCAGTTCTCCTCCGCGGCGATGTGCAAGGGCGTCCGGCTCCGAAGATCGCGGGCGTCCGGGTCGTCCCCGCGACCGAGCGCGGTCTCCACGTCGTCCCGGAGAGCGGCGGCCGTCGACGCATGCAGCCGTCCGCCGGCCAGGGTCGCGCACCAGGATCGCATCGAAGGGATCGGGCAATGGAAGACGTTGGTCATGACATCGGGCTGCAGCAGCCCCTTGGCAACCATGGCATCGAACATGGCAGCGGCGCTGCCGAGCTCCTCCGGAATCATCGCACCGACATCCCCGCTTTCCGGCCGGTTCGCCCCGACAATCAGGTTGATGCAGGTTCTCTTGTCGGCGCCAACCGGTCCGATGGCCTCCATCACCCGGCCGACGAGCAGCGGAACGCCGCCCAGCACCCCGGACATGCGGTCAAGATAGTAGCGGACCCGGAGCTGCGCCGTCCGGCGCCGAACCTCCGTCCGGTCGACGCCGTCCAGGTTCCCGTCGCAGCCGGCCAGTTCTCGGGCCAGCGCCATCTGGCTGTTCTGGACGTGCTTCGGCCAGCCGTAGGAGCGGCGAATCACCGTTTCCGTCCAGGATTCGCGATCTCCGGTCACCCGGTAGCGGTCGAAGAACAGCGCCATCGACTGCCGCGCCTCGTCCGGAGACAGGCAGCCAAGAGGCAATACGGCGTACGCGGCGAGGCGGGACAGCCCGGCTTGGTCCAAACGATCCGTCGCATGCGCCAGCCCCGCCGCCACCGGGATCACCGGGTAACCATGAACGCCTGACTGAAGACCTTTCAGACGCTGAGCTACCAGGCTGTCCGGGTCGGCCCGTCCCTCAGATCCTAAAGGAAGATTCTGGATCTCGTCGATGAACAGCACTACGGGGCGGCCGCGATCGGGAAGCTCGGCGAGGGAACCCGGCGCCGGGGAGCCCAAACCGACGGAGACAGGGCCGGCCGTGACGGTGATGCCGGAGACATGGGACAGCAGATTCCGGAATCTACGATCCGCAATCTGCTGTTCGAGTATGCGGACGAACCTATGTTCGTTTGCGAGATCCTCCAAGTCGATCCGCGCCGGCAATGGCGCAGACTCGCCTTCCGCCCGCCAGTCCTGCTCCAGTCTGGCCATAAGCGAGGTCTTGCCGGCGCCGGGCACGCCGGTGATCAGGGTCAGCCGCCCCTCGGCAGGCGCAGGCGCCCCCTCGGCCACCCGGCTGCGAACGCCATCGACCGTCCAGCGGACTTGTTCCAGCTCCGCCGCCCGCCCGGCGAAGAACGGGGTCAGATGCCGGTCGGATTCCCTGGAGAACTCCCGAAGCCCGTCGATGTCCGGTGTGCCAGCCATAGCAAGAGTCCTACCGGAGGCCCGCCTTTCGGGCAACGGCGCGCCTGCAGCGGCGGCGGAAGCAGTCTCTCAAGGTAGGAAGGAACGGGTTGCGTTCCTCCACGCCTCGCGGCCAACTTGCTCCTCGACGGTCAGTTCCGCTTGACAGCGTAGCTGTAACGGTTGCCATTTACCCAGCGAAAGCCAATCCGCGCGGGGTCGGGTAGGACACTGACGCGCACTATGGGTCACGCCGGATTCCATGACTCAGGTTGCGGAAAACTTCGATTTGCGGTTGGATTCGTGCGTCCCCCTCTGAAATTCAGGACTTCCGGTTTCCCGGGTCCGGTTTCAAGCACCATGCACCCCCGCAGGAGCATGGTACGTTGCCTCCGCAACATCCGTTATGCTCAAGTTCGACCCGGCCGAGCCCATGACGCCATCCCGCGTCTACGTCGCCGCTAGGCTCGACGGCGCCATCATTGGATGAGAATGCCACCTTCGATCGGCAGCGGACTTTTAGTCTCGCCATGACCTGCCACCTTCACCACTTGGGCACAGAGGCCCTCTCACCGGTCGGGTTGTATTGTCCCGATCATCGCCGCTTTCAGCCAGTCGAGATAACAACCCACAACATGGCGGAAGCGTAGTAGAACGCCGATTAGGACGACATTGCAGAACAAGGAGCCAAAAGAAGTATCGATGCCAGAAGCGGCCTGTTGTAGATCGGCGAGACATCGAACCAAAGCCCACTGGTCAGAGGCATTGCGAGGAGAGGGACTTGCCACGTATCTTATTGAGTGAGCGGATTTGCTGGCATCTCCGCTCGTAGGCCTCTTTGGACATACCGATCATTCAAGTTCTCAATGATTGTCAGAAACAGGAACAATTAGCGGCCCGTCCAGCGGGCTCGGTGTGAGGCCGCTCCCCGCGCCACTTCTGTCTCATCAAATATTTTCGGCTGGCCATGCCGGCTCATCCAAGCATTCAATGCCTGGCAAATCGCAACCTGCATCGTGATTCCCTTCTGGGCACAGAAAGCATGAAACTGCCGCCGACTTTCTAGGGCCTGTTGACAGTCATTTTGCCGCGACCACGCCGGCGACGAGGTGAATTCCCGCCGCGAAACTCTCGTCCGTCTTGTCGTACCGCGTCGCGATTGCCCTGAACTCCTTGATTTTCGCGAAGAGGTTCTCCACCAGGTGCCGCCAGCCGTACACGTCCCGGTCGTGCTCCCGCGGCTCCGTCCGGTTCCGCCGCGGGGGAATCACCGCTTCCGCGCCGCGTCCCTCCAGATCGTCGAGCAGCCAGTCCGCGTCGAACGCCCTGTCGCCGACGAAGGCCGCGAACGGGAGGCCATCGAGAGGCGCCGGCACCCCTGCGAGGTCGTGCGCCTGGCCGGGGAGGATCACGAAGCGCACAAGGCATCCGAGCGCGTCCACGACCGCCACGACCTTGCTCGTCAGGCCGCCCCGGGAACGGCCGATCCCCTGCCTGCAGGTCCCCCCCTTGCGCCGGACGCCTTCTGGTGCGCCTGGACCACCGTGCCGTCGACGAACACGCACTCGAGGTCGAACTCCTCGGAAAATGTGTTGAAGACACGCTCGAAAACCCCGGAAAGCGTCCAGCGGCGGAACCGTATGTAGACGCTGTTCCAATTTCCAAAGCGCTCCGGGAGGTCGCGCCATGGCGATCCCGTGCGGAACCGCCAGAGCACCGCCTCGAGGAAGAGGCGGTTGTCCGCCGCAGTGCCGCCGGGGTCGGTCGCCTTGCCCGGCAGCATGTGCTCGACCCGCACCCACATGGCGTCGGACAGCACCGTCCTGTCTGCATTCATCTGATGCCTGCTCGTTGCCCGTGCCGCCGTTCCGGCGGTCATTGCGGCGGAAAATGGCATCAAGCCGGACGAATCGCAACATGACTGTCAACAGGCCCTAGGCTGACGCGTGCCGAAATCCGAAATCATTGGCATCTTCTGTGAAACGGATCTACCCGCCATTTCCAGCAGAATTCCTCCGCGCGCACCTTGTAAGGCAACATGCGGCGCTGGACCGGATGTGCGCGATGGGTGATAGTCCGACAATGCGCCGAGACGCACTCTGCCGAGACTGCCCGGGACGAATCGACGACGGTCCGAGATGTCCGGCCTGCGGTTCGCCGCGGATCATCGCCCACCCGGAACTCTTCGACCTGGAGATCGCGCATCTGGACTGCGATGCATTCTACGCTAGCATTGAAAAGCGCGATGATCAGTCGATCCGGGATCGCCCCGTCATCGTGGGAGGCGGACGGCGCGGCGTAGTCTCAACGGCATGTTACGTTGCCCGGGTCCGGGGGGTGCGATCTGCAATGCCCATGTTCAAGGCAAGACGGCTTTGCCCCGACGCGGTCGTCGTCCAGCCGAGAATGCAAGTCTATTCTCGGGTTTCGCGGCAGATCCGCGACATGATGGAAGAGTTGACGCCGCTGGTCGAACCACTGTCGCTCGACGAAGCGTTTCTCGACCTCTCCGGAACCGCGAGGTTGCACGGCGAGCCGCCCGCGCTGCTGCTCGCGCGCCTTTCGAACCGAATCGAGCACGAACTCGGCCTGTCGGCATCGGTTGGTCTTTCCCACAACAAGTTTCTCGCAAAGGTCGCCTCCGACCTCGACAAGCCCCGCGGCTTCTCGGTCATCGGCGAGGCGGAAACCGAAGAGTTCCTGAGCGACAGGCCGGTTTCGCTCATCTGGGGCGTCGGGAAGACCTTGCAGCGCTCCCTGGAGGGTTCGGGAATCCGCACGTTTTCCGATCTCCGGCGGCTCGACCGCGCGGAACTCGCACGCCGCTACGGCGCCATGGGCGAACGGCTCTGGCATCTCGGACGCGGTCGCGATGCGCGGAGGGTGTCCCGGGACGAAAGGGCAAGAAGCCTTTCCAGCGAAACCACATTCGCGCGGGACACGGGCGATCTTGCAACGCTCGACGGATATCTCTGGAGGCTGTCGGAACGGGTCGCCGACCGTGTCAAGAAAAACCGCCTGGCGGGACGGGTCGTGGTTCTGAAGGTCAAGCGATCGGATCACAGGATCCTGACCCGGCAAGCGAGGCTTTCCGAACCGACCCGGACCGCGGACAGGATCTACCGCACCGCGCGTGCGCTCCTTGAACGGGTCGTCGAGCGCGGCCCGTTCAGGCTGATCGGCGTCGGACTCCGGGAACTGGGAGCGAAGGAAGACGCGGACGAATTCGGCAGTCTTCTCGACGATGACGCCGTGAAGCGGGCGCGGGCGGAAGAGGCCACGGACATCATTCGCGAGAGGTTCGGCAAGCAGGCCATAATGAAGGGGCGCGCGCTTCGCTGATCACTCGGCCGCCAGCGGCAGCCGCGATGCCGCAAGATCGCAGATTGCGCAAATGATTATGTCGAGGCGGCTTCGGACCGACGTGAACTCGGGCCTCTTGGTCAGGGCCGCCTCGTCCATGTAAATCGACCTGTCGATTTCCACCTGAACCACGTGCATCGCGTCCTCCGGCCTGCCGTGAAGCTCCGCGATGTACCCGCCGGCATAAGGCGAATTCCTGGCCACCCTGAAGCCGGCGAGTACGAACGCCGCGTCGATCGCGTCGAGAATCTCCGGGCTGCAGGACGCGCCATGCCTGTCTCCGAGGACGATCTCGGGGCGCATTTCCTGGCGGAGCGACGCCCTCGGCATGGAGTGGCAGTCGATGAGCACTGCCCGGCCGAACTGGCGATGAGCCCGGCGCATGAGCGCCCCGAGGTCCGAATGATAGGGGTGGTGGTGCTCCAGAAGCAGCGATTCGGCCTCCCGCGCGCTGATCTGGCGCCTGTGAATTCTCTGCGACCCCGTGACGACTCGCGGAATGACCCCGAGCCCGGCCGCGACCCGCGGGTTTCCGGCGGCGGGACGCGCGTCCTTGACAACCAGGGGGTCGAGATCGCCCGGGCTGCGATTGAGATCGACGATCGCGCGCGGCACATGCGCGATCTGGAGCGGCGCTCCGCATGCCGGCGCGGCGGCAAACAGTTCGTCGACGAATGCGTCCTCGGAACTGCGGAGCTGCCGGAGCCCGAGTCGGCTTCGCCGGACGAACGCCGGCGGATAGGTCCGGCCGCTGTGCGGAGAACTGAAGACAGCGCCGCTCCGCAGGTTGCGCGGTTCGATTATGCTGTGTGAACGCGTGCCCGCCATGATCCCGCCTGACCGGATTGCCAACCATAGCGCAGGCGCGGTTCGGGAAACAGCTTGAACCGGCTCCGGACAGGACCTATAAGGCCCGGACTGCCATTGCCAGCGGCACTGGAAGCCATCGGGGCGTATAGCTCAGCGGGAGAGCACTTCGTTGACATCGAAGGGGTCACTGGTTCAATCCCAGTTACGCCCACCATTTGCTTCGCAACCGGCGCCGGCCATTGATTCGCGACACGGGAGCAAACCGATGAAAGTCAGGAATTCCTTGCGCTCAAGCAAGAGGCGGCACCGCGATTGCCAGGTTGTCCGGCGCAAGGGCCGCGTCTACGTCATCAACAAGACGCAGCGCCGGTTCAAGGCGCGCCAGGGCTGAACGCGGCCGCACGACCGTGCGGCGGTTACAGGCTGTCAACCGGTATCTTGAGGAAGGCGCGCCCGGAGTCGTCAGGCTCGGGCATGTTTCCCGCACGCATGTTGACCTGAAGCGACGGAATCATCAGCGTCGGCGTCGCAAGCGTGCGATCGCGCTCGGTCCGCAGCCGCACGAACTCCTCTCGCGACGTTTCGCCTCCGAAGTGCACGTTCCTGGCCTTCTGCTCGCCGACGGTGGTCTCCCAGGCGAACTCCTCCCGTCCCGGCGCCTTGTAGTCATGGCCGACGAAGATCCGCGTATCGTCGGGGAGACATAGAATCCTCTGGATCGAATCGAAGAGGTCTTCGGCGGAGCCGCCGGGGAAGTCGGCGCGCGCAGAACCGAAGTCCGGCATGAACATGGTGTCACCCACGAACGCCGCGTCCTCGACCACATATGTCAGGCATGCAGGCGTATGCCCGGGCGTCGAGAGGACGCGGCCGGCGAGACCCCCGATGCGGAAACTGTCGCCGTCCCTGAACAGGTGGTCGAACTGGCTTCCGTCGCGCTGGAACTCGGTGCCCTCGTTGAAGATCTTTCCGAACACCTCCTGCACAACGATGATCTTGTGGCCGATGCCGATCCTGCCGCCGATTTCCTGCTGCAGGTAGGGGGCGGCCGACAGGTGATCCGCGTGCACGTGGCTCTCGAGAATCCACTCGAGTTCGAGGTCACGTTTGCGAATCGCCGCGATCAGGCCGTCGGCAAATCCGGTCGAGGTGCGGCCGGACGCGTAGTCGAAGTCGAGTACGCTGTCGACAACGGCGCATGCGCGGGAGGCAGGATCCCGCACGAGGTACGACACCGTTTTCGTGGCATCGTGAAAGAACGCTGTCACCTCGGCTCGCATGCCGATCTCCCTGCTGCGGCAAATGCCGCGTTGCGCGTCGAGGCGGCGGTTCCGGGTTTCCGGCGTCGAATTGCCCCGCCGCCTGTTCATACCATGAACGAATCCGAATTCAATCGGGCGCGGCGCAGGCGGAGCCCCGAACCGGAACCGCTGGGCTCATTCCCGGTCAGGAACCAACGCGGCGGCGTCCGTTTCGCGGAACCGGTCGCGGCGAAGGCGTTGCCCTCGGCGGAACCTCAACGCCGGAGCGCCCGTCGACGAACGGCATGGATCCTCGCCTGGTGCATGTTCGCCTGCCTGCGCGACAGCCCCGGTCCGGAATGCGGGCATCGAACGACTGCGGACGGTCCGCTCGCCGGTTCGGACCACCAACGCGACGTCGCCGGTTCCGATCCGGCAGGGATCATTCGTCGTAGGACCTCCGGTCTTCGATGACCAGTCCGTCGTTCGCGAGAGTGCCTGGCTCGAGAATGCGTATGCGGCCGCGCAGCTTCAGGATTTCCCGCGCCGACGCGGCAAGCTCCTCGGCGCGCGCGCCGTCCTCCCGGACCTCGACATGGACATCGAGACTGTCCTGCTGGCCGGTCCGGCCCACCACGACGCGCGCGCGGACAACGGCTTCGTGGCGCGCAACGAATAGGGCGACCTGCTCCGGTCGGATGAACATGCCTCGGACCTTTGTCGTCTGGTCCGCCCGCCCCCGCCAGCCCGTGATGCGCATGTTGGTGCGTCCGCAGGGGCTCTGCCCGGGCATGGCGGAAGAAAGGTCTCCGGTCGCGAAGCGAATGAGCGGATAGTCGGGGTTCAGGCAGGTGACGAGCACTTCCCCGACCTCGCCGGGAGCGACCGGGGCGCCGGTACCCGGGGTGACGATTTCCACAACCACGCCCTCGTCCACGATCATGCCTTCCATGGCGGGGCTCTCGAACGCGATGCTGCCGACATCCGCCGTTCCGTAGAACTGGAGACACCGGATGCCGCGGTCGGCGTACTCCTGCCTGAGACTCGGGAACAGGGCGCCGCCGCCGACGGCGGCGCGCCGGAGCCGCGTGAGATCCAGACCGAGTTCGTCGCCCTTGTCGAGAACGACCTTCAGGAAGTCCGGCGTCCCGGCATAGGCCGTGGCGCCGAGATGAGCGGCCGCCCGCGCCTGGAGCTCGCTCTGTCCGGTTCCCGCCGGAATCACCGTGGCGCCCGCTTCGACCGCCGCCGACTCGAACATCACGCCGGCCGGCGTCAGATGGTAGGAACAGCTGTTGAGCACGATGTCTTCCGCGCAGATGCCGCAGGCGCGAAGGAACCGGCCGAGGCGCCACCAGTCGCCGGTGCGCACGCCGGGTTCGTAAATCGGGCCGGGAGACTGGAAAAGGAGTTGCTGCCGGACGGCCGGAGCCGCCGTGTAGCCGCCGAGCGGATCGTCGCGGGTCTGCGCCCCCGCGAGATCGGACTTGCGGGTGACGGGCAGCGCCGCCAGCGCGTCCATGTCGGTTACCGCCGCCGGGTCGATGTCCCGGAGAACGCCGGCGTAGGCCGGCGCATTGCCCTTCGCATGGGCAACGAGTTCCGGAAGCTCGCGGGCGAGGTCGGCGGCCCGTTCGTCAGGTGACCGGGTCTCCTGCGGGTCGGGTCCTGCGTCGGTCATCGTGGTCTCGCTCCCTCAACTCGGCCCGCGCCGGTTCGCGCTGCAAGGGCGTTTCGCTGGCGCAGGCCCGGAAAGCTCAGCCGAGCCACCTCTTGCGGCGCCGGTAGGAGCGCACGTCGCGGTAGTTCCGCCTGCCTTCTTCCGACATGCCGAGATAGAATTCCTTGACGTCGGGATTTTCGCGGAGCTCGTCCGCCGGCCCGTCCATGACCACGCGGCCGTTCTCGAGAATGTATCCGTAGCCGGCGAACCTGAGCGCCACGTTCGTGTTCTGCTCGGCAAGCAGGAACGACACGCCTTCCTTCTCGTTGAGATCGCGCACGATGCAGAAGATCTCCTCGACCAGCTGCGGCGCAAGCCCCATGGAGGGTTCGTCGAGAAGCACTGTCTCCGGCCGCGACATGAGCGCGCGGCCGATCGCGCACATCTGCTGTTCGCCGCCGGATGTATAGCCAGCCTGGCTCCTGCGGCGGTCGCGGAGGCGGGGAAAGTAGGCGTACACCTTTTCGAGATCCGCCTGGATGTCGCTGCGTCCTTCGGTTCGCGTATAGGCGCCGGTCAACAGGTTCTCCTCCACGGTGAGATGCTCGAAGCAATGCCGTCCCTCCATGACCTGGATAACGCCGCGCCGCACCAGCGCGGACGGGCTGAGATGCGTGGTCTCGGCGCCTCGATAGCTGATGGATCCCTTGGTGATTTCTCCCCGTTCGGACCGGAGAAGATTCGATATGGCCTTCAGCGTCGTCGTCTTGCCGGCGCCGTTGCCGCCGAGGAGCGCGGTGATTCCGCCCTTCGGCACCGTCAGGCTGATGCCCTTCAGCACCAGGATGACATGGTTGTAGATGACCTCGATGTTGTTGACCTCAAGGAGCAGCTCTCTTGCCCGTTCCCCGTTCTGCATGCAGCACCCGCAATCCAGTTTCCGGGCGCCGCCGCGGCGAATTCCATCAGCCGCGCCCGTCAAGGGTGGTTCCCGCCGGCCGGCGGCCGGCGGGACTACTGGTCCGGCACTACTGGTCCACGTCCAGACGTGCCGGACCAAGGCCGGTTCAGTTGCAGCGCTCGCTGATGTTGTTTTCCGCGGCGTAGGCTGCGGAATCCTCCTCGATCAGCGGGCCGATGACATCCATGTCGGACGGCCTGAAACCGGTGATCAGCGTCCAGGTCTTGGCGGTCGCGTCCCACTGCTGAACGGCGCCGAGACCGGGCCCGCTGTGGTTCTCGCAACTGCCGGAAAAGCTCGGCCCGAAGTTCGGCATTCCGAGAGCCGTCATCTTTTCCTCCGTGATGGCCAGCCCTTCCAGACCGTCGCGCATCATCTCCGGGGTGAGTTCCGCAACGCCGTGGATTTCCTGGGCCGTTCTGGCCGCCTCGCTGGCGAGCATCCCGGCGTAGAGGCCGCGGTTGTAGAGGACGGTGCCCACCTGGTCGCCTGCGCCTGCCGCGAGGCCCTTGTCGAACACATGGGCCTTGAGATCGTCGAAGATCGGATAGCCCGACCCGGTATTGTGAAGCGCCAGCGCCTTGTAGCCGTGCGCCCCCTCGCCGGCGGGAAGCGTGTCTGCTTCCGATCCCGACCACCAGACGCCGATGAAGTTCTCCATCGGGAACCGGATGTTGGCGGCTTCCTGGATCGCGACCTGGTTCATCACGCCCCAACCCCACATCAGCACGTAGTCCGGCTTGTCCCGCCTGATCTGCAGCCATTGCGACTTCTGCTCCTGTCCGGGATGGTCGACCGGCAGCAGCGCCAGTTCGAAGCCATGCTTCCCGGAAAGCTCCTGAAGCGTCCGGATCGGTTCCTTGCCGTAGGCTGAATTGTGGTAGACGAGCGCGATCTTCTTGCCCTGGATGTCGTCTCCGTTGAGGTCCAGGATGTGATTGATAGCGATGCTGGCGCCGTGCCAGTAGTGAGCCGGATAGTTGAAGACGTGGCTGAAGATCCTTCCGTTTGCGGCCGACGTCCGTCCGTAGCCCATGGAGAGCAACGGAATGCCGTCGGCAGTCGCTCTCGGGATCAGCTGGTAGGTGATCCCCGTCGACATCGGCTGGTAGACGAGGGAGCCCTCGCCCTTGGTCGCCTCGTAGCACTCGACGCCCTTTTCCGTGTTGTAGCCAGTCTCGCACTCGATGACCCGCGCCTCGACGCCGCCTATGCCGCCGTCGCGCTCGTTGAGCAGCGTGAAGTAGTCGGCATAGCCGTCCGCGTATGGAATGCCGTTTGGGGCATACGGGCCGGTCCGGTAGCTGAGCGACGGAAACACGAGATCCGCCGCTGCGGGTCCGGCGGCCAGGGCAACGGCAATCGCGGTTGACAACAGTTTCTTCTTGCACATGGTTTCCTCCTTCCATGGATCGGCGGTTGCGGGCACACACGGCGCCCGGGATCGCGGCCCTAGTGCGGGAAGGGCCACAGACGAAGTTTCTCCTTGATGATTCGCCACAACATTGCAAGGCCGTGCGGCTCCACTATCAGGAAGAATACAATGAGCGCGCCGACTATGGCGAACTCGAAATGCGCGGCGAGGTCGGTCGCCCAGCCGAACTGGCCGACCATTATGTTCTTCAGCAGAACTGGCAGCAGCACCATGAAGGCGGCCCCCGCAAAAGACCCGAGAACCGAGCCGAGACCGCCAATGATGATCATGAAGAGGACGACGAAGGACTTCTGTATTCCGAAGGCCTCGGTCACCTCGACGGCGCCGAGGTAGATGCTGAAGAACAGCGCTCCGGATACGCCGACGTAGAAGGAACTGACGGCGAAGGCGCTGAGTTTCGTACGCAGCGGATTGACGCCGATGATCTCCGCCGCGATGTCCATGTCCCTGATCGCCATCCACTTTCGCCCGTTGGCGCCGCGCGTCATGTTCCGCGCGAGCCACGCGAGCGCCACCACGAACACCAGGCAGAAGAGATAGGCCGCGCCCGGCGGCGCCTCCGGGCCGGATACGTGGAATCCGAGAACCGAGCGCGCCGGCGCATTGATCTGGCCGGACGCGGAATAGTTGTAGAACCATCCGACCTTGTTGAACAGCCAGACAAGGAAGAACTGCGCGGCGAGCGTCGCGACCGCAAGATAGAAGCCCTTGATGCGCAGCGACGGCAGTCCGAAAATCAATCCGACGAGCGCGGTGACGCCGCCTGATAGCAGGACGCAGAAGAAAATGTTCAATTCCGGAAATGCGGTCATGAACTTGTAGCAGGCGTAGGCGCCAACGGCCATGAACCCGCCGGTGCCGAGCGAGACCTGCCCGCAGTAACCGGTAAGGATGTTGAGCCCGATCGCGGCGATCGCGTAGATCAGGAAGGGCAGGATGACCGCGTTTGCCCAGTAGTCGTTGATGACGAATGGAACGACGAGAAACGCGAGCCCCAGGATCACGAAGTAGACCTGGCGGTCGATCGCAATCGAGAACGTCGCCTGGTCGGCGGCGTAGGACGTCTTGAAGTCTCCCACTTCCCGGTAGATCACGGTCAGACCCTCTCGATGATGCGCTCGCCGAAAAGTCCTTGCGGGCGGAACACCAGGAAAACGAGCGCAAGCATGTAGGCGAACCAGTTTTCCGTGGCACCCCCGAGATACGGCGCGCCCACGAGGAATTCGAACAGCTTCTCGCCGACGCCGATGATGAGGCCGCCTATGATGGCGCCGGGTATCGACGTGAAGCCGCCCAGCATCAGCACCGGCAGAGCCTTCAGCGCGATGAGGGACAACGAGAACTGCACGCCCGACTTGGAACCCCACATGATGCCCGCGACGAGTGCCACGAACCCCGCGATCGACCAGACGATGACCCAGATCACGCGCAGCGAGATTCCGACCGACAACGCCGCCTGGTGGTCGTCGGCGACGGCTCTGAGCGCGCGCCCCGTCCTGGTGTACTGCGAGAACAGGACAAGGCTTGCAACCAGGAGGGCCGCAACCGCCGAGGCCCACATGTCCAGGTTGTCGAGATAGAACCCGTAGAAATCCTCGCCGCCCAGGAACGCGGTCTTCTCCTCGATCCAGAGGTTTCCTCCCTTCGGAATTCCGACGTCGAGCTTCTTGATGTCCGCACCCCACATCAGGTCTCCGAATCCTTCCATGAAATAGGCAAGGCCGATTGTGGCCATGAAAAGTATGATCGGTTCCTGATTGACGAGGTGGCGCAGTATAAGCCGTTCGACGAGCCAGGCGAAAACGAACATGACGCCGAGCGTAAGGAGGGTCGCGACGATCGCCGGAAGGTGCCAGCCGAGGTGATGGACGTTCGTGCCGAAGATCGCGTTGACGAGATGGGCGAACGGGATCTGCCCGTCCTGAAAGCCGACGAGCGTCAGCGCCGCAAAGAGAGCCATGACCCCCTGCGCGTAGTTGAATATTCCGGACGCCTTGAAGATCAGGACGAATCCGAGGGCGACCAGGGCGTACATCACCCCCGACATCAACCCGTTCAGGAACACCTCGACCCCGAAGAGGAAACCTGCGGACATCTACCGTCCTCCCGCGCCCGCAGCGGCCAGGCCGCGCCGGTCCGTATGCCGACGCCTAGTCATGCGCGACACCGAGGTAGGCGTCAATCACCGCCGGGTTGCTGCGCACCTCTTCCGGCGTGCCGTCTCCGATCTTGCGGCCGTAGTCCATTACGACAACCCGGTCGGCGAGATCCATGACCACGCCCATGTCATGTTCGATGAGCGCGATGGTTGTGCCGAACTCGTCGTTGACGTCGAGAACGAACCGGGACATGTCCTCCTTTTCCTCGACGTTCATGCCCGCCATCGGTTCGTCGAGAAGCAGGAGGGCCGGTTCGGCGGCGAGCGCGCGGCCAAGTTCCACGCGCTTCTGCAGGCCGTAGGGCAACCTGCCGACGGGCGTCTTGCGGATCGACTGGATTTCAAGGAAGTCGATGATCTGCTCGACGGCTTCCCTGTGCTCGACCTCCTCGCGCACGGCCCTGCCGAACCATGCCATCTGGCTGAAGATCCCCGACTTCATGCGGGTCAGACGGCCCGTCATGATGTTGTCCAGCGTGGTCATTCCCCGGAATAGCGCGATGTTCTGGAAGGTGCGGGCGATGCCCTGGCTCGCAATCTGGTGCGGCCGGAGCGCGCGGCGCCTCTCGCCACGAAACCAAACCTCCCCTTCCTGCGGATGGTAGAAGCCGTTGATGACGTTCAGCATCGACGACTTGCCCGCGCCGTTCGGGCCGATGATGGCCCGGATCTCGCCTTCAAGAATGTCGAACGACATGTCCCGGATGGCGACGACTCCGCCGAATCGCAGGGTAATGTTCCTGAACTCCATGACGGCGAGGGTAGCGGGTCCGTCCGACCGGGCTCCCGGCTGCTCCGATGCGGCGACGTTCATGCCGCCCTCCGAACCTGCACTTGGGAACCGACATCCCGAATCTCGAGCGTTGCGGCGATCCTGCCCTTCCGCCCGTCCTCGTAGGTCACTTCCGTTTCGGTCGCGACTTCGCTAGAACCGTCGTAGAGGGCATCGATCAAGTCGGCGTACTTGCCCTCGACGATGCGCCTGCGCACCTTTCTGGTGCGCGTCAGCTCGCCGTCGTCGGCGTCGAGCTCCTTGTGCAGGATGAGGAAGCGACCGATCACGCAGCCGGACAGGGATTCGTCTCCCGAAAGGGACTCGTTCACCTCCGCGACGTGGTCCTGGATCATCGCGTAGACCTGCGGATGCGCCGCGAGTTCCTGGTAGGATGCATAGGCGATGTTGTTGCGCTCCGCCCAGTTTCCGACGGCGGCAAGATCGATGTTGACGATTGCGGCGCACATCCGGCGCCCAGCGCCGAACACCACCGCTTCAAGGATGTTCGGATAGAACTTCAGCTTGTTCTCGACGTACTTCGGCGCGAAGAGGCGCCCGTCGGCGGTCCTGCCGACATCCTTTGCCCGATCTATGATCCTGAGGTGGCCGGTTCCGGACTCCAGGACCCCGGCGTCTCCCGTAGCGACCCAGCCGTCCGGCCCCTTGGTTTCCCGCGTGCTCTCCGGGTTTCGGAAATACTCCACGAACACGCCCGGCGAGCGGTAGTGGACTTCGCCGGCGTCATCGATCCTGATCTCGACGCCGGGCGACGGCACCCCGACGGTGTCCGCCCTCACCTCGCCGTCAGGTTGCTGCGTAATGAACACGCTGGCTTCGGTCTGGCCGTAGAGTTGCTTGAGGTTGATTCCGATCGAGCGGTAGAACGAGAAAATCTCCGGCCCGATCGCCTCGCCGGCCGTGTAGCCGACGCGGATGCAGGACAACCCGAGCGCGTTCCTGAGCGGACCGTAGACGAGGAAGTCGCCGAGGCGGTAAATCAACCTGTCTCTGGCGCCGACCGACTTCTTGTCAAGGAGATCGGGGCCGGTTCTGCGCGCATGCTCCATGAAGTAGCTGAACATGCGCCGTTTCAGGCGACTCGCATCCTCCATCCGGATCATGACGGACGTCAGCATCTGTTCGAAGATCCTTGGCGGCGCGAAGTAGTAGCTCGGACCGATTTCGCGGAGATCCTGATGCATCGTCGCCTCGCTCTCGGGACAGGCGACGCAAAACCCGGCCCAAAAGGCCTGGCCGATGGAAAAGATGAAGTCCCCGACCCAGGCCATGGGGAGGTACGCAAGGACGGTATCGCCCGTCGATAGCCTGTCGAACTCGCACGAATTCCTGGACGTCTCGATGATGTTGCGGTTCGACAGCACGACTCCCTTCGGCCGACCGGTGGTGCCGGACGTGTACAGCATCACGCAGGTGCTGCTGTCGTCCTGCGCAGCGCGCCGGCGGTCAAGTTCTGCCCGGGTCTCCGCATCGCTTCCGCGTCCGCGCGCCTGAACTTCCCTGAAGTCGTGAAGGGACGTCTTGTCGTACTTCCGCAAACCGGACGGATCAAGATAGATCACCTGTTCGAGGTCCGCGAGCTGTTCGCGCGCCTCGATGATCTTGTCGACCTGCTCCTGATCGCCGGCGACTGCGAACCGCGCCTTGCAGTGATCGAGCACATACGCCATCTCGTCCGCGACCGCGTCCTGATAGAGAGGAACCGGAACGGCGCCCGCGCTTTGGATGGCGACCAGCGCCATGTAGAGGCGCGGTCGGTTGCGGCCGACAATCGCCACATGGTCGCCCTCCTGCAGGCCAAGCCGCAGAAGCCCGAGCGCCAGCGCCTCGATTTCCCCTGCCGCCTCCTGCCAGGTCCAGGTCTGCCAGATGCCGAATTCCTTTTCCCGGTAGGCGGGGGCGCCGCCGCGAATCGCGGCGTTTCGCGCAAGCAGCTTCGGTATGGTGTCGGGCATGTGCCCGGACTCGGTGCCCGCAGCCACAATTTCCTCCCTCGCCCGCTCCGGTTTCAACCGGTTCACGGAACCTGCCGCCAACCCTGGCGTTGCAATCGGCAGTAACCGTTTAATTGCCGCCGGGCGCTACATCAAGCGCGCTGCCGTTCTGAAGGGACGACCTGCTTTGTCAAATCGATGCCCGCCTGATATTTGCGCTGGCATGAAGGACGCACGCAAGGAATCCTGTTCGGCGCGGCCGCAAATTCGTCAGCTTGATGAAGCCGCCGCGCAGCGCATCGCGGCCGGCGAGGTGGTCGAGCGGCCGGCGTCCGTTGTCAAGGAGCTTGTCGAGAATGCGCTCGACGCCGGCGCGGCGCGGATCGACATCGCATACGCGAATGGCGGAAAGACGCTCTTGCGGGTCGCCGACGACGGGCACGGAATACCTGCGGAGGAACTGGGGCTTGCGCTCGCACGGCACGCGACATCGAAGATCGACGGATCGGATCTCGTAAACATCCATACGTACGGATTCCGCGGAGAGGCGCTTGCATCCATGGGTACGGCGGGCCGGCTCACGCTCACGTCGCGCGCCGCAGGCAGCGACGGGGCGGCTCTCGTCAGAATGCACGCCGGGGTGGCCAGCCCCTCCGAACCGGCCGCGTTGTCGCGAGGAACAGTGGTCGAACTCAGGGATCTCTTTCGCGCAACTCCGGCAAGGCTGAAATTCCTGCGGAGCGACCTCTCCGAGGCGCGGGCTATCGCTGCAACCGTCCGGCGCCTTGCGATGGCGTCGCCGGAGACGGCATTCACGCTGCACGACGTTACGGAGAACGGCAACAGGCGCCGCAAGCTGCGCGTCGACGGTCAGACCGGCGACCCCGCAAACGCGTTGGCCAACCGGCTCGGCGCCCTGCTCGGAGATGAGTTCATCCGGAATGCTTGCCCGGTCGAAGCCGGGATCGACGGCGCGCGGCTGGGCGGATTTGCGGCGCTTCCGACGTTTTCCCGGGGAGCGGCCGTCGCTCAGTTCCTGTTCGTCAACGGCCGCGCCGTGCAGGATCGGCTGCTCGGCGGCGCGCTCAGGGCCGCGTACTCCGGACTTGTCGCGCGCGATCGCTACCCGGCCGCGGTCCTGTTCCTTACGTGCGACCCGGACGTGGTCGACGTCAACGTCCATCCGGCGAAGTCCGAAGTCCGGTTCCGGGATCCGTCCTCGATCCGCAATCTGGTCGTCTCCGGCCTTCGACGGGTGCTGGCCACCGTCGGACACAGGACGTCGGACACCATCTCCGAGGATTTCCGCTCGATGGCCTTGCGGGATGCCGGCCGCGGAGAGGACTGGCCGATGCCCCGTTTCCGTGCTGGCGGCTACCGGCCCCAGCAACCCTCGCTGCCGGCGGTGAAAGAGGATCGATTCGCCGTTCCCGACCAAGCCGGTCCGCTGCGCGCGCAAGATCCGGCAGAATCATCGCAGGCAAGCCACTCCGAGATTTTCGCCGATTCTCCGCTTGGCGACGCCCGGGCGCAGCTCCACGAGAACTATATCGTCGCGGAAACCCGTAACGGTTTCGTTCTCGTCGATCAGCACGCCGCTCACGAACGACTCGTCTTCGAGCGGCTCAAGTCTCAGCTCTCGGCGGATGGCGTCCAGGGACAGCTGCTACTCCTTCCGGAGATCGTCGAACTGGATGATGCCGACAGGGAGAACATCCTCGGGGCTGCGGACGAGCTCTCCCGCCTCGGATTGACGATCGAGGCCTTCGGCGGCAATGCGGTCTGCGTGCGGGAGACGCCCGCGATCCTCGGCGACGTGAACGCGCGCGCGCTCGTCCGCGACATCTGCGACGAACTTGCCGGGAGCGGCCGGACGAGTGCCGTCCGGGAGCGCATCGACGAGATTCTTTCGCGCATGTCCTGCCACGGATCGGTCAGGGCAGGACGACGGATGACAGCGGCCGAAATGAACGACCTCCTCCGCGCCATGGAGGAATGCCCCGTGTCGGGCCAGTGCAATCACGGCCGGCCGACCTATGTCGAATTGAAACTCTCCGACATCGAGAAACTCTTCGGCCGCAGGTAGTGCGCACCCCGGAGCCTGATGCGCCGGGTTGCACGCCCGTTGCTTCGGTCTCGCGCGCGGGGCCCTGAGGGAATCAGCGAGTCCGCGTTGCGTCCCTGCAATCGCGCGCGAATTCCCCTTGCGCTCCGCGTCGACGGAATCGCCTGCAAGGAGCGCGCTGGCGCGGCCCGGTTCAAGCATTCGGCCATGTCCTGGAGCGGCCCTACTCCTCGATGGTCGCCACCTTCAGGAAGGCAATCAGGTCATTGCGGTCGCGGTCCTCTGCTATCCGCTGCATGGGCATCTTGGTACCCGGGACAAACTCGTCCGGGCCGAGTTCGAACAAGTCGTTGATGGTGGATTCGGACCAGATGATTTCGCCGGACTTCAGGATGTCCGTATAAGCATAGCCCGCAACGGATCCCGAACGGCGTCCGAACAGGCCGGCAAGGGTCGGGCCGGCCCTGCGCGCGCCGTCCCCGACGAGGGTGTGGCAGATGGAGCACTTCCGGTTGAACTGGCGTTCGCCGTTGCTCATCTGTTCGGGATCCGTCAGAAAGCTCCTCTCGCCCGCCGCCATCAGAACAACTTCGCCGCCGCCGTCGAGCGGCCAGGCGAACATCGCGTCGTCGATGCCGCCCGCATAGATGCTTTTCCCGTCATGCGAGAATGCGAGCGCCCAGACCGGCCCGCGGTGCGCGGCGCGGAAGTCCCTGGCGATCGACCATTCGGAAGTGTCCACGACCATGATGAAACCGTCGCCGTCGCCGACTGCAAGCCGGCTCGCATCGGGCGACAGCGCCAGCGCCAGTATCGGCCGGCGTTCGAGCGTGAGATCTGCAACCACCGCCGCTGTATCGAGGTCGACCACCCTTGTCCCCCCGTCAACGGCGCCATAGGCGAGCCACCCGCCAGGCTCGTTGAGGACCAGCATGTTGATCCCGAATCCATGGCTCGTCATTTTCCGCAGCACCTGTCCGGTGGCGAGGTCCCACTGCCTGATCCTCCCGTCCGAAGACGCAGAATAGAGCGTCACCCCGTCCGAGGAGAACGCGACGTCGTTGACCGCCGCCCCGGTGTCGGCAAGAAAGCGCGGCTGTCCGCCGCCGTCGAGCGGCCAGATCCCGATGGTCCCGTCCCAACTCGCGGACGCGACCCGGCGCCGGTCCTGATCGACGTCGAGCGAAATGACCTTTCCGCGGTGTCCGCCGAGGCGGCGCGAGGTCCCCGCCGCTAGGTCCCACAGCCTGACGTCGTTGTCGTCGCCGCCGGAAACCGCGGTCGTCGCGTCGACGAACCTGACGGCATTGACCGCGGCCGCATGGCCCTCGAACCACGTCGGCGCGCGATTCTTCCAGTTGCCGACCGAATAGTCGAAGCTCGCGGTCAGGATCCGCCTGCCGTCGGCGGAAACGTCGATGCCCTTGATCGGACCTCCATGTCCCGCAAGCGTGAAGAATTCCTCCGCCGACGCCGCTCCGGACAGGGGCAGGAGCAGGCCGGCACCGAAAACCAGGCTTTGCATGAACGTCCGGCCGATTCGTGATGCCGGGGATAGCCGCAACGACAAGTTGCGCGCAATGCGTGCAGATACGCGATCACGTCCGGCTGTGCTGCACATGCAGGAAAACATAGTTCGGAACCGGCAAATGTGTCAAACCTACTCCTGCTGCCCTTGCCTGCCGCGCCCGGTCTGCGGCCTTCAGGCGGCCGCTGGTTCCGGGTCGAGGCGGCGTTGGTATGTGTTTGCTGACAACTGCTGTCATCGGACCTTTCGGCGAATTGAATAGCGATCCGACGCTGACCTGTCCGGGACAGGCTCACATGACACCCATCCCTGTCAAGCCTGACTTGCATCACCGCGGCCGCCGCGCCACGGGCCTCGAGGGCGGCCTTCGACGCCGTCAGCCGCGCCGCCTTCCCGGCCTCGACCGCCATCAGTTCGCCGCGGACCGGATCCAGCCGGTCGAGAAGCTCCGGGATCCAGCTCCTGTTGCCAACTTCAGACGTCCTGACCTCGGGATTGCGATCTGACGGCGCGGGCTGCGCTTTTTTCAGGAAAATCAACGGTTTTCCCGCACATTTCGCTTGACGGCATGGCCGAAGGGATTACAATATGTCCTGATGCCTGTTTTCGGGATTCCGCTCGCATGAACACCCTTGCCATGAACCCCGCAGACGCCGTCCGGATCGGCGCCTCCTGCTTCTCCTTCGCGTCCGGCGACGGACGGACCGCCTGCTTCTCCAACCTCGAGCCCTTCGACTGCCACGACGAGAGCGACCGCCCGGCGATGCTGCTGCGGATCGCCAGGTTCGCAAGGCACGGCATCCCCCGGAAGGACCTGCAGGACGCGTTCGGCGTCGGACGCGCGACGGTCCAGCGGGCCGTCAGGAAGCTCCGGGACAGGGGCGAGGCGGCGTTCCGCGAGCCGCGGAAGGGGCGCGGCACGAGCGCCATCGCCGGCGAGACGGCGGCGGAGGCGGAGCGTCTCCTGGCCTCGGGAATGCGGATTGCCGCGGTTGCGCGGGAACTCGGGATCGCGCCCGCGACGCTCTGCCACAACTGCCGGAAGGGCTTCATCGCCTGTCCGGACGCCGGGACGGAAGCGCCGGAGGCCGGCGAGACGGAGGAGGCTTCGGCGGAGACGGAGGCCGGGACGGAGGAGGCGGAAGGTGCCGGGACGGCGGACCCGCTCGGCCGCAGCGCCCGCGACCGGCGCGACCGGGAGGCGCCGATGGGCCGGGCCGCCCGCGACAGCGCGGGCCGCGTCGCGGCCTCGGCGGGGGCGATGGATGAGGCGCGGCCGCGCTTCGACGAGCCGCTGTCGGCGGTGGCCTGCGGCGGCGTCCTGGCCGCGCTGCCGGCGCTGCTGGAGGAGGGGCTCCTGCAGCACGCGGACAGGTTCCTGGCGCTGCCGAAGGGATGCTGCGGGCTGACGAGCACGCTTCTCCTGCTCGCGTTCCTGTTCATGGCGAGGGTCCGCAACCCCGAGGCGCTGCGCCACGAGGCGCCGGGGGAATGGGGCGCGGTCCCGGGGCTGGACCGCTGCCCGGAGGCCAGGACGCTGCGGCGCAAGATCCGGGCGCTCGCGGCGGACGAGCGGCGCGTGAAGGGCTGGCAGGACGCGCTGGCGCGGGACTGGATGGCCGACGGCGGCGACACGGTCGCCACGCTCTCGGTGGACGGGCACGTGAAGGTCTGCGCCGGCCGGAAGGGACGGCTTCCGAAGCACTTCGTGTCGCGGCAGAAGCTCTGCCTGCCGGCCTCGACGAGCTGCCGGGTCAACGCGCTCGGCGGCAGGCCGCTCTTGTGCCTGCACAAGGACCTCGACCCCGGCATGGCGAAGGCGCTGGAGCGCGACGTGCTTCCGGCGCTGGAGCGGCTGGGCCTGCCGGGGCCGGACGCCCCCGATCTGGCGGCCGATGCATCCGCGCGACCGGCGCTGACGCTGGTCTTCGACCGGGAGGGATGGAGCCCGGCGCTGTTCAGGCGCCTCGCCCGCCGCGGCATCGCGGTGATCGCCCGGCACAAGGGCTTCAAGGGCGAGGACTGGCCGGAGGAGGAGTTCCGCGCCGTCGAGACGCCGATCCGCGGCCCCGGCGGCGTCCGGGCCGCCGGAGCGCGCCTCGCCGAGAGGCGGATCCGCCTGAAGGACGGGCCGGAGGTGCGCCAGATCCGCCGCCTTCCTGACACCGGCCGGCAGGTTCCGCTCGCGGCCACGGACTTCGGCGTGCCGATGGAGCGGGCCGCGGGCGCGCTGTTCTCGCGCTGGGCGCAGGAGAGCTTCTTCAAGCACATGCGCGGGGAGTTCAACCTGGACGGGCTTCCGGTCCACGGCCTGGCCGACCCGGATCCCGACGCGCGCGTCGTCAACCCGGCCCGGCGCGAGCTGGAACGCCGGATCGGCCGCCTGCGGAACAGGCTCGGCACGCTGCGCAACCGCGCCGCGGACCTGCTCCGGGGCGCGCCCTCGGCCGCGGCCGCCAGGTCCGCCGAAAGGCTCAAGGCCGAGATCGGGACGCTCGACGCCGAGCGCGAGGCGCTCAAGCTGCAGCGCAGGGAGGTGCCCGGGCACGTCAGGGTCGCGGAACTCGGAGAGGGCGAGATGCTCGACGCGCTGCCCTCCCGCGAAAGGCTGCTCCTCGACCTGATCCGGATGATCGCCTGCCGGGCGGAGACCAGGATGATGCCCCCCGTCGCGCAGGCCCAGGGCGTCAGGCAGCGTCCGCGGCGTCCCCTCGCGGAGCTGTTCAGGTCGGAGGCGGACATCATCCCCGAACCGGAGAGCGGCATCCTGCGGGTGCGCATCCTCGGGACCGCCGGCAACGCCGGCGACGCGGCCATCGCCGGGCTGCTCGACGAGCTCGGCCGGACCGGCACGATCTTCCCGGGAACCGGCCTGCGCATGGTCTGCGAACTGCCCGAAGCCGCACGGACCACCGGGAAAGAGGCATCATTTTCATTGTAGGAAATCCCATCCGAGGTCAGGACGTCTGAACTTCCGGCGCCGCGCGGATCGTGGCAGTTTCCCCTTCGGAGCGAGTGATCGTGTTCTCAGCGGAATGTGCCACCAATTGCTCCCCTGTTCCGGGGCAGGTAGCTTCGCATCGGTGGCTCGGCTCCCTGCCTCCATCGCGACAGTCTCGATCAAGTCGCAGATCTCGACCCGCCACAACCAGGGTCATGGTGTCTGCTGACCCGCAAGAACGCACCGCACCGGATCCGGATGCTCTGGGAATGCGGGCGCATGCCGCCATCGATCGAGATCGCTCCCAGGCCAGAGACCGCGCACTGGCGGACTGACTGCGCCTTTCCGTCGGGGACCGCACGCAGTGGATTCGATGCCGGGCAATAGTCGGGGCTGCCCGAACCGTCGATCCGTCGCCGCGGACGTCTGACTCGTTTTTCGCAGCTCGATTCCGCAAACGGAATCGCCCGTAATAGGGGCAACTTTCCGGGAATTGCCGCCGGGCCCGAGGGGGCGTGTCAGGCCGCAGCGCGCTGCCTGACGAGGTCGGCAAGCCTCGGCACGTCGGGAGCGCCTGCTACGCCGAGGCGGCTCCTCGGGCAGTCCCGGCACGGCACGCCGAGCTTCCTGCAGGTCTTCTTCGCTCCGATGCAGGCATCGCGCGCCGTCCGCCCGTAAGCGGGTAAACGGCGACGTCTGTTGACTTCCTGGTTTCCGGCATCGTCGCGGGGGCGGAGCCCGGTCGGGCGGCCCGAGGTTCAGGACCTGTCCCTGCCGCGCCTGTTTTTCGGTTTGACATCATGGGCCGTGCGCCGCAGCGATCGGCTGTCCGGCGCGAACCGCTTCGGAGGCGGCAATGGCGGCATGGCTCGGGTCCAAGGCCGCGACCGGTCTCTCGCAGGCCATCGTCAGCTGCATGCCCCCGCATCACGCATATGTCGAGACGCATCCCGGGGGCGGCGCCATCATGAAGCGCAAGCCGCCGGCGCTGCGCAACATCGGCATCGACCCCGACCGCCGGTCGATCGACAGCTTCCGCTGCGGCCATCCGGTCGAGCTCCGCCACGGCTGCGCCCGCGCGTTCCTGTCCGGCTTCGACTTCGACGGCCGCGAACCGGCCTGCCGCGACCCGCCCTGCGCGCGGTCGACGCGCAGGCCGCAGCGGCGCTGCCGCCACGACTGCGCGGACGCCGACCATGTGGAGCTCCTCGCCATCCTGAAGTCGCTGCCCTGCCAGGTCATGATCTCCGGCCATCCCTCGGCGCCCTGCGACGAGCATCTTCCGGACTGGCGCTCGCTGGAGGTCCGGGCCGGCAGCCAGTCCTGCGTGGCGGCGGAGAAGCTCCGGTCGACTTCCCGCCGGGGCGGGTGCGCCGGCACGCCTTCGCCGGGCGGAACTTCACGCATCGCCGGGCGGTCGGGCGCAAGGCCGCGGGCCGGGGCCGGCGCTGCGCGGCGATGCCGCCGGGCGGGCGGCTGGCGGTGCCGGCGGCGATCATGGCGGCGGAGGCGGAGGCATGAGCGGGATCGACCCGTCCGACCCGGATGCGGTCCGCCGCCGGCTCGACGGGCTCCGTTCGGAGTTCGCGGGGCCGGGCCCGGGCGGCGGTCTTCTCCGGAGCGCCGCCGCCCTGTTCAGGGAGCTGTTCGGGCTTGCCGGGACGCTGGCGGCGCTCGTCGGATCGCTGCAGGACAGGCTCGCGGAGGAGGCGGCGAAGACCGGCGCGCTTCGCGACCGGCCGGCACGCTGCGAGCGCCGGCAGCACGGCCGGAGCTCGGAGAGGCATCCCGACATCGGGGGCGGGTCCGACGCCGGCGCGTCGCCGGATGCCGGGGAGGACGGGCTCGGAGCCGAAGCGAAGGCCGGGAAGAAGCCCCGGGGCGGAGTCAGGGGGCGCAGGAAGGACCGCGGCGACGCCGTCGGCGGCTCCGGGCTGCGCTTCGGCCCCGATGCGACGGCGGTCGACATCGGCGCGATGCCGCCGGAGATCGAGGGGCTGGCGGCGGACGGGTTCGAGTCGTCTCCGAGCGCGCGTGCTGCAGGCCGGCGTCGGTGCCGATCCGCCACGTGGCGCCGCGCTGCCGCTGCAGGAAGGCGAAGACCGAATCCTCCGGCGCCCTGGTCTGCGCCCCGGCCGTCGAGGGGGTGTCCAGGAGCTCCTGCGTCGACGTCTCCTTCGTCGCCGGGATGCCGGGCGACAGGTTCGCCCGGCATCTCCCTCCTGCCGCCGGCACCGGATGCCGGCCGGGAGCGGGACCGCCGCCAGCCGCAGGTCGACGGGCGGCCGGGCCGGTCGGGCGGTCCCGCTTCCGGGCCGGCGTTCGAGGCGCAGTGCCTCTCGGGTGCCGGAAGGCTCAGTCATCGTCATGGACGGGACGCCGGTGCGGGCCGGGCGCGATCCCGGCAATCCGGGAAGGATGAAGCAGTGCTGCCACTGGCCGGTGCCCGGCGACCGCGACGGGGCGGCGTTCCGCTTCGCGCCGTCCCGCGCCCGCCGCCATGTCAGGCAGTTCCTCGGCGACTTCGAGGGCACGCCGGCCGTCGACGGCTGCGGGGCCTGTTCGGCGCATGCCGATGCGCGGGGCGAGACGGTCAGGCAGCGGAACTGCCGGCCGCGCGCCAGGCGCAGCTTCGAGGAGCAGCTTGACAGCCATCCGGCGCTGGCCGGGGAGGCGATGGCGACGGTCGGGGGCATGTGCGGGATCGAGAGGAAGTTCCGCTCCCGGCCGCCGCCGGAGCTCCCGGGGCGCGGCAAACCCGCACCCGGCCGCTGGCCGGCGCCTTCCGGCAGTGGCGCGGGCGGACGCTCGAGGATCCGGCGACGGCGCCGAAGCACCCGATCCGCAAGGCCGCCGTCTGCGCCGTCGAGCGCCGGCAGTCCCTCGGGGCGTTCCTCGACGACCCGATGGCGCCGATGGATTCCAATGGCGGCGGGCGCCAATTGCGCCGCATCAAGCTCGGGCAGAAGAGCCGGCTGTTTCCCGGACCGGGGCCGGCGGGCGCGACGCGGGCATCGCCGACAGCCTCGTCGCCGCCCGCTTCATGCAGGGGATCAGCCCCCTCGCGCATCCGGCAGACGTCCTGCAGCGCATCGACACCCGCCCGGCCGACCGGATCCGCGAACCGGCGCCGCGCCTGTGGAAGGAGCTCTTCGCCGACAGGCCGATGGCCGGCAGCGTCGATCCGGCCGTCGTGCGGGACCGCCCGGACCCGGACACCGCCCGGGGACCGTCGCAGCGCTTGCGCCGACGGCGGACGGCGGCGTCGATGCCGTCGATCAGCGCCGCCGGCCCGGTCGACGACAGTGCAGGCGCCGCTTGTCCGGTCGCCGGCGGCGGGGCGAACAGGCCCTGCTCCAGGCGCTTCGACCAGAGGAGGAAGCCGCCCCGCTCGAAGCCGGGGACCTTGATCAGGGTGCGGCGCCGGCTGGCGAACAATTGCCATCGGTCGCCGGCCGGGTCGCGCCCGAGACGGGTCGCGACCAGCGCGCACAGCCCGTCGAAGCTGCGCCGCATGTCGGCCGGCTCCGTCGACAGCCGGATGCCGCCCCGCGGCCAGCCGCCGAGCATCACGGCCGCCGGACGCGCAGGACGACACCGTCGCCCGGCCCGGGCCCGACGTCCCGGCCGGACGCCGCAGGCGGCGCGATCTCGACGAAGCCGGCGCCTGCGCCGGTCCGGCCGAGACGGCTCCGCCGGCTCCCGAAGGTCTTCGGCGACAGCCCGCGGGACGCGCAGAACTCCCGCCGCGACATCCCCGAACGCTCGAAGTCCGCCATGATGGCGCTCCGCCCGGCCGCGCTGCGCACCACCGGCGCGGGACGGGAGCCGGACGAACC
The DNA here is from genome assembly GCA_963662815.2 of uncultured Amylibacter sp. Classification (GTDB taxonomy): domain Bacteria; phylum Pseudomonadota; class Alphaproteobacteria; order Rhodobacterales; family Rhodobacteraceae; genus JAPPHA01. The sequence continues at coordinate 179,226 of CAXXWA010000010.1, forward strand.
GTTCAAGCCCGGCATTGCAACATCCTCCGATCATTGATGAATGACCGGAAGCATCCCGACCCGACCCGCGCGCGGGCAACCGAATTGTCAGACGCCGTCGTTTACCCGCTTACGTCTGCTCGCCGGGCAGCTGCCGGGACAGCCCGGCGACCAGGTCCTCGACGTCCTTGTCGGACTTGCAGCGATGCTCGCCGGTCCGGAAGCGTCGCACCTCGATCTCGGTGTGGTCGCCGCCGCGCCAGTGCAGCAGCAGGTGCACTGTCTCCTCCCGCAGGCTGGCGGTGATGTCCGCCAGCGCTGCGCGCAGGACGTTCCTGCGCAGCTGGGGCGTCGCGTCCTCGTGCGACCATGCGCTCGCCAGGTCGGCTCCCAGCGCCAGCCAGGCGTCGCGGTCGGCGGAACCCGCCTGCCGCGTCTCGCGGGCCGCCTCGAGCTCCCGAAGCCGCTCCTCGCGCTCGGAGACCTCGGCCAGGCACGCCTCCCAGCGCGCCGCCAGGTTGTGGAGGATGTTGCTGTTGGCAGGATCGACCGCGTCGAACTGCGCCTGCGCGCGCCCGGCCCTGTAGCGGGCCTCCTCCAGCGCCGAGGCGGCGAGCCTGATCCGGGCCGACGCATCGTCGCCGCGCCGGTCGAACGCCTCCAGCGCGGCGGCCACGCCCAGGGGCTGCGCTGCCGCGAGGACGGCCGCGCCCGCCGCCGCGTCGGCCCGCACCCCGCCGAAGCCGATGCAGGTCGCGCCGCCCGTGCGCGACTCGCCCTCGCACTGGTGCTGTGGAATCGCGTTCAAAATTGACCCGCTTTCGGGGTGATTCGCGTTCAAAATTGACCCACCCCTGATCCGATGAAAACGACTGCCTCGCAACAATTCAGCGAGGCAGGAGAGATGGTGTCAGTGGAGACGATCGGCAGGATTCGGCGTGCGCGGCACGTTCAAGGGAAGTCCATTCGATCGATCGCGAAGTCGATGGGCGTGTCGCGCAACACGGTTCGCAAGGTGTTGCGCTCCGGGGAACCGGCGCCGAGGCAACGGCGTCCGGACCAGCCTCATCCGAAGCTCGGCGGCTTCATCCCGGAGCTCGAGCGGAAGCTGGAGGCCAACACCGACGAGGAGACAAAGCGGCGCGACCGCCCGGTCATGAAGCGGATCCGGGGGCAGCTCGCGGACCAGGGATGCGATGCGGGCTGCAGTGCCGTCTGCCGCTGCGCGGCCGCGTGGAAGCGGCGCCAGGGCGGCGGCGTGTCGGGCGCCCATGTTCCCCTGGCGTTCGAGCCCGGCGAGGCCTGCCGGTTCGACCGGAGCCATGAACGGGCGGTCGTCGGCGGCACGACGGTGCGGCTCAGGGTGGCGCACATGCGCCTGTGCCACAGCCGCATGAGCTTCGTGCGGGCGCAACCGCGCGAGACCCGGGAGATGGTTTTCGACGCCCGCAGCCGGGCGTTCCGGCTGTTCGGAGGTTCCTGCCGGCGCGGCATCCACGACAGCATGAAGACGGTGGTCGACGCCGTCTTCGCGGGGCGGACGCGGAAGTTCAACGCCCGTTTCCCGGAGATGTGCGGGCACTTCCTCGCGGGTCCGGCGGCATGCACGCCGAATGCGGCGTGGGAGAAGGGCCGGGTCGAGAACCAGGTTGGCGACGTCCGCGAGCGGCTGTTCCGCGAGCCTCCGCGCCTTGACGGCCTCGACGGCCTGAACGGCCGGCTCGAGGAGAGCTGCCGCAGGCATGCGCGGGAGCATCCGCATCCCGACGACCCCGAGTTGACGGTCCGGGAGGCGTTCGCGCGCGAGGAGCGCCGCTGCCTGATTCCGTTTCCGGGGCCCTTCGACGGCCACCGCCCGCTGAGCCGGGGCGTCTCCGGGACCTGCCTCGCGCGCTTCGACGGCAACCGCTGCAGCGCCGAGGCGCGGGCGGCCCGGAAGGCGGCGGAGGCGTTCGCCCATGCGGACCGGGTCGATGTCCGCCTTGACGGCGAGCCGGTCGGCAGCCGCCCGCGCAGCTTCGATCGCGGCAGGACGGCCTGCGACCGGCTCCGCTGCGTGCCCGTGCTCGAGCGCAAGCCCGGCGCGCTGCGCAACGGCGCCCCGTTCCAGGGCGGGGCCCTGCCGGAAGCGCTCGGGGCGGTGAAGGACAGGCTTGGCGCCTTCGACGACGGCGATCGGCAGATGGCGCGGATCCTTGCCGCGGTGCCGGGGACGGGCTCGACGGGGCGTGCGCGGCCTGCGGCGACGCGCTGGAAGGCGGCGCCGTCTCCGCCGGCGCGGTCCTGAACATCCTGTCGCGGCGGCGCGACCCCGGTCCGGCGCCACGGATCGAGCTTCCCGAGCGGCTTCGCCCGAGCGTCGAGCCGGAAGCCGGCCGCGGCCGCCATGACAGCCTGAGGGAGATCCCCGAACGGGACGCAGGGACATCCCGGAACCGATGGGCACGCTCGGCCCGAGAGGCATGAAGGCCGCCTGCGACGAGGTGCTCGCCGACGCGTCCGGACGCGGCCATCCCCCGGAGCGGGTCCTCGGCACGCTGCTGAAGGCGGAGGTTGCGGACAGGAAGGCGCGCTCGATCAGGCATCAGCTGTCGGTCGCCAAGCTGCCGACGGCGAAGGAACTCGACGGCTTCGACTTCACGCAGAGCCTTGTCGAGGAGCGGCTGCTGCGCCAGCTCGCGGACGGTTCCTTCCTCGAGCCGCCGCGCAACGTCGTGGCGATCGGCGGAACCGGCACCGGCAAGAGCCATGTTGCCGTCGCGATCGCCAGGGCCTGCATCCGCCGCGGCGCCCGGGGCCGGTTCCTCGACGCTGTCGGGCTGGTCAATCTCCTGGAGCAGGAACGGCGCGACGGCCGCCGGGGCCGTCTCGCCGAGGCCATGCGCAGGCGGGACTTCATCATTCCGGACGAACTCGGCTGCCCGCCCTTCGCCCGCAGCGGAGGGCACCTCCTGTTCCGCTTCGTCTCCTGCCCCTGCGAGCACACGCCCCTGATCATCGCCGCCAATCTTCCGTTCAAGGAATGGGCCGACGTGTTCGGGGACCCGAGGATGCCCGCGGCGCTGCTCGACCGCCCGCCCATCACTGCGACATCATCGAGACCGGGAACGAGAGCCGGCGGTTCCGGCACCGCAGCTGAACGCCCGCCGCAGACGTGCGGGCAGGGTGGCGTGCAGCGCGACAATCAAGATGAGAGTCGCGTCATGGCGGCGGGAACCGGCACGCTTCGTCTTCGGGCCGCCCGCTCCAGGCCGGCTCGCCCATCATCTCCCGCACCAGCAGGCCGTTCCAGTCCTCCCCCTCGACCGCCGGACGGCATCGGACGACCCGGGGATCGCTCCGGACGAGCCCGGCGGCCGCCGCATCCCCGGCCCGGTCGGCATCGCAGCCGCAGAGGATCCGACGCAGGCGCCAGCCATCCAGCCAGCGCGGCACCGACGTCGCGACGCCGGCGACGGACACCGCCGCGAGGCCGCCGCCGCATCCGGCCGACGGGAAGCTCCGCAGCGCCGGCACCGACAGCGCGTCGATCGCGCTCTCGACGAGAACCGCCTGCTCCGGGGGAACGGTGTCCCACGCCATCCAGAACCCGCCCGACGCCTTCCGCGAGCCCGGCGCCATGCCCTTGAATGCGGCTGCGCCGCCGCGGCTCCCGAGGCCGGCGATCCCCGCCCCGGCCGCCGCGCCCGAAACGTTGCGGGAAACGAACACCGCGTTCCTCCGGCAGTCCGCGCAGGCCAGCCCGCGGGCGTGGCAGACTTGGAGAAGCATCCCGCCGATCCCGCGTTCCCTGACAGGGCGATCGCGCACCTCGGGCCACAGAGCCCGAGAGCGGGCCGGGAGCTCCAGCCGTCGCCGGCCCGCGGGAGGAGCCGCGCCGTCCCGGAGGTTGCAGGAGCGAAACCCCTGTGCTGACAGGAAGCTGACGGCGTCGCGGAAACCGACCCCGTCGGCGTGCATCGCCAGGCTGATCGCCCCGCCACCGCCCGTCCCGGCCAAATGGTCCCCCGTGCCACTCTGAAGTGCAACACCGGATGTGGTGGCGACCTGCGTCCTTCGGCGCAGGATGTTGCAAATCGGCCAGATGGCGGCGACAGTCCCTGTGACGAAACATGGAGGCTGTCATGCCGAGCGGCTACCACCACCTGACCTATGGCGAACGATGCCAGATATACGCGCTGAGGAAAAGCGGGCTGTCCGACTTGGCCATTGCCCGGCAGATCGGCCGGGACCGGACGACTGTCTGGCGCGAGATCCGGCGCAACGGCGGCGGGCGCGGATACAGGCACTTGCAAGCGCAGGGCAAGGCCTCGGCGCGGCGCAGCGCGGCGTCGTCCGTTGCCAGGAAGATGACCCGGGAGCGGTGGACGACGGCGGAGGACAGGCTGGCGGAGGGCTGGAGCCCGGACCGGACCGCCGGCCGCTTCCGCAAGGAGGGCATCCCCATGGCGGGCCGGGAATGGATCTACCAGCACGTCCGCGCCGACCGGAAGGCCGGGGGCCGGCTCTTCCTTTTCCTGCGGCGGCGGGGCAGGAAGCCGAACTGGAAGGGCGGGCGCCACTCGGGCCGGGGCCGCATCCCGGACCGCACGGACATCTCCGAGCGCCCGGAGATCGTGGAGGCGAAGGAGCGGATCGGCGACTGGGAGGCGGACACGATCGTCGGCAAGGGCCACAGCGGCGCGCTGGCGTGCTGGCGGGCCGGGCGTCGAACTGCACGCTTCTTCAGAGGGTTGGGCGGAGGACGGCGGCCGCGGTGGGCGCCGCGCTGCTCGAGATGCTGCTGCCGCTCGCCGCCCTGGTCCACACGATCACCGCGGACAACGGCAAGGAGTTCGCGGGGCACGCCCTGGTGGCGAAGGCGCTCGGGGCCGGGTTCTTCTTCGCCACGCCGTACCATTCCTGGGAGCGGGGCCTGAACGAGCACGCGAACGGCCTGGTGCGGGGGTATTTTTCCAAGGACACGGACTTCCAGCAGATCACCGACGCGGAGGCGAGGCGGTCCGGGACCGGACGGACGCGCGTCCGAGGAAGACGCTCGGCTACATGACCCCGGCCGAGGCGTTCCGGAAGGCGCGGCCTCCCTGACAGGAGCCGTCCCGGACCGTCCTGCGGAGGGACCGGTCCGGGGAGAGAAAGGGGCGTCTGCGGCCCGCCGACCTCGGTCGGGCTCCGCCCTCCCTTCGCCCGGCGGGCCGCCGCCGCCCAATGGCATTTCATTTGGCCGGCAGGATCGCGATGCCGTTCCGCGCGCGGCGCCAGCCGGCTGATTCCGCGTCCTTTTTCCGCCTGCTCCGCCTTTCCGCCCCGGGGGTTGACACGTCCTCCCTTTCGTGGCATGCCACGCTCGCATCAATCCGTCCCGCCGGGAGCCAGGACTTTCCCACGCTGTTGGCGATTTTCCGATTTGCCGCCGAACGGGGGGCGGACCGGGGCGTTCCGGCCGGATTCCGGGTTTGCGGAGCCGTCCGCGCGCCGTCGCGGGCGCCGGTTCCGGTCCCTTGGTGATTCGTTTTCGGGGCTTGGCGGCCTGCCGGCGGCGTCCGGGAGCCGGCCCGGACGCGGCCCGGCTCTCAGGGCCGGGTCAGGGCGGCGATGGCCTCGCTGCGGTTCAGCTGCAGGCGTCGCCGGGTCTCGGCGAGGCTCTCCGCCTCGCGGCGGCTGGCGAAGACCGCCGCGAGCGCGATGCTGTTCAGGCTGGCCCGGTTCGCCGGGCCGTTGCCGGTGCGGGTCAGGCAGGCGTCCTCGCCGAAGACGCAGTCCCTCTGGCGGTGGTTCAGGTTCTCCACACTCCAGTGTCCGCGATTCAGCTTCAGCAGCTCCTCCGGCGACGCGGCTTCGGCATCCAGCGAGGTGATGACATACGCGATCTCGGTGCAGTCGTTTCCCCCATCGTCGCCGTCCTTCTTCAGCGGCTCCCGGTAGCGGGTGATCCGGGCGATCTGGCTGACGCCGGGGTAGTTGATCAGGCGCTTGAGCGGCGTCAGGACGCTGATGGAGCGCTGCTCCAGGCGGCCGTGAACCTTTTCGAGATCCTCCGCGAAGCGGCCGGTGGCGTCCCTCTCCCAGTCGATGCCGTCGAGGATGCCGAAGGTCTCCGGCGCGTTGCCCTTGACCGAGAAGACATAGTCGGCTCCGCAGCGCCCGGTGACCATCTTCGCGGTCTTGCGCGTCGTGTGCAGCGCGTCGAGGGTGATGACCTTGCCGCGGACGTCGCTGCGCTCCAGGAGGTCGTGCGTGGCCGCCAGCTCGCCGCCTTCGTCGCCGAAGTTCAGGAGCGCGAAGGGCGCGCCGGTCGCGTGGTCGACGAGGGCCACGGTCTCGTGATGGCCGTCGCCGTTGCGGTTGGCGCCGCGGATGCGCTTGCCGTCGGCGGCGAGCGCCCGGGCGAGGGGAAGCCGGGGCCGGGACCAGCGGCCGACCACGTCCTCCAGCGCCTCGGGGTCGACCGACTGCACGACCCTGTGGATCGTGGACTTCGAGACCGGCTCGCGAAGCCCCGTCTTCGGGTTCCGCCAGGCGCCGACGGCCTCCAGCTCCTCCTGCGACAGCGAGCGCGCGAACTGCGCGGCGGCCAGGCAGCCCTTCATGTTCGCGAGCTCGGCGAGCACGTGCACGGCGAGCACGCAGGCCACCGCGTGCTTCCTGCCCTGCGCCCGGCGGAAGTCGGGCACCGCCGCCAGCTCCGCGTGCAGCGAGCGCATTGTCCCGGGGTCCCGCGGCGCCAGACCGGGACCGGAGGGCGGCGCCACGTCCGGCGGCAGCGGCTGCGGGCTCGAGAGCAGCGCCCGGGCGTCGGGCCTCAGCGGCGTCACGAAGATCTCCTTCGGCCTGCCGTGGGGGTCGGTGTAGCGACCGTTGGCGCGGGCGAACCCCTTCGTCCGGCCCAGGCACTCCCAGCCCGCCGCCCTGTACATGGTGCCGGAAAACCTGGCCGGGTCGCAGAACGTCTCCGCCAGGAGCACCCGGTGCCCGTGCGCCGCCAGCCAGTCGTCGGCGAGCCGGCGGGTCATCCCCGCAAGGAAGAAGGAGGCGAGGTTCGGGAACACCCCCGGCTCGGACAGGATCAGGAAACGCGTGTTGTTCGCCACCATCTCCAGCCGCCGGAACTGCTGCTCCGGCCTCCAGCCGCACCACCTGTCGCGCGGAGCGCACTTGAAGGCGCCGTTCTGCCACGCCGCCAGGCCCAGCCACCGGTCCCCGAAGCTTGCCACGTAGCGCAGGCCGCGGGCCGCCAGCCGCTGGAAGCCGAGATAGTGGCGCTCGTCCATCAGCGAGTCCCAGAGCGGGCGCTCCTGCGGCCTGGCCAGCCGGATCTCGACGTCCGACAGGGAAAACCCCGCCGGCATCCCGCGAAACGGGGCATGGAACTCGAGGCGCTTGCGAATCGACATGGCCGGAGCATCGCACGTCCGGGACGGGAACGCCAGCGGAAAATTCCGGCTCCGCGGTCGCGCGCGCATGCAACGCAGACAAGCCCGGTGTCAAGGAAAACCAGCCGAAATCAGCGTGGGATGCCCCTGGCCGGGAGCTTTCAGCCATGGACCCGCGAATCGCAGCCCTCAAGTCCACCACCTCGTATGTTCCGAGAACCGGAAACGAACCAAGGGGTGGCTGTGGAAAATTTTGGCGCGGGTTCCTGTGGAAAACCCGCCTCTTGCCTCCCGCCGCCTCCACGGTTCATTCCCGGTTCGGGACCGCCGCCGCCAGGCCTGGCGGCGGCGGAGCGGGGCCTGGCCCCGCAGGACGGGTCGGACCGGAAGCACCATGGATCGCGCAAGCGGATCCGTGCGGAAGCGTGGTCGGCCCGCCCTCCCTTCAGCCTCCCGGGTCCTGGATGGATGCCTGGGTTCGAGAACCGGATCATCGCGAGGATAGGAGCGGGAGAGCATGACCATCGTAGCCGCCGGCATTGACGTGAGCAAGAAGACGCTGAACATCCACCTGAACGGCAGGGATCACGCCGCCGCCAACGACACGGACGGCTTCCGCAAGGTCGCCGGCATCCTGAGGGACGGCGGGGCGGAGAGGGTCGTCATGGAGGCCACGGGGCGGATGCACCGGGCGCTCCATCAGTCGCTGCACGACCGGGGCTTCGCGGTCCTGGTGGTCAATCCCCGCCAGTCCCGGGACTTCGCGAAGGCCGCCGGCGACATGGCGAAGACCGACAGGGTCGACGCCAGGGTGCTGGCCGCCTTCGGCGCCGCGTTCCCGGCCAGGCCGCCGACGGCGCCGGCCGAGGCGGCGATCGACCGGCTCCGCGACATGCTGGTGCTGCGGGAGAGGCTCGTCGACCAGCGCACGCAGCTGAAGGCGGTCTTCGACGAGGTCGGCGATCCCGACCCGGACGGGCCCGTCCCGAAGGTCCTCTCGGAGATCGAGGCCGGCGTCCGCCAGTACGACCGGCGGATCGCGGAGACGGTCGCAGGCGCGGAGGAGCTTGCCGGGAGCCGCGACATCCTGATGTCGATCCCGGGCATCGGCCCCGTCACGGCGGCGGCCCTGATCGCCTGGATGGGCGAGCTCGGCGCGATCGGCAGCCGCCAGGCCGCGGCCCTGATCGGCGTCGCGCCCTTCGCCCGCGACAGCGGAACCCTGAAGGGCGCGCGCCGCGTCGCCGGCGGACGGAGGCGGCCGAGGGACGTCCCGTGCATGGCGGCGATGGCGGCCTGCCAGTTCAATCCCGACATGAAGGAGACGTACGTCCGGCTCGTCGAAAGAGACAAGCACCACAAGGTCGCCGTGACCGCGGTGATGCGGAGGCTGATCGTGACCGCGAACGCCCTGCTGCGCGACCGGCGCATGTGGGAGGACCGGACGGCCGCGGCCGCCGGCTGACGCCCGCGCGGGCCGCGTCCCGCGGCGGTCCGCCGGGCCCGGAACGAATCAATGGACCGGTCGCGTCCCTGCGACCGGCGGGTTCCCGCCTGCCCGGACGGTCGCCCGGATGCGGACAGGACTGTGGACAGGGTGTGGAAAACCCGGACAGGGATCCCCGGAAACCGCCGAAAAACGCCGAATCCGGCCTTGACCCGAAACATGGATGCTTCCTCGGCCGGCGCTTCACGCGGCGCCAGATCGCCGACATCCGGGAAACGGTTGAACTGTTCCCGAACGACAGCCGCAACGAGCTGTCGAAGACCATCTGCGAGCACCTGAACTGGACCACGCCGAAGGGCGACTGCCGCGTCGCGGCGGGCCTGCGGCTTCTCGAGCACCTGGAGGAATGCGGGATCCTGACCCTTCCGGAGAAGCGCGACACCGCGGCGAAGTCGGCGCGCGGGCCGATCGTCCGCGTGCGGGCCTCCGACCCGCAGCCGGAGATCGCCTGCGCGCTCGCCGCCCTGGAGCCGCTGTCGCTGGAGGAGGCGGCGTCTCCGGAGGACGTGGCGCTGTGGAAGGCGCTCGTCGACCGCTACCACTATCTCGGATGCCCGCGGCCCTTCGGGCCGTCCGTCCGCTGGTTCGTCCGCGACCGCCGCGGGCGGCACCTCGCGGTGCTGCTGTTCGAGGCGGCGGCGCGGACGCTGCCGGCCCGGGACGAGTGGATCGGGTGGAGCGCGGCCGACCGCGACCGCCGGCTGCACCTCGCGGTGTCGAACAGCCGCTTTCCGGTGATGCCATGGGTCCGCGTCGACAACCTGGCGTCGAAGGCGCTGTCGATGGCGCTGCGCCAACTGCCCGGCAGTTGGGAGGAGCGGCACGCCTGCCGCCCGGTCCTGTGCGAGACCTTCGTCGACCCGACCCGCTTCGACGGCGCCTGCTGCAGGGCCGCCGGCTGGCAGCGGATCGGCATGACCGCCGGCAAGCGCAGCGGGCGCGGCGCCAAGCCGGCCAAGGAGATCCTGGTCAGGGCGCTCGACCCGGCGTTCCGCGAGATCCTGAAGGGAGAGGCGAAACCGAAGCCGAAGCCGAAGCGCCGCGGCAAGTCCCCTGCGTCCGCCTCCGACGGCCGCTTCGTCGCCATGTGGTCCCGGATCGCCGACGCGGCCGCCGGCATCGCCGCCCGCCACGACCGGGAGTGGATGCAGAGACGCCGGGTGACGGACAGCCTCGTCGTCATGCTGTTCGTGTTCCGACTGGTGCTGGCGCGCGGGCGGAAAGGCTGCGCCACCGTGACGGCCGAGCTGTGGGAGCAGTGCCGGAAGTCCGGCATCGCGCTGCCGCAGCCGCAGCCGGTCGCCGCCTCCTCGATCCGCAAGGCGCGCGCCCGCGTGCACGAGGACCTGTTCCGGGACCTGCACCGCGAGATCCTCGCGCACGGCATCCACGACCCGAACTGGAACGGACACCGGACCTTCGCCGTCGACGGCTCCAAGCCGACCCTGCCGCGCCCGCTCGTCGATGCCGGATATCCGCTCCCGAACGACGGCGCCCGCCACCCGCAGGGCCTGCTGTCCTGCCTGTACAGGCTCGACAACCGCATGCCCGTCGACTTCCTCCTCGCGTCCGATGCCGACGAACGCGCCGCCGCGCTCGCCCATCTCGACGCGCTCTCCCCCGGCGACGTCGTGGCCTTCGACCGGGGATATTTCTCCTTCGTCATGCTGCACGCCATGACCGTGCGCGGCCTGCATCCGGTGTTCCGCATCCAGCGCAGCTCCGCCGCCGCCTTCAACAGCTTCCGCGACGGCGACCGCGACGACGCCCGCATCAGGATCACCCCGGGAAAGGAGGCCCTGCGCAAGCTGCGGGCCGCAGGCTTCGCAACCCCGGTCCCTCCGGTCGTCCTGCGCATGGTCCGCTGCGACATCGCCGATGAACGATACGTGCTCGCCACGACCCTCGACGACCCGGACCGGTACAGCGTGGCGGACCTCTCGGACCTCCATCACGGACGCTGGTCGATCGAGGAACTGTACAAGACTTCCAAACATGTCATCGCGGTGGACGAATTCCACGGCAGGACCGAACGCGGCGTCCGCCAGGAACCCTGCGCCCATTTCAACCTCATCGCCATGGCACGCCTGTTCTCCAACCAGGGCGACAGCCTCCTCGACGACATGCACGAAGGCGACCTGCCGAAGAGGCGGACGAACTTCTCCAACGCACTGGCCATGCTCGCAATCAACCTCGAGGAGATGATCCTGGCCCAGACCGCGGCCCTGGCCGACACCGTCGGGCGCATGGCGGACTCGATCCTCGCGGTCAGGGCGCGGCTGCGGCCGGGACGGTCGTTCCCGCGCCGCTCGCGAAAACCGGTCGGAAAGTGGAGCCGCAAGCGAGAGCAGACCGCGTAGCCCGAAACCCGCCGTCCGGACCGGAAAGGGGCACGGCAGCCCCGAACCGCTCGCGCAGCCTTAAGGAAACGACGCCGAAACGTTAAGGAAATGCCATTGCGCCGCCGCCCCCTCAGGACTTTCCCACGCTGTTGGCGATTTTCCGATTTGCCGCCGAACGGGGGGCGGACCGGGGCGTTCCGGCCGGATTCCGGGTTTGCGGAGCCGTCCGCGCGCCGTCGCGGGCGCCGGTTCCGGTCCCTTGGTGATTCGTTTTCGGGGCTTGGCGGCCTGCCGGCGGCGTCCGGGAGCCGGCCCGGACGCGGCCCGGCTCTCAGGGCCGGGTCAGGGCGGCGATGGCCTCGCTGCGGTTCAGCTGCAGGCGTCGCCGGGTTTCGGCGAGGCTCTCCGCCTCGCGGCGGCTGGCGAAGACCACCGCGAGCGCGATGCTGTTCAGGCTGGCCCGGTTCGCCGGGCCGTTGCCGGTGCGGGTCAGGCAGGCGTCCTCGCCGAAGACGCAGTCCCTCTGGCGGTGGTTCAGGTTCTCCACACTCCAGTGTCCGCGATTCAGCTTCAGCAGCTCCTCCGGCGACGCGGCTTCGGCATCCAGCGAGGTGATGACATACGCGATCTCGGTGCAGTCGTTTCCCCCATCGTCGCCGTCCTTCTTCAGCGGCTCCCGGTAGCGGGTGATCCGGGCGATCTGGCTGACGCCGGGGTAGTTGATCAGGCGCTTGAGCGGCGTCAGGACGCTGATGGAGCGCTGCTCCAGGCGGCCGTGAACCTTTTCGAGATCCTCCGCGAAGCGGCCGGTGGCGTCCCTCTCCCAGTCGATGCCGTCGAGGATGCCGAAGGTCTCCGGCGCGTTGCCCTTGACCGAGAAGACATAGTCGGCTCCGCAGCGCCCGGTGACCATCTTCGCGGTCTTGCGCGTCGTGTGCAGCGCGTCGAGGGTGATGACCTTGCCGCGGACGTCGCTGCGCTCCAGGAGGTCGTGCGTGGCCGCCAGCTCGCCGCCTTCGTCGCCGAAGTTCAGGAGCGCGAAGGGCGCGCCGGTCGCGTGGTCGACGAGGGCCACGGTCTCGTGATGGCCGTCGCCGTTGCGGTTGGCGCCGCGGATGCGCTTGCCGTCGGCGGCGAGCGCCCGGGCGAGGGGAAGCCGGGGCCGGGACCAGCGGCCGACCACGTCCTCCAGCGCCTCGGGGTCGACCGACTGCACGACCCTGTGGATCGTGGACTTCGAGACCGGCTCGCGAAGCCCCGTCTTCGGGTTCCGCCAGGCGCCGACGGCGGCAAGCTCCTCCTGCGACAGCGAGCGCGCGAACTGCGCGGCGGCCAGGCAGCCCTTCATGTTCGCGAGCTCGGCGAGCACGTGCACGGCGAGCACGCAGGCCACCGCGTGCTTCCTGCCCTGCGCCCGGCGGAAGTCGGGCACCGCCGCCAGCTCCGCGTGCAGCGAGCGCATTGTCCCGGGGTCCCGCGGCGCCAGACCGGGACCGGAGGGCGGCGCCACGTCCGGCGGCAGCGGCTGCGGGCTCGAGAGCAGCGCCCGGGCGTCGGGCCCGGCGGCGCCGCGAAGATCTCCTTCGGCCTGCCGTGGGGGTCGGTGTAGCGACCGTTGGCGCGGGCGAACCCCTTCGTCCGGCCCAGGCACTCCCAGCCCGCCGCCCTGTACATGGTGCCGGAAAACCTGGCCGGGTCGCAGAACGTCTCCGCCAGGAGCACCCGGTGCCCGTGCGCCGCCAGCCAGTCGTCGGCGAGCCGGCGGGTCATCCCCGCAAGGAAGAAGGAGGCGAGGTTCGGGAACACCCCCGGCTCGGACAGGATCAGGAAACGCGTGTTGTTCGCCACCATCTCCAGCCGCCGGAACTGCTGCTCCGGCCTCCAGCCGCACCACCTGTCGCGCGGAGCGCACTTGAAGGCGCCGTTCTGCCACGCCGCCAGGCCCAGCCACCGGTCCCCGAAGCTTGCCACGCAGCGCAGGCCGCGGGCCGCCAGCCGCTGGAAGCCGAGATGGCGGCGCTCGTCCATCAGCGAGTCCCAGAGCGGGCGCTCCTGCGGCCTGGCCAGCCGGATCTCGACGTCCGACAGGGAAAACCCCGCCGGCATCCCGCGAAACGGGGCATGGAACTCGAGGCGCTTGCGAATCGACATGGCCGGAGCATCGCACGTCCGGGACGGGAACGCCAGCGGAAAATTCCGGCTCCGCGGTCGCGCGCGCATGCAACGCAGACAAGCCCGGTGTCAAGGAAAACCAGCCGAAATCAGCGTGGGATGCCCCTGCCGCCCCCTGGGCGCGGCTTGCGCCGTCCGGAGAGCGCGGCTACGCTGCGTTTCGACGGGACTTCAGCCGCCTCGGGCCCGGATCTCGGGTGCCCCGGGGTCTGGATTCGCCATCACAGGGCCATCTTCGGCACCAGAGCTGCGCGCTCGCTGCGGAAATGGCCGGGGGTGCACTTCGGAGTGGAAGTGGGGGGTCGAAATGCCTCTCGCCATTGATGACCGGAACCGACCCCGGCCGCTTCCAGCGCGCCTTGTCCGTCACGTCGCGGCGGTAGCCAAGTGCCATCGCGACCCTGTCGAGCGGCGCCGAACGCGCCGTCGCCGCCAGTCCAGGCCAGTCGGATCGATCAAGCGTTCCCATCTCCCTCTTCTCCTCCAGCAGAACCCGAGCACCGGAGCGGAATGCCCGGCAGAAATGATTCTGCCTGGAAAAGAAAAGGCCGGCAGGTGGGTCAATTTTGAACGCGAATCCTGGGTCAGTTTTGAACTGGACTTGACACCGGTGCCGGTGCGACTTGCCGTTGTCCGCGACCTGCAGCCGCCGCCGGCAGCGGCCGCAGCACGGAAGGCCCGCCAGAAGCGCCTTGCCGGCGCGCGGCGCCCCCCGGTTCCCGACGGCGTTCGCCTCGATCACCCTCCGGTTCCTCTCGCACTCGTCCCAGCCGGTGCAGCCTTCGTGGCGGTCGCGCAGGAGAACCGACCATTCGTCCTCGGGCTTCATGATCCCTCCGCGCATCTTCCTGGTCCCTCCGGCGTCAACCGTCACCTCCTGCCGCCGCCGCCCGCACACGCAGGCGCCCGCGCAGGTCGGGTTGCGGAGCATCGAGGCCAGCGTCGAGTCGCGCGGAACCCGCCACGCGACCCCGGCCCGCCCGAGATCGCGGACCGGGATCCTGATGCCGCGCCTGCGGAACCGGAGATGGACCTGGCGGATGCTCCGCAGTTCGCGGAACTTCCGGAACACCATGTCGATCGCGTCGCGCCGGTGCTGGTCCGGCGTCTTCGCGATGCTGTGGCGGTCGACCTTCTCGAAGCCGGCCGGAAGGTGCAGGAACAGCTCCCCGCGCCCGGCCAGCGCCTCGCGGCTCTCCAGCGACCGCTGGCGGAAGATCGCAAGCTCCATGTCGGCGAACTGCCCCTTGATCCCGAGGAAGGCCCTGTCGTCGGCTGCCGCCGGATCGTGGATCCGGTCGCGGTCGCCGACCAGGCAGCCGACCACGGCGCAGATCTCCAGGAGCGCGTGCCAGTCCCGTCCGTTCCGGGAAAATCTCGAGACCTCAAGCCCGAGAACCGCGCCGACGCGGCCGCGCGAAACCTCCTGCTTGAGCCGCTCGCATCCCTTGCGCCCACCGGACGCCGATCCCGACACCCCGAGATCGGCATCGATCGTGACGATCCGCTCGGACGGCCAGCCCAGCGCCAGCGCATGATCGCGCAGCGCATGCTGCCGGCTGGTCGATTCCCTGTTCTCCAGCACCTGGCGCGTCGATGACTGACGCACGCAGACCACCGCGAGGCGGTCAAGGTGGCGGGCGCCGATCTTCCCCCTGCCGTTCATCGTCGCTCCCCTCGGTCGCAACCCGCGTCATCAGCCGGGCCAGCTCCGTCACGAGCGCCGCCCGGCCGGCCTCCGGAAACCTCTTCCACCTGTCGATCCGGTCCTGCCACTCCAGCAGCGCCAGCAGCGCCAGTTCCGTCTCCTCCCGCGATCCCAAGACGCGCCTCCATCGATTCCGCCAGATCCGCCAGGGCATGCATGTCATGCAATCGCCCGCGCAGGGGGACGGAATCGGGGTCCACGGGATCCAGGGTCGTCCAGTTCGCTGGAACCTCGAACCGGACGCCGTCGGCCAGCTCGAGGCGAAGATGCAGTCCGCCCGCCGCACGGCGGCGGCGCATCAGGACCGTGGCTTCCTGCCCGTCATGGGGATGCCTGTGCCTCCGGATACGGACGGATTCCGGCGGAATTGCCGAAAATGCAGCATCCGCAGGGGGGATTCCTGCAAGACTTCCAAACATGTCATCGCGGTGGACGAATTCCACGGCAGGACCGAACGCGGCGTCCGCCAGGAACCCTGCGCCCATTTCAACCTCATCGCCATGGCACGCCTGTTCTCCAGCCAGGGCGACAGCCTCCTCGACGACATGCACGAAGGCGACCTGCCGAAGAGGCGGACGAACTTCTCCAACGCGCTGGCCATGCTCGCAATCAACCTCGAGGAGATGATCCTGGCCCAGACCGCGGCCCTGGCCGACGCCGTCGGGCGCATGGCGGACTCGATCCTCGCGGTCAGGGCGCGGCTGCGGCCGGGACGGTCGTTCCCGCGCCGCTCGCGAAAACCGGTCGGAAAGTGGAGCCGCAAGCGAGAGCAGACCGCGTAGCCCGAAACCCGCCGTCCGGACCGGAAAGGGGCACGGCAGCCCCGAACCGCTCGCGCAGCCTTAAGGAAACGACGCCGAAACGTTAAGGAAATGCCATTGGTGCGCCGTGGAAAGGCGCATTCTCCTTGCGGGTGCGAATCCCGCTCAATACCTGTCGCTCCGGTTGATAGCGACCGCAGCGGATCGTGGAGGCAACGACATGGTTTGAAGCACTGCGGACAAAAGGGCCGCCGTTGGGCGGCTCAGCGACCATGCAGGCCGGAACGTGAAGTGAACGCTGAGCAGGCCTCGAAAATCCTGATGCGGGTGGCGACCCTCCCAATGGCAGGGGAAGCCTGGCATCGGTCGGGAAGCGAGCGACAGACGCACCGACCGGATCCGCCGGGGCAGTGGCGTCGGCATGCATGGAAGATGGAGAATGCAGCAACACGGGAAGCCCTGTCGGTGGCGTGCACGCGCCAACCGGAAATCCGCAAGGACCGGTCCGGGCCGTCAGGGTGGCGGAGAGGCCCGTAGTGCTGGGGACGCCGGGCAATGCCGGTCGAGGGAAGGGGCCTCAGGTGCGGAAGGACGCGGAAAGGAGGAACGCCTGCGGGAGTGGCTCTGCCTATTGCCCCGCCTTGAGGGCAGAGACTTCGGAACGCGTCACATGCGGAAGCGAAGGGGTCGGACCCAGACGGTTCGACGCTGCCGGGGCGTTGACAGGCCCGGCGGCACACCGGAAACGACGCGGGAGGCAGGAAGGCTGGCGTGCAGCGGTCTTGGGCACCGGACCAGCCGGCTCCTCCCTCCCACGACCCGTTCCGGTGGTCCGTGTGCGAGGTGCATGATCCCACCGGAGAGCCCGGTGCGGTATGTGGCGATCTCAACTATGTGGCGAAGTCGTAATAGGGGCAACTTTCCGGGAATTGCGGCAGGATTCAGGGGATTCCCCCGCGAATCGTTTTGTGATTCCAAGGGGGCATGGATGATTCGGAAACAGGTCGCCAGGCGGTTGCCGGCCTTGCAGCGCTCAGGTCGGAGCTCTCGGCCATCCGGGCCCTGCTCGCCGAGAGGGACGCGCAACTCGACGACCTTGCCGGCCAGCTTGCCGATAGGGACGCGCAGCTTGCCGAGCAGGACAGGCGGCTCGCCGGGCAGGCCGAGCGGATCCGGGAGCTCGAGGACGAGATCAGGCGGCTGAAGAAGCTCCCGCGCCGTCCGGACCTGAAGCCGAACAGCCCCGGCGCGTCGGACGCGGACGCGGACGGCTCGTCGCCGGGCTCCTCCGGGTCCGGAGACCCGGAGAAGAGGAAAAGGAAGAAGGGCCGCGGCCCGCGGCGGCGGAACCCGAACCTGCGCCGCCGCGAGGAGACCGTGAGCCTCGGGAACGTGCCCGAGGGCGCGGTGCACAAGGGCTGCCAGGACCACACGGTCCGCGACATCGTGCTCCATGCCGAGGAGGTCACGTACCGCTGCGAGGTGTGGGAGTTTCCCGACGGCTCCCGGCATGTGGCGCCGCTGCCGCCGGGGGCGGCGGCGGGACGCGAGCAGTTCGGCCCCTGCGTCAAGGCCCTGGCGATCATGCTGTACCACCAGTGCCAGTCGACGGCGGGACGGATCGCGGAAATGCTCAACGTGATCGGCCTGGACATCTCCGAGCGCCAGGTCGGGCGCTTCCTGAACGCGGACGCCGGGGGCATCGCCGGGGAGCAGGAGGAGGTGCTGCGGGCCGGCCTGGAGACCGCGGCGTGGATCAACGTCGACGACACCGGCGCCCGCCACAAGGCCGAGAACGGCTATTGCACGGCGATCGGCAACGATCTCTTCGTGCACTTCCGGTCGACCGGCTCGAAGAGCCGCCTCGACTTCCTCGAGCATCTCTGCGCAGGAGAGGAAGCGTACACCTTAAACAGCGCCGCGCTCGACTACATGCGGAAGCGGAACCTGTCGGGGAAGGTGATCGACCTTCTGGCCGGCCACGAGCGGCGGCGCTTCGGCGACGGCGACGGCTGGCGGGCCCATCTCGAGGCGCTGGGCATTGCCGGGATGACGGTGTCGCCGGACCCGGCGAAGATCGCCACGGAGGGCGCCCTCTGGGGAACGATCTGCGATGCGGGACGCATTGCCGGAACCGTGATCCTGAGCGACGACGCCGGGCAGTTCAACGTCGGCGACCTCCACGCGCTCTGCTGGCTCCACGCCGAGCGGAACATCGCCAAGCTGAACGGAAGCGCCCCGTACCAGCATGAACGGGTCGACGGGGTGCTTGACAGGGTATGGAGGCTCTACCGCAGCCTCTGCCGCTACCGGAAGCGTCCCACTCCGCTTCGCAAGCTCGTCATGCAGCGGCGGTTCGACCGGATCTTCGGCACGGCCGCCGGCTACGCCAGCCTCGACCGGCTGCTCGAAAGGCTGGCGGCGAACCGGGACGAGCTCCTGCGCGTGCTCGACCGTCCGGAGACGCCGCTCCACACCAACAGGGTCGAGAACGACATCCGGGACTACGTCACCCGGCGCAAGGTCTCGTTCGGGACGCGGAGCGATGCCGGGCGGGCGGCGCGCGATGCCTATATCGGAGCGAAGAAGACCTGCGGGAAGCTCGGCGTGCCGTACTGGGACTACCTGAGGAGCCGCCTCGGCGTTGCCGGCGCTCCCGAAGTGCCGAGGCTCGCCGACCTCGTCAGGCAGCGCGCCGCAGCCTGACACGCCCCCTCGGGCCCGGCGGCAATTCCCGGAAAGTTGCCCCTATTACGCGAAGTCTGTCGAAATCCCTGAAAGGATAGGAATTGTCGATGAAGATCGCCACATAGTCAGGGTGCTTGCAACGCCGCCAGAAAGGCCATGAGTTCGCTGTCGGCATGCCAGTTCGGCGTATCGATTTGTTCCGGGTTCTTTTCGTCTCTGGCGCATGTCTGCAAGGCCTTCGCCTTCATTTCGAGATCCACTTCTGCATAGCGGTTGGTTGTGGACAGGGACACGTGACCCAGCCACGCCCGGATCGTGTTGATGTCGACGCCGGCGCGAAGAAGATGGACGGCTGTGGCATGCCGCACCGTATGAGGGCTGACCCGTTTGTCGCGCAGAGAGGGTATGGTTTCGGCGGCCTTCTTCGCGGTTCGGACGACGAGTCCGTGAACGCCGTAGCGGGCAATCGGACGCCCGTGGACATTCAGGAAGACGGGCAGGTCACGCGGGCCGTCGATCCGGGGTCCGAGCAATTCGCGAAGCCTGTCGGCGGTGTGGCGCCACAGGGGACAGGTCCGGATCTTGCGCCCTTTTCCATCGAGTCGGACGGACAGAAAATCAACCGCCAGATCCCCGACGGTGACCCCGGCGGCTTCGGAAGCCCGCGCTCCAGTGTTGCAGGGAAACAGCAGGAGCGCATAGTCGCGCCTCCCCTGCGCGCGGGACCGGTCGGGAGCCGAGAGCATGGCATCGATTTCGGGTTTCTCGAGACAGGTCATGGCCGGGATGGCAGTCCGGCGCGCCGGAATGGCCTGGATGGCCGATGCGTGATCGACAAGTTCGGGAACCTGCCCCGCGATGAACCGGAACAGCGAGTGCAGCGCCGTGAGACGCAGATTGCGTGTGGAGGTGGCATTTCCGCGCTCATGTTCAAGGTGGTCGAGAAAGCCGCGGACAACGGCCGCATCGGTTTGCTCGACCGTGACGTGAACGGGGTCCGTGCCATGATGTTCGGCCAGGCATCGGAACAGCAGGCGAATGGTGTCGCGATGGCTTTTCCGGGTGTTGGGGCTCAGGTTGCGGTCTGCGCCGATCTCCTCGAAGAAGAACCGGCGCACAAAGAGCCCGATCGAATGTTGTGGTTCAAGCATCGTTGGTCTCCTTTTCATCGATGCGCGCATAACGCGCGAAGCGCTGCGAAGCCTCCTCGAGGAGGTCGGGGGTCATGGGCAGACAGGCCTGCGTGCCGGAGAGATTGACGTGACCGAGACAGGTCGACAGCAGCGGCAGGCAGGTTTGGACGTCGACGCCTTCGCGGTGCCAGGCCACCAGTCGGTGGACGGCGAAAGCGTGTCGAGCGTCGTGGAGCCGTGGTTTGCGGCAAGACCCCGGCGGTCCATGGACGTCGGCATGTTTCCGCAAACGGGCGAACGCACTTTCCAGCTGCCTGAGCGGGATTGGCAAGCCTTCGGATGTCGCAAGGAAAGCCGAGTGCACGCCGGCGGGCATCGGCAAATCCCGGCGTTCGCTGGAATGCTCCGACAAGGCGTCGGCGAGCGCGGCACCGATGGGGACCAGACGCGACATGAAGAACCTGGTGTTGTTGATCGACAGGACGCGCTCGCCAAGGTCCACGTCGCACCAGCGCATCCGCAGCCCTTCGCCGGGACGAAGGCCGGCCCCGTGCAAAACCAGGAACAGGGTCCGAACGGTCGACTGCCACAAGGGGTGGCGGCGATCCTGCAAGATCTCGGTGGCATCGAGAATGCGCTGCAATTCTTCGCGGGAATGGATTTTGGGCGTGAACGACCGGCGGACACGGGGCCGCTGCGAGGGAAGCGGGCAGGCAGCGAGGTGTCCCCGGCTCGCGAGCCAGGCAAAGAACCCGCGGAGCGACCCGTCCTTGCGTTCCCGCCATGGTGTCGGCGGGCCCGTGCCGCGACAGAAGGCCTGGGCCATTTCCGGGTCGATGCCCTGGACAGGGATATCACCCGGAGTCCGGGCAAAGGACCGAAGGATCCGCGCATCCGAGGAGAAGACCGCCCCCAGAGACCGACGCAGGGCAATGCAGGCTTCCGTGGCTTCGAACAGGGTCGTTTCAGGCCTCCGAGATCCTCGAAGGCAACCCGGCGCAGCATGGACAGGTTGACCTTGGCATATATGCGGGTCGTGTCGGGGTCGCGGTGACCGAGGTGGTCGCCGACCTCTTTGACGCTTAACCCCGACTCCGGAAGATTGCGGGCGCAGGCATGACGCAGGCCGTGGGGCCCCCGACCCTTCGGGGGGTGTCCCCGTTCAGGGAAGTGGCGTTCAACCGCATTGCACGGTCCACCTGACGACAGGGGCGTGAACGGCGCCCGCAGCCTCAAGAACACAGCCCGACTTTCCGATCCAGGTCGGACTTCACGCAGATGCCGCGCAATCGCGTTGCCGATCCGGGCAATCAGGGGCGCCTCCGCATGATTGCCGCCCTTGGAACGCACAAACCGGATTCGATTGCGCCTCCAGTCGATGTCATCGATGCACAACCGGCGGACTTCGCCGGAACGCACACCGTAGATGGACAACAGCAGAAGGATGGCGTGATCCCGGATCGCTGCCGGGCTGTCATCGCCGGTTGCGGCGAGCATCTGCCCGACGGTTTCCCATGTCGGACCCTTCGGCAACGTCTCGTGACGGTTGATGCGGGGGGCAAGGAGGGTCCGTGCGAGACCGGGCCGCACAGCACCTTGATCTTCACAGCATGAGAACCAGGCCCGCAGGAAGCTGACCGACCGGCTCGGCGAACGGCGATTCCAACTGTACGCCATTCGCTGATGGAACACATCGACATCGGCGGGCCGGGTCGCCTCCGGAAACCGCCCCCGCTGCTCGAGGTCTTTGAGGAACCTGGTGATCTGCCATCTCGCCGGCTGGCAGGTGGCATCAGACAGCCGGTTCCGTTCTCTCCGGTGAGCAATGAACTCATGCAGCATGGTTTCGCAACGGTGCGGCAGGCCAGCAGGTTCTGGCCGAAGACGGCCAAGATGACGGAGCCAATCGAGGGCCGTGGTTCGGAAATGGTTGCAGGCATGTCGGCTCGATTCGGCCCGGCACCGCGCCGCATGGCGGGAAGCCATCTCCCGGACCTCATCAATGCTGAAACCGTGATCAGCGGGCCAGCGGTCAAGCTCGACGGCCACCCTGAGACTGGTTCGGGCTTCCTTGACGAGCGTGGCGTGCGCAACGCCTTGAGCAGCTCGTTTGACCAGGCAGGCGGTACGCTCGTCGGCCAACGGGCCGTCACGGTGACGGCGAACAACCTTCGGATATGTGAATAACGTTTCGAACATGGCGCACCTCCTTGTGAAAGGTACCTCCATGTTCATCCTGAACCATGTGGCAAAGTCTCCGCCGAACACGCGGAGATTCAATCGCTCACAGCGACTTCGCCACATAGTTGAGATCGCCACACTGTTAAGCAG
>CAXXWA010000011.1:0-12570 GCA_963662815.2 uncultured Amylibacter sp.
CTACAACAGGCCGTGCAACGTCTTCGTCGCCGGGTTCATCGGCTCACCTAGGATGAACCTCATCGCCTGCGAGGCGGAGGAGGGCGCGGTCGTCGTCGGAAACGACCGGATCTCCATTCCGGGGATCGGCTGCGCAGCGCCGGGAAGCGCCGTGACCCTCGGCATCCGGCCCGAGCATCTCGAGATCTCCGCTGCGGAGGATGCGGATTTTCGCGGCCAGGGTGGATTTTTCCGAACAGCTCGGAGGCGAGACCTATTTCTATTGCACCGCCGAAGGCTTCCCGCAACTCACTGTTCACCGGATCGGTCAGCATCCGGTCAGGAACGGAGAACGCCTGCACCTCAGGCTCGACCACAGCCAGCTGCACCTGTTCGATTCCGGCGGGCAGGCGATCGCGAACGGTCTTCCCGCTTGAACCGGCCAATGCGTTTCGCCCTCATCGGGACCGGCATGGCTGCCGAACCGCACGGCCTTGCGTTGGCGTCCCTCGCCGCGAATCCGCGGGATATGACGGTCCATTCGCGCCGGGCGAGCGGCAGGGAGGCCTTTGCGGCCCGGTTCGGGTTTCGGGCGGTCGAACGACTCGAGTCGATCCTCGAGGATTCCTCGATAGATGCCGTAATCGTAGCAACGCCCCCCGACCAGCGGCTTCCGCTCGTCGAGCGCCTGGCGCAGGTCGGAAAACCGATCCTTTCGGAGAAACCGCTCGAACGCAGCGTTGCCGCCGCGGAGGAAGTCGTCGCCATCTGCCGGAGCCGCGGTGTCGGACTCGGCGTGGTCTTCCAGCACCGGTATCGTCCCGCTTCGCGGGAACTCAAGGGCCTGCTGAATTCGGGCCGTCTCGGCGCCGTCCGGCTGGCACGCGCCGAAGTCCCCTGGTGGCGCGAACAAAGCTACTACGACGAACCAGGGAGGGGCAGCTTGGCCAGGGATGGGGGCGGCGTGCTGATCAGCCAGGCGATCCATACCCTCGACCTCCTCCTTCATCTCGCCGGTCCTGTCGTCGAGGTCCAGGCGCTCGCCGCCACAACAGCCCTTCACCGCATGGAAACCGAGGACTTTGCCGTTGCCGGATTGCGGTTCGCCAGCGGAGCGCCCGGTGCGGTCGTCGCGACGACCGCCGCCTATCCTGGCTCGGCCGAATCAATAATGCTCGACTGCGATCACGCAAACGCGACGCTCAAGTCGGGTGTCCTGACGCTCCACTGGCGAGACGGGAAGCGCGAGAGTGTCGGACAGGAAGCCGGAACCGGCGGCGGTTCCGATCCAATGGCATTTCCGTTCGACTGGCATCGAGACCTGATAGCCGCCTTCGCCGGCCGGATCGCCGAAGGAAGCGCGCCCGAAGTTTCGGGCAAGGACGGCTTGGCTGTCCAGCGCCTCATCGAGGCGATGATCCGGTCATCCGCGGACGGGAACCGGGTGCGGTTGTCTGGTGCGGACGGCGGAGTTTCGGCCGGATGCTGAAACTCGGGGTCATTGGCGTCGAGCATCGGCACATTTACGGCCAGCTTGCGGGAATGCTGTCCGTCGGGTGCGATTGCCGGGGATGGTGGACCGAGGGTGATCCGGAACCGGTGAGCGGTTTCGTCCGGCGGTTCCCGTCGATTCCCCGCCTCGACGACCGGCGGCGGTTGCTCGACGACCCGGAGATAGATCTCGTCCTGATCGCAGACGTTCCCGCGCGCCGCGCCGCATTCGCCATTGAGGCCATGCGCGCCGGCAAGGACGTGATGACCGACAAGCCCGGTTGCACGTCGCTTGGGCAGCTCGCGGAATTGCGCCGCGAAGCGGAAAGAACCGGGAAGATCTGGTCGGTAGACTTTTCCGAGCGCTTCGAGGTGCCCGCGGTGACCCGGGCACTCGAACTGGTGCGGCAGGGCGCAATCGGCCGCGTGGTCCAGACCATCGGCCTGGGACCGCACCGACTCAACCGCGCGACGCGGCCTGACTGGTTCTTCAGAGAAGGTCAGACCGGCGGCATACTCTGCGACATCGGATCCCACCAGATCGACCAGTTCTTGGTTTTCACAGGGTCGCAGACGGCAGAGGTCGTAGCATCCGCGGTCGGCAACTTCGCCAATCCCGGCGATCCGGGGATGCAGGACTTCGGGGAGATCCTGCTCAGAGGCGACGGCGGGTCGGGCTATGTGCGGGTCGACTGGTACACGCCTGACGCGCTTCCGAACTGGGGTGACGGCCGGCTGACCGTTCTTGGCACCGAGGGCTACATCGAACTCAGGAAGTACGTCGACGTCGCGGGAAGGACGGGCACCGATCACCTGTTCATCGTCAACGGCCAGCGCTGCGAGTACGAGGACGCCAGCAGCGCCGAGCTGCCATATTTCCGCAACCTTGCAGAGGATGTTCTCAACCGCAGCGAGACGGCCATGCCGCAGGCTCATTGCTTCCGGGTTTCCGAACTCGCGCTGACGGCGCAGAAAATGGCCGTTCGCCTTGGCCAAATCGGCTGACAACCGAACCTGGCGCGTCGCCATTCTCGGAGGACGCATCGGCACAGAACATCTGGATGGCTGGCTAGCGTCAGCTGGCCGTTTTCGCGTCGTTTGCATCTGCGACCTGGAATTGGCGCTGGCCCGCCGCCTCGCCTGCGAGGTCCGCGGAAGGGAAGGGGGCGAGCAGGAGGACGTTGCGAGGACAAGCGACGCCATTGATTCTGTGATCGCGGATCCGGACATCGACATCGTCGACATCTGCCTTCCTCCGGCCCTGCACGCGCCGGTCGCCGCTGCTGCGCTCAGGGCCGGCAAGCACGTTGTCTGCGAAAAACCCCTTGCCGGCAGCGTGGTCGCAGCCGAGCAACTTGCTTCCATTGCCAGCAAAACGGGCCGGCTGCTGGTGCCGGTGTTTCAGTACCGTTTCGGCCGTGGCCTCACCGTGCTCCGAAGGCTGCAAGCGGCAGGTCTCGCCGGACCTGCCGTCGCCGGCAGCCTCGAAACCCATTGGGACCGGGGGGCGGACTACTACCGGAATCCCTGGCGCGGGACCTGGGCCGGGGAACTCGGCGGAGTTGTCCTGACCCATGCGATCCATGTCCACGATCTGGCCGTGAACTGCGTCGGGCCGATCGCCGCGGTTTCGGCCTTCGCGGGCACCCGTTCGAATCCGATCGAGACCGAAGATTGCGCCGCCGTCTGCATGTCGACCGTCGGCGGCGCCCTGATTACCTCTTCGGCGACCCTCGGCGCAGCTCGCAACACCTCGAGACTGCGGCTGGTCTTCGAGAAGCTTACTGCAGAGAGCGGAACTACGCCCTATGCACCCGGCCATGCGGGCTGGCGATTCACCGCGAGGCGAACCGAGGACCAAGAACGCGTGGACAGGGCGGTGTCTGCGCCCGGCCGCGTCGGTCGTTGCGGTTACGCCGGACTGTTCGGCGCCCTTGCCGAACGGCTCGCCGGCGGCGACCTAGGAGTTCTTCCAACGCCTGAAGACGGCGTAGCTTCGATCGAACTGGCGAGCGCCATCACTCTCGCGGCGCGAAGCGGGCGCAGCGTGCCGCTGCCTCTCGACCGGCAATTGCCGATCTGCCGGGGATTGGCGCCCGCGAAACGCGCCCAGGCCGAAACGCAAGCCGGAGACTGAAATGACGCACTCTCTCACCCATCCCGACAGGCTATTCCCCAGCGATCCCCGTACACGGGAGATCGCAAGGGAGCTGCATTCCGCTATCGTGGACCTTCCGGTCATCAGCCCGCATGGCCATTGCGATCCGGGATGGTTTGCTCTCGACCGGAACTTTTCCGACCCGACGGCGCTTCTCGTGCAACCGGATCACTATGTACTTCGCATGCTCGTAAGCCAGGGCATCCGGATGGATGACTTCGGCGTGGGCCCAAACGCCGGCGAACGCCGCGAGTCCCAGCAAAGGCGAGTGTGGAAGCTGTTTGCCGAAAACTACCACCTGTTTCACGGAACGCCGACGCGGATGTGGCTCGATCACGGATTCGAGCACCTCTTCGGTTTGGACGAACCGCTTTCGGCAGCGAATGCCGATCACTACTTCGACTGCATCGGCGACATCCTTCAACAGCAGTCATTTCGGCCGCGAGCACTATTCGACCGTTTTGGCGTCGAATTCCTTGCCACCACCGAGGACGCTCTCGACCCACTCGCCGATCATGCGGCCATCGCCTCCTCCGGCTGGCCCGGCCGGGTGGTCACGACCTATCGCCCCGATTCCGTGATCGATCCGGAATTTCCGGGCTTCCTTGGCAACATTGATCGTCTGTCCGTGATATCCGGCTGCGACACGGCGACATGGGAAGGGTACCTCGATGCACATCGCCGCAGGCGGCAGGCATTCAGGGAAATGGGTGCCGTGGCGACCGACCATGGCGTGCCGCTTCCGGTGACCGAGGACCTGCCGATTGCCGATTGCCACGCACTCTGGAGTCGCGTCAGGAGCGGCATGGCCGGAAAGGGAGATGCGGAGGCATTCCGCGGACAAATGCTGACCGAAATGGCCCGCATGAGCATCGAGGATGGCATGACCATGCAGATACACGCGGGTTCCCGGCGAAACTACAGCCGCGCTGTCCATGACCGCTTCGGTCGCGACATGGGATTCGACATTCCGCAACGGTCGGACTTTGTCGGTGGGCTTCGTCCGCTGCTGAACGCGGTCGGACACGAACCAGGGCTTCGAATCATCTTGTTCACCCTTGACGAGACAACGCTCGGTCGCGAACTGGCTCCTCTCGCAGGCGCCTATCCGGCACTCCTCCTCGGACCTGCGTGGTGGTTCTTCGACAGTCCGGACGGGATGCGGCGATTCAGGGAGCTGACCACCGAGACGGCCGGATTCTGGAACACCGCCGGGTTCAATGATGATTCCCGGTCCCTGGCATCGATCCCCGCACGCCATGACATGGCGCGGCGAGTCGACTGCGCATTCCTCGCCTCGCTGGTCGCTGATCACCGCTTGGGCGAGTCCGACGCCCATGCGATTGCCGAGGCGCTGACTGTCGAGCTTCCGAAACGCGCCTATGGTCTCGAATGACTTCCCGGTTCAATCAGCCGAATAAGCTCCCCCGTCTGTCAGCGGCAGCGCTCGCAAATTACCGAGGCCCGGCCGTGTTGCCGGACTACGATCGCGGACGGATCCGCCCGGGCATCCTCCATATCGGCATCGGCGCATTTCATCGAGCGCATCAGGCAGCGCATGTCGATGCTTGCCTGTGCC
The DNA here is from genome assembly GCA_963662815.2 of uncultured Amylibacter sp. Classification (GTDB taxonomy): domain Bacteria; phylum Pseudomonadota; class Alphaproteobacteria; order Rhodobacterales; family Rhodobacteraceae; genus JAPPHA01. Next base: position 5,208 of record CAXXWA010000011.1, read on the forward strand.
GTGAACCCGATTGGGGGATTGTCGGGGCCAGCCTCAGGTCGGCGCGAACAAGGGATGAACTCGCGCCGCAGGATGGACTCTACGTGCTTGGCGTGCGGGACGCCGAGAAATTGGAGACAAGGATCGTCGGCTCGGTGATCGGCGTGTTGGCACCGGACGCTGGAGCCGCCAGCGTCATCGACCTGATCGCCGCGCCGGAGACCAGGATTGTTTCGCTGACCGTGACTGAAAAGGGTTATTGCGCCTCGCCAACTTCGGGCGCGCTCGACGACGATAACGCGCAGGTCGCAGCCGAACTCGGGGGCGCGCCGCCGCAGTCGGTTCCTGCCGTGCTGGTCGAGGGGCTCCGCCGCCGCCGCCGGAACAATGCCGGTCCGGTGACGCTCATGAGCTGCGACAACCTGCAGGAAAACGGAACTTTCCTGCGGGGGGTGGTGACTGACTTCGCATCCCGAACCCGCCCCGATCTTGCGCGCTGGATTTCGGACGAAGAAAACGTGAGCTTTCCTCGATCCATGGTTGACCGGATCACGCCGCGGACGACCGAAGCCGACATTGCAGAGATCGCCGCTGTCACGGGCCTCCATGACGCCTGGCCGGTGATCACGGAACCCTTCTCGGACTGGGTGCTGGAAGACAGGTTTGTCGCCGGGCGACCGAATCTTGAAGCGGCCGGAGTCAGGCTGGTCGACGATGTCCGCATTCACGAGGAGACGAAACTTAGGATTCTGAACGGAACGCATTCGATGATGGCCTGGATTGGGCTCATGCTCGGTCACGAGACGGTTGCAGACGCCATCTCCGACCCGCGACTCGCCGGGTTCCTCGACCGGACAGTTGCAAGCGAGATCATCCCGAGCATCGCGTTGCCGGTTTCGGAGCTAGTCGACTACTGGGCCCGGCTTCGTCGACGCTACGCAAATCGGGCGCTTCGCCACGCCCTCGGGCAGATCGCGATGGACAGTTCGCAGAAGCTGACCCCGAGGGTGTTGGCGACGATCCGGGACCGGCGCCGCGCCGGGCATGGTCATGACGGGCTGAGCCTCGGCATCGCCGCCTGGATTGCCCATGTCGCCGGGGCGAGAGGGGAGGTCTCGGACCCGGCCCGCGGCCAGCTTGTCAGAATCGCCACTGCGCGGCTGCCGGATGCCAAGGAGTTTGCCAGAGATGTCCTGGCGCTCGAGAGCATTTTCGGAAGGGATCTCGCTAGCGACAGCGACTTTCGAGACGATGTCGAGGAAAAGACACTGGACCTGTTGACGAAGGGAGCGGCTTCCCGGCTTGATGAGGCGGCAAGTCCGAGGGCGGCCGCGTTGCATGCCAACTCGTCGCGATGGTAGAGGCAGCAAGAGTCTTGACCGCGTTGTTGGGTGGTCGTGCAACGCCTGAAGCAGAAGTCGTCTAGCGGCACGTATTTTCCGAATTCACGAAAAACCGCGCTCAAAGAAATAAAACTTTGACGTAACTGCTCACACCTTCCGACTGCTGACGTTCCTTGCCGAGTTCTTGCAGGCCGAGCTTTCGGCGCGCCTCTTGCCGGGTTTCGCGGACCTGTTTCCGCCGGAGCGCTGTCCCCACCGCCGACCGCGAGGCGCCCTGACCTGCGGCTGCCTGTCATCCCGATGGCGAGCGAAATTCGCGTTTGACAGCCCGCTGCTGGTCGACCATGCCTGCCTGCCTGTGCCGAGGGATTTTTCCGGGGAGGCGGTTTCGACGGGAGCATGGTTCGGATCCGGGGCCGCGACGGGGTTCTGCCGGGCGATTGTCGCGGCCATGCCGCCGGCCGCGGAGGCGGGGTGACGCCGTCGGTGAACGGGGCATCGCTGCGCGCGGAGGTCGAGAAAGCCAGGGCCGACCTCGACGCGTTGTGGAAGGACCGCAAGGTGTCCGAAGAGGTCGACGCCGCGATCGGCGTCCTGTTCGGCATGCCGGTGATCCTGATCGCCGTCTTACTGGAGAGGCAACCCTGAAGACCAGCGCCAACTTCGGCATCCCGCCGTCGCGAAACGAGGAGAAGGACGAGACCGCGGCGCGCTCCGGGTGAAAGGCCCGCGCGAAGGAACAAGGTCGTGAGACCGCAACCGGTTTCCGTAAGGTCGTCGTCGAGGAGACAGTCGCCCGCATGCACTCGCTGCGGCGCACCGTCGCGCTGGTGCGGGCGATCTCCGACCGCAGGCGATCCGAAGCCACCTGCGTTGGCTGCGTCCGGCGCCTCCATGACGCGCTTGAGGCACGGGAACAGGCCGCAATTGAACACCTGCCCGAGCGCCAGACCCTGCACGCCGACGAGACCGGCTTCCGGGTCGCAGGCAGGAACTGCTGACTGCACTTCCTCACCGACGGATCCCTGACCCTGAAGTTCCTGCACCGGAAGCGCGGAGCGGAGGCCACCGACGAGATCGCGATCATTCCGCGCTACGCCGGCACGTTGATCCACGACTGCCGGGCGTCAATTTTCGCATGCGACCGTTGCAGGCACCAGCTGTGCGGCTCGCACGTCCCGCGCGAACCGGCCTTCATCTTCGAGCCCAACGTCTACCGCCGGGCGCGGTTGACGAGGAAGCTGTTGCGCGAGGCCTGCCACAAGGTCAACAGGAGCGAGAACAGGACCCTGGACGAGGCCGAATGCCTCGCCATCCACAAGAGTTGCCGGACCATCATCACGCAGAGCGGTAGGGAGCTGCCGGAGATCCTGCCGCGACCGAACGGAAAGCGCGGGCGGATCGCGAAGTCGGACGCGCACAATCTGCACGAGCGCCTTGCGAAGCACGAGGAATCCGTGCTGCGTTTCATGCGCAACCCCATGTCGGCTTCACCAACACTGCGGCCGAGCTCGGCTTCAGGATGGCAAAGGTCAGGATCAAGGTGTCCCGGTGCTACACATCCTGCGTCTGCGCAGAATACTGGTGCCGAAACTCAATCTGCCTGCAATCAATGGCTGCAACGGGTCAAAATCCTCTCGTCGCCATCCAGATCGCCCTAGCTGGACTGGCCGCCGACACGGTCAGGCAGTCACAGAACCCGATCCCGATCGCGAAGGGGTGAGTAGTTACTCTTGGCTTTGGCATAAGTGACGTTTGCAAATTCGACCGGGGCACTATAAGGGGCCGTTTGCAGGGGGGTTAAATAACAGCGCTACCGCAGTTGCAAACTTTCCACTTTCACGTCGCATTTCAACGCCGTTTCGGCCGGTCTCGGTCGCTCAAAACTCCTCCCCTTTGTCCGCGACATATTCGGACAGTATCGGATTCCATTTCTGATGCTGATACTCACCCCCGATTAGTTCAATGGCATCGGCCGACACCATCGCAGTTCCAGTCCCGTCAATCTTGTAACGATAGAAAAGCTTCGCCGGACCGCCTATCGAGACGATCTCAGGCGCTACAATCTCAATATCGCGCAATACACCTTGGCTATCAGGCCTAGCCACAATACTTCCAGGCGCCAACACCCATAACAGGCCATCTGTCGTCGGGCCGCCCTTGCAATCCACAAGACTCGAGAATTCTTCCGGATCTGAGGATTCAAGTTGCTTGAACCATTCGCGCAATGCCGATGCGATTTGCTCCGGTACCAGTGCATCTTCATCCGAAGACAGCTCGCTGGACCGCTCAAGCCGGGTGATAAGTGCACCAAGTTTATTGTAAACGGGTTCGGTCAACCGAAGGCTGCCGTAGGTTGCATCATAGATAACAACTGCATCGCTTACGGAACGGCGCTGGTTGTCCATGACCATTGCGATATTGGTAGCTGCACTGCCGATGTCTTGCGGCGATATGCTGAACTCGCGAACCATCAGATCGCGCAGTGCATCCGCAAGTTGCAGTTTCTTGCCGTCTTCTCCCATCCATTTGGCTTCGATCTTGAGTACAACGCCGGTTGTCCGGAAATCCCGTGTCCGGGGAGACATATGAGGATTGTCCTGTCGCAGGTCGCGATAGATCTTTCTGTCGCCGAGCTCCTGATATCCTTCAACCCGCTCTGTGATCTGGAGCTGGCATTCTGCCAAGAATCCATTTGGCCCCCTTCGGAAGTTGCCGGCGACCAATCCATCACGCTCAATACTCAGGTTGACAAATGTCCTGATTAGCGGTCGCGTATTGATCGGTGCCTTCCACGGCCATACTTTTATCGCACGTTCCCAAGCCGTACTTCGCCATTCTTGGACCCGCCAACGGCGCCCCATATGCATATATATGGCACCAGGATAGGCTTCGCGAATGGCCTGCTGCAGCGTTAGATGGCCGATTTTCTTCCCAGTCTGCCCCGAACCCTGTGAGATTTGGAAGTTCTCTTCGCCAATGTTGCGGAGCGGGAAATTGTGGTGCGGACTGTCACCACCGACTCTGGCAATATGGTCGAACTCGCGCGGACGTGCCCTTGCGCCACCCACTCTTGCGAACTCGTAGACATCTGCAAAACCGGCCGGCCAATCGATATTGCTTGGCGGAACCGATCGCCCCCTTACCCCCAACATGTCGAGTTCATCTGCCAGGCACTTTGCATGAGCGAAATGAACGAAACGGTTATCGACGTACAAATGAGATGGTTCAATCGAACCCCGGTAGTAGTCCTCAAGTGATGAGCCGTACCGCCTGAAAGCATAGGGTTCGGCCACAACAGCAAATGCGCCGGGTGTAGACCTTCCCACTCTTCCCAACCGCTGCCGGAATGCCTTCCGCGACGTCGGCAGTGCGAGGTTCAAACCAACCGCAAAGTGGGGAATGTCGATACCCAGTTCGAGCGCTGATGTCGCAACAACGCCTCGCAGACAACCGGAGCGCAGTGCCTTTTCTATCGCAACTCGATCTTCAGCCTCGTAGCCGCTCCGGTAGGGCTTTACGAGATTGTGCTCGGTTTGGGCTGCAAGCCGTTCAACGCCTTGGCGCGAGTCGACAAAAGTTATGAAGCTACCTGAATCGGAGCGCTCGACAAGATCTCTTTGAAGGTCCGATATTGTGCCCTGTGCCTCACTGGTCTCGCAAGCCAAGTGCAGGAGGGAACGAGCATGTTGTGGGGACCCGTCTTGTTTCTCATCAATGACAACAAAATCAAGCCCAGTCAAAGCGCGGAGGTGCTCCCCAGGATTGGCGATGGTAGCACTTGCGGCGATGACCGAGAAGCCGCGATCCTCCCGTCTCTTGGCTCGGCAGATTCGCGCCGCAGCTTGGAGCCGCCGGAACAGGAAGGCAGCATTGCTTCCAAACACGGCCTCAAGCACATGTGCTTCATCAATAATCAGGAGATCCAGACTTGCAAGAAAGCGTTTCGAAGCACGACTGGCTAGTTCCCGCATGAGCCAAGCGTGGCAGACATCTGGCGTCGCAATTATGATCCGGGCCCTTTCAAGGGCGATGCTGCGCTCGTGCATCGGAACGTCACCCGTGACACTTGCAATCCAGTTTTCCGGCATGCATGCCTTATTGAGAATACGGCGCCAACTCACATGCTGGTCTGCTGCCAGTGCCTTGAGAGGATAGAAAACCAAAACTTTGGATTCGTTGTCTTCCTGAAGCGCTTTGATTGCAGCTGCCTGAAACATCAAGGACTTGCCAGATGCGGTCCCTGTTGACAGAACCACGTTATTGCCAGTCGCAAATGCCTCAAGTGCGAGAGCCTGATGCCGCCAAAGGTTCCCCTTCAGATCACCATCAGAGAGCAGCCAATCACTAACAGGTCCCGCCCGAAAGGCGTCCGGGACCGGCATTTTCCTCTCTTCACGTGCCGGAAGCTCTAGCCGCTCTATGGCGGTGAGATCCCGGTTCTTGGATTCGACCTCGAAAACGTCCAACATGTGAGGCATCGCCCTCTCCCATTTAAGCCCCCACTTCCACTCTGCAGTGCGGCACCGGCCACTTCCGCAGCGAGCGCGCTGCCCGGGCGGGGAGACGGCCCGGTGATAGTGATTCCAAGCCTCGGGGCGCCGGAGATCGCGGCCCGAGGCGGCTGAAGTCTCCTCGAACCGGAGCGTAGCCGCGATCTCCAGACGGTGCAAGCCACGCCGAAGCGGCGGCCGCCCTTCCGGTTCGGCTTCTTCCCGAGCCGACGCAGGAACAGGAAGAGCCTGCCCCCGGTCTTCCGGCCGGCGCAGACGTGCTGATGGATCCACTTCCGGCCCGCCATGGAAACGGCCTCCTTCCTGAAGCGGCCGGCGATCTGCTCGGGGCTCCAGCCCTCCGCCAGCCTGTCCTCCACCGTCCGCCACCGCTCCGGCGTCATCTTTCCGGCAGCCGACGAGGCGGGGCTGCGCCACGCCGAGGCCTTGCCCTACGCCTGCTTGTGCCGGCATCCGCGGCCGCCACTGTTGCGCCGGACCGTCGCCCAGTCCCGGCGGAGCTGCCGGGCAATGGCCAAATCAGACAGCCCGCTTTTCCTAAGCACGTGAGTCTGGCATCGTTTGGCACAGGTCAGGTGGCGGCAACCCTTCGGCATGACAGTCACCTTGCTTCAACACAGCGATTGTCGCCGCCATCTGGCCGATTTGCGACATCCTGCACCGAAAGACGCGGGCGCCACCACCTCTGGCGTTGTACTTTAGAGTGGCACCGGGGGGTGAGCAGTTACACTTTGACATGTACTCCAGAGGAGATCCTTGAACTTACAGGGGAGATTTTGCGAATTGAAGAGTCGGTTGATAGCCATCATTTTGACTGCCAGCTGGTTGCCGGAAACTTTTTTGAAATTGCTCCCCACTTTCCTACAGAGTTCGTCATCTTACTTATTCTTGACGTTCCTTACAACTTAATAAATAACTTCAATGGCAATTCCTTCAGAAAGCTACGTAAAAATGTTTACGCAACATGGATTCGGAAAACTGTTGAGTTGATATCTCCAATGATGAAACCTGATTCTACATCCTATGTGTGCTCAGACTGGAACACATAAAGGATAATTTTTCCAATCCAGGAAGGGCGTCTTTTGCTCGGAATAGAATTACTTGGGAGCGGCGAAAAGGACGAGGAGTGAAGTGGAATTGGAAGAATAATGCGGAAGACATCTGGTCTTTCTCTTAGTTCAGATAGTTATTGTTTCGGTGTGGATTCCGTAAAGTTGAAGTGCAGGGTCTTGGCGCCCAACCCTGTGGTATCAGAACCGAAGGATTGGAAGCGGGAAGGCGATGGCAACTATAGATTGAGGCATTCGTCAAATGTATGGACGGATTTGACGGTGCAGTTCTGGTCAATGCCTGAAAATACGCCGCACCCTATCAAAAACCGGAAAAGTTGTTTGCAAAACTGATTCTTGCGAGTTCTAAGGAAACTTATTTCATCTTCGATCCGTTCATGGGAAGCGGCACATCCGCGGTCGTTGCGAAAAAATTGGGTAGAAGGTGGTGTGGTATTGAAACTAGGGCCTGTTGACA
>CAXXWA010000012.1:0-107180 GCA_963662815.2 uncultured Amylibacter sp.
AGACGGCGAAGGAGTTCGAGGTCGCGCTTCCGGAGGAGCTCGCGGACGCCCAGAGGCGCGATCTCGCGGAGGCCTTCGCGCAGGCGCTTGCGGACGGCTACGGCGCCGCGGCGGACTGGGCCGTTCACGCCGCGTCCCGTGCCGGCGACCAGCGCAACGTCCACGCCCACATCCTGCTCACGGTCCGGGAGGTTTCCGCGGAGGGTCTCGGCGGGAAGATCCGTCTGGAGCGCGAGAACGGCTGGCTGAAGCGGGCGGGCCTCGCGACCTCGCACGACCAGGTCCGGGAGTGGCGGGCGTGCTGGGCGGACCTTGCCAACGACGCGCTGGCGCGCGCGGGGCACGACGTCCGGATCGACCACCGCTCGCACGCGGACCGGGGCCTGACGATCCAGCCGGTCCGGACGGTCGGGGTTCACGCGACGGCGATGTCGCGTCGCGGCATCGACGTCGAGCGCACGGACCTCGACGCCGCGGGGCGGGCGTGGAACCTGGAGGCGCTGCTCGGGCGCGCGGAGGACGTCCTGCAGCTGGTTTCCGAAAGCAGGAGCGTGTTCGGCGCCGCGGACATCGAGCGCGCCGCAGCGCGCGCGGTGCGGGATCCGGAGGCGGTGGAAGCGGTTCTGCGGGCGGTGATGGAGTCTCCCGAGCTGGTGACGATCGCGCAGGACGCGAGGCCGGGCTCCCCGAGGCGCTACACGACGCGGCGGACGATCCGGACGGAGACGGAGATGGCGCGGTGCGCGGCCGGGCTCCGGGAGGACCGGAGCTGCGCGGTTTCCGCCGATCTCCAGGCGGCTGCGCTGGAGGCCTGCGGGCGTTCGATGGAGGCGGCCGGGGCCGGCTCCGGCCTCGCGCCGGAGCAGGAAGCGGCGTTCCGCCACGCGACCGGTCCGGAGCGGATCGCGGTGATCGCCGGGGTGGCCGGGGCCGGCAAGTCGACGATGCTCTCGGCGGCGCGGGACGCCTGGGAGCGCTCGGGGCGGCGGGTGCTCGGGGCGGCGCTCGCCGGCAAGGCGGTCGACGGCCTGCAGGAGTCCTCCGGGATCGAGTCCCGGACGCTCTCGGCCTGGGCGCACCGCTGGGAGCGGGGCGAGGACCGGCTGGGGGCGGGCGACGTCCTGGTGATCGACGAGGCCGGGATGCTGTCGACCGCGCAGCTGGCGCCGGTGCTGCGGGAGGTGGAGCGGCGCGGGGCGAAGGCGGTCCTGGCGGGGGATGCGGAGCAGCTGCAGGCGATCGGGGCCGGCGCGCCCTTCCGGGCGGTCGCCGAGCGCTGCGGCGTCGCGGCGCTCTCGACGGTCCGGCGCCAGCGGCGGGACTGGCAGCGGGAGGCCTCGTTGCTGTTCTCCGGGCACCGGACCCGCGAGGGTCTCGAGCTGTACGCCGGCGCCGGCGGGATCGTCTGGCGGGCGCATGCGGACGCGGCGAAGGTTTCCCTTGCCGCGGAGTACGCGCGGCACGTCCGGGACCGTCCGGAGGCCTCCCGGCTGGCGCTGGCGCACCGCCGCGCCGACGTGGCGGACCTGAACCGGCTGGTCCGGTTTGGGCTGCAGCACATCGGGCTCCTCGCGGAGGACGAGACGCGGATCGGGACGGCGCACGGCGAGCGGGCCTTCGCGGCCGGCGACCGGATCGCGTTCCTGGAGAACGACAGCCGGCTCGGGGTGCGGAACGGCAGCTTCGGGACGGTGGAGGCGGTCGCGGGCGGGGAGTTGCGGGTCCGCCTCGACGGCCGGGCGGATCCGGTCCGGATCGATCCGTCGGAGTTCCGGTCGTTCGATCACGGCTACGCGGCGACGATCCACAAGGCGCAGGGGGCCACGGTCGACCGGACCTTCGTGCTCGCGGGGCCGACGATGGACCGGCATCTCGCCTACGTGGCGATGACCCGGCACCGGGACGACGCGACGATCTTCGCGGCGCGGGAGACCTTCCGGGACTTCGGGGGCCTGGCCCGGCGGCTGTCGCGCTCGGGGCTGAAGCGGAACGCGCTGGACACCGAGGGCTTCCTTGCGCGGCGGGGGCTGGCGGGCTTCCTGGTCCGGATCGGCCGGGGGCTGCGCCGCGGCCTCGAGGCGGTTCTCGGCGCGTCCGCCCTGCCCTCCCTCGGGGAGGCGTTCCTGACGTTTCCGGAGCGGGAGGGCCCCCTGCCCGTTCCGGAGGCCGCGGACCGCGCGGCCGAGGCGATTCAGCGCCGGATCCTCGCGAAGGAGCTCGCGCGGCAGGAGGCGGAGCGCAGGCGGCAGGAACGGGAGAGGCAGGCCGCGGAGCGGCAGCGCCGGGAGCGGGAGAGGGAGAGGGTCCGGAGCCTGGACCGCGGCTTCGGGTTCGAGATGTGAGCGCGATGGACGACAGGGATCCGTTCGCCGACGACGGCGACGGCGACGCCGCCGAGGCGGTTGCCCGGGCCTTCGAGCAGATCGCCGAGGCCATCCGGGGGCAGCACGAGGACACCGCGGTCCGGCTGCAGGAGCTGGACCGGGCCCTGGCGCGGCACACGGGCGTTCTGGGGGACCTGATCAGGACCGAATACGCCGGCGAGCTGGGCCGGCTCGGGAAGAGCGTGAACGATCTCGTCCGGAAGCAGGACGCGCTCGCGGAAGCCCTCGGCAAGCAGCGGATTGCGGAGGCGGCCCGGGACCTTCACGGCGCGTCCTGGGCCCTGGAGGAGCGGGATGCGAAGCTCGCCGGCGCGACCCGGGATCTCGAGGCGCTGGGCCGGAAGATGGACGGGATCGTCGCGCGTCCGGCGGCGCGGGCGCAGCAGAGTCGAAGCCTGCAGCTGCTTTCCGCGGCCGGCGCTCTCTGCGGCATGATCGCGATCCTTCTCGGGCTCTGGGCCCTGCCGGACGGGGGCGAGACGAGGATGGCGGCGACGATCATGGGCGACAGCTACTGGGGCGCGGCGTGGCGGATGATGGAGGCGAACGATCCGGAGCGGCGCCGAACCCTCGGCGTCCTGACCTGGATCGACGCCGGTCCGGAAGAGGCGGAAAGGCACAGGGCCTGCCGCGACAGGGCCTGGGAAAGCGGCGAGCGGCAGGAATGCACGGTCGTGTTCAAGCCAAGAAGCGGGAGGTAATCAGGCAATCGGCGGCTTACCGTATTTTTTGAACAAACCATTGAGCGCTTCCCCCAGAAGGTCTTGTCCTGTCCTGTCTTGTTCCAGCGCAAGGATGCGGAATTGCCGCGATACAGCCGGGTCGAAATGACCGGCGATTGTTTTTGTCCCTTGCCGACTCAGTGGTTGTCCGGTTTTGGCTGCCGACTTTTTGCCAAGTACCCTTTTGTTGTCTTGAATCGTCGTTGATCCTTTCAGATCTTCGACGCTATGAAGTGCTTCGGCAAGGCTGGGTCTTTTGCTCATTGGTGCGCTGTCGCTCCTTACTTTGTGTGCGTCTATACATGTGTACATATCCACGTGTATAGATCTTGAATTTCCTGTGCGGCTTTGCTTCCGGAATCATGTTCCAGAACTCCCTGACCCGCCGTCAACGAATGCACAAAGGCCATGCGTTGCCCGATTCGCACCGGTGCAACTTCCAGCCCATAGCCGGCAATCGCGGCGGCAGCCTCTTCACCAAGCGGCCCCCGTGCCGGTACGGCGTTGAGTACCGCAAAGGCGGATACTCTGGCGAGGTGGCATACGTCGGCCGAGGCTCCGATTGCCCGTAAATCCAAAATTCCCGGGCGGCAGGGGATCAACACTAGGTCGGCAATACGAGCTGCAATGAGCGCAGAACTCTCTGCATGTGGTGCTGTGTCGATCAAAACGATCTGTGCGCCATGATGCCTAGCGGTGTGAAGAGCCTTCTCGAGTCGGGTTGCCTGTACAGAGACCACGACAGGTTTTGAAGCCATACGACTGTCATGCCAAGTTTTGGCGCTTACCTGCGGATCGAGGTCGATTACGACAGCTGAACGGTTGAGCGCCTCGGCGGCGATTGCCAGATTGAGGGCGAGGGTTGTTTTCCCGGTCCCGCCCTTTTGCGAGAGGATGGCTATTGTGTGCATGTATACATTTTTACATGTAGAATGCGAGTTTTCTTCCTGTTTGGCCAGGCAAAACGAAGAGGTTATCCTTGGTGCACATGGTCGGGCAGGATACGGGCCGCTAGGGTGTCGATCTCTCGCACGGCCCTATCTGCCCCAAGCCGCTCCCGGATGCGGTTGGATGCCGCGACCTGGCCCCGCGGCCAGTCGTCTCCATCCTCGGCGATCATCGTCCGGACAATCTCTTCGGCCTGTTCGGCTAGGGCCGCCAGTTGCGTGTGGTTCTCGTCGTTCGGGTTGAAGAAAGGTACGGGCACGGCTTTCCAAGGATTCTTGGAAAAATGTCGTCCACTTGCACGCGATTGTACGAATGCGGTCTTCAGATTCGAAGCGTTCAGCATGGCAATCAAGAAGGCCGCTTCCTCTGTAGTTTCTGTCGGGCGTCTGAAAATCGTGTGCTGGAGGCTCATCGTGCCCTCTGGAATTCGGCAAGCACGCATGATGTCGCCGGAGACCGGATAGACAACCAGCCAACGTCCGGATTCGCGCAGAGGAAACTGGACTGACAGCCCTCTGTTGTGGTTGATCCGGGTGAGAAGGGTCTGCGGTGTGCTCCTCCCTTGGCCGCGATACTCCCGGTAAAGGCCGTCGAGTTCCTCCCAGAAAGGTTCTTTCGCTGCCTCCTGTTCGGTGAGCAGGCGGCCGTCATCACCGCGCGGTATGATGAAATACTCTGGGAGGTGGGGAGAGAGACCAAAGGGAAGGAGGCGTTCGGATCTCAGAAGTGGAGCAATCCAGGCATCCGGTACATCACCGGTGAGAGGTTCGATGTTGGACCAGGGTGGTTGCTTGGCACGCCTAGTGGTGACGGTGAGGTAACCCCGCCGTTGCGCTGGTCGCGAATGATCGACTGTTACCAAGACGTACGGAAATATGGTGGCACCGTTTTTCCACTCTTCTGGTTTGTAGTCCGAAGGGATCCGCGGGAATCGAGCTTCGGCGTGCCAGCGCAGAAGTGCGGCGGCTTCCTCTGAAGTCGAAGCGGGCCCAGGACGCCGGTCGGGGCAGCTTGCCTTCAACACGCGAGCATCCTGCGGCAGGCCGGAGGGACGCGAATCGTAGAGGACGCATGAGCGCCGAGCATCCCCGCTGCCGAACACCTGCACATCGGACAGGTCGAGACTCTGCGCTAGGATGCCGCCATGCCGTTGGCGGAATTTCTCCCAGTTGCCCGCCCGCAGAGCCGATGCCTTGACCACCCAGGCGGCGGGATCTCTATCCGGGTCGACTAGGTAGAGTTGACGGCTGCGCGTGACGAACAGTTGAGCGATATCGAAATGCGGTGCCTGAATTCCACCTGTCCACAGGTTTAGTTGTGGATGGACGGGGTTCTTTCCGGCTAGAGCCTCTAGGGCCCGCTTGCGCTCCGGAACCTGAATGGCCGCCATCTTCACCCAGGGCGGGTTAGCCACGATGCGGTTGATCTTCCGGCGCTTCAACTGTTCCGGACCAGTGATGTTCGTGATGTACCAGGTCCAGACGGAATTGCCCTCGCGTTCGACAATTTCACCGAATTTCTGATGACAATCCTCGATCATCTGCCGGTCGGCATGATCCGGAACAGAGTTACGGACGGGACCGGGCAAGTTCTGGTGATTCGCGGCAGAAAGCACCAAGCGGCGGAGCAGATCCGGGAATGACGGCAGTTCGGTGAAGCTTCTGGGCAGCGAAATTTCCGTTCCCCGCGGCGTCCAAATCTTGATTTCCCCGTTCTGAGGGCGGAACAGACTGTTTTCATTATCCCGCAGCATCATCGTATCGCCTTGGTAGATGCGCACAGCCGATGGGCCGTCCGAAGGCGGGGCGGGAAGCGCCCGCAGGATTGTCGTCCGCGAGAACTCTGCCGCTACGGGGTGGATGTCGATGCCGTTGACCAGCCGGCAAACCGCATCGGATTGTTGCACCTCCGACAGATCATTCATGGCCGGTTGCTTCAGGAGGCGCAGCGCTGCGTGGTAGAGGAAGGTTCCCGAGCCGCAAGTTGGGTCGAGCACGCCTGTGCCTTGCAACGCCTCCCCGCCGAGTTGGGCAGCCTCGATAGACTGTGCACACCAATCATCGTCGAGCACGTCTCGCACCAGCATCTCAGCCAACCAGTCGGGGGTGTAGAACTCGCCGAAGTCCTTGCGGTCGCTGTCACTTACAAAACGTTCGTAGAGTGGGCGCAGGACGTCGCCGCGGGTCTGCCGCCATTCGTATTCTGCAATACGGGAGAGCAGATTGCGGGCCAGAGTCTTTCCCTCGTGCGTGTCCAGAAGCCAGGAAACAAAACCATCGCTCAGAAGCTCCTGCGGGTCGGGACACATCAGGGGATGCGTGACCGTGTGAGCTACACCTCTGGAAAGACTGACGAGAAACGTGTGAGCGACAAACAGGCGATCCTGAGCTGCCTTGGTCTGAGGTGCCATGCCAGATCCTTGCAGCATCTCGAGCCAGAGCAGTCTCTTGGTTTCCAGTTTCGCCAACTGGTGTTGATTAGTGATTCCGTCATGGATGTCGCGGAGCCGATCGGCGAACTCGCGAAACAGGTCAACGGGGTCTTCAGGGATCCAAGGTTTTCCGACTAATTCGCCTTCCAGAAGGGTGGTCAGTCTTTGAACTAGGGCGGCAGGTTGTGCTGTGCGATAACGGAACTGTTCCGGCTGAGCAGCGGGGTTGTGTCGGTGTTCCCAACTCCAGATGTGCCAGGTTGTGCCGTCGGTCAGGATCCCGGTCCAGCGTCGGTTGTTATTTTTTTCTTCTCCCCTTGCGCGTTCAATTTCCGCCAGCACATAGCGCTGTAACTGCTCGAACGGGCTTTCACCGCCGTCTGGAGCAGCATTGGGATTGTCAGCACCTCCATGGGTCTTGACCTCGATAATGGTACGAAGACGTGGCAGGTAGATGTCGCTCCGTCCGCCTGGAGTCGGATGTTCCAGCACCATCTCGCTACTGCCTTCGGTCAATCCTTCGAGCAGTTGGCACAGGTGGTGGCGAATCGTAGCCTCGTTCTCTTGTGGCTGGAGATCGAGCAACCTTCTGGCGCGGAGATTTGTCGGCGAGCGGGCCATGCAAGTTTCCATTATTGTGTATTTGTATACATGGCAATCTGTAAAATTATCAACATTCCCACATGCACAGAACGGATTCCAGTCGACCGACTCCGGCCGAGGCGTTCCGGAAGGCGCGGCTACGCTCCGGTTCGACGAAACTTCAGCCGCCTCAGGCGCCGATCTCCGTTGTCCCAAGGCCTGGATTCACCATCACCGAACCATCTCCCCAGCTCGGGCAATGCGCTCGCTGCGGAAATGCCGAGGTTGCACTTCAGAGTGGAAGTGGGGAACCCGATTTCGATCCGGATCGCCGGTCATTCTCGCCCCGAAACAGGCGCTCACGCCCCGCTTGAGGCCAAATGCATGGGCAAATACCCACGAGCGGCAAATCTTGCACCCTTGACGACACCCGAAACGAGTCTATCGGCGTTCTCAGCCAAAGGGAACGTGGGCGAGCTGCGCGGCGGGCGTCTAGGCTGCTTCAGGCCGCCGGTCGTCGCGGGGCTGGCGTGTCCGGCGAAAGCCGTGCGGCAACATTTTGGATACGCACCTTTCGGCGGGCCTCTGTCGGCCAGCATGGGGGCGGTTGATTGCATCCTATTCGAAGGCGTGGAGTTGGCGGTAGACGAATTGCTCTTCTGTCCATGCACCGAATAACCAAGCATCACCAACTCCGGTGTGGGCGCACCGGCCTATGTATTGTGCGAAGACCTGAAATATCTCGTTGTACCCAGGTTGCCTATAACCATCGAACACCATTACCCGGAGGTCTGCGCGAGCTAGAAGAAGCTTCTCGAAATCGTAGTAAATCTGGTCTTGTGCCCCCCACTCGCACTCGGCGGCGAGTGCAACCCGGACAAGAAATTCATCGCTGTCGTACTCTAGACCGGTAACGTCATAGAGCCACTCATTGCCTTCGGCAGCGCCCTCGTCGACATTTGTCGCGTACCGATAAAGGGCAGGGTTGAAGTCGCGGCATGCTAGGCAGAGTGCGGTCTTTACGGTTTCTCCGGTGACGTCTTCACCGCGGTCGATGAGACCGTCCAACCTGGTCTTGATTTGCTCCTGCATTAGAGATCGCCCTCCTGATCGAGTTTAAAGTACTGCTCCAGCCATGTCCCGAACATGCACCTGTAAACCGGACCGTGGCGGTGTCAACTCTGATCGGGTCCGCCGGGGTCCTCACCCGAAGGGCACGTGCACGAGCTGCGCGGCGGCGGCCTTCGCGGCTTCCGGCCGCCGGTCGTAGCGGGCCGTGGTCGCCGGGCTGGAGTGCCCGGCGAGCGCCTGGACCATGGCGAGGTCGGCGCCGGCCTCGAGGGCGGCGGAGACGAAGGACCTCCGGAGGTCGTGCGGCGAGCAGGGCGCGATCCGCGCCTCCCGGGCGCGCCTGCGGAGCCGGGCCATCAGCGACTGGGCGGTCACCGGCAGGAGGCTGACGGCGCCGGCCTGCGAGACCCGCGCGAGCAGCGGGCCCTCGTCCCGGCCGCGATGGGCGAGCCAGGCGTCGAGCGCCGCCCTGGCGCCCCGGGGCGCATGGACGGTCCGCTCGCGATTGCCCTTGCCGGTGACGCGGATGGCGCCGGTTTCGGGATCGAGGTCTCCGAGGCGCGCTGCGGCCGCCTCGGATCGGCGCAGGCCGCAGCCGAACATCAGCCCGAAGGCTGCGGCGTCCCGGGCGCCGCCGGCGGTGCCGTCGGCGCAGGCGCGGAAGAGGGCGGCGAGCTCGCCGGCGTCGAGGGACCGGCCGGCCGGCAGCCGCGATCCTCGGACCGCCGGGACGTCGATGGCGCGCCGGAAGTCCTCGGTCGGGATCAGGCCGAGGCGCCAGGTGGCGCGGAGGACGCCGCGGATCCCGGAGAGGGCCTTGTTGGCGGAGGCCGGCGCGTAGCGGCTGGCGAGGGCGGCGCGGAGGGCGGCGACGTGCCGGTGGCGGAGTTCGTGCCAGGGGCAGGCCTCCGGATCCGGGCAGCCGAGCAGCGTGGAGGCCTGCGCGAGGGTGGCCGCCATCGAGCGGCGGCCGTCGCCCGCGGCGAGGCCCGCGAGGTAGACGCGGAGAGGGCTGCGGTCGGCGGGGAGCCGGGTGGCCAGGGGGAGGGCCGGGACCGGCGGCGGATCGGGGGATTCCGTCATGCTAGGGTCCCCGGCCGGCCAGGGTCCGGACAACGGCAAGCATGTCCTCGCGGGCGCCGCTGGCGCGCGGCGCCCGGCAGCGGGTTCCGTCGACGGCTTCGCGCCAGGGCAGCCTGCCGCTTCGTTTCGCATTCCGAAGGGCGTCGCGGAACGCCTTCGGCGGGACCCCGTGCTCGCAGGCCAGCTCGGCCGCCGACTCGATGCAATCCCCGCGCATGTGCGGCATTCCTTCCAGAGAGGTTGCGGTAATGTGCATTACCATATATACTTTCGTGGATAAAGCCAAGGTCGAAATACTGCTAAATATATATAACCATCAATGCGGGACTCATGATGGTAGATGACGAAAACCTGCGGAAAAGAATGGCTCGCTATCGCCTGGTGCGCGTCCTCAGTAACCACCGCGTTGCGACCGCGAGGACGCTGGAGCAGAAGATCGCGGACGCCGGCCCCGGCAATCTGCGTGTAGACCCGCATGTCCTGACCCCGGTTCGCAACGCCCTGATTGAAGAGGGGCGAATCCACGTGATTGAGGAGGGTGGAGTGCGGTGGTTCCATTTGCCCGAGACTCCTCAGGCCGACGTCCGGAAACGGCTGGACGAACAACTTCCGGTATATAGGCGCTTCACCAAAGGAAGCCGCGGCAAGCGGGTGGGCCAATGTCTCGAAATTGCCATCTACAAGGCGCTCCAGCATCAGACCACTCTCGAGTATCTCGGCGCGTTTCCCAATCTCGCGGCCGATGACCATGGCGACGACCGCCTGTATTCCAAGGAGGAACCTCCGCAATCGCTGAGCGGCAGGCGTCTTGCGGGCGATCGGCGGCTGGACTTTCTGGTCCGGGGTCCGGAAGCGGGCTGGGCCGGCATTGAAGCCAAGAATATCCGGGAGTGGCTGTATCCCGACCGGGAAGAGATCACCGACCTGCTCGGGAAAGTCGTTCAGCTCGACTGCGTTCCGGTGTTGATCGGCCGCCGCATCCCGTTCGTGACATTCAAGGTGTTGTCCCCTTGCGGCGTTGTGTTCCACCAAACCTACAACCAGCTTCTGCCCGAGGCTGATCGTGAACTGGCCGACAAGGCTCGCCACAAGCGGTTGCTGGGATACCACGACATTCGTGTGGGCAACGAGCCCGACCAGCGGCTGCTCAAATTCGTGGGAACGAACCTGCCACGGATTCTGCCTGCGGCCCGGGAGCGCTTCGACGAATACAAGGACCTGCTGGAGGCGTTCGCCCAGGACATGACCTATAAATCATTCGCAGCCCGGGTTCGGCGGCGATCACAGGGTCGGTGCGAAGGGGGAGATTGGGATCCTCCGGAGGGCTATACGTGATGATCAACTCCGGTACGCATAGCACCATCGGATACGGCCCTTCCGCAACCAGAAGTGCGAGCCACAGTCCTTTTTCCGCCAAACCGACGGATATAGTGTCACCGTTCCATCGGTGTTTCGCGTTACACGCCAGCGGGGCCGCTCATCGGGCAGCAGGTTCATCTGCAGAACCTGCCCGCAACCGCATGGGCAAAGCAGCGCGACCTGCTCGTCAAACCCGTCCTCGCGCACGATGTAGACGGTTCGCTGCAGGAGTTGCATCGGTAACGATTCTTCCACCACCATCGTCCGGTAGGGTGGGACGAACCAATGCTCCGCCCATTCGCGGATCCGCCTGAAGACGCGGCGCCGCCACTTCACGCCGCTGCCCGCTTTTCTGCCAATTCCAGCATGCCGAGCAGCGGTGTCACGTCGCCCTTGCCCACATTCCCCGCCATCAGTTCGCAGATGCCTTCATCCGGATCTCCAAACAGCTCCATGCTCGCGAGGCTGAATTCCACCGCTGCCCAGGTTGCATTGGGTTCTTCCCGGAAGGGATGGAGCCGGGCAAGGAACTCGTTCACCGCGAGGGCTGCGGCGAACATGTTGACGCTGATCACGGCTGGGCGCTGAACGGCTGTTCCCCTGATATAGCCGTCCTTCACCTGCTGCCGATGTGCTTCGGGGTCGTTGCGCCTCAGACCCGCAGCCGCAACGTCGCTCATGGTGAATAGCCCCCGGCTCATCAGGCTCGATCGTCCCGGGCGCAGATAGTTGACCGTTCCGCACACTTCGCGAATCCGTCCCTTCCCGGGCCCGCTCGGGACGGCTTGAAGCCTCACGCCAATGTCGAAATATGGCAGCGTGTAGTAGGCCGCCAACGCGTTCAGCAGATACCGCCCGTCGATGCTGTCCATGCATCCAAACAGCACGTCGCATTGTGCCACGGCCCGAACCACCTCCGGATTCCAAAGATTCCGCCTGATACGGATTACTCGGGTTCCCAATCCGGTCCGCTCGATTGCATTAGCTTGGACGTCAACCTTGGGCTGCTTCTCGTCCACATCCACCATGGTCGAGTTCAGCACGCGAATGACGTTGCGCACTTCCATATGATCGTCATCGACGATAAGGAGCTCACCGACACACAGGCGCTGCAACTGTTCGATCACGGGGCTGCCCGTCCCGGAGACGCCAACGACGGCGATCGACAAGCGCTGCATTCGCTCAATCGTGCCTTCGCCGAAGATCTGCCCTCGCGACGCGCCGAATCCCGGCACCCCCGCACCGCCCGAATCGGCGTACCAGAAGTGCAGATTGTCGCCTGCGACCGCAATGCACTCGATGGGTTCCACCGCTCCGCCGGAGCGCAGCACTCGACCGAACATCACCCCATCGGGAAGCATTACCGCGCTTCCGTGTGCAATATCTGCTTCCACCCATCCGCGGATCATGGGCAGAATTCGGGCATCGCTCTCATTGTCGGTTTCCGAAAACGCCTCACTGCCCGAAGGATGGCTGTGAACCTTGATCACCGACAGCCCTTCCTCGGCAGCACGGTCAAGCATCGGGGCGACATACTCCGGTGACCATGTAACCCGCGTGGCCGTACGTTCCGAACAATAGTCGTAGGGTACGCCTTGGATTTCCCGCACAATCAAGCGTTCTCGCCTGTCGCCCGCACGACGCCCGCACAGGAGAAGTGCCACGGCTTCCTTCCCATCGCCAGGGAAGAGAAAGCTCTTCAGATGCTCATGCTGATCGCCGGACAGCGAAAGACTGACGGGCACAGTCATCGTTCGAACTCTCGCGCGAGCCAGTCCTCGACCAAGAAGACATGCGTCTCCAGACAGTCGAACCCGGGTCTCCAAGGATTCTGTGCGGTGCGGTGCCGCGACCATCGTTGATAGGTCTTTCCGTCAATCACCTGCGTGGCCTGCGTCGCTCCGATCGGCCTGCCATCTTTCCGCACGAGTGCCGGAGAGAAGTACACCATATCCAACCCTACGTTCGGATAGCCGGTTTCCATACGAATGGCCGCTGTCACTTGGAGATGGTTGTACCTGCTGGATGTCGGAAACTCGTGGAGCAGCACCCATTGGGAGCCATCCAAGACGGTCTCCCAAGGGTGCCCGTACTCCTCTAGGAACGTCCTGTCCTGCGCCAGCAGGTCGAAGTCGCGACGCAGCGCCATGCCCTTAGCCTTCGGTTTGGTCGCGTGGCAAAGCCTTGAACTTCTCGACGCCTGGTCGACGGAGATCGACCTTCTCGTCGAGCCCCACCTTGCGAGGCCGTTCGCCAGAGAACTTGATCCGGAGCGTATGGTCTCTCGCTGGCAGAAGCCCCGCCAGCGTCAGAATTTCCAGCCCTGTCGGTGTTGGGTCATGCACGACGTAGGCATCAGAGTTCACCTTGAGGCGGTATCCCCTCGCCAGAGGCGGCCGCTTGCCGAGCTTCGCGTATTCCTCGAGGTCGATGACCTCGTCGAGGATTGCTTCCACTCCCGAATCACCGCACTCCGACGGTTCGCGACCGATTTTTTCCAATGTTTCCATGGTCTAACCTTTCCGATCTATTTCCCTTCTGCAAATTTAAGAATGCATGCTTTGCATGTCAAGCAAGAATTGAGCATGCTTGAGCCGAATTCACGCCGCAGCTACACTCTTAGAACCCGAAACCCATAACCCAGAGGAGCAACGTGACACTTGGAAAATATCTCGCCTCCATTCGCACGGATCGGAAAATGACCCTGCGCGAAGTCGAAGAGGCAACCAACCGGCAAGTCTCGAACGCCTATCTGAGTCAGATCGAGAATGACCGGATTGGCAAACCTTCCCCGAACATCCTCCATTCACTCGCTGAGACCTACGTCATCAGTTTCGAGAACCTGATGGAAAAGGCAGGTTACCTCATGTCATCCCCCCGTGGTTCCGATGATGAAGTTCGTCATGGCCGGGTAGCGACATTCGCCGAACACAACCTGACCGAGGATGAGGAATCCGAATTGCTGAAATACCTGCAGTTCATACGAAGCAGGAGGCAGGCCTATGGCAAGACCTGATGACAGTACCCTTGCCCCCGAGGATCGTCGCGCGGTCGAGGAGCAGGCCCACCGGCTCCTCGACCGCGCAGATGCTTGGGACCGCTACCCTGTTCCAGTCGATGATATTCTCGCCGCAGCAAGGGTTCGCTTAGCGCCCACCAATGCATTCGACCCGGCCGCCATTGTGTCCTATCTCAGGGGGAAAGCCACCGATGTCGGCGTTCACCTCAAGACAGCAATAGGCAAGGTCTTCGGACTCTATGACGCGTCCGAAGCCCTTATTCATGTTGATAGTACTGTTGTCGAAGCACGGCAGACCTTCGTCAAATTACATGAAGCCGGGCACCACGATATCCCTGCCCATCGCAAAATATTTCGCTTCTTCCAGGATTGCGAGAAGACTCTGGCCCCGGATATTGCTGACCAGTTCGAACGTGAAGCCAATAACTTTGCTCGCTTTCTC
Source organism: uncultured Amylibacter sp. (assembly GCA_963662815.2). Taxonomy (GTDB): domain Bacteria; phylum Pseudomonadota; class Alphaproteobacteria; order Rhodobacterales; family Rhodobacteraceae; genus JAPPHA01. The sequence continues at coordinate 14,042 of CAXXWA010000012.1, forward strand.
CTGTTCAAAGGTTCGACCTTCTCCAAACATGCTGCGGATTCCCCTTTTGAAATCAAGACGCCGATGAAGCTCGCCAGAAAATTCGGCGCTTCGGTCTATGCCGCCACTCGCGAGTTTGCCCGCACGAACCCCAAAGCATGTGTCGTCTTTGTGTTGGAACCGCCAAAAAATGGCGCGGGTTCCGGGTTTCGGGCACCGGTGCGGCGTATCGAGCATTCGCCTGCTTTCCTCGCCCGATTTGGGCGTCGTACCGACGATGTCATCACCCCGTGCCATCCTTTGTGGCCAGTTATTCCCATTCGTCGAAAAATGAACAAGGTTTCCCTCATCCTCACCGACCTCAATGGGCAGCAACACGAATGCCGAGCTGAAGCATTCGACACGTCCTACAACATTCTGATTTTGCTCTATCCGGTCGCAGCTTTGGCGACCACGACGGTTCTCATGCCAACGGGCAAATATCAGTACGGCAATTGACGGAAGGAAACGGAGCCGAGAAAGACCAAGCTCTCGCGAATCATCACAAACACCTGCAGAGCGCCGTTTCTGGCCCGGATGACTTGAACCCCTCGACGGGAAAGGCCGCGCCGATGGCTCCGGCTATCCACTTATGAATGGCGCTGTGGTGAAGGCCGGAAGCGAATTCAAGGGATCTGAATCCCCGGGAACGCGCTCAGCGGGCCCGGATATCATCCCGCATCCCGACCGCAGCCTTTCGGTACCTATATTGGGTTTAGGCCGAAATGCTCTTGCTCGTCTGGAAGCAGCGCTTTGATGCACAGTCGATAGTTCAGGAATCCCATGTCGATGTGATGGAACCGGTCTGTTGTGCGCAAGTCCTCGGGGATTCCCAGCCTTGTCATGGTTACCTGGCTTCTCTTCGTCAGCGCTTAACCGTGCGTCGCATGAAGTCGGGGTCGATTGGGCCTTTGTTTGAGAGTTCCTCTGCCCCCTTCGCGCCGTCGGCGGCCTCTACGGCCGCCGGATGCCGCCCCAGAACTCGGCCGCGGTCTCGATGGTCTGCTTGTCGCTCCGGGCGAAGGCCCAGTCCGTCCCCCGGCCGCAGATCCGGAACTCCTCGGCTGCAGCCTGCTGCTGTTCCGGCGGCAGGGCGCGCCACCACGCCAGCGCTTCCGGGTGCGCCTGCTCTCCCAGAGTCGGGCGGGGGGCGTCGCGGTCTTGGCGGTCGCCGGCGGCGCGGAGCTCGGCGTAGCGCCGGCAGAAGCCGAGGAAGGCGGCCTGGGTGTTGCGGGGCGGATCGGGCCGCTTCGCGGCCCAGCGGCGCCAGAGCCGTTCCATCTGCCCCGGATCGAGGTCTGGATGCTCGCGCTGGAGCGTCTCCAGGGTCCGGGGCGCGAGGCGGCGCTCCGCCGGCTGCCGGTCGGCGGGGAGCCGGCGGGGACCGCCGGCGTAGCGGGCCTCTAGCTGGTCGTCGGCATCCTCGAAGCGAATGCTGTAGTCGAGGAAGTCCTGGTCGACCCAGCGCCTGGCCACCGTCCGGATCTGGCGGCGAAAATCGGGGGTGCGGCGGCCGGACCCGACTTTGGCCTGGAGCTTGCCGAGGCCGATGGTCCAGGCCCGCTGCTCGCCGCAGTGCTTCCGGACGACCTGATAGACGGCGCGGTCCAGCGGGGTCCGGAGCCGGAAGTAGTCGTCGTGCAGGGTCAGCACCCGCCGGGCTTCCAGCGCTTCGCGGATCCAGGCGGAGAGAACGATCGAGCAGCCCAGAAGCGCGCCCGGGCGGTCCTTGCGGTTGTGGCGTCGGACCATCGAGGCGCGGTCCACGATCCCGAAGAGCTCGGTGTAGGTCGTCTCCTCGCCGCGCAGGTTCGTCTTCAGGGTCAGGGTTGTCAGGCGATAGATTGCCTGTTCCACTGCGTCATACTGACGGCCGCCGGTCGGGCGGTTGGCAAACCGCAGCAGGTCCGTGGCCGTCATCTGCACCCGCTCCGGGACCGGGCGGCCCCGGCGCACCTCGGCCATCGCCATCGACATGCAGTAGATCAGGATGTCCTGGTCCTGGATTGTCGGAAGGCCGTATGGTCCCGGAAGCAAATCAATGTAGTTGCCATGTTCGTCCTCGAAGCGGCGGATGCCGTGATGGGGCTGCGGCGCGAGGCCGAAGAAGGGAAACTCAAGATGCTCGGCCAGCTCCTTGAGGGGAGTTGCCGTTAGGTCGGCGACGAACAGGTCCGGGCGATGCCGATGGGGAACGAGATTGGCCATGGTGAAAGGATAACAAGGGTGTGTTCAAAAGACAATATTCGTTACCTTGAGCACACCATTTGAAGCTCATTTCGTTACCTTGGGCGCGCCATTTCGTTACTTTGAACACACCACATCAAAAAATCAGATTTGTAAACAACATGTTGCAACCAGTTTTCGGGAGCGTAACTAGATTCTAACTGGTGTATATCTAACACAGGGCGCTTCGCGCGTGGCGGTCCGCCTCTTGGACCGCAGCGGAAAGCCCCGTCAGGCAATCGGGAATCTCCACATCCCCTGCTTCGCAGGCCGGGCTGACGCCTGGCAAAGCGGTGCCGCTCACGCGGCAAGAAAACCTCCTTTCCCGGGCCGCTTTGCGGCCCGGGAAACAGCTCCAGAACCACCGGCCCCCTCCAACACCAGAGCCGGAACCAAGACGCAGCCGCCCCAATGGCTCAGAAAAGAGCCATTCTCGTATCTCGGCAATGTCATAAGTGGGCGGATCTACCCAACGAAACGCCATTGCTTTCAGTTTTGGCTCCAATTTCCGAAAGCGCGTTGATGGTCGCAGAGCATTGACCCATTGCCAGTTGAAGCAAGCAAGAAAGAAGAGGCCTCCGCCGGCAAGGCCAAAATAGATGCCCATCGCAAATCCGGGAGAAAGAGAAAGCGACTCGGTTACTGAACCGCTACCCGCCCATGCGCGGAAGAAGTTCCAGAGTGCCGCGAGAACCTCAACGACAGCGACGGAGTTGGCACCAATGCGAAAGAGATTGACCATCTCCTAACACAATGAGAATTCCGCTCATTTCGTCAACGCACTGCCCCGGTTCTCGCATGGCTGAAGCGTCCGGAGAGGACAGCACCGGCTGGGACCATTCAAGCCGTGCAGCTCGGGAGCAGATTTTCCGGCCTTCAGCCGTCGAGGCGTGATGCAATCCGGGCGTATATCCGGCGCTCTGCCGCGACTAGGGCGTCGGCACAGAGCCTCTTGATGACCGACATGCCGGGCAGGACGATCTGCCTGCGGTGGCACTTTCGGCCTGCTCTGTGAGCCAGGACTTCATCTGGCGCGCACGCTTGCCCGGTTTCAACAGGCGCCCCGGACAGCGCGAAACCAGGCCGGTTTTCGGGGCTTCAAGCGGTCAGCCCGTGCCGACGTGAGCGGGACAGAGATGACCGATCGCATACGCTTCCAACAGGGCGCGATCCCGCGCGTCGTCGACCACCAGACACCTGAACATGTGCTTGTCTTGCCGAAGCCTGGAGCCGTCTCCCCCGAGAGGCCCGTAACGTTTCACAAACGATGAGGACGATCTTTTCCCGCTCTTGTGGCCCATGTGCTGCTTCAGGCGTCGAGTGATCCGGCTCGTCCTGCCGACATAAAGGACTTCTTCCCCACGTGGGCAGCAGATCACGTAGACCCCCGGCATTCCGGGCGCATCCAGCGTTTTGTTCATTTCCGGAAATGTCCGGAGCGGCTCCCGCCTCAGTTTGGCAAACAATTTCCTTACGGTTCCCGGTTCGTCGGATTTCATGCGAGACCGTCCTCTTTGTGCGTCGGCACGGGATGTTGCAATTCGGCCGGACAGTCTCTGCGTCGAGACAAGGAGACCGTCTGGCCGAAGGGCTGCCGCCACCTGACCTGTGCCGAACGATACCGGATATACGCATTGAGGAAAAGCAGGCACAAGCAGGGCAAGGCGTCGGCGCGTCGCAGCCTCGTCGGTTCCGGGTCGTTTGCCGCCAGAGCCGATAGATTTCTCTAAAACAGTTTGTAGAATCAGTATGTTATGGAAAGAGAACCAAGGGCAAAATGCGCCGAAAATCGTTATTGATAGTTCAATGGCAGAAGTTTATCGTTGTCAAATAAGCAATCATCTGACATCCATGCACAATACATGGATCAAATAGGGAGAAAGACATGACCGACAAGAACATCGAAGTCCTGCGCAAACTTGCAGAGGCCGGCGTGCTCATTGTGAGCATCCTGGCTCTGTTCGCGCAGTCGGAAAAAAAGTCGTGAGCGCCAAACGCGTTTGGCGCTCCATCCCGGCCCATGACGAATGTTCAATTCGTCATGGGCCTCACGGTTGCTGCCTGCACGTATGTGCAGCTGCCAAAATGCAGCATGAGCCTTGAAAGGGTCCGAAAATGCATGAAGTTCCTGAAATGCTTCAAAAAATCTCGCACCAAATTGAAAGCCAGCAAGAGCAACTTCACGAGATTCTGGGAATCCTGAGACGTGATTTGCAAAGGCCGGATGACAATGCTGCTGCCAGAAAGAAGGACATTCTCGAAGAGGTGAGGGAAATCTTGGAGGAAAACCAGAAGACAGGCATCTACACGACACCTATAGCAATGCTGGTTAGGCAACTTCAGGAACGAGGAATCGCCACGACTCCTGTCAGCCTTAGCGCCCAGCTCAGTCGCGCGAGAGGCGATGGCAGAGGGTTCTACAGCTACGGCAGAATCAGGGGATGGAGTCTGGTCAGGCCCCCAAAGGACTCGGAACTGCTTTCGGATGACAATCTGGCAGCCGGGGCGAGAGTGGTGGTCGATGAGCTGAATGACGACCAGAAAAACGCCATCCTCCAGAACATTCATATGGGAGCGGACGGCATTCCAGAAGAGGTCGACTGGACGGTTCTCGCTTTGGCGCACGACAGGTACCGGCGCCTTCTGAGCACAGATGAATTGAGCACTCTTCGAGGGAAGGTTTGTGAAATGGTCGAAATAGACGACGAGCCGCGTGTTGCAGCGGCGAGGGCGGTAGAAGAATTGAGTGATGAAGAGATAAGGGCGATTTATGGCTCTCAGGGAGAGGTGCTTGACATGGGCCGGATCGACGAGCTGGTTCGCAAGATTGGGAAAGAGAGATACCGTCGCGCTTTGGGCAGGGATGAAAAGAGCATCATCGAGAAAACGGTGTCGCGGCTTGTGATTGACCGCGGGACGGAGATGCACCTCGGTGGGATGACTGACGAAGAAAAGATGCTCGAGGGGCTTGTTCCTTCGGATGGCAGCGTTAGCCCTTACGAATAGCAGCTTGAGACTATCGTGAATTGAGGCCGGCGCGGGTGCTCTCGACGATCAGCTCCCGCCGGAAGCTGCGGTCAATGCGTTCCTCCAGCTGGCTGGCGCATAGTTGTAGCAGCTTGAGACTATCCGCGCCTGTGCTTGAGATCATCGCGGATTCGGGCTCGGATTATTTGAGACCATGATCGGCGCTCGGCTCGAATTGTCCGAGAATGAACTCACATTGATTGCGACTGGCTCACATTGCTGTGACTGAACTCACTTGCGTGAGATTGAGCGGTACAAGCCTGTCTGGCGGATCGCTGGCCGACCCGGGACAGCATCATCTCGCGTTGCGTTCCTGCATGGATCTGGCAGGAAAACGAGCGTTTTTCTGGCGACCCGATCCAGCATGTTACGGCCGGAACATGTCCGCCAAAAAACCCGTTGCTAAAATCAGTGCATGGTTGCAGGGTGCCGCCCGTCTAATCTGATGGAGTTTGGGCGGCAATGCTGATTGGGTATGCACGGGTCTCCAAGGCAGACGGGAGTCAACTCCTGGACCTCCAGCGCGACGCGCTTCTCGACGCCGGGGTGACCGAGGATCGCATCTACGAAGACAAGGCCTCCGGCCGCAAGGATCACCGCCCTGGCCTCGACGCCTGCCTGAAGGCGCTGCAGCCTGCCAATACTCTCGTTGTGTGGAAGCTCGACCGGCTCGGCCGCGACCTGAAGCACTTGGTCATCATGGTGGACGATCTGCGGGCTCGTGAGGTGGGTCTGCGCGTGCTCGCCGGTGCGGGAGCAGAGATTGATACCGCCAGCGCGAATGGCCGCCTGGTATTCGGAATCTTCGCTGCGCTGGCCGAGTTCGAGCGTGACCTCATCACTGAACGCACCCGGGCCGGTTTGGCCGCGGCCCGGGCAAGAGGGCGCCAGGGCGGACGGCCCCGGAAGATGGATCACACCATGCTTCGAATGGCGATGAACGCCATGGCATCCCGCGAAACCAATGCTCAGGAACTTGCGCGTCGGCTGGGGATCACGACGACGACATTGTACGCCTACGTCAACGGCGATGGCACAGTGAAGGCTCCGGGCCGGAAGCTGCTCGATGCGGCGGCGGCGTGAACACTGGCGGCGGCATCCCAACCGAAGCGCTGCTCGACCTGCGGCGGCGGCTTGATGACTTGTCGCCTCGCGACCCTGGGCGGCGGGTCCTCGTTGACAGTATGGCTGGCCTTTACGATGTTTCGCGGGCAACGGTGTATCGTTCGCTCGCCGGGCAGTTGCACCCGAAGGGTCTTCGCCGATCCGACCGGGGAGAACCGCGCAAGATGCGGCGAGCGGAACTGGAGCGCTATTGCGAGATCATCGCGGCGCTGAAGGTGCGTACTTCGAATCTCAAGCAAAGGCGGCTTTCGACGAGACGCTGCATCGAGTTGCTCGAGGAGCACGGGGTGAAAACTCCCGACGGCCTGATACGCGCCCCGGCGGGGCTTCTGACCACGCCGACGGTGAACCGGTATCTCAGGCTCTGGGGTTATGATCATGCCCGCATGACGCGGGCACCGGCGGCAGTGCGCTTCGAGGCACGGACCTCGAACCAGATGTGGCAATTTGATATCAGCCCATCGGACCTGAAGGAGATCCCGCAACCGGCCTGGATTGACCCGGATCGCAAGGGCCGCCCGGTGCCGATGCTGTTCAGTGTCGTCGACGACCGCAGCGGGGCAGCCTATCAGGAATATCGCTGCGTCTATGGCGAGGACGTCGAGAGCGGCCTGCGTTTTCTGTTCAATGCGATGGCACCGAAGGACGGCGGCGGCCCGGCAATCCAGGGAATTCCGGGAGCGCTGTATCTCGACAACGGCCCGATCGCGAAGAGCGGTGTGTTCAACACCGTAATGAAAAGATTGGGCGTACAGGTGATGACCCATCAACCGGCAGGACGGGATGGCCGCCGTCCGACGGTTCGATCGAAGGGAAAGGTGGAGCGGCCGTTCCGTACGGTGAAGGAAGCGCATGAGACGCTTTATCACTTCCACAAACCGCAAACGGAGGCGGAGGCCAATGCATGGCTGGCCCGCTACATCAGCCGGTACAATGGGCAGCCACATCGGCGCGAGCCGCACAGCCGGATCGAGGATTGGATGCGCAATCTTCCCGAGCCGGGGCTTCGGCAGATGTGTTCGTGGGAGCGGTTCTGTGCGTTCGCGCGTGAGCCCGAGCGACGCAAGGTCGCCGGCGATGCTCGCATCCGTATCGATGGTGCGTACTACGAGGTTGATTCCAACCTGGCCGAAGAGACGGTCACGGTCTGGTGGGGGCTCTTCGATCAGGAACTCTTCGTCGAGTTCCAGGACCGCAAGTACGGCCCGTACTCGCCCAGCGGCGGTCCCATCCCGCTGCATCGGTATCGCAGGCCCCGCAAATCCACGACCCAGAGGCGCGCGGACCGGATCGGCGAGTTGGCCCGCTTGATCTCGGTGCCAAGAACGGCGTTGAGCGGTGTCGACGAAAGCATGGCGAATGCCGCCGAGATCGTGGAGCTGCGCAGTCAGGCCTTTGTCGACCCCGACCCCTACGGCCAGTTCACCTACGCCAGCAGACTTGATGCGCTGCGTGGGATTTCCGACATGCTGCATCTTCCGCTGGCACGCCTGGCCGAGGACGACCTTGCCTTCGTCAACGACCTTGTGGGACGCACTCTTGAGAAGGCCGCCATCAAGCAAGAGATCATGGGCCGGTTCCCGCGCGGGCGTGCGAATGTACGGAAGGAAACCCCGCAATGCTGAATCCCGAGATCATGGACCGGTACAACCTGATGAAGGAATGGCGTAGCGCGGGTTTCTACGAAACCGATGACCATCGCCGGATTGGTGGTGCAGTGCGCACCGGACTTGGTTCCGGGCGCCTGATTGCCATCACCGGCCCGGTCGGGGTCGGAAAGACCGTATTTCTCCATCGCCTGCAGGACGAGATCGCCAGCGAGAAGAGAGTGATCGTGGCGGAAAGCCTCTCCGTCGACACCGCCCGCACCACCGTGCCAACCCTGATCGCGGCGCTGTTTTATGATCTCGCTCGCGAGAAGGAGGTGAAAATCCCCGCACAGGGCGAGAGACGCGAACGCGAATTGCGCAAGCTCGTGCAGCGTGCCGGCAAGCCGGTCGCCCTGTTCGTCGACGAGGCTCACGACCTGCACAGCAGAACTCTGAGCGGGCTCAAGCGGCTGATGGAAGTCATCGGGCGCGGTGGCGGCAATCTGTCCGTGGTTCTGGTCGGGCATCCGAAGTTGCGCAACGACCTGCGCCGCCCGACAATGGAAGAGATCGGCCATCGCACGGATGTCCTGGCATTCGATGGGCTCGGAAACGAGGCCCGGGCCTACCTGGACTGGTTGCTCGCCGAATGCATCGCTGACGACGTCGAGATTGATACCGTGATCGAACCAGCGGCGCGGGACTTGATAGCGCAGCGCCTGCGCACGCCACTTCAGTTTGCCGCGCACCTCAACCGCGCATTCGAGGCCGGGCTGTGCACTGGCCAGAAGCCGGTCACGGCTGATATCGTCGAAGCCACGTTAGCACCCGATTTTGACGATCTGGAGCCACGGCTGACGCGACAAGGCTACTCGGTGAAGGTCCTGGCGGAACAGTTCCACGCCAAGCCCTTGGAGATTCGCCGTTTCCTCAACGGTCAGCTCGAAGCGGGTCGAACCCGTGAACTTGCCGATCGAATGCGCACCGCAGGACTGGCATTGTGAGTTCCACCGTCCATTCTCACGCAAGTGAGTTCAGTCGCAGCAATGTGAGCCAGTCGCAATCAATGTGAGTTCATTCTCGGATAATTCGAGCCGAGCGCCGATCATGGTCTCAAATAATCCGAGCCCGAATCCGGGATGATCTCAAGCACAGGCGCGGATAGTCTCAAGCTGCTACACATAGTCACCCATACAATGTTCCCGGCGGAGGGGGCAATGGCATTTACTTAAGGATTCGGTGCTGTTGACTTAACGAGGGCGTGGAGCGTCCTGCACCGGAGGTTCGGTTTTCTGGCGGGAACTGCGGTTCAGCTGGCGGCGGCCTTCCCCTTTCGCGACCACTTGCTCCTCGGCTTCCGCGACACCCTCGGGTAGCTGCGGCGTGCTTGAAGTTCACCCTCTTCGGCGGCCCGTCGTTATCCGGCGACCCGTCGTTATCCGGCGAGTCGTTGATCTCCGCGTCGATCCCGTTGGCCGTCAGGCGGGTGGCGGTGACCATGACGAAGCTGGCATGGAGTTCCTGCAGGACGCCGCGCTCGCTTTCGGCGCGGAAGGATTCCAGGGCCATGAACCACTTGGCGGTCTTGCAGTGTTCTTCGAGTCGCCAGCGCGACCGGCAGATCGCGGCCAGGTCCCCGACCGTGAAGCCGTCATCCTCTGTCAGCGTGGTGCCGAGTGCGAAGACGGTGCCGCCGGCGGCGTAGCGGACCAGCCTCAGCCTCAGCGGCCCGAACGCGGCGCCGGGGTGGCGGGCCTTCAGCCGGGCCAGCGCGTCGCGGTCGGGCCGGACCTCGACCGTCCTGTCGTCCAGCGGGCCGGCGAGGAAGGCGACGGTCTCCGCGTTCGCGTTCCGCTTGAGCCGGAACACGGCGTCCTGGCCCCGGACGACGTGGGCGAGAAGCATCTCGTACGAGAGGCATCCCCGGTCGCAGGCGACCACGTCCCCGGCGGACAGGGTCTCGAGGTGCCGGGCTGCGGCGGTGCGCTCGTTGGTGTCGGCGTGCAGGGCGAAGTCGAACGGCAGCCGCGGCTCCAGCTCGTACAGGCAGCCGGCCAGGCCCTGCGGGTAGTGGGCGCCGTCGTTCGGCGTCGCGCATCCGGCCTTGACGAGCGGCCGCGGCAGGTTGACCTTGGCGCCGTCGACGCCGAAGATCCGCCGCCCCTTCCGGAGCGGGCGGCCGGGGGCCTGTGCCAGGATCTCGCGGTGGAGATCCCGGAAGACCTCCGGATCGGCCCTGGCGCGCGCCCGGGACATCGCCCCCGGCGTCACCGGACGCTCCTGCGGCAGCGCCGCGCCCATCCTGCGGGCGCTCTCCCGTGTCCCGGCGAGGGCCTCGCCGCAGCTGCGCCCCGTGCCGAACACGAGGCGGAGGACGAAGAGGACGACCGGGAAGGTGCCGACCAGCCGCCGGCGCGCCCGGCCGTCCGCGCGCGGCGGCGGCGACCGCGCTTTCCGGGGCGCGCGCGCTTTCCGGGGCGCGGGCCGGCCGGCGCCCCGTCTCCTTCCGCTCGCCGCGCAGCGCGGCCCGGGCGTCCGGCTCCAGCTCGAGCACGTACACGTCCTTGGGCGCGCGGGAGGCCGTGGCGCCGATCGCCGTCCATCCCGCCGCGCGGTAGCAGCTGCCCTCCTGCTCCCGCGGGTCGACGAACGTCTCCACCAGAAGCGGGCGCACGCCCCAGCGCCGGTGCCAGTCGTCGGCCACCCGGCGGGCCGCCAGCGACAGGGACCGGGACGCCAGGTTCGGCACGGAGACCCATGGAAGCACCAGGAAGCGGCTGTGCCGGAGCACCCGCTGCAGGCCCGCGTCGCGCTGGCGCTTCGTCCATCCGATCCAGGCGTCGCGGACCGGCAGCGCGCCCGAGCTCTCGAACATCAGGCAGCCGAGGCGGCGTCCGCTGCGGTCGAGGACGAAATGCGCGAGATGGCAGCCGATGGGCGACCTGTAGCCGCGCGGATGGTACCGGTCCGCGAGCTCGGTCCATTCGGCCAGGTCCCGCCCGCCGGCGGCGATCTCCAGCGTGACCGGCTCAAGGTCCCGGAGCGGCGCGTCGACCGGCTCCCCGGGCTCGCCGGCCTCGGTGCGGACGGGAGGACCGCGCCGACCGCCCGTCTCGCGCCGCTCCGGCAGGGTCAGGACGCCCAGCGCCTCCAGCTCCTCCAGGACCCGCAGGCAGAACTGCTCCCTGCAGGTTCCCGACGGCGTGTGCCAGCCGAGGTTCTCGCACAGCGTGCGGGCCAGCTCCCGCCGGCTGTCGTTCGGAAACAGCTCAACCGTCTCCTGCATGAGCGCGATCTGCCGTCGCGTCAGGCGCTTGCCGAGGAAGGTGGTGGTCTTCAGGTTCTCGATTCGCGGATCCATAACCGCCGCCTCCCGCCGGACGAACTGATTCGAAGGTACGATGGACCAGTCCGCTCCATGAGTCAAGCCCGGACGAAAGAGTCCCGGGCGGGCGCGGAAACGCCTGCGGGGCAAGGACTCTGCGCAGTCGCGGAAATCAGGAAATTCCGTTCCGGCCAAATTCAATGCCATTGACGGGCGGCCGGATGCCGGAACGGCGCCGATCCAGCGGGGGCATCCGCACGCGTGCATCCCGACGTCACCCGAAATAGCAATCCCTTGCGTCGCTTCCGGACTTTCTCCGGCGTGTTCAAGATTCTCGATCCGGAAACGAGGCCTTGTATCGCAACGATGGATTGCGGTTCTTTCAAGCGACGCGAAACGTGAACGGAAGCTGCATGGTCGTCCCGGTGCTGCAACCTCCGGGCGAGCGGCGGCCTCTCAAGGGGCATCGGGACGCACCCGCTCGGCCGCCTGCACTTGTGGAAGTGGCTGGCGGTGTTGTAGGTGGATTGACCTTGACCTGGTCGGAAGGGCTGCGGAGATGGCGGAGGGCGACAGCGACCTGCGGTCGAGCGTGAGGTACGAGGCCAACGACAAGCCGCCCATGCCGCTTACCATGGGGCTCGGACTGCAGCTCGCGATTCTGATGATCGCCGGAATCGTCCTGACGCCGGCGCTCGTCGTGCGCGCCGCCGGAGGAACCGAGTCGTACCTGTCCTGGGCCGTGTTCGCGGCTGTCGCCGTCAGCGGTGTGGCGACCATCCTGCAGGCGGCGCGCGTCGGCCGGGTCGGCGCCGGCTACGTTCTCGCCATGGGCACGTCTGGCGCCTTCATCGCAGTGTCCGTCACGGCTCTCGCGAAGGGCGGTCCGGCAATGCTGGCGACGCTTGTCGCGGTATCGGCGCTCTACCAGTTTGCGCTAGCGTGGCGGCTCTCGCTTTTCCGCCGCGTCCTCACTCCTGCGGTTTCGGGCACCGTCATCATGCTGATCGCGGTTACGGTGATGCCGATCGTTGCCCAGCTTCTCACCCAGGTGCCCGAGGGCGTTTCGGCGTCGGCAGCGCCTCTGAGCGCCTTGGCGACGATTCTTGTCATCGCCGGCATTGCGCTGACCGCGCGTGGCGCGATTCGTCTCTGGGCGCCGGTCATCGGCGTGGCGGCCGGTTCGGCCGTTGCGGGGTATTACGGACTCTACGACACGGACCTTGTGTCGCAGGCGTCCTGGGTCGGCCTTCCCGAGGGCAAGTGGCCGGGCCTCGATCTCAGCTTCGGGCCGGTCTTCTGGACGCTTCTGCCCGGTTTCGTCTTCGTGACAATCGTGGGCGCCATCGAGACCATCGGCGATTCCGTCGCAATACAGCGCGTGTCGTGGCGCCGTCCCGGCGCTGTGGACTACCGATCAGTGCAGGGCGCGGTCACTGCGGACGGCGTCGGCAATCTCCTGTCCGGACTCGCCGGAACCATGCCGAACACGACCTATTCGACCAGCGTCGCGGTCACCGAACTGACCGGCGTGGCCGCGCGCCGCGTCGGCATCGTCCTCGGCGCGGTGTTCATCGTCCTCGCATTTCTCCCGAAAGTTCTTGCAGTCGTCCTCGCAATACCCGGTCCGGTCGCGGCTGCCTACGTGACAGTCCTGCTCTCGATGCTGTTCGTTCTAGGCATGAAGGTCGTCGTTCAGGACGGCATCGACTACCGAAAGGGACTGATCGCCGGAGTGTCCTTCTGGATCGGAGTGTCCTTCCAGAGCGGATGGATCGCTCCGGAGTACTTTGCCGAGTTCGCGGGAGGTCTCCTCAACAACGGAATGACCGCGGGCGGTCTCGTGGCCATCGTCATGACGCTGTTCATGGAATTGACGAGGCCGCGCCGTCGGCGGACCCAGGTGTCCTGCGAGATCGCGTCGCTGCCCGACATCCGGGAATTCGTTCTGGACTTTGCCAGAAAGAGCGGTTTCGACAGCGAAATGTCCGGCCGCCTCGACAGCGTCTCCGAAGAGACATTGCTTACGCTCGTCAATGAAGGCGGAGACGCGGAAGACGACTCGGTTCGCGGCCTGCTCGTGATCGCGCGAAAGGAGTCCGAAGGCGCCGTCCTGGAGTTCATCGCCGCACCCGGCGAGGACAACATCCAGGACCGGGATCTCGCTGCTCGGCGAGCGAATCGACCATCCCCACGCGGAGAGGGAACTATCGTTGAGGCTTCTGCGCCATCTCGCCTCATCCGTTCATCATCAGCAGTACAACAACTTGGACATCGTGACGGTTCGGGTCGATTTCGGGAGGACGGCCGGGGGCAGCCTGAACGGACGTTTGAAGCCCGCGTCCTTCGACGCGGGCCGGAAAACCGGGTCCGGCTGTTCTGCCGACCGTCGCAGCGCTTGACGCCCTGCAATCAGCTTTGCGATCGCGCCGGGACCGGGCGCGGTCCCGTGATCCCTTGTGCTGGAGCCTCAGATGAACGGGAGATAGAATTCCCGGACGCCGTCGACGGACTTACCAGAAAGCCGCTGCGTTTCGTTGCGCTTGAGGGGCGATCAGGGCGTCGCAGAGCAGTGCAGCCGCAGTTGTTTGTCGCCGTCGAGCGCCTCCGAGAGCGCGGAGAAGGCTTGACGGAACGTGCCGCGTCGCACGAACGTTTTCGAGGCCGTCAAAGTCCTCTTAGGCGGGGAAGCCGATAATCCTCCTCTGCATCAACTCCCAGTTTCGCCGCCTGCAGCACCGCGGCGACCGCGAGATACGGATTTGCCGCAGCATCCGCCATCCGGTGCTCGAGCCGCGCCGTCCGCGGGGACGCCGTTGACGTCCTCACCGTGACCAGTCTGTGGTCGCGAGCCCAGTTCGCCCAGTAGCTGGCCATCGAAGCCGGTGCCAGCCGTTCACTGTCGTCGCGAGGAACCCGGCAAGCGATTCATGGTGGTGGATGAGCCCGGAGACGCACTGCCTAGCCGATGCCGGCAGCCCGCCGTCGCGGCAAGTCGCGTTGTCTCCCGTGCTGTCGAGAAGGCTGAAGTTGACATGGAGGCCGGAGCCGCAGTAATCGGGAATCGGCTTCGGGAGAAAGGACAGCAGGAGCCCCATCCCGGCGGCGACCTCGCGCGCCATGGTCCCGAAAAGGAACGCGTCGTCGCATGCCTTGAGCGCGTCGGCAAAGCGGAGCGTCAACGCGAACTGGCCGCTGTCGTACTCGCCGTTCACGCTCTCGATCGGAAGCTCGCAATTGAGCGCCGTCTCCCAGAGCGCGTAGACGAGTCCGCGCGGATCGTTTCGCGGAGCCCGTGTCGTAGACATGCGCGCCGGGCGCGTAATAGGGACGCCAGACCCCGTCCGCGTCCTGCCTGAAAGACGTACGCCTCAAGCTCGATTCCGATACTTTGCGAAAGGCCCGAGGCTTCGAACCCAGCGACGGCGCGCTTCAGCGCCGAACGCGCGCAGAGTCCGAGCGGAGTTTCCCCTGCCTGAAGGTAGCCAAGGGAAAGTCTCCGTTCCTTCCTGCCAGCTCCTGCGGCGCTCCCCGTCGAGGACAAGTTCCATGTCCGGCAGACCCTCCTGGACGCTGGTGCCGGGGACGGTGACCAGGTCACGGTCCAGGGAGACGGCGAAGACCGCCATTGCGAAGCCGATGCGTCCGCCGTCTGCCACTGCGGGCGGCACGTACTTGCCTCGGGGAAGGCCGTGAAGATCGCAGAAGAGGCTCCGGATGCGGTTCGTCGCCATCTCGTTCTCCTGAGTGACTCCCTGTCGCTTCCGCTGGCTGCGGAGCGCCGGTCCGGAACCGGCCGCGCGGCGATGTCGGAGCGACAGTCGTCGACTACTGCTACGGACCGGCGGCATCCCGGCGGAAGAACCGGGCGCACCAGGCGGCGAAAACGTCGCCCCGGGTTTCCCGGTCGAGGTCCGCGGACGCGCGCGCGTGAACTGCGTCGCCGATGAGCCCGCGCTCCTCGGCCAGGAGCGCGCGCATGAAGCGCACGTCGAACTCGGGATGGGACTGTGTCGTGAACAGGTGGTCGCCGCGCGCGAGGCATGCGCACGGGTTCGCGGCGCTCGCGCCGAGGATGTCGCAGTCCTCCGGCGCCTGCGTGACCTGATCCTCGTGAAAGACGAAGAGGTCGAGGTCCGCGACGGGATCCATCCACGGCCGGGTTGCGGCAAACACGGTCTTCTCGACGCCGACGTTCCATCCCGCGGCGGACCTCTCGACCTTGCCGCCCAGGGCTGCGGCATTGGCCTGATGGCCGAAGCAGACGCCCACGAGAGGTTTCCTCGCGTCATCGCAGGCACGGATGAAGTCGAAGAGGCCGGGCAGGAAGCCGGGCCTGTTCCTGACCGAAAGCGGGCTGCCGGTGATAAGGAATGCGTCCTGCTCGTCGACACTCCCCGGGAATTCGCCGCCAATCGTCATGTAAGATGCGGTAGCGGAAGCGCTGCGCGAGGCGGTCGAAGAGATCCCTGAACCGGTGAGCGTCATCCGGGAACCGTTCGCCGATGGAGACGCTCTTGTCATGATTGACCTGGAGAATTCCCAACCGGATCGCGTTCATGAGCAGGCCGCCCCGGCCGGGTTCAGCAGTCGCGGCCGGGGCAGACGGAAACCCGCCCCGGCGACGTGCGGGTTGCGTCAGTTCGCATTGATTCTCGCGAACCCGTCATTCTTCGACCGGTCGGCGGCGACCCTCGCCTCCGCGTCGGCGGCGCCCTGCCAGTATATCCGCGCGCCTGTGTCGCGCATCAACTGCATCGCCCGCTCGCGCATCATGGTCTTCTCGCCGAAATGCGCAAGCCTGTCCTTGACTTCCTGCGGCGTGCCCTTCTTCACTAACAGACCGTTCCAGAGTTCAAGGTCGTTGATCCCGCTCTGTCCGGCAAGCGTGCCGACGTCCGGTAGCTTGCCAATACGCCTCTCCCCGATGTTCGCGAGAATCTTGATGTCTTCGAGGCAGGGTTCGATGAGCGCGAGCGTCGTTTCGATGACATCGGCGTCGCCCGCATGAAGCGAGTTGCAGTCAAGCATGTCGAACGCCGAGTCGCCGTCGTACTCGGAAGCTCGCCTGGGTCGGCGCCAACCCGGCACCGAAATGACCGAGCACGACATCGTTGTCCATGGCATGCGCCGCCAGTTCGGACATGTCCGAATACGGCGCACCCTCGCCTGCCGCCAGGACGAAGGGATACGTGAGAAAGATGCCGACTGCCTCGAAAATATCCTCCTCGATGCCGACCCCGAGTTTCGGCCCGACGACCGGCACGCCGATCACGAAGGAACCGACAACGGAACCGTCGGCCGGCGCTTCGAGCACCTCAAGCGCGCCGGGGAAACGGGCCGTCCCCGCCGCCCGGCCTGTTCACGACGGAGACCGGAACGCCGGTTTCCGCTTGCATGTCCTCCGGCGAGCCAGCGCGTCAGGACATCTTCGAAATCGCCGGGCGGCCAGGGCACTATGAACTGGACCGGCTCCGTCGGGCACTCGGCCGAAACCGGTACCGCAATGCCGAGCGTCGCAACGGCGAGCCCCGTTGCGGCAAGGTGTCTCGAGATTGTCTTGATCTTGTTCTCCTCTCTTGATCGACCAGCCCGCTGGTGGCCGTTTCATGAATTCCCGTGTCTTCGCTCAAGGTACAGGGAAACCGCGGTCGCAATGATCATCAATACGACGATGACCGCCAGGAATCCAGAGACCGGACGGTCGACCAGATCCGTCCAGACCCGGATCTTCCCGGATCGGGCCGTGAGCTTCTCCACCATGATCGATCCGAGCACCATGCCGAGAACGAGGGGGAAGAGTGGCCAGTCGAGCCGGCGCAGAATGAAGCCGAGGAAACCGAAACCGGCGGCGAAGGCGCAGTCGGCGAAGTTGTTGCGGATCAAGGGCACGCCGTCGAAAGCCAGGATCAGGATGAAGGCGCCGAGAAACCGGTTCGGAACGAAGATCATCCTGGCGATCATCCGGGTCGAGATCAGTAGAGCCGTGACCATGAGGATGTTGACGAGCAGGAGGGATATGAAAAGGGAGAACAGGAAGTCCGGAGACTTCTCGAAGGTGTCCGGGCCGAGCTTGATTCCGGCTTAGAAGAAAACCACCATCATCATTGCGGTGAGCGCCTCGCCCGGCACCCCTAGCGCGAGGAGCGGGATCATGGCGGCGGCTGGCACAGCGTTGTTCGCGGTTTCGGAAGCGATGAGTCCCTCCGGCGCGCCATGTCCGAACTTCTCCGGGTTCTTCGAAAGGCTGCGGGCCGTGGCATAGCTGAAGAACTGCACCACGAATTCGCCGACGGCAGGAATTATCCCGATTACGGTTCCGTAAGCGGCCGAGGCTGCGGTGACCCTGGGGAACCTCCTGAGTTCGGCGAGTCCGCGGAAGAGGCCGCCGGTCAGGCGCGCTTCCGGCGAGTCGGTGTCCTTGCCGGTCACGAGGTTCAGCGCCTGGCTGATTGCGAAGACGCCGACGATGACAACGATCAGGTTGAATCCGGACGCGAGAAACTCGAACTCGAAGGTGTAGCGCGCGAATTCCACGGGTCGACTGCCGTCCGACCATCGAGATCAGGAAGCCGAATCCGAACAGCAGCGCGGCAACTGCCATGGTCCGGCGGTGCGCGAAGATGAGGAGGACCATGCCGAGAATCGCTGCCATGAAGATGTCGCGCTGCCCGAAGAGCGCTCCAAGGTCCCGCAGGTAGTGATCGAAAGCGACAAGGCAGGCGAGCGCTGCGAGGATCGAAAAGCATCCGCCGAAGAAGGACGCCGAATACGCGAGCGACAGCGCGCGGTCGGCGTCGCCGCAGCGGGTCATCGAATATCCGTCATAGGTGGTGAGCGCATTGACCGGCGTGCCCGGCGTGTTGATCAGGATGGCGGGAATGGCGCCGCCGTACATGCTAGAGCCGTAGACGCCGAGCAGGAGAACAAGGCTGACGAGGTCGTCGAGAAACACGGTCGCGGGCAGGAGTGTGGCGATGGCGATCGCCGGTCCGATTCCGGGAACTGCTCCGATGACGAGGCCGCCTATGGCGCCGATGGCCATGGCGACGAGCACCTGGGCCTGCATAAGGTTCCGGACGCCTTCCAGGAGCGCTTCCATCAGAAGTAGATCTTCATGAAGGTGTCGAACGGGGTCGGCAACTGGTTGTTGAGCCAGATGTTCACGGGAGTCTTGATCTGGAGGAGCTTGCGGAAGACCACCACGACCGAGAGGCCGGCGGCGAGGCTGATCGCGATCCAGCGTCCGCTGCGGTACCCGAGGCGAAGGGTCAGGAACAGGCCGAAGAGAACGGCGGACACCAGGTAGCCGAGAATCCCGATGACCCAGGTGTAGGCGATGAACTCGAACGACCGCGCCGATTGCCCGATTTCGTAGGCGGTTCTGTCAGGGAGGCGCAGGCGCGCGTCCCTGCGCCTGGCGCGCCACGATGCGAAGGGGTTGTGCAGCGCTGCCGGAACGATGATCGACATGCACATGAGGGGACCGACCCATGGCTGTTTGAGGATCTTGCCGACGCGGCGCTGCGGCAGTTCGCGCTTGTCCCATCCGCTCTCGGCGGCGAACTGCCACAGGAGAATCAGGGCGACGACGAGGATTACGATTGAAAACACGAAGTCTCCGCGGCCGCGCCGGAACTCGAAGAGGTTGGCGACCCTGAATCGCCTGTCCTGCGGCACGGAACAGCGGAATCCGCCGCCGGCGACCTCGGCCTCAGGCAGGTCGATGCCGTCGGCGCGGCGCGGAACGGCCGTCCGCGCGCCGTGGAAACAAACGCGGGACCACCGCTTTCCCGAGCGCCGGTCACAGCTGGAACCGGGTAGCATTCGGTCGGGTTCGCACGTCAATTCGGCCTTTCCGTGCCGTGCGCGATGCCGGAACGCCTGCCTGCCTTCTGCATCGAAAACGGCAAGCTGCGGCTTGCACGGACAGGACACGCTCGGATCGAACTGTTGCATGACCAGCCGCAGCGTTGCTTTCCACGTGATTGCCGCCTGGGCAGTCGTGGAGGCCGCGACGGCGCAAAAACGGCTTGCCCCGTTCATCATCGGGAGTTACAGTTTCCCCTTGCGGGTGTAGCTCAGCGGTAGAGCATGGGCCTACCAGGCTCAAGACGGGGGTTCGAATCCCGCCCACCCGCTCCAATTTCGTTCAACCGCGCCAGCGGACCTTCTTGATGCGCAGCATCGCGTTGAGGCAATGCGAACGTCGGCCTCCTCCCCTTGTTGGGCGACGGAGGCGTGACCGGGTGGTCGCCGGAATGGCCGCAGCCGCAAGCGATCCGGAGCTTGCCGCCGCGTAGACGGCTTGGCCGTCGCCCTTCCAGGCGCAGCGCCATGTTCTGCCGGGAAGCGACCTCGGGTTGGCTTTCCGGCAGGATGTTCCTGGAATTGGACCTTCCCGAAAGGCTTGCCGACCGACTTCGAAGACGGGCGCAACGGCCGGAACCTGCTCGGCGAGAGCCGGCGCGAAGAACGGACGGGTCTGGACAGCCCAGGGAACGGCGCCATTGGACCCCATCCTTTCGAAGCGCCGCCCGATCAGCGACGATTGCGGGGACGGAAGATCGCGTCCTGGGAGCCCGTGGCGTCAATTGCCTCGAGCCGGTGGTCGAGGGTCGCCGCGTCGGAGGACCGCACCTCGTCGATGCGAGCCGCCTAAGAGTCGCCGCGCATGATCCGGGCCTGTCGGAGGAAGGCCTATGCGTTTCCTATGGCGCAGACCTTGCTCAACTCCCGCACTTCGACCCGGTCCGGAGGTGCTTCCTCTATCGTACCCGCAATCGCCCCCGGCTCGTTGTGGTCCTCGTTCCGCGGCGTCCCTGTCAGTTCGGCCAGATCCACGTTGCAGGCAGGAACGACGTACTCAAGCGCCTGCCGCCTCTAGTCTCCGTGTTTGGACAGCTTTTTCGTGGCGCGTACGGCAACGGGGGTTTCGGGTCACCTGCGTGCTTTCTTCGAACGCCCTTCGCCTGGTTGGTCGTGCCCGCAGGGATGGCCCTGAAAGGCGTGCGGGTGGACGACCTGCCGGCTACGAGCGTCCGAAGTCTGACAGTTCCACGCGCCCTCCGTCCGGAAGTTCGGCAATGAGGCGCAGTTCGCCTCCCATCGCCTCGACAGCCTTTCGAAGCGTAGATACCAAGGAGTCGTCGCGTCTCTCCAGCCGCGAGACGCCTTCCTGTCCGATGCCAAGCTCCGCAGCAAGCTGGACCTGCGTGATGTCGAGCCTCTTTCGGATTTCGCGCAAGGTTGCCAGTTCGGCCCGCAGTTCTTCAGCGCGAGCCTCGATCAGTCGCTGCATCTCCGGGGTTTCGCGCGCTTTCATATCTTCAAGGCTTACGATTTTCATTGTGTCTCACCTAACATTCATAGTTGGTTTTATGTGGCGCACCCCCAAAGCAGCGCTGAGGGAGTGGCCAGTGTGGTTCATTCACTCTCGTCGCGCGCGGTCTTTTTCTCGGCTCGGTCCTTCAGGAACTGGTCATATCGTTCGTTTGCTTTCTTGATCGGCCTTCCGTAGAATAGTCGCTTTTTCATTCCAGACTTGTCGCCCGCCCTCAGCAGAAGCCCTTGGCGATCCGGCGTGAAGGCAAAGGCCACACGCCATGTCTTGCAGTCGCCACCGCAACGGATTTCCTTCATGTTCCTTTGCCTGGATCCCGCGAGCGTGTCGACCTACGGTCGGCCGAGGTTCGGCCCTTCTTCTTTCAGCAATTCGGCGACTGCCAAGATCTCTTTCCTGACCGGGTCAGGGAGTTTTTCGAATTCAAGCGCAAACTCCTCGTGTAGGCCAATCGATCAAGCCATTTGCCCTTCTTCATCAATGGGTATGGACGCGGTGGCATTCCCTTGCCCCGCAAGGGAAATATGCAATCAAATGCATATGCATGCAAACGCAAATTTTCGAAATTTGATCATGCCGCAGCTTCCGGTTCATGGGCATCGATTATGTCGATCAGGTTCCTGGATGATCCCTCCGGCGAGCGAGCTCAGCGGGGAAGGGCCTCACGCAAGCTGCAGCAACGGACTCCGGTGCCGGCCATGCGTCCGGACGCGGGCGACGCCTGCCCGATCCGAATCCGAGAACCAGCCGCTCTGTCCGCGAACCCACGGGTGGAACCCGGTATCCCGCGACGCGACCCGGACAGGATTCTTCAGTCCGCAGCGCCCGCGCGCCGGGACGGCGAACCAGGAGCGGCCGTTTCCAGACCCGGATTCTTGACCGGCGGACGAAAACGGCACATGAAGCGTTCGGTCGCGGAAAAAATTCGGCCTTTCGGGAGGTTCAGCCATGTCAAATGTCGTCGTCGTCGATCACCCCCTTGTCCAGCACAAGCTTTCGCTCATGCGGCGCAGGCAAACCGGAACTGCTGAGTTCCGGCAACTCCTTCGCGAAATCTCGCTGCTCCTCGGTTACGAGATCACACGCGATCTGGAACTTGAGGAAAGGGAAGTCGACACGCCCCTGACCAGCATGAAAGCGCCGTTTCTGTCCGGGAAGAAACTGGTCCTGATCTCGATTCTCAGGGCGGGGAACGGAATTCTGGAGGGCATGCTGGATCTTGTCCCCTCGGCCCGCGTCGGCCATGTCGGGCTCTTTCGCGATCCGGCGACGCTCCAGGCGGTGGAATACTACTTCAAGGTCCCCGAGAGCATCGGTGACCGGAGGGTGATCGTGGTCGATCCGATGCTCGCGACCGCGAACTCGGCAATTGCCGCCGTCGAGCGCATCCGGAAGGCGGGTGGGCGGAGGATGTCGATGGCGTGCCTGCTCGCGGCGCCCGAGGGCATGGCGGCGTTCCATGCGGCCCATCCGGATGTGACCGTCTTCACGGCGGCGATCGACGAAAGGTTGAATGACCACGGATACATCGTACCCGGACTTGGCGATGCAGGAGACCGGCTCTACGGGACGAAGTGATCCGATCCATGGCGACCGGACCGGCATCGGCACCGTGAAACGGGGCGTTTCGGCAGTCGCGAACAACGCCGGACCGCAACGCGTCGTCGGCGACGCAACTTTTCTGGCAGGATGCCCCAACGCACGGAATCCGGTCGGCTTTCGGGTTTGGATGATTTCCTCACGTCGGTTCAAGGATGCGTTGCCGGGCCCGATGAAAAATCTACAGCGCAGCTGCGGCGTCTTCGCGGTTCCGGCCTATCCTGATGACCTTGTCGAACCCGCTGACCCGGAAGATCTCCTTGATCTGGCCGGACAGGGAACAGATCACGAAACCCGATCCCCTGCGCCGGAGATTCTTCTCGGTCACGAGTACGGCGCGCAATCCGGCGCTGCTGATGTAGGTCAGATCCTTCATGTCCATGATCAGCGCCGTGTCGCCGTCCTCGATCGAGTTCGCCACGGCTGCGGCGAAGTCATGCGAATTGCTGCCGTCGATGCGGCCCGTCACACTTGCGAAGAGCACGCCGTCCGCCCTTTCGAAACTCACGTTCTTCATTCCGATTTCCTTGACAACCTGTGTTTCCCTGTCCGGCCCCGCGCTTCAGGGCAGGCGATTCCGCCTCCGGCTCCTGCGACGCGCGCCGCCGCCGGAAGCCGCCGTTCGTCAATCCTCTTCCGGCATCAGCACGAATTCGGGATAGGCTTCGATGCCGAGCTCCCCCGCATCCTGCCCGAGTTCCTCGACCAGCGGCGAGACGCGCGCGCCAATCGTCTTGTCGAGGATCCACCAGACGATCAGCGATGCCGCGAACACGAACGCGCCGATCGCCGCGACTCCCACGAACTGCACGAAAACGTTTCCGCCCGCCGCGATGCCGACTGCAAGGGTTCCCCAAACTCCGGTGAACATGTGGGCGGGAATTGCGCCGACCCCGTCGTCGATCTTGATGATTTCAAGGACTTTCAGCCCGAACACGATCACCATCCCGCCGACCGCGCCGATGACGATCGCCCAGTGGTGTTCGACGATGTCCGGTCCCGCGGTAATCGACACGAGGCCCGCGATTGCGCCGTTCAGCCCGGCGAACAGGTCGACCCTGCCGAGGACCGGTCTCGACAGCGCGATCGCGGCAAGCACTCCGGCCGCCGCCGCAAGATTGGTGTTGACGAGAATGTTGCTGATGGCGACCGCGTCGACGGCGCCGGAGAGCGCAAGCTGCGAACCGCCGTTGAACCCGAACCAGCCGAGCCAGAGAATGAACACGCCGAGGGTGACCACAGGCACGTTCGATGGCGGCGTCGGCCTGATCGTTCCGTCGTCGCGGAACTTGCCCTTTCGCGCCCCGACGATGATCGCGCCCGCAAGCGCTGCCCAGCCGCCCGTCGAATGGACGATCGTGGATCCGGCGAAGTCCTGGAAACCCATTTCGGCGAGCCAGCCGCCGCCCCATGTCCAGGCGCCGATGACAGGATAGATGAACCCGGTCAGCGCGGCGACGAAGATGAAGAACGCCCAGAGGTTCACGCGTTCGGCAAGGGTTCCCGACACGATCGACGCCGTGGTGGCGACGAAGACCATCTGGAAGAACCAGTCCGACATGACGGAATAGCCGGAATCGACGACGGCCGCCTTCGCCCCGGCATCGCCGCCAACAAGTGCGATCTCGTCGGCCGATGTTCCGTAGAAGAGCTCGAGGCTGCCGATCCAGCCGCCATCATCCACGCCGACGTACATAAGGTTGTAACCGATGATGAAGTACATGAGCCCGGCGATCGAATAGAGGCCGATGTTCTTGAGGCAGATGACGGATGCGTTCTTCGTGCGCACGGTTCCCGATTCGAGCATGGTGAAGCCGGCGCACATCCACATCACCAAGGCGCCCCAGATGAGGAACGAGAAGGTGTTGAGCACGAACTGGGTTTCCTCGCCGACTTCCGCCCACGCGGCAGCGGGAAACAACAGGAACACCGGCAGGGCCAGCGTGAGCTGGCGCAGGGTACGCGCTTTGGACGTCATTTTTTGTCCCTTTCTCGTTCGTTCGCGTGCATCGTCGTCACGCGCTTCGTGGAAGTCCGCAGCGTTCGCGGGACGCGTAGCGGCCTGCGCGAACCGGATCATTTATCAACAGGCGGACGGAATTGACAATCCTTCGAGTTCGCACTTCGCGCGGAAGCTGGTCCGGCATCCAGCCACCGGCGGCCGTCTCCGCCGGAAAAGCGCATCGTCGCCGTTACGCGGTTCGGCGACTGCGCCGGAACGGCTTTCCCGGCACTCCGAAGTAACCGGCCTATGCTGCGCGTTCCCTGCCGCCACTGGATGCGCCACGGCGGACGGCCGCGTCATCTGCGGGCGTTCTGCTCCGCCCGCTTGGCTACGATGTCCTCGGCTTCGCGTCCGTAGAGCTCCTGGAAGTGCGCGAACTCAGCTTCGTAGCGGCCGACGCCCTGGGTCGCCGAGCGGAGGTTGTTGATCAGATTCTCCAGTGCGGAACCCGGGAGCATGGCGCGCACCTCGTCCCAGCCTTCGGCGTCCGCTTCGCGGTCGAAACCGAGAATCTGGCCGCGCTGGGACGAGATCATCGGATTGAGCGCGCCAGTGAATACGGAGGGCGCACGGAACCGGACTTCGTAGATCGGTTCGAGAAGAACCGGCTGGGCCTTCCCGAGGCCTTCCGCGACGCCGCCTCGTCCGGCGATCCGGAACGCCATGTCCGATGAATCCACCGAGTGGTGCTGTCCGTCGTACAGGTTCACGACGACGTCGATCACCGGGAACCCGAGAGGCCCCCTGACCGTTGCCTCTTCAGCGCCGTTGTTCACGGCCGGGATGTAGTTCTTGGGAACCGAACCGCCGTGGATGGTCTCGGTGAAGGCGAATCCGCTGCCGCGCGGTCCGGGTTCGACCGTCAGCTTGACGTCGGCGAACTGCCCGGCGCCGCCTGACTGCTTCTTGTGGCGGAAATGCACGTCGACCTTGCGCGAAATCGTTTCGCGGTAGGTTGCGGTAAACGGCTCTTCTCCGGTCTGGACGCCGAACACGTCGGCGAGCGTGCGCTGGATCCGGCGAAGGTGCTGGCCGCCCTGCGTCCCGAGCACGATCGTGCCGCTCTCCTGGTCATGGGTGACGGTGAGCGACGGATCCTCCGCTTCCAGCTTGTGCAGTGCCTCGGAGAGCTTGGCGTCGTCCCGTTCGTTCAGGGCGGAAATCGCGCGGTTCCAAAGCGGCGCGAATGGCCTGTACCAGTCCGGGCTCTCGGCCGTGCCCGCCGCCGTGTAGAGCTTGCCGGCGTTCATGTGCTCCGACTTGACCGCGGATCCGACGCCACCGGCGTCGAGCCCGTCAACCGCCGTCGGACGTTCGCCGAAAGGCTCGACCAGCCCGCCCACGGCGCTGCCGCCGAGCATTCCCCCGGACCGGAGGCCGTCTTCGGACAGGTTTCTGAGCCAGACGAGTTTCCCAAGGTGCTTGCGGGTTCGGCACATGAAGGCAGCGGCGCTTGCCCCGCCAAGTCTGGCGCGGGTCTCCGCCGGGCTTGGAGTCTCGTGCCTGAGAGCTTTCATCAGGCGCCGGATTCCGCTGCCTGACGCGGCGGACCCGAAGAATGCGGGAACCGTGCGGTTTTCTGCCAGCGTTCGGGCGCATATGCCGTAGATGGCTCCGGTCGCGGGGACCCTGTCCTCGATGATCTCCTCGAGAAGCCAGTCGTCGTGCTCGGAGAGGCTCTCAAGCAGTTCCTCGCGCCCTTCCGCCTGGCGGTCGCGCAGTTCGTCCGGAATCTCGATGAGTTCGGACGGAGCGTCGTCGCGGTACTTCCAGGCGCGCTCCGACACAAGATCGACGGCGCCCACGACCGATTCGCCGGCGCGGATCGGAACCTGCCGCAGGATGACGGGTTTCGTGGAATAGGCCTGCAGGGCGGCCATGACGTCGCGCGCGCGCGCGCGGCACTCGTCCATGCGGTTCACGAAGACAAGGTGCGGAACGTCGCAGCTCTCCGCAAGGCGGATCCAGGATGCGGCGAGAACGGCGTGCGCGGGATCGGGGGACACGACGATCACGACCGCGTCGGCACAGAGGATGGCATCGAGCGCCGATTGCGCGAACTCCTGCGAACCCGGGCAATCGAGAACCGACCAAGCCTCTCCGAGAAAGTTCATGTTGACGCAGCGCAAGTCGTCCGGCGCCGCCGAAACGGCGCGTGTTCCCTCCAGCATCGCCATGCGGTCCGTCAGCTCCGACTTGCCGACCGCTGACGGGCCGATGACTGCGACGCATCTTGTCATCTTCGATCCTCCAATCTGGGTTATGTGCGGCGGAACGCCGCGTTTCGGGGCAGTTTAGGACAGTTGCGCGGGGTTTGAATAGGCCTTTCGAGGGAATCGACGGACGATGGCCGCCCTGCGCGGTCGCGCCCCGGTGGGGCGACGGCATTCGCGGCCTGGCATGGATTTCCCTTGGCTTGATGCTGCGCCGGTTCGACTGGCTGCCACGGTCGCGGGCGACCCCGCAGATGACCGCCGGGCAGGTCTCCGGACAATGTCGCGCCATGAACGGTCGCTCCGCGCGGCGATTCTGCTTCGGCCGGCGAACGTCAGGGCGCAGCCGCCTTCAGCTTCGGTAGCGGACCGACCCGGCGCGCCCGCCGCGGCTGATGCCGATCTCGGTCGTCCCGCCAGACACGCGCAAGAATTCAACGACATCGCCGACCGTTGCGGCGGCCCGTCCGTCGATCTCGCGGATAATGTCGCCCCGCCTGAGGCCGACTCGGCGGGCGGCACCGCGCACCGCGAGCACGAGAACGCCGCGCGCCCGGACAGGAAGGTCGAAATCGTCGATGACCGCGGGGTTGATGTTGACGATCCGGAGCCCCGGCAGCGCGTCGCCGGATGCAAGCACGCGCTCGTCCCGCGGCGGACTCTCCGGCGCCGGCGCGAGCAGGACGGTCGCGGTCTCCGGCCTGCCGTCGCGCAGGAACCGGACTTCTGCGTGCGTGCCGAGCAGCCGCGTCGACACGCGGTAGTCGACTTCCTGCAATGTGTTAACCGCCTCGCCGTCGATGTCCAGGAGCACGTCCCGGCGCATCAGCCCCGCGGCCCCGAGGACGCCCTCCGGGTGCAGGTCCGTCACGATTACGCCGAGCGGCCGGTCCATGCCAAGGGCGGACGCGAGACCGGCGTCGACCGGCTGGACTTCAATGCCGAGCCAGGGCCGCTCCATCCGGCTCCTGCCCTGCCTGATTTCCGCGATCGCCCGGGCGACAAGGTTCGCCGGCACAGCGAACCCGATGCCCTGCGATCCGCCCGAACTGCTGACGATGGACGTGTTAACGCCGACGAGTCTCCCGTTCATGTCGACGAGCGCGCCGCCCGAGTTTCCGGGATTGATGGCCGCGTCGGTCTGGATGAAGAGGCCGCCGCCGCCGCCGAGCTCGCCGACTCCGCTCCGCGAAACGCCGGAGACGATGCCGCTCGTGACGGTCTGGCCGACGCCGAAGGGATTGCCGATGGCGAGAACGAGGTCGCCAACCTCGAGCGTGCCAGAATCGCGGAGGGCAAGCGCCGGAAGGCCGGACGCGCCGGAGAGCCGCACGGCGGCGAGATCCGACTCGGGATCCTCGAAGATCACCGTTCCCCGGAACTCGCGCCGGTCGCCGAGGACTACAGTGATCTCTTCGGCGCCCGCGACCACGTGATGATTGGAGACGACGATCCCCGCGGGATCGACGATGACGCCCGACCCCAGGGAGTTCTCGATTCTGCGCCGGGTGCGCGGCTGCGCGAACATGTCCCCGAAAAACCGATCGAAGAACGGATCGCCGAAAAATGGGCCAACCGGACGGTCTGCGCGAGTCCTGGCGTAGATGTTTACGACGGCGGGGGCCGCCTTTCTTGCTACGGACGCGAAGCTGAGCGTGATTTCCGCCTCCGAACGCGGCACGCTTCGGGTTTCTGCGGCGGCGCGTCCGGTCCGGTTTCCGTCCGCGAATCCGAGCGCAAGCGCGGCAGCGGCGAACATGACGCGGCCGGCCGGCCGGATCGCCGGCCGGTTGCGGTTCGCAGGTCGCCGCATCGCAGTCGTCATGACCGAAAGATATGTTCCGGAACAGGGCAATCAAGGTGGAGGGAAGGGAATCCCGCCGCGCTGCCGCGCCGCCGCCTCAGAGCCAGCCGGCGGAACGCAGCGTCGCGACGTGCGACCTGCTCACCGGGACCTCCGCGCCGTTCGTGAGTCTGAGGAAGGTGCGTCCGCCGCGGCGGGCGGTGCCGGCAACCGCCTTGCGCGCCACCCAATGGGACCTGTGGACCTGCAAGCCATCGAGGCCTTCGAGTTCCCGGAGAGCATCCCGGAACCTCAGGAGCACGAGTTCCCGGCCTCGTGCGGTGTGCGCCTCCACGTAGTGATCCTGCATCCTGAGATGGAGGATGTCGGTGCCGAGATGCGCCGGGAGGCGGGAGAGGAAAGCCGGAGGCGCGCCGCCGCCGTCCGGGACGGACGGCTCCCGGTCCTGCTCCGGCGCTTCAACGAGCCGGACGGCGATGTAGGAGAGCACAAGGTAGACGAGCGCAACGCAGGAGTAGACGTAAAGGAGAGTGGCTGCCGTATCGGGCGGGCGGCCCACCCAGTGCTCGAGTCCCCAGACCACGAGTGTGCCGGGCGCCGCTCCGGCGAGCGCGCCGAGCGCGAGGGCGGGAAGGAGCGGATTCCCCGTGCTCAGGGCACGCCGCGCGAGCGATGGCATGATCGCCGCCGCGATTGCCCAGTTCACGGAAATGGCGGCGCCCCAGTAGACCGCGCGTTCGGCCGGTCCGAGCAGAACGCCGGTGCCGAACGGGCCCAGATAGGAAAACACGAGAATCGCCGCAGCCATCAGTACAAGGTGGCGGCGCAGCCGCGTCTTTCCGGTCCATTCGCGTATCGTCAAAGGCATTCTCCGGCCATTCGCGAAGAAATTCGGGGTTTCGCGCAATCCCGTTTGATGCCGGCCCCGGCCGCGCTGCATGTCGTCGGCAGGCGGTGGCCGGGCGGCCGCAGCCAAGCTAGCAACCGGAAGAAGGAGATACAACGTGAACAGAATTCAGGGAATCGCAGCACTTGCAGTTGCGGCCGCGACCGCCGGGCCGCTGGACGCCGGCGAACTCGAGATCGAGGTCCGGGGCATCCGGTCCGACGCGGGGCGCATCTACGTGTCCGTCCATGCGGAAGTCGAGAACGCCGTCTTCCCGGATGCCGCCGGCATGGTCGCCGGCGGCTGGCGGCTTGCCAGGGAAGGACGGCAGCGCCTTCTCATTCGCGACTTGCCGCCCGGCCGCTACGCCGTCAACGCGTTTCACGACGAGAACGGCAACGGCGACCTTGACGCCAACATCCTCGGCATTCCGACCGAAGGATACGGTTTCGCGAACGACGCCGCCGGCTTCATGGGGCCGCCGGATTTCGCCTCGGCTTCCGTCGCCGTCAGCGACGAGCCGGGTGTTGCCAACATCACGCTTGCCTATTGAGAGGGAAAGATGCTCGACAGAAGATCCTTCATCCGATCTGCCGCTGCCCTTGGCCTCGCGCACGCTGCGCCGGCTGCATTCGCCGGCGCGGCCGGGCTGGACCGCGCCCACGCGGCGATGCCGGGCAGCGATTCGCGCCTGCTCGGCTGGAAGACGCCGGAAAGCGACAGGATGGACACGTCAGTCCTCGACCTCGAGGGAGTTCTTCCCGACAGGCTGAAAGGCGTTTTCCGGCGGAACGGCCCGGCAGGGCACGACCGGCACGGCCTGCGCTACCACCACTGGTTCGACGGCGACGGCATGATCCAGGAGTTCCGGTTCGGGGACGGCGCCGTTTCCCATCGCGGCCGCATGCTGAGGACGCCGAAGCTCCGCAGGGAGGATGCGGCGGGCCGGCGCCTCTACCCTGCGTTCGGGACGCATGTCGCGGACGGAGCCCCGGTCCGGGGCCCGGACGACATGAATCCGGCCAATATCTCGGTCCTCGACCACCACGGCGAGCTCATGGCCCTGTGGGAAGGCGGCTCGCCAAGCGTGATCGACCGCGATTCGCTCGCATGGCAGGAGTTCAAGACCTGGGACGACAGCGTCCGCGGCCTGCCGTTCACCGCCCATCCGAAGGTTGAGGCCGATGGCACGCTCTGGGCTTTCGGCTATGCGATGTGGCCGGACCCGCTCCTGCTCCTCTACCACGTCAACGCGTCCGGAAGCCTCGTCAAGGCCGCCGCCGTCCGGGTGGAACCGCTGGGCATGGTGCATGACTTCGTGGTGACCCGGCGCAGCATCGTCATCGTCATTCCGCCGTTCGTGCACGGCGCGTCGGCGGGCGGCACGTTCCTCGACTCCCACGTCTGGCGGCCGGAGCTCGGCTCGCGTGCCCTCGTGGTTTCGAAGGACGACTTCGATGACAGGCGGTGGGTGCAGCTGCCCGCAGGTTTCGGATTCCACCATGGCAACGGCTGGGAGGAGGCGGACGGAACCATCCGGTTCGACCACTGTGTGGCGGCAGACCCGGGACTTGTCGACGATGCGTTGCGCGACGTCATGCAGGGCAGGCTGAAGCCGGCCGCGCCGTCGCGCTACACCACGTTCGTTCTGCATCCTGACGGGCGCGCGGATGTCCGCGAGGAGGAAGCGATTGCCGAATTTCCCCAGGTCGCTCCGGCCAGGGTCGGTCGGCGCAACCGCTTTGTCTACACGCTGGGCGGCGATCGGCGACCGGAATGGGTGCCAGGTTCGCTCGAGAAGCGGGATCTCGAGACGGGCGCCGTCGACCGCTTCGCGTACGGGCGCGACGTCTTTCCGGAAGAGCACGTTTTCGTGCCGTTCCCGGACGGGAAGGTCGAAGACGACGGCTGGCTGGTGGGGACGTTTCTCGCGCATGCGCGCGGGCAGAGCGGAATAAGCGTCTTCGATGCCAGGCGGGTGTCCGACGGTCCCGTCGCGCTGGCATGGCTTCCATACCCGCTCCCGCTCGGTTTCCACGGCCAGTTCAGCGGTGCATGACGAAATGGCCGCGGCGCCGGCCATTCCGGCGCCGCGGCCCGCCAGTGCGGGGGAAGTCCGGCCCGAGGCAGCGCCTGCGGGCGCCTCAGCCCGCGCCCCGCCCCTTCAATTCTTCACGAAGCGCGCGAACCTCGGCGCGCAGCGCCGACAGCTCCCTGGAGACGGCCTCCGCCCCGCGCTGTGCGGCTGCCAGCTGTCCGTCGGTCGCGGGTTCGCTGGCCTGGAGCCTCTGCATGGAATCCACGATGATCGCGATGAAGAGATTCAGCACCGCAAAGCTCGACATGATGATGAACGGGACAAAGAACGCCCAAGCGTACGGACGGATCTCCATCACCGGCCTGACGATTCCCATCGACCAGCTTTCCAGCGTCATGATCTGGAATAGCGAGTACATCGACCTGCCGATCGTTCCGAACCACTCGGGGAACTGCTGACCGTAGAGCGTCGTGCCGATGACGGCGAAGACGTAGAAGATGATCAGGAGCAGAATGCCGATCGCGCCGATTCCCGGTATGGCGTGGAAGAGCGCCTCCACGACGCGGCGCAGGCGCGGCACGGTCGAGACGATCCGGATTACCCTCAGGACCCGGAAGGCCCGCAGCACGGCAAACTCGTTGCCGGCCGGGACGAGCGCGATCATGATCACGATGAAGTCGAAGAGTCCCCAGGGGCTGCGGAAGAAGCGCCACCCGCGGGCGGCGATCCGCAGGACGAGCTCGACGATGAAGATCCCGAGTATGGCCGTGTCGAGCCCTTTCAGCAGAGGGCCTGCGACCGCCATGGCGGAAGGCGACGTCTCCAGGCCGAGAATGATCGCGTTCATGAAGATCAGCGCGAGTATGCTGTTGCGGAAAAGCCCGCTCTCGATAAGCCGGAGCAACCGCTCTCGGAGGCGGCCGGGGGTCGACTGTTCTGGTTGGCGGATGTCGGGCATGGCAACGAATCTGAATTCGCGCGCTTATATAGGGTCGGGTCACTGCTCCGGCAACCGCACTCCCGCCGGTGGCGGCGCGCTCGGAACCGGGGCGCCGCGTCCCTCCGGCAGGCGCCGGTCGCCGCCGACTGCGTTTGCGGAGTCATCCGGCAGGCCGGGAACGGCGCGTTTGCGGCAGGGGCCGAACGACCCGGCAGGTCACTCGACCGGGCAGCGTGACGCGGCAGGATCCGGCGGGATTCGGGCTGCACCGGGCAACATGCCGCGCGGCTGCAAAGCTCGCGGAGCGGCAAGTCACTGATTCCCTGCTGGCCGGTCCGTCACGTTCTGCCGGAACGTTTCATGAACCCGAGAACGTCCGATGCGTTTCGGTCCGGCGGAAATACCGGAAAGAAAACCTTCATGATCCGCTGTTCGCAGAGCACCAGCGTGAGCCTCCTGATGAGAACGCTGCCGAGAACTTCCATGGTCGGCAGTTCGAGGGCAACCGTCAGCCTCAGATCCGAATCGGACAGGAGAGTGAACGGAAGGCGCAGCCGTCCGGCTGCTTCCCGCTGGTATTCGGTGGTCTGAGTCGACACGCCATGGACCGCGGCCACGCCCGCGTCGGCAAGCTCTGCCGACAGGTCTCGAAAAGAACAGGCTTGCGGCGTGCACCCCCTCGCACCTGGGATTTTATCCCAGCCGGACGGCAGCGGCACATCGGGGCGGCCGGTCATCGGATAGAAAAACAGGACGCTCCAGCCTTTCAGCCGTCCCGGATTGACCTGCCCGCCGTCCGTCGAGGGCAAGGCCATGTCCGGCATCGGCCTGCCGTTCAGATGCCGGGCCGATCCGTCGTCGAACGGTTCCGGAATTCCGGACCAGTCCACCGATTCGAGGCTTTTCTGGTTCATGACGCTCGCTCCGGTCGCGGGGGCGCAGGATAGATCGGATCCGGATATGGGAACAGGCCGATCCGGGCGCTCGACGCAGCCTGCGCGCGGCCGGCCGTCTCCGGGTGCGCGATTGCGGCGGACCCGGACCTGGACGGCTGCGACCTCCGCACGCAGGCGTCAGAAATGAACTTCTACGGACGCAAACAACCGGTCGTTGTTTCCGATTCCCCGGAACGGGGCCTGCCCGCCCGCCTGATAGGCCACCAGCCCGGTCGACAGCTGGACCTGGTTGCTCCAGGCGTAGTCGACCTGAAGCTTCCGGACGGCGCCGAGTTCGCCGGTTTCCCCGAAGGTCAGCGCCAGGAACGTGACGTCGAGCATGTCGTTCAGAAAGCTACGCTGGACGCGCAGGGCGGTTGCCGGCTCGTTCCGGCGGCGGTCGTCGGGGGGCGACGCGAGGCGGGCGTCGAAGTTCGGAATGTGGTCGTTCCTGGCTTCGAGTGCGATTGCCGTGTCGGCAAGCCCCGAGTACTCGATGCCGGCCAGCGTCGTCAGGCGGGAGAACCTCCGCTCACCGGTTCTGGAGAAGCGCAGGCCGGTGAACAGTGCCGCTTCCGCCTTGAAGAGCCAGCTGCCGCGCACGAGATTTCCGGCGGCGCCCGCCATCGTGATCCGGTTGTGGCGGAGCCGCGTCTCTCCGCCGGCCGTTTCTCCGAGGTGCGGGCGGTCGTTGAGCATCCTGGCGGCGTAGAGGGAAACGTCCCAACCCGGGAAGGTGCCGGTCAGGGCCAGCGCCAGGTCGGGCGAACCGAATGATTCGTCGGGAATCTCGCGTCGCGGCAGCGGAGTCGTTCCGGAGTGGAAGTCGCTGCCGGGCACCGGAACCTTGTCGAAGCGGCGCTCGGGCACGGCAATCACGCTGACGGTCCACGGGTCCCTGAAGTGGTCCAGACGGAGCGCCGCGACGGGCAAGCGACGGTCCTTGATGTCGGTCAGCCCCGGAAGGCGGTTGTCGACGGGATTAAGCAGGTCCGTTGCCCGGAGGAGCTCCGACCGTCCCCAGGCGATGATCTGGCGGCCGATGGCGAGGTCAAGGTCTTCCGACACCGCGCCCTTGAAGAAGAACTCGCCGATCTCCGCCTCGCGTCCGTAGGCGTCGGAATACTCCGGCGGGCGATCAGAGCCGCCGCCTGTCCGGTGGGCTGCCGGATCGAACCAGAGAAATCCCTCGAATCGGGCTTTCCAGGCGGGTCCGAGCCGGACGTCCGCGTCGAGGTCGAGGCGCGACTGCAGCGAGGAGATGCCGCGGTGATCCGGGCCGGATGGCGGCGGTGCGGCATGGGCGACGTTGACCACGACCCTTTGGCTGAACCTGCCTCCGATCCGAAGCCTGGCGGGAGGCTCTTCCGGCGGAGGCGGCTCTTCCGAGGCCGGATCGGCGTCGGTTCCGAATCCTTCGAGAGCAGCCTGGATGTCGTCGGGCGCCAGGACGGGAGGCGCGTCGTCGAATCCCTCGAAAACGCTCTCGAGCTCGCCCTGAGCCGAGACAGGTCCGCCCAGGAGGATCAGGAGAGGGGCGATCCGCCACGCCATGTCAAGGATCAGATCCCCTTTTCCAGCTGCCGCAAGGTAAACAGGTCCTCGCCCAGGTCCTGGTTGTAGCGGACGCCCTCGAAGCGCAGCACCGTGCGATGCTGCGTTTCCTTGTTTCTCACGGTGCGCATGTCGAGTTCGACCCGCGTCCAGATGCCGTCGATGCGTTCAAGCCCGGTAACGTCCAGATACTTGAGCCGACCGCCCGTCGTGAGCCAGTGGACCGCCCGGACCACCATGCTGACGTCCTTGCGGACCAGCAGCACCGACTTCGCGTAGCCGTAGCGCTCCCTTACGGACTCCGATGCCGGAGTCGCTTCTATGAGCCAGGCAGGCCGGCCGCGAACGTCGCGCTCGCCCAGCAGCCGGTAGTTCCATTCCTCGAGAACGCGCCGCGTCATGTCCGCATAGGAGAAGTCCGTGCCCATGAAGGACTGCGACTTGCCGGCTCCGGCGATGCGCTTCGTCTTCCGAAGCTCGGGCAGATAGAGCCATTGATCGTCGTCCCGGTCGGGTTCGCGGAAATCATGGGTCAGGAATCCCGTGTTGCGCACGTTCGAGGGCGAGAGAAAGAACATGAGGTTGAGGGTGTCCCGACCCCGATCCTTAATGAACGTCTGGATCTGGCGGGTCCTGGTGTTCCCGTCGCGGTCGATCAGCGTCATGGACATGCGGGCCGTCCGGTTGTCGCCGTCGTCCAGGGCATCGACCTGACGCATGATCTCCAGCGCCCGTTCGTCGGCAGCGGGCGCGCCGGCCGGCAGCAGCATGACGGCGATCAGTGCGAGCAAGGCGTTTCTCATTCGGAGTCTCCCCGTTGCGCCGCCTCGGGCCGGGACAGCTTGCGGTAGCGAAGCGCCATGAGCGCCGGTGCGAGCACGAAGTCCGCGATGAGCGCGGTCATTATGGTGACGCCGGTCAGCAGCCCGAAATCGACCAGGTTCTTCATGTCGGCGAGGCAGAAGATGAAGAATCCGGCGGTCAGCACTGTAGACGTCAGCAGCATCGCGCGACCCGAAGTCAGCAATGTCTCGCGCACGGCGTCCTCCACGGATCCGGTGCGCTCGAGATACCTGTGAAAGTGATGCATGAAATGGACCGTGTCGTCTACGGCCAGACCGATGGCGATCGACCCGACCAGCATGGTGAAGAGGTTCAACGGAATCCCGGCGATCTCCATCAGCGCGAGGGTGAGGAGGACGGGCGTGAAATTGGGCAGCATGCTGATCAGCCCGGTTCCGACGCGCCCGATGAGCGCAATCATCATCAGCGTGATCACCACGCCGGCGATGAGATAGCTGCGGGCCGCGGAGCGGATCGTGTTTTCGAGGGTTCTGCTCAGCAGGCTCATGATGCCTGTAACCGTCACGTCGGCGGCATCGCCGAATGCGGCGTCGAACCGCGCCTCCACGTCCCGGATGAACGGCGGGTAGGCCAAGGTGTCCTGCCAAGGGACGCGCATGCTGAACCTGGCTCGGCTGAACCGGGTATCTACCAGATCCTCCAGATCGTCGGAACCGGAGTTCTCGAACAGCAGGAATTCCTGCGGAATCAGCGCGGGATTTTCCGGGATTCGATGGAATTCCGCGCGGTTCTCGTTCAATGCCTGGTGGATTTCCTTCAGCAGATCCGCCACCGAAAGCACCGCACCGACCCTGGTGGTCCCCGAAGTGTCGGCCTCGATGTCCTGTTTGAGCCCATCCAGCCTGAGCAGCGTGTCCCGGTCGTGGAGACCGTTCTCGGTCCCGGTGTCCAGCACGACCTCGAGCGCCACGGATCCGCCGAGATCGCGGTCGATGGCGGCAGTCGCCTGGCGCACCGGCCAGTGATGGGGCAGCCACGAGAGAATGTCGTGCGAAAACCGCAATTGAGCTGCGAGCCCGATCGCGACCGCCGCCGCGGCGAGGAAGGCGCAGACGATCGGCACCGCGTTGCGAACGCCAAATCCCGCAAACGCGGCCAGCGCCTTGTCCGTAACTTCGGACGCCCTGTCGGCCGGCGCGCGGGTCCGCATGGCCCACGAAGGGGTCATGGCAAGCCCGGCTGGCAGCAGGACCAGCGTGTAGACGAGCGCGATCAGGACCCCGATTGCGGAAAAGCGACCCAGGTCGGCGACCGGAGCGACGTCGGCGACAGCAAAGGAGCCCAGGCCGGCGGCGGTGGTCAGGCTGGTCAGGAGGACCGGAAGTCCGGCGTGGCCGACCGCGCCGATGATCGCGCGTTCGCGGCCCAATCCGTCGCGCATGTTCCTGAAGTGGATGGCGAGAAGGTGGACCGCCGCCCCGATGCCCACGGCAAGCAGGAAGGACGGAAGAATGACGATCGGCAGCGTGACGGGGGTGCCAAGGTGCCCCATCAGTCCGAGCGTGCTCAGCAGCGCCAGCAAAACCACGACGAGGGGAAGCATCACGGCGGCAACGGAGCGGAAAACGGCAAACAGGAGAATCGCAATGACTGCCGTCGCAAGCAGGACCGAGCGCTTCATGTCGTCCTGAAGCGCCGTTTTCAGGGCGTCGGTGACCGCGGGGGTTCCCGCGGTCCGCAGGACGAAGCCGTCGCGCCGATGCTCCGCGACGATTTCCTCTACGGAAGCGATGACCCTGCGGGTCTCTTCGTCGCCAAGCCTTTCGCGCGGGCCCGCGTCCTCGGGGGTCTCGTCGAAGAGGCCAAGCGCGTCGTCGACCGACCGATCATCGCTCCCGGCGAAGCGCGCCAGTTCAAGCGCGATCGTCGTCACGGCGCCGTCCGGCGAGATCAGCAGGTTCCGGTACAGCGGATTTGCCAGGACCCGCGCGCGGAGCCCGGCGAATTCCTGGCGGGAGTCCGGCCAGCGTTCCAGGAGATCCTCGACGATCAACCGGTCGCTTTCGCCCCTTGTATCGCGCGCGTTGACCATGGAGGTGATGTTCGCGAGGTTGGGAACGCGGGAGGCGAGGGCGTCATGCAGGTCCTTCAGCCCGGTCAGGGCCTCACTGGCGAACAACTCGTCCGGTTCGACGGATATGATGATCATGTCGTCGCGGCCGAACTGCTCCCGAAACTCTTCGTATCGTTCAAGCACTGGATCCCCGGCGCGAAGGAACGATTCGGTCGACGTGTCGATGACGAGATTCCTGAGCCCTGCCGCCGCGGCGAGCGCGGCGAGGAGCACGACGATGACCGCGGGAAACCTGTTGCGGCAGAGAAGGGCCGCCAATGCCTCGAACCACGACTCCACGCGGGACCTGATCCGGGCGACGGCCATTACCCGCCCCGTCCTCGCCCCGGCGGTCCGGAAGCGCGCGATGCGACCGCATCCCCTTCGGGCGGCCGCATCGCGATGATGGTCATGCACATGTTCGGTCCAACGTAGTCCGTTCAGACGCCGGAAAACCCTGCCACGGTTCGATCCGGCGTGTCAAACCGGGACATCTTTCCGGCTTGCCCGAATGCGCCCCGCGCTGCCACTCCCGCCGCATCCCTTGCCCGCAGTGTCAGCCAGGCGGTTTCTCCGGCGATCGGATGGCGCCTCTCGCACGGAGGCGCCAGGTCATCTTCATCGGGATCGGCCGGGCGCTTCGGAATCGCCGGTCGCCGCTTGATGCGCCGCCTGCGCATGTGCAGGATGCTTCAGGGCGTGCCGGGCCGGCCTCCCGGAATGGCCCGTCAGCGCAGGATGCTGCCGGATCGTGCGGTGTGCCCTGTAGAAGAGGGTCTGGAGAAAGGGCGGCGCATGGACCGCTTTCCCGTGGTGGGGCTGATCGGGATCGGCGAAATGGGCGCCGGGATCGGCGGCGCCCTGACGCGCGCCGGCGTCGAGGTCAGGACCGTCGTTGCCGGCCGCGGCCCCGAGTCTCGCACGCGCGCCGCGGAGGCGGGGCTGATCGCGGTCGACGACCTCTCCGGCCTCGCTGCCGCCGCAGATCTGGTGATTTCCGTGCTGCCGCCGGACCGGGCGCGCTCCGTCGCGGCCGAGTTCGCCGGCTGCCTTCCGCCGGGCGGCGGCGAGGGGACGTTCCTCGAGGCGAACGCCATATCGCCCGGGCTGGTCCGGGACATCGCGGCGCTTTTCCCGGACCCGGGGACCGTTGTCATCGACGGCGGGATCGTAGGCGGGCCGCCATCCGGCGAAAGTCGGCCGAGGCTCTACGTCTCGGGTCCGGAATGCGCGCATCTCCAGGCGCTCGACGGCCTGGCGTTCGACATCCGCCGGCTCGCGGGCGGAATTGGCCGGGCTTCGGCCTTCAAGATGGTCTACGCGGCCCTCACCAAGGGAACGAACGCGCTCATGACCAACGTCGCGCTCTGCGCCGAGAGCTTCGGGTTTCTGGAAGAGATGATGGACGAGTTGTCGGCGAGTCAGGCCGCGCTGGCCGAACGGGCGCGATCCGACATTCCGCGGCTTCCCTGCGATGCCGGGCGGTGGGTGCGCGAAATGCTGGAGATCCGGGATACCTTCCGGGCGCAGGGGCTCCCGGGAGGGTTTCACGAGGCGGCGGCGGAAATCATGCGGATACTGGAAGCATCGCGCTTCGGCTCCGAAACGCGGCGAACCCGCGACAGGTCCCGCAGCCTGTCGGCAACGGTGCGCGGGGTTGCAGCGGACCGGGAAGCCGGGTCATGACGGCCTCGGTTCCGCGACCGCTCGGTTCGACCTCGGCGAGCCGGGCATGGAATGCGCAGGCAGTCTCCCCGTGAGTTCGGCTGCGGCAGCGTCCAGAAACCGATCGCGGCAGTTCGCCACACCGATCCGGTCCGGAACCGCTTGTTCTGGCAAAGGCAGGAAATCATTGCCATGTGAAGTTGCAGGCAGCGTTTTGGGGAATATCGATGCTGAAAGCTGACTGGCAGCGAATTTCCGCAAACGTGAACGTCGATGCATCGCCATTTGTTTCCCCACTTCCACTCCGAAGTGCAACACCGGCCACTTCCGCTGCGAGCGCGCAGCTCGGGCGCAGAAGATGGCCCTGTGATGGCGAATCCAGGCCCCGGGGCGCCGGAGATCGGGGCCCGAGGCGGCTGAAGTCCCGTCGAAACGCAGCGTAGCCGCGCTCTCCGGACGGTGCAAGCCGCGCCCAGGGGGCGGCGGCGGCCCGCCGGGCGAAGGGAGGGCGGAGCCCGACCGAGGTCGGCGGGCCGCAGACGCCCCTTGTCTCTCGCCGGACCGGTCCCTCCGGAACTCGATCCGGGACGGCTTCGGTCAGGGAGGCCGCGCCTTCCGGAACGCCTCGGCCGGGGTCGTGCAGCCGAGCGCCTTCCTCGGACGCGCGTCCGTCCGGTCCCGGACGGCCTCGCCTCCGCGTCGGTCACCTTCCCGAGTCGGTGTCCTTGGAAAGGCATCCCCGCACCAGGCCGTTCGCGTGCCCGTTCAGGCCCCGCTCCCGGGAATGGCACGGCGTCGCGAAGAGGAACCCGGCCCCGAGCGCCCGCGCCACCCAGGCGTGGCCCGCGAACTCCTTGCCGTTGTCCGCGGTGATCGTGCGGACCAGGGCGGCGAGCGGCAGCAGCATCTCGAGCAGCGCGGCGCCCACCGCGGCCGCGGTCCTCCTGCCCAACCCTCTGAAGAAGCGTGCAGTTCGACGCACGGCCCGCCAGCACGCCGGCGCGCCGCCGTGGCCCTTGCCGACGATCGTGTCCGCCTCCCAGTCGCCGATCCGCTCCTTCGCCTCCACGATCTCCGGGCGCTCGGAGATGTCCGCGCGGTCCGGGATGCGGCCCCGGCCCGAATGGCGCCCGCCCTTCCAGTTCGGCTTCCTTCCCGCGGCGGCGCAGGAACAGGCAGAGCCGCCCCCCGGCCTTCCGGTCGGCGCGGACGTGCTGGCATATCCACTCCCGGCCCGCCTGACGGCCATGGGGATGCCCTCCCTGCGGAAGCGGCCGGCGGTCCGGTCCGGGCTCCAGCCCTCCGCAAGCCTGTCCTCCGCCGTCCGCCACCGCTCCCGGGTCATCTTCCCGGCAACGGACGAGGCGGCGCCGCGCCGCGCCGAGGCCTTGCCCTGCGCCTGCCCGTGCCTGTATCCGCGCCCGCCGCCGTTGCGCCGGATCTCGCGCCGGACAGTCGATGACGGTCTGCGGCCGATCTGCCGGGCAATGGCCGGATCGGACAGTCCGCTTTTCCTCAGCGCGCATGTCCGGCATCGTTCGCCATGGGTCAGGTGGTGGCAGCCGCTCGGCATGACAGTCTCCATGCTTCATACACAGGGACTGTCGCCGCCATCTGGCCGATTCGCAACATCCTGCGTCGAAGGACGCAGGCCGCCACCACCTCTGGTGTTGCACTTCAGAGTGGCACGGGGGATTCGATTTTTCGAAACTTGACCAACTTTCCGACCCTCTTCAAGGCCCCCGACCCGTCAGATCGGCCAGACTGTTTTCGTGAGTCTCCGGCGAAATCTGCTTCCGAGGGAACTGATTCCCGAATTTGCGCAGTCTGAGGGACAGGCGCAACTCTTGACGGGCTCGGTTCGGGGTCGGCGACCTTGCGGACGTCACGCGAGACTCTCCATCCGCAACTGGTCAAGGCATGCACAAGAGCGCCACCACCGGAGGCGCCGAAGGTGTCGCCTCGCCTTGCGAAAACAATGCAGCGCTCCCGCAAAAGCATGAAGCGATAGCGAAATTCACTCCTGCACCGCAGCCGCCCCCATGCCCT
The DNA here is from genome assembly GCA_963662815.2 of uncultured Amylibacter sp. Taxonomy (GTDB): domain Bacteria; phylum Pseudomonadota; class Alphaproteobacteria; order Rhodobacterales; family Rhodobacteraceae; genus JAPPHA01. The sequence continues at coordinate 55,300 of CAXXWA010000012.1, forward strand.
GAACCGATTGGTGCAGGCACGCAACGCGATCAACGAAAGAATGCATGGGACAGGCGCATGGCGCGCAAGCGCGCGAAGCCGGAAGGCCGGGAACGGAACCTCAGTCCCGCGGGCGTCGCCGGCCGGGGCGCCGGTTTCAGGTCTGGGAGATTCCGCGCAGCCGCTCGGAGCGGCGGCGAAGCAGTTCCACGGTGGTCAGCAGCAGGATGGAGACCGCGACGAGGATCGTGGCCACGGCGAGGATCGTCGGGCTGATCTGTTCGCGCAGTCCGTTGAACATCTCCCATGGCAGCGTCTTCAGTCCCGCCGAGCCGACGAAAAGGACCACGACCACCTCGTCGAAGGACGTGATGAAGGCGAAGAGCGCGCCGGAAATGACGCCCGGAAGGATGAGCGGCATCTGCACCTTGAAAAACGTCCGGACCGGACCGGCGCCGAGGCTCGCCGCAGCGTGGGTGAGGCTTCTGTCGAAGCCGACGAGGGTTGCGGTCACCGTGATGATGACGAAGGGGATTCCGAGCGCGGCATGCGACAGGACGACGCCGATGTAAGTCCCCTGGAGGCCGACCCTCGAATAGAAGAAGTACATGCCGGCCGCGGAAATGATCAGCGGGACGATCATCGGGGAGATCAGCGTTGCCATGATCGCCCTGCGGAACGGGACGTGGCTCTGGCTCAGCCCGATCGCCGCGAGCGTGCCGAACGACACCGCGAGGAACGTGGCGGCGGGCGCGATCCGGAACGAGTTGAAGAGTGCGACCTGCCAGTCCGGGTTGGTCAGGAAGTCCTCGTAGTGCCGGAGCGAGTAGCCGGCGGGATCCAGCCTGAGCATTTCCGGCGAGAAAGTGAAGTAGTCGCCCGCGTTGAAGCTCAGGGGAAGGATCACCAGGATCGGAAACATCAGGAACACGAACACGACGACGCAGATCCCCCGGAAGGAATAGTGCCAGACTCGCTCGATGGGCGATGCGTATGAGGGGAGTTGCGCCACTGCCTTATCCGAGCTTCACGTTGTCGATTCCGACGATCCGGTCGTAGACCCAGTAGAGGATCAGCACTGCAGCGAGAAGGATCGTTCCGAGCGCTGCGCCGAGCCCCCAGTTCAGCGAAGAGGAGATGTGGTAGGCGATCCTGTTCGAGATGAAGATGCCCTTGGTGCCGCCGACGAGTTCCGGCGTGATGTAGTATCCGATCGCGAGGATGAAGACGAGGACGCAGCCCGCGCCGATTCCCGGCAGCGACTGCGGAAAGTAGACGCGCCGGAATGCCGTCCAGGAGCTTGCGCCGAGCGAGCGCGCCGCGCGCACGTAGGACGGCGGAATCGTCTTCATCACGGCATAGAGCGGCAGGATCATGAACGGAAGCAGGATGTGCGTCATCGCCACGATCGTCCCGAACTGGTTGTTGATCATGATCAGGCGGTTTCCGTCCCCGATGATGCCGATCGTGACCAGGATGTCGTTGATGACCCCCTGTTGCTGGAGGAGCACCTTCCACGCCGAGGTTCTGACCAGGAGCGAGGTCCAGAACGGCAGCAGCACGAGGATCATCAGGATGTTCGCCCGCGCCAGCGGCAGGCTGGCGAGGAGATAGGCCACCGGATATCCGAGAAGAATGCAGCCGACGGTGATGGTGAGCGACATGAACAGGGTTCTGGCGAAGATCACCCCGTAGATCCGTTCGTTGTCGGGACGGGCCTCGAAGCCGTCCAGCCCCTTCTTCATGTCGACGGCGTTCAGGAAGTAGCCCTCCGTGAAGCGCGGAGAGAAGACCTGGATCGTCCGCCAGAGGTCGCGTTCGCCCCAACCCTCCGAGGCCTCGACGAATGCCTCCCTGAAGCTGATTTCGGCGATGTCGCCGACGCCCGCCGCCGCGTCCGCGAGACTGCGCGCGTGGGGGCCGTCGAGGCCGTCGAGTTCGTTTCCCGCCGCTGCGGCGTCGAGTTCGCGCGCGAGCGACACGTAGACGTAGTCGGCGACGGGCCTGTTCCTGCCGGCATTCCGCCCGTGCCAGGCGCGGAACGCGTTGGCCGTCTCCGGCAGCAGTTTCGAGGCGGACGGATCCTCGAACAGGCCGGCAAGGTGTTCGGCCGAACCCCAGGCCTCGCCTGCGGCGAAAAAGTGGTCGCGGTAGGATCCGGTGTCGAATTCCGTTAGCGCCCGCCCGGCCCTCCGGAACAGCGATGCGATGCCCGGTGACTCGTAGTTAAGGCGCGAGCCGACGCGCGTGTGCGCCTTGCGTTCGACCGCGATCGAAAGGTCGAGGTAGAATGCCTCGAAGACGTTCTCTCCGGGCAGCTCGTCGGCCCTGCTGTCCCACTGCGCGAGCGCGGCGACGGTTCGGGGAAGGGTGGTCGACACGATTCCGTTCTCGACGGATCGGAACAGCATGTCGGCGATCGGGGCGATGAAAGTGACGAGGATGAATATGAGGAGCGGCGCTATCAGCAGCAGCGCCCGCGTCTTCTGCCAGCGAAGCGAACGCCGGAGCCGGCGTCTGAGTTCGGCGCCGCCTTCCGGCGCATCGGCAATGGTTCCGGGTGCAGTTGCCATTCCGGCGCGCTAGCCGCGGTTTCCCTTGAATCGAAGGGGCGGAAGGGCGGCTGTTGCCGCCCTTCCGGAAAGTTCGGGACTCACTTCGCGAGCCACGCCTGGAACTTGGCGTCGATGTCGTCGCGGTAGTCCGCCCACCACTTGTAGTCGTAGATCAGCGTGTTCTTCGCGTTGGCGGGATCGGTCGGCATGTGCGGCGCCATGTCGATTCCGAGCGTCGCGTGCTGGCCGACCAGCGGAGCGGAGGACATGCGCGCCGGGCCGTAGGAGATGTACTTGGCCTGGTCCGCGAGACGCTGCGTGTCGGTGGCGAAGCGCACGAGTGCGAGCGTTGCGTCGAGACGGTCCTGCGGAAGCCCTTCCGGAATGATCCAGCCGTCGAGGTCGAAGGCCTGCGCGTCCCAGAGCATCTTGACGTTTTCGGCGCCCTTCTCCTCGATCAGCGAGAACAGCCGGCCGTTGTACGTCGATCCGATCACGATCTCGCCGTCGGCGAGAAGCTGCGGCGTGTCTGCGCCTGCCGCCCACCATATGACGTCGTCCTTGATGGTGTCCAGCTTCGCCAGCGCCTTTTCGAGGCCGCCTTCGGCTCCCAGCGCATCATAGACCTCGTCGAGCGGTACGCCGGTGCAGTGTATGGCCCACTCGACGTTGTTGATCGGCCGCTTCTCGAGAGCCCGCTTGCCCGGGAAGCTTTCGAGATCGAAAATGTCGCAGACGCTATTGGGCTCGCGTCCCTCCCACTCGGCGACATCGGTGCGGTAGCCGAACGTCGTCGAGTACACGATCTGCGGGATGTAGCAGTCGGAAATGATGAGGGCGCCGAAGTCCTCGGACGCCGAAGTGCCGTCCGGTGCCGACTCCAGCATGTTGTCGAAGTCGATCTCCATCGCGAGGCCCTCGTCGCAGAGCCGGATCGCGTCGGCGGCGACCACATCCACCAGATCCCAGGTGATGTTGCCGGCCTCGTTCATGGCGCGAAGCTTGGCGACGGCCTCGTAGCTGCTCTCGTCATGGATGATGTTCACGTCCGGATTCATTTCCATGTACGGATTGTGGTACGCGTTGATCTGCGACTGCGAGTACGCACCTCCCCACGAAACGACGGTCAGGTCGATCGCGCCGACGGGCCCGCCGGCAAGGGCCAGCGCCCCGGTCGCTGTTGCAACGACAAGTTTCAGTTTCATTGGAATCTCCCATTCTCACCAGGCTTTCAACGACACGCTCCCCGACTGGAAGATGCCGCTGTGAATCCGTTTATCGCCCGGTTGGGAATAGATCAATGTCGCAGTCCGGCATGAAACGTTTTTCACGTTGAATCAGCGCGCAACCCTGCGGCGCCTGCTCGGCGAGGTGCCGCCGCGCGCCGCGGAACGCCGCTGGAATGTCGTTTTCCGGCTCCGGCGGATTCGTTCCGGAATGCGGCCGGACGGCGGAGGAATCCCGAACCGGACGCTTGTCCGGGCGCCGCTGTTGTGTGAACTTCCGCAAAGGAGGCCGGGGGACCGTCCGCAGCGGCAGCGGACTCGCCGGAATCCGGCCGCTCGCGCCCCGGCGCCATCGGCCGGGAACGCAGGAAACGAAACGGGCGGAGCGCGATGACGAAGGAAGAAGCCCTTGAGAAGGCCGCGGGACTTCCCTGCTGGGACGAACCCGGCGAGCCGGAACTGCTCCCGGGCGGGATCACGAACCTGAATGTCCGGATCGACGACAGCCGCGGCGCCTATGTGGTGCGGTTAGGCGACGACATTCCCGTTCACGGCGTGATGCGGTGGAACGAGGTCGCGATCATGCGCGCCGCCCACGAAGCCGGAATTTCGCCGGGCGTTCGCTACCACGAGCCCGGCGTCATCGTGATCGAATACATCGCCGGGCGAAGCTGCACGGAGGCGGATGTGCGCGACCCGTCCCGTCTCGACCGAATCACGGATCTTGTCAGAAACTGCCACCGCGAAGTTCCGAAGCGCCTTCGAGGTCCCGTCCTGACCTTTTGGGTCTTCCACGTGATCCGCGACTATGCCGCGACGCTTCGGTCGGACGGCTCGCCCCACGCGGGCCTGCTCTCCGGGATGCTCGAGACCGCGGCCATGCTCGAGACCGCGGTCGGTCCGGTCGAGATCGCGCTCGGCCACAACGATCTCCTGGCCGCCAACATCCTCGAAGACGGCGAGCGACTCTGGCTGATCGACTGGGAATACGGTGGCTTCAACTCGCCGCTCTTCGACCTCGGCGGGCTTGCAACCAACAACGGACTCTCCGAGTCGCAGGAACGCGCCGTATTGGAGAGGTATTTCGAGGCCCCAGCCGATTCCTGCTGGCGGTCCTACCAGGCGATGAAATGCGCTTCCCTGATGCGCGAGACCCTGTGGTCCATGGTCTCGGAAATCCATTCCGCGATCGACTTCGACTACGGCGGGTACACGGCGGAAAACCTGTCGCGCCTAGAGTCGGCCCTGGCGGACTTCCGCAACGTCTGACTCGCCCGTGACCCTTCCGAAATCCGCCAAGGTCATCGTCGCAGGCGGCGGAATCATCGGCTGCTCGACCGCCTACCACTTGGGGCGGATGGGTTGCGAGACCCTGCTTCTCGAGAAGTCGCGGCTCACGTCCGGCTCGACCTGGCATGCCGCGGGCCTCGTCGGGCAGCTGCGCTCGCATGCCAACGTGACGCGGCTACTCGGCTACTCGGTGGAACTCTACGCGGGGCTGGAGGCCGAAACCGGCCTTTCGACCGGCTGGAAGATGAACGGCGGGCTGCGCCTCGCCTGCAGCGCCGAGCGCTGGAGCGAAGTCAGGCGACAGGCCACGTCGGCGCGGTCGTTCGGGCTCGAAATGAACTTGCTGACGGCCGCGGAGGCTCGCGAACTGTGGCCGCTCATGACGATCGACGACGTGGTCGGTGCGGCCTTCCTGCCCGGCGACGGGCAGGCGAATCCGTCCGACATCGCTCTTGCGCTGGCGAAGGGCGCGCGGGCGGCCGGCGTCATCGTCCGCGAGAACACGGCGGTTACGGGAATCAGGATCGCGGACGGAAGGGTGACAGGCGTAGAAACCGCGGCGGGACCGGTCGACTGCGAGACGCTCGTGCTGTGCTGCGGCCAGTGGACGCGGGCGCTCGCGGCAAGGGCCGGTGTCTGCGTCCCGCTCGCATCGCTTTGTCACCAGTACATGGTGAGCGAGCCGTTCGGTGTCCCAGCCGGACTTCCGACGCTCCGAGATCCCGACAGGCTGACCTACTACAAGGAGGAGGTCGGCGGGCTCGTCATGGGCGGATACGAGCCGGATCCCGCGCCCTGGGCGGCGGACGGCATCCCGGAACCGTTCGAGTTCGCGCTGCTCGACAGCGACTTCGAACAGTTCGAGCAGATCGTCCGGCTGTCGCTTCCGCGCGTGCCGGCTCTCGCGGAGGCGGGCGTCCGGAAGCTGATCAACGCCCCGGAGAGCTTCACGCCGGACGGCAACTTCATCCTCGGCCCGGCGCCGGAGGCGGAAAACGTCTACGTCGGCGCCGGCTTCAACGCATTCGGGATCGCGGCAGGCGGCGGCGCCGGCATGGCACTGGCGGAATGGGCGGCGCGCGGCGAACCGCCCTACGACCTCTGGCCGGTCGACATCCGCCGTTTCGGCCGGCCGCACTTCGACGCGGATTGGGTGCGCAAGCGCACCGTGGAGGCCTACGCCGGACACTACGCCATGGCCTGGCCGTCCGCGGAATGCGAGAGCGGCCGCCCCTTCCGCAAGTCGCCGCTCTACCATGCGCTGACGGGCGCGGGGGCCGTCTTCGGGGAGAAGCTCGGCTGGGAGCGGGCGAACTGGTTCGCGGAACCGGGCGAAGAGGCGCGCGACATCCACACCTACGGGCGGGGGAACTGGCACGACGCCGTGGGCCGCGAGCACAGGGCGGCGCGCGCAGGGGCGGCGCTCTTCGACCAGTCGTCCTTCGCAAAGTACCTTCTTGAGGGGCCGGACGCGGAAGCCGCCCTCGGCTGGCTGGCGGCGAACCGGGTCGACCGGGAACCGGGATCCGTCGTCTACACGCAGATGCTGAATGCCCGGGGCGGCATCGAGTGCGACCTGACCTGCGCGCGCATGGACCGGGACGCGTACTACATCGTCACCGGCACCGGCTCCGCGACCCGGGACTTCGACTGGATCCGGCGCAACGTCCCGTCGGGCATGGACGCCCGCCTCCGCGATGTCACGTTGTCGCATGCCGTCCTTTCGCTGCAGGGCCCGGAAGCGCGCGGCATTCTTGAGTCCGCCACGCGCGACGATGTGAGCAACTCCGGCTTCCCGCTTCGCAGCTGGAAGCGGATCGCGGTCTCCGGCGCCCCCGTCACCGCCATTCGCGTCAGCTACGTCGGCGAACTGGGATTCGAATTGCACGTGCCGGTCGAGTTCGCGGAGACCGTGTACGAGGCGCTGCACGCGGCGGGCAGGGGCCGGGGGCTCAGAAACGCCGGCTACCGCGCAATAGAGACCTTGCGCCTCGAGAGGGGATGCCGGGCCTGGGGATCCGACATCGGGCCGGACCACACGCCGGTCGAGGCCGGGCTGGGTTGGGCCGCGAAAACGGAGTCGGGCGAAGACTTCCTGGGCCGTTCGGCGATTCTGCGGCAACGCGACCGGGGCGTTTCGAAGATGCTCGCCACCTTCACCACGGTGCCGGACGTAACTCTCTCGGGCGGCGAGACGGTCATCCGGAACGGGGAGCGCTGCGGTTGGCTGACCTCGGGCGGATACGGGCACTGGATCGGCAAGTCGATCGGGATGGGCTATGTCCGCGACCAGTCCGGTGTCGACCGCCGCCACGTGCTTTCCGGAAGCTATGAACTCGAGGCGGCGACAATCCGCATCCCAGCGGAAGTGACGCTTGCGCCGCTCCATGACCCGCGGGGTGCTCGGCAGAACTCATGAGGGGGCGCCGAGGATACGGGAGCGCGGTTCCGCCTCTCCCGAACCGGAAACTGTCGATGCCCGCCGCCCCGGCGCCGCCCCGGCGCCGCGACTGGAGAGGACCGGAGAATCACGGCCGGCGGACGGCGGGCAGGCGGAAATCGAATGTTCGCGCCGCGCGATCTCCGATGCGCGGATTTCGTCTTTCTTCAGGCTTGCCTTGCATTTGCGCAGCCGTTACGGCAGGCGGAATGCGCCAGGCGCGGGCGAACCCGCCGCGGCCCCGCACGACTGCGGACGGGCGATCTGGCGGCATGGTGCGTTTCCGGGAAGTCGGGGCATCATCGCGGGCGCGGACCGGCGCAAGGGGTACGGCCGGATGGAAACGGAATTGAGCGGCGTCCGATGGCGATGAACACGGGATTGCGCGTAGGGGTCATCGGCTGCGGGGCCTGGGGGAAGAACCTCGTTCGCAACTTCTCCGAAATGGGCGTCCTGTCCGCTGTCAGCGACATATACGGCCCGACCGCAAGGGACATGTCGGAACGCTTTTCGGTTCCCGCGCTGTCGGCCGAGTCACTCTTCTCTTCCGGCGCGGCCGATGCGGTCGCGATCGCGGTTCCGGCGGAAGATCATGCCGATCTGGCGCTGCAGGCGATCGCTGCGGGCAAGCACGTGTTCGTGGAAAAGCCGATCGCGGTTTGCGAAGCCGACGCCGGGCGTATGGCGGCTGCTGCTGCCGACCGCAACCTGATCCTTATGGTCGGCCATGTGCTGCGCTATCATCCGTGCTTTCGGGAGCTTCTTGAAGCGGTGCGTTCGGGAAAGATCGGGCGCCTCGCCTACATCTACACGTCGCGAGCGGACAACAGGTCGCTTCGGCGCAACGAGAACGCGCTCTGGGGCTTCGCGCCGCACGACGTGTCGATGATCCTGGCGTTGGCCGGCGAGATGCCGAAGAGGGTAGCCGCCACCGGCGATGCCGTTCCGGGACGGCCGGGCGCAGACATAGCCGTGGCCGGGCTCGAGTTTCCGGGGGGCGCGAAGGGCCATGTCTTCGTGTCCTGGTACAACCACGTCAAGCAGCAGGAACTCGTCGTCGCCGGAGAGAATGGCGTGATCGTGTTCGACGACCGCGCAGAGTGGCCGAACAAGCTCGCGTACTTCCCGCATCGCGGCCAGACGGACGGCGCGGCGCCGGCTCCCGAGCCGATCGTTGTGGAACGGGGAGAACCGCTGCGCATCGAATGCGAGCATTTCGCCGAATGCGTCGCGACCGGTCGGCGACCATTGACCGACGGCGTCGAAGGGCTGGATGTCCTAAGGGTGCTTGCCGCGATGACGGAATCGATGGTGTCCGGCGATGCCGTCCGGCTGGACGGCGCCGCGGCTCCCGGCGCGCGCATCCCGAAACCCGCTCTCGTCGCTCGCTGAGCCGGGACCGGCAGGCCCGCATCGGGCCGGAAGCCGGTCGCCGCCGATGTAACATTCGGTGATCGGCCCTGCATTTGACAATTGCATGGCCCTGCTGCAACGCATGGGCCCGGTGAGAAGGCAGGAACCCGGGACGCATCCGGGTGCGGCGCGCGTGAGCATGACTTCCAAGACGATCCGACGGCTGCGGCGCGCGACTGCGCGGCAGGAGACCTGTTCCACGGCGGTTCCGCAACCCGCGGCTCGCCGAGGGCATCCGTGTTCGCAATGATTCCCTTCATCGATCTCGCGGCGCAGAGGGCGCGCATCGGCGACAGGATCGATGCGGCGATCGCGCGCGTTCTCGATCACGGCGCATTCATTATGGGTCCCGAAGTCGCGCAACTGGAGGACAGCCTCGCGAACTACTGCGGCGCGCGCCATGCGATCGGCTGCTCGAGCGGGACCGACGCGCTTCTGCTCGCGCTCATGTCGCTCGGCGTCACGCGCGGAGACGCCGTGCTCGTGCCGAGCTTCACCTTCGTGGCGACGGCAGAGGTTGTCGCGCTGCTCGGCGCGACGCCGGTCTTCCTGGATGTCGAGGAGGACCACTTCTGCCTCGATGCCGGCAGCCTCGACGCAGGCGCCGCGGCCGCAAGGCGGCACGGGCTGCGGCCTGCCTGCGTCATCGTCGTCGACCTTTTCGGACAACCTGCGAACTACGGCGAGATCGAAGAGGCGGCGGAAGATCTCGGCATGTGGGTCGTCTGCGACGCGGCGCAGAGCTTCGGCGCGTCGTACCGGGGGCGTCGCGTCGGAACGATCGGACGGTTGACGACGACGAGCTTCTACCCGGCCAAGCCGCTCGGCTGCTACGGCGACGCCGGCGCGCTGTTCACCGATGACGACGATCTTGCCGGGGCGATCCGGTCGATCCTCGTACACGGAACGGGCAAAAACAAGTACGACAACGTCCGAATCGGAATCAACGGCCGGCTCGACACGCTGCAGGCCGCGATCCTTCTGGAGAAGCTCGCCGTCTTCGACGACGAGGTCGTCAGCCGAAACGCCGTGGCGGAGGCGTATTCCCGCGGCCTTTCCAAGCTGAACGCCGTCGCCGTCCCGCGCATCGCGGAAGGCGCGACGTCGACGTGGGCCCAGTACACGCTCCGGCTCGAGGGCGTGGACCGCGGCAGGTTCTGCGCGCAGCTGCGGGAGAACGGCGTGCCGACGGCGATCCATTATCCGCAACCGCTGCACCGGCAGCCCGCGTACCGGCACTTTCCGGCTGCGGGCAACGGCCTGGACGTTTCCGCGCGCCTCAGCGAATCCGTGGTCAGCCTGCCCATGCACGCGTATCTCGACGAACCGCTCCGTTGCCGGGTGATCGACGCCGTGCACGCGGCTGTCCGGTGACGGCGGCCTGCGCGGCCGGATGCTGAGCGGGCCGGCGTGAGCCACGTATTTCCACGCCACGCGCGGGAGAAGCTTCCCGTGATCGCCGGCGGCGCGGGCTGCTACCTGTTCGACGAGTCCGGCAAGCGCTACCTCGACGGCTCCGGAGCCGCCGCCGTTTCCTCGCTCGGCCACGGGCATCCGGCGATCGTTTCGGCGGTCAAGTCGCAGGTCGACAGCATCGCCTACGCGCACACCGGGTTCTTCACCTCCCGGCCGGCGGAGGAGCTGGCTTGCCGCCTTGCCGACCTCGCTCCCGGCGATCTCGACCGGGTCTATTTCGTTTCCGGCGGGTCGGAGGCGATGGAAGCGGCGATCAAGCTGGCGCGGCAGTACTTTCTGGAAATCGGGGAGCCCGACAGGCGGCGCATCGTCGCGCGGAGGCAAAGCTATCACGGCAACACGCTCGGCGCGCTCGCGGCCGGCGGCAACCAGTGGCGGCGCGCGCCGTTCGCTCCGCTGATGATCGAGACGAGCCACATATCCCCCTGCTACGAATACCGCGGCCGGCGGGAAGGGGAGACGGCGCATGCCTACGGCCGCCGGGTTGCGTGCGAGCTGGAGGATGAGCTGCTCCGGCTCGGGCCGGACACGGTCATGGCCTTCGTGGCGGAGCCCGTGGTCGGCGCCACTCTCGGGGCAGTTCCCGCAGTCGCAGGATATTTCGAGCGCATCCGCGCGATCTGCGACCACTACGGCGTGCTGCTGATCCTGGACGAGGTCATGTGCGGCATGGGTAGGACAGGCAGGTTCTTCGCGTGCGAACATGACGGCGCGGTTCCCGACATCGTCGCCGTCGCCAAGGGCCTCGGCGCCGGCTATCAGCCGATCGGCGCCATGCTTTGCACTTCGGAGATCTACGGGGCGGTGGAAACCGGATCCGGCTTTTTCCAGCACGGGCATACCGCCATGGGACACCCGACCGCATGCGCGGCGGGACTCGCGGTCGTCGACACGCTTGTCGGGGAACGCCTCGTCGAGCGCGCAGCGCGCATCGGCGGCGTGCTGCGCCGGGCGCTCGAGTCCGCGTTCGGGCGGCATCCGCATGTCGGCGACATTCGGGGCCGCGGCATGTTTCTCGGGCTGGAACTGGTGGCAGAACGCGAAACCCGGCGGCCTTTCGACCCGAAACTGAGGATCGCGGCGGCGGTCAAGGCGGCTGCGTTCCGAAACGGCCTGATCTGCTATCCCATGGGCGGCACGGTCGACGGGCGGGAAGGCGACCATGTCCTTCTGGCGCCGCCGTTCATCATGGAGGAGGACCAGGTGGACGAGCTGGTCGGGAAGCTGTCCATGGCGTTCGACGAGGCCCTGCCCGGCGGAAGGCGATGCGAGGTGGCGCAAGCCTGACCGGCGGGAGCCCTGCGGTGACCGCGTGCTCCGGCGAGGCCGGTCCCCGCAACCTTGTCGACTGGCTCCGATTTCCTCTCGTCGTCGGCGCCCCGGGGTCGGCCAAGGCCGACGCAGTGCTTCGACTACGCTCGGACGCTTGCGCGAGTCCTTGAGAAGTCATTCGACTGGCTTGCGATCTGCTGCCTCCGCAAGGAGGGTACGAATTCAAATCCGGTGCGGTTAAGCGGAACTTCAAGGACCGGTAAAACGGTTTCTGCCCGGCATGATCGGGGTTTCGGCTGGAATCAGGCTGTCACGCTTGTGCAAACATCGCGATCCGGGTCCAGTCCGAGCAGCTCGAACGCCCTTGCCTGAAGTTCGGTCGGTTCCGAGGCCTGCAGGAACCGGCTGTCGGTGGTCACCAGGCCGACCCCGGTCCAGAAGCGGCCCCGGGGTCGGGCATGACCAGGATGTTCCCATGAGGATGCCAGGCTCAGCGCCTCCCGCCGAACCGGAAAATCCTTGAAAATCAGCGGTTTTTCTGCTGAATCCATGCTTCCCTTCCCCATGAGGTTCCGTTTGAGGCGCTTGGCACATCTTCCGTTCATCGAACTCACACGACCAGAGAGAGCGGGCGGGCGCTTCTGCCCTGGAAATTGCTGCGTCCCATTCACAATCCGAGATCCCGGATGTATCGCCCGGGGGCGAACGCTCCGGCGCGATCTGCGCTACAGCCAGGCTTCCGGTTCCACCAGTGCACGGATGGAGCGGCCGGACACGGTCCTGTCGCGCGAATGCGCCGGGAAGAAAAGCGAGGGAGAACGATGGTCGAGCGGAGTCAGTGTTCCGCAGTAGAATGAATCCGCGACAAAGTCAGCGGCGCGTGGCATTTTCGCGGGACTCGGGTGCCGGTCTCTTCGCTGTTCGAGAACCTCCGGGACGGCGCGACGGTCGAGCAGTTGCTCGACCGGTTCCCCGGCGCGGAGCGCTGGCAGGTCGATAGCGTGCTGGATCACGAGACGCGGCGCTTGCGAGACGTCGCGGCTTCGTGAGGGTGCCGTTCGATCAGGGCACGCCGGCCGCTGCGCAGGTGCCTGCAGGATTGTCGCGTCGAGACCGCATTGAAGAGGATGGTCGAGCCATCACAACAGCGCACTGCTCGATCGCGCCGAGGCGAAGGGCTTCGAGCTGCTGGTCACGACGGACCAGAGCCTGCGTCACCAACAGAATCTCGAGGGGCGGCGGCTGTCGGTTCTGGTCCCGATGTCTACGTCCTGGCCGCGCATTGAGTAAGGCATCGACCGGATCGTGGCCGCCGTCGAACGGATTGCGCCCTACGAGTGCGTCGAGGTCCGGATCTGAAGTTTGATCCGCGCGGCCTCGACGGGCACTTGCCCGAGAACGGAACTGTCGGAGGCATGAAGAAGCCTGCCGAGATGTGGCGGACAAGTGCGCCACTCGACTTCCCCATATCTCCGCGCGTCATGTGACGTTCGCGCTCTGTACCAGCGTGATCGAAATTCGCAGCCAGAACGGATGATTTTCGGTCGCATGCGTTCGGCCGTAGCCGGCGGTGCGGCGACATGTTGGGGCCCGCTGTCAACTTTCATGGTCATGGAGATGAAGCTGTTGCGCCGCTCTTTACGGTTCCAGCGGTCAGCGTCACGCCTGAGTGCATCGCCCAAGGTCGACCGAAAACGAGCAATTGCCGCCTGCTTCAGGTGCTCGATTTGCCCTTTGGAATTCCATTCAGTGGAATCCGCCGTATGTCCGCAAAAAGGGACAGATCACTTCTTCGTCACGGACTTTGACGTTTCAGTGCTCCATGAAGACCTTGAATTGAAATTGGCATTCCTCAGACGGGCACTCGCGATCGAAGTAACCTTCGTCGTCACGGGAAATTGGCGCCGAGATGCTGGCAGTTCCGTCGAGTTGCTGCATCGCTCTTTTTGTCTCTTCAAACACGGCGTTGCCTTCTCTCCCGAGCGGCAACTGCGTCCCACCTTTTCTCGGGCCTGCAGATCCAAGCGAACACGATCCAAATTCGTGTCAGCAAATGCCTTGCAGCGAGGTCAAACATGGCCACCTTCGCCGATTTCGCGCTTTTCATAGACAGTTTCAATCCTTTGGCCGTTCCACACGTAGCAAAGGTGACGCTCGTGGCGGGCGTTGGAGAGAAGAGGAGGTCGGAACACTGCAACACATTCGCCCGTTGCGCGGCGGACGCTGTCATAGGCAATCCCGTTTGAACCGGACTCGCGCAGCGCTTTCGCCAGATGCTGGCTCGCGGCGTAGTTGTCGTTGTGGTAGACGAGCGGCCGGGCTGCCCTCTGGCCGCGCATGTCATGCAGATCCCCGTCGAGATCGACTAGGCAGACCCGCATGTCCAGTTCCATGTGCGCCTGGGCCGTGGCGCTAAGGAACTGCTCGCGATGGTGCCTCGTCTCCGCGATGGCCGTGTTCAGTTCGTTCGCGGCATAGAAGACGCCGTAAGTGCCATCCGAGAACCGGCTGCCGTTCGGGTTCAGATGGGTGAAGGCAGCCATGATAACTGTGGTCCCGTGCCCGCTGATACGATCTTCCGGCGGAACGAGTTCGATATCGCCTGCCTCGTCTCGAAGCCTGGAATTCGTGAGCGCGTCCAACTCGAAGATCGCTTCGAGGTCGTTCGGATCTGTCACTCGCTCGAAGAGTTGAATCGGCGGAAACCGGCTGGGGATGATTCGCCAGCACGGCTTCCATTCGATGCGGGCAACTGGCAACGTCATGCACAACCGCCCCGCTGCGCGTCGAGGTATTGCCGGACGACGAAAAGGTCTGCCACCTGGCCGGAGAGCATCCGGTCAAGGGCCGGCCGGCCAGCAAACAGCGGAGCCGTGTTCGGGCGCCTAACCCATTCATCGGCCGCTGTCTCGTCGGGAAGCAGAAGCTGCAGCGCCTTGTAGATGCCCACGATGTAGGAAATGCGCTCCAGCGTATCCTTGGGAAGGACGGTGTTTGGATCCTTCTTCCACTTGAAGAAAGTCGATCGAGCTGTGAGCCCGAGAAGAGTCATTTGTTCCTCAACCGAGAGGTTCCAGAGATCCGCGATGCGAAAGAAAGTGCGCAACGCAGGGCCGGAGAGCCCCTTCCGGTCAAAGGCCGTGGCCGTACGTGCCAGTGCATCCATAGCTAACTCCAAAAATGTAGCAAAAAACCATATAGTCCATTTATGGACAATATGCAAGACCAAAGCGGGCTGAATGAGACCTCTTGGCAGTGCGCGGATGCCAGCTCGACAGGAGTGTTGCGCCGCGTTGGCGCCTGAAAGGAGGTGCAGCAGGGGTGCTGTACAGGAAGGCACAAAATTGGTCACCGCTGAAGTCTCGGTCTCGGTAGGGCTTGCACTATGACTGGATGACACAATATCTGATCCTTCGTTACTTCATTGCTACCATATATCGGATGTCAGCGAGGGCGAATGGAGGAACTGGGGTCGCAATCGATGATCTCGACTTGGTCCTAGCGCCATCCGGGTTCCGGGGCTCGGTCCCGCAGGTGCATGCCGACGCCGCGTGCTCACGGTGTTCCCGATCAACTTACGCAGCGTGGATTGGCGGACATGGATACAGGCAGTTCGCTGTAGATGATCCCTGGTCACCTCGCCGGCCACGGATTTGCTCCCTGCAGATATCCGGTCGCCATCGCGGTCGGAACCTGAACGATCTCCCGAGGTGTCGCCGGTGCCGACCGCCTGGCCGGAGCACGGTCCCGGCGGGCCGTGTCGCTCCCGCGCATGCTCGGCAGCGGCATCCGTGCCGCGACGCCGCTTCGCATGAGCACCGCGAGCGCATCGCGCAAACCGCGCGGCCCGCCGCGACGAAGTTCTTCGAACAGTTTCCGGATGTCGGGACCGTTCATGGTCGGCGCCGCGGCCTGTTTTTCGGGAGGCCACGGCGCGCTGGACGCTGCGTCGGCGAAGCTCCGTGCCGAGCTGCTCGCGCGCCGTTCGCGCGAGTTCGTCCATGCCGAGCGACGGATCCCGTTCCGATGCGTCGCTCGGGAAGGCGGCAGCGTCGGGGACGAGCTTGTGCGGCCCGCGCGGTCCCGGCCGTTCGGGAAGCAGGCCGGGGAGTCCATATCCGTCGAACGTCCTCTTTAGCGAGGCGAAACTGCTCGAAAGCAACAAGAATGTCGCGAACCAGCCGCCCGACTCAATGTTTCGACTCGCTATATTGGTGCGGAGAGCAGGTACACGGGGTCCTTAATGTCGTGGGATCTCCTGATTTTTCCGTGCGCCTCAACCACCGCCGAGTGCCGCCGATGGATTGTTCCGACCGGTGCGCCATGACGCGGTTTCCGTTCTGAACGCCCCGCCCGGCCGCTTTTCGCCGGTTTGAACGGCAGCGGCGCGCCGGACGCGCTACCCATCCGACGATTGTTGCCGACCCCGGCCTCCATGCGCTTTTCGGTGCCTCGGGACAGAGCCGGAGACCTGGCCGGGCGACGCGCAGCCCCGATGCCTCAATTTCCCGGCGCTGGCGGCTATGCGGAAATCAACTTGCGCGCGCCGGGGAATCCGGTCATCGTCAGCCGCCGATTGCAGGGGCCCTCGGCGTCGTCGCCCATCGCCCCGATCCGGTTCTTGCCGCGGGAGAACATGATGAGTGCCCTGAAGCGTGTCTGGCGTTCCGCGCAGCTGTTTGTCGGTTTCCACCGGGACCGGACCGGAAGGAAGCGGGAATCCGTCAAGATCTGGCAGCCGACGGACGGAAGCGCGTCGATTGATCCGAACCCGGACGAGCGCGAGGCCCTGATGATCGTCAGGAGCGGCGACACGGAACAGCCGCGCGACGTCCAGGTGAGGCTGCAGCCCGACAGGATCATGTTTCGCCGCGACCAAGGCGCCGGCTGGAACAGGATTATCGTGGAAGAAACCGGCGTCGCGGTGGAAATCGACGGCAGCTGGATCGTCATCAGGGCCGACGGTTCGGTCTCGCGCGAGCAGGGGGGCGATCTGACCTTCCTGGAGTCCGACGGCGCGGTGCTGAAAACGACCGGATCCGTCGAGGCGATGATGTCGGGAGACGGCGTCGAGCTGACGAGGCGGACCCGGACCACGATCGCCGCGATCAGCGAGGACGGAATCCTTGCCGCGCCGCGCGTTCGAGGCAGCACGCCGGACGATCGCTGACAGGAATCCTTGGCGGGGTGAGCTGCGGAGGAAATCCGGTCTCTCAGGTTCCGCCGCGCCGAGCGTTTCCCGGCTGAGAGTCCGCCGGCGTTCCACGGAACGCCGGGCGGGCTTCGGTCTCCCCATCCCCGACTTTCGGTGCTGTCCGAACGGCCCGGGCGTCGTATACTGACAAGGCAAACGCGGCCGGTCGCGCGCCGCACCCGACGTCCAGTGCGGCCGGACCGTCATATGCTGTCCGAGACGGCCGGGCGCGGCCCTGCTGCCGTTCCGGCATCAAGCGTCTTTGCGGGAGTACGGAGAATGCTGGCATGACCGGAAGGCGCGGCCGCCTTGTCGAGATTCGCGGGGCAATGCGCGCCGCGACCCTCGAAGACGAAGCGGCGGCGGTTCGCGCGCGGATTGCCGACGCCGACCTCTCGGCGGAAGACCGGCAAGGAATATCCGCGCGCGCGGAGGGACTCGTCCGTGCGGTCCGGTCACGCGCCGGAACCTCGATCATGGAGGAGTTCCTCGCCGAGTACGGTCTTTCGACGCGCGAGGGCATCGCCCTCATGTGCCTCGCGGAAGCCCTGCTCCGGGTTCCGGACACGGAAACCATGGATGCGCTGATCGAGGACAAGATCGGCGCTTCCGACTGGGCGTCGCACCTCGGACACGCGAGCTCGCCCCTGGTCAATGCCTCGACATGGGCTCTGCTCATGACCGGAAAGGTTCTGGGAGATGCGGAAGCCGGCCTTGCCGGCGTGCTCAGGGACATGATCCGCCGGCTGGGCGAACCCGTGATCCGCGCCGCCTCGGCCCGGGCAATGAGGGAGCTCGGCGAACATTTCGTTCTCGGGAGGAACATCGAAGAGGCGATTGCGCGCGCCGCCGTCACGGAGGCGACGGGCTGCACCTACTCCTACGACATGCTCGGGGAGGCGGCGCGGACGGAAACGGATGCGCGGCGCTATCACGTCGCGTACTCGGCGTCGATCGCGGCGCTGGCGGACATCGGGCGCGATTCCGGCATCCGCGGCCGGCCCGGGGTTTCCGTCAAGCTGTCGGCGCTTCATCCGCGCTTCGAGTACGCCCAGCGCGAGCGCGTCGCGACGGAGCTCTCCGCCCGCCTGCTCTCGCTTGCCCTGCTCGCGAAGTCGGCGGGAATTGGCCTGAACGTGGATGCAGAGGAGGCGGAGCGGCTGGATCTCTCCCTCGACGTGGTCGAAGCGGTCCTGTCCGACCCCGGCCTTGCCGGCTGGGACGGTTTCGGCGTGGTCGTCCAGGCCTACGGAAAGCGCGCGCCCCACGTCATCGACTGGCTCTGCGAACTCTCGGGGATCCTGTCGCGGCGAATCATGGTCCGTCTCGTCAAGGGCGCGTACTGGGACACCGAGATCAAGCGCGCGCAGGTTCTCGGCCTCGACGGGTTTCCGGTCTTCACCCGGAAGGCGAACACCGACGTGTCCTTTCTCGCGTGCGCGCGAAAACTCCTCGGCATGGCGGATCGCATCTACCCGCAGTTCGCGACCCACAATGCGCACACCATGGCTGCGGTTCAGGCCATGGCCGGCGGCGACTGCGCCGGCTTCGAGTTCCAGCGGCTGCACGGCATGGGCGGGGCGCTGCACGAGGCGGTGCGCGCAGAGAGCGGCGTTCGCTGCAGGATCTATGCGCCTGTCGGCTCGCACCGGGATCTGCTGGCTTATCTCGTCAGGCGGCTTCTCGAGAACGGGGCCAACAGCTCCTTCGTCAACCAGATCGTCGACGCGAGCGTTTCGCCTGCGGAGATCGCCCGGGATCCGGTTTCGGCCGCCGCGGCTGCTGGCGGCGCCGCCGCGAACCCCCGCATCGCGCCGCCGCCCGACCTGTTCATGCCCGAGCGGCGGAACGCGAAGGGCTGGGATCTTTCCGACCCGGCCACGGTCGCGGCGCTCGCCGCGGAGCGCGAGATCTTCGCGGGCTCCGCCTGGGCCGCCTCTCCGATCGTCGCCGGCTCGCAGGCTGGCGGTCCCGAACGCGAGATCGGGAATCCGGCGCGGCCCGGCGAGGTCGTGGGGCTCTCCGCGGATGCGACGCCTGCGGATGTTGACGCGGCCCTAGATGCCGCGCCGGCAGGCGCCTTTCGGTGGGCTTCGCTGGAGATCGGGGAACGCGCGGCGCGGCTCCGGCGCGTCGCCGATCTCTTCGAGGAAAACGCGCCGGAGATCTTCGCGCTCCTCGCGCGCGAGGCCGGCAAGACCTGGCCCGACTGCGTAGGAGAGGTCCGCGAGGCGTGCGACTTCGCGCGCTACTATGCCCATGAAGCGGTCCGCGCGAATGCCGGGGCGGCGAACCCCCCGGGCGGCGTCGTTGCATGCATCTCGCCCTGGAACTTTCCGCTTGCGATCTTTTCCGGCCAGGTCCTTGGCGCGCTCGCGGCCGGCAACGCGGTCGTCGCTAAACCGGCCGAACAGACGCCGCTCGTTGCTGCGCGCGCCGTGCGCCTCATGCACGAGGCGGGGATTCCGCCGGAGGCTCTGCAGATGCTGCCCGGCGGCGGCGATGTCGGCGCAGCGCTCGCGGCGGCTCCGGCGGTCACCGGCGTCTGCTTCACCGGTTCGACCGGCACGGCGCGCCTAGTCAACCGGTCGATGGCGGTGCACCTGGCGCCCGGGGCGCCGCTCATCGCCGAGACGGGCGGTCTCAACGCGATGGCGGTCGACTCCACCGCGCTCCCGGAACAGGCGGTACGGGACATCGTGATCTCCGCATTCCAGAGCGCCGGGCAGCGCTGTTCCGCCCTGCGCATGCTGTACGTCCAGCGCGACGCCATGGACCGGATCGAGGAGATGCTGTTCGGCGCCATCGACGCGCTATCCGTCGGCGACCCCTGGGAACTCGCCACCGATGTTGGACCGATCATCGACGCTGAGGCGCGCGACCGGATCACGGCCTATCTCGACCGGAAGGAAGGCGAGGGGCGGATCATGAAGCGGCCGGAGTGCCCCGGCGCCGGTCACTTCGTGCCGCCGACGGTTCTACGGGTGAACGGCATCGAGGATCTCAGGGAGGAAATCTTCGGACCCGTGCTGCACGTCGCGGCCTTCGACTCGGATCGGATCGACGCCGTCGTCGACGCGGTCAACGCGGCCCGCTACGGGCTGACGTTCGGACTGCACACGCGCATCGACGACCGCGTGCAGAAGGTCCTCGACCGGGTTCGCGTCGGGAACATCTACGTCAACCGCAACCAGATCGGCGCGGTGGTGGGATCTCAGCCGTTCGGCGGCGAGGCCGAGAGCGGCACCGGACCCAAGGCGGGCGGTCCGCACTACGTGCGCCGGCTGGCCGCCGCGGGAGCCTCAGGGGATGGAATTCCAGCTGGAAGGCGTGTGGCGGCGCAGGAGATCGAAGCGGCAGTATCGAAGGCCGGGCAGGGTTTCGAATCCATGCCGCACCGAAGGAGCCGGATCGCTGCGGCGGGAGCGGGCGACACTTTGCCAGCATCGTGCATGCCGCGCGATCTGCCCGGCCCGACCGGCGAGTCGAACCGGCTTTATGTCGCGCCGCGCGGCGTCGTGCTCTGCCTCGGCCCCGGCGCGGATGCGGCCGCGCGGCAGCTTGCCTTTGCGCGCCGGGCTGGAAACGCCGTCGTCGTCATTGCCGACGGCGCGGAGGCGGCGCTCGAACCGCTGGCGTCCGATCGCAGGGTGGAGGTGCTCGACGGTCAGGTTGCGGCCGGCGACCTGACCGGCATTGAAGGGATTGCGGCTGTCGCATGCGACGCGGAGAGAGGTTTCCTGAAGCGGTTGCGGATCGCGCTCGCGAAACGCCCGGGCCCGATTCTGCCGCTCATCGCCGGGGCGGGCGATTTGGCGCCGTTTCTCGTCGAACGCCACCTCTGCGTCGACACCACGGCAGCGGGTGGCAACGCAACGCTGCTGGTCGCGGCGGGAACATGACGGCCGCCGCGGGCTGGTCCGGAGGACGGCGGTTGCCTGTCGACTCAGGCCGCAAGCGCCTGCTGGCGGCTCGAACCGACCCGGCGTTCCCTGCGGCGCGAGAGCGGCGTCCGTGACGGGAGCGTCGCAGGCAGCGGGGGACTGCGGTCCCGGTTCGCGCGGTCCGGTCCTGGTCTGGTTCCGGCGAGACCTGCGGCTTGCGGACAACCCGGCGCTCGCGGAGGCGGCGGGATCCGGTCGCCCTGTCGTTCCGGTCTACATCCTCGACGAGACCCCGGATTGCCGGCGCTTCGGAGGCGCCGCCCTCTGGTGGCTGCACGGAAGCCTCCGGAGCCTAGGGGAGTCGCTCGAAAGCGCCGGGAGCCGGCTGATCCTCCGGCGCGGGCGGGCGGGCGAAGCCCTGGCGGAGCTGGTGCGGGAAACCGGCGCGTCGGCGGTCTTCTGGAACCGGCTCCACGACCCGTTGCCCGTCGCGCGGGACAGGAAGATCATGTCCGGCCTCCGGGAAGGCGGTCTTGACGTCAGGTCGTTCAACAGCGCGCTTCTCTTCGAACCATGGCGCGTCTCGACGAAGAGCGGCTCTCCCTGCAGGGTCTTCACGCCGTTCTGGCGAAGCTGCCTCGCGCGGGAGTTCGATCAGCCGGTCGCGATGCCGGTCCTGCCGGCGGCGCCCGCATCCTGGCCCGCGAGCGACGTCCTCGACGACTGGGAGCTCAGGCCGACGAGCCCGGACTGGGCTTCGGGACTTCGCGCCGAATGGCGGCCGGGCGAGGCCGGCGCGGCGCGTCGGCTGGAATCCTTCCTCGAAGGCGCGCGCGTCGAACGCTACGGCGAGGACCGCGACGTTCCCGGACAACCGGGGACCAGCATGCTGTCTCCGCATCTCGCGTTCGGCGAGATCGGGCCGCGCCAGATCGTCGACGCGCTGGCGGCGCTCGGGCCGGACGCAGAACGGGGCGCCTTCGTGCGGGAACTGGGCTGGCGGGAATTCTGCCATCACCTCCTGTTCCACAATCCGGAAATGGGAGAGCGCAACCTGCGTCCGGAATTCGACCGCATGCCGTGGCGTGAGGATGCGGCCGCCCTGCGTCTCTGGCAGCGGGGGAAGACCGGCTATCCGTTCGTGGACGCCGGCATGCGCGAGCTTCGGACGCGGGGGTGGATGCACAACAGGCTGCGCATGATCGTCGCCTCGTTCCTGACGAAGCATCTCCTCATCGACTGGCGCCTCGGCGCGGCGTGGTTCTGGGACTCGCTCGTCGACGCGGACTGGGCGAACAACAGTGCGGGCTGGCAGTGGACGGCCGGCAGCGGCGCGGACGCCGCGCCGTATTTCCGGATCTTCAACCCGGTCGCGCAGTCGAAGCGGCACGACCCCGATGGCGCCTATCTGCGAACCTGGCTTCCGGAGCTGGCGCGTCTGCCCGACCGGCTCATTCACGCGCCGTGGCAGGCGACGGAGTCGGAGCTTGCCGAGGCCGGCGTGGAGCTCGGCGCGACCTATCCCCTCCCCGTCGTCGATCACTCGTTCGCGCGGCAGCGGGCACTGGACACTTATGCGTCCAGAATTCGGGGCGGAAGCTGAAACTGGCGAAATTCAGAAGCATCGCCGTAAGCCCGCGGGCCGGAATTGTCCCTTGTCCGGCGCACGGGTTTCGGCGTGGCCGCTGCCGTCGGTTGCCGCGAAGCGCCGGACGTCCCGCCGGTGTCCCTGTGGTTGCATTCAAGGCGGTTCTGGGCAGGCGCGCCGACAGGCTGACTGGCCCGGCGACCGGCCGTGCGAGGGGCAACCGGAGAGTCGTGTCCGGCCAGGGACACTCTGGCCGCCGAATCCTCGTGACAGATCCCGGCATTATCCGCGCCGTTTGCGTACGTTCTTCCCGGTACCGACCTGAAGGCCAGGCAAAGCCAAGGTCCGCAAATGTCAAGGTGGGGGCAATCTCCGGCTGACGCGCGTTCTTCCGTAAGGGCAGATTTTTTCGGCTTGCATGTGCATTTGTTTGGCCCGTCGGTTGGGATCATTGGTCTTCCGGGCGAGTGTCTTGGCGGCGTTGCGAGGTTGGTGGCGACATTTTTCCCTTGGCTGGCGATTCCGGTTCCCTCGGATCGGCCTGTCCGGCGTTGCCGGGCAGGATTTGGGGGGCTTGTCGGGGTGATGAACCCTTGCGGATCTATGCGGACGGCGTTTCCGACTGAACTGGAGATAGTCGCGCACCAGACGCGGGCTCCGGTTCAACTTTTCGAGTTCTGGAGATCCGCGGGCTTGGCGAGCAAACCGGGGTGACTTCGCCGACCGACGGTCAGACGGCTTCTTCCACGGCAACTGCCAGACACTTGCTGAAGCGGGCCAGGGCTTCCTCCAGCCTGCCTGCGGATCTTGGTCGCGTGGCGGGGTCGAGCATGCGGCGAACCTCGCTCTCCTTGACGTCCATTTCCACGGCGAAGGCGCTTTTGGACAGTTGCCGTTCCCACGGGGCCTCGTAGGCACTGTGCCCAAAACATTCGACATTCCAGCGCCTCCGCGATTCCTGCCGGAAACTGTCCAAACAAGGAGTTCAAGGCATGAGCGGCGACCGACACGATATGACGGAGCCGGAAAGGGAAATTCTCCGGTCCGTACGCGAAATCCTATGGCACTTGACGGCGATTCCTGTGATATCCGACGGTTTTGTCCGGGTTGCGGGCGGTTCCCGTCAAGGGTTGCAAGGCAACGGCATCCGCGCACGAGATGCCCTCGCGATCTCTCTCTCGGTACGGTCTCGTCATCGATCGAAACGAGGAAGCCTGGGCCGATGAAGAGGACCGACGTGATCGACATCAAGACCATCATGCGTCTTCGTCATGCTCTGAAGCTGTCGGGCGACGGGATTGCCATCGCGTCCGGGGTGGGCGGGGGCACGGCATCGGGCATGCCGAAACGGGCGGCGGCGGACCTGGCCTGCCGGCCGTTGCCGGATGACCTCGACGACGGGGCGCTTCGGGAGCAGCCTTGCCCGCAGGTCGAACGTGACGGCGGCCAGGTGCGGCCAAACCGGGATGAACTCGTCAAGGAGTACAGGAAGCTCCTGCAAGCCGCGCCGTGCGAAGATGACCCGGCGCCGGCTCCGGGTCGAATGCCGCGACGACGTCTTGGCGCAGGGCGGCACCGCCTGCAGCTGGAGCTTGTTTTGCGCGCTGTTCACGGAGAAGTTGAAGGATTGCGCGTCCCCGCAGATGCGTTTCGACTGCGAGCCGGGGCCCTGCGGCATGAGTGGCCTTTCCGGCAAGACCCAGGCACTTCGCAGCGCCGCCGGGGATGTCGATGTCGAGATCTTCGTCGCCGTGTCGGCCCGCTCGGGCCTGTTCCATGCCGAGGCGGTGCCGATCCGGAAGGTTTGCCACTGGACGGTGGCGCACCACCGCGCGCCCGAATGCCATGGCGGTTCTGTCCGGAGACGGGGCATCGACAATCCGAAGTCCGTGGTTGCCATGGCGGATCGCGAGGAGCCGCATCTTCTACGTTCCCAGAGTACAACAAACACGAACAAATGTTATACTTTGACTTCCTATGGTTAGGATTTTCCTTTACCATGTTGCGGCAATGTCCAACTGTTTCATCATATCTCCCGGCGAACTTGAGGTTAGATGCTGTTCTGTACGCGTCGGCGATCCTGCCTTTTGCAATCGGTACTTGTTCGCCAATGACAATTATGCTTCCCTTAAGTTCCTCTGAAATTTTTAGGTAGGAACTCGACATTTTCTCATCGATATTTCCTGTCCTTTCGAGCATTACAAACGCAACCACTACGGTGAACAACAAGAACCCCATAAGCAAAGGCCGATAGTCTTTGTTGTTCAGGAATAGCGTAAATCCCCGGCAAAATTTGTACCTCTACAATCAATCCTACAAGGGCAATAACGCACGTTCGAACACTGATGGCGGTCAAAATGCTGCGTATACCAACTCTTTCTGCATTCCTGCCGATTTCAAGCAGTCAAGGCACTTAGTGGTAACAGGCACTTCATTATAGCCGCTCGTCTGCGTGGGCGAATCTTCATGCCACAGCGCCCAGACCGTTCTTCGCCACCAACGTCAAGAGCTTCAGGGAGGTCCCGCGCGGGCGTTTCTCGCCCCGCTCCCACTGGCTCACCAGTCCAGTCGTCACGTTGAGATGGCGCGCGAACACGGCCTGGCTCGCATTCTCCCGCATCCTTAGCGCGCGGATGTCCTCCGGCGCCATCTCCTCTACCGGCGTCAGGCACATCTCGTCGAAGGACTTCATCGTCCGCTTCGTCATGACCCCCGCGTCTGTCATGTCGAGCGCCGTCTCATGCACTGACGCGAGCAACTCACTCCCGTACTGTCTGGTCATCGCAGTTCGCCTCGCTAATCGTCCCGTTCTCCAGCATCGCACAAAGGACGTCCTCGTCCTGTTCGCGCGACCTGACCCCCAGCGCGCGGACGGCCCTCAGCTCGGCCTGCCGCAGGTTTGCGCGGTCGCTCTTGGCAAACCCGTGGACGAAGAATGCCTACTTCCTATGTCGCAGCACCAGAACGGCCCACAGTCCTCCTGACCGGCCTTGACCTAGACGGGCGAGACGCTGCTTGACGATGCCGCCGCCGAGATCGGCATCAACAGGACCTTTCACGATGCGATCGACGGCATCGGACTATACACGGTTCTCGGTCCCCTCGCGACGGGCGAAACGCGCAAAAGCCTTGTTTTGGAAGATGTGCAGTTCGAGCTTCGTTCAAGCCGTTCGTAATGTCGAGGCATGCAGCACCAAGTGCTATATCGATCAAGTTGCCCGATGCCGCTGGTTGCGCCAGAGCCTTCTATACCGGAATCGCTTTGCGCAAGGCCAAGCTCTGGCTGGGAGGCCCCCCGCCAGTCGCCATCTGCAGCAGCACTTCCGGGTTGCAACGCGCTGCGACAAGACCGTGCGCAACTTCCTGTCCGCCGTGCGCCTGGCCATCAGCCGGTTCCTGCTCCGGTGAGCCGCAAGCCGGTAAACTGAGTCCACATCCTAAAGCTTGCCGCCAAAGGGCTGCCGGAACTCTCCAATTCCGATTCCGGCGCGTGACATTGGCAGGTCAATCAGAAAATGGGAAGCCTATCCGGCAACTGCTCCGACAATGGACGGTTAAGCCGATCTTTCCACAAGACTCCACTCCTTTGCTCAAACCAGGATCGAGCCTGTTTCCAGTCGTTCTCTCCAAGCGGTTGAAAACCGTGAGCGAGAATGGACCGGTTTCGTTTGCCTTGCCAGTTCGGATTGCCCTTCTTCAAGATCCGGGGAAGTTCATCGGTCGGATCAAGGTGCGCGAGCAGGTCCGCGGCATCCGACAGCGCGAGCTTGACGGTGTTTGGCTGGCCCAGACGGAGAGATTTCTTGCGTAGGCCATCCGGCAAGCGGTCCAACGGCACATTATCCGTACGAATCTCATGTTCTTCCCGCAGGCGTGTCTGGACGGCTGCTTCCATGAGCCGGTAGAGCCGCGCAACGGCGTCGTCGTACAAACCAAGCCTTGCCCTCCGTTCGGCATTCAGCCAGAGGTCTTCGAGAAGTTCGTTGGACGGCGTACTACGAGTGACGGCAAGTCTTTCCAGCCGTGCGAATAATGCCTTTCCTTCCTTCTCGAACCACGTCGCATGCGGTGCTCCGCAGTCCAGGCCGTTCCGTAATTTGTCCCAAGCGGCAGCATGATCGAAACGATCCCAGTAGTCGAAAATCGCAACCCATTTCCGCCACTCGCCCGCCGACTTGCGCCAGGCGCTTGGTACCTTGCGCTTCATGCGCGCGAACGTCCTGTCGATCTCGCGAAGTACGGAAAGGGCTGCCCCATAGTTTCGATGGCCGACGAATTTCCGGACAATTCCAAAAGTCTGCGAAAGGCCTATCAGTTCGGTCGGAATTTCTACGGGCTTCTCGGTTCCTTCCTTGACATGCGTGAGATCGATGCGCGAACCGGCCATGAACTGGAGCCGCACGCTTTCGTGCGATGTCGCTGCGAGCACCATGGCGCTGGTCATGCTCTTGGTCCCGCCGGTGTAGTCTACTGTGACGCACGCATTGTCATTCAGAGCCCTCGACAATTCAGGTTCGATTTTGGCCAATGCGCCATCAATGTCATCTGGCGGGACACGGATGGTGGTGCGGCCATTGGGACAGCCTTCGGTTTGAAGGATTTCCTGCACCATGTCCTGCGAGGACTGTGACCCGTCACTTCCGTCCGAGACCACAAACACGACATGATCAGGTTGGCCCTTGCGCACGCTTGTACACAGAGGTTGAGGGCTGCCGCCAACGGACAGGAACAAAACTCTTCTGTTTTGGTCTTCGGAAGTCACGCCGGCCCATCGATTTCGAGCACCCTCACCGGCTCCTTGTCTCCATCGATCAATACCTGGACTTCGGATTGTCCGTCCCTGACATCTTCGAGCAGAGTCGCAAACGATCCGTCCGCAAGGCGCACTGTCTCGTCCTTGCGATACTTCAGCTGAGGGCTTCTCAGGGATCCCGGTCCACTCCCGGACCGCACGCCGCTGCGGCGCTTCACCGATGGTTCCGCCGACAACCACGCAATGGAATCCTTTCTTGCTTGCCAGTCGGCAGCCATGACAACGAGCGCCCAGCCGAAGGGACTCGGCCCGCCAAGCAGATCCACGACATGGCGCGCCGATCCCTCTCGAGCGTACTCGTCGCGTGTTCCGCGAAATTGAGGCCTGTGTATACTCCGGAAACCGGCGACCGACTTCGCTTCCGCGTGCGTTGCCCATCCGATGCGCAGTAGAGCGGCTGCGGGCCGCTCGCCTCCACGCGACATGCCGGAAAAAAGGTCAAGAGCTTCTTCGAGCCGATGTTCGGTTCCGGAAAAGAACTTGTCGATTTCACGCTGCCAGAGCGGTTCGTGATGTTCCTCGAGCGCAGACAACAGTTGGTAGATCGATTCGGGAGACTGCCTCGGTTGTGCATCCGACCTCGCCGCCTTGCTGCGTCGCGAGCGGACATTGCCGGAACGCAACCCGATCCGGACTGGCACCAGGGGCGGCTCGCCGCCATCCGTGACCGATCTCATGCGTTCACGCAAGTCCTGGATCTTGCCGGACGGGTTGGCTGCATAAGTTTTTCGGGATCCGTCGTACTTCCAGCCGGAAACCAAATCCACGCGGGTTGCCGAATCCGGAAGGCGCGAGTCGGTCAAGGTCACGTCACGGAACGGGTCCATGGCGGTTTCCTTCTCGTTCATTGCAAACGCTTGTTTTACAAGAAGGTCATGTCGCTGACTTGACTTTCCCCGACCGAGATCCCGTTCCGAAAGCGCACGATCTTTGGCGCATCTGGCCAACCAGGCCGTTCTGAGGCAGCCCTTCAGACTGCTCCCCGGAAGCATCGGATATCCTCCTGATCGAACGAACGCTCGAACGATTCCCTGTCGCTGTCGCTTGCCTGGAGTGCCCGAAGGCCGGAAAACCGGTGCAAGTTCCCTGCAGGCCTCCTCGCTGACGGCAATTCGTTCCGTGACCGTCTCGTCAGGAATCCTGTCCTGAATCACGGCCCCCGTGCCACTCTGAAGTGCAACACCGGATGTGGCGGTGGCCTGCGTCCTTCGGCGCAGGATGTTGCGAATCGGCCAGATGGCGGCGACAGTCCCTGTGTATAAGCATGGAGACTGTCATGCCGAGCGGCTGCCGCCACCTGACCCATGGCGAACGATGCCGGACATGCGCGCCGAGGAAAAGCGGACTGTCCGATCCGGCCATTGTCCGGCAGCTGGGCCGGGACCGGACGACGGTCTGGCGCGAGATCCGGCGCAACGGCGGCGGCCGCGGCTACAGGCACAGGCAGGCGCAGGGCAAGGCCTCGGCGCGGCGCAGCGCCGCCTCGTCCGTTGCCGGGAAGATGACCCGGGAGCGGTGGCGCGCGGTGGAGGACAGGCTGGCGGAGGGCTGGAGCCCGGACCGGACCGCCGGCCGCTTCCGCAAGGAGGGCATCCCGATGGCGGGCCGGGAGCGGATATATCAATGCGTCCGCGCCGACCGGAAGGCCGGGGGCCGGCTCTTCCTGTTCCTGCGGCGGCGGGGCAGGAAGCCGGACCGGAAGGGCGGGCGCCATTCGGGCCGGGGCCGCATCCCGGACCGCGCGGACATCTCCGAGCGTCCGGAGATCGTGGAGGCGAAGGAGCGGATCGGCGGCCGGGAGGCGGACACGATCGTCGGCAAGGGCCACAGCGGCGCGCTGGCGTGCTGGCGGGCCGGGCGTCGAACTGCACGCTTTTGCAAAGGGTTGGGCGGAGGACCGCGGCCGCGATGGGCGCCGCGCTGCTCGAGATGCTGCTGCCGCTCGCCGCCCTGGCCCGCACGATCACCGCGGACAACGGCAAGGAGTTCGCGGGCCACGCCTGGGTGGCGCGGGCGCTCGGGGCCGGGTTCCTCTTCGCGACGCCGTGCCATTCCCGGGAGCGGGGCCTGAACGAGCACGCGAACGGCCTGGTGCGGGGATGCCTTTCCAAGGACACGGACTCGGGAAGGTGACCGACGCGGAGGCGAGGCCGTCCAGGACCGGACGGACGCGCGTCCGAGGAAGGCGCTCGGCTGCACGGCCCCGGCCGAGGCGTTCCGGAAGGCGCGGCCTCCCTGACCGGAGCCGTCCCGGATCGCGTTCCAGAGGGACCGGTCCGGCGAGAGAAAGGGGCGTCTGCGGCCCGCCGACCTCGGTCGGGCTCCGCCCTCCCTTCGCCCGGCGGGCCGCCGCCGCCCCCTGGGCGCGGCTTGCACCGTCCGGAGAGCGCGGCAACGCTGCGTTTCGACGGGACTTCAGCCGCCTCGGGCCCGGATCTCGGGTGCTCCGGGGCCTGGATTCGCCATCACAGGGCCATCTTCTGCGCCCGGGCTGCGCACTCGCTGCGGAAATGGCCGGTGTTGCACTTCGGAGTGGAAGTGGGGGGTCAAACTCTGAGACGTGTTGTCGCGACGGACCTGGAATTTCCTATGGTCTGCCGCTGCTGTTTTTGCCCCAATGGCCGATGAGTGCGCCCGCCTAGGATTCCATGGTCGAGGCGAGATTTGCCTCGGCCTCCGACTAGGCACTGTACCCAAAACAGTTGACAATCCTGCGCCTCCGTGATTCCTGCCGGAAACCGTCCAGACAAGGAGTTCGAGGCATGAGCGGCGACCGACACGACATGACGGATGCGGAACGGGAAATCCTCCGCTTCGTGCTTCCCGGAAGCATCAGGGCCCGAGACGGGTGCATGACAGGCGGGTGATGGACGGCATCTTCTTCGTGCTGCGCACCGGCACGCCGTGGCGCGACCTGCCGGAGCGCTACGGTCCCTGCACGACCTGCTTCAACCGCTACAACCGGTGGAGCAGGAACGGCCTCCGGGAGAAGATCATGTCGAAACTTCAGGAACTTGCGGAAGGCGACGACAACGACGGCGACGGCGGCAGCGGGGAGCTTCGCCTGCGCATGGCGGGTTCCTCGTCGATCCGCGTTCACAAGCACGGCGCGGGCGCCTCAAGGGACGGCGAGCCTCCCGAGGTCGGGACGGGCCGCGGCGGCAGGACCACGAAGGTCCGCACCGGCATCGACGGCAACGCGCTGGTGAAGGCCGTGCTCCTGACCCCCGGACAGGCGGCCGACTGCACGCAGGCCGGGGCGCTCCTCGAGGGGCTCGGGCCGGACGAGACGGTGATCGGCGACAGGGATTGCGACAGCAACGCCATCCTGGACATGATCGCGGAGGCCGGAGCGACCGCGGTGATTCCGCCGAAATCCAGCCGGAACGAGCAGCGCGGGCTTGACCGCGAGGCATGCCGGGAGCGCAATCTGGTCGAAAGATTCATCGGGAAGATCAAGGAGTTCCGGAGAGTTGCAACGCGGTACGACAAGACCGCGCGCAACTTCCTGTCCACCGTGCGCCTGGCCATCAGCCGGTTCCTGCTCCGGCGGGTCGCAGGCCGGTTAATTGAGTCCACAGCCTAGCACTCGTGTTGCTGGTACTGGAGAACCCAGTCTGTGAATCGCCGGTGTATATATCGCCTCCCGGACCGGTTTGTAATCCGCTCGCGGTTCGAGCCCGGCAAGCTCGTCTAGGCCCACGCGAAGATCGAATGGCATCGGCGAGAAACCGGGAGGGTGGCAGTACTGCCAGCGCGAACCGCGAATCAAGTAGGTTCTGCTCTGGAGGCCAGTGCGCCCGAGTCCCAGTCGGAACTGCCGCATCGTGCAGCCGTATTCATTGACGATGAAATCCTTCCAAGCAACGACTTCGCCGCGCAACAGAGGTTTCGGCGATCGGCCGTCGATGAATTGTTATGGAATTCGCCCGCCGCAGCGCTTGATGAAAGTCGGCAAATGGTCGATTCCCTTGACCAGGGCATCGCAGGCCGTCCCGCGGGTGGCATCGGACTCGGGCGACGGATCGGCGATGATCAGCGGAATCCTCTCCTACGGATCGCGGAAGAAATCCTTGTCACTTATCCAGTGGTTGCCCAAGTGGTCGCTGCGATTCGAGATGAAGACCATCAGCGTGTCGTTCATCAGATTCCGGCTTTCCGTGAAATCGAAGAGGCGTCCGAGCTGGTCGACGATCTGCCGGTCCCGCCCCGTGTAGGTCGGGGTGATCCGCCGACATGCCTTCTCCCGGCTGGAGGTTAGCCCGCCCACGCGTTCGATACTCGACTTCACGCGGCGACTTTCTGCGACGGATTTCAAGCACAAGGTCGTCGCGGGTCTCCCGGTCGATGGACGCTGCTCCCGTCTTGAACCCATTCCAGTACTGGCTGCAAGGAAGTCGCTGCCGACGAATGCCACTTTGTTGCGTGTCGGCTTCGCCTCACGGTTCTGCGCCACTGACGTCACGGTGTCCGGGTGCCATTGGATCCGGTAGGTCGGGATCTGGTCCTGATGAAACCCCGGATCGTGGGCAAAGACTTCCGGCATCTCGCCAAGCCCATCGGCGTCCACAACATTCGGATCGCCGGCGGCGGGATCCGTTTTCCGTTGGCCCACCAAGAGTGCCGGCCAAGCGCCTGCGGTCTTGACGGGCCGACTCCACGGAGATTCCTGTTTGCCGCCGGAACGGTCCATGGGGTCGGCACTCAGGGCAAGGGGCCGCGCTCGCCTTCCGCCTCGCGCTGGGCGTTGCGTGCAGGGGTTCAACCGGAATTCGAGTAGGCGTCAGGAAGCCTTGACGGGTCGCCATGTGACGCATACATTAGCGTCATTTGACGAAGAGAGGATGAACAGATGGCAACACTTGAGCTGTACCGCGAACCGGCCTCGCTTCCAGGTTCTGAGGCCGCCAGAATTGGCATGCTCCTCGGGCTGAAGGCGGCACAGGCGATTGATGACATCGGTCTCGCCGAACGCGTCTCGAGCGGGCTGCGCGCGGACTCCGCGGATTCCCTGGCCAGGCTGGTCGGGCGCATGCACGTTGTTGGCCCCCTGATCCCGGAGGCGACGCTGAGGCGGGTCAGGAAAAATCGCAAGGTGCTCTCGCGCGAGATGAGCGAGCGCCTCTACGAGGTGAGCCGTGTCGTGGATGCGACGAGCCGTGCCTACCAAGGGGACAAGGCGGCAATCTTTCGTTTCCTTGGGAAACGGCACGGGCTTCTGGGTGGACGTACGCCGCTCCAGATGGCGCAGTCCAGTTCGGCCGGTGCCGAAGCGGTCATCAACTTGCTGCGGCGGGCGGAGGCAGGCTTCGCCGTATGACAACGCACCGAACGCTGTCGGAACCGTTGCAGGCGTTCCGTATCGGAGATCCGCACGGCGAACATCCGATTTGGAGTGATGGAGGTGCACGGATCGCCTCCGGGCGGTGGCACGAGGCGGGAGCACGTGTCATCTACGCCTCTGAACACTATTCGACAGCAATGCTCGAGAAGCTCGTCCACTATAACGGCGAGATGCCATCCAACCAGCATTTCATTACGATTACCATCCCGGCCGACACGTCCTACGATGTCGCAAACGTCGATCTGATCGAGGGGTGGGCCAGTCCTGATGGAGAGGCGGCACGGCGATTTGGTCGGGGCTGGTATCGGGATGAGCGATCAGCCGTCCTGATTGTTCCCTCGGTCGTTGCACGGATGGAGCGCAACATCCTGTTCAACGCGAACCATGACGAGTTCGCGCGGATCAGGATCGGTCTTGAAATCCCGATCTGGTGGGACGACAGGCTTTTCGGGTAGCGGATTGCATGAAGCGGAGGATCCCATGCCAGCCCGAAGCGTGTTGCCGACCTCCCTTCGTTCGGCGGGCTGCGGACACTCCCCCGGCGGCGTCCGCACCGTGCTTAGAGACCGACCAAGCTCTGTCCCGGGATTCCAGCCAGTTCCTGTGCAGGATGCCGACGCCCAAATGGCCCAGAAATCCCCGTCACACGGCCACTTCCGCCGCTCGGGCCGTGCCCACGTTCAGAAATGCCTGAAGTTGCACTTCGGAGCGGAAGTTGGGTCGTCCTTCGATCCCGTTGGAAATCCCACCGGCAGCAACTTTTTTGGTTGCAGCTGCCAATGCCGACAATTGGGAGGACGGACCTCAGGCACTGACACCGCTAAGAAACGATTTTGTACATGGTGGAAAAAACGGGGCGATTGGCCCCTTGAACTGTTACGAAGAAGCATGGAAGCTCTTGCCATGGCATGTGGAGATCGTGCTGGTGGCACTTCGCGGTTATCGAGGCATGCACTGGAACCGAAATAACAGACAGATCAAGGCAGTCTCGCGACAAAGACATGTCTGCCTCTAGACCAAAAGCCGCAGTTCGTGTCACTCGTGCATATCTCTGCCAGGCTGTGCAGATGGGGACTTTTCGGCTCTGGGGAGAGAAAGAAGTGCCATGCGCCAAAGCCGCCTGCGATCCTAACGGCCGAGGACGGTGTCGACGCCGGCAAGCAGCAGAGTTAGCTTGGCCGATGAAATCCGGCCCGTGCGGGGTTCGAGAATCGACCGGTCGAGCGCGACGATCTGCGTCGCGTTCGCGACAGAGTCTTTGGGCAGGCCCGTCATCGCGGCGGTCAACAGCACGTTTCCCGGCGCGTCCTTCCAGACAAGGTTGCTCGTGAGCGGGACGCAGACCGCCGTGGCCAGACGGCTCCGGTTCAGTTCATCCCCTTGGACGACGACCACAGGGCGGCGAAAGCCCGGGCCCGAACCCGTTCGCTCCGGCAATTCGGCCCAGCACACATCGCCTTGGGAGATCACCACTCGGTGTTGGCGAGCACTCGCCTGCCGACGGCGGCGAGGAAGGCGTCATCGTTCGCTCCGACCTCGTCGCATACCCGGTTCATCGAGTCGGTGACCTCGTCCTGTGCATGGCGCGCGAGATATTCGTCGAGCGCGACAGCGTACACTTCGCTTCTGGACCGCCGTCCCTGCAAGGCCAGTCGTTCAGCGCGTTCGAAAATGTCGTCGGGGATGGACACGGCTGTTTTCATACCTGCAGTATAACCACTTCCCGTAGCGGACGGTCAAAGGAATTTGTCAGGGTTATCGCGTTTGGATTTTTCCGGGTTCGACGTCCATTGCGAGGCTTGAAGCGAAGCGGACGAATTCCGGAAGCGTGTTGGGTTTCGCACTTTTCGGGCTTGAAGCAGCGGGTTCAGCGCCAGCTTCCGCATCGGCGCCAGGTTCTCGGGACCGTTATCCTTCCGGTTGCGCAGGCTGTCCTCTCCCATGGTCACGTCTAGGACCCAGCGGAGGGAATTTTCCCTTTGCCCAACAAATCGGGATGGATCGAGAAAAACTTTTGCTGGCATTGCGTTGCGGCGTCGTTTCAAAGGCGGCAACGACTGGAGCGAGGAATAGGTTTCCGGTTTCGGGCCAGTGGACGCCAGAACCCGGTGCGCGGCGGGAGAGAGAGCTCAGGGGTCGGGATGTCTTCCGCGATCGACCCGTTCACGCCAGTCCGGTCCCTGCGCCGGCATCGCTCGAGGCGACGACGCCATCGGTCGCGGCGCGGTTGCTGGCCATGTTGAGGCACATCGAAAACGCGTTGCGCGCGGGGACCAGATTCGCCCGGCCCTTTCCGGCGATGTCATAGGCCGTGCCGTGGGCAGGCGTCGTCACGGGAATCGGAAGACCGGCGAGGACGGAAACGCCGCGGTCGAAACCGAGGAGCTTGATCGCGATCTGCCCCTGGTCGTGGTACATCGTAACGACGGCGTCGAACTCGCCGTCCCGCACTTTCAGCCAGAGCGTGTCGGCCGGCAACGGTCCCGTGCAGCGGATCTGCCGGAGCCGCGCCCTCTCGACGGCAGGCCGGATGACGCGGATTTCCTCGTCGCCCATCAGGCCGCCGTCGCCCGCGTGGGGATTGTAGGCGGCGACGACGATCCGGGGCTGGGAATGGCCGGCCATGCGCAAGGTCCGGTCCGTCAGCCGTATGCCGTCCTCGATCCGTTCGATGGTCAGGAGCTCGGGCACGTCCCGCATCGCGACATGGCTGGTGATGCGTCCGTTCCACTTGCCGTCGGCGACGTTGAACTCGCTGGCCGGCGTCGCGAGGTTGAAGAAATCGCGGGCGAATCCCAGTTCGTCCGTGAAGGCGTTTCCGCCGAGATGCATGGATTCCTTGTTGAACGGCATGAAGACGACGCCGTCGACCAGCCCGTCTCGGGACAGTTCGAAGGCCCGGCGCAATCCTTCGAGGGACGACTTCCCGCCGGCAGACGACACCTGCGCGACCGGCGAGTCTCCGATCCCTTCGACGGCGAGGTCGAGGTGGAGGATTTCGCGGCCGGAGATGTCGACTTCGGCGTCAGCCGGCGCGTGGCGCACATCAGGGAGCCGGATTCCTGTCTGGCATTTGCCCCGCGCGAGAATTTCCGGCGCGCCGATGACGACGAGGCCGGCCGATTCGCGGACGTCGTCCTCGTCCAGGAGGCGAACCAGCAGCTCGGGTCCTATTCCTCCCGGATCCCCTTGGACGAGGGCGATCGTCTTCCTGCTCATGTCCCCTCTCCCGGTCCCGATTCCGACAGTGACGCGGCGATGTTGGCGACCGCGCTTTCCAGGTGGCGGCGCATCTGCCGCGAACACTTCCGGCCGTCCCGCGCCTGAAGGGCGTGGAGGATCTTCCCGTGCTGGCCGAGGGTGCGGTCGCGCGCGGTCCTGGACCTGGAGGAAATGAATCGCGCGCGCCAGAGCCTGGCGTTGTAGGTGCGGTGCGTTTCGAGGAGCGGGTCGTTCCTTGCCGCGCGCACGATGGTCTGGTGGAATTCCATGTCCCAGCCGAAGAACGCTAGTGAATCGGTGTCGTCCGACGCTTCGCGCATCCTGGCCTCGAGCTCCGCGACGGATTCGACTTCCGCGTCCGTCGCGTGGCGGCAGGCGAGCTGCCCTGCGAGTCCCTCCAGCACGCCCAGCACGTTCAGGTTCTGCGTCAGCTCCTCGAGCGACGGATCGGCAACGCGCGGACGGTTCGTCGGGCCGTAGACGATCAGCCCCTCGTTCTTCAGGATCCGCAGCGCTTCCTTGAGCGGCGTCCGGCTGATCCCGAGCGCTTCGGCCAGGTCCCTCTCGGCGACCGGCACGCCGGGGGCCAGCTTTCCGAGCAGAATGAACTCGCGGAGGATGTCCGCGGCCTGCTCCGACAGGGCGCGGCGCGGGGCGATGGCCCCGAATTCGCGAAGTTCGCGAGTCCATTGAGGTTGTTCCATCCTATTTGCCCCATGCCAGAACCACGGGGTCGAGCGGCCGCAACAGCTCCAGGAGGTGGTCGCGGGCCCAGGCCGGGAGCTTCGGGACAGGGTGCCGGGAAAGGTCGGACCGAATGACGCTGCCTTCCTTCATGGCCGCCTTGGCGGCGCGGAACTGGCACTGCCGGTTCTCGTGGTTGATTGCGGGCAGGACGCGGTGATACGCCGCGAGCGCGGCTCGCCGGTCGCCGGCCTGATGGTGTGCGAGGACGGGCTTGATCTGGTCCGGGATCGTGGCGGAGGTCATGGTGCCGCTGGCTCCGGCATCCAGATCCTCCATCAAGGTGATGCCTTCCTCGCCGTCGAACGGCCCGGCGACATGGTCGCCCGCCTCGGCCAGGAGGCCGCGAAGCTTGGCCGCCGTCCCGGCGCTCTCGATCTTGAAGAGCCTGAGCATCCCGATCTCCCGCGCCATCCGCGCGAGAAGCGGCACGGGCAGATCCACGCCCGATAGCGGCGCGTCCTGCAGCATGATCGGAATGCCGACCTCCCCGACGCGCGCGAACTGCTCGTATGTCTGCTCGGCGGAGCCCTTCAGCGCGGCCCCGTGGTAGGGCGGCATCATCATGACGATGTCCGCCCCGAGATCCCGCGCCTGCCGCGCGCGCGCCACGACAATGTCGGTCGCGAAATGGCTGATCGTCACGATGACCGGCACTCGGCCGCCGACATGTGAAAGCGAAGCCTCGGTCAGTATCTTCCGTTCCTCGTCGCTCAGCAGGAACTGCTCGGAATAGTTGGCCAGGATGCAGATGCCGTCGGATCCCTGGTCGACCATGCAGTCGAGCACCCGCATCGAACCGTCGAGGTCAAGCGCGCCGTCGTCGTGAAACGCCGTCGGCGCCACGGGCCAGATTCCGGAGTATCTGGTCATGGACCGGACCTCGGAAATGTCGACGCACGGGTCGCTTCGGCACCGGGTCTGCATCTGCTGCCCGGGTCCCATCCGCTTCCCGACAGTCGATGGCCTCGGGAGCGAGGCGCGGAGCGCGTGGCCGCCCCGTGACGCGAGGCCGAATAGTGGGCCGGCACCCTGCCGGGATCGCGGCTGGCGGCGATTCCTGTCAGGAAGCAGTCCCGCAGTCGCGAGACGGCAGGCTCGGCCGCGGCAGGTTCGTTCCGCACTTGACGAACGGGTGACCGCGGCAACCGTGACGGCGGGCGAAACGGCATGTTCGACGGTGGTTCCTGACTTGCGGTCTGTCATTCCAAGATCTCGAAGTGCTTCAAATGCCTGTCGGTGATGCGGATGCCGAGCCCGGGCATGTCATCGTCGAGTTGCAGGTAACCGTCCCGGGCATCCGGTTCGCCGTCGAAGATGTAGTAGAACAGTTCGTTGCCGATTTCGACATCGTATACGGGAAAGTACTCCGACATGGGGCAGTTCACGTTGGCCATGGTCAAGTGATAGTTGTGCATCTGGCCGGCATGCGGAATCACCGGAACCTGATGGGCCTCGGCGATCGCATTGATCTTCTGCGCCGCCGTGATTCCGCCGACCCGGTTGGTGTCGTACTGCAGGACGCTCACCGCCCGGTTCACGATCAGGTCCTTGCATCCGATCACCGAGAATTCATGCTCGCCCCCCGAGATCGGGATGATCCCCATGGCGTTGAGCTCCGCGTACCCGGCCACGTCGTCCGCGATGACAGGCTCTTCCAGCCATCGGGGCTCGAATCGCTCGAGCTTGGGAAGCATCCTCCTGGCGTAGTCGACGTTCCAGCCCATGTAGCACTCGAGCATGAGATCCGTGTCGTAGCCTATGACCTCGCGGACCGCCTCGACGCGCTTGAGGTTCTCGCGCATGCCGGCCATGCCGTCCCGCGGCCCGAATCCGAACCGCGTCTTGAACGCCGTGAATCCGTCGTTGAGGGCGGCCTCGGCCTCGGCCTGCATGGAGGCGACATCGTCGGCGTAGAGCTTGGAATAGTAGACAGGAATCCTGTCCTTCGTCCGCCCTCCGAGAAGCTTGAAGACCGGTTTGCCGGCGAGCTTTCCCATCAGGTCCCAGATCGCGATGTCGATTGCGGAAATGGCGGTCATGCCGATGCCCTTGCGGCCCCAGGCATGGGTCCTCCGGTACATCTCTTCCCAGATGAACGCGTAGTCGAACGGGTCGTGGCCGATGACCATCCCGGCATAGTGGTCGTCGATGGCCTTCTTGACGACGCCGGGCGCGAGGGCCGCGTTGCCGATCCCGACGGTTCCGTCGTCCGTCTCGACTTCGCAGGTCAGCCACTGGTGGAACCGGAACGAGGCCATGGCGTCCCCGGACTCCCGGAGCGCGTCGGACGCGTTGGTGCAGAAATTGCCCTGCGGCGGAACCGTGGGTCCGGTCCAGTTCCAGACGCGCGCGCGCACTGACTTGATTCGTGTCATCGGTTCGTCTCCTCGGAATTCGGGCCGGCGCCCCTTGCGTCCGGCTTCGCGAGCCGCCAGAGCGCCGGCCCGAAGAGCGCCAGCGCCGTCAGGACCAGAAACAGGAGCGTCAGCGGCCGGGTCAGCATCAGCCACCACTTTTCGTCAAGCATCACCATGGACTGGGCGAGGCGCTGCTCCAGCATGCCTCCCAGGATCAGGCCGATGGCCAGGGGAACGACCGAGAATCCGTACCTGCGCATGAAGAAGCCCAGCACGCCGGAGGCGAGCGCGACCCACACGTCGAACATGGACTGGTCGAGCGCGTAGGCGCCGACGATCGAGAAGATGAACACGCAGGGCCAGAGAAGGCGCACCGGAATGAGCGTGACCCGGGCGAAGACCGTCGCGCCGCGGAGTCCGACGATGAAGAAGAGGACGTTGACGAAAATCATCGACCAGAAGATCGCATAGGCGAAGTCGGCCTGTTCGGTGAACATGGTCGGTCCGGGGCGGAGCCCGTGCACCATCAGCCCCGCCAGGATCACGGCCGCCGTCGCCGAGCCCGGTATGCCCAGGGCAAGGGTCGGCACCATCGCCCCGCCGGTCGCGGCGTTGTTCGCGGCTTCGGATCCTGCAACGCCCTCGATCGCCCCCTTGCCGAACATTTCCGGCGTCCGCGACCAGCGCCGCGCCTCGTTGTAGCCGATCATCGACGCGACCGTCGCGCCTTCGGCGGGCAGGATGCCGATGAAGGTTCCGATGCCGGACGAGCGGAGGATTGCCCGCCAGGCCTGCCGGTAGTCTTCCCGGTCCGGCAGCCGGATCGTCTTCATCCGGATCTGCTCGCGCTTCACGTGCAGGTTCGACGCCTGGACCAGCAGTTCGGATATCCCGAAGACGCCGATCATCACCGGCACGAATCCGATTCCGTCGTAGAGTTCGTAGGAGCCGAAGGTGAACCGCTCCACCGTGGTCAGGTTGTCGACTCCGACGAGCGCCAGGAAGATCCCGATGCCTCCTGATATGAGGTTCTTCAGGGGCGAGCCCTCGCCGATCGACGCGAGCATCGAGAGGCCGAAGAGCGTCAGCGCGAAGTACTCCGGCGGCGAGAAATTGTAGGCTGCGCGCGCGAGGAGCGGCGCGGCCACCATCAGGCAGATGACGCTGAAGAGCCCTCCGGTCGTCGAGGCGACGACGGCCATGCCGAGCGCGCGTCCGGCCTCGCCCCGCTTGGCCAGCGGGTACCCGTCAAGGCAGGTGGCGGCGCTCGCGGCCGTTCCCGGCGTGTTGATCAGGATCGCCGTGATCGCGCCGGCGAAAGTCGCCGAACAGTAGATTGCGGTCATGATCGAAATCGCGGGCACCGGGTCCATGGTCAGCGTGAAGGGCAGGAGCAGCGCCGCGCCGGTGGTCGCGTTGAGCCCGGGGAGCGCTCCGATCACGACCCCGCCGAGTGTCGTCAGGAACAGGAGCCCGAGGAGATAGGGATCCCCGAGCAGAACGAGTCCGGCCCACAGGGCGTCCACTACCC
Source organism: uncultured Amylibacter sp. (assembly GCA_963662815.2). Lineage (GTDB taxonomy): Bacteria > Pseudomonadota > Alphaproteobacteria > Rhodobacterales > Rhodobacteraceae > JAPPHA01. The sequence goes on from CAXXWA010000012.1 coordinate 95,631, forward strand.
GTACCACCAGTTGGTGAACAGTCCGCGCGGGAAGCGGATTTCGAAGACCTGGTCGAAAAGGAAAAAGATCGACGCGGGGACCGCCAGTCCGACCAGAGTCAGGTTGAGGATCCGGCGTTCGCCCCAGTAGGCGGCGAGACTCGCCGAAAAGACCGCCAGCGCAAGAAAGAAGTCAACGAATGTCAGGACCGAGAACAGGACGAAGAGGGCCAGGGTCCCCAAAACCGTGCCCTGGAGCCGCTCCCGGATCCGGATCGGATCGCGCCACGCCATGACTGCCGTCAGCAGAATGATCATGCCGAGGAGCAGTTGCGGAAAGTCCGACGGCTGCATGCCGCGCTTCAGAATCGGCGGCATGGTCCGGAACGTCGTCGTCAACCAGAACGCGGCAAGGCAGAACGCGACGATGACGGCCGGAACGATCCAGCGTTCGACCTTGCTCGAATAGACCGGTTTCTCTTCGTCCATCGCTATATCCGCGGAAGCCGGATGCGGGCATCTCGGCGCGCCCGCATCCGGTGTCGATGGCTACTCGATGAATCCGAGTTCCTTGAGCGCCGCCGACATTTCGTTGACCGTCGTGACGATCTGCGGCCCCCACACATCGGAACCGGCGACCGACGTGCTGTCGAGACCGACGGACGTCAGAAAGCCCTGGTAGATGTTGTGGTTCATGGACTTGAGCAGAGCCGCCTCGATCTTCTCGGCGATCTCGGGCGGCGTGTCGGCGTGGACCGCGAACCCGCGAACCGTCGAGAAGCTGACCGGGATGCCGAGTTCCTTCGCGGTCGGAACGTCCGCGATCTTCGCCATGCGTTCGTCCGCCAGCACCACCGTCGGGCAGATCTCGCCGGCGTCTATCTGCGCCGTCGCCTCGGCGAGGTTCAGGACGCCCGCGTCGACGGCCCCGGCCACGAGCTGCGTCGCCAGCTCTCCGCCGCCGTCGAAGGGCAGCATCTTCGGCGTCATCATCCCGCCCTTGAGCGTGAACATGAAGGCCGAGACGTCGTCGATGTTGCCCAGGTGCGTTACGCCGTAGGTGATCGGAGCTTCCTTCTGCCGGGCGACGAAGTCCTCGGCGCTTTCATAAGCGCCGCACCGCGTCATCAGGATCTGCGGGTCGTCGGTCCCGCGAGCGATCGGGCGCAGTTCCTCGATGGTCATGCCGCCCTGGCCCTTGGCAACCACCGCGGCGTGGCCGACGGTGAAGGTCAGGATCGTGTATCCGTCCGCGGGCACGGTCTTGTAGTATTCGAGCGCCGCCGCACCGCCGCCGCCCCGCTTGTTGACGATGACCATGTCTACGCCGAGTTCGCGCCGCGCTCGCAGCATCATCATGCGGGTGGTGACGTCGGTGCCGCCGCCGTTGCCGGCGTGGGTGACGACTTCTATGGTCTTGGACGGGAACTCGTCGGCGGCTGCCGCTCCGCCTGCCATGACGCCTGCCGCGGCCAGAAGCGCCACTGCGCTGGCGCGTCCAATGTGCATTGCTTTCATCTTGATCTCCTTCAGTGTCTGTTCAGCAGTGAACCGCTGGTATGGCATTTGGTATTCCAAATGTGGCATGCCCGTCAAGGATTTCGGAGCCCGCCCGCGAGGAAGGCGCGTTCTCCGGACTTTACCTTTCCGGAACCATGCCGGTATTGGCATAGTGCGGCAAAGCGCGGCTTCAGGATGGCAATGGTCAGCATGAAGAAGGATGAAGCTCCGGATGCTTCCGAACCCTCGCTTGCCCAAGGTTGGCGCAGAATCTCAAGCTGCACGCGCTCCATGGCCGCGCTCGGATGCAATCCGCTTGTCGCCATCCAGATCGCGCTTGCAGGACGGGCCGCCGACATGCTCAGGCAAGCGCGGAACCTCGATCGAAATCGTGAACGGGCGAGTGGCTGCCCCGCAGGTTTGTTGGCCCAGTTGTCATCGATGTTATATGCGCACAATCCGGCGAGTATGGACGTGACGCGAACCAACTGCTCCGGCTTCCATGCGAGCAGTTCGAGCGCCCAGAGCATGCATGCGGACAGTCGCCAATGATTCCCGAGACCGCAGGCGCGAAGAGCGTCGCGATCATTGGATCCTCGCTTTCGAGGTCCGCCTCGATGACGTCGAGAAAATGTCCGGCGCAACCTCGGCGTACTGCGGCAGACCGTTCTTCTGCGACGCCGCACGGACGCGTTGTAGGCGGCAAGCAGGCTACGGACGCCGCCGCTGACGCCATTGACACCGGCTTCAAGGTCAATCCCCGGACGGTCGCCGACGAGCGCGTCGCCGTGCACCGCCAAAGGCACGAGCGTGTCGCACAGGCTTTGGCGCAGGGTCGAGGAATGGTTTCGACCGTTTCCATAGAGTTCGGCCGCCCGCCGCTTTTTCTCCGGCAGTTCTAGGGCCGGATCCTCTTCCGAAAGGACGACTTCGGCAGCGAACAGGAAGTCTTCAAAATCCCGCTTCGCGAGAACCAGATGCGCGGCGGAAAGCGCATCGATCGTCTCCGAGAGGCCGCGGAAGCTGCCCGTCGTGCCTTCCTCCGCGACGAAGAACCCAGAATGCGCCTCGCTCGTCGCGTCGTCCATCGTCCGGACCAGGTCCCATTCCTTGCCCGGAACCCATTCGTGCGTCGACCCGTCCTGGTGCAGCATCATCCCCGGCATCGGCTTCCGGGGCCGCTTCCGGCGGTGCGCGCCGCGGCGCCTCACCTTCCGGGTGCGCCCCTCGTCCTGCAGCTTCACGCGCAGCCGGCTGCAGCCGAACCCGAAGCCGAACTCGTCCGCGAGCTTCTCGCGGAAGCGCTTCGCCGTGCAGTCGCGGCACATCGTGTCGTGCAGCTCCGGCACCTCCGCCGCGGTGTCCGCCGGGATCCGGCTGCCCGCAACGCGGTCGAGCCGGCGGTCAGGAAGGCCGTCGTCGCCCTCCGACCCGTAGCGCCCCTCCCGGCGCCGGAAGGTCCGCACCGAAATGCCCGGCACCCTCGCCGCGTCCTCTTGGTTCAGCCGACCAGCCTGCCGCCTTTCGAAGAGTTCCTCGAACTTCATCCGCCTTCTCCGCTGCATCGCCCGCGCCAGTCCCATGATCTCTGCTCCCGGGCTTTGGGAGCCATCCTAGGACCGGACAGATGGCATGCTGCCTACGGCGGACATACGGCGTGTTATCGACAGATCGGAACTTTTCTTCTTGCCACTAGTGTGGCAGTCATGGTTTTCTGGCATTCCTACACGGGGTCGGATGCTTTCAAAACTCAGCGCCTAGGTGACTCAAGTCACTTGCCGACCTCTACACGCTTTGAGGCTGGACGAATTCGGATTATGGAGAAGCAATCATGACACACCCGTTAGACATATCGGAAATTCTGGTTGCCAGTTGGGCACTGGCAGACAGCGGGGAGAGAATTCCCACGTCACATGGAATTCTGGACCGGGCATTGAAGGAGGCCGTCCAGCATGAATCCTGCCCTCCGTGGATCCGTGAAAGCCTGCATTTCGTGGATTCTCGTATTGGTTTGCAATGTGTCGAGTTGCCGTCTCTACTTGAATGGGCTCAGCGAGCTCACTTGACAAGCGCGCCGAACCCCTCTTATCAGTCGGCCCAAGTACAGATCAGTGCGGCGGCGGCTCGCGACCTAGTGAGCAACTTGGATGTCACTGAAGAAAACGCTAAACTTTGGGGTGATCATCTAAGGACGCTCGTTGAAGGCTTCAGCAGAACAATGGGCGCCAATTCTGCCGTGGCTATTGAAGAATACTGATCCGCTTACCGACGACAACTTCCACCTCTTCCACTTGGGCGGCACCGACGGGTTGAACACCTGGAGAACCGACGCTGGTAGATTCTGCGAAACTTCTGTCCGAACTCAATAGTGCTGCGCCGAAACTCTGGCCGGCATTTGGTGAGCTTGCACGCACGTGGCTTGAACCCGCGCTTGAAAGACTGAGTGCCAGTAGGTCGCATCCTGCCTACCCCAAGACATTTAACGACCCGATTTGGGGCGTCGTGGAACTCATGCCGTGGGAAACTGTTCTACTGGATTCCCCATTGCTGCAGCGACTGCGAGGTGTTCGGCAACTGGGAATGGCGCACCTAGTCTATCCCGGTGCCAGCCATGATCGCCTCGAACACACGATTGGCGTTGTTGAGGCCGCCGAACGCATGACCAGGGCGCTTGAGAGGAACGCGGATTTCAGACGGAGGTTCGGATCTGACCGCGACGAAACTGTTCCGCAAGTAGACCCCATGGACCGTTGCGCCACTCGGCTTGGAGCTTTGCTCCACGACATCGGTCACGGCCCGTTCAGCCATGCGACCGAACAATTGATCGAGTCGCGTCACAAGTCTGAATTCAATGCAGTCGAGCCTGTCTTGCGGTCACATTTCGAAGGCGTGACGTCAATTGAGCCCGCCGAGACCATCGCCGTGATAATCGTCTTGAGCGATGCCATGCGCGAAGTTTTCACCCATCCAGAATTCGGCACGGGAGTCGACGCGCCCAGCAAGTTGCCTGAAGCAGTCGCGGCACGCATCCTCGGGTCCCGTAGTTGTCTGCGCGCGGGATACCTGTCTGGCATCATCAGCGGTCCCGTGGATGCCGACAAACTCGATTACATGGCCCGCGACTGCCATCACTCGGGCCTTCCTCTCGGAATCGATTTGACACGATTGATCAGCAAACTAGAAGTTGTTGTCGTAACGCCAGACAACGCCCCGAACGACAATTTGCGCGTTCGTGCCCAGACGACATCGAAGAGACGCTTCTACGATATCGGCATTTCGCTTACCGGCCTTGGTTCGTATGAGCAGTTGATAATCGCTCGCGTCTTGCTCTTTGACCGCCTCTATTACCATCAGAAAGTGCGCACTGCAGAGGCGATGCTTCGCCGACTGATTTGCCTTGCTGAAGAAGAACGCGGTACCTCATTCGAGATCAACGAGTTCTTCGCAGGACTCCCAGACGACCTATTCGTACGTGCCATTGGCGGGGCATTTCAGTCTCAAGATCTAAAGTGCGGCGGTAAGCGGTCGCAAGCTGTCGCCAGAATGATTCAGGACCGACGAATTTACTATCGTGCGTATGCATTCTCGGCGAGATTCATCCGCGGGCTTGAGAGTTTGCCAGAGATCGAGCAACGAGACGCGCGCGCGACAAAATGGCTCGCATTGCTGAAGGAGCTGCGTACGGCAGACGATCGCAGAGATATAGAGACAAGGATTTTCGAGAAGGCAAAGGCACTCGCAGATGCCATTCCAGATTTGGCCGAGCGCGGACGTGACTTAAATCCGGAAGAAATTCTTGTCGACCTGTCGATGAATAAAGTCGCGGTGCGGGGATGCGACATTCTCACACGTACGGATGGCGGCCATGTCGGCACGCCGAATCTCTTCTTCGATCCCGAAAGATGGTCGCAGGCCTACGAACACCAGAAGCAGTGCGGGTTCGTGTTTACTCCTCGCCAACGGGTTCCGCTCGTGGCGTTGGCCTCGCGAATCGTGTTCTACGAATCTTACAAGGTCGTGATGGATATCCAGGCTGAACGTGCCGCAAAAGTCACAAATGCCGTCAAGAGTGAGTGGATTTCTGATGCCCGTATGGCTGGCCATTGCAGCGCCGACTTCGAAAATGCGGTGAAAGGCAACACCTCTCCGACGCTTGTCGAGTTTCATCCGGACAATCTGGCACTGCCTCCGAAATGGTTGGAACTGGATCCAGCACTTGGGAGGCGCCTTGCGACCGATCTGAATTCTTGCCTTCCTTCCGGCCTGACCGCCACGTTTCACAATGCGGTGTCGACCGCGATAGGTGATCTTGCTTCCCTGGTTGATATGTTGGAACAGACGGGCAGGTACGGTTCACAAAATAAGCTGACCGAGCGCAGATTACAGGACGACATGAAACAGCATTTCTCGTCACGCGACGTACAGTTCATTGAGGGCAGAAAAATCGGTGGCGGTGAAACCGATCTAATCCTTTCGCAACATGTCGTTGTTGAAAACAAAGTGATACGCAACGCAACGTCCAACCCATTTGATGCAGGGTCTCAGTTTTCCTGGCAAGCGCGGCGCTATAGCATTTCACTATGCAACAATGTGGCGTTTGTTTTCCTCGCGTATCGTGTGCGCAATGAGTCAGATTTGTTGCCGCTCCCGCAGAGAGTCCGTGTCCTTGAATTGACGAAAGCCAAGGAAGAGCGGTGTGAAATTCGGTTCGTGATTCCGTGGGGCATGAAAATGCCGTCGGCGGTGAAGCCGCCTTGAAGACAGGTGCACCGCCGCGGCCGGTGAGCCACGGGCATCGAGGGCGGCCGTCGACGCCGCCAGCCGCACCGACTTCTCCGACTGACAACCTCCAGGCTCGCCGGATCGCAGACGACCACCTCAAGGTTCTCGCCCTCGAGGCGGCGGGCTAGCCAGAACCCCTCGCAACCGGCCTTACAGGTCGGCACCACGCGCACCGCCCCGGACGCCGATGCCCGGAAGCGCTCCTGTCCGATCTTCCCCAGCAGACCGGCCACATCCTGTGGCGGCAGCTTGTGCATGCTGGTCCTCGCCGCGTGTTCGGGATCGCCCAACCCCAGGATCCAGCTCCTGTTGCCGGCAGTTCCCGGGCCTCGTCGACGAACAGCAGCGGTCGCATTCGGGTAACGTGGAAATGGCACCGCGAACGGATTATCGCGGAACAGGATCCTGCGCCCTGCCGTCTGAAAGGGGCGGCCAGATCCTTTCCTTCCCGGCAGTCGGCGAGGCCTGCAAGCCCTACCCGGTCCCGGGAACCGGGCGGTGTTCCGCATCATTCCGAGGCACCGCCACCGCAACGACACGGGCAGGTCATGCAGCTCGGGCTTCGAACCGCGCTATCCTGCGAACAGCATGTTGCCGCAAGCGCGCGTATGGACTCAGCGGCGGTGCAGTCTGGGCTCCATCCAGCGGGATCGTCTCGTTTGTCACCGCCCATTCCGGCGGCGCGGGCGCTGCCCCTTCATCATTGCGCCGCGTCGGGAACGGCTTCACCCAGACCGCAGGAAGCCGCTGCCTGGCGCGGGCTTCGTGCTTCCCGACGGGCGCCGGAAGCCGCCGGCGAGCTCCTTTCGGTTGCCGAGCCGGCCCGAGCCGGTCGCGGAGTGCTCGCAACTCCCGGCGGCCGACCTTGTTCAACCCGAGCCGGAATCGTCTGGTTCCCTCGATCCGGTGGATCATTGCTTCCGTCCATTCGATCTTCGAAGTTTCGGGGTTCGCCACGGTCAAACAGCCGCAAGCGCCTGCTCGAGGGGATCTTGCCGATTGATCTCACCCAGTTCGGCGTGACGCTGCCGCGCCAGGCAATCGCGCACGCCAAAACCATCCACCACATGCCCGGGACTTTCCCTTGCTGCGGTCGATGCCCGATGCTACGAAATGTCACTTTCGGACTCCCGGAAAATTCTCCCGTCCCGGGGATTGTGGAAGATGATCGCGAATCCTTACAATGAACGTCAGTGCGAAAACCACAGGGAGAGTAAGATGAAGACTATGACCACGGCGCTTGCGGCCAGCCTGCTTTCCGGCAGTGCCCTTGCCGCCGACCTGGGTGCGGTTGACGAGCCCATCAAGCTGGCCATCAACGAATGGACCGGGCAGCACGTGTCGACGCACGTTGCGGGTTCCATGCTGGAGGCGGCCGGCTACACGGTCGAATACGTCACTGCCGGCTACATGAACATGTACCAGGCCATGTCGGACGGCGAGATACATGGCGCGATGGAAGTCTGGTCGTCGAACGTGTCCGAAGACTACGCCAGGAAGGTGGAAGCCGGCGTCGTCGTCGAACTGGGCGACCTCGGGCTGGACGCGAAGGAGGGCATCGCCTATCCGGCGCATGTGGCGGATCTCTGCCCCGGGCTGCCGGCCTGGGAAGCGCTGCGTGACTGCGCAACGGTCTTCGCAACGGCGGAGACGATTCCAATGGGCCGCCTGGTTGACTATCCGGCGGACTGGGGGACGCCGGGAGCCGACCGCATGACCGGGTTCGACCTGCCGTTCAAGGCGGTTCCCGCCGGGTCGGAGGGCGCCCTGATCACCGAGCTTCGCGCATCGACGGAAAAGATGTCTCCGCTTCTGATCGTGTTCTGGCAGCCACACTGGGCGATGTCGGCCTACGACGTGCAGTTCGTGGACCTGCCGGTCGGCAACGAGGAATGCTTCAACGATCCGGCCTGGGGCTCCAACCCCAACGCCACCCACGACTGCGACTTCTCCGCGTCGCGCATCTTCAAGGCTGGCTGGTCCGGCTTGGCCGGCAAGTGGCCGGCCGCGTTTGAAATCCTGTCGAACTACAGATTGGCGGTCGAGGACCAGCAGCCGATGATGGGCGCGATCGATGTGGACGGCGGTGCGATCGAAGACGTGGTCGCGGCCTGGATGGCGGCCAACGAAGGCAGCTGGAAACCGGTCGTCGACGCGGCGATCCAATAGGCTGCGCAAGGGCTGCTGAAGCAATGAAGGGCGCCGCCGCCATTTCATGCAACGGCGTCTGGCAGGTCTTCGGACCGGACGCCAAGCAAAAGCTGGCGAAAGCCCTTGAGGAATCCGGCGGCGCCCCTGCGGGCGCCGCCGACCTGTTAAGGACTCAAAACCTCATCCCCGCCGTACAGGACGCATGCTTCGAAGTCGGGGAAGGCGAGCTCTTCGTCATCATGGGACTTTCCGGTTCCGGCAAGTCGACGCTCATTCGCTGCATTGCCCGCCTGCTGGAAAGCACGGCGGGCGGAATCCTGATCCAGGGCGAGAACATCCTCACCGCGAGCAAGGCGAGGATGATCGAACTGAGGCGCCACAAACTCGGCATGGTGTTTCAGCACTTCGGCCTATTTCCGCACATGACCGTGGGCGAGAACGTCGCCTTCCCCCTGAAGATGCAGGGAGCGGGCCAGAACGAACGGCGCGACCGCGCGCACGAGGTCATCAGGCTGGTCGGGCTGGAAGGGCGTGAAGACGCCCACCCCCGGGAGCTCTCCGGCGGTCAGCGCCAACGCGTCGGCATCGCCAGGTCGCTCGCGGTCAACCCCGACATCTGGTTTCTGGACGAGCCGTTTTCGGCGCTCGATCCGCTGATCCGCCGGCAGTTGCAGGACGAATTCCTGAACATCCAGAAGACGCTCAGGAAATCGATCGTGTTCATCACTCATGACATCACCGAGGCGCTGAAGCTCGCAGACCGCATCGCGATCATGCGGGACGGCGCGATCGTCCAGATCGGCACCCCGGCGGAAGTCGTGCTGAACCCGGTGGACGACTATGTCGCGGAGTTTTCCCGGGACGTGGCCACAGGACGCCACGCGACCGTCGACAGCGTCATGAAGACGGGAGCAGACCTCCCCGAAGAGATGCCCGACGATCCGGGACTGCGGACGGACATGACGCTCGAGACGGCTCTCGCCTCGTGCGTGTCGCTCTACCGGCCGGTGCCGGTCCGCGATGCGGACGGCAATCTCGTCGGCGCTGTTTATCCGAACGATCTGGCGAAGGCGTCCCTTCAGGCGGATGAAACCCGATGAGCGGGATTTCCGGCCGATTGAGGTCCTACATGATGCGCAACAGTCGGGCGGGCACCCTCTTTCTGGCGGTTGCCGTCGGATTCCTTTGCCTGGCGCTGGAACCTGTTGCACCGTGGCTGTTCAAGTGGCCAGCGAACCTCGAGATCCCTGCGACCGAATGGATCGGCGCCAGCCTGGGCTGGCTGCTGGGAGGCGTGAAGCCGGTTGCCCGCGCGTTTTCCTTCCTTGTGGGATATCCCATGAATTGGGCCAACGCGCTGTTCGTCACGACGCCATGGCCGATCACGATCGGAGTCGTGACCGCGCTCGGCTGGTACATCGGCGGCTGGCGAATGGCAGCGCTGTGCGCGGCGGGTCTCGGATTCGTTCTAGCTTCGGGATACTGGGTCGAGGGCATGAACACGTTGGCGCTTGTGGCGGTGTCCGTTCCGCTGGCGCTCGTCGCCGGACTGGCGATCGGTGTCCTCGCCTATGAAATTCCGAAGACAAGGGAGGTGGTGCAGGCGGTTCTGGACGTCATGCAGACCGTGCCGACCTTCGCCTATCTGACCCCGCTCCTTCTCCTGTTCGGCTTCGGTCCGGTCGTCGGCCTCATCGCTTCGGCCATCTACGCCGCACCCCCGATGGCGCGGAACGTTCTTCTGGGCCTCGAACGCGTGGACGGCGAAATAAAGGAAGCAGCGGTGATGAGCGGGGGTACGCGCGCTCAGCAACTGTTCCTGGTGGAACTTCCGTCTGCTGCGACGCAGATCATGGTCGGCGTGAACCAGTGCCTGATGGCGGCGCTTTCCATGGTGATAATCGCCGCCGTCATCGGCGGCTTCGACGATATTGGATGGGAGGTGCTCCTGACCATGCGCAAGGCGCAGTTCGGCCAAAGCTTCCTTGCCGGTCTGGTCATCGTCGTGTTCGCGATCATCATTGACCGGATGAGCGCAAGGCTCGCACATGAGCGCAGGCGCCACGACTTGCGCGTGGTCTACGGCGTCGCGGGAATTTCCGTCGCCCTGTCGATTCTGTCCTGGGGGCGGCTGCCCGACCCGGCGGAACTCGCCCTGTTCGACCCGATCGCGGAAGGCGTCGACCGGAGTCTCGGGGCGTTCACCGCCGAATACGGCGCGTCGCTCGATGCGATCAAGAACAATGTCGTGTTTTTCCTTCTCCTGCCGTTGCGAATAGGCCTCGACGGGGCGGTCCTGGCTTTCACTTGGGGGTTTCAGTGGACGCCGGCCATGAGCGGCTGGGTCTTCGCGATTTCGGCGCTTGTCGCCATCGGCTTGGCGTGGCGCGGAAGAGCCATGTCGGCGGTCATGCTTCTTCTCGCGGCATGCGTCGTGGAAACCGGAATCGCTGAGCTTCCCTGGCTCTTCGTCCTGGCGCTGGCGGGCGGGCTCGGATGGCTTTCGGGCGGACCGCGCCTGTCGGTGCTCGCCGTCGCCCTGCTGGGGCTCGTCCTGGTTTCCGGCCTTTGGGAAAGAGCGCTGCTGTCGCTTTATCTTTCGGGCGTTTCGGTCCTTGCTTGCGCCCTTGTCGGCGGCGCGACCGGCCTTCTCTGCGCAGTCAGTCCCCTGGCCTGGCGCATCTTTCCGGCCTGTCTGCGACATGCTCCAGACGATTCCGCTGTTTGTATTCCTGATCCCGGTCCTGATGTTCTTCCAGATCGGGGAGTTTTCGGCGTTCCTTGCCATCTGCGCGTACGCAATCGTTCCGATGATCCGCTACACGCACCACGGATTGACGACCACGCCTATAGAACTGCTGGACGCTGCGACGACGTCCGGCGCGACAGAGTGGCAGACATTGGTCGAGGTGCGTGTGCCCTACGCCATGCCGACGATCCTGCTGGGCCTGAACCAGACGATCCTCTACGCGTTCGCCATGCTCGTCATCGCCGCGCTGATCGGCACCACTGGCCTGGGCCAGTCCATATATCTCGCGCTTGGCCAGGCCGATGTCGGGCTCGGAATCGCAGCTGGCGCCGCAATGGCCATCCTGGCACTGGTTGCCGACAGGCTGTTGCAGGGATTTGCCGAAGAGC
>CAXXWA010000013.1:0-53166 GCA_963662815.2 uncultured Amylibacter sp.
GCGATTCGCTCGAAAGCGTCACTTCATTCAGGTTCGGAAGAAACCTGCGCTTCGTCTTGTTGTGCGCGTGGCTGACGTGGTTGCCGGTCTGCGGCTTCTTTCCGGTCAGTTCGCATTGGCGTGACATCTTGCGGTTCCCCGTTTCCTTGGCCTATGCCGGCTGGTCAGGCGCGGTTCCTACCCTGACGCGGGAAATCACGTCAAGCGGGAATCGGCCCTGTTCCGTCCGCGCCGGCGCGGTGCGGCAACCGACCGTCTCAGCGGATCCGGTCGAGAATCGCCTCAAGCAGTTCCGCCGCCGCGGCCTCGGGGCCGACATCCCCCTTGCCCACGCGCGCATCAAGGTTCCGGCGGAGGTCGTCGGCACCGGCACGCGCCACAACCTGCGCGAGTAGCCCCTCGCGCACGTCCTCGCTGAACCAGGCTCTCGCCTGACGGGACCGGCATGACTCCCAGTGGCCATGCTCCCGCCGCCAACCTGCGAGGAACTCGACGCGTTCCCAGGCCTCGCCAAGGCCGGTATTCTCCAGCGCCGAAACCTTGAGCGCCATTGGGAAGCCTTCCGGGTCCTGCGGCCTTTTTCGGAACAGCCTCAAGGCGCCTGCGTAGTCCGCGCATGTCCTTTCCGCGGCAGCCGCGAGGTTGCCGTCCGCCTTGTTCACGAGGATCAAGTCGGCGACCTCCACAACGCCGCGCTTGACGCCCTGCAGTTCATCCCCTCCGGCAGGCGCCAGAAGCAGCATGAAGATGTCCGACATGTCCGCGACCATCACTTCGGACTGGCCGACCCCAACGGTTTCGATGATGACTATGTCGAATCCGGCAGCCTCGCAGACGAGTACGGCTTCCCGAGTCCTCCGGGACACGCCGCCGAGCTGCGCCTGCGACGGCGATGGTCGGATGAAGGCATTCGCGTGACGCGACAGCGATTCCATGCGGGTCTTGTCGCCAAGTATCGACCCCCCGGAACGAGTGGATGTTGGGTCGACTGCAAGCACGGCAATGCGCTTGCCGCGCTCCGCCAACATGGTGCCGAAGCTCTCGATGAAGGTCGACTTTCCCGACCCGGGAGTTCCGCTCAAACCCAGACGAAGCGACTGGCGGTTCGCCTTCCGCAGAGCGGCAAGCAGCTTGCACGAAGCAGCCCTATGATCCGGACGGGCGCTCTCCACGAGCGTTATGGCCCGCGATAGCGCGCGCCGGTCTCCGGCGATCACCCGGTCAACCGAGACTCCCGCTCGCAAAATCCGATTATCGTCGTCGCGCATTGCCCCGGAAATACATCTTTGCGCGCCCATCCGCCAGCAAGCGCAGCGCATCCCCGGCGTCCCGCTTCCGGACTCGGTTTGGTGCGGGCCCGCCTGCGCGGCCTTCTCGAGCCAAATTCCAGCAGCTGCCTCCGGCACCGCTTCGGGCCGGTCGCCGGTTACCGGACAATCAGGTCGAGTCCGTGGCGGGAGAGGGGTTCGGCGCCGACGCTGGAAATCAGCGACGTCCTGCCGAGACACATTGCCGATCCGGTGCGGCTGTCCATGATGATCATGTGGAGGAAGAACACCATCTTCGGCTGCATCACTGTTTCGGCGCCTTCGAAGAACATCTGGGGTTCCATCCAGCTTGGGCTGAACCGGGCGCCGAGCGAATAGCCGCAGGCATTGAGCCGGCTGTCCGCGAGACCCGCAGCGTCAAGCGCCTCCTTGTGGGCTTCATAGACGGAACCCATGGCGTTCCCCGGACGGAGGCGCTCTTCGCAACCTAGAAGCGCGTCCCGCGCGGCATCGGCGAGCGCGATCTGATGCGGCGAGGCCTCGCCGATAACGAGAGTCCTCATCATTGCCGCGTGATAGTGGCGATAAGCGCCCGCCCACTCGAGCGTCAACTGATCCCTTGCGTCAAGTGTCCGCCTTCCCGATGCATACCGGCAGAGCAGGGCATGGTCCCCGGAACCGATGATGAATTCGTTGCCCGGATAGTCCCCGCCTCCTTCGAAAACCGCGCCCTGCATGGCTGCAAGAATGCGGCTCTCCGACGCGCCCGGCGATGCGAGGTCGCTGGCCGCATCAAGCGCCCGATCGGCAAGTTCGGCAGCCTTCCTCGTGTAGGCGATCTCCGCATCGGACTTGACAAGACGGAGTCCGGGAAAGAGATCGGACGCGTCCTCGAGGTCTGCGATGCCGTCGAGCGCCGCGAAAACCCGCGCGCCATTGCTGTAGGTCAGGCCGTGCGTGTCTGTCTCGATGCCGATGCGCATTCCTGACAAGCCGAGTTCCTTCAGCAACATGGCCAGGTCACTTGCCGGATCCGCGTCCTTCCGGTCTTTCCAGATGCGAACGTCGCTGATGTTGGAGGTCAGTTCCGCCTGCCGCAGGTCGGCGGACCGTGTGAGAAGCACTGGTTCCGGCCCGCCGATCACCAGGCACTGGAAAAAGCAGTATCCGAAAGTGTCGTAGCCCGTCAGCCAGTACTGGCTTTCCGGCGCGAAGACGAGCATACCGTCGAGCCTCCGACGGGAAAGCTCCGCCTCCGCCATCTGCCGCCTCGCGGCAAACTCTTCTCGAGAAAAATGCAGCATTCCATCCTCCGGCACGCAGTCGGGCAATCCAGGACAACCCGGACCCCAAGTCTGCATCGACCCGGTCAAAACGGCAATCCTGAAGACACCGGTTCCCGATCCGCCCCTGCTCGCGGGGGCCGGTGCGGCAATGGCATTTCCTTAACGTTTCGGTGTCGTTTCCTTAAGGCTGCGCGAGCGGTTCGGGGCTGCCGTGCCCCTTTCCGGTCCGGACGGCGGGTTTCGGGCTACGCGGTCTGCTCTCGCTTGCGGCCCCGCTTTCCGACCGGTTTTCGCGAGCGGCGCGGGAACGACCGTCCCGGCCGCAGCCGCGCCCTGACCGCGAGGATCGAGTCCGCCATGCGCCCGACGGCGTCGGCCAGGGCCGCGGTCTGGGCCAGGATCATCTCCTCGAGGTTGACGGCGAGCATGGCCAGTGCGTTGGAGATCATGCACCTCGCACACGGACCACCGGAACGGGTCGTGGGAGGGAAGTTCGTCCGCCTCTTCGGCAGGTCGCCTTCGTGCATGTCGTCGAGGAGGCTGTCGCCCTGGCTGGAGAACAGGCGTTCCATGGCGATGAGGTTGAAATGGGCGCAGGGTTCCTGGCGGACGCCGCGTTCGGTCCTGCCGTGGAATTCGTCCACCGCGATGACATGTTTGGAAGTCTTGTACAGTTCCTCGATCGACCAGCGGCCGTGATGGAGGTCCGAGAGGTCCGCCACGCTGTACCGGTCCGGGTCGTCGAGGGTCGTGGCGAGCACGTATCGTTCATCGGCGATGTCGTAGCGGACCAGGCGCAGGACGACCGGAGGGGCCGGGGTTGCGAAGCCTGCGGCCTTCAGCTTGCGCAGGGCCTCCTTTCCCGGGGTGATCCTGACGCGGGCGTCGTCGCGGTCGCCGTCGCGGAAGCCGTTGAAGGCGGCGGCGGAGCTGCGCTGGATGCGGAACACCGGATGCAGGCCGCGCACGGTCATGGCGTGCAGCATGACGAAGGAGAGGCATCCCCGGTCGAGGACCGCGACGTCGCCGGGGGAGAGCGCGTCGGGACGGGCGAGCGCGGCGGCGCGCTCGTCGGCGTCGGACGCGAGGAGGAAGTCGACGGGCATGCGGTTGTCGAGCCTGTACAGGCAGGACAGCAGGCCCTGCGGGTGGCGGGCGCCGTCGTTCGGGAGCGGATATCCGGCATCGACGAGCGGGCGCGGCAGGGTCGGCTTGGAGCCGTCGACGGCGAAGGTCCGGTGTCCGTTCCAGTTCGGGTCGTGGATGCCGTGCGGAGGATCTCGCGGTGCAGGTCCCGGAACAGGTCCTCGTGCACGCGGGCGCGGGCCTTGCGGATCGAGGAGGCGGCGACCGGCTGCGGCTGCGGCAGCGCGATGCCGGACCGCCGGCACTGCTCCCGGAGTTCGGCCGTCACGGTGGCGCAGCCTTTCTGTCCGCGCGCCAGCACCAGGCGGAAGACGAACAGCATGACGACGAGGCTGTCCGTCACCCTGCGTCTCTGCAGCCGTTCCCGGTCGTGGCGGGCGGCGATGTCGGCGGCCGCGTCGGCGACCCGGGACCACATCGCGACGAAGCGGCCGTCGGAGGCGGGAGGCCTGTCGCGGCGCTTCGGCCGTGGCCGGGGCTTCGCCTCTCCCTTCAGGATCTCGCGGAACGCCGGGTCGAGCGCCCTGACCAGGATCTCCTTGGCCGGCTTGGCGCCGCGCCCGCTGCGCTTGCCGGCGGTCATGCCGATCCGCTGCCAGCCGGCGGCCCTGTAGCAGGCGCCGTCGAAGCGGGTCGGGTCGACGAAGGTCTCGACGAGCACCGGGCGGCAGGCGTGCCGCTCCTCCCAACTGTCGGGCAGTTGGCGCAGCGCCATCGACAGCGCCTTCGACGCAAGGTTGTCGACGCGGACCCATGGCACCACCAGGAAGCGGCTGTTCGACACCGCGAGGTGCAGCCGGCGGTCGCGGTCGGCCGCGCTCCACCCGATCCACTCGTCCCGGGCCGGCAGCGTCCGCGCCGCCGCCTCGAACAGCAGCACCGCGAGATGCCGCCCGCGGCGGTCGCGGACGAACCAGCGGATGCACGGCCCGAAGGGCCGCGGGCATCCGAGATGGTGGTGCCTGTCGACGAGCGCCTTCCACAGCGCCACGTCCTCCGGAGACGCCGCCTCCTCCAGCGACAGCGGCTCCAGGGCGGCGAGCGCGCAGGCGATCTCCGGCTGCGGGTCGGACGCCCGCACGCGGACGATCGGCTTGGGTTCCGACTTCGCCGCCGTGTTGCGCTTCTCCGGAAGGGTCAGGATCCCGCATTCCTCCAGGTGCTCGAGAAGCCGCAGGCCGGCAGCGACCCGGCATTCGCCTCTCGGCGTGGTCCAGTTCAGGTTCTCGCAGATGGTCTTCGACAATTCCTTGCGGCTGTCGTTCGGGAACAGCCCGACGGTCTCCTGGATGTCGGCGATCTGGCGCCGCGTGAAGCGCCGGCCCAGAAAGGTGGTGGACTTGAGGGCAGCGATTCGCGGGTCCATGGCTGAAAGCTCCTGACAGACGGTCCGATCCAAGCATGACATGCCATGGCCGGGGACGGGTGTCAACCCCGGGAAACCCGAAATTCCGCACCGCAGATAAAGACCAGTGAATCAGAGCCCTGCGTCCGGACGAAAATCAGAACGAAAATTCCGCACGACTAACAAAATGCCATTGGCCGGTGCGGTCCCGACATTCGGGGACTGCGCCCGCCCCGGCGGAGGTCAAACCGGGCGCGCGCCTCCGCCAATGCAAATTTGCGCATCTAAATCTTGTATTGCCCAACCTCTAGCGATTAGACTTCATCATTCGTTGCATTCGCCTGATGCCGGGGAAACTCGATCCTTTCCGCGCGAATTCAGTCAACGCAACCTTAACAAGGGGAGACAAGAAATGTCCGCCAGTCATCACAACGCACACTTGGTTGCCAAGTCCGGCCCGTTTACCGGTCTCCACCCGGGGATGGGCATAGCCGCGAAAGGGATGGTGGTCGCGTTCGTGCTGTTCACGGTCCTGAATGTGGATTTTGCAGGCGGAGTCTATGGAGCGATTCGGGGTTGGATCGAGACTGCGCTTAACTGGTACTACATCTCGGCCGTCATGATCATTTTCGCCATCTGCATCTTCCTGATGTGCTCGAAGTGGGGATCCATCAAACTCGGCGATGACGACAGCAAGCCGGAGTTTTCCAACTTCTCCTGGTTTGCGATGCTGTTTTCGGCGGGCGTCGGCATCGGCATCCTGTTCTTCGGCGTTGCCGAACCGATCTTCTACTTCGACAACTCCGGTGCCTTCGGATATCCCAACAATCCGCATGCGGACATGCAGGGCAACGTGGAAATGACCGTCGCCCGCGGCATCGACGCCATGCGCGTGACATACTTTCACTGGGGATTTCACGGCTGGGCCGTCTACGTCATGGTCGGTCTCTGCCTCGCTTATTTCGGATTCCGGAAAAAGCTGCCGCTGACGCTACGATCCGCGCTGCATCCCCTGATCGGCGAACGGATCTATGGCCCCATCGGGCATGCGGTCGATCTTCTGGCGGTTTTCGGGACGGTCTTCGGCGTGGCGACTTCGCTCGGTCTCGGCGTCAGCCAGATGGCTGCCGGCTTGAACGTGCTCTTCGGCATCAGCGACGGAATCGTCACGAAGCTGATGCTGATCCTCGTCATTTCGATCATCGCCACTTTTTCGGCGGTTTCCGGCGTCGGCAAGGGCATTCGGATCATTTCGGAATGGAACATCTGGTTGTCGATCATCCTGCTTGCGGCATTTGTCGCCGTCGGCCCGTTCCAGTGGCTGATGAGCTTCTTCGTGACGTCGCTCGGGGATTATCTCTGGAATGTCGTTCCGATGGGATTCTGGACTGCCAATGAGTCCGGCAACGCCGCCTGGCAGGGAGGATGGACCATCTTCTACTGGGGTTGGTGGATTTCCTGGGCGCCGTTTGTCGGCATGTTCATTGCCAGGATATCCCGCGGCCGGACGATCCGCGAGTTCATGGTCGGCGTCATGTTCGTCCCGACGACGATCGCCTTCTTCTGGCTTTGCATGTTCGGCGGAAACGCCATCTGGCAGGAACTGAACTCCGTGGGCGGACCGGCAGCAGCCGGTGGCGCAGGCATCATCGAAACCGTTCGGAACTGGGATCTTCCCACCGCCCTCTACGGTGCGATCGCCAATCTCGGCGCGATGTCCTGGATGGGAGACATGAGCTGGATCAGCTGGCCGCTGTCTGCGCTTGCAACATTGCTGTTGGCTTCCTGGTTCATCACGTCTTCGGATTCGGGAACGCTGGTAATTACCACGATGCTGTCGATGGGTGATGACAACCCTCCGAAGGTCTTCCGGGTCATCTGGGGACTCGGCGAAGGGTTTGTCGCCGCCGTTCTGTTGCTCGCAGGCGGTCTCGGCGCACTTCAGACGGCATCCATCGCCGCAGCCTTCCCGATCTCGTTCATCCTGTTGGCGATGTCGTGGGGGCTCGTGAAGTCGCTTGCCACCGACTCCAGCGCCGTGATGCCGCCGTCCGAGACACGCGCTCCAGACGGCACGAGAATGGCCCAAGAGTTGCACGCCTGATCCATCGCGACGCCAGTGCGCGTTCACGCCAGGTGAACCGCTGAGCATCATCGTCCGAGCGCCGGCCCTCAGGGGCCGGCGCATGCAGGCGCGCAAAAGTTCCGGCTGTTTGGCCGAGCATCCCGGACTACGGGGTTCGTTCGCTTCTGGCACGGGTTGCGCCAACCCCGGACTTCCCCGGGCATCCTTTCGCCAAGGGGGACGAGGGCTCATGCGGCAAACCCTTACTGGTCGCGACGCAGGCATGTCGGCTTCCGAAGACAGTTCAGCCGAGCTCCGCCCGCCCCATCCCGGTTCAACCCGGCGAAGGGAGATTCGCGGAAAGACTTGGCGTGATTCGACCTTGCCGCATCTGCCCGCAGGCCGTCGGAGTCCAAGGCGGGCGAAATTGCTGCCCGTTTGTTTCGACTTCTGCTCGCCGATTGTCCTGCGCCCCGAATGCCGGCGGCACCGCTTCACGCGTCATCGCAGCACACGCCCGCGACTTCGTCGGCCTCGATTTCCGGATGGATTCCGTTTGCACGGCAGCACACACACACACCCCTGATCATCGAACAGCGTTAGTCAAGGCGCCGTTTCCGGACGCTGACATCAGGCGGGGTCTGACATCTTCCCCGCGCCGACCATTGACGAATCCGCTGTTCCACCGTAACGCCTGCTCCCTTCGCCGGGACAGCGACGGGAACATCGAACGTGCATGCGCTGCCCGCCGCGCAGACCGCTCGCCTACCCAAGGTGAACCGACTCCGCGCAGGAATGCGCAGCCTCCGGGCAGCGTGAAGTGCGCATCGTTCGGTGCCAGGGCGTAGTCCAGGACCCGACCGGCGGAATCTCGACACTTCGCGGCCACGCTCCGGAATCCGCTGCTGAGTCCCGGTCGCGGCTCAGGGCGGCGAATGTGAACGCGGACATGCTCGGCACGTGATATATGAACGCACCCTGAAACCGGATTGTTGGGAGAATCACCTCGTGTTTGTTTTTCTGAAGAATCAAATTCGGACCGGTCGGCGGTACCTCTTGCTGCTGTCGGTGCTCGCAGCCGGATTTCCCGCTTCGGCAGATACCGAATTGCACAGATTCGGTCTCTACTTCGGAGGGGTCAAGGCGGCTCAGGTTGAAGTCCGCGCGGACGTGGCGA
Source organism: uncultured Amylibacter sp. (assembly GCA_963662815.2). Classification (GTDB taxonomy): domain Bacteria; phylum Pseudomonadota; class Alphaproteobacteria; order Rhodobacterales; family Rhodobacteraceae; genus JAPPHA01. The sequence continues at coordinate 8,288 of CAXXWA010000013.1, forward strand.
GCGCGAAGTATGCCGTCACCGCAACAATGCAGGCATCCCGCATTCTTTCGATTTTTGCCGACTTTGAACACGAAAGCAGTGCGAGCGGTCGGGTTCGAAACGGGGAACTCGTGCCAACAAGGTTTGAGTCGCGCACCAAGACGCCAAAGCGTCAATCGGAAGTCGAGATGGAATTCCGGTCCGGACGCCCGGTGGTCCTTTCGTACCGCCCGGAACGCGACCCGCGGCCATACGACGTCAATCCGTCGGATCAGCGCGGCACCCGTGATCTGACGACCACGGCCCTGTTGATGTTCAGGAGCGTCGCAAGGGAAGACCTGTGCAACACGACATACGAATTGTTCGACGGGCGCAGGCGCACCAGGGTCACCCTTGCCGAACCGGAGTTCAAGGACACAGAGGCCGTCTGTCAGGGAACTTTCTTTCGGGTGGCTGGATATCCGCAGCACGTGATCGACGAGAAGTCGGAGTTCGATGTGACCTTTACCTACGAGTCTACAGGTGGCGATCGCTACCGCGTCAGAAAGTTTTCGGCAGAGACCACCGTCGGAAGAGCGCACGCTGTGCGCAACTAGCTTCGCATCGCAAATCCTGCGGGCTTGAGACGCATTCGCCTCGGTTACGGAATCCATTCCGAATTGACTGGAACCTGAAGACCACCGCCGTTTTCGGCAAGCGCCTGACGCGCCAGCAGATCGCACTCATGCCGGAGACGGTCGAGTTGTTTCCCAACGACAATCAGCGTGAGCTGGTCCTCACGTCGTGCGAGAACTTCAGCTGGCGCACGCCGCCAAGTAGAAAAGTGGAGCAGTTCTGCCTGCAGGCGCTGGAGGAGCTTAAGGCGGAGAGCATCCTCACATGCCGGAACGGTGCGAGAAAGGCGGTCGGCGCAGGGCGTCCGCCCACGTCGAGGCCTGCTTCCAGCAGTTGCTTCGGCACAGCCGGCGCATGTTGTTTCCATGGGCACCCGGCCCCGTGCCTGACCTCCCGGATCCTCTCGGCAGCGCGGCAGCAGCAGCAATGGTGCAGCCGGCACCAAGCCAAGCCGGGCCTGATGGAGATCGTGGTCTGGACTTCGCGCTTCACCGGCACCGCGCAATGGCCATTGGCCGGATCGGACAGCCGGCTTTTCCTCAGCGCGCATGTCCGGCATCTCTCTTCATTGGTCAGGTGGCGGCGGCCCCTCGGCATGACAGCCTCCCTGCTTCTTAACAGGGATTGTCGCCACTATCTGGCCGACTTGCAACATCCTGCGCCGAAGGACGCAGGCTGCCGCCACCTCTGGTGTTGCACTTCAGAGTGGCACGGGGGCCACAATATCAACCTCCCAGGCATCGCCATCGCGCCAGACGAAGCAGAAAAGCCATTGATCGTTGATGCGAACGCCTTGTTGTCCGGTTCGGTCGTTTCGAAGAGCTACAATTCGGTTGCCGGGCGGGACTCTCTGATCCTCGAGGCGGCCAGCAGCATCGACTGCAATCAGCTTCGCCCGAGCCCGGTGCCGGATCTGCGTGGGCAATCCGGGAACGGCATGCCCTGCAAAGATGGCCGCAGCAAGATTGCTGGAGAAACTCTCTGTCGCGGGTCTGCGTGACGATAGGTGTTACGTCGTGTCAAGAGCATGTGCGGTCGCGGAAACGGAATCAATTCTGCAAGCAGGAGGCGCCAAGTTGCCGAGCAGCACGAAGGCAATCAAAACTGCCGTGCATTGCAAGAACCAAATTCAGCGGGTTCACGCGACTGACTGGTCTTGTCTCTGTTCTGCCTTGTACAGGCTGGAATCGCCGCGTCCGACTCGGGTCCTGGAACTTTCGTGCCAATTGACCCGCGGAATTTGGCGGTTCCGGCATTATGCGGTGGCGCGGGTCGGGATGGTGACGCCGACACAACAGTCATTTGGTCTGGCACATTCTCCGGATCTGCCCGGACGTGCCGGTTGATGGTCTGAGGGCAGCCAGAGTCAAACAGATGGAGGGGCACATGTGAATGAGTGCATTTTCTGCTATACATCCAAAATTGTTATCTTTATTTGTAGCTTTTGTCAGAAACAAGGTGTATAATTGGATTTTCTCACATGCTCGTTGAATTCTCAGTCCAGAACCACCAATCCTTCCGGGACAGGCAAAGCTTCCTGATGACCGCATCGAACAGCGGGACACAAAACGCCGTGGCTACGGGCAACAACGGTGCACCACACGTGCTGCAGCAGGCATGCCTCTTCGGGGCCAACGGGTCCGGAAAGTCCGGACTTGTTCGGAGCATGAACACGGTTTGCTCCCTCGTCCGAGACTCGTTCAAGAACGAAGAAGCGCTCATAGAAGAATACGAGCCGCATCTTTTTCATTCCGAGTGGCGCGGCGCGCCGACGGAATTCGAAGTGATCTTCCTGCATGACGACAGCCTGTTCCAGTACGGCTTCGCCTACGACGCCGAACGAATTTGGGAGGAATGGCTCTTTGAACGCCCTTCCGCCACGCGCAAACAGCGCCAGATTTTCACCCGCGAATATGATCCCGAAAGTGACGCCTACCAGTGGGAGACAAGCGCGACCCATCTCAAGGGAGAACGTCAAAGCTGGAAAGCGCAGACGCGCGACAACGCCCTCTTTGTCAGCACCGCCATACAACTCAATGCCGAGCCCTTGAAGCGCCCCACCGACTGGCTGAGGAGAGGGTTTCGAACGATTCTCGATGTCGAATCCATCCTTCCTATTACTGCTCAACTCCTTACCGACGATGCCTGGAAGGAACGGGTGATGGCGTTTCTGGCAGATGCCGACTTGCGGCTGGAAGATGTGGAAGTGGAAGAAAGGAGCGCCTTTGAAGCAGCCAACTTCAAGAGCCTGCCCAGAGAACTGCAAAACCGATTGAAGCCCATTCTTCCGGAGGGGGCGAAGGCATTGGAAGTCTTTACCTATCGCAATGACGAGACAGGGGCAAAAACGCGCCTGGAATTTGGTGACGAATCTTCAGGCACCCGCGCATTGTTTAAGCTCATTGGCTCAATCATGGACTCGCTCGATAAGGGCTACACGCTTGTCGTAGACGAACTCAACACGCACCTGCACCCTCTCGCCTTCCGCCACATCATTCGCATGTTTTGCAATTCCAAAACCAACCCGCACAATGCTCAATTGATCTTCACTACCCACGACCCTACCGTCACGGAAGAAGATTGCGTCGGACGCGATCAGATCTGGCTGGTCGAGAAAGGCGACGATTTCGCCTCCCGCCTAGTTCCCTTCTCGGACTACAGGACACGCGATGAGCGGCCCTTCCGAAGAGGCTATCTGCAGGGACGGTACGGAGCGGTGCCGCGCCTAGCAGGGTAGCAGACATGGGCAAGAGACGTGGCAAGTCACCCCGGGATACGCGGCGGCGCCCCGCGCGCCGCGAAGAGCGCGAGCGCGCCATGATCGTCACCGAAGGCAGCAAGACCGAACCCGGGTACTTCCGCCGTCTAATCCGGGAACTAGGCCTCACCTCGGCCAGTGTCACAATCACCGGAGACGGGGGCTCGGCCCCGATCAGTGTCGTAGAATACGCCGAAGGTCTCCTGAGGCACGACCCTGATTTTGAGTACGTGTTCCTCGTCTTCGACCGTGACAGGCACACAACCTACGACGCAGCCATCGCCAAAGCCGAAACACTCAAACCTCGCAAAGCCCCAAGAAAGCAGACCATCAAGGCCATTCCATCCATTCCCTGTTTCGAAATCTGGTATCGATTCCACGTCTCTGGCGATCGCAAACCTTATTCAACCGGTGAAGGTGACGGATCACCCGCGCAAGATCTGATCCGCGGCCTCAAGGCCTCCCACGCCTGTTTCGCTGCGTACGACAAGGCAACATGTGATGCCTTTTACGAAGAGATCAGACCAATGCGGGACCAAGCATGCACGCGCGCAGAGAAGGCATTGGAAGAAGCGCTCAAGGAGGGGCAGTCGGTTTTTCAGGAGAACCCCTCGACACGGGCGCATCTTGTTGTCCGAACGCTGCAAGTCATGGCTATAAAGCAAGCGACAGAGAATTGAACCGGCTTGGTCACGGGATCGGCGGTAGCGTGATCTCGAGCCTGTCGCCGGGACTGAAGGGCACCTCGCACCTGATGGACCGAAACGGATCATGGCTGGATATTTGACATCTCTAAGGAAAGGACAGGGGAGCGGCTCCGCCCGATTCTGCGGGTGTTCGCGATTGAACCGACTGACCGCGCTGCGCAACTGGCCAGCGTTGCACATTGGAGTGGAAGTGGGGACTTGAGATACCGGATTTTTTCGAACAAGGGTCCGTGAAGTCCCGCGGGATCAGCCCTGTTCCTCGCACGCATGATGGTCCTGTCCACAACGGCATCAAGCTAGGCTGTGGACTCAATTAACCGGCTTGCGACCCGCCGGAGCAGGAACCGGCTGATGGCCAGGCGCACGGTGGACAGGAAGTTGCGCGCGGTCTTGTCATACCGCGTTGCAACTCTCCGGAACTCCTTGATCTTCCCGATGAATCTTTCGACCAGATTGCGCTCCCGGTACGCCTCGCGATCAAGCCCGCGCTGCTCGTTCCGGTTGGACTTCGGCGGAATGACCGCGGTCGCTCCGGCCGCCGAAATCATGTCGAGGATGGCGTTGCTGTCATAAGCCCTGTCGCCGATCACCGTCTCGTCCGGCCCGAGCCCCTCGAGAAGCGCCCCAGCCTGCGTGCAGTCGGCCGCCTGTCCCGGTGTCAGGAGCACGGCCTTCACGAGTTCGTTTCCGTCGATGCCGATGTGGACCTTCGTGGTCCTGCCGCCGCGGCTCAACCCGACCTCGGGAGGCTCGCCGTCCCGTGGGGCGCCCGCGCCGTGCCTGCGGACGCGGATCGACGAGGAGTCCAGCATGCGCAGGTGAAGCTCCCCGCCGCCGCCGCCGCTGCCGTCGCCGTCGTTGTCGTCGCCTTCCGCAAGTTCCTGAAGCTTCGACATGATCTTCTCCCGGAGGCCGTTCCTGCTCCACCGGTTGTAGCGGTTGAAGCAGGTCGTGTAGGGACCGTAGCGCTCCGGCAGGTCGCGCCAGGGAGTGCCGGTGCGCAGCACGAAGAAGATGCCGTCCATCACCCGCCTGTCATGCACCCGTCTTCGGGCCCTGATGCTTCTGCGGAAGCACGGAACGGAGAATTTCCCATTCCGCGTCCGTCATGTCGTGTCGGTCGCCGCTCATGCCTCGAACTCCTTGTCTGGACGGTTTCCGGCAGGAGTCACGGAGGCGCAGGAATGTCAAATGTTTTGGGTACAGTGCCTAGGCCGAGTGCTCGAAAAGGCCCACCGATCCGCCTACTTCCGTCAAGGCCCGCGGCGTCGAGCGGACGGCCCGGACCAAGAGGCCTGCGCCTTCGGGGGCGTCGGCGGAGGCTCGGCCTTCCGGCAGGCGCGAACGCTAGTCGCTCTCCCGGTCGCAGAGGTTCATTGCGCGGTTCCGCGGACGGGCCGCCGCCAGCTCTGCGGCCTTGCCGAACGCTACCGTCCAGAGTTCGCTCTCATCGCATTCCGCGGCAGCTTCCGTCTCGACGGCGCGGACGCCGGCGTCGTGGTGAAAGACATCCAGCGCGTGTCAACCCTCGCTGAACGCGGCGCCGGCATTGGCGGCAAGCCGCCTGACGGATTCCGGTTACATGTAGCACGTCCAGTCCGCCACGCGGTGGCTGAACCCGGCGTGCTTCGGACCCACGCAACTGAACGCCAACACTGGGCGGACACCGTTGCGCTCCCTCCCAGTCATCGGCGACGCGGTCAACGAGCAGGGAGCGCGCGAGCGAGGCCTGCCCGCGGACGCCGGGAAGAAGCAGAAGGAATCGGTCTTTGTTGATCACAAGCCCGATATTCGAGTCCCGCGCTGCCTGTGACCAGCCGACTTGGAGGTCGCGCGCCTTGTGGCGCCAGGAGGTGGCTCCAACGGTGAACCCGTCGAGGATGCCGTGCACGGACGAGCAGATTTGGTAGCGGGTACGGCCGCCGGGCATGCGGCATCGCCCTCGAGATGGTACCTGGCCGTCGTCGAGTGACCAGGATCTTCCCCGCGCCGGAGACCGGAACCACGTCGACCTCGCCGAGACCGTCGAGAGGGCACGACGGCAGTCTGTCTGGAAAATCCGGCGACGGGGCCAGCGATCCTTGCTGACGGCTTCCGTCAGCCGGGCCTCCGGCAGGGAAGATCGAGGCAGGGGACAGATTGGGAAGGCCGCCGGGGCCGAGGCTGCACCTGCGCGTTACAAGCGACCTCGCGTTCGAACAGCCCGCACCCCTGAAAGGTCCGGGCGTGGTGCCTGTCCGCGAACATCGCCGTCAGCCAGTCGACCGTCTCGGAGGCGTTGTGCCGGAAACCGATTCAGCTGGAACCGGGGATGCGCTTTCAGAAACTTCAAATCAACCGTGTCCGGTTGAAAGGCTCTGGCCAATAAGTTTCCGGCTCTCGTAGGGGTTGCGAACGGATCAGTGACGTCGACGGTTCGGCAGAATCAGGATTCGCCCGCTTTCGCCTGCAACTGGCGTTCGGATTCTTCGCGGCTCAGAGCCACGGACGTACGAACACCTCTTGAAACAAACTCCATCATTCCCTTGACGCAGCGTTCGTTGGGGTCGATTCCGGCGCAGGTGAGAACCTCTCTGCCGTCCCTCGAGCGTGCCCAGCGAGCTATGGACTCGACGCCGTTGCCGTACTTCTTGTCGTCGGCAATCGCATCGTCGAGGGCCGCAAGCACCACGGCAGCAAACAGCTTCTGGGACCGCTTCCCCTGATCGTTATTGAACGATGCATCGTCAACGTAATCGAACATCACGCAGCCTTCGTTTTCACAATGTAAGTGTTCTGTCTTGTATGCACTATTTTTACCACATTTGGTATTGCATTTTCAACATGGGTCTCATGCGAAAACTGCATGCCTTGACGCCGGGAAGCATTCTTCATTCCTTGCCTGGCGCGGACAGTCGAGATATGAGCGTCACCTCAGACAGATTCAGCTGCTCCCGGACACGCAATGCCGAAAATCAACGGAAACGAAATTCGCCCCGGATTTGTTCTTGATCACGATGGCGGCCTCTGGACGGCGGTCAAGGTCGAGCACGTCAAGCCCGGAAAGGGCGGCGCATTCGCCCAAGTAGAACTACGGAACCTTCGAAACGGCTCGAAACTCAACGAACGGTTCCGGAGCGCGGACCGGGTCGAACGGGTTCGCCTGGACCAGAAGGAGCAGCAGTTTCTCTACGAGTCCGGCGACATGCTTGTCTTCATGGACATGGAATCCTTCGATCAGGTCGAACTACCCTCGGACATATTCGGCGAACGCCGGGTATTCCTCACCGACGGCATGACGGTTCTGGTCGAATACCATGAAGCCGAAGCGTTGAATGCTCAGCTCCCCCAGAAGGTTACGTGCCGGGTCGTTGAATCGGAACCGGCGGTCAAGGGCCAGACGGCCGCCAACAGCTTCAAGCCCGCACTTCTCGACAACGGCCTGAGAATCATGGTCCCGCCCTTCGTCGGCCAGGACGAGGATGTCATGGTGAACACCGAAACGCTGGAATACTCGGGAAGGGCCTGAGTTCAACCGTCCCGCCGCATCGCAATGCAGGTCGTCGAACCTGTCGCGTAGAGACGCCCGTCTTCCGGACTGCGAATCTGGCCCGTGGCGACACCGGTCGTCCGGCCGGAATGCGCGACTGTCCCCGTGGCCTCGACGCGCTTGCCGAGCGGTATGCAGCGGACAAGATTCACCTTGTACTCAAGCGTCGTGTATCCGGCGCCACGCGGAAGCGTCGTCATGTACGCACACGCCATGGCGCTGTCGAGCAGCGTCCCGTACCAGCCTCCGTGCACCGTACCATGCGGGTTGCAGTGTTCGAACGAAGGCGCGCCGGCAAACGTGTCCTCGCCCCGGGAAACCGCACTCAACCGGAATCCCATCACGCCGCAGATGGGCGGAGACGGGAGCGATCCTTCAAGGATGCCCCTCATGAACTCGAGGCCGGTCAAGTCCGCGAGTTCGCTGCCCGTGACGAGCTTCTCCGGCCCTGGAACGAAGCGGGGAGGCTTCACGCGCCGTCTCCTGGCCCGGACCGCGACGGCGAACCGGTCTTGAAGCCGGTTTCCTCTGAATGCGCGGCCATTCCTCGCACCCTGCCCTGCGCCCGCCGTTCATGATCTGAACTGTTCATTGCGCATGGCCCCTTCTGCAGAAGCAGGACACCTTGATGCCGGCGTCGGCGTGTGCGGCGGCGAGCTTCACGCGTTCGGACGCCTCGGCGGCTTCCCGGCGTCGCCCTGCGCGCTCGAGACACTCGGCATAGCCGAGCAGGGACCAGATGTTGCCCGGGTTCTGCTTGCACCGCGCGAGCGCTCCGTTGAGGCCGAGGTCTGCGCCGTACACATCAAGCGCCTCCTCGATCCTGCCCTGTTCTAGCAGGAGGGCGCCAAGGGCATGGCGCGGCGGATGCATCCATCCCTGCGGTTCGGTATAGGCGAGGGCATCGCTGCGTTCAACCGCGGCGCGAAGGTGGTCGAACGCAGCGTCGAATCGGCCCTCGCGATAGGCCAGCTCCCCTTCCAGCATGGCCTCGCCGACTCCGAGAGCTTCGTGCGCGTTGCTGTTGAAGTAGAAGCGCTCGCCGGGGACCCGCGCGACCGCAGAGCGGAACTTGCCCAGTTCCTGCCGCGCCTCGATGACGTTGCCGAGCGCTGCTTGGGCAACGCCGCGCGCGTAGTGGTGCATCGCCTGGGTAACGCAAAAAAGATCCGGATCCGGCGGCGGCGGTTCCGCGATGATCTCCTGCCAGAGGCCGAATCGTACGAGAACATGAATCCAGGTGGACCGGTAACCCTCCAGAATTTCCGCCATGTAGGGCTTCCCGACCCTGAACAGCTCCGGTGTCAGGAGCGCGAGCAGGCCGTCCGCCGCCTCCTTCGCCGGCCCGAGCCGGCCGGACATCATCGCAGCATGCATCATCATGTGCATGTCGTGGCAGATCGAGGTCACGTAGAAGCCCGTCGCGCCATTGCGTTTGATGAACAGGCGATCAGCGGCGATCGACCTGGAGCTTGCATCCACTGCGCGGCCGTATTCGCCGCAAAGCGAGTAGATGTGACATGGCATGTGCTCGAGATGTCCGGCATCGGGGCAGACTCCGGAAAGCATTCCGGCCGAGGGAAGCGCCCGCTCCGGGTTGGACGACATCTCGAGAATATGGATGTGCATGTGCAGGATGCCCGGGTGCGGCGGACTGCCCGCCGCGCGGCGCTCGTCTATCGCGCGGTCCACCACCTCCAGCGCCTCAAGCGTCGAAGAGTCAGCCGCAGGTTCGCCCGTGTCGGCATCCCACAGCCGCCACGGGGTAAGTGTAATCAGGGCTTCCGCGAACAGGGTCGCCACGTCGTGGTCGCCGGGATTGTCACGGTTGACCTGGCGCATGGCGCCGGCGTAGTCCCTTTCCCAGCGCTCGAATTCCTCAAGCGGCACCGCATGGTTTTTTGGAAACCTTCGCGCGATGGCGTCGATGAGGCCTCGTTCGACCGGCGAGGCGCCAGCCTTCAACGCGACGGCGCGCCGGGCGGCCTCATGGCAGACGGCAGTCGCCTCGCGCGCCTCCTCGGCGCTGAACCACTCCCATGGCATGTTGTAGAACGGGCCGCTGGCGAGGGCCACGCCCCACCAGGCCATGGCGCAATCCGGATCGTGTTCTACAGTCCTGCGGAAACAGGAGACCGCCTCGTCGTGGTTGAAGCCGTAGGTCCAGGACAGTCCGCGGTCGAACCAGAGTTGCGCATCGGCAGACGATGTGGAAATCCGGCGCGAATTCGCGACAACGTTGAAGTATTCGCCCATTTGTCGATCACCTAGGGCTCAATCTCTGGCCCTGTTCCAGCTTTCGCGAACTCTTGCCGCCTGTCAACAAATCTCGAACCGGCTCGACAGACTCGACGAGACGAATTCCGGTGATCGCGCGATCATCTTCCTTGGAATGCCGACGGCAAACTCCTATAGATCCTCCGGTTCCCCGTGGAGATGTCGAATGTCCAGGTTTTCCGCGAACATCAACCTCATGGTCAACGCAGCCGTGAAGGCCGGACGCGGCCTCATTCGCGACTTCGGCGAGGTCGAGAAGCTGCAGGTTTCGGTCAAGGGCCCTGGCGACTTCGTTTCGAAAGCCGACATCCGGGCCGAGAAGACTCTCATGCGCGAGCTCACCGAGGGTCGGCCCAACTACGGCTGGCACGCGGAGGAAAGCGATCCGGTCCCCGGCCGGGACCCGACGCGGCGCTGGATCGTCGACCCGCTCGACGGCACCACGAACTTCCTTCACGGGCTGCCGTTCTGGTCAATCTCGATTGCCCTTGAACACAAGCGGGAAGTCGTTGCCGGGGTCGTGTTCAATCCGGCTCTCAACGAACTCTTCGTCGCCGAAAAGGGCAACGGGGCGTGGCTGAACGAGAGCCGGATCCGCGTCTCCGGGAGATCCGACCTGAACGAGATGGTCTTCTCCACGGCTTTGCCTGCAGGCGGCCGTGGCAATTGGGACGAGACCGGCGGCGAACTTGCCCGAATCCTGCCTGCATCGGCAGGCGTAAGGGGTTGGGGATCAGCTGCCCTGAACCTCGCCTACGTCGCCGCCGGCCGACTCGACGGGTTCTGGGAACGCAACCTGCATGCCTGGGATCTGGCGGCCGGCCTGCTCCTTGTGCGCGAAGCGGGCGGTCTCGTCTCGTCGCTCGAACCCGGCGGCAACCCTCTCGAGGACGGCAGCATACTCGCGGCAAGCGCAGCGACGTTTGACCGGCTCACCGGATTGGTGAACGGCGAACTCCGGTAGGCCGGGCTGCGGTTGTGGGACTCCGGGGCCGTCGCATCGCGATCGTCGGCGGCGGCGTCGGCGGACTGGCGACGGCCGCCGCCGCCGGGAAGGCCGGAGCCGCCGTCACCGTCTTCGAGCGAGCCGGCATGATCGGCGAGTCCGGTGCCGGGATCCAGATCAGCCCGAACGGAACCCGCGTTCTCGGCGCGCTCGGTCTTGATGGCGGCGGGGAGCTGCCGGCATGCCGGGCGCATACGCTGACGTTAAGGGACTTCGCAGACGGGCGCGTCCTGGCGCGATTGCCTGTAGCAGGACCAGTTGCCGCGCCGTATCTTCTCGTCCGCCGGTCGGACCTGATCCTGTTCCTGGCGAATGCGGCCCGCGACGCCGGTACCGAGTTCCATCTCGGCGATGCGGCGGTCCTCCGGGAAACGCGCGGCGCGTTCGATGTCATGGCCGGAGAAGGCCCCGCAAGGAGTTTCGACGTCATTGTCGCCGCCGACGGCCTCAACTCCGGAGTCCGGCGCACTTTCCTGGGGGGATCAATTCTGGCGCGTTCGGGGCAGCGCGCGTGGCGCGCGAGCGTTTCCGGTGACGCGATTCCCGCGGACCTCCGTGCCGACATCGACGCTGGCCCCTGCCTGTTCGTCGGGCCCGGGGGGCACGTCGTAGCCTACCGCCTTCCCGGAAACGGGACGGTCAACGTGGTGGCCGTGTCCGGTTCCGGTGCTGCCGAACCGGACCGCAGCGACGATCGGGATACCTCGTTCGGCGTCTTCGAAGGGTGGCACGCAGGCGTCACCGCCATCCTGTCGGAGGCCCGCGATCCCTGGTCGTCGGACCTCCGCGTCCATCCGGTCCTGCCGTCATGGTCGCGCGGCAACCTAGTCCTTCTCGGCGATGCGGCCCATCCGATGCTGCCGCATCTAGCCCAGGGCGCATCCGCCGCGCTCGAGGACGCCTGGACTCTTGCCGCGATGCTGTGCCGGCACGGAACGCATGCGCGGGCGCTTCGCGCATACGAGCGCCTGCGCAAGCCGCGGGCCACGCGCCTTCAGCGGGCTTCGGCAGCCAACGGCAGATTCTACCAGTTGCGGCAACCGATGTTGCGGACGGCAGCGCATGCCGTTCTTGCGGTCGCGCAAAGACTGTTTCCCGGCGCGGTCCGCTGGCGCTACAGGTGGGTCCACGACCACGATGCAACGGAGTTGCGGGATGTCAGGCTCTGAGCTCCACCCGCACGGGGACGTGATCCGAAGGTCTCTCGCGATCCCGCTGTTCACGGTCCACCTGACAGTCGACCAGCAGATCCGCGCACTGTGGCGAGAGAAGGATGTGGTCGATCCGGATGCCGTGATTCCGGTTCCACGCGCCACCCTGGTAGTCCCAGAACGTGTAGTTGCCGGGCGTCGCGTTGCACGTTGCGAGCGCGTCTGTAAATCCAAGATTCAGTATCGACCTGTAGGCGGCGCGGGTCTCCGGTAGATACAGAGCATCGCCAACCCAGGCGGCCTCGTCCCAGCAGTCTTCCTGCTGCGGAATGACATTGTAGTCTCCCGCCATCAGGAACGGCATCTCGGACTGCAGGAGCTCCCGCGCCCGGGACTGCATTCGCGACATCCATGCCAGCTTGTAGTCGAACTTGGGTCCGGACACCGGGTTGCCGTTGGGAAGGTAGAGGCCGCAGACCCTGACCGCCGCGCTGTCTCCGATCACGTTGGCCTCGATCCACCGCGCCTGTTCGTCGCCGGGGTCGCCGCCGAGTCCGCGCGACACGTCCTCGAGCGGCAGCCTGGAAAGGATCGCGACGCCGTTGAAGCCCTTCTGGCCGTGAGTTTCCACCCGGTATCCGAGATTCTCGATGCGCTCGGCAGGGAATCCGGCATCGAGCGACTTGATCTCCTGCAGGAGCGCGACGTCCGGCCGCCGCTCCTCGAGCCAGGCGAGCAGCGCAGGCAGGCGCGCCTTGATGCCGTTGACGTTGAACGTCGCGACGATCAACGGCTTCGGTCCGCGAGCCGGTCCCCGCCAGACGCCCTCATACGGAGAAACTGACGCCGCAGCCGCAACTCGAACTGGCGTTCGGGTTGTTGACGACGAATCTCGACCCGATGAGTTCGTTGCTGAAGTCTATCGTCGCGTTGGCGAGAAACGGCAATGACACGCTGTCGATCAGGACCTGCATGCCGTCGCTTTCAAGGACAAGGTCGTCTTCGGTGGCTTCGTCAAGCCGGATGTCATACTGGAATCCGGAACAGCCGCCGCCTTCGACCGCAACCCGCAGCCCCTTCGCTTGCTCGAGGACGCTATTGATTTCGGCAAGGCGCCGGAATGCGCGGTCTGTAACTTTCGGCGGAATCGCGATGCCCATGACCTGATCCGGTTGCGGGTTTCAAAGGACAGGACATGATATAGTCGAGACATGTCGCTCGGACAAGGAGAGGCCAGATGTTTGCGCCACATGCCTGCACCGCCGACCTCAGCCGCGGCCGGAGGTTCCCGGAGCCCCCGTCAAGGTACCGCACGGACTTTCAGCGCGACCGCGACAGGATCATCCATTCGACCGCGTTTCGCAGACTCAAGCACAAAACCCAAGTCTTTGTGGAGCACGAGGGCGATCACTACAGGACCCGCCTAACGCATTCGATAGAGGTCGCGCAGGTCGCGCGGACGATTGCCGGGGAGCTTCGCCTGAATCCCGACCTGACGGAGTCTGTCGCACTTGCCCATGACCTCGGCCACCCTCCGTTCGGCCACACGGGAGAGGACGCGCTCGACTCATGCATGGCCGCGCACGGCGGTTTCGACCACAATGCGCAGACGATCAAGGTGGTGACCTCGCTCGAACGGCACTATCCGGAATTCGACGGGCTGAACCTGACATGGGAAACCCTCGAGGGAATCGCCAAGCACAACGGGCCGGTCGACGGGCCACCGCCGGTGGCGCTCTCCGCGTACGACAGGCTTCACGATCTCGAACTTCGCACGCACGCGGGCGCCGAGGCGCAGGTTGCCGCGCTCGCGGATGACATTGCGTACAACAGTCATGATCTCGACGACGGGCTTCGTGCAGGGCTGTTCGACGAGGTGGAACTTCTAGAGCTGCCGATCGCAGGCGACTTGTACCGCTCGGTTGACAGGCGCTACCCGGGACTTGACGGGGACCGAAGGCGTCACACGGTCCTTCGCGAGTTCTTCGGGTTCCTCGTGGAGAGCGCCATCAAGGAGAGCAAGGCTCGCCTGGCGCGGCTCGCGCCCACGGACGCGAACGCGATCCGGAAGCACCACGCACCGGTCATCGCGTTTCCGGAGGCGGTTCGCCAAGATCTGCAGGCGATCAGCGACTTCCTGTTCCTGCGCATGTACCGGCACTCGCAGGTGCAGAGCGTTCGCGACGAGGCTGCAACGGTCGTAAGGGATCTCTTCGCCGCCTTCACTGAAGACGGCGAACGCATGCCTGAGAACTGGCGGCCAGCCTTCCGGTCCGAAGGCGCGCGCGCCATCGCCGACTACATCGCAGGCATGACTGACCGGTTCGCCCTGAACGAACACCGCCGGGTATGCGGGGCGTCGGGAGCCGCGTTCCGCCATCTCTGATCCAGCGGCGGGAAGATGCGCGCCGCACAGTGGAAGGCGCCGGCGCCCAGGACAAGCGGGCTGGCGTCACCGCCCGCGCGGATTGCCGCAACATCGGTCTGGATGGAGTCTCCGCCCTGTGGTAATCGCCCGCCATCCTGAATGGCGGGGCCGAATGAACATCTTTTCCGACATCCGCTCGCTCGTCATCGGGGAACTCTCGGCAATGAAGTCGGAGGACATCCTTCCCTACGACATCGAGACCGGCCCCGTCACCCTGGAGCCGCCGCGCGATCCGCGTAACGGCGACATGTCGACGAATGCAGCCATGGTGCTCTCTCGGGCGGCCGGGCTGCCGCCTCTGCGCCTTGCCGAACTGATTTCCGGCCGGATATCCAGCGACCCGCGCGTCGCGTCGACCGAAGTCGCGGGGCCTGGCTTCATCAACATTCGCCTGTCGGCCGATTGCTGGCGCTCGATCGTTCCGACAGTGCTGAAGGCGGGCAGCAGGTTCGGGCAGCCCCGAATCGATGCGAAATGCCGGTTTCTCGTCGAGTACGTGTCCGCGAATCCTACCGGACCGCTCCACGTCGCCCATGCGCGCGGCGCGGTCGTCGGCGACGCGCTGGCGAACCTGCTCGCCTTTGCGGGCCACGACGTGACGCGCGAATACTATGTGAACGACGCCGGGGCGCAAGTCGACGTGCTGGCCCGCTCCGCCTACCTCAGGTACCTGGAGGCAGCGGGCCGCGAGGTCGAGTTCGCGCCGAATACCTATCCCGGAGACTATCTCGTGCGCGTCGGCGCGGCGCTTCGGGAGCGCTACGGGGATGCGCTCGTGGACCGGCCGGAGTCGGAGTGGCTTGACGAATTCCGGGAGTTCGCGACTGCGGCGATGATGGAAACCATTCGCGAGGACCTTGCACTCCTCGGGGTCCGGATGGATTCCTACTTCTCGGAAAAGTCGCTCTACGGCAGCGGCCGGATCGAGGGAGCGCTGACTGAACTCGACAGCGCCGGCCACATCTACAAGGGCATGCTGCCGCCGCCAAAGGGAGTCGAGCAGAATGACTGGGAGCCGCGGGAACAGACGCTGTTCCGGTCTACCGCTCACGGCGATGACATGGATCGCCCGATCCGGAAATCGGACGGCAGCTGGACGTACTTCGCCCCCGACATCGCCTATCACCACGACAAGATCCGCCGTGGCTTCGACGAACTCGTCAACATTTTCGGCGTCGATCACGGCGGATACGTCAAGCGCATAAAGGCGGTCGTTTCGGCCCTGTCTGACGGGAAGGTGCGCGTTGACATAAAGCTGGTCCAGCTCGTCCGCCTGCTCGTCCGCGGGAAACCGGCCAAGATGTCGAAGCGCGCGGGATCCTTCGTAACGCTCCGCGACCTCCTTGACAGGGTCGGCCCCGATGTCACCCGGTTCGTAATGCTTACGCGAAAGAGCGACGCGCCGCTGGACTTCGATCTTGAAGGCGTACTGGAGCAGTCCAGGGACAACCCCGTCTTCTACGTGCAGTACGCGCATGCCCGGGTCTGCTCCGTTCTCAGAAATGCGGCAGAGGCCGGGGTCGGCACCGAGGACGAGAGACTCGCGGACAGCGATTTCTCGCTGATTGGCCATGAAGCGGAACTCTCGGTCCTGCGCAAGGTTGCAGAGTGGCCAAGGCTGCTGGAACTGGCGACAAGACACCGGGAGCCGCACCGGATCGCATTCTACCTTCACGAACTTGCATCAGAGTTCCACGGCCTCTGGAACAGAGGAAAGGATCATCCTGACCTAAGGTTCATTCTGCAGGACGAACCGGCCGTCTCGGCCGCGCGCGCCGCGCTTTGCAGATCGGTTGCCATTGTAATTTCAAGCGGATTGGGTATTCTTGGCGTAACTCCGGTGGATGAAATGCGATAAATCGGCGAGACCATCCTATTTCGGGGTTGGAGCAGGTAAACACGCCATATAGAGTGTGTGCTTGAGAGGCAGGCTCGATGAACTACCGACCGGACGACGGCCAGGCAGATGGCGTGTGGACGCAGGGTTTCGGTGATTCCAAGCCCCCGAACGGCAGGAGCGCCTTCACTGTCCTGCTGGGCTGGGCCGGCACTCTCTTCTCTATCGCACTTGTCGCCGGCTTCGGGTACTGGGCCGTCAGCATTATTGACCGCGACAGGAGCGGGGTGCCGGTAATCCGCGCCATGGAAGGCCTGGCCCGGACGAAGCCGGCCGAACCGGGTGGCGCTCAGGCGAAGAACCGGGGGCTCTCGGTCAATTCCGTGCTCGAGTCCGGTGCGGTGTCCGATCCCCCCACAACGGTGGTGCTGGCACCGCGCCCGATGCCGCTTGACCCGGAAGACATCAGCTCGACCGAGCTTGCGTCCATCGCCAACACCGGAGAAAACGACCAGTCGACAGCGGAAGTGACCGGGGATTCGGCCTCGCACGCCGGTGTGATTCCGCCAGCGGCGGCAACCGGGGCTCCTGAGGACGCCAACGATTCGTCGAATGACATTGTCGCTGCTGCCATAGCCGCGGACCAGCAAGCGGCGAGCGGCACGACGACCAATCCGCACATGTTGCCCCGGCCTCGCCCGCGGGGGCTGGGTGCGACGACGCCGGCGCCGCAGGCCGCCGTACTGATCCAGCTCGGCTCGTTCGCATCGAAGGAGGCGGCCGAGCGGTGGTGGACAACACTCGTCGAAGAACATCCGGACCTCATGGCGGACCGGCAAATGCTGGTCGAGGAAAGCGAACACGACGGGAGGCCGACATATCGGCTGCACGCAAACGGATTCGCGGACCAGGCGGAAACACGCGACATCTGCACCGAACTGCTTGAACGCGGCGCGCATTGCATACCGGTGATGATCCGCTGATGACGGCAAGCGCCTGCATACTCGGTTGCGCCGGGCCTGCGCTTACGGCGCGGGAGCGGGACTTCATGGCCGAGACGAATCCATGGGGATTCATCCTGTTTGCCCGCAATGTGGAGTCGCCGGACCAGTTGCGCGTGCTTACCACGGAGCTTCGGTCGGCTGTCGGCCGCGACGCGCCTGTCCTTGTCGACCAGGAAGGCGGCCGCGTGGCGCGGATGACCGCGCCTCATTGGCGTGAGTGGATGCCGCCGCTGGAGCACGCGCGTTCGCTTGCCGGTGATGCTGCAAGGAAGTCAATGTACCTGCGCTACAGGGTGATCGCAAACGAACTGCGGGACGTCGGCATCGACGTCAACTGCGCGCCCGTTCTGGACATCGCGTTTCCCGACACGCATGAGGTCGTCCGGAACCGCTGCCTCGGCGCGGAACCCGACAGGGTAGCCTTGCTCGGACGCGCAGTTGCCGAGGGTCTCCTCGCGGGCGGCGTGCTCCCGGTCATCAAGCACCTTCCGGGGCATGGCCGCGCAATTCAAGACAGCCATGAGGAACTGCCGGTCGCCGCCGCCAGCGTCCACGAACTCGCAGCGACTGACTTCGCTCCCTTCCTTCAGCTCGCCGACCTTCCCCTGGCCATGTCCGCGCATGTCCTTTACCCGGCTATCGACCCCGAACGATGCGCAACGCTTTCGCCGGACGCGATCCGCCTCATACGTGAACACATCGGGTTCGACGGCCTCCTGATGACAGACGACATTTCGATGGGCGCGCTGAAAGGATCCCTTTCCACACGCGTCGATGCCGCCTTGTCGGCGGGTTGCGACGTCATCCTGCACTGCAACGGCGAACTGGCGGAAATGGAGGAGATTGCGTCCGTGGCACCGCGACTCGCCGGGGAAGCGTTCGCCCGGGCGGAACGCGCTCTGGGTTGGCGGCGGGAACCGGCGCGTTTCGAAACGGAAGCGGCCGAGGAGGAGCTTGCCGAAGTCCTGGCGGGGGCCTGCCATGGATGACGGATTTTCCCTCGGGTTCGAGGAAGGAACCGAACGCGTTCTCCCCGCGACGCCCGTCGAACAGGATTCCCTTGTCGTTGATGTCGGCGCATATGAAGGGCCGCTCGACGTCCTGTTGGCACTGGCGCGAACGCAGAAGGTGGATCTCAGAATGATCTCCGTTCTCGCCCTCGCCGAGCAGTATCTGCACTTCGTCGAATCGGCGAAGCGGCTGCGCATCGAACTTGCGGCCGACTATCTGGTCATGGCCGCGTGGCTCGCTTTCCTGAAGTCCAGGCTGCTCCTGCCGTCCGATTACGACGGGCAACCCGACGGGGAGGAGCTCGCTGCGCATCTTGCATTCCAGCTGCAGCGGCTTGAGGCGATGCGGCGGTCCGGTGCCAGTCTTATGGCCCGGGACCGGCTCGGACGCGAGTTCCACCCGCGTGGAATGCCGGAGACAATGACCTGCCGCCGGCAGGTCGAGTACCATGCGACGCAGCTCGATCTCATGCAGGCCTACGCGCGGGTCCGGACCCGGGACAGTTTCCGGCCCCTGAACGTGGTCCGGGACAGCGTGCTCACCGTCGAACAGGCGCTCGAACGTCTGCGGCCGCTGATCCGCACGGCGCTCGAGTGGGGGGACCTCCGTCGTTTCCTTCCGGAGGCCTGGCTCGCCGACCCGAAGAAGCGGCGCTCGGCAACGGCGGCGACCTTCGCCGCGACGCTGGAGCTGGCAAAGCTCGGACAGCTTGAATTGCGGCAGTTCGAATCCTTCGCACCCATCGAGGTGCGCTATCGGAGCAATTCCAATGGATGATCTCTATACACCTGCATCGCCTCTGTTCGAGGCGCCCGCGATGGCGGATCAGGAGCGCATGGTCGAGGCCGTGCTCTTCGCATCGGCCAGCCCCCTGACGGCTCGCGAGATCGATGATCGCCTTCCGGAAGGAAGCGACGTCGTTACGGCGCTCGCGGCGCTCGCGCGACGCTATGAGGACAGGGGCGTGCGGCTGTCCCGGATCGGAGACGCTTGGGCTTTCAGGACCGCGCCCGATCTCGCTTTCCTCATGCGGCGCGAAACCGTCACGCAACGCAAGCTGTCGCGTGCCGCGATCGAAACTCTCGCGATCATCGCCTATCACCAGCCGGTCACACGCGCCGAAATCGAGGAGATTCGCGGGGTAAGCGTGTCGCGGGGCACGATCGATCTTCTGCTGGAACTGGACTGGATCAAGCTGGGAAGCCGGCGGATGACTCCCGGCCGGCCGGTGACATTCGTCGTGACCCGCCATTTCCTGGATCATTTCGGCCTCGCGAACACGCGAGACCTGCCCGGAATCCGGGAACTCAGGGAATCCGGAATTCTGGACAACCGGCCTCCACCAGGCTTCCCGGACGGGACTCAGGCGGAGGAGTCCGCGACGAACCGGCAGACCAGCGAGTGACTGGGTCAGCGCAGGACGAGATCGACGACGTCACCGCCGGGTTCGGGCAACGGCCCTTCGGCCGATTCCGTGACCGGCACCGCGGCCTTCGCGACCGGCCGCCCCCGCAGCGCCCGCCCAAAGGCCTCGTAGAGCGGCCGCGACACGGAATCGTTCGACGCGTTCCACTCGGGGTGCCACTGAACGGCAAGCGCAAATCCTCTCGCACCCTTGACGCGGATTGCTTCCGGCGTTCCGTCAGGTGCGCGCCCCTCCACAAGAATGCGCGGACCCGGATCCTTGATTCCCTGCCCATGCAGCGAGTTCGTGACCACGCGGCCGGCACCGAAGATCTGCGCGAACACGCTCCCCTCGCTGAGCGCAACTTCGTGGCGGTGCGCGAACTTCTCGGTTAGCGAACCGTCGGGCGGCATCCTGTGATTCATGCGGCCGGGAATGTCCCTGATCTCCGGATGAAGCGTGCCGCCGTAGGCCACGTTCATTTCCTGGAATCCGCGGCAGATTCCGAGAACCGGCTTTCCAATTTCGACTGCGGCCCGAATGAGCGGAAGCGCAACGCGATCCCGGTCTCTATCAAATTTCCCATGCGCATCCGTCGGCAGTTCGCCGTATTCCTCGGGATGCACGTTCGGCCGCCCGCCCGTGAACACGAACCCGTCGCAGATTTCGAGAAGGTCTTCGACAAGGTTCACGTGCGGCAGCGACGGCAGGATCAGCGCCACCGCCCCGGCAACCCCGGCGATGGCCTCGAGATTGTGGACCCCGCTTGCCTGCACCGGGTATTCTTCATCGATCAGGTATGAATTGCCGCTGACCCCGACTACCGGTCTCATTTCCGCCATCGTCATCTCCACCAAAGAGCGCTGCCGATCCGGGGCCGCGCGCAGGGAGAGGGCTTCGACCCGCAGACATGGCGGCCCGCATCGCCGCGACCGCCGAACGCCCCTTGCATCAAGGACCGCTCGCGCGGCAGACCCCTGCCCGTCGAATGACTGCCGGGCTTGCCTGACGAACCGTGACTTCGCGCGCGACATCGACGGCGCAGACAGTGAATCCCCTCTACGCGCGCGCGGGATCGCCGCCGCGCTCCGATGCTCCGTCTTCCCCGCCGCCAGGCCCGCTCGCAAGGCGGCCCCGATGTTCTGCGCACGGCCGCCGATTCCGGAATGGAAAGACTCGTCGATGCGACGTCCGCGCCGAGTGAAGCTTCCGGCAGGGGCCTGAAGTGCGTTTCGGTGCCGCTGGCAAGCGGCCGAAAACCGGACTTCCCCTCTGCATTCATGTCGATCTCAGCCATGCCCTTGTTCGGGTCCGCACCAGATTCGGGGACATATGGAGACTGCTTGGCATTGGCGCCACGGAATTGGCCAGGGCAAGTCCCTGAGTGGCTGCGGCAACCATGGCAGTTTTGGACATCACCGATGCTCCTCAGTCGATGCTCAGAACCGGTTTGCCGGTGGTTTGTCCGGCTTCCAGTCGGCTATGGGCCTCAGACGAGTCTGGCAGAGGCAACGTGGTGATCTGGGGGCGCAAGACGCCATCAGCCAGCAGTTGAACACCTTTTCCAGATCTGCGCCGAACGCCTCCGGGCGGTTGACGAAATAGGTGTAGATATCGCTGACACGTACGGCAACGGACTTCTGGAAATTCGCAGCCAGATCTTCGCCAAATGTGCCGGCCGGCGGCCCTGCGAGGAAGCCGAAAACCGCAGCAGCACCCAACGGCGCCAGTGCCTCGAGGTCGGATTTCAGCGTCTCGCCCGAAATCGGATTGAGCGTCAGGTCAACTCCACGGCCCTCCGCAATCTCCTTGACCCGTGCAGCCAACACTTCCTTGCGATAGTCTATCACATGATCCGCGCCTTGGACTTTGGCATAGTCCAGCTTCCTGGTGCTGGCTGAGGCGACAACGTTCATCGCCAGATGTTTGGCGATGTGCTGGATCATTGCGCCGACGCCTCCAGCGGCAGCGTGTACCAGAACCGATCTGCCTGCCGCGGCTCCTCCGAGATTGACCGGCATGTGATAGGCCGTCATCGCGTTCACGGGATCGAGGCTGCGGTGTTGAAATCGATGTTGTCTGCAATGCGGGTCACGCAGGATGCACCGATCAGCGAATGAGAGCCGTGACCGCCAGCACCAATCGAACCCATCCAGGCAACACGATCACCACCGGAAAAACCGTCGACACCGTCGCCGATTGCCTCAACAACCCCCGCACCTTCAACACTGGGTATGTGCGGCAGCGCGGGCATCATGCCATCGGGCATTTCACGGCGACGAATGATCGCGTCGACAAAGTTGACGGCGCCTGCGTGATTGCGGATCAGAACCTCGCCGGCAGCCGGAACCGGAGCGGTTTTGTCTCCACGCACCAGGATATCTGGCTTGCCAGTCTCGGGAATGACGATTGCTTGTGCCATGGGATTTCTCCTTGCTTTGAGTTGAAGCCAAGGGTTCAAAAAGGTTTGACTGGAGGCATCAAGCTCGATTTTCGAGACATACGCGGGTCTTTACGTTCGGAAGTTCGCGACATGTTGTGCTCGAATTCAGGCTGTCAACTATTCGTTACAAGCCCCTTGATTTGCAGCCGTCGCGCATGCAGGACCGGTTCGGTATATCCCGAAGGGAGCGCTCTTCCGCGGAAGACCAGGTCGCAGGCCGCCTTGAAGGCCGGATCGCCGTAACCCGGGGCCATGGGGTTGTAGCTCGGGTCTCCGGCATTCTGGGAATCGACCTTCATCGCCATTCGGCGAAACGTGTCCATGACCCGTTCCTCTGAGACCACGCCGTGGTGGATCCAGTTTGCAAGCATCTGGGAGGAGATGCGGCATGTCGCACGGTCCTCCATCTGGGCGACGTCGTTGATGTCCGGAACCTTCGAGCAGCCAATGCCCTGGTCCGCCCAGCGGACCACGTATCCGAGGATGCCCTGTGCGTTGTTGTCGATCTCGGCCTGGATCTCCTTGTCTGACCAGTTCCGGCCGTCCGCAAGCGGCACGGTCAGCAGGTCGGAAAGGGAACCTCTTCCGCTTGCCGCCGCGATTTCGCGCTGGCGCGAAAACACGTCAACGCGATGGTAGTGCGTCGCGTGCAGAGTCGCTGCCGTCGGGCTCGGCACCCAGGCGCAGTTGGCGCCGGCCTCAGGGTGAACGATCTTTTCCGCGAGCATGGCGCGCATCAGGTCCGACGCGGTCCACATGCCCTTGCCGATCTGCGCCCTGCCGGAGAATCCGCATGCGAGGCCGATGTCCACGTTCCGGTCCTCGTAGGACTTGATCCAGGGTTCGCCCCTGATGTCGGCCTTGCGAAGGAAGGCGCCGGCTTCCATGGACGTGTGAATTTCATCGCCCGTGCGGTCCAGGAAGCCCGTGTTGATGAAGGCGACACGCGATCGAGCAGCCCGAATGCACTCCTTCAGATTGACCGATGTTCGCCTCTCCTCGTCCATGATGCCGATCTTGACCGTGTCCTTTGGCAGCTTCAGCACCTGTTCGACGCGGGCAAAGACGCGGCATACGAAGGCGACCTCTTCCGGTCCGTGCAGCTTCGGCACGACGACATAGACGGACCCCTGCGGCGAATTCCGGCCAGCGCGCATTCCGGCAAGATCGTGCCGAGCGATGAGAACGGTGCAAACAGCGTCCATGAGGGATTCCTGGACTTCGTGGCCGTCCCGGTCGATGATCGCGGGATTGGTCATCAACAGGCCCACGTTCCTGACGAGCAGCAGGGCGCGGCCCCTGAGAAACGACTCCGAGCCGTCCGGCCTTCTGTAGGGCAAGTCGTCATCGAGCCGGCGGACCAACCGCTCGTCGCCCTTTTTGAATGCGGCTTCGAGATCGCCCTTCATGAGACCGAGCCAGTTTCCGTAGACCAGGACCTTGTCGACGGCGTCCACTGCGGCAACGGAATCCTCGCAGTCGACGATTGTAGTGACCGCAGACTCCAGCCTGACATCCGAGACGCCTGCGGGATCGCCGCGGCCGACCGGATCGGACCGGTCGATCCGGACGAGGACATGAAGCCCGTTGTTGCGTAGAATGACGGCGTCGGGCGAACGGGGGTCGCCCTGGTAGCCGGCAAGCTGTTCCGGTCTCCCCAACCCAGCGACGCCGGCACCGGTAATTGCGGCCAGCCCGCGATCCCGGATGAAGTAATTCGTCACGTCGCCGTGGCGCGCGCCATCGAGCGGCGCCGCATCGTCGAGAAACTCCCGCACCCACCGGATTACGCGTGCGCCGTGAGCAGGATCGTAGTCGCCGGGAGGTGCCGTACCAATGGCGTCCGTGCCATAGAGCGCGTCATATAGCGAACCCCAGCGCGCGTTTGCCGCATTCAGCGCATAACGGGCGTTCGTGGACGGAACGACAAGTTGTGGGCCCGCGATCGCTGCAATCTCCGGGTCCACGTTCCCGGTCGTTACCTCGAAATCCGGCCCTTCCTTGACGATGTAGCCGATGCTTCTAAGGAATGCCTCTGTCTCGACCGGATCCTGGGTCTGTCCCTTCCGGGACCGGTTCCAGTCGTCGATCCGTCCCTGGAGCCTCTTTCGCCGGGCAAGCAGATCTCTCTGTTCCGGCCCGAACGCGTGCAAGATGTCCGAAAAGCCTTCCCAGAAACGATCCGGGGAGACACCCGAACCCGGAAGGGCCCTGTCTTCCAGAAACTCCGCCAACGCGCTGTCGACCCGAAGCTCGCATCGATCCAACCGGCTCATCCCAGACTCCCCTTCGCCGTTTGAACGCCGATGCCTAGTGCAGATTTCCATGAACGGCAACCGTTCGGGGAGACGGACCGGACACGCCATTCCCGAAAGTCCGCGGCCTGTCACGATCGTTCGCCGAACCGGACCCACTTGCGGGTAGTGCACTCCGGAACTAAAACCGGTTCGCACTTTCGCGGCAGCCGTACGGGAGTGTCGGTAGCGCAGCCGGGACCGGGCAGACGAATGGCAAGTCTCGAATACAAAGATCCGGAACCCTACAGGGTCAGCGGCGCCAGGGACGAATGGGAAATCGTGGTCGGCATGGAGGTCCATGCCCAGGTGAGCGCACGATCGAAGCTGTTCTCCGGCGCATCGACCGAGTTCGGTTCGGAACCGAATTCAAACGTGTCCTTCGTGGATGCCGCAATGCCCGGCATGCTTCCGGTCGTGAACGAGCACTGCATCGATCAGGCGATTCGCACGGGCCTCGGGTTGCGCGCGGAAATCAACCTTTTCAGCCAGTTCGACAGGAAGAACTACTTCTATCCGGACCTGCCGCAGGGATACCAGATTTCGCAACTCTACCATCCCATCGTCGGCGAGGGCGAGGTTCGCGTCGACCTCAAGCCCGGTTTCGCGCGGAAGGTCCGGATCGAACGCATCCATCTCGAACAGGACGCAGGGAAGTCGATCCATGACATGGATCCCGAATGCTCCCTTGTCGACCTTAACCGGACCGGCGTGGCGCTCATGGAAATTGTGAGCCGGCCAGACATCCGCAGTCCCGAGGAAGCGGCTGCGTATCTGGCGAAGCTGAGGCAGATTCTCCGCTACCTCGGCACCTGCGACGGCAACATGCAGGAGGGGAATCTTCGGGCGGACGTCAACGTTTCGGTGTGCAGACCGGGCGACTACGAAGCCTATCGGACGAGCGGGGACACCGGCAAGCTCGGAACCCGCTGCGAAATCAAGAACATGAACTCCATGCGCTTCATCCAGCAAGCCATCGTCAGCGAGTCAAGGCGCCAGGCGGGAGTTCTCGAAGACGGCGGTTCGGTGGAACAGGAAACCCGGCTCTTCGACCCGGACCGCTGCGAAACGCGCTCCATGCGGTCGAAGGAGGAGGCGCAGGACTACCGGTACTTCCCGTGTCCGGACCTCTTGCCGCTGAAGATCTCGCAATCCCGTGTCGATGCGATCGCATCAAGCCTTCCGGAGCTGCCGGACGAAAAGAAGGCGCGCTTCGTCGAGAATTACGCCATGACGGAGTACGACGCGAGCGTTTTGACCGCCGACGCGGCAAATGCCGACTACTTCGAGGCGGTTGCCCGCGGCCGCGACGGAAAGCAGACCGCCAACTGGATCATCAACGAGTTGTTCGGACGCCTCAACCGGGAAGAGCGGACGATCGAGGACTGCCCGGTTTCCGCCGCGCAGCTCGGGAGCATCCTCGACCTCGTGGCTTCCGGAGAGATTTCCGGAAAGATCGCCAAGGACGTGTTCGAGCGAGTCTGGACAGACGGCGGCGACCCGGCGGACCTCGTGGAGCGCCTCGGCCTGAAGCAGGTCACGGACACGGCGGAAATCGAGGCTGTCGTCGAAGAGGTCATCGCCGCGAATCCGGCCCAGGTCGCAAAGGCGCGGGAAAATCCGAAGGTTCTCGGCTGGTTCGTTGGCCAGGTGATGAAGGCGACCGGGGGCAAGGCGAACCCGAAAACCGTCAACGCGCTCCTGCGCGCAAGGTTGGAACCGTGACCGGCGTGCGGACGCCCGACGAACTGCAGTCGCAGTACGCCGCCAACGAGGTCCGAACCAAGGGGATTCTCCTTTCAGCATGAAAACTGGTCTTTGAAATGCAATACGAATACATGGTCATCCCCGCGAAGCGCCAGCCGGGCCGGTTTCGGGGGGTCCGCCAAACTGACGCCCGATTTGCCAACAGCATCTGCGAACAACTGAACGAGGCTGCGGCCGACGGATGGGAATACCTGCGTGCGGAATCCCTCCCCGCCGAGCAGCGCACCGGACTGTTTCGCAAGAAGGTCGTCACGTTCCATGCGCTGCTTTTCTTTCGCCGGCCAGCGGCCCCGAGGGAGACGGCAGTTACGGAAGAACCGCGCCCGAAATCGCTGCGGCCAGTGCTGAATGCGCGTGAAGACGCGCCATGGGCGGGTGCCGAACACGATGAGTGGCCCGGGGCATCACTGGATGACCCGGTCAGCAACGGATTGAGGCCGCGTACGCCGCCGCCGGTCACCAAGGTCAAGGACTGAGGAATCGAGCTCCCGCGGTCGAATGGCGCTTCCCATTGCTCGCCAAGGCTTTTTGCCCTCGCACAGGCTGCGCAACGTCAGGGGCTCTTTCGGTCCGAAGCGAGTGACGCGATCCGCAACCGGTTCCTATGTCCAGCAGTTGCACATTTTCCGCCCGCCCCGTTTGCGCCTCGACGACTTCGTCCCCTGCGAACCTGACCCGTGCGGCATCGCGCGGGCGGCAGACGGGCGGCGCGCCGGATTGCATGGTGCGGTTCGCTTCGGCAACCGGGCGAGGCATCTCGACTTCCGCCAACCACGGGCGCCGGATGCAGCGCGCCGATGCGTGGGGGCGAGTTTCCGCAACCCAGGGGAAGACCGACAGTTCAGGGCATGACAAGCGACAGCAAGGCGATTGTAGCCGTCGACATCTCCGGAGGTCAGGCATTGATCGGCACCGCAAGGCCGATTCTTCCGGTCGACGGAGAAGGTCCGCTGCGAAAGTTGCGCGTCAAGCCGTTCAGGATGGACGCGACAACGGTTACGAACGCCCGTTTCCTGGAATTCGTCGAAGACACCGGCTACCGGACGGAAGCCGAGCGGCTGGGCGACTCCTTTGTCTTCGCGAACGCCCTTCCGGAGAACGCCGAGCCGAGTAGGGCGGTTGCCGCTGCGCCCTGGTGGCGCGGGGTCGAGGGCGCCAGCTGGCGCCTGGTCCACGGACCCAGAAGCGAGGCGGCCTGGAAGCTTGAGCATCCGGTCGTTCACGTGACCTGGAACGATGCCTCCGCCTTCGCTGATTGGGCCGGCGGCCGGCTGCCAAGCGAGGCGGAGTGGGAACATGCGGCGCGAGGCGGCCTGGGCGACGTGCGGTTTCCCTGGGGAGACGCTGAACCGAACGATGCGGACTTTTTCCCGTGCAATATCTGGCAGGGACGCTTCCCGGACCTGGACACGGGACGCGACGGCTACACGGGGACTGCACCCGCGCGCTCCTTCGATCCAAACGGCTTCGGCCTCTACAACATGGTCGGAAACGTATGGGAATGGACGAGGGATCCCTTCAGGGTGCGCTCCCTGAAGCGAAGCGTCGCGAAGGTTCACGCGCGAAAGCGCGGATACAGGCTGATCAAGGGCGGATCCTACCTGTGCCACGGCAGCTACTGCTACCGATACCGCATCGCCGCGCGGAGCGGGACGTCACCGGACAGCTCGACTTCGCATCAGGGATTCCGGCTCGTCTACGACTGACGTTTCAATGCGCGCATCGCGCCGTCAGCCGGGGTCCGAACCCGTGCCGTCCACATCTAGTGCGAGCGCATGCAGACCGGTGGCGAATTCGGAGGCGAGCGCCCGATAGACCATGCGCTGTCGTTCGATCCGTCCGAGGCCGTTCAGGGAAGCAGCGCGCATCTTCACACGGTAGTGTGTCTCTCCCCCGTCCCGGTATCCCGCGTGACCGCGGTGCAGCTCGCTTTCGTCCAGAATGTCCAGTTCACGCGGCCCGAACGTCTCGGTCAGTACTGCTTCGATCCTGGCTGCTCTTCCCATGCCGGCCTCCCGTTTCCAAAAAAGGCTATGATTCATTTCCTGATCGGGTAATATTCTCTACCCGATTCCGGACACCGGTTGAATTCATGTCAAGAGAGTCGCCATTCGACTTCGACATTTCCGTAGGCGCCGACAAGAAGCGGCGCACCAGAACGCGCCGGGGGATGACCGGCGCCTTCGAGACATCGTCGCGCATTTGCGAGCATCCCGGCTGTTCGCGTCCGGGAAAATACCGGGCGCCAAAGCATCCGGACAATCTTGAGGAGTTCTACTGGTTCTGTCTCGACCACGTGCGACAGTACAACCTCAAGTGGAATTTCTTCGAAAACCAGTCCGATGACGAAAGCGGAGACCGCGACACGGCAGGCGCGGCATGGAACCGAGCGACGACCGGGGGCGGGTCCACCGAGGAAAAGGCCTGGGCGCGTCTTGGAATTGACGACCCGCACGAGGTGCTCGGCGCCAACTGCACGCTCAACCCCGGCAAGAGCAACAGAATGGGGAGCGTCCACAAGCTTCCGCCGTCTGAACGCCGCGCCATCGACATTCTCGGCGCAAGGGATCACTGGACCAAGACAGAGCTCCGCAAGCAGTACAAGTCCCTGGTCAAGGACCTGCATCCGGACATGAACGGCGGAGACCGGACGGACGAGGACAGGCTCCTAGAGGTTGTGTGGGCGTGGGAGCAGATCAGGGGAAGCCGCAACTTCAGGAGTTGAAACCAACGGCAACCCTTCCGCACTTGCGCCTGACAGCGTATTGCTCCACTAAGCGTGCGGCCAAACTGCCCCTTCTGTAGATTTGTTGGACCGGAACTGGATCATGGCGGACGGGACGCTTGAACTGACTGCACGCCCTACGCGACTCGTTAATGTCAGCGAGACGTTTGGGTTCAGCAGCGACATGGTGGTGCCGGCGTTTCCCGAGCCCTCGCACAGGGTGCCGCCGATAGACCTGAACTACCGATTCGACCCGGAAACGACGCATGCAATTCTCGCCGGATTCAGCCACAATCGCCGCGTCCTCATCCAAGGGTATCACGGAACGGGCAAGTCCACGCACATCGAACAGGTTGCGGCGCGCCTGAACTGGCCCTGCGCACGGGTCAATCTGGACAGCCACATCAGCCGCATCGACCTGATCGGCAAGGATGCGATAAAGATCCGCAACGGCATGCAGGTGACGGAGTTTCACGAAGGCATCCTGCCCTGGGCGCTCCGCAATCCGGTCGCGATCGTTTTCGACGAATACGATGCGGGACGCGCCGATGTCATGTTCGTCATCCAGCGCGTGCTTGAAGTTGACGGAAAACTGACGCTCCTCGACCAGAACGAGATCATTCATCCGCACCCCTGCTTCCGGCTGTTCGCAACGGCGAACACCGTCGGTCTCGGAGACACCACCGGCCTCTACCACGGCACGCAACAGATCAACCAGGGACAGATGGACCGGTGGTCCCTCGTCGCAACGCTCAACTACCTGGGTCACGACGCCGAATCCGAAATCGTGAGGGCGAGATGTCCGGATACCGATCCGGAGACGATCGCCCGAATGGTCACTGTTGCTGATCTCTCGCGCACCGCGTTCATGAACGGCGACATTTCCACGGTCATGTCTCCAAGAACGGTCATTTCCTGGGCCGAGAACGCGAAAATTTTCGGGGACGTTGCGTTCGCCTTTCGCCTGACGTTTCTGAACAAGTGCGACGAACTGGAACGCAGCACGGTGGCGGAATTCTACCAGCGCTGCTTCGACAAGGAATTGCCGGAGAGCGCTGTTTCGGTCAGCCTCGGCTAGCCTTCCCGGCTGCGGGCAAGGGGGCCAGCTAAGCGCATCATGTCCGGCAAGTCCGACAACCCGGCAAATCCGTTCAAGAAGGCTCTGGCCGAAGCCACCCGGGCCATGTCCAACAGGCCCGAGCTGGACGTGGTATTCTCGGTGGATCCGCCGGGGATTTCGGACGATTGCGTCCGTCTGCCCCAGGTCACGCGCCGGATGACGAAAGGCGAGATCATCCAGGCGCGCGGTACGGCGGATGCGTTCGCCCTCAAGATCAGGTTCCACGACGGCGACACGCACGAGAGGTTCAGACCACAAGGGCCGGTCGCCCGCGAACTCTACGACGCCATGGAAACGGCCCGGTGCGAAGCGCTGGGAGTGCGTGCCATGCCAGGCTGCGCGGTCAACATCGACGCCCGGATCGCGGCGGAAACCGCGCGCCAGGGACTCGATGGCACTGAGGATCCGGCGAGCGTGCCTCTTGCGACCGCCATGGGCCATCTCGTGCGGACAATGGCAACCGGACGGGACCTTCCGGCAGTTGCCGCACATGTGCTCGAACTCTGGCGGGGACACATTGAGAACGAGGCGGGAGACACGCTCGCCCGCATTGTGCCGACGTTGGATGATCAGGCGGACTTCAGCAGAATCAGCCGGCAACTGATCCAGGATCTCGGCTACGGGGACCAGCTTGGCAGCGACCCGGACGCCGAGCAGGACGATCCTGAAGAGGGACAGGAGGATTCTGAAGACGAGGATGATGGCGATGCCGGTTCTGAAGATTCCCGCGAGGACGACACGGAGCAGGTTCCCGACGACAGCCGCGAGCAGGGCGACGAGACGGATGCAAGGGTTTCTCTGGACGACAGCGATGATGCTGATGCCGCCGAAAGCGAGGACGCCTCCACCGCGGAGATTCCGCCCGATAGTTCGCCGCCAGCCCAGATATCGGACGCGGACCCCGGCTACCGGGTGTATTGCACTGAATTCGATGAGGAAATCCAGGCGGACGAGCTGACGGACCCGGAAGAGATCGCTCGCCTGCGGGCCTACCTCGACCAGCATCTCGAACCGCTGAAGGGCGCCGTGTCGAGACTCGCCAACAGGCTTCAGCGTCGTCTTCAGGCGAAGCAGAACCGATCCTGGCAGTTCGACATGGAGGAGGGAATTCTCGACACGGGACGGCTCGCCCGCATAGTCGCCAACCCGACAACACCGCTCTCTTTCAAGGTGGAAAGGGACATCCAGTTTCGCGACACGATCGTCACCCTGCTCCTCGACAACTCTGGTTCCATGCGCGGGCGCCCGATCTCCATTGCGGCAATTTGCGCCGATGTTCTCGCGCGGACGCTCGAGCGGTGTCAGGTCAAGTGCGAGATTCTTGGATTTACGACCCGCGCCTGGAAGGGCGGACGAGCGCGAGAGAAATGGCTGGCGGAGGGGCGTTCTAAACCTCCTGGACGGCTGAACGATCTCAGGCACATCGTCTACAAGCCGGCGGACGCTCCGTGGCGGCGCATGCGCCCCAACCTCGGACTCATGATGAAGGAGGGGCTCCTAAAGGAAAACATCGACGGCGAGGCGCTGGAATGGGCTCATCGCCGCCTTGCCGTTCGTCCGGAGGTAAGGCGCATCCTGATGGTCATTTCCGACGGGGCCCCGGTCGATGACAGCACGCTTGCGGTCAACCCGCCGGACTACCTGGAAAAGCACTTGCGCGACGTGATTGCGATGATCGAACAGCGGGGAATTGTCGAACTCATCGCCATCGGGATAGGCCATGATGTCACGAGATACTATCGGCGCGCCGTTACGATCACCGATGCCGAACAGCTCGCCGGCGCAATGACCGAACAACTTGTGGAACTCTTCGATCGGATGCCTCCCGCCGGGATGCGGTTTTCGGGAGCGGCCAGACGGTACGCCGGCTGATGCTGCAGACCTTTCACGAACGGACCATGCCGCGGAACGCCCGTCCGCGTCTGGCGGCACTGCGGCGTTGCATGGCATCCGAGGGACTCGACGGATTTCTCGTGCCGCGCGCCGACGCCCACCAGGGCGAGTTCGTGGCGGACGCCGACGAGCGGCTTGCCTGGCTCACGGGATTCACCGGTTCCGCCGGAACCTGTCTCGTCCTGGCCGCGTCGGCTGCGCTCTTCGTCGACAGCAGGTACACGCTGCAGGCCATGCGGCAGCTCGATCCGGAGTCCTTCGAGGTCCGTTCGACGGAAGCCGGCGGAATTGCCGGCTGGTTGTCGGAAAGGTGGAGCGACGGCGCCGCCCTTGGAATCGGATACGACCCGTGGCTCCACACGGTCGCGGAGATATCCCGTCTCGAAACACGGCTGGAGAGCGACAGCGTCTCCTTCGTTCCGACCCGGAATCTTGTGGATGCGGTTTGGCGCGGCCGTCCGTCGCCTCCCATGAACCTCATGGTTCCACATCCCGATTCCCTCGCCGGGGAGTCTCACGAGGCGAAACGGGCCAGCGTCGCCCGGCTGCTTCGGGATGCCGGCCAAAGGTCGGCCGTCATCACGGCGGCCGATTCGATCTCCTGGATGCTCAACACCCGCGGTTCGGACGTGGAGAGAATTCCGGTGGCTCAAGCCTTTGCAGTCATTCACGACACCGGCCTCGTCGATCTGTTCATGCATGGAAGCAAGGTGAACGACGCGCTCAGATCACACCTCGGCGAAAGCGTTTCAATTCGTTGCGCGTCGGAGTTCGGGGCATGCCTCGAAGCAATGCCGGGACCCATTCGAGTCGACCGCGAACGGGCTCCGGCGTGGGTGTCCGAGAGAATCGGCGTCGGAACGGACAGGATCGCATACGGAGACGATCCGGTGCTGATGCCGAAGGCCTGCAAGAACTCTGTCGAACTCGCCGGAGTCGAAGCGGCGCATGTCCGCGACGGCGCTGCCCTTGCGGAATTCCTGGCATGGCTTCATGTGCAGATCGGGCAATCCGGATTGACGGAAATCGACGTCGTCAGGAAACTCGAGGCGTTCCGCAGCGCATCTGGCGAACTCAGGGACATCTCCTTCGACACCATCTGCGGATCAGGTCCCAACGGCGCAATCGTGCATTACCGCGTGACGGAGGAGACTAATCGGGAAATTCAGAACGGCGACGTTCTTCTTGTCGACAGCGGCGGGCAATACGCTGATGGAACGACGGACGTGACGCGCACGATCGCAATGGGCGATCCTCCGGTCGAGGCCGCTCGGGCGTTTACGCTCGTGCTCAAGGGAATGATCGCGATCTCGATGCTGCGCTGGCCGGAGGGTCTTGCCGGTTGCCACATTGATGCAATTGCGCGGGTGCCGCTGTGGCGGGAGGGAATGGACTATGGCCACGGCACCGGCCATGGCGTCGGGGCGTTTCTCGCGGTTCATGAGGGTCCGCAGGGCATTTCAAGGCGGTCGCGCACCGGACTCCGGCCGGGAATGATCGTTTCGAACGAACCGGGCTACTACAAGGAAGGCCATTTCGGCATTCGGATCGAGAATCTGCTGGCGGTTCGGAAGAGCGAAACGGCGGAAGGGAGCACCGGGCGCAAGATGCTTGAGTTCCACACCCTCACACTGGCGCCGATCGACCGTGCGATGATCTACCCGGACCTGCTGGATCGGCGAGAAACCGACTGGCTCGACGCTTACCACGCTGACATACTGGATCGGCTGGAACCGCATTGCTCGCGGCCTGCCGCCGTCTGGCTGCGCAGGGCCTGCGCACCACTCGCCGAAGCTTGAGCTGACGTGCGCATGGCGATGCGGCTTCAGGAACTTTTCGCGGAATCGAATTCGGTTCCGACATACGTTGACGATGTCCGATGACAGCACGCGAAAATCCCGAAATCTTCGTCTATCTGGCCGGACCCGAGGTCTTCCTCAAGGACGCAGTCGCCGTCGGCAAACAGCGGAAGAGGGTCATCAGGGAACTCTGCGACGCGCAGGACTGGCCGTTCCGCCTTGTCGGCCTCTTTCCGCTCGACAACGAAATACCGGACTTCAAGCCAGACAGGGACACTGCAATGCGAATCTACAGGGGCAACATTTCGCTCATGGACCGCGCACATGCAGTGGCGGCGAACATGGTCCGCTTTCGCGGACCGGGAATGGACAACGGAACGGCGTTCGAAATGGGCTACATGCGCGCCGCGGGAAAGCCGGTCTTCGGTTATTACGATGCGGCCCCATTCTACGGGAGCAATGAAACTCCGGGGAAGTACGCCGACAGGGTCGCCGCGTCTTGCGGACTGGATCAGGAAAGGCCGACTGTAGATTCCGACGGCTTAGCGATCGAGGACTTCGGCCTGGAGGACAATCTCATGATG
Organism: uncultured Amylibacter sp.; assembly: GCA_963662815.2. Lineage (GTDB taxonomy): Bacteria > Pseudomonadota > Alphaproteobacteria > Rhodobacterales > Rhodobacteraceae > JAPPHA01. The sequence goes on from CAXXWA010000013.1 coordinate 42,620, forward strand.
ATCGGAGCGCTTGAGGATTCCGGTAGCGTCCTGCAGGCTGGCTTTCGCGATGCGATCAATTTGATTGCCGAACACTTCAAGTAGCCAGCGCGGTGTCGATACCTCCCCACGCTCCGGTCCTGTCGGAAACTGCCAGAAGCCGCGTCGCCATCAGATGGAAACGGCCCCGCCTTGTTCCAGGGCCATTCAAAAACAGTTCCATCCCATAGGTAACCGGAATTTTCTGCAAGTCATGGCAACAGACGACCCCGAGATGCTCGACTTTGTGCTCGGCGTTCTCTTTGGCCATGATCCTTGACATGGCCGTTCACGAGATCCGGATTCCCGACAGGATTCGCGGCCGCGAACTGCGGTCAATCCTCTGGGATCACGAGGCCGGCCGAGTCTCCGGCGATCACTTCGATGTCGCGTTCATCCCGCACGAGCTGGACGCGCCGAAGCCGGTCGGGCGGTGGCCGTCGGCGGTCTCCTCCCGACGTGACCTGGAGCCTAGCCGAACCGGGCCGCCGGCTTGAGGAGTTCCTTGTCCTGCTGTACCTGACCTGGCCCAACGTGCTTGATCCGGACTACCGGAAGGCGCTGCCGGCGATCTTCGACAGCGTCGGGTTTCCGGACGAAGAGGTTGGAGAAGAGATCCGCGACGAGCGCGGCACCCTGATGACCCGAGTCCGCAAACGGGGTTCGAACAGCCTTCAATCGCCGTTTCCGCTGCCGAATTTCATGTGACCCTGATCCCGACATCGCGGCGCGCGCATGGCCGGTGAAGGCGGCATGAACTCGTATCCTGAATTCCTGAACGCACTGGCGTCGGGCGCTCCGGGAGAGCACGGCGGCGTTGCATCGACGAATTTCGCCGGCCACGTGCCCTCCCGAGAGGCCGGGTTCGGAGCGCCCGGTCGCAGCCCCAGGTCGCCCCTCCGAGTCGCAGCCATGCCCGGCAACCACCGCTCTGGAGTTCGCAGTTGAACTTCCATTGCATAGCCGAACCGGGCCGCCGGCCGCCCATCGGAGAAGGCGCTGCCGGCGATCTTCGGTTTGCGGATCCGGCAGCCGTCCAGATGCGTGACCCTCCGCTGAAGGCGGCGAAGTACTGGCGTCGGGCGCTCTGGACCTTCCATTGCATCCGCATCGGGCCAGAAGGGTTTGCGGAGGCAGCCGTCCAGATGCGTTCCGCTCGAAGTAACCCGGGCCAGGGGACGCACGGCAGACACCTGCTGCCAACCGCGCAATCGCGGTGCTCCAGAACCTCGACACGGCAGGGACAGTTGCAGTCCGGCTACAGCCACACTCCGTCAATAAGCCGGGATCACGACTTCTTCGCCACCACCACGCTTTGGGGGTTGAGATTGCCAATGCGTCCGCTTTCCGTGCCTGCTCGCTCGTCAATGACCGCATTGACAAGTGTCGGCATGCGGGAATCCATAGCTTCGTTCACGGCCCTGGAGAGCTCATCCGGGGTGGTTGCGTGCACGCCTACTCCGCCGAACGCCTCCATCATGCGGTCGTAGCGGGCGCCCTTGACGAAAACCGTCGTGGCGACGTCTTCGCCGCCCGAGGGATTGACGTCAGTGCCGCGGTAGATGCCGTTGTTGTTGAACACAACCACGCAGACCGGCAGACCGTAACGGCAAATCGTCTCGATTTCCATTCCCGAGAACCCGAACGCGCTGTCACCCTCGACGGCGAGGACCGGCTGTCCGGTTTCGACTGCCGCGGCAACCGCGAATCCCATTCCTATTCCCATCACGCCCCAGGTACCGACATCGAGGCGCTTGCGCGGCCTGTACATATCGATAATGCTGCGGGCGAAGTCGAGGGTGTTCGCACCCTCGTTGACAAGTATGGCATCCGGGCGTTCCTTAACGATTCCCCGCAGTACGCCCAGAGCACCGTGGAAATCCATCGGCACGTTGTTGTTTTTCAGCCGCGGTGCCATTCGGGCGAGGTTGGCCTCCCTCCGCGCCGAGACCCTGTCGATCCATTCCTGTGGCGGCGGTGCCCAGTCCTCGCCGACAGCGGAAAGAATCGCCGACACGCAGGATCCGATGTCGCCGACGACAGGCGCCGCAATCTCCATGTTCGAATCCATTTCCGTCGGTTCGATGTCGATCTGGATGAATCGCTTTCGCGCGTCTCCCCAGGCCTTGCCTTTGCCGTGCGAAAGCAGCCAGTTGAGCCGGGCGCCGATCATCATCACGACGTCCGACTCCTTGAGCACGAGTGAACGCGCCGCGCCTGCGGACTGAGGGTGAATGTCCGGCAGCAGACCCTTGGCCATGCTCATCGGAAGATAGGGAATGCCGCTGCGTTCGATGAGCTTGCGGATGTCCGCATCCGCCCGCGCGTATGCCGCGCCCTTGCCCAGAACGATTAGCGGGCGACGGGCTGACATGAGCACATCGACTGCCCGCGCGACGGCGTCATCGGCTGGGAGCTGCCGCGGTGCGGGGTCGACGACTTCCACCAGCGAGTTCCGGCCTGCTTCGGCGTCCATGACCTCGCCGAGGAGCTTGGCCGGAAGATCGAGATAGACCCCTCCCGGTCGACCGGAACAGGCGGCGCGAATGGCCCTTGCAACACCAACTCCGATGTCCCTGGCGTGCAGCACGCGAAACGCCGCCTTGCAGAGCGGCTTGGCGATCGCAAGCTGGTCCATTTCCTCGTAGTCGCCCTGCTGCAGGTCAACGATTTCCCGCTCGGATGATCCGCTGATCAGGATCATGGGGAAGCAGTTGGTGGTTGCATTTGCGAGCGCAGTGAGGCCGTTCAGGAACCCGGGGGCCGAAACCGTGAGGCAGACCCCCGGCTTTGCGGTCAGGTATCCTGCTATCGCCGCCGCGTTGCCAGCGTTCTGCTCGTGGCGGAACGAGATGACGCGCATCCCCTCCGCCTGGGCGAAGCGTCCGAGGTCCGTTATCGGAATGCCCGGAACGCCGTAGATGGTGTCGATCCCGTTCAGTTTCAGTGCATCGATGACGAGGTGAAACCCGTCCGTCAACTCCCGGGAATCTCCGGCATTTTCCCGTCCATCAGCCATGACTTGTGTTCCTCCGTACGTGCGGCTCGCTGCCTGTCGATTGTCAGCAAGTGCGTTGCGGTTACGGGTCCCTACGGCCGCGAGCCTTCCTTAGCGCGCAACCTGACTTGCCTATAGTCGTATCCACGCGGCCATGCATTCGGGAAACCTGCCGATGATCGCCGGCCGGCGCGTTCGGCGAACGTCTCGTACGCGCGGAATCCTTCAGTGAACCCTTTGCCTACTCGCGCGGCGGCTCCTTGCCCGAGACGGCCGCCTCGCGCTCCTTCCGCCGCCGCCACGCGAGGAACAACGGATAGAGCATCAGCGCGACGGCAAGTGCGATGCAAACGGCCGAAATCGGGCGCTCGAAGAACACGAGCACATCGCCCTGGGACGACAGGAGCGACTGTCGCAGAGACCGTTCGGCGAGCGGCCCGAGCACGATCGCGAGCACTGCCGGCGCGACGGGATAGTTCAGCTTGCGCATCAGGTATCCCATGATGCCGAAGAGCAGCATGAGCCAAACGTCGTGCATGGTCTGGGTCGGCGCATAACCGCCTACAATGCAGAGCACGAAGATGACGGGTGCGAGAATCGTGAAGGGCAGCGTGAGCACGCGCACGAACACGGGTATGAACGCGAGGTTGATGAGAACCGTGAAGAGATTCGCGACGTAGAGCGATCCGATCAGCCCCCAGACGAAGTCGGGATTCTCGGTGAACAGAAGCGGGCCTGGACGCAAGCCCCAGATGATCATCCCGCCGAGAAGGATCGCAGTCGTCGGCGAACCGGGAATTCCGAGCGTGATCATCGGCAGCATTGACCCGGTCGATGCCGCATTGTTGGCCGCTTCCGGCGCCGCGACTCCGGCGACATTCCCCTTGCCGAAGGAGTCCGGGTCTTTCGAAAAGGTCTTTGCGAGCCCGTAGGACATCAGCGATGCGGGCGTGGCTCCCGCCGCCGGAAGCGTGCCGACGAAATATCCCAGGACGGACCCGAGGGAGGTGGACCTGATGTATCCCTTGATCGATCCGACGTTGGCAAGGAACCCGCGCCAGGTCATCCTTACCTTGTGGACGATCACCTTTCCTCCCGTGGTCTCGAGAGTCCAGAGCATCTCGCCGATGCCATAGATTCCGATCGCGAGAACGAGGAAATTGATGCCGTGCAGGAACCCGGACATATCGAAGAAAATGAGGCGCGGCTTGCCGGAAATGATGTCCAGACCGACGGTTGCCAGAACCAGCCCGATGAGGATCGAAAAGATCGTCTTCGGGATGTCGTCCCCGCCGAGCCCGATGAATGTCGCGAACGCCAGCACCATCAGGGCGAATTCTTCGGGCGGTCCGAACTTGAGCGCGAATTCCGCAAGCGGAGGAGCGAAGAGGGTGAACAGCACGACCGAAATCGTTCCGCCGATAAAGGAGGCAATGGCCGCGGCCGTGAGCGCCTGATCCGCCTTTCCTGACATTGCCAGCGGCCTGCCGTCGAAGACGGTGGCCACGGCGGTCGACGCGCCGGGTATGCCGAGAGTTATTGAACTGATGGCCCCGCCGTACATGGCGCCGTAGTAGACTGCCGCGAGGAAGATGATCGCCGCCGTCGGCGGCACCAGGAAGGTTATCGGCAACAGGATCGCAACGCCATTCACGGAGCCGAGTCCCGGCATTGCGCCGACAAACAGTCCAACGGTGCACCCGAAGATAATCATCAGCAGGTTCAGGGGTTCGAAGGCCTGAAGGAGCCCTCCCGCGAGGGATGTCAGGATGGTTTCCATCGCGGCCTACCCTTCCCGGCGCTGCGTGAGTACGCGAACCGCGAACGATATCGCGGCGAGAAGGGCGAATGCGCCCAGGACGAATATCCAGAAATAGTCCGTCTCGTACATGATGTCGAATACTGGGTAGAACCATTCCTCGGTCAGGGCCTTTGGCAGCGGGATCTGAAGGGCCCACTCGAAGAGCGCGAAAATGAACACGGGAATCCCGCCCGCGAGCATGATCGTGGCGGGCCAGTCGTGGCGGCCGACAACCCGGAAGTAGAAAAGGAGGAACAATGGCAGCGCGAGGTAAGTTCCGATGAAGTGAATTCCAGCAAGCAGCGCGAACAGCGCCGCCACGGACGTGCCGACCACGACAGCCGCATCGCGCGAAATGTAGGTTTCGTCAGATCGGGACTCCGGGGTCATGCGCAGGTACCAGCGCACGATTGTGGTGATCGAACACAGGAGCATCCCTACAGCCAGCCAGAACGGCCAGAAACCGGAACCGGGCCCCTTGTTGGCGACCCAGCCTATCGCCAACCCGTCGGTCGACGACCACATAAGGCCGAGCGACATCAGGATCGTCGCAATTGCCATGAGAAGGTCTGCGTGACGTACGCTCATGAACTCTCCAAGCCCGCGATTTGTCGACGCGAATGCGTTGAGAAAGGCACATCAAAACCTGAACCGCAATACCTGTCCATGCGATCGCCGTTGCCCGGACAGATGTGCGGATCCTGAGTCAATTCTGTTGTGCGGGGGCCGGACACCCGGAAGCCGGGTGCCCGGCCTTTCGACAGGAGAGACTACTCCCCGGTAATCGCTGCGGCGCCAACCGACTCGATGAGTTCCCGGTGGCGTCTGCCCTGTTCGTCGTGGAACGCCGCCAGGTCGTCGCCGGCAACCCACTCGTCGCAGGTCAGGCCGTCCTCGGTGCAGAAGGTCTGCCACTCTTCGGAATCGAACAGAGTCTTGAAAAGATCAATGTACCAATCCCTCGCTTCAGCCGACATGCCGGGCGGTCCGTTGATGGAGCGTTGCATGAAGTAAACGATGTCGTGGCCGAGTTCCCGCGCAGTCGGAATGTCCGGATATGCAGCCATGCGTTCCGGCGTGAACTGGACGAGAGGCTTGGATTGTCCCGCACGGTAGAATTCGTTTTGTTCCGCCGGGTTGTTGACTGTCGAATCGATATGCTTGCCGATCAGGTTCTTCGCGACGGTCCCGCCACCCGGGAACGGGATGTAGGTTACCTCGTATCCGAATTCGGCTTCCATCATGGCGGTCAGAATCGAGTCTTCTTGGCCCGAGCCGGTGCCGCCGACCTTCCAGTCCTTGCCTGCCGCCTGCACCGCCGCCACGTAGCTGTCGAGATCGGTGATGCCTTCATTCTCGGCATGGACCCAAAGCAGGAACGTATCAAGCGCCATGCGACCGATGGGCGTGAAGGTCGAGATGTCCACACCAAGATCTTCCTGAATGATCGGCGTGGTGTAGAAGGAGTTCAGCGTCACCAGGACAGTATGGTCGTCCCCCGCCTTGTCCTTGAGATAGAGCAGCGCTTCCGCGCCGGAACCGCCCGGCTTGTTGATCGGAATGAACGGCCGTGGCGAAAGGTCCTTTTGCTCAATGAGCCCCTGCAGCAATCTTGCAATCTGGTCGGCACCGCCGCCGGTACCAGCCATGATGATGAACTCAACCGGTTTTTTCGGCTTCCAGGCAGCCTCGGCCTTCTCCACCAACCCAGCGAACGAAATCGTAATCGCGCCAAGTGCCAGGACCGAACCGGTCAGGAATTTTTGGAGTAGTCGCATTCCTTGCTTCCTCTCAGTTTGGGAAATCCGCCATACGCTTCGCCCGTCATGCGAGAACTACTCGACCGTACGGACATTCTGCGCGACGGAATTTCCGTCTTCAACGCATGCAAGGTCATCCGGCTTGCTACCGACAAACCAAGCATATTGGCATATGGTATACCACGGATTGCATTCGGGCAAGTGATTCGAACTCAGCATGTTGCCTGCACCGGACACTTCCCCATGCTGTTGACACCGCTGCACGCTGAAAAATGAAGCGCAGCTCGGGCGTGGGCGCGCGGGCTTCATGTCGAATTTCCAGCTTTGTCGCGCTGCGTGTAAGGCGGCACGGACAGTCGGCTCGAATGTTGCCATTTCCTGATCCTCGTGGCTCGATCTCGCCCCGATCGCTGGTCTTGGAAGTGCCGTGAATGGCCCGCGTTTTCCTGGACGGCGTCGGCGGTCGCGTTCAGGAACGCCAGCGGCGCACGGCCGGTCGGCAGGCAATCGATCCAGTCGAACCCTGTCAGTGCCCTGTCGTCGGACGCGGAACAAGCCAGTCCGGCGGCGGCATCCGCCAGTTTCTTTTCTGGCGCCGGCAGGCCGGTGTCCGGATCGACCTCGATGGCCTGGCAGCGGAACCGCGCGGCCACGCGTGCATGACATCCTCCCGCCGGTGCCCGGGGCCTGTCCGTCCTTCGCCCACAATCCACTCGCCGCGGCGCCAAGCAGTCTCCGTCGCTGCGTCGACCCCGAGCAGGACCAGCGTGTCCTGTATGAACCTTGCCGGATAGGCGCGCCGCGCGCCTGGCATCGGATCAGCCGCCCGTCAACTCTGATGTGCCTTGCGAGCGCCTCTAAAGTCCCCGGGATCAATGCAGGGTGGCGGCGACCGCCCGAAGATCTTGAGGCGTCCGGATCTCGTTCGGCTGTTGATCGGCCATGAAGCTTCCCCTTTAGGACGTGCTCGTTTTAGGCCGGGTTTCGCCTGGTATCCGCTGCGGCGCGAACGGATTCGCCCCGACCGTGTTTCTCGTTCACAGCAACGCGCCTTGCGAATTCTTCCATCCTCGTCACGCCAAATTCGGCCCAGCGGTACAGGCTTCGCCCCTTCTTTCCGGATGCAGATTGGCGACCGCTCTGGACTGTGACACTTGGGCCGTGATCAGCTTGCTGGCTGTCGGGACTGAAAATATCGGAACGGAGCGCAGAAAGAGAGAGCTCTTCCGAATCCCGCGGCTCTCAACCACAAGCTCCGGCTGGTCTCCGCGTGCCATCGTGGCGGTTCGTTGCCGCCAAGGTCGCCATGGCGCTCCCCAGAAACTCTGCCCGCTCCGAAAGGCGAACCGGCTCGCCCAATGCGCGATCACTTCGATGATTCGTTTGGCAAGCGGACGAGCAGTTCAGACCGGCGCTGACGGCATGCTGCATCACGCGTCGTGAGTGATCGGAAACCCGAGCGAAATCGAGTTCAACCTCACAGGATCGCCCAGTTACGGCCCCGGGAGTCATGGCTGTTTGCCAGCGGCAGAACCATGAACAAATTCGGGTCGCGGGAGGCATTCGGCTTGGGCCGCGGTGAGGATCACGGCTTCGAAGTCGAACGGCGTGCGTGAATTAAGCCGGGGCCGATTCAGCGTCCGGGGCGTAGCGAGTCAATTCGGCCAGTGGGGATTGCAGATGTCCGCGCGTCCCTGGGATCATCGGCACTGGCAGGCGAACCGCCGTTCCGGTAGTCTGCATCCACCAAATCCGCCCGGGGGACGGCCATGCCGTTCGAGAATGCTCTGCCGCACCTTTCCGACCTGCTCGGCAACCGGCTGGCGACGTCGGACGTCGTACGCGATCTGCACGGGCAGAACGAGTCCTACTTCGCCGTGACGCCTCCCGACGCGGTTGCCTTCCCGGAATCCACGGAAGACGTCGCGGAAATCATGCGAATCTGCGCCGCCGAGCACTGTCCCGTGGTCCCTTGGGGCGTCGGGACCTCGCTTGAAGGTCATGCACTGGCGTTCAGAGGCGGAATATGCCTCGACATGTCATTGATGAACTCTGTCCTCGCGGTAAACGCGGAAGATCTCGATGCAGTCGTGCAACCGGGGATAACGCGCGAGGATCTCAACACCGAGCTTCGTGCTACGGGCCTCTTCTTTCCGATTGATCCTGGCGCCAACGCCACCCTCGGCGGCATGGCCGCGACGCGGGCGTCCGGCACCACCGCAGTCCGTTATGGAACGCTTCGCGACAACGTGCTCGCGCTCGAAGTCGTCCTCCCGGACGGAAAGGCAATCAGGACCGGCAGCCGGGCGCGCAAGAGTTCGTCCGGATATGACCTGACGGGCCTGTTCGTCGGATCGGAAGGCACGCTTGGCGTCATTACGGAACTGACTCTCCGACTCCACGGCCAACCGGAGGCCGTCACCGCTTCCGTCTGTGCGTTCGAGGACGTCGGACAATGCGTCTCTGCTGTCATCGCCACCATCCAGTTGGGAATTCCGGTCGCACGCATCGAGCTCGCCGACGCAGCCATGGTCCGCGGTCTGAACGCCTGGGACAGGACCATGAACCTGCCGTCGAAGCCGCACCTGTTCATGGAGTTTCACGGTTCGTCCGCCTCGGTCGCCGAGCAGGCGGAGGCCGTCGGAGAACTGGTCGCGGAATTCGGCGGCGGCGGATTTCGCTGGGCGTCTCGATCCGAAGATAGGTCCGCGCTCTGGCGGGCGCGGCACAACGCTTACTTCGCTGCGAAGGCGATGCGGCCCGGATGCCGCGTGCTGACGACGGACGTCTGCGTGCCGATTTCGCGACTCGCGGAAGCCATCACCGAAACTGCAGCGGAAATAGAAGCAAGCCCCATAGAGGGCCCGATAGTCGGGCATGTCGGAGACGGCAACTTTCACACGGCTCTGCTCGTCGACCCCGAAAACCCGAGAGAACTCGAAGTCGCGAAATCGCTCGCCGCCGCCATGAACAGGCGCGCGCTTCGACTCGGCGGGACGATCACCGGAGAACACGGCATCGGCGCCGGAAAAATGGCGTTCATGGCCGAGGAACACGGAGATGCCTGGTCTGTGATGGGAAGCATCAAGAGAATGATTGACCCGCTGAACATCATGAACCCAGGGAAGGTCGTCGAGAGCAACTAGTCCGGGCATGGCATCCTTTGCGTTCAGCCAGCAAGGCCAGGGCCACGCGCACCGGCGCAGTCGTCGGCGCGGCGGTGCCGGGTTGATGCGACGGCGGACGCAGTGACCGGGAAACCAAGGGGAAGCGGAAACGGAACGGCCATCGTCCAGCCGGATCTCTTCGATCAGCCGTTGGTCGATTATGCCGGCGTAGAGCCGGATGCGATACCCCGGTCCGCAAACCTCGATCTGCGCGAGCTCTCCGACCAGGACCTCTGCGACAGGGTGGTTCTGTCGAGGTTGAATGAGGTCGACGAACTCAGTTCGGAAATCGTTCGACGGCATCCCGACTGCGCAGTCGATGCGCTCCAAAAGCTGTGGAACCGGCATGTCGGTTACGGTCGCCGGTCGCCGCTCCGAGAACAGGTCGCGGTCGTCAGCGCGCTTGACGGGCTGCCGGGAGAGGCGGCGTCACGCGCGCTCCGGGACATCCTGCTTTCATGCGCGTTTCCCGCGGGACTCCTGGAATTGGGCCTCGAGGCCGCCGTGAAACGCGAACTGAAGCTCCCGAAGAACTTCCTCGATCCGCACCTTGTTTCGGAGAACGCCCGCGTCCGGGAACTGACCTTCGCGCTCGCGCAGGGCTGCCCGAAAAACGACGCGTTTTCCTGCGCCGAGCTGATGCCGGGCCTCACCGACCCGAGCCCCGTCGTCGCGCAACAGGCCGCGGTCACCATGGGCGAATGCGGTTGTCCCGCGGCGAAATCGAAACTGCTCGCCCTCCTCGCACGATCGCCTGGCGAGCGCGTGCTCTCCGCGCTCGCGGGGATCGCGGACGACGACAT
>CAXXWA010000014.1:0-13838 GCA_963662815.2 uncultured Amylibacter sp.
TCGAGGTCGACGAACCGGAAGAAGAGGATCGGCTGGCGGCGCTTCTGACCGCCGGAAACGCCAGACCGGACGACGACACGCCGGAAGAAAGCCTTCTTCGCAAGCTGATGGAAGCAAAGGGAGGCGAATAGTCCGGTGGGTATCCAGGGACCATGTTCGACGCCCCATCAGGTGCGGAGCTACATGGTCGACGTCGAAGGGCTCCTTTCCGTAATCGGGTCTTACAATCCGGCGTCGAACCTGCAGATCATCCGCGAGGCCTGCTCCTACGGGCAGAAGATGCACCGAGGCCAGTTTCGACACTCGGGCGAACCCTATTTCACGCACCCGTTCGCCGTCGCCAGCATACTTGCGGACCACCGCCTCGATGACGCCTCGATCGCGACGGCGCTTCTTCACGACACTCTGGAAGACACCAAGTCGACTTACGACGAGCTGTCGCGGAGATTCGGTTCGGAGATTGCAGATCTCGTCGACGGCGTGACGAAACTGACCAATCTTTCGCTCGAGTCGGTCAAGGAGCGGGAGGCGGAGGACTTCAGGAAACTGCTGCTCGCAATGTCCCGCGATGTCCGGGTCATCATGGTCAAGCTTACCGACCGCCTGCACAACATGAAGACGATCCAGCATCTCCCTCCGCACAAGCAGGAAAGGAAAGCGCGCGAAACCATGGACATCTACGCGCCGCTGGCCGGGCGCATGGGAATGCAATGGATGCGCGACGAACTCGAAGACCATGCGTTCAGGATCCTGAACCCCCGGGGCCGCAAGTCGATCATGCGCCGGTTCCTGAGCCTGAAGCGGCAGACCGGCGATCTCATTCCCCGCATCACCGAAGACGTCAGGGACGTGCTCGAGCGCGCCGGCGTTCAGGCGACGGTATCCGGGCGCGAAAAAAAGCCGTATTCGGTGTGGCGAAAGTTGCAGGAGAAGAAGGAGGAATTTTCGAGACTGAGCGACATTTTCGGATTCCGCATCATCACCGGAAGCGAGGAGGATGCATACAAGGCGCTTGGTGCCGTACACGGACGCTGGAGTGCGGTTCCGGGCCGCTTCAAGGACTACATAAGCCAGCCGAAAGCCAACGGGTACCGTTCGATTCACACCACCGTTTCGGGGCGGGACGGCAAGCAGGTCGAAATCCAGATCCGCACCCAGACCATGCACGAGGTGGCGGAAACGGGGATCGCCGCTCACTGGTCCTACCGTGACGGCGTGCGGGTCAGGAATCCGTTCGTGGTCGACCCGGGATCCTGGATTTCGGATCTCGTCAACGGTCTGGTTGCCGGCGAGCCCTACGAGAATCTCCTCGAACACGTCAAGCTCGAGATGTTCTCCGACAAGGTATTCTGCTTTACGCCCAACGGGAAGGTCATAGGCCTTCCGAAAGGAGCGACGCCGATAGACTTCGCCTACGCCATCCACACCAACGTAGGATCGGAGTGCGCCGGCGCCAAGGTCGATGGACGCAGGGTTCCTCTCTGGACCGAGCTCCGCAACGGCCAGACCGTCGAGATCCTCACCGCGCACGGGCAGAAGCCGAGCTCGCTGTGGATGGAGCACGCCGCGACCGGTCGCGCCAGGGCGGCCATTCGCCGCGCGCTGAAGATGGAGAAGGAGCAGAGCGAAATCAACTTCGGCCGCGAACTGGCGCGGGTCGCCCTGGACCACATTGGCAAACCCGCGACCGACAGGGCGCTTCAGATCGCGGCGAATCGATTCGGTTTCGGCAGCGCAAACGAACTCCTTGTCCGGATCGGACGCGCCGAGATCACCGGCTCGGACCTCGTCGAAGCGCTCTATCCGGAACTCCTGCCGAGGGCCGACGACAGCACGGCCAGGCCGCCTTGCAGGATCGTCGGGCTGTCGTCCGGTCAGTACGCGAAGGGAACGGAATGCTGCCATCCCCTTCCCGGCGAACGAATCGTTGGAATTGCGACGCGCGGAAAGGGAGTCCAGGTACACATGGTGCAGTGCGACGAGCTGGTCGCCTACGAGGACCAGCCCGAACGCTGGATCGACCTGCAGTGGTCCGACGGCAGCCGGTCGGAAAGCCACAAGGCATGGGTTGACGTCATCATGCAGAACAGCGCCGGCGTCCTCGGCCGGATCTGCACGCTCATCGGCGAACAGAAGTCGAATATCTCGGACCTGCATTTCACGGACCGGAAACCGGACTACTACCGGATGCTCTTCGAAATCGAGGTCCGGGACGTCGAGCATCTCTACCACGTCATGACCGCGGTGGAAGCCGACTCGAACGTCGCGCATGTCGAACGAAGCCAGGGCCGCGTCCTGCCGACGCCGGCGGCGGTGCGAAGCTGACGCCTCCGCAGGAACCGTCGCGAGCCCCCGGAGACACTCATGTTCAAGAGGCGAACCAAGAGATCGGTTGCGGAGAACGTCGCGGAGTTCATTTATCCGCGGTCCGGCTGGCGCCGCGCCGTCGAATACATCGCCCACAGGATCAGGCGGCTGTCCGATTCGCCCCACAGGATTGCGCTCGGCCTTGCCTGCGGCGTTTTCGTGTGCTTTTCCCCGATGTTCGGCCTGCACTTCCTGTTTGCGGCGCTCCTTGCCCTCGTTGTTCGCGGCAACCTCCTTGCAGCGATCGTCGGAACCTTCGCCGGCAATCCGGTCACGTTTCCCGCGATCGCCGCAGTCAGCTACAGGACCGGCTTCTGGATTCTCGGAATGGGCGGGGAGGATACCGCGATCGCCACGGTCCGGAACGCCTTCCGGGATGCCTACGCTACCGGCTGGTCGAACGTTCTCGCCATGTTCGGGCCGGAACCCGCCGCATGGGGTGGCGTCTGGGATCTCGGGCAGTCGATAGTTCTGCCCTATTTCGTCGGCGGGCTGGTCTGGGGAACGGCCGCGGCATTCGCCACCTACTTCGTGACGCGGCCTCTGATTCAGGCATATCAGAAACGCAGGGCAAAGCGCCGTCCGAACCGCGACGGGCGATTCTCGGGGAGACCGACATGACAAACGCATCGACCGGACGCCCGGGATGTCTTCGACTCGGCGTCAACATCGATCACGTTGCGACGGTGCGAAATGCGCGGGGGGGCACATGGCCGGACCCCGTCCGCGCCGCGCAGCTGGCGGAGGCGGCGGGTGCCGACGGCATCACCGCGCACCTGCGCGAAGACCGACGCCACATCACGGATCAAGACATCCACGCGATCATGGAAGGCATTTCCCTGCCCCTGAATTTCGAAATGGCGGCGACTGCAGAGATGCAGGCGATCGCGCTTCGGCACCGGCCGCATGCGGTATGCATCGTGCCCGAGAAGCGGGAGGAACGAACCACGGAGGGGGGCCTCGAGATCGCGCGCGAGGAGAACCGGATCGCAGGTTTCATCGCTCCTCTCAGGGACGCGGGATGCCGCGTCTCGATATTCGTGGCGGCGGAAAAACGGCAGATCGAAGCGGCGGCGCGAATCAGCGCGCAGATCGTGGAGCTGCATACGGGCGGTTACTGCGAAGCGCATCTGGCCGGCAAGGCGACGCGGCGCGACGAGGAACTCGGGAAACTCCGGGACATGGCCGCATTTGCCGCCTCGGTCGGTCTCGAGGTGCACGCGGGGCACGGGTTGACATTCGATACCGTGAGGCAGGTTGCCGAGATCCCGGAGGTGGTCGAACTGAACATCGGCCATTTCCTCGTCGGCGAAGCGATCTTTTCCGGCCTGGACAGCGCCATTTGCAGGATGCGCGAACTCATGCAGGACGCACGATCCGGTTCGCCGGACGAAGTCCCGGCGTGAGCTGCTGCGGGCGCCTGCGGCGAGCGGATGATCCTCGGCATCGGCACGGACCTCGCGAACATCGAAAGGATCGAGGCCACGCTCGATCGTTTCGGAGACAGGTTTCGCAAGCGGGTGTTCACGCCCGTGGAGCGCGCGAAGGCGGAACGCCGCCGCGACACGGCGGGAACCTATGCCCGGCGCTGGGCCGCCAAGGAAGCATGCTCGAAAGCCCTCGGGACCGGACTCAGGATGGGGATCGCATGGAAGGACATGGCGGTCGACAACCTGCGGTCCGGCCAGCCCGTGATGGAACTGAAGGGCTGGGCTGCGAGCCGTCTCGACGACATGACCCCGGAAGGCTACCGCGCCGTGGTTCACGTGTCCCTGACCGATGATCATCCGTGGGCCCAGGCATTCGTGGTCATCGAGGCCGTTCCGGTTGACTAGGCACCGTCCTCGGTTCATTTAGCACACGGCCCGGCGCAGGCGATCCTGGACACATGGCGGAAAGACGAATGCAATCGGCGAAAAAGCGGGACTCCGGCTGGTTCAGCGATACCTTCCGGACCATCGTGTACGCTCTCCTGATCGCCGGCGTGATCAGGACCCTCTTTTTCCAACCGTTCTGGATTCCGTCCGGATCCATGAAGTCGACGCTCCTCATCGGAGACTTCCTGTTCGTGAACAAGATGCCCTACGGGTACTCCTGGGCGTCCTGCCCGCAGATCAGGAACTTCAATTTCTGCTGGTTTGCGCGCGACTGGGAAGGCCGGCTCCTTGGAGGGGAGCCCGAGCGGGGAGACATCATTGTCTTCAAGCACCCGGTCACCGGCGCCGACTACATCAAGCGCCTGATCGGATTGCCTGGAGAACAGGTCCAGCTGAAGGACGGGCAGCTGTTCATTGACGGCGCAGCGGTTCCGCGCGAGCATCAGGGCGTGTTTGAAGAGGTCAAGGAGCGGCAGGGGCCTATGCGAAACACGCCGCGCTGCCGCAACCGGCCGGTGCCGATCGGTTCCGTGTGCGAAAAGGACCTCTACGAAGAAACCCTGCCGAACGGAGTCAGCCACTTCGTTCTCGACATTGAATCGGGATTTGCCGACAATACGCCGCTCTATTCCGTTCCCGAACGACACTATCTTTTCATCGGCGACAACCGCGACAATTCCCAGGACGGGCGGTTCCCGCGAAACGTCGGCGGCGTCGGGTTCGTGCCGCACGAGAATCTCGTCGGCCGTGCCGACCGAGTGGTATTCTCGTCCGCCGGCACCTGGATACTGGCGTTCTGGACGTGGCGCGGAGACAGGTACTTCAAGAGGCTTGATTGAACCGGCCGCATCAGCTCGGCAAGTTGTCGGACCGGATCGGGTACAGGTTCCGCAACCCCGACCTCCTTGAAGAGGCGCTGACGCACCCGTCGGTTCGCGCGCCGGTCTCAGGCAACAACCAGCGGCTCGAATTCCTCGGCGACCGGGTCATCGGGCTTCTCGTTGCCGATCTCGTTTTCGAACGCTTCCCCGATGCCAAAGAGGGGCGAGCTTGCGACTCGTTACAACGGCCTTGTCTGCGGCGAGGCTTGCGTTCGGATCGCGCGCGAGATCGACCTGGGTTCGGTCCTCCAGCTCGACAGCTCGGCTGCGCCCGGCGGCAAGCCGAATCCGTCGGCGCTGGAAGACGGGCTGGAAGCGCTCGTTGCGGGCGTCTACCGCGACGGGGGAATCGGGGCGGCGAGGCGCCTCGTAAGCCCGGCTCTGGGGGAGCTACCTTGACCAGGGGTTCGAAGACTCGCTCGACGCGAAGTCGCGCCTGCAGGAATGGGCGCAGGCGCGCGGCATGGCCCCTCCGGACTTACCGGCAGCTCCGCCGGTCCGGCCCCGACCACGCGCCGGTTTTCACGATCGAGGCCGTGATGGCCGATGGCCGCAGAACACGCGCGACCGCGACGTCCATCCGGAAGGGCCAGCGCAAGGCGGCGGAGGCCATGCTCGCAACTTTGGACGCAACCGAATGACGGACGGAAGGCGCTGCGGGTGCGTCGCGCTTGTCGGAGAGCCGAACGCCGGCAAGTCCACGCTGATGAACCGCCTCGTCGGACAAGAAGGTCTCGGCGGTGACGCACAAGGTGCAGACCACGCGCTTCCGGATCAGCGGAATTGCGACGTGCGGGGCGGCGCAGCTGGTCTTCGTCGATACGCCGGGGCTGTTCCGCGCGCGGCGCAATAGCGACAGGCCGCTCGCGCATGGACGCGTGGTCATCGCTTTGGGACTCCGACATCTTTGTCCTTCTGACGGAAGCGCACCGCGGAATCACGCCGGAGCTGCGGCGGATTCTGGGACGCCTGGATTCGGAGAGCCGGGACTCGGGTTCCGCATCCCTGGAGATGCCGCGCGGCGTACTCGCCATCAACAAGATCGACCTTGTGCGCCCCCCCGTGCTTCTGGAACAGGCGGCCGAAATCAACCGGATCCGGGAATTCGAGGCGAACTTCATGATCTCCGCCAGGTCTGGCTCCGGCGTCGAGGACCTTCGGAACTGGCTGACGACCGCCATCCCGCTTCGCCCGTGGCAATTCCCCGCCGATCAGGTTGCCGACATCTCCCGGCAGGTCGTGGCCGCCGAGATCACGCGCGAAAAGCTGATGCTGCGGCTGCATCGCGAGTTGCCGTACACGCTTTCGGTCGAGACGGAGAAGTGGGAGAAGCGGCGCGACGGCTCGATCCGGATAGAACAGGCGATACTCGTCGCGCGCGAAGGCCACCGGGGCATTGCGCTTGGCCCGAAGGGTCAAACCCTCAGGGCCGTCGGCACGGCTGCGCGCGCCGAGCTACGCGAGGTGCTCGGGACGGAGGTTCACCTTTTCCTGCATGTGCGGGTCCGTCGCCGTTCCGCGGGCGGAGGAGCAGCCGGCGCGGCCACGCTCCCTGGACGATCGGAAACGGTCGCGCGAAATCCGTGAACGCGCGGCTGAAGACTGCTATCTGGGTCCAGGCGTACATCCGCCGGCTGCAGATCGCCGACATCCCCGCGTTTCTGACCGCGCGCGGCGACGATACGGCTGGCGCGGTCATGGTGAAGCTCAATACGCTTGACGGCAATGCGACCGTGTATCAGCGCGTTGCGTTTGGCGGCGATGCCGGGACGTGGCAGGTTCTATGCGATTGCGAGGACCGTGAGGCGGACATGGTGCTCGCGCGACAGCGGCGGAACGATCCCGACCTCTGGGTCGTGGAAGTCGAGGACCGCGACGGTCGGCACCTGCTTGACGCGCCGGGTCTGGAGAGGGGATAGGCGGCCGTGGAGTGGGTCGACGAGGGCGTAATCGTGTCGGTCAGGGGCCACGGCGAGTCATCCGCGATCGTTCACGCGCTGACCGCCGCCCACGGTCGTCACGCGGGTCTGGTCCGAGGCGGCGGCATGCCGAGGATGGCGCCCGTGCTGCAGGTGGGTTCCCAGGTCGGCCTCGTCTGGCGCGCCCGGCTGGAAGAGCATCTAGGCGCATTCCGCGTGGAGCCGTTGCGCGCGCGATGCCGCGTCCTCTCGGATGGTCTGGCCCTTTCGGCGCTCGGTTCGGTAGCGGCTCTCGTCGGCTTCGCGTTTCCCGAGCGCATGTCACTTCCGGCGCTTTACCGGACGACGGTCGATCTTCTCGACAGAATGGAGGCGGGCGCGGACTGGGAGTCGCGCTATGCGCTCTGGGAAATGCAACTGCTCGAGGATCTCGGGTACGGCCTGGATCTCCGGACGTGCGCCGCCACCGGAAGTTCGAGGGACCTCGTCTACGTGTCTCCACGGACGGGGCGCGCCGTCAGCGGCGCAGGTGGCGCCGCGTATTCAAGGCACCTGCTTCCCCTGCCGCCAATGCTTCTGAAAGCGGGCCGCGGGGCCGCGGAAGCGGGCGGGGCGAACCGGGGGGAAATCCTTGATGCGCTCGGAATAACGGGGCACTTCCTCGACAAGTGGCTCGCGCCGGCCCTCGGCGACGCCCCGATCCCGCAGGCGCGGGCCAGGTTCGTCGAACGGTACCGGCGCCACGTCATGCGCAGGGAAGCGGAGGCCTCGGAGGCGGAGGAAGCCGGACCAGGCGGCGGATCTCCGGAAATCAATCGAGAAGCAGACGACGCGCGATGACCTGGGCCTGGATTTCGGCCGCGCCTTCGAAAATGGACAGTATTCGCGCATCGCACAGGATTCGGCTTATCGGGTACTCCTCGGCGAATCCGTTGCCGCCGTGAATCTGGACGCCGTTGTCGGCCGCCGACCAGGCGACCCGCGCCGCGAGCAGTTTCGCCATGCCCGCCTGCCGGTCGCAGCGGCGACCGGCGTCCTTCTCGCGCGCCGCGTGATAGGTCAGTTGGCGCGCGACCATGATTTCCGCCGCCATCATCGCCAATTTCGCGTAGACCCGCGGAAACCGGACGAGCGGCTTGCCGAACTGCCGCCGTTCTTCGGCGTAGCGAAGCGCGGCTTCGAGCGCGGACTGCGCGACTCCGACCGCGCGCGCCGCGGTCTGGATCCGGGCCGACTCGAATGTCGTCATGAGCTGGCGGAATCCATGCCCCTCGACGCCGCCTAGCAGGCAGTCGCGATGCACGCGGAAGCCCTGGAAGCCGATCTCGTATTCCTTCATGCCGCGATAGCCGAGGACGCGGATCTCGCTCCCCGAGATGCCGTCGTCCGGAAACGGGTTCTCCGTCGTGCCGGGCGACTTCTCGGCGAGGAACATTGAAAGGCCCCTGTGGTCGTCCGTGGTCGGGTCGGTGCGCGCCATCAGCGTCATCAGGTTGGCGCGTGCGGCGTGCGTAATCCAGGTCTTGCTGCCGGAGACGATGTATTCGTCCCCGACCCTTGCGGCCCGGGTCCGGAGCGCGCCGAGGTCTGAGCCGGTGTCCGGCTCCGTGAAAACGGCAGTGGGCAGCGCCTCGCCGGAGGCAATTCCGGGCAGCAAGTGCCGCTTCTGCTCGCCGGTGCCGCCGCAGAGGACCAGTTCGGCGGCGATTTCGGATCGGGTTCCGAGCGATCCGACTCCGATGAAACCGCGCGAGAGTTCCTCGGACACTACGCACATTGCGGTCTTTGAAAGGCCCAGTCCGCCGTAGTCTTCAGGTATCGTCAGGCCGAAAACGCCGAGATCGGCCATTTCGCGGATGATCTCCATCGGGATGAGTTCGTCATTCAGGTGCCAGCGATGGGCGAAAGGGATGATCCTCTCGTTCGCGAAGCGCCGGAACTGCTCGCGAACCATGTCGAGTTCCTCGGTCAGCGCCGGCGCGCCGAACGTCGCGGCGCCTTCGGCCGAAAGCATGAGCGCGCACAGTTCCGCCCTCGCGGAGTCCGTGTTGCCCTCGGCAACGCACTGCCCGACGGCCGCGCCCGCAAGCGGGGCGGCCAGGTCGCCGGCCAGCCCGAAGTCCGCGGCGCGGGCGATCTCGCCCTGCGACATCGCCAGCCCGCCCGACAACTGCGCGAGATATTCGCCGAGGGCGATGCGGAGGACGAGGGATTCGATTTCGCCGAATTGCCCCCGTTCGTCGAGTTCTGCCGCCCAGTCGAGAAGACGGCGCATTCCCTCGGCGTAGGTCGCAAACCAGGCGAGGCCGTGCGCCGCGTACTGGAACTTCTCGAAACGGCGCGAATCGAGTCGGCCGTCGACGACGCATTCGCTGCGCAGCCCATCCGCGAGCCGCGAAAGGACAGTCCCGACATCCTTGAGTGCCGCGGCGCCCAAGTCCCGAAATCCGGTTGAAGAGTTCCGGTTCATGAAGGTTCCGGCCCGCCCCGTCCCGGTAGCGGAACCTGCCGGGCACGGCGCGCGCCCGGCGGCCGGACTTCCTTTCCGTCTCTCAACAGGCCGCCCGCAATTCCGAAAGCGCGCCGCGGTTCGGGCCGATGTCGAACTTTTCGAAGTTGCGGGTGAACATCGACAGAAGGCGCGCCGTCTGCCTCTCGTGGGCCGCGGGATCCTCCCATGTGTCGCGGGGCCGCAGCAGCCCGCTGTCGATGCCGGGAACGGCGAGCGGAACCTCGAATCCGAAATCGGGATCCCTTCGGAACTCGAGGCCTGCGAGCGCTCCGTCCAGCGCCAGCGAAAGCAGGCGCCGCGTGATACCGATGGGAATCCTTCTGCCGACGCCGTAGGCGCCGCCCGTCCAGCCCGTGTTGACGAGCCAGCAGGCGGGCGCGGCCAGCCGGATCCGTTCGCGAAGAAGTGCGCCGTACTCCTCGGCCCGGCGCGGCATGAACGGGGCTCCGTAGCAGGCCGAGAAGGTGGGCTGCGGTTCAGCGACGCCCTGTTCGGTGCCGGGGGTCTTCGAGGTGAAGCCGGAAAGGAAGTGATAGACGGCCTGCTCCGGGGTCAGCCGGGCAATGGGCGGAAGCACGCCGAAGGCGTCGCAGGTGAGCATGAAAATGTGCCTGGGCACTCCGGCGACCCCGGTACCGGAGGCGCTCCCGATGTACGAAAGCGGGTAGGCGCATCGCATGTTTTCCGAGATGCTGGCGTCCCGGTAGTCCGGTTCGCGGGTATGCGGGTCGAAAACCATGTTCTCGATCACGGTGCCGAACATTCGCGTCGTTGCGTAGATTTCGGGTTCGCTTGCAGGGTCGAGTCCTATGGTCTTTGCGTAGCACCCGCCTTCCAGATTGAAGGTTCCGTTGTCCGACCACCCGTGCTCGTCGTCTCCGATGAGGGTTCTTGCGGGGTCAGTCGACAGCGTCGTCTTTCCCGTTCCCGACAGCCCGAAGAACACCGCGACGTCGTCGGGGTTGCCGTTGGCGTGGTTGGCGGAGCAGTGCATGGGCATGACGCCGGCATCGGGATAGGTGTAGTTCAGGTAGGAAAAGACCGACTTCTTGCTTTCGCCGGCATATCCGGTTCCGGCGATGAGAATCGTCTTCCTTCTGAACGACATCGCGATGACGGCATCCGACCTGCAACCGTGGCGGTTCGGGTCGGCCCGAAACCCGGGGCAGCTTATGATCGTGCAGTCGGGCGCGAAGGCGGACAGACCGGCGGGTCCGGGCATGCGCAGCAAGTGCCTGAAGAAGAGGCTGTGCCAGGCCAGGGTGGCGACGAGCCGGACATTGATCCGGTGCTGGGCGTCGGCGCCGCAGTGCATGTCCTGGACAAAGCACTCCTTCCCCCGAAGATGGGCGATCATGTCGGCTTGAAGGGTCTCGAACCTGTCCGGGTCCATCGCCGAATTGCTGTCCCAGCAGACGCTGTCCGAGTATCCCGGTTCACGGACGATGAACTTGTCCCGGGGAGATCTGCCGGTCCGTTTTCCCGTGGTCACGAGAAGAGTCCCGCCTGCGCCTGCCGAAGCTTCGCCCCTCTGCATCGCCATCTGGTAGAGAGCTGGCGCCGTCAGGTTGTAGTGGGCGGTTCCGACCCCCGGGATTCCGCAGGCCTCGAGCGTCGCGTCCGGATTGACAAACCCGTTTCCCATCGCCGTGGTCCCCGTCTTGCGTCCGCATGAGAATCGACCCACCGTCCCGTGGCCGCCGCCGCGTTGTGCCATGGCCGGTGCGAGGCTTCCCCAGTGGTTCCGTTGCCGGTTCCATAACAGCCCGAATCGGCTTTGGCACGAGGCATTTGCCGGCATCGGCAACGTTATCGTTAAAGTGACTTGCAGCGCGTCGCGGCAGCGGCCGCGCAGCCGATCTCGCGAGACAGGGCAGGCGCGGGACATCCTCGTCGACACGCCGGATGCCATCGCGATCGCGACCTGAGTTTCGCGAAGCGAGGCATGAGATCGTTCACGCCTTCTGAAACCGATCCCCATGCTTCGCGCCGCGCCGTTGTCATGCACCCGGTGCGGTGGTGGCTGAATCGGCAGGCTGGACCGTGCGGAAATTCAGGCGGCCTCACGTTCGGGGAAGGCACTTCTTGGGTGAACTTCCTGGAGCAGTCCGGATGCCTGCGATTGCCTTCCGCCGCTCTGGCAATCGGGAAATTCTCGGAACATAACTGCAGTGTAGATAGCCGCCGGCCGGGCGGCGTCGAACGTGCGTTAGGCGGCTGGACGCGGCCTCTTTCCGCGGTCGGCCAAGGAGGACACATGAACGACGCGCTGCAACCGGGGCCGGTGCACGGTACATGCGTCGAGCTGTCGGGTAGGGGCGCTCTCTTGATCGGCAAGCCCGGCTCCGGAAAATCCTCGGTTGCACTGAATCTCCTCGCACTTGGCGCACGGCTCGTCGGTGACGATCTTGTCGAACTCCATGTCGATGGACGTCGGGTGGTGGCCAAACCGGCGGCTCCGCTGTCAGCGGTGGAAGCCCGGCGCATCGGCATCCTGCAGGCGCCATCCGCGAATTCGGCGGAGTTGATGCTCGTCGTCGACATGGACAGGCCGGCAACCGCACGACTTCCGGAACCTGACTCGATCTACGTGGGAAGCGCGGAATTGCCGCTGCTGTCCGGACGCGAGGCGCCCAACCTCGCGCCCGCGATTCTGGTGATGCTCAAAACCGGCAGGTCTCCCGGTTTCATCGAATAGGCCGGTCTTTGCGAAGTTCCACGGATTTCCTGCCGGGCGTAAATTCGCCAAGGCGACATGTCAGGCATCGTGCTGAGAGGATCCGGCGGTTTGGCGCGGCGTTGTCATTGGCAGCCAGAGCTTCCCGCGCGCGGTCAAACCGGCCTGAAAGGATCAACGCCCGGAAGCTCATGATCGCGTGGCCGCCGGCCATGCTCCATTGCATGCCCGAACCCTTGAACCTCCTTGTCGCGACGCTTCTGTTCGCCGCCTCCGCTTCACCGTTGTCGGTCGGGAGGTTGCGGTCGTGCAGGGCCCGGCGGCGCATGCGCGATCCGTTCCTGCGGATGAATTCCGGCTCCCGCTCCGCATCCGCCCGGCCGCGGCTGCAGCTGTCCTGCGGTCCGCGAATGGCCCGGACGACCCGTTCCGCCCCGTCGTGGCCGGTCGTCAGCATGCCGCGCCGCCTCCTGATCCAGCGATCCGGATCACGCCCGGCCGCAGACCAGGATTCTCGCGGCCTCCTCCGTCATCGGCCGCGCCTTCAGGCCGGTCATGCAAGGCTCCTGCATGCGCGCCGGGCAGACGCAGCCAATGCGCGTTCCCTCCTTGTCGAGGAAGGAGACCGTCCCGCAGGAGGCCTTGCGCCGGCAGGCATCCGCGCGCACGTCCTCGCCGGGACGCATCGGAACCATAACGCCGTCCAGCGAAACCACCGCGCCCCCTTTACGGACATGCCCTGGATTCCTCGGCAGAAACGTGGCGAGACCTCTGCGATTGTCACTGTTGGCAGAGCCCATGTCACATCCGCCAGCCAGGCAGCGCGACACGGCCTGACACGCCCCCTCGGGCCCGGCGGCAATTCCCGGAAAGTTGCCCCTATTACTCTTCAACCATGCAAGTCCTCCCAACTCCACAATCTTTTGGCGCGCGTTAATCGGCGGCGCTTCGTTCAGGGTTCAGCCGGATGGACTTTATCCCGGCACACGCCGACTTTAGCGATTTCCGCGCGCGACGCAAAAGGCCTCTAGTGGACTCGGACCCGGGAAAGAAATCGACAATCGCGTTGAGACTGGCCTCACCGCGGTAGATTTGAACCCCAATCACGACCTGCCCTAACGTGCAAGCCCCTCCGCGGTTTCCGCCGCCTCATGTTCAAAAGCCGCGCGGTAACTTTCGAGATCATGCACCGATACCCCATTGCCCTGAAAGAGCCGCACCCAATGGTCCTTGATCGTCACTGCCAGTTCCGAAGCCAGCGGGCGCGCTTCGTCCTCGCCAATATCAAAAAACACGGCCCCGTCCAGGGCGAGCTCAATCGATGCATCGAAACTGCCGTCACGCAATATTGCTGTTTCCAGCCGCCGCTGCCGTTGGGGTGAGGGATTGATGTCAAACGCCGGAGACAAGCGCCACCGGTCGCCGCCCGCATAAATGAACCCGTGGTTTTTCAAATGATCATCGGTGTTGGTGATCAGGATCGTAAACACGATCCGTCGCCAAAGTTCGCGCAGATCATCGCTCGGTCGTGATGAAATTTGCCGAATAACATCGGCGATATCGGAATATGAGCCTGGCGTGTCGCCCCGTCCAGTCCAGCGCCGT
>CAXXWA010000015.1:0-72926 GCA_963662815.2 uncultured Amylibacter sp.
AGGTTCGCCCAAGAAGGGACCGAGCCTGCGCTTCGCGAACTCAAGAGGGCGCGTAAGCCCCACGACTGTGCCAAGTGGACCTTCGCGACTTACCTGCCGTTCCTTTGGCGACCTGATGTACACATGTTTCTGAAGCCGAATGCGACGAAAAATTTCGCCGCGATGGTGGGCCATCCGCTCGCATCCGTCTACGAGGCACAGCTCAACTTCGAAGTCTATGCGTCCCTTCTCGATCTCGCGGAGCAGACCGCGAACCGATTGTCGGACCTCGAACCGCACGACCGAATAGACATCCAGAGCTTCATTTGGGTCGTCGGCAACTACAGCGAGGAACTGGGGGACGTATACCCATAACCCCAAAATGGAATCGTTGCATCGCGCGTTGGCTGATCACATTGCGTATCTCGCGCCGCCTCAAGAGCACTCAATTCTGTGATGTCAGGTTACTGGTGGTCGATCCAAGGTGCTTCGGTATCGTCATCCCGCGCCAGCCCGCAAGACTTCACCCGCCGTATCCGCGTTAGCGGAAAGGCCAGCCGCGACTTTTTGAACCCGCATTGACTTGTGCTGATCACCCGGTTTCTTGCCCGACTATCTGGCTCGCCATTGTCGACGAGAGCGGATTGTCGCGAAACAGGCGCAGCAAACCTCGACGGAATTCCTGATCCAAGGGGATCGCGACAGTGGCCATCGCAACAATTTCAGATGCACTTCGTTGTCGACGCGAGCGTGGCGGTCAAATTTCTGGTCGTCGAGGAGGATGGTGACCGGGACACGCCTGATCATTCTGGCTATGAGGTCGAGACCGTCGTTCAGGAAGCCCTGGCTCGTTTTGCGTGAACTGTTGGCCCCGTCCTGTTGGTAGACGTCTCCTGCGCAAAGCGAACCAGAGCCGCCAGGCGATAGAAGCCGTGCACCATCTTGGTATAGGGGGTGAGAAGAAAGAACGTCAGCACCGAGCCCAGATGAATGGCCAGAAGCGCCGACATGAGCGCGGTCTTACCGAAGGCGTAGAGCACCAGTCCGCTCAACGCGACGAACCCCAGCAACATTATGAAGCCGATCTCTCCGCGCCATGCCCGGGAATCGCCGAGTTCGGGATCGGAGCGAATCTTCAGAATAGACATCCAGCCGCAACCCAAGGTCAGGAGCACACCTCCGGGCACCCCCAGCAACTTGGGAATCGACAACAACGGGTAGGGCGCAGGCATTCCGAAGAGATAGTGCATTGTCGTGCCCGCGCAGGTGGCGGCAAAACACAGGAGAAAACCGTACATGATCGACTGGTGCGCAAAGCGGCGTGCGTGCGAAAAGCGGTCTCCTTCCTCGAAGTTGCAGCCGTCACCGTGACCGCCGGCCAGATCCGTCATCTTGCCCGCCATCTTCAGCGCAGCGGCAAGGTCGCCAGGACGAATCCTTCGGCCGCCGACTTCGCGCCAATAGCGGCGCAGGCCTATGCACAGGCTGGCAAACGGGTACAGGAACGCCGGCAAGAAGATCGCGACCATCGCGTTGTGGGACAGGGCAGCGTAGAAACCTTCTCCCCCCGAGGATCCGATGGCGCGAACCGCCCAGAACAGCAGGGCGAGACCAGCGACCAGTGCCAACGCAATCGATCCACCGTGGGCATGAAACAGCCGTGCCATCGGCTGCGGCCACGAAAACCGTTCCCAGCTGTCGCGCCGCACCTCGGCCAGCGCCTTCGGAAGGTTCAGATCGAATTCATGCGGTTCGGTGTACTGGCAGGCATAGTAGCAGCCTCGGCAGTTGTGGCAGAGGTTGGCAAGCTGGGTGATGTCACCGTCGCTGAAGGCGCGCCGCGTGTGAAGCGCGGGAAAGACCGAGCAATATCCCTCGCAGTAGCGGCAGGCATTGCAGATTTCGGCCTGCCGGCGGGCCTCCTGGATCAAGTCAGCTTGCATGTCTGGCGGCTTCCCGGCCCGCTATGCGTCCGAAGACGGTCCCGATGGTCATGCCGAAACCGGCCAGATATCCTTGCCCGAGGATCGATCCGGCCATGGTCTCGCCCGCAGCCCATAGATTCCTGATCGGGCCGTCATCGGTGGAGCACCGCGCATTCTCGTCAACCTTGAACCCCAGATAGGTGAAGGTCACTCCGGTACGCAGTGAATAACCGTAGTAGGGCGGGTTGCGGATTGGCCGTGCCCAGTTGGTTTTGGGAGGTTCGATTCCCGTCGTTGCCACGCCGTCGAGTTCGGTGGGATGAAAGTCCGACGTGTCGCCGCAGGCATCGTTGAAGGCGTCGACCGTGGCGCGCAGCCGTCCGGCCGGCAGCCCCATTTTTCCGGCCAGATCCTCGACAGTATCCGCCACTACGGGAGGGTATACGGACGGCATGAACAGTTCGAGCGACTTGGAGTCGATTATGGCATAGCCCACCTGGCCGGGCTGGGCTGCAACCAGACGCCCCCAGATCGCGTAGCGTTTGGGCCAGATGTCCTCGCCCTCGTCGTAGAAGCGATCGCCATGCTTGTTAACGACGATCGAGAAGGGGACGCAGTCGAGCCTAGTGACGATGCCGCCGTCGAACTTTGGCGCCCGTCCGTCGATCGCCACGGCATGGCACTGGGTCGGATCCCCAACGCTCTCGACGCCCTGTTCAAGTAGGTCCGCCAACACGAGGCCGCGGTTGTAGGACGTGCCCCGGACAAGGAAGTTCCTTGCCTGTTCGCCCCAGGCGCGCGTCAACCATTCGATGTCGGCCTGGAAACCGCCCGATGCCACCACGACGGACGTCGGCGAGACGCAGTGAACCTGGCCGTCAAAGGCGTATTCCACGCGAGAGATCCGATCGCCGTCGAGCTCCAGATGGCTCACCTGCGCTTCGTAAATCACATCGACGCCAAGCGCTTCCGCGGTGCGGAAATACGCGTTGACCAGGCTCTTGCCGCCGCCCAAGAAGAAGGCATTGGTACGCGCCAGCGACAAGGTACCGGACAGCGGGGGCTGGAAGCGCACGCCGCGCGCCTCCATCCACGGAAGGCATTCCTCGGAACCGTGGATCGCCATCCGCGCGAGGTATTCGTCGGTCTTTCCGCAGGTCACTTCCAACAGATCGGCGAAATACTCCTCTTCGCAATATGCGTCGACGAGGGGTCCGAGGGGACCAGCATGCATGCAGCGGAAATTTCGGGTGTGGCGCGAGTTGCCGCCGCGATAGGGCTTGGGTGCAGCCTCGAGGACCAGCACCCTTGCGCCAGCTTCGGCCGCGGTCATGGCTGCGCAAAGCGCAGCATTGCCGCCTCCGACTACCGCGACATCATGGCCGGTCATTGCGGGGCTCCCTTTTGCGAATCCCCGGTATTGCCCGACGTTTGATTTGACAAATGACGATTTTCCAATGATTGTTGCGTTTTACGCACCATTCATGTTTTCATAGGGGCCGGCGCCGTTCGAACGCATCGCGGGCGATCGAACAGACAAGTGCGGCCAGGCGGTTTCCGGCGCGGGCGGAGGCAGTCCAGGAAGAGAAGCGCGGCTCCGACCGGACCATGGCCCGTGCGGTCGCGACGTTTACTTGTCGGTTCCGGAGCGCAACCGAGAATCGCTCTACATCAGCGGGCGGCGTCACAACTGCGGCGGGCCGACGCGATTCAAAGGGTGAACGGGCCGAAGGATCCGTCCGCAAAGGCCGTCAAACCGCGCCGGTCAGACAACGGGCAGATCGGGTTCGGCGCGGTCGGTCAGGAGTTCCGCACCCCAAGCCCGCACCACAACGACTTCTTCGTGCACCATCATGAGCCCGTCGCCATAACCGAGGGAAGGCTCGAGCGTCAGCACCATGTTCTCTTCGATCGGCGTATCATCAAATGGGGCAATGGATGGCCATTCGGTCAGCTGCATGCCCAGACCATGACCGAACCGCCCGACATCTCCCGCCCGGCAATCCACCTCGTCGATCACGGGCCGCATCGCATTGAACAGATCGCTGCACGTTCGTCCCGGCCGGACCGCGTCGATGCCGGCTTCGGTTGCGCGCCAGAGTGCGCCGTAGGCGCGGCGCGGCGGGTCGTCTGCGCGACCGACGGCGAAGTTCCGGTCGAAGTCGCAGAAGTAGCCGTCCCAGTTGACGCCACTGTCCAGCATCAGGACATCGCCGGTCCGGAGGCAACGGCGCGACGGCGGGGAAATGATGTCTTCGTAACCGTGCGGGCCGGCCGACCCGGCGAGGAACGGCACATCATCTGCCCCGTGGTCGAGCGCCGCGCGCCGAAACGAACGGAACACCTGTTCCAGAGGGCGACCGACTTGAGCAAATCCGGGAACGCGGGCGAAGGCTGCCGACCCGATGGCGCAGGCATGGGCCAGCTTTTCGACCTCCGCGGGCGACTTCACCATGCGAAGGGTCCGGACCAAACCGGTCGCATCGGCGATCCCAATTCCCGGAAGGGCTGCCGTGAGTCTCTCCCAATCTCCCAACGGCATCCGAAGCGATGTTTCGGGACCTTTGGGCACCCCGACCCGCGCCCGCATCGATGCGAGGGGAGACAGCATGTCAATCAGCAGGTCGATGCCGTCGTTCCCCGGTGCCGGAGCATTCCAGGTACGGACGTCGTCGAGCCAGGTCTTCCGCATCGGGACAGCGCCGATTGCCGGAATTACCGCAATCGGTTTCCCCTCGGCCGGAACGAACAGAAACCAAGGCCGTGTCGGGCTCAGCCAGAACTGGGTCTGAAAGCCGCTGAAGTAGCGGACCTCCGGTTCCGTCGTCAGCAACAGTCCGCTTAGTCCCTGCTTGGCCATCAGCTGCTGGGCCCTGCGGGTGCGGGCGGCGAACTCGCCGTCCGGAAATCCGCGCTCGGGGACCTCAGGCGTCATCGCGCCCTTCCATGACCCTCCTGAAGATCGTCGGATCCGTGACGCCTTCCGAGCCGATCAACAACACGCGCGCCCCGGAATCGAGTCCGAGAACATCCGACAGATTCTCGTTCTGACGGACGGCTATCAGCGCCGCGAGCCCGGCGGCGCCGGTTTCGCCGGCCTCGATCGCAGGATCGTCTTCGATCGGCCGGGCCAGGAGGCGCATTGTCGGGGCAATGACGGAGTCCGGAAGTGTTAGAACGTTGGACGCTTCTTCGGAGAGGATTTTCCAGGCCAGTTCGGAAGGTTCGCCACAGGAGAGGCCAGCCATGACGGATTCCTCGGTGACCGTGATCGCCGTCGTCTCGCCGGCGCGGGCACTTGCGTACAGACAGGCAGCCGACGACGGCTCCACGACGACAGCTCGCGGGACGCGATCCGACCAGTGCTGGCGAAACCCGGAGATCACCGAAGCGGCGAGACCGCCGACGCCGCCCTGCAGGAAAATATGTGTCGGCGCCCTGTCGAGCGAATCGCAGATTTCCTGCACCATCACGCCGTAGCCCGCCATGACGTCGCGCGCCGGCCGCGTATATCCGGACCACGACGTGTCGGAGACGACAAACCAGCCGTTCTCCCGGGCGGCCTTCCGGGCTTCGGCGACAGACTCGTCGTAATCGCCCTCAATGCGGACTACGGTGGCGCCGAGTTCACGTATGGCCGTGGCCCTGCCCTCGCTGACCTCGGCATGGATGTAAATCCGGCATGACGCCCCGAATCGCCGACAACCCCAGGCGAGGGAACGGCCATGATTTCCGTCCGTGGCAGAGACAAGGGTTATGTCTGAACAATGGCTCCTGAATTTTCCGGTCCGGATGTCCGCGAGGG
This sequence comes from uncultured Amylibacter sp., assembly GCA_963662815.2. Lineage (GTDB taxonomy): Bacteria > Pseudomonadota > Alphaproteobacteria > Rhodobacterales > Rhodobacteraceae > JAPPHA01. Next base: position 5,710 of record CAXXWA010000015.1, read on the forward strand.
CGACGGCCTCGCCGATTCGGGTCGAGATTTCGCTTCGAAGGAGGCATTGGGCAGCATAGCTTCCGCCGAGCGCCTTGAAGCTGCCGAGGCCGAAACGGGATCCTTCATCCTTGTAGAGGATTGCGCCGACCCCGATTCTCGCGGCTAGCGCATTTAGCGTCACGAGGGGAGTGGGCGCATAGCCGTCCCATTGGGAGATTTCGGCCCGGGCTTCGGCGAAGGCCTGAGCAGGAAGTACTCGGAAGGCAGCGTCGCCGCGACGCGGCTTCACCGAGACGTGACCGAGGCGGGCAATCGGAAATCCGTCAATCATGAAACGTCGCGGCTCTCGTGGTGGCAAGTGCAAGCCGGCCGGAGCTCGGGTGATGCGGCGGGCTTGTGATTCATCGGCATCTTGGCGATCCCTGCGATTCGGCGGGCGGTGCCGTGTCCGCGTTGCGGAAGAGAACAACCCTTCGGTCACGGCGCCAATTCTGGAGCGCGGCACGGTCGTGCCCCGCGAAGTCGGATCCCGTTTTTGGTTGTCCGGCAGGCATCATGATACAGTCGGAACGGACCGGAGACCAAATGAAGATGTCCTTTTCAAGCGAATGGTGTAATGGCCGTGAATCTGCCATGAACGACGCTCCGGACATTCAGCCACTGAAGTTCGAAACCGATGCCGGCATTGGCCATGCGGCGCGGATCGGCCTGATCGTACTGCAAACGGATCAGACCATCGAATCCGAACTCGCCTCACTCCTGCGTGGCGACGGAATTGCGCTCCACCACGTGCGCATACGAAATGCGACGGACGTTACGCCAGAAACGCTTCGCCAAATGCAGCGCGAACTGCCGGAAGCGGCAAGCCTGCTGCCCCGGCAGTTCGGTTTCGACGCGATCGGTTACGGCTGCACGTCCGGGACCACGATGATCGGGGAAGCAAGGATTGACCGCATTGTCCGGCGCGCGCACCCGGATACCAGGACAAGCAATCCGTTGACTGCATGCAAGGCGGCGCTTTCCGCGCTCGCGCTGAAGCGGATCGCGCTGGTGACGCCCTATATCCCGTCGGTCACCGCCGAAATGCAGAATGACCTTCAACGCGCGGGGTATCGGATCAACGCAGTAGCGTCTTTCTGCCAATCCGATGAATTGACCGTGGCCCGGATTACGCCGGACAGCATTCTCGATGCCGTTGTGTCGGTCGGTTCGCGCGAGGATTGCGACGGCGTGTTCGTGGCATGCACGGGTTTGCGGGCGCTGCCGGTTATCCCGATGGCGGAGGCCCGTCTCGGGAAACCGGTTGTTTCGAGCAATCAGGCGCTGGCCTGGCACCTGATGCGCCTGACCGGAATCGGCGCAAGTCCGGAAAAGGGCGGCCGGCTTTTTCGAATTGAATAGATTGACCAGCAGGATTCTCGACCCGCCGCGAACCCGAGTCTCGAAACCACAAGCCGGACCTGCCTCAAGGCGGCGAATGCGTCAGGCGACTTCGCGTGCTTGGCTTCGGTAGAGTAGAGAGGGCTGCCAGTGTCGCGATCATGACACCGGTCCAGAAACTGGAGAATGTCGAGTGTCGCGGGGAACGTGGACCGGGGACCGGGGACGGGTTGTGCCATGCGATTCCGCGGCCGGTCGCGCTTGGGAAACTGATGCAAGCGGCACCCGGTTCTCGCGTTTGCCAAATCCAAGGGCATTGTGGCAGATCTACGAGACGTCTCGGATCAGGCGTGTGGTTGCCGCCGCCGCAAACCGGGTAGCGCAAACAGTCCCGGATTGATCCATTGCCGGGTCAATGGCACGGACGACGTGCGGCCAATGAACCTGCTTGGACTCAACCATTTGCGGTGCCGTCTCAATACGCGCTTGATGCCGTCGCCAGCAACGTCTGGTTCGTTCCGTCGCAAGCCTGACTGCGTGGCGAACCGAAGAACCTGTGGCACCCCGGGAACCATGTCCATCGGCACCCACGCGCGGCCCGAAGTCTCGTCGAAACTTGCTCCGAATTGGAGCAACACCTGGAGCGTGACTGGCGCATTGATCGAAACCGGGATTCAGCCTTCCACCCTGGCGGCGCAAGACCGCAACCCTATCAATGTCGACAGCACGGGCTAGCACGCGCTCGGCGGAGCGGGTCTGATGGGCGGCACGGCCACCGCCGTTCGGACACCCGTCATCCAACACCGTCGAAACTCCGCCATTCAATTGGTTGCAGGCCTGTGCGGCCAGCAGGGAATCGGACATAAACGGTGTATCATGGCTAACTCCCTGCCGACTACTCCGGAGCGCGCGGCCAGCGGAACTTCCGACGCCCTCCACAATGAAGTCCAAGACGCCCTCGGCGTATCTTCTGATGCCCGCATCCAGGGGAGGCGCCCGGAAGCAAACTTCGAACGACCTCCCTCAAATACATCGTCGCGACCGATAGTCCGGCCGAACCGAACTCTTCGCCGTGTTGGTGCTCGACTCCAAGCCCGCGTTGCGCGGGCGTCTGAATCGGCTGGAGGACGCGTGAGACGACGAGCCATGGAATGTCGTCCATGACGCCCGGCGATCTGAAGAGTCTGTTCGCGAATCTCAAGGTTTGGCATGCGCACGGATGGCGGGCTCCGAACAAACCCTTGCTTGCACTATGGGCAATCGGGCGGTGTCTTCGGAACGAGGCACGTCTCGCGCCATATGACGAGATCGCCCACGAACTGACGGCGTTGCTCCGCCGTTTTGGGCCCCCTCGAAAGCGCGTAAACCCGGACTTGCCGTTTTGGCATCTGCGGAGTGACGGCGTTTGGGAAGTGCCGGAAGCGAACCGGATTGCCGAAACAGTTAGCGGCCACGCGAAAGTCGCCTCATTGCGTCGGGAAGGGGCGCAGGGCGGTTTGCCAACCGATGTGTTCCTCGCGCTTCAGCAGGATTGGGAAACGACGCTCGACATTGCGTATTCGCTGCTCGACGCCCATTTCCCGGATACCATGCACGACGACATACTGCGCGCAGTCGGGATCAACGCTGGCGATGTGGAGCCCGCCGCTCGGGAATTCGAACATGTCCGGCGCAGGTCGCGCGACTCCGCTTTCTCCAAGGCGGTTCTGAGCGCTTACGGCGAACGGTGCGCCGTGTGCGCCTTCTCTGTTCGCCTGCATGGCGCGCCGGTTGCGCTGGATGCAGCGCACATCAAGTGGCACCGGGCCGGTGGCCGCAACCGAGACAAGGTAAGCAATGGGCTGTCGCTATGCGCCTTGCATCATCGATTGTTCGATGCTGGCGCGTTTACGCTTTCGCCAAAGTACACGGTCATTACCGCGGCTGCAGCGGTGGGCCCCGGGAGTCGCCAATCCCTTGAAAGGTTCTCCCACCGCTCGATCCTGCTGCCCGAGAAAACGGAAGACTACCCGGATTGCCAATCCCTGAAATGGCATCACCGCGAAGTCTTCGGACCAATCTATGACGGCATGGGAATTTAGAACCTGAATCGCAAGTCAATTTGGTTTTTTGATCTTGCTTCATTGCCTTACTGCGCGCCAGCAAGTGCGGCAACAACTGTCGGCGGAGTCCAAAGGCGACGGCGCGGCGTCTGCCCCATTGCCGCCTTCGTTTCCTTCGGGGACGGCGGGCACGTGACGCCCCGCCCTCGAACTCGGTTGTGTCGCTCGGGAGCTCTTTCTGGAAGCCGTGCCTGTGCACCCGCCTTAAGTCGAGGTCGGGAAATCCGGTTCCGTGTGCGTTTGGACGGGATACCCGCCAAAATCCTGAACGCGATCGCCGAATTGCGAAATCCACGTCGAGGACGGATCCGCCAAGTCCTGACGAACCGTCATTTTTTCGGCGCTCCGCCAACCCGCATTGTCTTGAAGACCGCCCCAAGGACATCGTGGTGCATTGGTCGCAGTTCCAACGGACGGCTGCTTGCGAATCGGCAATTCCGTTACCAGAGTGGAGACTGGATTCGGGGGATTCCCTTCACGGCCACACAAAGAAGTCGAGGTCAGTCAAGATGATCCAAAGAGGATACCGACTGATGGAGTTGCGGGCGTGGATGAGCCGGACGTTGCTCGCTGCAGTGGTTGTGGTTCCGGTCGAATCCCTTGCTGAACCGGAGGCGTTCAGGGTCGGGCTTCTCATGGACGTAAGCGGAGGTTCTGCTGATGTCGTGAGGGACAGGCAGCGCGCATTCGATCTCGCGATCAAGCATGTCAATGCAGGTGGCGGCGTGCATGGCCGGCCCGTCGAGGTCGTGGTCGGCGACACGGAAGGCGACCCGGCAGGCGGTGGCGGTGGCGCGGCGCTTAGTCTGAAGTTCTAGGCGATTCTGGCTTTGTTTTCGCGATTTTCCGCGTATATTCAAGGTGCTGGAGGGTTCGAGGAAGCGTCCAGTCCGGTTTCGTGTAGGCACTAGGATGCCTCAGGCCGTCTTGCGCTCCGTCAGGAGGCTTCCCGCCCGATAGTGCGCATTTTCCTGCATTTCGCGGATGTTTCCGCTTGACATCATATGTCGAGCCGGTCAGAAAGGGGCGAATCAGTAGGCACTAGTTTCCAGGACGCTCCCGTGACCAAGCCCGCAGGCATGCACGTCGCCGTCATCAAGTCCCGCCAGAACGGAAAGACATACACTTCCGTCCTCCTCCGACAGAGCTACCGCGACCACGACAACCGGGTGCAGAAGCGGACCCTCGCCAATCTCTCGCACCTGCCGCCGCACACGATCCCGCTGCTGCGCGGCGCGCTGGCGGGAAAGCGGTACGCGGAGGCCGGCGACGTGCTTGGGGACCCGGTCCGATCCCGCCACCATGGGGCGGTGCAGGCGGTGCAGACGGCCATGAACGCCATCGGCCTTCCCCGCCTCGTCGCCCGCGAGCGGTGCCCGGAACGCGACCTTGTCCTCGCCATGGTCGCCGGCCGCATCCTCAGGCCGAACTCCAAGCTCGCCACCACCCGATGGTGGCGGAACACCACCCTGCCGCAGGAGTTCGCCATCGCCGACGACGTCGCCGCCGATGACCTCTACGCGGCGATGGACTGGCTCGACGAGCGGCAGGAGGGCATCCAGGGACGCCTGGCGCGGCGCTGGATCGCGGAAGGCGATCTCGTTCTCTGGGACCTGTCCTCGACCTGGTACGAGGGAAGCCACTGTCCGCTCGCGCGCTTCGGCTACAGCCGCGACCGCAAGCGGGGTCTCCCGCAGATCAACTTCGGCCTCCTCTGCGACCGCGACGGGCGCCCGGTCTCGGTCTCGGTCCATCCGGGAAACATCACCGACAAGGAGACCCTCCTGCCCGAGCTCGACCGCCTGCAGCGCCGCTACGGGCTCTCCCGGGTGGTGATGGTCGGGGACCGCGGCATGATCATCAAGGCCACCATCGCGGCCCTGCGTGAACGCGGCGGCGCCGACTGGATCACCGCCCTCAAGAGCCAGACCATCCGCAAGCTCGCCCGCCAGGGCCATCTCGACCGTTTCCAGGACCCCGAACACGAGCAGACGCTGTTCGAGATCCGCGACCATCCGGACTTCCCCGGCGAGCGCCTCGTCGCCTGCCGCAATCCCCGCCTCGCCGGGCACCGCGCCCGCGTCCGGCAGGAGCTGCTCGAGGCCACCGAAAAGGCGCTTGCGAAGATCGCCGCACGCGTCGAGGGCGGAACCCTCGAGGGCGAGGCCGACATCGGTCTCGCCGTCGGCGAGGTCATCAACACGAAGAAGATGAAGAAGCACTTCGACGTCGACATCGCCGCGACCAGCTTCAGCTTCCGACGCAAGCAGGAGTCCATCGACGCCGAGGCCGCCCTCGACGGAATCTACATCATCCGCACCTCGCTCGGCGACGACGACATGGACGCCGAGGAATGCGTCAGGGGATACAAGGCCCTGACCCGCGTGGAGCGCGCATTCCGATGCCTCAAGCTCAGCGACCTCCAGGTCCGGCCGATATTCCACCGCCTTGCGCACCGGGTCCGCGCCCACTTCTTCATCTGCATGCTCGCCTACCTCGTCGAATGGCACATGCGGAAGGCATGGGCCCCCCTGTGCTATACCGACACCGAACCCGACGAGACCGGGGATCCGGTCCTGCCCGCCCGGCGCTCGGAGCCGGCACTGACCAAGGTTCATACCCACACCCTGCCGGACGGCAGCGGCGCCCACAGCTTCCGGACGCTTCTCGACAGCCTGTCGACCATCGTGCGCTCGACGCACCGGATTCCGGGCGCAGGCGACGGGCCGGAGGCCGAGGTCGAGGTGACGACCCGGCCTGACGACTGCCAGAAGAAGGCGCTCGATCTGCTGAAGGACATCGCGAAGATGCAGCGAAGCACAGGAATGTAGGCAGAGCGGGACAGGCCGCTTCGGCGTACTCCGTTGACAAAACACAATATTTTCGTCAACCACCAAAGAACTTCAGCTTAGTCGAAACCGAGGGCGTCCATGCGATCGTGGGTCCGAATCGGAGTGCGGATGCCCTCCCGGTCGCCGAAGTCGTGATCGGGCCGGCCGGCATTCCGACCGTAAGCTTTTCGGCGTCGTCCCCGATGCTGACGGACGTCGCGGACAACGACTTCATGTTCAGGACGGCCGTCTCGGATGCTCTGCAGGGCCCCGTCCTGAGTCGCGTCGCACGCGAGCGGGGGTTCGAAAACGTCGGCGTAGTCCATGTCGACGACGCCTGGGGATTCGGGCTTGCCGAGGCTATCGACGATGCTTGGGGCGGCGCCATCGAGATCGTCGCGGCGGCGCGCGGAAAAGCCAGCTATCTTGAGGTCCTGCGCGATTCGGCGAAGGGCGGTGCTCAGGTTCTGATCGTGATCGCCTTCGAAAACATGGCCGTTACAATGGTCAGCGAAGCGATCGAGAACGGAATTTATTCACAGTTCATCTTCGGCGGCGGGGCCAAGCGTCCCGGCATCGTGAGGGCAATCGGCGGAGACCGCCTCGGCGGCATGGTCGGCACCGGACCGGCGTCGGCGCCGGAAAGCGCGGTGTCCGTCAAATGGGAAGCAGCCTATGTTGCCGAATACGGAGTGCGGCCGGTACGCGCCTATGTCAAGGAAACCTATGATGCGACGATCGCGCTGGCTTTGGCAGCGCAGGCTGCCGGACGCCTGGACGGCCCAAGGATACGTGACCGGATGCGGGCTGTCACCGGACCGCCAGGCACGGTCGTCGTTGCCGGCCCGGAAGGTGTCGCCTGGGCCCTCCGCATCCTGGCCGAAGGCGGGGAGATCGATTACGACGGCGCTTCCAGTGGCCTTGACTGGGACGAAAACGGGGACCTGCGTCGTGGCCACGTCGGGGTCTGGAAATTCACGGCCGACGAACGGATCGAGGAAGTCGAGGCGGTTCCCTTCGAGCGATAGGGCATGCGTCAGCGAGGCAGACCGGAACTCCATTGCTGGCGGGCAGCAGATTCATCCGCACATTCGCAGCCCTCGGCGGTTCGCGGGCGTTGAATAGGGCGGTGGCGCAAGCCGGGCAGAGCTGATCGAAGGATGCTTCGGAAATCTTCCTGACCCGGGCGTTCATGATGCGTCAATTCGGGCATTCAGGGCTTTACGGACAGAAGGTACCGACCGGTTGACGCGTGTCTCGACAGAGTTGGGTGCGCCGGAACAGAAGACACGGCGCGAACTCGCGGAGAGCGCAGCTCATCCGGTAAGGCATCGGCTTACCGAAGTCGGGTGGTCAGGCAGGGCCAGTTCCGTACTCCGTTCGCCTCGTCCGCTCGGTCAAGCGACCTTTGAAGGAGGAACGTAACATGCGCGATCGAAGTCTTCCCCGGGCTGTCGCTTCCGAAGAGGTACCACCTTGTGCCAAGCAGTCCAGTTACCCGGAACCGTTTGCCACACGAATGACCAAGCGGACGCGGCAGCGCCTCGGCGACTTCTTCGGCCTCGTGAACTTCGGCGTGAACTTGACGACAATCGCGCCCGGCGGGGAGACGGCGCTCATGCACGCCCATGGTCGGCAGGACGAGCTGATCTTCGTCATGCAGGGCAACCCGACCGTCGTGACGGAATCCGGCGAAACCGAGCTCGCGCCGGGAATGTGTGCGGGATTTCGCGCGGGAGGCGAAGCGCATCATGTGGTCAACCGATCCGACCAGGAAGCTGTTATCCTGGAAGTTGGCGACCGAACGACAGGCGACGAGGCCCGCTATCCGCGGGATGATCTTCGCGCCGTCATGGGCGAAGACGGAAAGTGGCAGTTCTCGCAGAGGGATGGAACACCGTACTAGGCCAGGAGTTTCGCCAGTTTGCGTGCGCGAGGTTCGGTCTCGGGATTGTCGCTGGCCGCTGAACTCTCGCGTCGATTCCATGGTTGTTAGCGACGAGTTCGTTTCCGTCGATGCCGATGTGGACCTTCGTGGTCCTGCCGCCGCGGCTCAACCCGACCTCGGGAGGCTCGCCGTCCCGTGGGGCGCCCGCGCCGTGCTTGTGAACGCGGATCGACGAGGAGTCCACCATGCGCAGTCGAACATCGGATCCGAACCCGGAATCAAGCCGGGTGGTCATCAGTCGACTGTCCAGTCCCGGTTCGATGCCGGCTGTTTTGGCCAGATGCGCTGGGCGGTGCGAAATGTCCTCACGGCAGGGTTGCAGGCCAGTGCGCATCGTGCGCGTCCGGACCAGATCGTGCGCGTCCGGACCAGATGGATTGCACGACGCGCCGGAACAGCTATGCGCGAATTCGCGCAAATCGGGCCGGCTATCCGATGCCTGACCGAACGCAGCCTGAATTCCGATTTCGGCGACCCGAGGATGCATCCCAGTTCCGCAAACACCCGGATCGTCCGCACCGGCTTCTCCAGTCTCGATCCGCCTCTTGAACCCGCATAACGCAGACACCGGCTTTGGACTTGCCGAACTTCGTTGCGTTGTCGCCTCCGACCGCCACGACGTCATTGCCCGTCATCGCGGGATTCATGTGGGCGCGCTTCCATCGAGTTGCGAGCTTGATTTTGACAAATCTCGATTCTCGAGTGATTATTGCGTTATGCGCATAAATTTTGATTTCAGCGACCTAGAGGCGTTTCTCGCGGTCAGGGATGCCGGGTCGTTCCGCCTAGCTTCAGATCGGCTCAACCTTTCGCAATCCGCCGTCACGCGCCGCATTCAGAAACTCGAGACGGCGCTCGGGTCGGCGCTGTTCGAACGCACGACCCGGGCGGTCAAACCGACGCTTGCAGCCAAGCGGCTTCAGGCAAGGGCCGAGGCCATTCTGGAAGAGGTTCGTGAAACCATCCAGTCCATGCAGGACGAAAGCGTGGCGTTCGCCCATCAGCGCAATGCGATCGTGACCGTGGCGACTATCCCCACAGTGATCGGCAGCTTGTTGCTTCCGGCGCTTCATGCCTTTCGCAACCAGGGTTTTAATTCGCGCATCCGACTAATGGACCTCACTGCAAATGAAGTCGCGGAATCGGTAGCGCAGGGAGAGGCCGATTTCGGCATCTGTTCTATTCCGACACTCGAACCTGGCACGGACTTCGAAGCGCTCTTCGAGGATGCGATCACGCTGGCGGCCCATCCTGATCACCCGTTGGCCCAAATGGAGAGGGCGCACTGGAAAGAAATCGCTGATGAAACCCTGATCCTTCCGGCGCGCGGCACCGGTAACCGCCTGCTAATTGACGAGGCGCTGGCCAAAGTACGTCGACAGCTGATCTGGACATTTGAGGTTGTCCGAACGACCACCGCTCTGGAACTGGCGGCCGAAAGAGTTGGGGTCGCCCTTCTTCCGCTGTCTGCGGCCAAGTCGCATGCCGGCAAGAGCCTGGCGTTTCGACCAATGACAGCGCCCGGGATCACGCGCCAGATTGGGCTGCTCGCCCGCATCGGAGAGAAGAACACTGAAGCTGTCGCCGCTTTCAAGGACGCGCTTCGGGAGGTGGCTTCCCGGTAAGGTGCGTATTCCTGCGATGTTTGTAATGGATTGAACGACTTCGCGATCCAGTCTGCTCCGCACTCAGATCCGGAAACGAGTTGCTCCGAAAGCGAATCCTACCGGTCGTCCGTTCGGTGCCGATTGACGGGTTATTGCTGGCGATCAGGCAGGGCGTCGAAAGGCAAGCAGCCAAAGCCTTCCTCGGTCGTTCAATAAAGGGTGATCACGCTCGACAATCGGCGCGACGCCGACTGAACGCCTGATGGCATCTGGATACTGGCACTTTTTGCGCTCAGGTTTCCGCAATCCGGCCACTGGCCAGCCACAGACTTGGCTATTTGGGCCCGGACAACATCGCTGAATGGCACGATCGGCGGATCAATGGCGATGATGTTGCGGGCGTGAGGACGCCATTTTCCCGAGAACGGCGAGAATGCAGGCATGGACCTCTCGGACCGCTGCGCCACGCTCGGAGAGTCGGGATCGAAGATCCCGGTGGCGGCGTCGGCCTTCGCTGGCGATGCCGAGGGCTCGCGAGCCGAACAGGACCACGACCAGCAGATCGTCCCGTTCCCGGATCATGTGAGCAGCCCGCTGGTTGAGGATGTTCTCCATACAGGCGATCGGCGCGGTTCCCGCTGTCTGCGATCCGGCCGCGCAGTGCTGAGCCAAGCAGGAAATCGGGGATTTCAGGGCTATAGGACAACGCAGTCAGTAGCCGCGTCCCGCATAAAGATCAATCGACCGAAGCTGGCAACTTGCCGGCCGCGCAGGTTGGGAGCGTCGAATACCAGCTTGCAAATCCCGGTCCCTCAATCCAGAATCCCGGACTACAGCAGCCGGGGGGCAACTCATGGGCAATTTCCTCGACAGTGTCGGCGGATACGCAGCGCTGGATGGAGTCGGCGTCACGGCCCTTGTTTTGCTGGCGTTCGCGGCGATTCTTGTTTTCTTGTCGGTCAAGTCGGTCCCACAGGGCGAAGAGTGGACCGTCGAACGCTTCGGCAGATATACGCGGACGCTCAAGCCGGGGCTGCGTTTCCTTGTGCCCCTGATCGACAAGATCGGCACGCGGATAAACATGATGGAAACCGTCCTCGACATTGCCAGCCAGGAAGTCATCACGAAGGACAATGCGATGGTGATGACCGACGCGGTGACCTTCTATCAGGTAGTCGACGCGGCGCGTGCGGCCTACGAGGTTCGGAACATGGAACACGCGCTCGCGAACCTGTCCCAGACCAACATCCGCTCGGTCATCGGATCCATGGATCTCGACGAGTCCCTGTCGAACAGGGACATGATCAATGCCAGGCTCCTCAACGTGATCGACGAGGCGGCGCATCCCTGGGGCGTCAAGGTCACGCGGGTGGAAATCAAGGATCTGGCGCCGCCGCCCGACATCAACGAGGCAATGGCGCGGCAAATGAAGGCCGAGCGCGACAAACGCGCGGAAATACTGCAGGCGGAGGGATTGAAGCAGTCGGCCATCCTGAAAGCGGAAGGCGTACGGGAAAGCCAGATCAGGGAAGCCGAGGGCCGTCGCGAAGCGGCATTCCTTGATGCGGAGGCCCGTGAACGCGCTGCAGAAGCCGAGGCGAAGGCGACGGAAATGGTTTCCGAAGCGATCGCGAAGGGCGACATCCAGGCAGTCAACTACTTTGTCGCGCAAAAGTACACGGAAGCTCTCAGGGATCTGGCGGCCGCCGAATCAGCCAAGACGGTCCTCATGCCGCTCGAGGCCTCGAGTCTGATCGGGTCAGTCGCCGGAATCGCCGAAATCGCACGCGCCGCCGCGACCGGGCATCAGGAACGGGCATTGGAAGAGACTTAGGTCGGACGACATGGACTCGCTCGGGTTTTTGACCGGCATTTCTCCCTGGTGGTGGGTCGCGGCGGCGCTTGCCCTCGGTGCGGTCGAAATGATGACAATGTCGTTCTTCCTGATCTGGCCAGCTCTAGCAGCACTGGCAATCGCCGGCGTTCTCGCCGTGGCGCCCGGCCTTTCGGGCCTCATGCAGGTCGCCCTGTTTGCGATCCTGTCGATGGTGGCCACGCTTGCGGGCCGCGTCGCGCTGGACCGATACGGCGACGGCGACGAATCCAAGCCGGATGCACTTAACCGTCGAACGACCTATTGCATCGGCAAGACCGGAAGTGTCATCGACTTCGCCGCCGGAGAAGGAAACGTCGAGGTTTCCGGCACAAGATGGCGCGCGCGCTGGCAAAACGGCAACAGCGCACGACCCGGTGATACGGTTCGGGTGACCGGCGCAGACGGCATGACGCTCATCGTGTCAGCCCTCGACTCTTGATCCACAGCCCACCCGGTTCAAGGCATTCTGTTGCGACTGCAAGGCGTCAGTCATGAGGTGCGGCGCTGCACCAGGCCCGCGAGAGCAGCCAGTTCGGGGTCACTGATTCCCAGCGATTCAAGACGCTCGTTCGTCCGGAAGAGGTAATCGCGGTTCGGCCCGCGGTCGCCTCGGGCACTTCCGATGATCCGGACCTGTTCCGCGAGTCCGAGTTCTCCGCAGTACTGCGCGTGGCTAGGGTCGATGACGTAGCAGACCGCCTGCACCTGCCGACCATCCGCGAGGGTCACAGTGAGACTGCGTTCGACATAGGCGGAAGAAACCAACTCCCGCGCCCGAAGGCCTGCAAGGGCAAGGGCGGCATGCGCGGCTGCCACCCGGAAGGCAAGTCCCATGCAACTGCCGCCCGCCTGCTGATCGAGGGCGAGAACGAGGCCGGGATTCTCCGGAGTTCCCCGGTAGTGAATCGACCACATGCAGAATCGCCGAACATATCCCTCAAGTTCGGCGATTTCCGTCTCTACGTATTCGAACCCGGGTTGCCAGACGAGTGACCCGTATCCGAAAACCCAGAGATCACCTTCCTGCCGCATGACCGCTGCACCAGCATTGCCTTTCGCCTGTCGCCCATAGACAATTGCGTGAACGAGCGAAAGCGGGCCGGGCTCGCACCTTAATGGCAGGAGGCGGCAATGCGGCTCTTGATTGGCGGCGTCATTGTCGCGGCCGCAATGTGGTCGGGGTACTGGTGGTACGGCGCAACCCATTTGAAGGCGACAGTGGAGTCATGGCTGGATTCTCGTCGAAATGCGAGTGTGACCGCGTCGAGCAGTTCGATCTCCGTACGAGGGTTCCCAAACCGATTCGACATGACTCTCGAGGACATCGAATTCGCGGACGAGTCGGAAGGGTGGGCCTGGTCCATGCCATGGTTCCAGGCTTTCACGCTCAGTTACAACCCTGATCATTTCGTCTTTGCGTTTCCCGAGACGCAGGGCATTGCCACCGCTTCCGGGGAAATCCGGATCGACAGCGACGAACTGATGGGCAGCATGGTTCTCGGGCGCGAAGGGATCACCAAGCCACTTCGCACCTCGCTGACAGCAAGGCGCATGGACCTCGATGCGACGGGGCGGTGGGCTTGCGCGCTTCTGAAACCGGGGATCGCAGTCCATCTTGACGAAGAAAACCCGCGCGTCCTCAAGGTCGCCGTCGAAATCGACGCGCTGTCGGGAGTCTCCGGCAGAAACCTTACGACGTGCATCGGTCCGTCCTCGGAGCCTGCCTTGAAGGGCATCCGCATGGAAGCGACGGTCACCCTGTCCGAACCCGCCGGGAGCAGCCTTGTCGCGGGCAGCTTCGAGACACCTGTGCGCATCGACCTCCACCGGGCCGCCGCTGCCTGGGGCGAGTCTGACTTGGCGGCGGCAGGAAGTCTCGAAGTCGACCGCGCCGGCGTGCTTTCGGGCGAGATCAACATCTCAATTCGCGCCTGGACGGCATTTCTCGATCAGCTGGCGGAGTCGGGCATGCTGCACGAGGTTGCCGTTCCTCTCGTGACTCGCCTCTTGCGACCGCATGCGGGCGACTCCCGGGAACTCGAAGTCGTCCTGGAGTTCAGCGACGGGCAAACGCGTCTGAATTCCGTTCCCATCGCCGCGGCTCCGCGGCTCTGGAAGAATTGAATCCGGAAAGCAGCTCTCGCCCTTTGAGCCCGGCTATATGTCGTTCACGCCGGTTGCAATTGATCGGCTCAAACCTTCCAGAAGCAGAATGCGCCCCATCCAATCGAGATTGCGAGCGGCGCCCACAAGGGAAAACCGAACACGGCGAGCCAGGCGAAGAAGATGTAGACGGTGCCCAGAAGCGTGATGAACAAACGATCTCCGCGCGTCGTCACCAGTCTGAAAACGCCTTTGCGAATTGCGCCGCCGGGAAATCGAATTTCGATGACCGCAAGCGTGCCGATCGCGGCGAAGATTCCTGCGAAAACGGCGGCAGTAGGCCACGTCCAGGCCATCCAGGACAGCATCAGACTCTCCCCAGGGCGAAACCCTTCGCAATGTAGTTGCGCACGAAGTAGATCACTATGGCGCCGGGAATGATCGTCAGCGTACCTGCCGCCGCGAGCAATCCGAGTTCATAACCCGCCGAAGAGGCGGTACGGGTCATCGTTGCGGCAATGGGTTTGGCTTCGACGGCAGTCAAGGTCTTGGCGAGGAGCAACTCGACCCAGGAAAACATGAAGCAGAAGAACGCGGCGACGCCGACCCCCGCCTTTATGGTTGGAAGGAAGATTCTCGTGAAGAACGATGGAAACGAGTAACCGTCGACGTATGCGGTTTCATCCAGTTCCTTCGGTACCGCGGACATGAATCCCTCTAGGATCCATACGGCAAGCGGGATGTTGAAGAGACAGTGCGCCAGCGCCACGGCGAGATGCGTGTCGAAGAGGCCGATCGCCGAATAGAGCTGGAAGAAGGGCAGCGCAAAGACCGCCACAGGCGCCATCCGGTTGGTGAGCAACCAGAAGAACAGGTGCTTGTCCCCCAGGAAATGATACCTCGAGAAGGCATAGGCAGCAGGCAACGCGACCACGATGGATATCACGGTGTTCAGCGACACGTAGACAATTGAATTGATGTAGCCCCAGTACCAAGTCGGATCGGTGAAGATCGCGGCGTAGTTCGCCCAGGTGAATGTCTGCGGAAACAGCGAGAACCCGGCCAGGATCTCGTTCGTCGTCTTGAAGCTCATGGCCACGAGCCAGTAGATCGGCAGCATGAGAAAGATGATGTACAGGATCGGGATCAGGTCGCGTCGGCGCATGATTCGCGTTCTCCTATCTCGTGTCGTCCCTGGTCATCAGGGTATAGAACAACCAGGAAGCAAGCAGCGTGATCGCGAAGTAGATCAGCGACATAGCCGCCGCCGGGCCGAGATCGAACTGGCCGAGCGCGATCTTCACGAGGTCGATCGACAGAAGCGTGGTCGAGTTGCCGGGGCCGCCGCCAGTCAGTACGAACGGTTCCGTATAGATGTTGAAGCTGTCCATGAAGCGCAGGAGAATTGCGATTGTCAGGACTGTCTTCATCTTCGGCAACTGTATGTAGCGGAAAACCTTCCAGGGGCTCGCTCCGTCGATTCGCGCCGCCTGGTAGTAGGCGTCGGGAATCGAGACCAGACCCGCGTAGCAGAGCAGCACCACCAGTGACGTCCAGTGCCAGACGTCCATGACCAGGATCGTCATCCAGGCGGCGACCGGATTCTGGGTCATGTCGTAGTGTATGCCGAGGACATGATTCATCAGGTAGCCGAGAAGGCCGATGTCAGGCAGCGTGAAGATGTTCCACATCGCTCCAACGACGTTCCAGGGAATCAGCATGGGCAACGCCATCGCTACCAGGCAGACAGATACCCAAACGCCCTTTCGCGGCATGGCCAGGGCGATCGCGACGCCCAGAGGAACCTCGATCGCAAGAATGAGGCCGGTGAACAGGAACTGGCGCCCGAGAGCGGCATGAAACCTCTCCGAGGTCAGAATCTGTTCGTACCAGCGCAGTCCTTCCCAAAAGAACAGGTTGTTGCCGAAGGTTTCCTGCACCGAGTAGTTCACAACGGTCATGATCGGAATCAGGGCGTTGAACGCGACGAGAAACACCACGGGCAGAACGAAGAACCAGGCCCTTTGATTGACAGTCTTCACGAGTTCTGCCCGCCCGCCGCGGTCGCCAGCCAACCATCTGCGTACAACCGTGTCTGGTCCTGGCGGAACTGAAGACAAACGGAATCGCCGGCATTCGGGCGATCGCCGGCAGTGATGGCCGAAACCCTGGTATCGCCGACCATGACCTCCAGGATGTTGTGGCGCCCGACGTCGGCCGCCCTGCGGACCCTGCCCTCGACCCCGCCGGCACCCACCGATACGTACTCCGGCCTTATGCCGATCTCGATCCGCTTGCCCGACCTTACGATGTCGCCTTCAAGCGGAATGTTCACTCCCATGACGAACGCCCCGCCGTTCTCGACCTCGCACGGGATCACGTTCATCCCCGGCGACCCGATGAAATGGCCGACGAACGTGTGGGCAGGGCGTTCGAACAATTCTACCGGAGTGCCGATCTGAACGATTACTCCGAGGTCCATGACCACCACCTGATCCGCAAACGTCAACGCCTCCGTCTGGTCGTGCGTGACATAGATCATTGTCGCGTTTACCCGATAGTGCAGCTCCTTCAGCTTGGAACGCAGCTTCCACTTGAGGTGCGGGTCGATGACCGTCAGCGGTTCATCGAACATGATGACATTCACGTCCTGACGGACGAGTCCGCGCCCCATCGAAATCTTTTGTTTGTTGTCGGGGCTGAGGTGAGAGGCGCGGGTCCTGAGCATGTCCTGCACCTCGAGCAACTCGGCGATTTCAGTCACCCGTGCGCGCACCACGGACTCGTCGCGTCCCCGATTCCTCAGGGGAAACGCGAGATTGTCGTAGACCGTCATGGTGTCGTAGATCACGGGGAACTGGAACACCTGCGCAATATTCCTGCGCTCGGGAGGCAGTCCGGTCACGTCCTCGCCGTCGAAATAGACTGCGCCGCCGGTTGGAGCGAGCAAGCCGGAAACGATGTTCAGGAGTGTCGACTTGCCGCAGCCTGACGGTCCCAGCAATGCGTATGCGCCGCCGTCCTGCCAGTCGAGAGTGATTTCCTTCAGCGCGAAGTCATCTTCGCTTCGAGGATCCTGCAGGTAGCTGTGGCGCAGGCTCTGAAGGGAAATCGTCGCCATGGAATCCGCTCTCAGGCCACCCGAGCGCCGTCTTCGGAAAAGTACCGGCAACGGTCGGGGTCCATGAAAAAGACATGATCCTCACCGACACGGTAGGGATGGATTCCGTGCGAAAGCGAGACCCAGTTTTGATCTCCGAGAACGAAGTGGGCCGACGATTCCGAACCGGTCAGTTCCGTAATCTGTACCGTCCCGGTCAGCGGCACGACCGCCCTGTCCGACTGGCTGGGAAGGATGTTGCTGGGACGTATGGCGACCGTATAGTCGCCGTCGGCCAGTTCCGCCGCCGCTCCAGTCAAATTCCAGGTGACACCTCCCGGGATGCTGACGGTGCCGCCGGCCTTCCTCGCCCTTGCGGTATTGATGGGCGGGGCCGAGAACACCCGCGCTGCGGTGAGGCTGTCCGGGTTCCTGTAGAGCCCGGCGGTTTCTCCGAATTGAACCACATGGCCGTCATGCATGAGCGCCGTCTTGCCGCCGAGAAGCAACGCCTCCTCGGGTTCGGAGGTGGCGTAGACGACCACCGCGCCGCGTCCGGCGAAGAGTTCGGGCAGCTGGTCACGCAACTCTTCGCGAAGCTTGTAATCAAGGTTGGCCAACGGTTCATCGAGAAAGACCGCACGTGACTCCTTGGCAATCGCTCGTGCGAGGGCGGTACGCTGCTGCTGTCCGCCCGAAAGTTCCTGGGGCCGTCGATCGAGCAGTGGAACGAGCTGAAGCAACCTTGCCGCCTGCTCGACGCGGTCGTCGATCTCGGATCGCGCCATACCCGCGACCATCAGCGGAGACGCAATGTTATCGAAGACCGTCAGGTGCGGGTAGTTGACGAAGAACTGATGCACGAGACTGATGTTGCGCTTTTGCGTGCCGAGTTGGGTGACATCCTCGCCGTCCATGAAGATCTGGCCGCTGGCGCATTGATCAAGACCGGCCATGAGCTTGATCAAGGAAGTTTTTCCGGAGCCGGTTTCCCCAAGAAGAACGTTGAAATGTCCTGATTCAAACGTCAGTGCCGTCGGCTTGACATGGGTCACCTGGCCGACCCGCTTCGAAACGCCTCTCAGTTCGATGCCCATGGGCTTGTCTCCCTCAGGAAGTCGGCCGGAGCGGCAGTGTCGAAACCGGGGGTTCCGGAGCCGACGCTGCCGGCCCCGGGAATTGGCAACCGGACCGGACAGGATTCCGATCCGGCCGTCGTCATACTAGTTGGCGGACCATCTGGCGACAAGTTCGTCGTAGTTGACTGTCTCGCCCTGCGGCTTCTCGTTGTCGAGCTTGGCCTTCGGACCGTCCGGCTTTCCGAGCCACTCCGACGGGTCCACCGGGTCGTTCAACCGCGGACCACAACCGCCGTATACGTTCGCGGCCTCGTCAGCCGCCTGCATCCTCGCCATGGTGACGTCCATCTCCTCGGCAAGGCGATCCATCGCTTCCTGAGGAGTGAATGCGCCGGAGTTCACGTCCCCGATCTGCTGCCACCAGATCTGCGCCAGTTTCGGGTAGTCAGGTACGTTGATGCCCGTCGGCGACCAGCGAACCCGGTCCGGCGAACGGTAGAATTCAACCAGCCCGCCCAGCTTTGGTGCCCGGTCACTGAACGACTGGTGACGCACGGTCGTGTCCCGGATGAAGGTCAGGCCGACATGGCTCTTTTTCACGTCGACGGTCTTCGAGGTCACGAACTGAGCGTAGAGCCAAGCCGCCTGGGCGCGATCGTCCGGCGTCGAATTAAGGAACGTCCAGGAACCGGCGTCCTGATAACCGACTTTCTGGCCATCCTGCCAGTACGGGCCGTGCGGCGACGGCGCCATTCTCCAGAGCGGGAATCCATCGTCGTCTACGGTGTTGTTTCCATCAGCCCTGGACTTGACCATGTCGGCCGTAAAAGCCGTGTACCAGAAGATCTGCTGCGCGACATTGCCCTGGCTGAGCGCGGGAAGCGATTGGTAGAAGTCGTAGGAGGCTGCTCCCGGCGGCGCATACTTGCGCAGCCATTCGTCCCACTTCCGGATCGCATAGACCGATGCCGGGCCATTGGCTTCGCCGCCGCGCGAAACGCTTGCGCCGGCAGGATTGCACGATCCGGCTTCCATGCGAATGCCCCACTCGTCGATCGGTATGCCGTTGGGCTCGCCCTTCGTGCCGGCGCCTGCCATTGCCAGCCAGGCGTCCGTCATTCTCCAGCCGAGATCAGGCGCGCGCTTGCCGTAGTCCATGTGACCGTAGACGCGAACTCCATCGATTTCCTTGACGTGGTCGGTAAAGAACTCGGCGATATCCTCGTAGGCGGACCAGTTGACCGGAACGCCAAGGTCGTAGCCGTACATTTCCTTGAACTGGGCCTGCAGGTCTTCGCGGTCGAACCAGTCCTTGCGGAACCAGTAGAGGTTGGCGAACTGCTGGTCGGGGAGCTGATAGAGCTTTCCGTCCGGACCGGTCGTGAAACTGCGGCCGATGAAATCTTCGATGTCGAGCCCCGGATTCGTCACATCCGCCCAATCCCCGGCAATCTTGTCGGAAAGATTGTAGGCGAGTTGAAGACGCGAATGGGTTCCGATCAGGTCGCTGTCGTTGATGTATCCGTCGTAGAGGTTTCGCTTGGTCTGCATCTGGGTCTGCACCGCCTGCACGACTTCGCCCTCTCCGAGGAGTTGGTGATTGACCTTGATGCCGGTTATTTCCTCGAATGCCCTGGTCAGGGTTTCCGATTCGTAGGAATGGGTCGGAATGGTTTCCGAAAGGACGTTGATTTCCATCCCGGCGAACGGTTCCGCAGCATCGATGAACCACTGCATTTCCGCGATCTGCTCATCGCGGCTGAAAGACGAAGGCTGGAACTCTTCGTCGATCCATTTTTCCGCTGCCGCCATGTCGGCGTGCGCCGATTGGGCGATCGCGGCCACGGCTGCCGCCGCGATCGCAGCCACTAGATAGGTGCGCATCATTTCCTCCTGAAAGTTTCGATTGCAGGGACCATGCCCCGGCGACAGTCACTATACGAAAATTCCCAATAGTCAAACGAAAGTCGAACTGGTTTTTGTCATTGAATTGACATATGGGTCTGCCGAATTCGGCATCGGGGGATGGCGCGTGAAACTGACGGAACGACAGGAAGAGATTCTGTCCCTGATCAGACGAGACGGGAGCGTCGAAGTGGACGACCTCGCCAGCAGGCTCACGGTTACCAAGCAGACGATCCGCCGCGACCTCGGTGAGCTCAGCGAACTCGGCCTCGCCGCCCGGACTCACGGAGGGGCAAAGCGCACGGCCTCGGTTGCAAACAGGGCGTATCACGAACGCCGGCTGGCCCAGGCACCCGAAAAGGAAGCGATGGGGAGGCTCGCGGCATCGCTCATTCCCGACGACTGTTCGGTGACGCTGAACATCGGAACGTCGACCGAACAGGTCGCAAACGCGCTCGCCGGGCACCGGGGACTCGTCGTGCTGTCAAACAACATCAACATCATCAGCACGCTTCTCGGAACGGCGACTCGGGAATTGATTCTCGTGGGCGGCACGGTCAGGCCGTCCGACGGCGCAATCGTCGGTGAAGATGCCGTCGAGTTCATTTCGCGCTACAAGGTCGACTTCGCCGTGATCGGCGCGTCCGCCATGGACGCCGACGGGGCCATACTCGACTTCGATGCGCGCGAGGTATCAGTCGCCCGCGCGATTCTGCGAAACTCCCGCGTCCGCATCCTCGTCTGCGATTCGTCCAAGTTCGACCAGACCGCGCCGGTCCGGATCTGCGACATTTCCCGCATCGACTACTTCGTGACCGACAGAGTGCCGCCGAAATCGTTCCTGGACGCCGCAGGCGCCGGCAACACCGAGATCTTCACCACAGGCGAAACCGATGTCCGATCATTCAGACACCGATAGCGTACGGACATTCGACATCTTCGTGATCGGCGGCGGCGTCAACGGATGCGGGATCGCACGCGACGCCGCAGGCCGGGGTCTCAGCGTGGCGCTGGCGGAGATGAACGATCTCGGTTCTGCCACGTCCTCCGCATCGACAAAACTGTTCCATGGAGGGTTGCGGTATCTGGAGTACTTCGAAATCCACCTCGTCAGGGAGGCGCTTAGGGAACGAGAAGTCCTCCTCCGCGCAATGCCGCACATCAGCTGGCCGATGCGGTTCGTGCTGCCCTGCAGTCCGGACATGCGGTTTCCGACGAACACTCCTGCTTCGCGCATTCTCGGCCTGGTCATGCCATGGCTGCGCGGACGGCGTCCCCTTTGGATCATCCGGCTCGGGCTGTTCATTTACGACCGCCTCGGATCCCGCATGATCCTGCCGGGTACGGAGGGCATCGACCTCGGGACCTCGCCCGAGGGCGAACCGCTGAAGGACAGGTTCCGGCGCGCATTCGAATTCTCCGACTGCTGGGTGCAGGATTCGCGGCTAGTCGTGCTGAACGCGCGCGATGCGGCTGAGAGGGGCGCCCGGATCATGACCCGAACGCGGGTAACCGGCGCCAAGCGGCAGAGCGATCACTGGACCATTTCCGCCCGGAATGCAGACGGACGAAAGAAGACTTTCCGCGCGCGCTGCCTGGTCAATGCTGGAGGCCCCTGGGTCGAGGACATATCGCATCGCGTGCTCGGGACTAGCGGATCGTCGCGCATCCGACTGGTTGGCGGCAGCCACATCGTGACCAAACGGCTCTATGACCACGACAAGTGCTATTTCCTGCAGGGCAGCGACGGCAGGATCATATTCACCATCCCGTTCGAAGGAGCATTCACTCTGATCGGCACAACCGACCGTGAACACACCGGCTCGCTCGACTCGGCGGAGTGCAGCGAGGAAGAAGCCGACTACCTGCGCGACTTCGCGTCCGGATACTTCAAACGCCCCATCGCCCGCGAGGACGTGGTCTGGTCGTTCTCCGGGGTTCGGCCGCTGTACGACGACGGCGCCACCTCGCTGACAGCCGCTACGCGCGACTACGTGCTGTCCCTCGATACCGACGCCGCACCGCTCCTGAACGTCTTCGGCGGCAAGATCACGACATACCGGAAGCTCGCGGAGGCATCGCTGGCGAAACTCTCCCCCATCTTCGATTCCGCAGCGGGCAACTGGACGAAGACGGCGCCGCTGCCAGGCGGCGATTTCCCGGTGGGCGGTGCCAGAGACCTCGCCGCCTCCCTCGCGGCCAGATATCCGTTCCTGTCGGACTCCTGGGCCGAGCGAATGGTGCGCACCTACGGAACGGATACCTACGAGATGTTCGCCGACGCGGCTTCGGAAGCCGACCTCGGCGTGAACTTCGGCAAGACGGTGACTGAACGGGAACTCGAGTGGGCGATAAGCCGGGAATGGGTTCGCTCGGCCGAGGACTTCCTTTGGCGACGCACCAAACTCGGGCTGGTCGTCTCCAAGAGTGAAGCAAACATGATTGAACGGCACATCGCCGCCGTCCTCGAAAACGAGGAGACTCTGCCGTGCATCACTCAACGAGAATGGCAGGCCGCAAGGGAATGGATCCCGTAATTCGCCGCCGAAAACCTATGTCCGGGGAATTTCCATTGTCGATTCGGCACTCCGGTCGGATTCGGGGGTACGGCAACTTCTGCGCCTCTATGATGCTGGAACCGCAAGAAGTCGGGTTCGGGCGAGAGTCGGCAGAATACGCGAGCGGACCATCGTCACGGTAGTCAGCCTGTTCCCCGGACCCTTGACGGTCGCGAACTCGGCCCAAATTCGCGCCCGCTCTCGATCTCGATGAATTCGACTGGAACGCATATTGAATTCCCCTTCATCGAGATCACTTCCATCATCGCTGAAACAGAATTAATTGCGGTTTCAGGTGGTTTCCGAAAGCATGACGAGCCACCCCTGGCGAAGGAATCGGCCACTATTCTCGCACCAGGATGCAGTTCGGCCCCATGCAAGCCGGACGCCCGCGGGAAGTTCGGGTCCGATCACGCGGGACTTCCGGAGTACGAAACTTGGACGAAGCGCTTTGCTCGCAGCCGGATGGGTACCGGCGCAGACGTGGCGACGGGCAACCGCGGCCCATCCCGAGCGGAGACGGGCCGCAATTCAAGCAAACGACCTAGTTCAGCGCCACGTCGGTTATGGCGTGGGTCCAGGCGCCCTCGGGCTGCATCGTGATCACCGGGTCGGATCCGCCAGCCAGGAGCGTGTCGACCGTGCGCTGGAAGTCGGCCGGTTCGAGAGACCCGTTGGAACCGGCAGTAAGCTTTGCGATTTCGCCCATCATGCGTGTCTGGTGCGCCTCGGTTTGCGCGCCGGTGGAGTCGTTTTCGAGCACGATCTCGACCGCCTCTTCGACATTCTCCTCGGCATGCTTCCATCCGCGCATGGAGGCGCGCACGAAACGGACCATCCGATCCGCGAAGGCCGGATCCGCAAGCTTGTCCTCGAGAACGTAGAGACCGTCCTCGAGCGTCGCCACGCCCTGGTCCTCGTACTTGAAGACGACGAGTTCATCCGGAGACAGCCCGGCGTCGATCACCTGCCAGTACTCGTTGTAGGTCATGGTCGAGATGCAGGCGGCCTGCTTCTGCAGAATGGGATCGACGTTGAACCCCTGCTTCAACACCTCGACGCCGTCGGAACCGCCCTCAGTCGGGATGCCGAGCTGGCTCATCCAGCTCAGGAACGGGTATTCGTTTCCGAAGAACCAGACGCCGAGGGTCTTGCCGTGGAAATCATCGGTGCTCGCAATTCCCGCGTCCTTTCGGCAGGTCAGCATCATGCCGGACGACTTGAACGGCTGGGCAATGTTGACGAGCGGCAACCCGCGCTCGCGCGCCGCGAGAGCGGCAGGCATCCACTCGACGGTGACGTCGGCGCCACCGCCGGCGATTACCTGGGTCGGAGCGATGTCCGGCCCGCCCGGCTTGATGGTCACGTCCAGTCCCTCTTCCGCGTAGAAACCCTTGTCGAGCGCCACGTAGTAGCCGGCAAACTGCGCCTGGGTGACCCATTTCAGCTGCAGCGTGACCGGGTCTGCCGCCCATGCTGCGCAGGACATGCCGAAAGTCATCGCCGCCGCGGCGACAGGTGCAAGATATCTTCTCATGTCATTCCTCCTTCAGAGCCCATTCGAATGTGAAGTTGGGTGATTTCTGGACGTTGTCATGCTCCGCAAGTGCCAAAACCAAAACATGGAGAATTCGATGCCCCGGACCGAAACCACCGGCCGCACTATGGCAGAAGCGGCCAGCGCTATGCAAGTGACGGCGCCAGCGCCAGTGCGGATAGGGCACCGGCGGAACCCTGCCGTAGCCGGAGGCACGCGGATTCGGCTTTTGCGGATCTTCTCGACGCGGTGCCGGTTGAGGCGGCGCGCCCGGTTCCCGGATCGGCTAATCCCGTCTCTGCGAGGGATGCCAGAAGTTCACGGTTCTGCCAGCAATCGTGACAGCCCCGTAGAATGCCGATCCCGCGATCGCCGCAACGGTTATTTCCGCCCAGACCATGTCCATGTTCAGACGTCCGACCTCGGTCGATATGCGGAATCCCATCCCTCTTACCGGCGAACCGAAGAACTCGGCAACGATCGCCCCTATCAGCGAGAGGGTGGCGCAGATCTTCAGTCCGTTCAAGACCAGCGGACCAGCAGCTGGCAACCGCAGCTTTATGAGGGACTGCCAGTAGGATGCCGCATATGTGTGCATCAGGTCGCGCTGCATGGTTTCCGCGGCCGCAAGACCCTGGACCGTGTTCACCAGCATCGGAAAGTAGACCATGGCGACAACGACGGCCGCCTTCGACTGCCAGTCGAACCCGAACCACATCACGAGTATCGGCGCCATTCCGACGATCGGAAGCGCGGCCACGAGGTTGCCCACAGGCAACAGCCCCCGCCGCAGGAAAGGCGATCGGTCGATCGCCACCGCGGTCAGGATTGCAGCCCCGCAGCCGATCACGTATCCGGTGAGAGCGCCCTTGACGAATGTCTGCACGAAGTCGATCCACAGCGTAGCCGTGCTTGCGGCGAACCGGGCGGCGATGGCGCTGACCGGCGGCAAGATGACTTCCGGCACGCCGAGACCGCGGACAAGGAGTTCCCAAAGCGCAAGCACCGTCGCTCCGAAGACAAGGGGGGCGAGAATGCGCGATGTCGTCGAGTTTCCTCCGCTGCGCGCGAGCCGAATGTTCAGCGCCCACGCGGCAATCCAGACCAGCACTGCAACGACAACCAGACTCATGCCGCCCTGCCCGTCCTTGCGAGGACCACGCGCTCGATGGAACCGATCAGCGACACCAGCGTCGCGGCGAGCAGCGCGGCGACCACGAGCGCCGACCAGATCTGTATGGTCTGGCCGTAGTAGCTCCCGGCGAGCAACCTCGCTCCAAGCCCGGCCACCGCGCCCGTCGGCAGTTCTCCGACGATCGCCCCGACCAGGCTCGCGGCGATTCCGACCTTGAGCGACGGGAACAGGAACGGCGTCGACGCGGGAAGTCTCAACTTCCAGAACACCTGGGTCTTGTTTGCGTTGTAGGTCTTCATGAGATCGATGTCATGCACGGCGGGACTCCTGAATCCCGCCACCATGCCGACGGTGACCGGAAAGAAGCTGAGATACGCGGAAATGACCGCCTTCGGAACCAAGCCGGAGATTCCGGCCGCGTTCAGGACCACGATGATCATCGGTGCAAGTGCGAGAATCGGAATGGTCTGGGAGGCAATGACCCACGGCATCACGCTGAGGTCGGTTGCCCGGTCGTGCACGATCGCGACCGCGAGCAGCACCCCGAGTGCCGTGCCGAAGGCAAACCCGAGCAGGGTTGCGGATAGCGTCACCCAGGCATGGAAGACCAGGCTGCGTTTCGACGTGATCTTCTTCTGTACGGTGGTCTTCCAGATTTCTGCCGCAACCTGGTGAGGGGCCGGCAGCCTGGGCCTGTCCTGGGACAGCGTGTCGGCAACCAGCTCCAGAGCGCCGACCGCCTGCTCCGCCCGTTCGGCCCGGTCGAGCGTCCATGCCGAGTTCAGCATCACGGCCGCGAAATACCAGACCGCCAGGAGAACCGTGACGACGGAAAGGACCGGCGCCGCGGCAGCTGCGGCCCGGCTAATCGGCACCGCCGTCTCCTGCCCGCAATCCTTCCCGGAGCCGTTGCGCGACTTTCAGGAACTCGGCCGAATCCCTGATTCCGAGAGGCCTGTCGCGCGGAAGCGGGCTGTCGATGACATCCGTTATGCGGCCTGGCCTCGGCGACATCACGACGATCTTGGTCGAAAGAAATACGGCCTCGGGAATCGAGTGGGTCACGAACACGATCGTCTTCGCGGTGCTGTCCCAAAGACCGAGGAGTTCCTCGTTCAACCGGTCGCGAACGATCTCGTCGAGGGCGCCGAACGGTTCGTCCATGAGCAGGATATCGGCATCGAACGCGAGAGCGCGCGCGATGGACGCACGCTGCTGCATGCCGCCCGACAGCTGCCAGGGGAACTTCCTTTCGAATCCGCTAAGATCGACGAGTTCGAGGACGCGGCGGACGCGTGCAGCCTGTTCTTCGCGGCTGTACGACATGATCTCCAGCGGGAGCCTGACGTTCTTCTCGATCGTGCGCCAGGGATACAGTCCCGCAGCCTGGAACACGTACCCGTACGCCCGCGCCCGGCGCGCAGCTTCGGGTGACATTCCGTTGACCCGGATTTCGCCGGAAGTCGGTTGTTCGAGGTCGGCGATCACCCTGAGCAGTGTTGTCTTCCCGCAGCCGGAAGGTCCGATGAAAGAGACGAACTCGCCCTTCGCGACCTCCAGGGTGACGTCCTGCAACGCAAGGACCGGCCCGTCGCCGGTTTGATACGTCAGGCCCAGGGAACGGGCATCGATGACCGGCGCGCCGCTCAAGACGCATCGGCCCCCGTTTCCCGGTTCCGCGCTCGCGGACGATTCCCAGGCACGGCTAGATGCCGGCCGGTATGTTCATGGGATCGCGCTCGACCTTTCTCGGACTGTTCAGAGCCTTCCACTTCGACAGCGCCGCGTGGGCCGACGGGAAGGGCGGACGCGGAACAAACCTGCCGCGGCCGGGGCTGGGCTGCGAATTCTGTCCCCATGCCCAGATCACTTCGCCGCGGCTGACGGTGTAGCGCGCCTGGGCCTTGACCTCCCACCCCTCGAACACGTTGTAGTCGAGGACCGACTTGTGGGTGTTCGCGGAAATCGTCTTGTGGATTGACGGATCCCAGACCGTGATGTCCGCGTCCGCGCCGGGGATGATCGCTCCCTTTCTCGGGTATATGTTCAGGATGCGGGCGATGTTCGTCGAGGTTACCGCGACGAACTCGTTCATCGTGAGCCGTCCGGTTTCCACGCCTTCCGTCCAGAGCACCGCCAGACGCTCCTCGAGTCCGCCGGTTCCGTTCGGAATCGTCGTGAAGTTGTCGCGCCCCATGCGTTTCTGTTCCGTGGTGAACGCCGCGTGATCGGTCGCGACGACCTGCAAGGACCCCGACTGGAGCCCGGCCCAGAGGCCGGCGTGATGCTCCCGGCTGCGAAACGGCGGCGACATGACCCTGCGCGCCGCATGCTCCCAGTCGCGGTCGAAGTACTCGGATTCGTCGAGGGTCAGGAATTGAATCAGCGGCTCTCCGTAGACCCGCATTCCCTTCTGCCGCGCCCTGCGGATCGCCTCATGCGCCTGCTCGCACGACACGTGCACGATGTAGAGCGGCACTCCCGCCGCGTCGGCAATCATGATCGCACGGTTCGCGGCCTCTCCCTCGACTTCCGGTGGACGCGAGTACGCATGCCCCTCCGGCCCGGTTATCCCCTCTGCCAGGTATTTCTGCTGCAGTTCGGCGACAATGTCGCCGTTCTCGGCGTGCACCATTGGCAGGGCGCCGAGCTCGGCGCAGCGCCGGAACGACGCGAACATCTCGTCGTCCTCGATCATCAGCGCGCCCTTGTAGGCCATGAAGTGCTTGAAGGAGTTCACCCCCATGTCGACCGCATCCTTCATTTCGTCGAACACGGACTCGTTCCAGCCAGTCACCGCCATGTGGTACCCGATGTCGCTGCAGATCTGCGGCGACGACTTCCTGTGCCATTCGTTGATCGCGTTGCGGATCGACCCATCCTCGCCGGGAAGGCAGAAATCAACCAGCATGGTTGTCCCGCCCACGGCGGCGGCCCAGGTTCCGGATTCGAACGTCTCGGCAGCCGTCGTGCCCATGAAGGGCATCTCGAGATGCGTATGGGGGTCGATGCCGCCCGGAATCACGTAGGCGCCCTCGGCGTCGACGACTTCGTCTCCGGAAAGGCCTTCGCCGACTTCCGCGATCCGTTCGCCCTCGATCAGGACATCCGCCTTCCACGTGCGATCGGCGGTAACCACCGTTCCGCCCTTGATAACCTTGCTCATGCGTATCTCCCTCGATGCCGCGGGACGCCCGCGGTCGTCCGGTCTAGGTCACGATTTCCGCCGTATCCAGGACGGCATGCAAAAGAACATTGGCTCCGGCCTCGGCCCACTCCCGGGTGATGTCCTCCGCCTCGTTGTGCGACAGGCCGTCCACGCAGGGGCACATGATCATCGCCGCCGGTGCGACCCTGTTGACCCAGCAGGCGTCATGCCCCGCTCCCGATATCAGGTTGCGGTGCGAATAGCCCAAGCGCTCCGCGGCATTGCGTACCGCCGCAACACAGCCCGGATCGAAGGTGACCGGATCGAAGCCGCCGACCTTGTCGAAACTGATGTCGAGGCCCATTTCGGCCGCGATCCGTGCTCCGCCGGTCCGCAGGCGGTCTTCCATTTCCGCGATGACGGCCGGTTCCGGGGATCTGAAGTCCACCGTGAAGACAACGCGGCCGGGAATGACGTTCCGGCTGTTCGGATAGACCTCGACATGACCCGCGGCGCCAACGGCATGGGGCTTGTGCGACCACGCGATCTCGTCCACGAGGCTCAGGATGCGCGCCATCCCGAGCCCGGCATTGCGCCGCATGTGCATCGGCGTGCTGCCGGTGTGGCTCTCCTTTCCTAGAACGGTAACCTCCGTCCAGGAAAGGCCCTGTCCGTGCGTGACGACGCCGATGTCCTTTCCCTCCGCCTCCAGGATCGGCCCCTGTTCGATGTGTAGCTCGAAATAGGCATGCATGTTCCGCGCACCGACTTCCTCGTCTCCCAACCAGCCGATCCTCGCCAGCTCGTCGCCGAAGCCGAGGCCGTCCGCATCGGTGCGCCCGTAGGCCCAGTCCAACTCGTGGACTCCCGCGAAGACGCCGGATGCCAGCATCGGCGGAGCAAAGCGGGTCCCCTCCTCGTTCGTCCAGTTGACGATCACGACGGGCCGCCGCGTGCGGATTCCCAGATCGTTCAGCGTACGGGCGATCTCGAGCGCGCCAAGCACTCCCAGAACGCCGTCGTACTTGCCGCCGGTCGGCTGCGTGTCGAGGTGGCTTCCCGCGTAGACAGGCAACAGCCCGGGCTCGTCCCCCTCGCGGCGGGCGAACATCGTGCCCATCCTGTCCACACCGACCGAAAGCCCGGCATCCCCGCACCAGTCCCTGAAGAGCGTCCTGCCCTCCCCGTCCGCATCGGTGAGGGTCTGGCGATTGTTGCCGCCGGCGACGCCTGGGCCGACTTTCGCCATCTCCATGATGCTGTCCCAGAGGCGACCGCCGTCCAGCCGGAGATTCTTTGCCGTGCCATTCATCATGCATCTCCAGTCTCCGGCGCCCGG
This sequence comes from uncultured Amylibacter sp., assembly GCA_963662815.2. GTDB lineage: Bacteria > Pseudomonadota > Alphaproteobacteria > Rhodobacterales > Rhodobacteraceae > JAPPHA01. The sequence continues at coordinate 35,340 of CAXXWA010000015.1, forward strand.
CGGGCCGCCTGCGACCCGATCCGCCGGAACACGCTAGCGACGCGGCTATCACCGTCAAGGCGAATCCGGGGCCGAGCTACCCGCCCCCGTTCGCCGCAGGATTGTTCGGATGCGCAGTCCAGTTGGCGTAGTCCTGCTTCACGGTCTGACCCGTTCGCGGGTCGAGTGCCCCGGCGGGTAGTCTTTCCATCGTGATGCACCCTTCGACGGGGCACACGTTGACGCAAAGGTTGCACGCCACGCATTCCTCGTCGATCACCTCGTAGACCCGGTCCGGCCGGACCACGATCGCCTGATGGGACGTGTCCTCGCACGCGGCAAAGCAGCGGCCGCACCCGATGCACAGGTCTTCGCTGATCCGCGCCTTGGTGACGTAGTTCAGGTTCAGGTACTGCCAGTCGGTGACATTCCCGATCGCGCGCCCGCGAATGGCACCGATGTCCGGGTGCCCCTTTCCGTCCATCCAGTGCTCCAGGCCCGAGATCATCTCGTGAATGATGCGAAACCCATACGTCATAGCCGCCGTGCACACCTGGACGTTGCCGGCGCCGAGCGCGATGTATTCGGCCGCATCTCGCCAGGTGCCGATGCCGCCGATGCCTGAAACCGGCAGGTCGCGCGTTTCCTGGTCGCGGGCGATCTCCGCCACCATGTGCAGCGCGACAGGACGCACCGCCGGGCCGCAGTAGCCGCCGTGCGTGCCCTTGCCGTCGATTGCAGGCTCGGGACAGAAGGCGTCGAGATCGACTCCGGTAATCGAGTTCAGCGTGTTGATGAGGCTTACGGCATCAGCGCCGCCCCTTTTCGCCGCACGCGCCGGAAAGCGGATGTCGGTCACGTTCGGCGTTAGCTTCACGATAACGGGCATCCGCGTGTTCGCCTTGCACCAGCGGGTCACCATCTCGATGTACTCCGGCACCTGGCCGACGGCGGAACCCATGCCGCGCTCGCTCATGCCGTGAGGACAGCCGAAGTTGAGCTCGACCGCGTCGGCCCCTGTCTGCTCGACTTCGGCTAGGATGAACTTCCAAGCGTCCTCCTCGCAGGGCACCATCAGCGACACGACCATGGCCCTGTCCGCGTAGTCTCTCTTGACCGACTTGATTTCGCGAAGGTTGACGTCGAGCGGCCGGTCGGTGATGAGTTCGATGTTGTTCATGCCGATCAGCTGCCTGTCGGCCCCCCAGACGACGCCGTAGCGGGGGCCGTTTACGTTCACGATGTGCGGATCGAGGCCGAGCGTCTTCCAAACCACGCCGCCCCAGCCGAGATCCAGCGCACGGCGCACGTTGTACTCCTTGTCCGTGGGTGGCGCCGAAGCCAGCCAGAATGGATTCGGCGACCGAATGCCGGCGAACTTCGTCGATAGATCTGCCATCTTCTCCTCCCCGCCCGGATGTCCGGGATCCGTTCAGTCCCCGACAAGGAACCGGTGAATGTCTTCTGCCGCGTCGCGGCCCTCGGCAACCGCGGTGACGGTCAGATCCTCGCCGCCGCCCGTGCAGTCTCCGCCGGCCCACACGCCCTCGAGGCTCGTCCGGCCATTCTCGCACGCCCGAATTCGGCCGCCGGCTATCTCGAGACCCCCGGCCAGCAGGTCGAACCGTTGGCCGATGGCCCTGAACAGCTGGTCGACCGGCAGCCGGAACATCTCGCCGGTGTCCACGAGGTTCCCGCCCTGCTCTCGCGTGCGGACGAACTCGACCTCCCGAACTCGGCCGTCGACAGCGCTCACCCGCACGGCGCGCGCGTTCGTGATGATCCGCACGCCGCGACGCAACGCCAGGTCCTGTTCGAATCCGGACGCGTTCATGCGGTCGCGCCCGCGCCGGTAGACGATGCTGACGGTCCGCGCACCGAGAAGCCGGGACTGCACCGCGGCATCGACCGCGGTCATGCCGCCTCCAATCACGACGACGTCGCGGCCCACCGGAATGCAGCCGGGATTCGCCGCCTGCCGGAGGTCGGAAATGAAGGCCACGGCATCGTCGACGTTCTCGGCGCTTTCGCCGTCCAGCGCGAGCGCATTCACGCCAGCCAGACCGACAGCAAGGAACACCGCATCGTAGTCCCTGCGGAGGCCGGCCAGATCGAGATCGTCGCCAAGACAGCCGGGCCGGATTTCGATGCCGCCAATCGACAACAACCAGTCCACTTCGCGCGACGCGAACCCGCCGACCGTCTTGTACGTTGCGATGCCGTACTCGTTCAGCCCGCCAGGTTTCCGCCGCGCCTCGAAGACAACGACCCGGTGACCCTTCATCGACAACCGGTGCGCGCAGGCGAGTCCCGCAGGCCCTGCGCCGATCACCGCCACCCTCCTACCGCTCTCGGGCGCCCGTTCGTACGGGTGAACGTCGGCGGAAATCAGCGTGTCCGTCGCGTGGCGTTGCAGACGGCCGATCTCCACGGGCGCGCCTTCCGCCGCGGTGCGTACGCAGGCTTCCTCGCACAGCGTCTCCGTCGGACAGGCGCGCGCGCACATGCCGCCGAGAATGTTCTGGTCGAAGATCGTGCGTGCGGCCGCCTCAGGCATTCCGGTCGAAATCTGGCGGATGAACAGGGGAATGTCGATTTCCGTCGGGCAGGCCGTCACGCAGGGCGCATCGTGACAGAAGTAGCACCTGTCTGCGGCCACCTGTGCAGCATGGCTCCCGAGCGGAGGATGCAGGTCCTCAAAGTTTTCGGCGTATGCCGCCTGAGGCAACCGCCCCGGCGCCACGCCCGCAGAATGTTCGAAGTCCGGCATTTGGTCCTTTCTCCCTCCGGAAGCCCTGACATGCAGGATCATATCATCCCGCGAGAGGGAATTTGTCAACGCGCCTCGCGCTCGCCCTGCTGCGCGCCGCCCAATGCGGGCGCACCGCCGGGCACGCCGGCTGCTCAGGTCCGGGCAAGTTGAAGTTCCGCGAGGCGCGCATAGAGGCCGCCCTCCGCGACGAGCTCGCCGTGCGTCCCCTGCGACACGAGTCGGCCGTCTTCGAGGACCAGGATGCGGTCCGCCTTCTTTACGGTTGCGAGCCTGTGGGCGACGATCAGGGTCGTTCTGCCTGCGGTGAGCGCCTCAACCGCACGTTGCACGAGCCCTTCGCTCTCCGAGTCTAGCGCCGAAGTCGCCTCGTCGAGCAACAGCACGGGCGCGTCACGGAGAATGGCGCGCGCTATCGCGATGCGTTGCCGCTGACCGCCGGAGAGGGTTACGCCCCTTTCCCCGAGAGGGGTCTCATAGCCTTCCGGAAGGCGACTCAGGAAGTCATGGGCGGCGGCGGCTTCCGCCGCGGCAACGACCTCCGAATCGGACGCGCCGAACCGCCCGAACCGGATGTTCTCCATCGCCGAGGCAGCGAAGATCTCCGGCTCCTGCGGCACATAGGCGAGGTGCCGCCGAAAATCGGACCGTTCCGCCGTCCTGACGTCGATGCCGTCGACCAGGACCTGTCCGCTCTCGGGGTCGAAGAATCGGAGCAGGAGCCGGAACACGGTCGACTTCCCGGCGCCCGACGCACCGACGAAAGCGACGGTTTCCCCGGGTTGGACCAAGAAGGAGAGATCGTGAACGGCAGCGAATTCCCGGCGGGAAGGATAGTGAAACCAAACGTTCCTGAAGGTGATTTCACCCCGGACGGCATCCGGAAACCGATCCGGGACATCCGGGTCCCGAACGGTGTCGGTCGCGGCAAGAAGCTCCATGAGCCGGTCGGTGGCGCCGGCGGCGCGCTGGATCTCGCCCCAGACCTCCGACAAAGCCGCGACGGCGCCTGCAACCATGATGGCGAAGATGACGAACTGCACGAGCGCTCCCGGCGTGAGCATCTCGCTCCTGACGTCGCGCGCACCGAGCCAGAGGACCCCGGCGACGCCGGAAAACACGAAGAAGATGACCAGAATGGTCATCTGGGTCCGGGCGGCAATTCGCCGCGCCGCCGCGGCGAAGGCTTCTTCCGCCAGCGCCCCGAAATGCGTGCGGCTGGCATCCTCCCGGGTGTATGCCTGAACCGTCTGCGCCGCCGACAGGGTTTCGGCGGCGTTGCCCGAACAGGCGGCAACCCGGTCCTGGCTCGCCCGGCTGAAGCTGCGAACGCGGCGCCCGAGCACAAGTATGGGCACGACCACCAGCGGCACCACGATGATCGCGGCAGCGGCCAGCTTTGCCGAAGTCAGGAACATGAGCACCGCGCCGCCCGCAAGGATGAAGATGTTCCTGAGCGCGATCGATGCGCTGGAGCCGACGATGCTCTGGACAAGTGTGGTGTCCGTCGTGATCCTGGACAGCACCTCCCCGGTCAGCACGCGTTCGAAGTACGCCGGACTCATCCCGATCATCCGGTCGTAGACGGCTTTCCTGATGTCCGTCACCACGCGTTCGCCGAGGCGCGACACGAAGTAGTGGCGCAACCCGGAGCCGACCGCAAGCAGCGCGGCGATTCCTATCGCGGCTGCAAAGTACTGGTCCATCATGCGCGGCGAATGCGCCGAGAATCCGTCAACTACGCGGCGGACGGCGATCGGCAGGGTCAATGCGAGCGCGGCCGTCGCGACCAGGGCGACCATCGTCGCGGCGAAAAGCCCCCGGTAGGGCCGGATGAAGGGCAAGAGCGCCCCGAGCGAGGCCGCCTGGCCGGCGCCCATGGTCCGGTTTCCGGCTTCGCCCTCTCCGCCTCCACCTGTACCCGCCATGCCTGCACCCTGTTGTCGCTGGGAACGGACGAGCCGCTCGTCGGATTCCCGAGTTGTCTCCGCCGTCGCCCGGCCGACGAGACGACGCCGTTCCTGCTCCATTTGCCGACCGCTGGCAAGACCGGCCGGCCGCCGCTCCAACCTCCGTTCACGCCGCGATTGCGGAAATCATGCAACTCGGACTAAAAACGGAAACTGGCGGTTCCGAACTGTCCGCCGGTCCGGTCGCGCCTCCATCAGGCAGTCATTCTTCGGCGCGGGCACACGAAACCGAACGCAGGAGAATCATCGGATATGTCGGACAAGTCACTAAAGAAGGCCTTTCGCTCGCAGGAATGGTTCGACAATCCGGACAATCCGGGCATGACCGCCCTCTACATCGAACGCTATCTCAACCAGGCCTACACGCAAGAAGAACTGCAGGGCGGAAAGCCGGTTATCGGAATTGCCCAGACCGGTTCCGATCTCGCGCCTTGCAACAAGATTCACGTGTTTCTCGCCGACCGGGTTCGCGCAGGAATCCGCGACGCCGGCGGCGTGCCCATGGAGTTTCCCGTCCATCCCATCCAGGAAACCGGCAAGAGGCCGACCGCGGCGCTCGACCGGAATCTCGCCTATCTTTCGCTCGTCGAGGTTCTGCACGGGTACCCGATCGACGGCGTCGTCCTGACGACCGGATGCGACAAGACTACGCCTGCAATGCTAATGGGCGCGGCGACGGTCGACCTGCCCGCAATCGTGCTCTCCGGCGGACCGATGCTCGACGGCTGGTGGGACGGCAAGCTCGCGGGCTCCGGAACGGTCGTGTGGGAAAGTCGAAGGCTTCTTGCCGAAGGCGCCATCGACTACCGGGAGTTCCTGAATAGGGTCTGCGCGTCGGCGCCTTCGCTCGGCCACTGCAACACCATGGGCACCGCCAGCACGATGAACGCCCTCGCGGAAGCTCTCGGCATGAGCCTTCCGGGCTGCGCCGCGATTCCGGCACCGTTCCGCGAGCGCATGGCGATGGCCTACAGGACCGGCCGGCGCGCCGTGGAGCTGGTTTTCGAGGGACTGAGACCGTCCCGGATACTGACGCGAAGGGCGTTCGAGAACGCAATCGTGGTCAATTCCGCGATCGGCGGTTCGACGAATGCGCCGCCCCACCTGCAGGCGATCGCCCGTCACGCGGGCGTCGACCTGTGCATCACCGACTGGCAGGACGTCGGCTACGACGTGCCGCTGCTGGCGAACATCCAGCCGGCCGGAGCCTTTCTCGGCGAGGCGTTCTACCGCGCCGGCGGCGTTCCTGCCGTCATCGGTGAACTTGCCGCGTCGGACCGAATCAACATGGACGTGCTGACCGTCACCGGGAAAGCGCTTTCGGAAACGGCCGGCGGCGTCCGTTCCGCGGACAGGGACGTGATCCGGACATGCGAAAACCCGCTCAGGAAGAACGCCGGGTTTCTGGTGCTCAAGGGCAACCTCTTCGAAAGCGCGCTCATGAAGACATCGGTCATCTCGGACGAGTTCCGCAGGCGTTTCCTGTCAGCGCCCGGCGCGGAGGGTCTGCTGGAGGCGCGCGCCGTGGTGTTCGAGGGACCGGAAGACTACCACGGGAGGATCAACGATCCGTCGCTCGCCATCGACGACAGGACGATCCTCTTCATTCGCGGCGTCGGCTGCATCGGCTATCCCGGATCGGCGGAAGTCGTCAACATGCAGCCTCCGGATGCGCTCATCGGCCAGGGCATCAGCCATTTGCCAACCGTCGGCGACGGACGGCAGTCCGGCACCTCCGAAAGCCCGTCGATACTGAACGCGTCGCCCGAAGCCGCCGTCGGCGGCGGCCTCGCGCTGCTTCGGACCGGCGACAGGGTTAGGCTCGACCTGAACGCCTGCCGGCTCGATACGCTGGTGGACGACCGGGAATGGCAAAGGCGGCGCGACGAATGGAAACCGCCGGATCTCGAACATCAGACGCCCTGGCAGGAAATCTACCGCGCGAACGTTGGCCAGCTCGCCGACGGCGGATGTCTCGAACTGGCTACGGCGTACCGGGCGGTCGGCTCCCGCCTTCCGCGCGACAATCACTAGAGGCAGGCTTCGTAGAGCCCGCGGGTGTTGTCCGCGTTCATGGCGACGGGATTGCCGCCGACGCTTGGGTCCGCGAGGGCGTTCTCGGCGAGCCACGCAATGTCCGGATCGGTGACTCCGAGGCCGGAGAGGCTGGACGGAATGCCGAGGCGCGCGGTCAGTTCACCGACAAAGTCGTGGAAGCCGTCGAAGCCGCCGGCGATTCCCATGTAGGCTGCGGCGGCTTCGATCTTTCGCTCTATCGCCGGACGATTGAAACGCAGCACCGCCCGCATAACCACCGCGTTCGTGGTGCCGTGGTGCGTGTCGTAGCGGGCGCCGACGGGGTGCGAGAGCGCATGGATCGCGCCGAGGCCTTTCTGGAACGCGACCGCTCCCATGGAAGCGGCTGCCATCATCTGACTCCGCGCCTCGATGTCGGCGCCGTCGTCATGGGCGCGCGGCAGGAACTCCTTGACCAGCCGCATGCCTTCAAGCGCGATTCCCTGGCTCATCGGGTGGAAGTGCGGCGAGCAGAAGGCCTCGAGGCAGTGCGCGAATGCGTCCATGCCGGTCCCGGCGGTGATCGAAGGCGGCATGCCGACGGTCAGTTCCGGATCAGAGATGACCTCTACGGGAAGGATTCGTGGGTGGAAGATAATCTTCTTCTCGTGCGTCGCGGAGTTGGTAATGACCGATGCGCGCCCAACTTCCGATCCCGTGCCCGCGGTTGTCGGGACCGCGACGTTCGGGGCAATCGCGTCCGCGTCCGCCCGCATCCACCAGTCGCCGATGTCCTCGAAGTCCCAGACCGGTCGGGTCTGGCCGGCCATGAAGGCGATCGCCTTACCGAGATCGAGGCCGGAACCGCCCCCGAAGGCGACGACGCCGTCGTGGCTTCCGTCCAGGAATGCCGCGATTCCCGCATCCAGGTTCTTCTCGGTCGGATTCGCGTCGACATCCGAAAAGGCGACGGCGCCGGGGCATGCGGCGACAAGATGATCGAGCGCGGATTGCGCAACGGGAAGGTTGCGGAGCCCCCTGTCGGTGACGAACAGTGGCCGCGCGATTCCAACTGCGGCGCAGGCATCGCCGAGTTCGCCGATTCTCCCGGTCCCGAACCGGACCTTCGTCGGGTAGCTCCAGTTGCCGATCAGTTTCATGCTCCTGCCTTCCTGATATGCCGCGACCCGAGCCGGGTCAGGTCGCGATGTCCCGCAGCGGACGCGGAAGTGCCGCGTCCCGAGCCCCTGCAACCGGTCCTGCCGAGCGCCGGATCAAGATCGCCGCGCCGGTTCAAGCGGGCCTCCCCTCCATGCGCCAATGGGCGGGTCGTCCGCCGCGCGGAACGCCGCGCGCGCATCGATGCCGTCAAGCCGCAAGCGCCGCCGTTCATGGGCGCCGCTGCTTCAGGCCCGCTCGAATCCGCGCGCGACTTCATAGTCGGTGACGCTGGCATCGAAGTGCTCCTGTTCCCACTCGGCTGCGCGCAAGTAGTGGTCGGCCACCTCGCCGCCCCAGGCGGCGCGCAGCATCTCCGAGCCGCGCAGCGCCTCGACGGCCGCCCGCAGCGTCGCCGGAATGGCGCGGTTCCGGTCCGCCCCGTAGGCGTCGCCGGAAAACGCCGCCTCGAGTTCCAGCCGGTTCTCGATGCCCGAGATGCCCGCCGCGACCATCGCGGCGAGCGCGAGATAGGGGTTGAGATCCGCCCCGCCGATGCGGCACTCCACGCGAACTCCCGGCGTATCCGGCTCGGCAATCCGGTAGCCGGCCGTCCGGTTGTCGACCGACCAGACGGCGCGTGTCGGCGCAAAGGTCCCGGCAGCGAAGCGCTTGTAGGAATTAACGTACGGGGCGAGGAAGTAAGTGATCTCCGACGAGTGCGCGATCAGCCCCGCGAGATAACGGCGCATGATGTCCGACATGCCAGCGGGAGCGCCGGGTTCATGGAACGCCGAATTCCCGTCTGCTGCCGCCAGCGACTGGTGCACGTGGCATGATGACCCGGCCGCGTCGTGGTGCCACTTTGCCATGAAGGTGACGGCGCGATCGTTCAGAAAGGCGATCTCCTTTACCGCGTTCTTGACCAAGACATGGGTATCCGCGGCATCGAGCAGGTCCGAATAGCGGACGTTGATCTCCTCCTGGCCGGCGTCCGCCTCGCCCTTGGTGTTCTCGACTTGGACGCCGGCGCCATGGAGTCCGTTCCTGACGGCGCGCATGACCTGTTCTTCCCTGGTCGTCTGGAAGATGTGGTAATCCTCGTTGTAGGGGCTTACCGGCGTCATGCCGCGGTAGCCACGATCCTGCAGTTCCGCGAAACTTTCCCTGAACATGAAGAACTCGAGTTCGGTCGCGGCGAGCGCGCGGTATCCCAGGGCGGCGAGCCGTTCGACCTGGCGCCGGAGAACCGTGCGCGGCGCATGCGCCACCGGTTCGTGATCGTGGTGATCGAGAAGGTCGCAGAGGACGAGCGCGGTTCCGTCGAGCCAGGGAACCGTGCGCATTGTCGAGAGATCCGGTTTCATGATGTAGTCGCCGTAGCCCGCAGCCCAGCTCGTCGCGGCATAGCCGTCGACGGTGTGCATCTCGAGATCCGTGGCGACAAGGTAGTTGCAGCAGTGGGTCTCGCGCCATGCGCTCCCGACGAAATGCGCGGCGTGGAAACGCTTTCCCATCAGCCGGCCCTGCATGTCCGGAATGGCGGCGACAACCGTGTCGACTTCGCCCCTGGACACCCGGTCCCGGAGTTCGTCAAAGGAGAGATTGCCAGCCATGTCGCTTCCCCTGCACCTCTTCAATTACATGCGGGCGCCCGGCACGGGCGCCCGCAATCCGGTTGGACGTCCCAGTTGACCGGAGCGCCGCGCTAGCCGTAGCGGTACGGCCGGCCTGCCTTGATCATGTCGGCGTTGTACTTCTTGAAGATGTCGACAACCCTGGCCTTCGTTTCGGACTCGGCGGCGATCTCGTCCCAGAACTCGACCGCGGCCGCTTCCACGGTCGCCCATTCGTCATCGGGAATGGAGGTGAGCTGCATTTTCGTCCCGTTGACCCGCAGATATGCCTCACCGCCCCAGTACCACCATTGCCGGTAGTAGTGGGAACTGTCCATTGTCAGCTTCAGGAGTTCCTTCAGGTGATCGGGCAGCGCGTTGTAGCTGTCCATGTTCGCGAAGAACGATCCCGCCCAGGCGCCCGAGATGTTGTTGGTCAGGAAGTAGTCCGTCACGTCGGCCCAACCGACCGTGTAGTCCTCGGTGATTCCGGACCAGGCCACACCGTCGAGTTCGCCGGTCTGGACCGCGACCTCGATGTCCTCCCAGGGAAGGGTGACCGGCACGACGCCGAACTGGCTCAGGAAGCGCCCGGCCGTGGGAAAGGTAAACACCCGCTTGCCCTTGAGATCCTCGAGGCTGTGAATTGGATCCTTGGTCGCGAAGTGGCACGGATCCCAGGCGCCCGCGGACAGGTGCTTGACCCCGACCTTGGAATACTCGGCATCCCAGATCTCGTTGAGTCCGTACTGGTTGAACAGCACCGGCACATCGAGCGAGTATCTGCTCGCAAAGGGGAAGTACCCTCCGAAGACCGTAACCTCGGTCGGCGACGCCATCGAGTCGTCGTCGGACTGCACCGCGTCGATCGTGCCCTTCTGCATCGCCCGGAACAGTTCCCCGGTCGGAACGATCTGGTCCGAGAAGAACAGTTCGATCTCCATCTCGTCTCCGGCGACCTTGTTGAAGCTTTCGATCGCCGGTTTCACCACATGCTCGGCCAGGGCCGGCCCGGCATAGGTTTGCATGCGCCAGCGAATTTTCGACTGTCCGTGCACTGCCGGTGCAGCCAGTGTCGCGGCGCCAGCCAAGCCAGCCGATGCCAGGAATTTTCTTCTCGTCGTCATTTCGATCTCCCTTTCAATGGTTCCATCCGGAACCGCGTCAACTCGCGGATGCGAGAGATCGCCGGATCCGGATTCTTGATGTCGCGCCGCTGTCGTTCACTTCCCGTAGACATAGTCAGGCAGCCAGAGTGCCACTTCGGGAAACGACATGACCACGGCGAGCGCCAACACCATTACGCCGACGAACGGAAAAATCGAAGTGTATATGTCACGCAACGTGATTTCCGGCGGCGCCATTGCGCGCATAAGGAACAGGTTGTAGCCGAACGGCGGAGTCATGTAGGCGATTTGTGTCGTGATCGTGTAGAGGACGCCGTACCAGATCAGATCGAAACCGAGCACCTTGACAAGCGGAACGTAGAGCGGCGCAACGATAACGAGCATGGCCGTGTCGTCAAGGAAGGTTCCCATGACCAGGAACGAGAGCTGCATCAGGATCAGGATGACCCAGGGATTCAGCCCGAGCTGATCGGTGAAGAGATTGTCGATCGCGCGAACCGCGCCGAGACCGTCGAATACCGCCCCGAAACCGAGGGCGGCGAGAATAATCCACATGAACATGCATGAAATCGCGAGCGTCTGGCGTACCGATACCTCGAAGACCTTCCGCGTCATCCGGCCCTTGATCACCGCCGCGGCAAATGCGGTCATCGCTCCGATCGCGGAACTCTCGACGAGGCTTGTCCAGCCGTTGACGAACGGCACCATCATCGCCGCGAAGATCGCAACCGGCAACAACCCCGCCCTGAGCAGCCGAAGCTTTTCGCCGAAAGACACGTTTCGCCCGGCCTCGGGCAGAGGCGGCCCGAGCGCCGGCTGGATGCCGCAGCGGACTGCAATGTAGAGAACGAACATTGCGGCCATCATCAGCCCGGGCAGTACTCCCGCCAGCCAGAGCTGACCCACGGGCTGGCGCGCGATCATGGCGTAGAGAACGAGAACGACCGACGGCGGCACGAGGATGCCGAGGGAAGATCCCGCCTGAATGACCCCGGTCACCATTTGCTTGTCGTAGCCGCGCCGCAACAGCTCCGGCAGCGCAATCGTCGCTCCGATCGCCATTCCCGCAACCGAAAGCCCGTTCATCGCCGAGATCAGCACCATGAGCCCGATCGTCCCGATCGCGAGTCCGCCCCTGACCGGACCCATCCAGACGTGGAACATCCTGTAGAGGTCGTCCGCAATCCGAGACTCGGACAGCACGTATCCCATGAAGATGAACATCGGCAGCGTCAGAAGGGGATACCACTTCATGAGCTTCATCGCCGCCGAGAAGGGAATGTCCGCGCCGCCGCTGCCTCCCCAAAGAAGGATCGCCGAAATCGCCGCCACTGCGCCGATCGCGCCGAAGACGCGCTGTCCGGTCATCAGCATCAGCATCATGAGCGAGAACATCAGGATGGCGATCAACTCGTAGGACATCAGAGTTCCTCTCCCCTGATCTTCGCCAGATCCTTGATGAGTTCGGAAACCGCCTGCAGGATCATCAGCAGAATTCCTGCGCACATGACGAGCTTGATCGGCCAAAGCAGGGGACGCCAGGCGGTCGGATTGCGTTCGTTGTACTGTATGGAATAGGTCGTGCTCTCGATGGCACCGTAGAACAGCACGCCGAGATAGAATACAAGGAAGAGGACCGTGAAGGCGTCGAACCAGGCCTTTTTCTTCGCGGACCAGCTTCCGTAAAAGAGATCCATCCTGACGTTTGCGCCGAGCTGAATCGAGTACGGGCCGCCAAGTATGTAGTAGGCGACCATCGCAAACTGTGCGACTTCTAGCGTCCAGAGCGAAGGCAGAAAGAAAGTCTTCGAGATCGACGACCAGAGCAGCACGCCGACCATGAAGAATATTCCGTACATCACGACACGGCCCAGGCGGTAGTTTACCGCATCGACCGTCCGGACGTAAGCGCTTGCTAGCCGGCGCATTCCCGAACCGGCCGCCCCGGTTTCCGTACCGTGCAAGCACAGGCTGCATCCGGATTCGCCGCCGGGCATTCAGCCGTCTCCCGCCGCAGAGGGGCCGAAGCGATCAGGTCAAACCGGAACTCTGGCATCACCATCAAGAAACCGTTTTCATCTCCGGGCGTCCCGAGTGTGCGGGCAACGCCATTCCGACGACAATAAGGCCGATCGCTCCGCGCGTCGAGACACGACCTTCCGCCTTCCGCCTGTCGTTGAACACACGGGAGGAGGTTCAGCGTCATGCAGGAATTCGGAACCCGGCTTCGGCCCGGTTTCCGTGGAGGCGGCTGCGAATCCACATAGTCCGGCGACAGCCGGATGTCACCCGGGACCGGGCTGCAAGGCCGAAGGCGTTTCTTGCAGACACGGCGGTTGCGGCGCAAATGTTGCAACGATTACCCGTAATTCCAGCTGTTGCCTTCTCAGGCAACTGCCGGATAGACCGCACCCTGGCCAAGTACCGCACGGTCTGATTCCTTGCTACGGCCCGTGCGGGAACGCCGAAAATGATCATGGCTCCACAGAGGATCCGGAATCCAAAAGCCGCCCCCTTTCCCCGGCTGGCGGCGCCGCTGCTTCAATGCACCCATCGCGAGAACAGCGCACCCGCCGTCAGCTCCATCGGCACTCCGAAGTCGGTGGTCGCGAGCGGAAGCTGCAGGGAGCTGACCGGAACTCGGCGGAACCCGCTCACCTCGGAGGCCCTGCCGAGCCCGATTCGCCCTTCGGAGGCGGTACGGCCCCTGCGCGGTTCGTGGACGCTTTGCTCGTTCCTGTCCCGGAGCTTGCCGACTGCGCGCTTCCGCGTTGGCCGGCCAACGCCGAACGCGGCCTGAGGGTCGCTGCGCCGGACGCCGCAAGCCTTTTCAGCCCGGATCCGAATCTCCGGCAGGTCATCCTCGTCGTGGAAGTCGAACGGCCCGAGGTTCGAGAAGTTGTCGGTCGGGTCATCGACGAATGCGGATTAGAAGCGCGACGATCCGATTCGGACAGCATCCGGCGGGTGGATCGGGAGCGTGTACACGGGGGCTCGGGTTGAAGACAGCATCCATATTTCTTCGGCACTCTTCCGCACCGCCTTTCAAGCCGGGATTCTGCGGGTATTCCCTGTTTTGCGTGAAAACGGCCTCGGGAGCGCTCGAAATCAGTTCACGAGGTCTGGACATCCGAAATCGTCCTGACACTTTGTTTGCAATCAGCCATTCTGCAGCGCAGTCGACCGATTGGCGAAGAGATGAGCAAAGCAGAGCGCATTGCGAAAGTGCCTCGGACGGCAACCTATCGGGACGTTCTGGACGCTCCGCCCCACGTGGTGGCTGAAGTGGTCGCAGGCACGCTGCATGTGCAGCCAAGACCGGCCAAGCGCCATGCCTGGGCAAGCTCGGGACTGGGGATGAAGATCGGCCCGCCATTCAACTACGGCGACGGCGGCCCGGGCGGGTGGTGGATCATCGACGAGCCCGAACTGCACCTGGGCGAGGACATCGTTGTTCCGGACATTGCGGGCTGGCGGCGCGAAACCATGTCCGAGGACATGGACGGGGCCTATTTCGCGCAGGCGCCGGACTGGGTATGCGAGGTGCTGTCTCCGTCGACCAGACAGTTCGACCAGGGCGAGAAGCGGGCTGTCTATGCCCGGGAGAAAGTTCCCCATCTCTGGTTCGTCGACCCCGACGTGCGGACGCTGGAGGCCTTCGAGCTTCGCGGCGGCCTGTGGGTGCTGCTTGCAACGCTTGTCGGCGATGCCCCGGTGTCGCTGCCGCCCTTTGATGCGGTCTCCTTCCCTCTCGGCGCCCTCTGGCCGGAGGTTGTGGCGGCCGGCATCGGGGACGGCGGGGATACGTGACAACAGTGGAGAAGCCGCGGCCTGCAATCGCCGTGGCTTCCTGCCCGGATCGGGTGCGTCCATCGCCTGGGTGAAACCCGGACTGCGTGCGAACGAGCCCGGTTTGCCTGCAATCACCGGTCTGAACCCGTTTTGTTTGCTAACGGGTCGTGTCGGAAATCGCGGTTTTCCGGAATGGGCAAAGCGGAAAACCGGCAGCACGCCAACCTCGCGAAAGCGCTCGGCTCCGGGGCGGCGGAACCATGGCCCGCTGCGGAATCTTCCGAAGCCTGTTCCGGGACGGCGACGACATCCGGTTTAACAGGACGCATCTGTCGCGGGCGCTCCTCCTCCTGCCGGCGCATCCGGAAGCGCTTCCGGCGCTCCCGGTTCAGCCTTCGTCACGCCTCGGTATTCGCATGCCGGCGGTTGGCCTCGCGGCGGCCTTCCCTGCTGCAGGACTTCGAGCAGTACTGGTGACCGTGATTGCAGCGTGCGAAGAGAATGATCTGGACGCACCACCGTTTGCAGATGAAGAGCCGGCCCCGTAAATGCGTCCGCGCCGTCAGAGCGGGGTGGGCTCGTGCGCCGAACTGCCTGATGATGGGCAGGGACCAGGTCGTCGCGACCGGTTCTCCGGGTGAGGCGCTGGTGTTCTTGCCGTGAATATGGTCGGCGCCGGATTGCTTTTTCCGACGCCGATGCTGCACCCTTTTGCCGGAAACCGCGACCCCGGATCGGAACCCGTAGCTCGACAGGGCCGACGACAGCGCCACCCGAACCGGACGGCGGGAGCGTTCCGCGTCCGTCGCCGGGAATCGCGAACGGGACCGCGAATATACCGCCAAAGGCCGAAACGTCATCGCAACCCGGAAAAGACGGGACGCCTAAGCAACAGGGCCGCGGTGGACGACGAACAGCTACGTCGGATTTCATTGGCTCAATTGCGGGAAACTGACATCCCGTGGATCAACCTACGTACGCCCAACGGTTGTTCGACCCGGCTCTTCCGCGCGAACCGTCACGATGTCGGTGTCGTGATACTGCTGGTGGCGAACCGACGACGCGAGGTGCCGCAACAGCCGGAGCGAGACTTCCTGTTCGATCGCGTCCTCTTCCGCCTGTTCGCTGAGTAGCGCAAGCCGATCCTGAAGGTTTCCCCCGCCCGTCGAGGCGACGAACTCGAGGATTGCACCATCCTCCTCCTTGCGCGCTGTCAGGAGCAGGCGCCGCCGCTCGGGCCCCTCTCCGGCTTCATCCTTCCGCATGAGCGTCAGCAATGTCTCCTCGGCGACCGCATCGAGGCGATCCGCCATCGCCGTGTCCCAGCCGCTACGGGACGCGAACTCGGCAAGCACCTTCCTGATATTCTCCAGGGCCGAGACGTCCAACTCTACTTCGATCCGGCTGCGGCGCGGTTTCGTCAACTCCACGAAAATGGTCATTACGATGGCCGCGAGGCCGCCAGCCACCATGCCGTTGTGCAGATGAGGTCCGGCAAGCGCCGTTATGTACTCAGGAAACACCACGCCATTCTGGAAGCCAACTCCGACCCAGAACGAGACTCCCGTGATCGTGCCCTTGCGATAGTCGATCCCGTCCTGAACGATTATTCTCATGCCGATCACGAAAATGGTTGCCATCATTACGGTGATGAATGCCGCGACGACCGGACCCGGTATCGCAAGGATCACGGCAAGCGCTTTGGGAAGGAACGCCAGCGCAATGATCGCCAACCCGTAGGCGACTCCGATTTGGCGGGAGCTGATCCCGGTGAGCTCGATCATCGACGTGCCCGTCGGCCGGAACCCGATCGGCATCGTGCCGGCGAGGCTGGACAACAGATTGCCGGTCACGTCCGCGGCCACTGCGCCTTGTGTCGTTCGAAAATCCACCGCCCTTGGCGGAGACCACGATACGCGCTGGACGGCGACAGAGCCGCTGATCGTTTGGATCGTGCATACCACTGCGATGAACAGAAATGCCGGAAGAAGGCCCCAGAAGGCCGGTCCGAAGGCGAAATCAAGGCCCGGCCACTGCGCTTTGGGAAGACCCACCCACGAAGCTTCGGCAACGCGGTCGATGTCGTAAAGACCGAAGGAGCCGGCGACCAGCGAACCGGCGACGATGCCTATGACCGGCGCCCAGAGACGCAATGGACCCTTCGCCTTCAGCACGATGGCGGCGATGACGACAAGGGTCGCGAGAGTACTGAGCGGAGCCGCCGACGGCGGGGCCCCGGCCGGAACGTTGTTCAGCTGGAGGAAGATTACCGGCATCACCGTGACCGGGGTCAGCATAATGACCGTTCCCATGACGGTAGGCGTCAGAATCCGCCGGAACAGCGAGAGCCGGGCAGAAAACAAGAACTGGAAGAACGACAGGGCAAGCATCAGGACGGCGAGCAACGCGGGACCGCCTTCGGTCAGAGCCGCTATGCAAACCGCGATCGAGGCCCCGGACGTCCCCGTCACGAGGATGTAGCCGGCGCCGATCCGGCCGACTCGGATTGCCTGCAGGATCGTGACCACGCCGCAGATCATGACAGATGCTGAGACCGCCCACAGCACGAGTGATTCGGCCTGACCCGCAGCGCGGAACACGACCGTCGGCATCAGCACGAGGCCGGGTATGGCCAGACCCGAGATCTGCAGGCCGAGACCAGCCGCAAGCACCGCCCGAATCTTCTTGTCGGGATTTCGGCCGGTGTCGGACGAGTCAGCGGTCATGTCTTCGGCGACTGCCGGAATCGCTTCTAGTCGACAGCTCCGGGGCGCATCCTTCGGAATGACGGAAACGTGCGGGGAACTCTATTGCGATTTCCATTCGAAGACGAGACATCAGAGCCGTCCCGGGAGCCAGATGCAGGTCGCGGGCACTGCCAGAATGATCGCGACGCGGACGATATCGCTCAGAAGGAAGGGAAACACGCCCCGGAACGAATCGCCGAGCGGAACGTCGTCGGCCAGGGAGTTGATCACGTAGACGTTCAGGCCGATCGGCGGGGTGATCAGCCCGACCTCGACGACGATCAGGGTCAGGATCCCGAACCAGATGGCAATCTCCTCCTCCGTAAGGCCGAAATCGAGTCCGGTGACGACGGGAAAGAAGACCGGAACTGTCAGAAGAATCATGGCCAAGCTATCCATGACGCAGCCGAGAATGAGATATACGAGCAGGATTCCGATCAGGATCGACATCGGCGCCAGTCCCGATTCCGCGAAGGCGTCAGCCAGTTCGACCGGGATCTGGGACAAGGCGAGAAAGCCGTTATAGACCTCGGCGCCGATCAGGATTAGAAAAACCGCCGCCGTGGCCCGCGCGGTCTCGAGCACGCTCGTGACGAAGCCCGCCCAGTTCAGCCGCCCGGAGAATGACGCAAGCAGGAAGGTGGACGCAGCCCCGATCGCCGCGCCCTCGGTCGGGGTGAACACGCCGAGATAGATGCCGCCGATGACCAAAAGAAAGATCGCCGCGACCGGCAAAACCGGACGCAGGCTAAGCACTCGCTCGCGCAAGGGCGCGGCCGGAACGACCGGAGCCGATTCCGGGTGGAACCGGACGTACATGCTGACCGCCACGGAATAGCCGAGCGTCGCGATGACGCCGGGAATCAGCGCGGCGAAGAACAGCTTGCCGACCGACTGCTCGGTGATGATCGCGTAGATCACCAGGATCACCGAGGGCGGAATCAAGATGCCGAGGGTTCCGCCTGCGGCCAGCGCGCCGGTGGCCAGCGCCCCGGAGTAGCCGCTGCGCTTCATCTCGGGCAACGCCACTGACGCCATCGTCGCCGCGGTCGCGAACGACGACCCGCAGATGGAGCCGAACGCTGCGCACCCGCAAACGGTCGAGATCGCCAGCCCTCCGCGGCGGTGCCCCACCCAAGCGCGGGCCGAGTCGAACAGCGAGCGGCCGAGGCCTGCGCGCGTGGCGAACTGACCCATCAGCAGAAACAGCGGAAGCACCGAGAGAGTATAGCCGGAGGTTCTGCCGAACGGCGCGGTGTTGAGCAGGCCGAGAAACGCCGGCCAACCCGCGAGCGCGGCGAACCCGAAGCCGCCGACCGCGAACATCGCGATTGCGACCGGCATCCGAAGCGCGATCAGCACCAGGCAGACGCCGAACAGGAGTCCGCCGAACTCGATGTCGCTCATCTGCCGAGTGCGCGGAGATGGCGGTAGAAGACCCAGACGCAGACGGCGGTCAGCAGCGCGGCCCCCGGAAGCGCGGCGACATAGCCCAACCAGACCGGAATGCCGAGAAAAAGCGTCGTCTCGCCGTCTTCGAACTTGTGCATGCCTCCGACAAAGAGACGCCAGGTGATCAGCGCCGCGACCGCCGTGAAGGCGAGACTGTGCGCCGTGTCCAGCGCCATCCGAACACGCGGGCGCATCCGTCCGGTGAAGAACTCGACGACGATGTTGGAGTTCTTCATGTGGCAGTACGGAAAGAAGGCGAATACCGCGACTCCGCAGGCAAGCTCCGTGATCTCGTAGTCCCCGGGGATCGGCGCATCAAAGAGGTGGCGCCCGAGAACGCTGACCCCGGTCATCGCCACGACGGCGGAAATGAGCATGCCGCCCGCCACCGCCAAAGCCCTCGTCAACCGCTCGAAAACAATGCCGACGCGGCGTTCCGCCGAATACGGAGCCGATCCGCCAAGCCGAACTCCCGCCCAGTCGTCCGTCACCCGCCTGCCACTATTTCTGGTCGCCGCCGTACTTGGCGAGCAGGCGCCTCGCGTCGGCAAGCAGCGCCTCCCCGTCGTAACCGAGGGCATCGACCTTCTCGACCCAGTCGTCGATGACCGGCCGGGCTTTCTCCCGCCAGCGCTCCCTCTCCGCTTCCGAGAGCGACAGAATCGGCTGGCCGCGCTCGATCGCGATCGAGCGTCCCGGCGCCTCGTCGTCGTTCCAAATCCGGCCGAGCCTCCTGGCCAGCGCTATGCCGGTGCTGCCGTCGATGACGGCCTTTACGTCCGGCGGCAGTTCCTCGTAGCGGCGCTTGTTCATCGTCATCACGAAAAGGACGCGTGAGAGGGCGACCTCGGTGTGGAATTCCGTCACCTCGTGCAGACGGTAGGGACGCATGATGGTCCAGGGTATCGCGGTCCCCTCGACCACGCCCCGGGACAGGGCTTCGTACACGGCAGGGACCGGCATGCCGACCGGAACGGCGCCCAATGCGCTGAGCGTCGCTGCGCCGACGCGCGAGGGCGTACGTATCTTCATGCCCTCGAAGTCCTCGAGCGCGCGGATCTGCTTCCCTGTAGTGTGGATGTGGGTCGGCGCGGTGCTGTGAAACACCAGCGGGTGGGTGTCGTCGTACTCGTCCCTCATCCACTTACGATGAAATTCGGTCAGCGCCTGGCTGGCCGTCGTCGCGCTTCCCACGAGGAAGGGCAGCTCGAACACTTCCGTCAGCGGAAACCGTCCCGGCGAATAGCCCGGAATCGTCCAGACGATGTCGACAACGCCGTCTCGGGCCTGGCCATAGAGATCCGACGGCTTGCCGCCGAGCTGCATGGCCGGAAACACCTGGATCTTGACCCGGCCCTCCAGCTTCCGTTCGATCTCTTCGGCCCAGGGCTGAATGAACAGCCGGTGAGAGATCGCCTTGGGCGAATTGAAGTGGTGCAGCCTGAGGGTGATCGGTTCCGCGCGGGTGCGGTCCGGAACGGAAAAAAGCAGTCCCGCGGCGAACAGGAACAGCGCCAAGGAGCAAGCGAACGTCCGGATTGCGCGCAAGTGAACTGTCCTCAGGGCTTCGGTGGCTGCATCGATGACAGAGCAGCGCACGGGGACGCGGCGGGCCGCGCTTCGGGACGAGAGGAAACGAACCGGCATCGATCGCTGACTTGAGATCGCGGTCTCCGGAGCGGCAAAAGGCCCGGCCTGCCTGCTCCGGTCCGTGGGCGAGGAAAGACCAAAGGAATCCGGGGGCTAGTCCGGGCGTCCGGTTTTCCAGTCAAACTGCCGGACGCTGGCATCCTCGAGGAGGCCCAGTTTCTGGAGTGGATTGTCGGCGAGGAAAGCCTGCGCCGCCTCAAGCGAAGGGGCCTCGACGACGATGAGAGTGCCGTTGATGGCTCCGGACTCATCGACTGTCGGGCCGCCGCAATGAACGGTCACGTCGGGGTGGCCGGGGCGGTCTGACACGTAGGACACGACGTCGTTCAACGTATCCAACCGTTGCTGACCCGTTCCTGGTCTGTCTGTTCCGAAGATTACGAAGTACATTGCATTCTCCAATTGCTGAACGTTGCGGCAACAGCCGAAGCAACGTCGCCCGCTGCCACATCGGATCAAATCCTAGCAGAGACGCAAATTTTCCGAAAGTGTTGAGTCCAGCATTTTGCCGCCTGCTTCCGCTCCATGATGCCCGTACCGGCGCTGAAGACGGGAAGGGAGTGGCGCGGGCTGCGACGGATCGTCGGTTCGGCGCCTGGGATGCAGTGGCCTCACCGGACCCGAATCGCCACGCGGTGCATGCTGTTGTTGAGGTAGCCGTTCGGATTCCAGCTGAACGAATGCGGTTGCATGTCGCCGATGTCGTCTGTCGCCCGGGACCAGAGCTCGTAGTATCCGGCGGAGGGAAAGGAAAGTCGCAGCCGGAAGTCCTGCCAGGCCCCGTCGTTCACTGGCGGTTCGAGCGAGGCGCGCTGCCAGGTCGCACCGAAATCGTGTGACACGTCAACGGCGGCGACGGCCCGGTCTCCGGACCAGGCATGGCCCCTCACCTCGATCGCGCGGCCGGTGTCCGCAGCGTTGGCGGGGTGCGTGATCAGCGACTTGACGGGCATCCGTTCGATGATGACGAAGTCCTCGCCGTCAACGGATTCGCCTGGCGCCACCGGATGCCGGGGAATCCGATAGGATGTTCCGGTCATTTTGGGTCCGTCGTGTATCCGGTCCCGGAGCCAAATCCGCCGGAGCCATTTCTGCGAGCAGGAACCCGGCCATCCCGGAACGACAAGTCGCAGCGGAGCACCGTTCAAGGGATGGATGGGTCCGCCGTTCTGAGCGAAGGCGATGAGGACATTCCCGGACATCGCCTTGGCGATCGGCACCCCGCGCGAAATCGGCAACTTGCCGGCATCGCTCGAGAGATGGGTGTCGGCGCCCTCATGCGCGGTATAGACAACGTCGCGGTGCACGCCGGCGGCGGCAAGGACATCCCGGAGCCGAACGCCCGTCCACTTCGAACATCCGACCGCGCCGTGCGTCCATTGTGCGCCCGAAGCAGGCGGATCGAAGAAGGCCCGTCCGTTGCCGCCGCATTCTATGGTCAGCGCCAGCGTCACGACTTCGAAGGCCGTCCGAAGGTCGTCGATGGAATAGGTCATGGGCCGGTCGACGAGGCCGTCTACGGCAATGGTCCAGGTCCCCGGATCCATGTCCAGTGGCGGAATGCCGTTGTTGCGAACGAAGTGGCGCCGGGTGGAGGTAATAGATTCGTCGAGCAAATGAGCCGGCGTTTCGGCACTGATCGGCCGGTCTACGAGCCGGATGAGGCCGTCCTTTCCAATCATTGCGCCGGTGTCGGCGAAGGCCGCAGGGATCAGCCCGGCCGGCATGTGCCGGTGAAAGGGGATGGGTGCGCCAACCATGAGGGCCATAGCCGTGGCTCCGGCGGACCGGAGCAAATTGCGACGGTTCGGACTTGATTCACCACCAGCGACGGAATTGTCTGCCGTCGCCGGATCCCGGGCATGGTTCGGGTGACCGGATGGCCGATCCTGGGAGGAACCAGGGTGTCCTGACATGGTCGTCGCTCCTTCTCAGTCCGGATTGCAAAGCTGCGGGCTAGGAAGATCGGTTCGGAATTTCCGGGCGTCTGTCAAGCGGTTTGGACAACTAAGCAACGGTCGCGGGCCGTTAGGGCGCTTTCCGCGAGGCTCAGGACCGGCCAGGCTCCGGTTCAACTGACGTGGACCCTCGGTTTCGACGCGGACCAGCCAAGCTCGATTCGGCCACTTCACGCAAGCGCCATCCGGCAAATACGCCGCGCAAATTGAAACCATCGGTGCCGAAAGATCCGGCGGTTGGTGGAGCTGAGGGGATTCGAACCCCTGACCTTCGCATTGCGAACGCGACGCTCTCCCGACTGAGCTACAGCCCCAAGCACATTCCAGCCAGACAGCAATCATGTACGCACGACCCGCGTAACTGTCAACCGAAGCAAAATCCTCTGTCAGCAACATTTGGACGTGTCCGATCCAGGAAACATGCCATCTGTCCGGTGCTGCGTGTCCCATGCAGGCGCGATCAGGCATTGGGCACTCGCGAATGACTTCCCGCTTCAACGCGACAGTCAGGTTGAGGACCGGCGTCAATCAGGACGGGAGCGCCGTTCCGGGGGCGAAGGCGGCGTTCCGCGAATCGAGTTGAAGGGCAGGGTCAACCCCGCGACGCGTACATGCGAAGCCGCGCGCAGTGCTTGCCCGAGTACGGAAAGAATCGCGCCGAATGCGAGAACAAACCGGGATCGCGGCAGGCACCGTCGCCAAGAGCCAGAGACGACGTTCGGCAGCGCGGGAATGCTGCTGGCTCGCTCGGCGCTTCGCTGCGCCTCCTCGGCCAGGTTGCCTTGGGCTCGGCGGCGTCCGATTCAGAGCCAGCCGTGGAACACCGCCAAGTCACCCTCGGTATGTTCGCGGATTCTGACCCCGGTCTTCGCACAGGGGGTGCCAATGCCGGTTCCCGGGGATTTGCGGAGAATGCTTCCCGCAACGCACCGCGTTGTCCCTGGCGATCGCGCGATCGTCCCGGACGCACAGGACCTCGTGCAATCATCGGACTGGACCCGTTTTGTCCGGGAACAGGCTGTATAGGGAGCGGCAGCTTTCCGGAATGCGCAGAGTGGAAAGCCCGCAGTGCACCAACCCTCCGCCAGTCTGGCTTTCGGCCCCCAGAACGCCGTCCTCGGGGCCGCGCAGAAAGGGCCGGCCTGCAGGCCCCGACGAATCCGTTACCCCGAAAGTCATCGCAGAAAACGGAGATTGATCACCCCCGTGCCACTCTGAAGTGCAACACCAGAGGTGGCGGCGGCCTGCGTTCTTCGGCGCAGGATGTTGCAAATCGGCCAGATGGCGGCGACAGTCCCTGTGATGAAGCAAGGAGACTGTCATGCCGAGCGGCTGCCACCACCTGACCTATGGCGAACGATGCCGGACATGCGCGCTGAGGAAAAGCGGACTGTCCGATCCGGCCATTGCCCGGCAGATCGGCCGGGACCGGACGACTGTCCGGCGCGAGATCCGGCGCAACGGCGGCGGGCGCGGATACAGGCACTTGCAAGCGCAGGCAAAGGCCTCGGCGCGGCGCAGCGCCGCCTCGTCCGTTGCCGGGAAGATGACCCGGGAGCGGTTGCGGACGGTGGAGGACAGGCTTGCGGAGGGCTGGAGCCCGGAGCAGATCGCCGGCCGCTTCCGCAAGGAGGGCATCCCGATGGCGGGCCGGGAGTGGATATGTCAATACGTCCGCGCCGACAGGAAGGCCGGGGGCCGGCTCTTCATGTTCCTGCGGCGGCGGGGCAGGAAGCCGGACCGGAAGGGCGGACGCCATTCGGGCCGGGGCCGCATCCCGGACCGCACGGACATCTCCGAGCGCCCGGAGATCGTGGAGGCGAAGGAGCGGGTCGGCGGCCGGGAGGCGGACACGATCGTCGGCAAGGGCCACGGCGGCGCGCTGGCGTGCTGGCGGGCCGGGCGTCGAACTGCACGCTTCTTCAGAGGGTTGGCAGGAGGACGGCTGCCGCGGTGGGCGCCGCGCTGCTCGAGATGCTGCTGCCGCTCGCCGCCCTGGTCCACACGATCACCGCGGACAACGGCAAGGAGTTCGCGGGGCACGCCTGGGTGGCGCGGGCGCTCGGGGCCGGGTTCCTCTTCGCGACGCCGTGCCATTCCCGGGAGCGGGGCCTGAACGAGCACGCGAACGGCCTGGTGCGGGGATGCCTTTCCAAGGACACCGACTCGGGAAGATCACAGACGCGCAGGCGAGGCCGTCCAGGACCGGACGGACGCGCGTCCGAGGAAGGCGCACGGCTGCACGGCCCCGGCCGAGGCGTTCCGGAAGGCGCGGCCTCCCTGACCGAAGCCGTCCCGGATCGCGTTCCGGAGGGACCGGTCCGGGGAGAGACAAGGGGCGTCTGCGGCCCCTGGGCGCGGCTTGCACCGTCCGGAGAGCGCGGCTACGCTGCGTTTCGACGGGACTTCAGCCGCCTCGGGCCCCGATCTCCGGCGCCCCGGGGCCTGGATTCGCCATCACAGAGCCATCTTCTGCGCCCGAGCTGCGCGCTCGCAGCGGAAGTGGCCGGTGTTGCACTTCGGAGTGGAAGTGGGGCGCCGAAATCCACCCCGGAAAGGTGTGCATCGGATCCTAAACGCGACCGCGGCAAAGGGCGGCCTTCGCAACCGGACGGACTGCGGTGCCAAATTCCCGGCGCGGCTGACCAGCGGCGGGCAAGAGACGTCGATGCGGACGAAGCTTGAGGGGATCGGCTGGAACAATTTCCTCCAGAAACTCGTCAGATACGCCTGGGGCGCATCGCAATGGATGCAGATTCCGAAACGTCCGTTCGCAATAGCCTCGGGGAGCGGACACTACCGCCCCACGTCGATTCCGGCTGGATTTTCTCGACATCGGACATCCCTTCCCTTTTCGAGCGTCCGCTTGCAAGCCCGCGCGGCTTCCCCCTGCATTCCCGTGCCGCGCGCCCGTTCTCCCGGCAATCCGGTCGCCGAATCAAGCAGATGGGCGCCTGGCCGCCGCGATCAATCGGCCCAGGGGCGTTGCCGATCGGCGGGGGAAACCGCGGGTGGATTGGGGGGTTGCAAGGAAGCACTGGACAGCAGGTCTGCCGTCGGCCAAATGTCGACCGTGGAGAGCAACGCCAAATCCGCACCGGACAATGTGGATGTCCGGCCCGCCTCAACCGTCATCATCATTCGCGACCGCGGAGCCTCCCCCAAAATTCTCATGGGACAGCGAAGCCGTTCGGCAGTGTTCATGCCCTCGAAGTTCGTCTTTCCCGGCGGCGTCGTGGACCCCGCGGATGCGACTCCCGCACTCGCGGACCGCATCGACGCGGAACAGCGTCGAAGGCTCGCCGCGCAGTCGCAGGGACCGCTCCCGGAAGCAGTCTTGCTGGCGGGCATACGCGAGGTCTGGGAGGAAACAGGCCTGAAGATCGGCTGCAGGCTCCATGCGAGTCCACCCGCGGGACACGAAGCCGAACCGGATTCAGTCTCCCGGCAACCGGTTCAGACCGGAGCGGGGTCGGATCCGCCCGCCAACGACAACTGGGCGGACTTCATGCGCGGCGGAATCCTTCCGGCAGCGGCCGGAATCCGCTTCATCTTTCGCGCCATCACCCCTCCGGGGCGGATAAGACGGTACGACACGCGCTTCTTCCTCGTCGATGCAAAGCATGTCGTCAACGACCTCGACGACCTGTCCGGCGCGTCAGGCGAGCTTTCCCACCTCTCCTGGGTGCCCATCGCCGAAACAGGGTCGCTGGAGCTGCCGTTCATCACGGAGGTGGTCCTCGCCGAACTCAGGGACATCCTCGAAGGGCGCGGCGCCGGGCGCGGCGTGCCGTTCTTTTTCCACGACGCCAACAGATCCTACATCCGACATCTCTGAACCCGGAATCGGAGGTCCGCAGACCGGTTTCCGCTTGCGTCAGGGCAAAATTCGCAGGACTCTCCCGGGGAACGGAGCACTTGCATGGCGATTTCCGAAGAGGCGTTCTTTCTCGATGCCGGTTTCACGGGCACGCTTCAGAACCAAATTCGGCAGTTCGTCGCGAGCGCGATACTGGACGGAACGTTTCAGCCCGGCGACCGCCTCCCCTCGTCGCGCGGGCTTGCGAAACACCTGAACATCTCCAGGATTACCGTAACTCTCTCCTACCAGGATCTCGTCGCCGACGGTTACCTCGAGGCGCGGCACCGGTCAGGATACTTCGTTGCCAGCGAGGCGCCGCGGCAGCCCATCAATGTCGTGCCGCCCCCGAATGAAGACAGGGTCGACTGGGACTCGCTGCTCCTCCGGCGCTTCGCCGGAGCAAGACTCGTAAGGAAGGCGGATGACTGGCGGCGGTTTCGATTTCCTTTCGTCTACGGCCAGGCCGACCCGGAACTCTTCAGCCACTCCAACTGGCGGCGATGCGCGCTGCAGGCCCTCGGCAAAAGGGAGTTCGATTCGCTGGCCTCGGATCTTGCGGAGCGCGACGATCCGGAACTGGTCGCCTTCATTGCGAAGCACACGCTGCCGCGCCGCGGGATCATGGCGCGTCCGGAGCAGATTCTCGTGACCGTCGGTGCCCAGAACGCGCTCTGGATGGTGGCACAGTTGATGCTCGGGCCCGACCGCACGGCGGTTCAGGAGAATCCTGGCTATCCGGACCTCAGGGAGATCATTCGGCACTCCGGTTGTGCGCTCCTCACCCACGATGTCGACGCGTCCGGCCTCGACCCGGCGCGGCTCCCGGCGGCAGATGTGGTGTTCACGACTCCGAGCCACCAGTCGCCGACCGCGGCCACAATGCCCATGGAACGCCGGCACGAGCTCCTGGAACGCGCCTGCGCACGGGGATTCATGATTGTCGAGGACGACTACGAATTCGAGATGAGTTTCCTGCACCCACCTTCGCCCGCACTAAAGTCGCTCGACCGGGACGGCCGGGTCATCTACGTGGGAAGCTTCTCCAAATCGATCTTTCCGGGGTTGCGGCTGGGTTATCTCGTTGCGTCCGAACCGCTGATTCGCCAGGCTCGGGCGCTGCGCACAACCGTCCTTCGCCACCCGCCGGGCCATGTGCAGCGAACCACGGCGCGTTTCCTCGCGCTCGGGCACTACGACGCCCTCATCGGACGCATGAAGGACGAATATCATCTCCGGCACAGGACCATGCTGGACTCCATCGAGGCGAACCGGTTGGAGATCGCCGGACGCGCCAGTTTCGGCGGCTCCAGCTTCTGGATGCGGGCGCCTCCGGGCGTCGACTGCGAGAGCCTTGCCGCCGGGCTCGAGGACGCGGGCGTCCTGATCGAGCCGGGGTCGCCCTTCTTCGGCGGCGACCGCGTTCCGCTAAACTACTACCGCCTGGCCTACTCCTCGATTCCGGCCGACCGGATCCCGGCAGGAATTCGGATCATCCGCGATGCGATCGACCGGCACCAGAGGACCTGACCCCGCGGCCCGCCTCTCGACCGGCGAGCCGGTTGGCTGGACCGAGGATAGCGGCGAACTGGAACTAGTCCCGGAGTGGTGCAGACAGGAAACAGCACGTCCCGCCGCTTGCCAGCGTTTCAATCCCGGTCATCCACGATCCGTCACGGCATGCGCCAACAGCCGGATGGAGTCCGCTTGACAGAGTCCCACGGCACCCCGTTCCTCTCGGATGCGCGCGCCGTCTGCCCGCCCGATCTCATCGCGCGGGCGGCAGGAAAGGAAAGACCTGTCGCTGCAGTGGCCGGCGCCGGATCCCGTCTGCCGCTGGCAGCCGTGCAGGAGGCGGCTGCGGCGGGCATCATCACGCCGCTTCTCTTTGGCGACTCCGCTTCGATCAACGCGGAAGCGGAGGCGCTCGAATGGGACATTTCGGCGTATGACGTCGTCCACGCCCCCTCCGAAACGGCAGCAGCAGAAGCTGCGGTCGGCGCCTGCCGCGAGGAATCCGCGCAGCTGCTCATGAAGGGCCACGTCCACACCGACATTCTCATGAGAGCCGTCCTCGACCGCCGGACAGGGCTGCGGACGGGCGACCGGCTCGTACATGTCTTCTACCTGACGCACCCGTCGGGAGGGCGGGGGCTGGCGATCTCGGACGCGGCGGTCAACGTCGCGCCCGACCTTGAGACCCGCGAGGCGGCGGCGCGGCACATGGTCCGGCTTTTCCACCGTCTCGACGTGGCGGTACCGCGAATTGCGTTTCTTTCGGCGACCGAGACGCCGCTGCCGTCGGTGCCCTCTTCGGTCGAAGGGCGGACGCTTCGCGACCGGGCGCGCGCAGAGATCGCCGGCGCGGAGTTTTCCGGTCCGCTCGCCCTCGACCTCGTCCTGTCCCGATCGGCCGCCGGCACGAAGGGACTCGACGACGACCCGGTCGCCGGGAAAGCCGACGGGATCATCGTTCCGGACATCGTTTCCGGAAACGCGCTCTACAAGGCGCTCGTCCATGTTGCTGGCGCCTGCAGCGCCGGGGTCGTCAACGGCGCGCGCGTTCCGATTCTTCTCACGAGCCGCGCCGACCCTGCCGCGGCGCGGCTTGCCTCGGTCGCCCTCGCGGCGGTGCTTTGCGATGCCTGAAGTCGATACCTCCCCTGACGTTTCGGACGAGGTGCGCAGGACGACCTGCTACATGTGCGCATGCCGCTGCGGCATCAACGTGCACATCAAGGACGGACAGGTGAAGTACATCGAGGGGAACCGGGACCACCCCGTGAACCGCGGCGTGCTTTGCGCCAAGGGATCCGCCGGGATCATGCAGCACTATTCTCCGGCGCGGCTCCGCGCGCCCCTGTTGCGAACAGGCAGGCGGGGAGAGGGAAAGTTCCGGGAAATCAGCTGGGAAGAAGCGCTCGACACCGCCGTCAAGTGGCTCGATCCGATACGGAAACGGGCGCCGCGGGAACTCGCGTTCTTCACTGGCCGCGACCAGTCCCAGTCGCTGACCGGCTGGTGGGCGCAGCAGTACGGCACGCCGAACTTCGCGGCGCACGGCGGGTTTTGTTCGGTGAACATGGCCGCCGCCGGAATCTACACGCTCGGCGGCGCGTTCTGGGAATTCGGACAGCCGGACTGGGAGCACGCCCGCCTGTTCATGATCTTCGGCGTCGCCGAGGACCACGACAGCAACCCGATCAAGCTCGGCATAAGCCGGCTGAGAGCCCGCGGCGCAAGGATCATCGGCGTCAACCCGATCCGCACCGGTTACAATGCAGTCGCCGATGAATGGATCGGCATCACCCCCGGAACCGACGGGCTGTTCATTCTCGCAATCGTCCACGAACTCCTGAAGTCCGGGAAAGTGGATCTCGACTACCTCCTGCGCTACACCGACGCGCCCTTCCTCGTCGCGGTTGACGGCGACCCCGAGCATCGCGGGAAGTTTCTTCGCGACAGCGAAGGACGGCCGCAGGTTCTCGACCGGAAGACTGGCGAACCGGCGCCGTATTCGGCGGCGGGAGTCGAACCGCAGCTGATCGGCGAGCTTGCCGAGGGCGGGCGAACGTTCCGGCCTGTCATGCGGCTGCTCGCCGAAAGGTACCTGGCACCGGAATACTCCCCCGAAGCGGCTGCCGGGAAGTGCGGCGTCAGCGCCCGGCGAATCCGGGCCGTCGCCGCCGAGCTCGCGCGCGTCGCGTTCGAGGAAACGGTCACCATCGACCAGCCCTGGACCGACTGGAAAGGCATTCGGCACGAAAAGATGACCGGACGTCCCGTCGCCTTTCACGCCATGCGCGGGATTTCGGCGCATTCGAACGGTTTCCAGACCTGCCGGGCGCTGCACGTCCTGCAGATTCTCCTCGGGACCGTCGAGGCGCCGGGCGGATTCCGCTTCAAGCCTCCATATCCTAAGCCGGCCGACATTCATTCGCGGCCGCACAGCCGCGCCGTCCCCGGAAAGCCTCTCGACGGCCCGCAGCTCGGACTGCCGCTCGGTCCCGAGGATCTCGCGCTCGATCCCGACGGCTCGCCGGCGCGGATTGACAAGGGATTCACCTGGGAGAACCCGCTGTCCGTCCACGGCATGTTGCACATGGTGATATCGAATGCGCATGCTGGCGACCCCTACCCGATCGACACGCTATTCCTCTACATGGCGAACATGTCCTGGAATTCCTCCATGGATCCCTCCGGCGTCATGGACATGCTCACCGATACCGGCGAAGACGGCGAGTACCGAATTCCGCGCATCATCTATTCCGACAGCTATTCGTCCGAAATGGTCGCCTTTGCCGACCTTGTCCTTCCGGACACGACCTATCTCGAACGCCACGACTGCATTTCGCTCCTTGACCGGCCCATCAGCGAACCCGACGCGGCCGCAGATGCCATTCGCTG
Source organism: uncultured Amylibacter sp. (assembly GCA_963662815.2). Taxonomy (GTDB): domain Bacteria; phylum Pseudomonadota; class Alphaproteobacteria; order Rhodobacterales; family Rhodobacteraceae; genus JAPPHA01. Next base: position 65,841 of record CAXXWA010000015.1, read on the forward strand.
GCCGGTCGTGGAACCGGACCGGGACGTCCGCTGCTTCCAGTCGGTTCTCATCGAACTCGGCGCGCGACTCGGGCTTCCCGGCTTCGTCGCAGAGGACGGATCTCCCGCCTACCGCGACTATGCCGACTACATGACGAACCACGAGCGAAGGCCGGGGATAGGCCCGCTCGCCGGCTTTCGCGGCGCTTCCGGCGACGGGCGGGGACGCGGGAGCTCAAATCCGGGCCAAATAGATGCCTACATCGGAAACGGCGGCTTCTGGCACGACCCGGTTCCCGCAGAGGGCCGCTATTTCAAGCCCTGGAACCGGGCCTACCAGGACTGGGCGGTCGCGAGAGGCTTTTTCGACGAGCCGCAGTTCTACGTCTTCAACCTGTACCTCGAACCCCTGCAGATGTTCCGCCTCGCCGCCGGCGGCCACGGCCGCCTGCAGCCGCCGGACCACCTCCGCGACCGGCTGAGGTCCTCCATGGACCCGCTCCCGGTCTGGTGGATGCCGTTCGAGGAGCAATGCGTCGACGCGGACGCCTTTCCGCTGCACGCAATCAGCCAGCGGCCTCCTGCGATGTACCACAGCTGGGGAAGCCAGAATGCCTGGCTTCGCCAGATTCACGGCGGCAACGTCCTCTACGTTCCCACGCGCGTCTGGGAACGGCACGGTTTCGACGACGGGGACTGGGCATATCTCCAGTCCCGCCACGGCCGCATACGGGTGCCCGTCGCGCGCATGGACGCGCTCAACGAAAACACTGTCTGGACATGGAACGCGATCGGCAAGCGCAGGGGTGCATGGGCGCTCGACGAAGGCGCCCCGGAAGCGGAACGCGGTTTCCTGGTCAATCACCTCATGAGCGAACTCCTGCCGCCGAGGGGTGACGGGATGCGCTGGTCCAACAGCGACCCGGTCACCGGCCAAGCGGCCTGGTTCGATCTCAGGGTGAGGATCGAGAAGGCTCCGCGGGGCGGCGCATGCGAACCGGAGATACCGGCGCAGGCGTCGCCGGTCAAAAGGGGCAGCGGCATTCTCCGTTTCGGCGAGAACTGGTCATGACCAGCCTCCCGGACACCACGGAGCGGCGCCTTGGCCTCGCCATCGACCTCGACATATGCGTCGGCTGTCACGCCTGCGTCGTCAGTTGCAAGGGCTGGAACACGACCGGATACGGCGCGCCGCTCTCCGATACGGAGCCCTACGGCAGGAACCCGTCCGGGACCTTTCTCAATCGCATCCACACCTTCGAAGTGAAGCGCAGCGGGCAGCCGGCGGATGTCGTGCACTTCCCGAAGTCCTGCCTGCATTGCGAGGACGCCCCCTGCGTGACGGTCTGCCCGACCGGCGCCAGTTACAAGCGCACAGAAGACGGAATCGTCCTCGTCAACGAAGACGACTGCATCGGATGCGGCCTGTGCGCATGGGCATGTCCCTACGGCGCACGGGAACTGGACGCTGCCGAGGGCGTCATGAAGAAGTGCACGCTTTGCGTAGACCGGATCTACAACGAGAATCTTCCGGAAGAGGACCGGGAACCGGTTTGCGTCCGGACCTGTCCGGCGAATGCCCGTCACTTCGGGGACTTCTCCGACCCGGAAAGCGCCGTGTCGCGCATGTCCGAGGAGCGCGGCGGGGTCGATCTCATGCCCGAGCAGGGTACGCGCCCGGTAAACAAGTACCTCCCGCCACGGCGATCGCCCGTCGGCGATCAGCCGCCGCCGGGTGCGGACGGAGCAATCGACGTGCTCGCGCCGTTTCTCGAACCTGTCGCCGAGACGCCGGAGGGCGTACTCGGCTGGATCGATCGCGCCCTCGGCCGGCTCTGATGCACCCAGCGCCGTCGATCATTCTGTTCACCTCCGTATCCGGCCTCGGTTTCGGCCTGCTCGCGTTCCTTTGTCTCGGCATGCCCGCAACCGGCGGGAAGGCCGCGTTCTTCTGGTTCCTGGCGGCCTATGTCCTCGCGGCGGGCGGCCTCGCGGCTTCGGCATTCCACCTCGGCAGGCCTTCGCGCGCGCTCAAGGCGTTCACGCAGTGGCGTTCGTCCTGGCTCAGCCGGGAAGCCGTCGTATCCATTGCCGCACTCGCGGTGGCCGGCGTGCATGCGCTGTTCCTGATGTTCGGCGGCGGAGGCCATGCGCTGATCGGGGTATCCGCGGCAGTGCTCTGCCTCGCAACCGTGTTCTGCACGGCGATGATCTACACCCAGCTCAGAACCGTGCCCCGCTGGAATCACCCGGTGACGCCCGCCGCGTTCCTCCTCTACGCGCTTTCCGGCGGCGCAATGCTCGCCGGCGAGAGGGAAATTGCGGTGCCGCTCCTCGGACTCCTCGCCGGCGTGCAGTTCGCGGCGTGGCGCATCGGCGACAGGCGGTTCGCGCGGGCCGGATCGACACCGGAGTCCGCGACCGGGCTCGGCAACCCCGGACGCGTGCGCCTCCTGGAGTCCCCGCACACCGGCCCGAACTATCTCACAAAGGAAATGGTCTTCGTCGTCGGGCGCAAGCATGTTCGCGCGCTGCGCGTAATTTCCCTTGCCTGCGCATGCATCCTTCCGCTGGCGATCTTCGTGGTGCCGGCCCAGGGACCGTTACCGGCCGCAGCCGCGGTTCCGATCCACTTTGCCGGGCTGCTGGCGGCGCGCTGGCTGTTCTTCGCCGAGGCCGAGCACGTCGTCGGTCTCTACTACGGAAATCGCTAGGCGCGGGGCTGGGTCCACGCGGTGCGGCGGATCGTTCCCGCGCCTTCGCCTACAACAGGACGAGGATGAGGATGCTGCCGACGACAAGAAGTATGCCGGCGACCTCGCGCCGGGTGATCCGTTCGCGGAACACGAAGTAGGACCCGGCGAAGGTGAACACCAGTTCGATCTGCCCGAGCGCCTTCACGTAGGCGGCATGCTGCATTGCAAAGGCCGCGAACCAGCAAAGGCTGCCGAGCATGCTGTTCACGCCGACCAGGCCGGAAAGCCTCCAGGACAGCAGCACGGCCGTTATCTGCCCTGCTTCCCTGATTCGGAGATACGCCGCCATGGCGGCCGCCTGGAAGATCGTGACTGCCGCGAGCGTCACCGATGCGCGGACCAGGACGCCGGCGTCGCCAAGAGCAAGCGTCGCGCCGCGGTAACCGATCGCCGAGACGCCGAAGAGAAACCCCGCAGCCAGTCCGAATCCCGTTGCGCGATTGAATATCCGGTCCCGCGGCGAAAGCCGCGACGCGTCCGGCGAACGCGAATCCGACATCAGCAGCACCCCGGCGAGTCCGACGATCACGGCCAGGAGGCCGGCACTGGACAGGCCCTCGCCTAGAACCACGAGCGAGAGGACCGCGGTCTGTATGGTCTCGGTCTTCTTGAAACCGATCCCGACGGCGAAGTTGCGCTCGCCGAACAACGCGACGACACACATCGTCGCGACGATCTGGGCCAGCCCGCCGACGCCCGCGAAGATCGCGAACTCCGCGTTCGCCGCGGGCAGGCGATTGCCGAACCCGAACAGGAGAACCGCGACCAGCGCGGCGGCGAGCGGTGCGCCGTAGAAGAACCTCGTGAATGTTGCGCCCGCCGTCGATAGACGGGAATCCTTCAGGTGCTTCTGCAGCATGAAGCGGAGATTCTGGAAGAATGCGGCTGCAACGGTTATTGGAATCCATGCGTCCATGACCGTCTCTTCGCATGCCGAACGGGAAGGGTCGACACCCGTGTCGCTGCGGCCTCCCGAATCCGGCGCGGTTGCCGGCAACCCGGATCCCTGCCGGCCATCCCTGAGCGGCAGCGCGGCACTTTACTTGCCCGCCGCCGCCGATGTATTCACGCACGCGGCTGGAAGCCGAAACGAAATTCATCACCGGACAATCCTGGAGGGTCAGGATGAGATACATTAAAACGACGCTCGCGGCCCTTGCGGTCGCGCTGTCCGGCCCGGCGGCCATGGCAGCGTGCGACGACGGCGAAACGGTCATCAAGTTCAGCCATGTCTCGAATACCGACAAGCATCCCAAGGGCATCGCTGCAACGCTCCTTGCGGAACGGGTAAATTCCGAGATGAACGGAACCGCCTGCATGGAGGTGTTTCCGAACTCGACGCTCTACGACGACAACAAGGTCCTGGAAGCGCTTCTCCAAGGCGACGTCCAGCTCGCCGCACCGTCTCTGTCGAAATTCGAGAAGTTCACGAAGCAGTTCCGCATTTTCGACCTTCCGTTCATGTTCAGGAATATCGAGGCCGTCGATGCGTTCCAAAACTCCGAAGCCGGACAGGCGATGAAGGACATAATGCGAAAGCGCGGCCTCCAGGGACTCGCATTCTGGCACAACGGCATGAAGCAGATGTCGGCCAACCGGCCGCTCATTCTGCCGGAAGACGCCGAGGGTTTGAAGTTCCGGGTCCAGCCGTCGGATGTCCTCGTGGCGCAGATGGAAGCCATTGGCGGTTCGCCGCAGAAGATGGCGTTTGCCGAAGTGTACGGGGCGTTGCAGCAGGGTGTTGTCGACGGGCAGGAAAACACATGGTCGAACATCTACGGAAAGAAGTTCTTCGAGGTCCAGGACGGAATCACCGAGACCAACCACGGAATCATCGATTACCTGCTCGTTGCCTCCGTGGACTGGCTTGACGGCCTTCCCGATGACGTTCGTTCGCAGCTCCTCGAGATTGTCGCCGAGGTCACGGAAACGCGGAACGGGGAAGCGTACCGCGTGAACCAGGCGGCGAAGCAGTCGGTTGTCGACGCTGGCGGCATCGTCCGCGAACTGACGCCGGAACAGCGCGAGGCCTGGGTGGACGTAATGAAGGTCGTCTGGGACAAGTTCGAGGCCGACGTCGGCGCAGACAACATCGCCGCCGCGCAGTCGTTCAACGTGACGGACAACTAGGCGGTCCGACCTCGGCACCGCCGCGGCTCCGACGCGAGCCCGCGGCGGCGCGAGTCCGAACGGCCATGCCTCCGAAACGGCGCATCGCGGACAGGGTCGAGGAAACCCTGATCGCCGGAATCCTCGGATTGATGACCCTGCTGACGTTCGCCAACGTCGTGGCGAGGTACGGGTTCAATTCCAACATTCTCTGGGCGCTGGAGCTCACCGTCTTCCTGTTCGCCTGGATGGTCCTCCTCGGCGTCTCCGTCGCCGTGAAAACCGGCGCGCATCTCGGCGTCGACATTATCGTGATGTCGGTCGGGCCTGCCCCGCGAAGGGTTCTCGGTCTGGTTTCCGCCGCCCTTTGCATCGCCTTCGCCCTCCTCCTCCTCAAGGGATCCTGGGACTACTGGGCGAATTTCGCGAACCTTCCGCGCACCGAGGGCCGGTGGTTTCCGACCGGGTTCGAAGACAGCTTCCGGGGCAAGGGCTGGTACGAGACCCAGGACATTCCGATGCCGGGAGTGCTGCGGTTTCTCGAGGACATATTCAACGAGGGAGACCCCTACGAAAAGATACCCAGGTTCATTCCCTACGCAGTCCTGCCGCTGTCGGCGGCGCTGATGCTCCTGCGCCTGATCCAGGCCGTGATCCGGCTCTGGACGGGAGAAATCCACATGCTGATTGCCGGACACGAGGCCGAGGAAAGCGCGGACGGAACCGGCGGCGCGGGTCCGCCTGCGGACAGGTGACGATTCGATGGCGGTCGTTCTTCTCTTCGCGATGGTCATCGGGTTCCTGTTGATCGGGATGCCGATTGCCGTGTCGCTCGGGCTCTCTTCGATCCTTTTCCTGCTCTGGTTCTCGGACAGTTCGCTCGCATCCATCGCGCAAACGCTCTTCAGCGCCTTCGAAGGACACTACACTCTTCTCGCCATCCCGTTCTTTATTCTGGCGTCGTGCTTCATGTCGACCGGCGGCGTCGCCCGTCGTGTCATCCGGTTTTCGGTCGCATGCGTCGGACACTTTCCCGGCGGACTCGCGATAGCCGGCGTATTTGCCTGCATGCTGTTCGCTGCCCTTTCCGGCTCTTCGCCAGCGACGGTCGTCGCGATCGGCACCATTGCCATCGCCGGCATGCGGCAAGCGGGCTACTCGAAGGACTTCGCCGCGGGAGTCATCTGCAATGCCGGCACCCTCGGAATCCTGATTCCTCCGTCGATCGTCATGGTTGTCTATGCCGCGGCAGTCGAGGTTTCGGTCGGCAGAATGTTCCTTGCGGGCGTAATTCCCGGCCTCACGGCGGGCCTCATGCTCATGATCACGATCTATGTCGTGGCGCGGGCAACCCACCTTCCGAGAGGGCGGTGGACGGGCTGGAAGGAGGTCTTCACATCCGGGCGCGACGCCGGCTGGGGCATCCTGCTGATCTTCATCATCCTCGGCGGAATCTACGGCGGCGTGTTCACCCCGACGGAGGCCGCCGCCGTGGCGGCCGTCTACGCCTGGGCCGTCGCCAGCTTCGTCTACCGGGACATGGGCCCGCTCGCCACGGTGGGCGATGAACCGAACATGAGGATTTCCGAGAGACCCTCGGCGCTTGTCCATGCCCTCTGGCACCGGGACACCCGGGCAACCCTGCACGAAGCGGGCATGCTCACCGTGGTTCTCCTGTTCGTCATCGCCAATGCGCTCATCCTCAAGCACGTGCTGACCGACGAGCAGATTCCGCAAAAGATCACCGAGACCATGCTTGCGGCAGGTTTCGGACCGCTTGCTTTCCTGATCGCCGTCAATCTGATCCTCCTGGTCGGAGGCCAGTTCATGGAGCCGTCCGGACTCCTGGTCATCGTGGCGCCCCTGGTGTTTCCGATCGCGGTTTCGCTGGGGATCGATCCCATTCACCTCGGCATCATCATGGTCGTGAACATGGAAATCGGGATGATAACGCCGCCGGTCGGCCTGAACCTTTTCGTGACCTCCGGGGTGGCGCAGATGCCGATTATCCGGGTCGTACGGGCCGCGCTGCCGTTCCTCGCCGTTCTGTTCGTCTTTCTTGTCATCGTGACCTATGTGCCCTGGCTGTCGACATTCCTTCCGAACGCCCTCATGGGACCGGAAATCGTGACGAGATAGACCGGGGTCCGCCGCGGTTCCGGCGGGCCGCGCCAGCCCAATGGCATTTTGTTAGTCGTGCGGAATTTTCGTTCTGATTTTCGTCCGGACGCAGGGCTCTGAT
>CAXXWA010000016.1:0-20177 GCA_963662815.2 uncultured Amylibacter sp.
TGCGGGATTGCCGCCGCGCGTCGGCATTCCCGGCTCGCGCCCGCCCGAATGCGGCGATCGGCCTTCATCCCCGGCCCCGCGACTGCGCCTCCCGCTGCCGCTGCCTGTGGGCGGCAAAGGCGTGGTAGGCGCTTCCGTCCCCGTGCTCCTCGACCCGTTCGAGCGTCTGGGCGCCGACCGCAAGACGCATGTAGCCCTCCCAGACCGTCTGGTGCCCCGGCGGCGTGTCGTTCCTGCGGTTCAGATAGCCCCCGAGGCGGGCCAGAAGCAGCAGCGCCTGTCCGAGCGAGACGGCCCCGAGATCGAGCGGGTCTTCCGGACCGTCGCGGCCCGGAACCGGGAAGCCGCCGGCGATCGCGTAGTCGACGAGCATCGCGATCTCGGAGATGGCGAACATCTCGCAGGCCGGCAGCAAGGGGATCGCGGCCCATGCCGGCGTCGTGTTCAGCGAGGGCGGCTGCGCGCTGGGGGTGTTCAGCCTCGACGCCGGCTTCCGCGCCGAGGACAGGGACAAGGCGGTCGAGGGCGAGGAGAGCGGGCGCTGGACGGACGCCTTCGCCAAGGCCGCCGAACTGGCGGCGGCCTGCCCGGCAACCCGCGTGGCGAGCGTCTGCGACCGGGAGGGCGACATCCGGGCGCTGCTGTCGGACGGCTGCGCCTCCGCCGGCGCGCCCGGCGGCGCCGGCCTCCTGGTCCGCGGCAGCCGCTCGGCCAGGCGGCGGGCCCTGACGGCGGACGGCGGTGCGGAGGACCTGTTCGCGCACACGGCCGGGCTTGGCGTCGTCGCGGAAAAGAGGATCGACATCGAGGCCTGCGGCGGCCCCCGGAAGCGCAAGGGACGCAAGGGCGTGCGGCTCGAGCTGCGGGCCGGGTCCGTCGACCTGGTCCCGCCGGCCGGCCTGCCGAAGGGCACGGCGCCCCTGCGCATGCTCGCCGTGCGCGTGCTGGAACCCGACCCGCCGGACGGCAAGGAGCCGCTCGACTGGCTGCTGCCGGCCACCGAGGGCGGGCCCGACGCGGAGAACGCGCTCCGCGTCGCCGGATGGTACGAGAGCAGGTGGCTGATCGAGGAATGGTTCGCGGCCGTCAAGACCGGGACGCGGATCAAGGACCGCAGGCTCGACGCCGCCGACGACCTGCGAAGGTGCCTTGCCTTCGACGCCATCACCGCCTGCACCGTCATGTCCGTCGAGCGCCTCGCGCGGAGCGCGCCGGACACGCCGGCGCGGACGGTCGTCCACCTCGACGAGATCCATGTCCTCGCCGTGCACATGGCGAAGCCGAACCACCGCAGGCAGCGCGGCCCGCCCGACCCGGACCAGACGGTCGCGGCGTTCGCGGTCAACACCGCGCGCCTCGCCGGCTTCATCCCCTCGAAAAGGCAGCCGCTGCCTGGGACGCACAAGCTTTGGGAAGGATACCTGATACTGTCGCTCTTCGTCGAACATCACAGGGCAATGCGCGAATACGCAAACACCGAGTCAACAGTGTTACATTGAAAGATCCCGGACCGCGCGGACATCTCCGAGCGTCCGGAGATCGTGGAGGCGAAGGAGCGGATCGGCGGCCGGGAGGCGGACACGATCGTCGGCAAGGGCCACAGCGGCGCGCTGGCGTGCTGGCGGGCCGGGCGTCGAACTGCACGCTTTTGCAAAGGGTTGGGCGGAGGACCGCGGCCGCGATGGGCGCCGCGCTGCTCGAGATGCTGCTGCCGCTCGCCGCCCTGGCCCGCACGATCACCGCGGACAACGGCAAGGAGTTCGCGGGCCACGCCTGGGTGGCGCGGGCGCTCGGGGCCGGGTTCCTCTTCGCGACGCCGTGCCATTCCCGGGAGCGGGGCCTGAACGGGCACGCGAACGGCCTGGTGCGGGGATGCCTTTCCAAGGACACGGACTCGGGAAGATCACCGACGCGGAGGCGAGGCCGTCCAGGACCGGACGGACGCGCGTCCGAGGAAGGCGCTCGGCTGCACGGCCCCGGCCGAGGCGTTCCGGAAGGCGCGGCCTCCCTGACAGGAGCCGTCCCGGATCGCGTTCCGGAGGGACCGGTCCGGGGAGAGACAAGGGGCGTCTGCGGCCCGCCGACCTCGGTCGGGCTCCGCCCTTCCTTCGCCCGGCGGGCCGCCGCCGCCCCCTGGGCGCGGCTTGCGCCGTCCGGAGAGCGCGGCTACGCTGCGTTTCGACGGGACTTCAGCCGCCTCGGGCCCGGATCTCGGGTGCCCCGGGGCATGGATTCGCCATCACAGGGCCATCTTCTGCACCCGAGCTGCGCGCTCGCTGCGGAAGTGGCCGGTGTTGCACTTCGGAGTGGAAGTGGGGTCCGGATATCATGCAAATTCCGCAAGATTTGAGCCTGTCAGCAAATTTGGGCTACATATAGAGTGTAGTGGATTTCCGATCCCCGGTATCTTGTGGAACAAGCCACCTGACTTGTTCCACAATGTGAGCAACCCAATCCGGGCCGCTGGCCGCCAAGGCGAATGCACGCTTTCGAGGGCGCCGGTTTCGACGTCTGTGGCCTTTCGGAAAAACGGAAAGCTAACTCGTGCGCGATAGGCAAATCAGAGCAGAAGCACCTGCGTACCGACGGTCGAAAATTCGAACAGTTCGGAGATGTGCCGGTTGTAGAGGCCGATGCAGCCGTTCGAGGATCGACGTCCGATCTTGCGCGGGTCATGCGTGCCATGAATGCGGTAGTACCGCCAGGACAGGTAAAGGGCGTGCGTCCCGAGAGGATTGTCCGGACCAGGCGGAACATATCGAGGCCAGTCCGGATTGCGTTGCAGCATGCTTTCCGTTGGACGCCACTCCGGTCCCACGACTTTGCCGACGACGCGCGTGCGGCCGAGGCGCGTGAGTTCCGGCGACGAGGGCACGCTCGTCGGATACAGGCGGTACGTTTGCCCGTCCTCTGACCAGTAGTGCAGGACCCGGCTGCGCGTGTCGACCAGGATGGCCCCGTTCCTGAGGTTGTTGAAGTAGAGTCTCCAGTCGCGTGTCCTGAAACTCGACGTGTTGCGCCTGACGGCGCGACCATCCACTTCCGGCGCGACCTCGGGTTCTACGCCCTCGAAGAGGGGCACGGTTGTCTGAGTGAAAGCTGGCGTTGCGAGGAACGTCGTCGATAGCGCCGATGCCGCGAATCGCCGCCTGGTCATTTTCGCATCGCCAGCACCTTGCATCTTGTCCTCCGTTGCGTTTGGCGGCCAAGATACTCCGCAACTTCGCGCAGTTCAAATCAACCATGCGTTACGAGCCGGGGCGGAACCGCCGACGGAATCCGGATCGTGCGGCCCGTTTGGCGGAAGACCGCTCCGCGCCGGTTTGATCGCCCCGGCAAACCGCGTTAATGCGTACGGGCGTCGAAACGGGGACAACGACGATGAAGTGGAAAGTCGCCGCCGTACTTATCCTGGCGACATTGTCGGGATGCGAGGAACAGCGGGTAGAAGTGCGTCCGGGAGTTTACTTGTTGACTGCGCGCGAGGTGCAGGAGATCCCGGAACGGCATGTGGATTCGGTGAATGCCGAGCGAACTGCGCTCGGCCTGGACGCAGTGCAGCAGAACCTCTCGCTCATGTCGGCGGCGCGAGCCCATTCGAGCGACATGTCCCGGCAGAACCGGCCGTGGCACTTCGGGTCCGACGGATCCTCGCCGCTCGACCGCGTCGCCCGCGCCGGCTACGGAGGCAGTCTCATCGGCGAGAACATTGCCGAGACATTCGAGAACGATGCACAGATTCTCGAAGCCTGGCTGCGCGATCCCGAATTCCGCGCCACGATCCTGAATCCGGACGCGCGCGACATCGGCATCGGGTGGCACCAGGATCCGAGCGGAAAGTTCTGGTGGACGCAACTGATTGGCGGCGGTTGACGTCCCGGCCGCTTCATGGTCGGATGTGAACAGGCGTGTTCATGCCGACCATGGCGTAGATTTCCTCGATCTCCCCGTTCGACACGGCGATGCATCCGAGCGTCCAGTCGCCCTTGAACCTGTCCCAGAAGCTCCGCGGATCGCCATGGATGAAGATGTCGCCCCCCGGGTCGACGCCCCTCGCGCGCGCCTCGGCGACGTCCCGGCGGTCAGGGTAGGATATTCCCAAGCTAAGGTGAAACTCGCTCTGCGGATTCCTGCGGTCTATCCTGTAGACGCCTTCCGGCGTCCGGCCATCGCCTTGCCGCTGCTTGTCTCCGACTGGTGCGAACCCGAGATCGATCCGGTAGGATCGAAGGACCGTTTCGTCGTGAAGGAGGAAGAGTCGGCGATTCGACTTCTCGACCAGGACTTGCGTCACCTCGGGACCGTCATAGGACCGGAACTTGCTTTTCTCCGCGCAGGCCGACAGCAGGACCAGGAGGGAGATTGCGGCAATGCTGCGAAGCATGTCGATCACACCGCCTGCCTGACGGACCGGACATCGCGATGCCTGGACGCCCGCGTGGAGATGCTCCTGAGTTGCCCGCAGGCCGCCATGATGTCGGTCCCCCGGGGCATCCTGACGGGGCTCGAGTAACCGGCGCGGTTGAGGATGTCTGCGAACCGTCCGATCCGGTCGGGGCCGGAACAGGCGAAAGGCGACCCCGGCCACGGATTGAACGGGATCAGGTTGACCTTGGCCGGGATGCCGCGAATGAGCCCGACGAGCCGATGCGCGTCTTCCGGGCCGTCGTTGACGTCCTCGAGCATTACGTATTCGAACAGGATCCGTTCTGCATTCGAGAGGCGCGGATAGGCTCTGCAGGCATCGAGAAGCGACTCGATTCCGTACTTCCGGTTGATCGGAACGAGGCGATTCCGCACCTCGTCGGTTGTCGCATGGAGCGATACGGCAAGCATGCAGCCGATGTCACGCCCGGCGCGCCCGATCTCGGGGACGATTCCCGATGTGGACAGAGTGATTCTTCGCCGTGAGAGCGAAATGCCCTCGTTGTCCATCACGACGCTCATTGCCTTCGAGACCGCATCGATGTTCAGGAGCGGTTCGCCCATGCCCATCAGGACGATGTTGGTCAGTCTTCTTTCGCCGCGTGCCAGACGCTCCCACTCTCCGAGGTCGTCGCGCACGACCAGAACCTGGCCGACGATTTCCGCAGCCGTGAGGTTTCGAACGAGCGGTTGGGTGCCTGTGCGGCAGAAACTGCAGTTGAGCGTGCACCCGATCTGGCTGGAAATGCAGAGCGTTCCGCGGTTTCCGTCGGGAATGTAGACGGTCTCGATTTCGCCGCCACCGGCAACGCGAAGGAGGTATTTTCGCGTACCGTCGCCGGAGATCAACCGCCGCGCGACAGCCGGCCGGCGGATCGTGCAGCGCCTCGCGAGCTGGTTCCGCAGGCTACGGCCGAGGTCGCTCATCTCCCCGAAAGACCGCACTCCCCTGCGGAAGACCCAGGTTCTCACCTGCCGTCCGCGCAACGCAATTTGCCGATCCGGTACGCCAGCGCGCGACAGGACGGCGGCAAGCTCGCCTCGGCCCAGCCCGGCGAGGTTCACCCTTCGACATTCTGAGCCTGACATCGGATGCCGCTCCGCTTGTCCGGCGGTTGCCCCGGTGGCGTTCATCCACCGCGCTCTTTTGCGCGTGCAAGGCCCCTCCGGGAAACCATGCGACCCGGCATCCGGAAGAAGCGGCGTTGGGCGCGCTTTCCGGCGGGCCGCGAAAGCCGCCTGTTCACGAACATCGTTTTTCGGCTTCCGCGAATGCGGCGGTGAATCCGGCAAGCGAATACGTGTCCTTGGTAGTTGTTCCGCGGCTGCTTACGCCGGTGACGACGGCCCGGTTTCCGCGCTTCAGGGCCGTGCGTATCCGCGCATCCTCTTCCGGACTGCCGGCCCACGCCCATTCGCCGTCAACGATGAGTTCATGTTTCGCCGATCCGTCGACGACCAGATCCGCGGTGCTTCCCGCCCTGTACGGATAGCCGCCGGTGTAGGACACTTCTCCCTTCACGCCGCTTCCGGGTCGAATCGAGGCGAAGAAGCGGATGTCGCCCCGCTTGACTTCGACCGACCTTCCGCCGCGCGTGTTTTCGACCCGCGTGGGCGCCGAGGAGACAAAGCACTCCCGCGGATCGTCGACGACGAAGACCGACCAGTCCGACTTCCTGTCGACAAGCGTCGGCGTTGACTGCGCGGCGACTGTGCCCGGGATCAGTGCGCCTGCCACCAAGACCGCGAGCGCGCCGCTACGAATTCCTGTCACTGCTAGCCCCCTGTTGCCTGCGTCTTTTCTTCGATTTTGCCGCATGTTGCTCCCACGGGCAAGTGCGTAGGCTGGCGCGCGCCGTACTCATCGGGCTCGCGTCGCCTCCGGTCCGACTTCTCGCGCCAGGACGGATCAGCCGATCAAGCGCCAGGGAATCCGTCGGCTGCCTGGCCAGACAGTCTAAGGACTCGGCAAGGTGTCCGGAACCGTGCCTACCCGTCGGAGACCGGCGACCGCACGGTTTCTACCACGCTGATGTCTCGGCGCGGATAGGGGATCTCCACGCCGTGCGCCTTGAAGGCGTCCCACAGTTGGAGAAAGACCTCTCCCCGGACGTTGGCGAGTCCCCTCGCGGGATCCGCGATCCAGAAGCGGAGCAGGAAGTCCACGGAACTGTCGCCGAAACCCGCGATGTGGCAGACCGGCGGAGGGTCGGACATGACGCGCTTGACTCCAGCAAGAGAGTTCGCCGCGATGCGGCGCACCTCGTGCGGATCGCAGTTGTAGCTGACGCCGAAGCCGATATCGAGGCGGACGAAATCATTCGAATGCGACCAGTTCACAACTTGGTTCGTGATCAGATCTTCGTTCGGGATCAGGTACTCGGTTCCGTCACGGGTCACGACGGACGCGTAGCGGGCGCCGAGAACGGAAATCCAGCCGAACTTGTCGCCAAGCGAAATGACGTCGCCGGGCTTGATCGACTTGTCCATGAGTAGGATCATGCCGGAGACGAGATTCGAGACGATTTTCTGAAGCCCGAAACCGAGCCCGAGCCCGATCGCGCCGGAGAGCAGGGTGAGCGTCGTGAGATCGAAGCCGACGGCCTGGATGCCGAGCACGAACGCCGCACCGAAGAGGCTCAGCTTGATCAGCTTGACCGAGAGGACCTTGACGGACGGCGACATGTCGTCGACCCGGTCGATCCTGCGTTCGGCAACCTTGCTGATCACGCTTGCGCAGGCGAAAAGGGCACCGATGGCCAGCAGCGCCTGGACGACGACGAGCAGCGAAATCCGGAAAGACCCGAACTCTACGGCAGCGGCGTCGAGAATGCTGGCGAAATACCCGAGGAGTCCGAGGATTTGCAGCGTCACGAATATCCAGGCCGACCAGACGGTCAGCTTGCGGATCGTGCGGTTCCGTATGAGCCGCCCGGCGATCGAGATTGTCAGCCAGGCCGTCGCCAGGGTTGCGACAATGTTGATGAGATAGCTGCGGCTCGGCCAGGTCGTCTCCTGCATGACGCCGGATGTCAGCCAGATCAGCATGACGAAAAGGATCGCCCGCCATCTCTGGTTGCAGACCGCCATGAACCGCATGCGCCAGCGGGGCCAGCCCTCGCGGCGGCGCAGCCAGGTCGTGACCCTGGGCGTGACGATCCTTGAGAGAACATGCGCGGCGGCGAACAGCGCTGCGATGATCACCACCTGATAAATGCGCGAAGGCTGGACGAGATAGGCCAGAAACTTCTCTGCTTCGCCGACAAGCACCATGGATTCGGCTATGACGGATTCGACGGGCGTCTGGACCGTTTCCGTGTCTGCTCCGCTTTCCAACCCCGCCGCCTTTCCTGGATCAGCGCCCCGGCCCGCCCGGCCCGGGCGAGAGGTCCTGGCCAAAGGCGATGACATGGCCCTCCGGGTCGGTCAGGTCGAATTCGAGCATTCCGTAGAAGGTCTCGTGGGGCGCATGCCGGAGCCTTCCGCCCGCGCGCTCGATCCTTCGCGCGAGCTCCGCAGCGTCATCAACATAGATGTAGGCGACGGTTCCCTCGTGCGGGGAAAACTCCGCCATCTTCTGGATTCCCAGCGTGACTTGGCCGAAGTCGACAATGGCAAAGAATGCCGGGCCGTCGCCATCGCGGAAGAAACTGCCTTCGCGGAAACCCAGCACCTCGATGTAGTACCTTGCCGCCTTGTCCACATCCCGCGAGGGAATGACCGCCATGGACCGAATTCCCGTGGGCATCCCGTCGCCTCCCTTTTAGGCACTATCGGAAATTGCGTGGCGCCGGGCAAGGCGGAACGGCGTGCGACGAATTCAAGCTGCATGTCCGGCCGGGACAGCGTTCGCCGGCAGACTCCGCGGCAGGCTGCCTCGAGCCCGGTCTAGAGGCTTTCGGGAACATGAATCGCAAAAGGAACCGTGCAGTCGTCCACGGCAGTCCTTGCGCCGGAGGCAAGTTCGACAAGAACCTCGACCGTTCTAGAAGCGACATCCCTGGCGGCCGTGACGATGACGAAGTCGATGGCGCCGGACCTCAGGGCGGCATCGGTGGCAGGCGTGAGTTTGTGGCAGACGAAGGCCATCTCCCCGGCCAGACCTTCGTCAGTGACCGCCTTCAGTGCACCGGACACGCCGCCGCCGCAATGATAGATTCCGGCGATCCGGCGGTTCGATCCCAACAGTTCTAAGATCGCATCCCGCGCGACCGCCGCATCGTAGAGGTAGACGATCGGGTCGCGGACAACCAGATCCGGGCGCGCGGCCGTTCAGGACGCGGTCTACCGTGGCGGTGCCGACTCTGGCTTGCCGTGCGACGTCCTTGATCATTGCGCGTTTCGGCATGTTTGACGGCTTCGCGCTCCGCTTGATGGATTCCATCAATACCGCGCTCCGCGGCCTGATCAAATTGATGCAAAGCATCTTCGCCGGGATTGACGCACGGCGCGGTCCCGCGAAGTGTGGCGTGGCGTCATCGGCCGGTCCCTCGACCGGAACAGCGGAGGAGAGTCATGCCAGGCACCACGCCGATACCATCGTCGTGGGGCGCGATCCGGAATAGCGTTTCCTCGTCCGCCAAGCATTTTCGGCATGGCGCTCAATCTCCTCGACATCAAGACCGGGCTGACGGAACTCGGACGGACCTTCCGGTCCGCCTTCGGGCGCCTGTCCGGGGACGAGATGCAGTTCATCCCCGAGACCGAACGCCGGAAGGCGTTCCTGGTAGCGCGCATCCATCTAGCTATTCTGGCGGCAGTCGCCGTCTGGTCGGTCGCGGCGGAAAGCTGCCTGCCTGCCTGGTTCATCGGCCTTCCGACGTTCTACGGTTCCTGGCTGCATCACCTGCTCTCGGCCATGCAGCACGCCGGCCTCGCCGAGGACGGCCCCGACCACCGGCTGAACTCCAGGACGGTGTAGCTCAACCCTGTCCTCGGCTTCGTGTATTCGGACATGCAGTTTCATGTCGAACACACATGTATCCGATGGTTCCGTTCTACACGCTGCCTGCGCTCCACGAGGAGATTCGGGATGATTCGCCGCCGGCCTACGGCGGCGTGTTCGATGCCTATCGCGAAATGATTCCCGCAATGTTGCGTCAGCGGCGGCATCCCGGTTACTATGTCGAACGCGTTCTTCCGGCGACGGCCAATCCCTCCGTTGCCGTTGGGTCCGGCCGGAACCGGCGCGACCGCGCTGGCGAACGGATTGTTGCAGCCGCCTGATTCGGGGCTGGCGAGGAGATTGCGATATGACAGACTGGATCAATGCCTGTGGCACGGACGACATCGAGCAGGAAGACCTGATCCGTTTCGATTACGGGGATCGGACCTTTGCGATCTACAGGACGCCTGACGATGCGTTCTACTGCACCGACGGCCTCTGCACGCACGAACAGGTCCACCTTGCCGACGGACTCGTCATGGACAATGTGATCGAATGTCCCATGCACAACGGCCAGTTCGACTACCGGACCGGAGCGGCCGTTCGCGCGCCCGCGTGCGAGGATCTCAAGACCTATTCGGTGGAAGTCAGGGACGGACGAGTCTACATCAGGATTTCGTGACAGAGATCTCTTCGGCAAGGTCGTCCGCGCGAGGCCGGGAGAAGTGAAATGACGAAGCGCATCTATACCTGGGCCGCGAAGCCGGCGCGCAGGAACGTCACCGTCGCAGACCTCCTCGCAGGCAAGGGCCGGCGAAAATGGGTCCAGACGACCGCCAACACGGAAGAGTAGGCCGCCGCCGCGGAAGAGGCGGGCATCGACCTGATCATCGGCAATGCCTGGAACGTCGAAGCGGTTCGTAATGGTTCCGGCGAGCTGTTTCTCACCGCGGCCATCGATCTCGTCAGGTACCCGACGCCGGACGACATACTCCGCGCCGCGATGAAGTCGCTCGAACTCGGCGCCGACGCGGTTATGACGGCGCGCAGTCCCGCGGTCGTGGAAATGCTGGCTCGGGAAGACATTCCGGTCATGGGTCATCTCGGCCTCGTGCCGCGGAAGAGCAGCTGGCGGGGCGGTTTGCGAGCGATCGGAAAGACCGCGGACGAGGCGTACCGGCTCTATCGGGACTTCCGCAGGCTCGAGGATGCTGGCGCCGTCATGGTCGAGGCGGAGGTCATTCCGACCCGGGTCATGGCGGAAATCAGTCAGCGAAGCGGCCTGATCACCGTGTCCCTCGGCTTCGGCCCGGGCGGGGTCGTCGACTACCTTTTCTGCAACGACATCTGCGGCGAGCTGGAGCAGAGCCCGCGTCATGCGCGGGCCTTCGGCGAACTCTGGAAGCTGAAGCGCCGGATGCATGACGAGCGCGTCGCGGCGCTTTCCGCCTTCCGGGCTTCCTGCGCCGACGGGAGCTTTCCCGGCGATGCGGAATCCGCATCGATCGCGGAGGAGGAGCTGGAACGCTTCCTGGAAAGGCTGGTCTGATGCGGACGGCAGCTAGCATCGGAGGCTTGCGAAACCGCGCGATCCCCTCTAGGGATTCCACCTGATCGCAAATCTTGCTCGGCAGCGCGCGGATTTTCCGAAGCATGCGCGCCGCCGTCCGCATGGCGGAACGGAAACCTGGCACCGGCGGCCGGCTCCGCGACCGAACATCCGAGGGGAGAGGGTTGGATGACCGAACCCAGGACGCTCTACGACAAGATCTGGGACGCCCACGTCGTCCATGAGGCCGACGACGGAACGTGCCTGCTCTACGTCGACCGTCATCTCGTCCACGAGGTAACGAGCCCGCAGGCCTTTGAAGGGCTGCGCCTCGCCGGCCGGAATGTCCGGGCTCCGGAAAAGACAATTGCCGTTCCCGACCACAACGTGCCGACGACCTTGGACAGGGTCGACGGGATCGACAACGAGGAGAGCCGCATACAGGTCGAGGCTCTCGAGCGGAACGCGGAAGACTTCGGGATCGTCTACTACGGCGTGAACGACATCCGGCAGGGCATCGTGCACATCATCGGTCCGGAACAGGGCTGGACGCAGCCGGGAATGACCATCGTCTGCGGCGACTCCCACACTGCGACCCACGGCGCTTTCGGAGCCCTTGCGCACGGGATCGGGACTTCCGAGGTCGAACATGTTCTCGCGACGCAGACGCTCATCCAGAAGAAATCCAGGAACATGCTTGTGGAGGTCACCGGATCCCTCGGCTGGGGGGTGACGGCGAAGGACGTCACGCTGTCGATCATCGGCGAGACCGGAACGGCAGGCGGCACGGGTCACGTCATCGAGTACAGCGGAGAGGCGGTCCGGAACCTGACCATGGAAGGCCGCATGACGGTCTGCAACATGGCGATCGAGGGCGGCGCCCGCGCCGGTCTCGTGGCGCCGGACGAGAAGACTTTCGACTACGTCCGCGGACGGCCGCATGCGCCGAAGGGCGCGGCGTGGGAAACGGCCATGACGTACTGGAAGACGCTCCGGTCCGACCCGGGCGCCAGCTACGACAAGGTCGTGAAGCTGAAGGGCGACGACATCGCTCCGGTGGTGACTTGGGGGACGTCGCCCGAGGACGTTCTGCCGATCACCGGAACGGTTCCGCATCCGGACAGTTTCGGCGGCGGCAAGGCCGATGCGGTGCGGCGGTCACTCGACTACATGGGCCTCGAACCCGGGACGCGGCTCCAGGACGTGGCGATCGACACCGTCTTCATCGGTTCCTGCACCAACGGCCGGATCGAGGATCTCCGCGAGGTCGCCCGGGTCATGCGGGGCCGAAGGGTCAAGGACGGAATCCGCGCCATGGTCGTTCCCGGGTCGGGCCTGGTGCGCGCGCAGGCGGAAGAGGAAGGCATCGCCAGGCAGCTGCAGGAAGCAGGCTTCGACTGGCGCATGGCCGGCTGTTCCATGTGCCTCGCCATGAACCCGGATCAACTGCGGCCGGGAGAACGCTGCGCAGCGACGTCGAACCGGAATTTCGAGGGCCGCCAGGGCCGCGGCGGACGCACGCACCTCCTTTCGCCGGCCATGGCGGCGGCGGCGGCGGTGACCGGGCGTCTCGCGGACGTTCGCGAGCTGGTGTGAAGGGGAGGGAGGCCGCGGCATGGAAAGATTCACGAACGTTTCGGGCATTGCGGCGCCGATGCCGCTCGTCAACATCGACACCGACATGATCATTCCGAAGCAGTTCCTGAAGACCATCAAGCGCACGGGGCTCGGGGCAAACCTTTTCGACGAGATGAGATACGACGAAAAGGGTCGGGAAATTCCTGATTTCGTGCTCAACCAGCCGGCTTACCGGGATGCGAATATCCTCGTGGCCGGAGACAACTTCGGATGCGGATCGTCCCGCGAGCACGCGCCATGGGCTCTCAGGGACTTCGGGATCAGAGTCGTTGTCAGCACGTCTTTCGCGGACATCTTCTACAACAACTGCTTCAAGAACGGGATTCTCCCGATCAAGCTCGGGAAAGAAGAGGTCGACGCGCTGATGACGGATGCGGAAAGGGGCGGGAACGCCCGGATTTCCGTCGATCTGGAGGCGCAGACGATTTCGGCTTCAGACGGGACGAAGTTCGCCTTCGAGGTGGATCCGTTCAAGAAGCACTGTCTTCTTGAGGGGCTCGACGACATTGGCCTCACGATGAAGAAGATGGACGCGATCGAGGCCTACGAGGAAAGTCAGAAAATACGCATGCCCTGGCTTTGAGCGCCCGGCAGGCCGAGGCATCCGGACTCCGGGTGGTGACGCAGGACGAACCGGCAATCCAGATGGAGCAAACCATGAACAAGCCGTCGCTGTTGATCCTCGCCGGAGACGGCATCGGCCCGGAAGTCATGGCCGAGGTTCTCAGGGTCATCGACTGGTTCGGGACGCGGCGCGGATTCGGAGTCGACGTCGCGGAGGATCTTGTCGGCGGTGCCTCGTACGATGTGCATGGCGTGCCGCTTACGGATGCCGTCATGGCACGGGCGCAGGACGCGGATGCCGTCCTCCTAGGCGCCTGCGGCGCGCCGCAATACGACGATCTCGACTTCAGCGTGAAGCCTGAACGCGGCCTGCTGCGCCTCCGGAAGGAAATGGACCTGTTCTCGAACCTCCGGCCGGCGAAGTGCTTCGAAGCCCTGGCCGACTTTTCGTCGCTGAAGCGGAACGTGATCGCCGGACTCGACATACTGATCGTCCGCGAGCTTACTTCCGGGGTCTACTTCGGCGAGCCGCGCGGCATCGTCGATGACCTGGAGGAAGGCCGGATCGGCATCAACACGCAGCGCTACACGACGAACGAGATCCGGAGGGTGGCGCGGTCCGGGTTCGAGCTCGCGCGGAAACGGAACGGCAGGCTCTGTTCGATGGAAAAGGCGAACGTCATGGAGTCGGGCGTTCTCTGGCGCGAGGAAGTCACGCACGTGCACTCTGAGGAGTATCCGGACATCGAGCTGTCCCACATGTACGCCGACAACGGCGCCATGCAGCTCGTCCGCGATCCGAAGCAGTTCGACGTCATCCTGACGGACAATCTCTTCGGCGACATCCTGTCCGATTGCGCCGCGATGCTGACGGGCTCGCTCGGCATGCTTCCTTCGGCCTCGCTCGGGGCTCCCATGGAGAATGGGAGACCGAAAGCGCTCTACGAACCCGTGCACGGGTCTGCTCCCGACATCGCCGGCCAGGGCAGGGCGAATCCGTCGGCCTGCATCCTGAGTTTCGCGATGGCGCTTCGCTATTCTTTCGACATGGGCGACGAGGCGGACCGGCTGGAACGGGCCATTGAAACGGTTCTCGCGCGGGGCGTCCGGACGTCCGACCTGCTGCAGGTCGAGGGCAGCGATCCGGCGACCACGTCAGGCATGGGGGACGCGGTGCTTGCGGCTCTCGAGGAGAGTCTCTGACCGGCGCGTCTTCCGGTGCCCGCGATCTGACTCGCGCGGGTTCGGATAGAGGCGAGGATTACACGATGCCGGACACGCTCGGCCGCCCGGAACTGACGATCGGGATCGAGGAGGAATACCTGATCGTCGACAGGGAGACCCGGGATCTCGTTCGGACCCCGGATCCCGGTTTCATGGCCGCCTGCAGCGAACAGGCCGGCGGCTGCGTGACCAACGAGTATCTCCAGTGCCAGATCGAAATCGGAACGCGGCCGGTCGGCCGCATCTCCGAGGCGCGCGAGGAGCTCGTCAATCTTCGAACCATCGTGGCGAGGGAGGCGGCGCAGTTCGGGTATGCGCCAATCGCATCCTCGACGCATCCGTTCGCGCACTGGCGGGAACAGACCCATACGCGGAAGGAGCGATACGACATTCTGCGCGTCGAGATGGGTCAGACAGCGCGCAGACTGCTCATTTGCGGCATGCATTGCCACGTGGCGATCGAGGATCCGGACCTGAGGATCGACCTCATGAACCAGGCCACCTACTTCCTTCCGCACCTGCTCGCGCTTTCCTGCTCCTCTCCATTCTGGGAAGGCGAGGACACCTCTCTCGCCTCGTACCGACTCGCGGTGTTCGACTCGCTTCCCCGAACCGGCCTGCCGGACCATCTAGCGTCCTTCGGCGCGTACGAACGACTCGTGGCGCAGCTCGTAGGGGCCGGCTGCCTTGAAGACGGGTCGAAGATCTGGTGGGACATCCGCCCCTCGGCGAAGTTCCCGACGCTCGAACAGAGAATTACCGATGTCTGCAGCCGAATTGACGATGCGCTGTGCGTCGCTGCGGTCTATCAGTCGCTGCTCGCTTTCCTATTCCGCCTGCGCAGCCGGAACCAGCGTTGGAGGCTGTATCCGGCGACGCTGATCGAGGAAAACCGCTGGCGGGCGCAGCGATACGGGATACACGGCAAAATGGTCGATCACGGCAAGGCGCTGCTGGTGCCCTTCCCGGAGCTCGTCGAGGAACTCATCGAGATTCTGGGCGAAGATGCCGAGGAGCTGGATTGCTGCCGCGAGCTCGTTCACATGCGGAACATTCTGGCCGAGGGAACGTCGGCCGACCGGCAGCGCGCCGCGTACCGGGCTGCGCAGGAGGCCGGCGCCTCGCCAGGCGAGGCTTTGCGGCAGGTCGTCGACCACCTCGTCGACGAGTTCCCCGCGACTGACGGACGCGGCGATTGACCGGCCCGCTGCTGCTTTCCGCCTTCGGCTTCGGGATGCCGCGTCCTGCCGCGTCGCCGATGCGCCTCCGGGCCGCAGCGCTCCTTCTCGCGTCCGCCATCGGCTTCCTCGCGGCGCCTTGCGTTTCGCGGGATGCGGTCGCCGAGGGCGCCGGCCCGCTATCCGGGTTCCTGGTGCCGGATCCCGGACTCTCGCCCGGCGACGTGGTTCGGATTCAGCTCGAGGCGCTCGGCAGCAACGATGCGACAGATGCCGGCATTGCGGTTGCGTACCGTTTTGCCTCTCCCGCCAACCGGAAGAGCACAGGGCCGTTCCCGCGCTTTGCGGCCATGATCAGGAACGGACCCTACGCCCCGATGCTCGACTACCGGAGCGCCGCATACGGCCCCGTCGAAGTGGTTGGCGACCGAGCCCGGCAGCGCGTTGCGCTGGCGGGGCCTTTCGGATCGGTGACCTACCGGTTTTACCTCTCCCGGCAGACGCGGACCCCTTTCGAGAACTGCTGGATGACCGACGCCGTAATCGTCGAAGAGTCCCCGCCGAAGGTGACCTGTGCGCAGCGCTTCGGCGAACGGGATTGTCGCGGGCAACTCTCGGTAGCAGCGATCACGCGCGGTCCGGAATCGCCGGGCGGACAGATTCGTTCGGATGTGCTGTGGCCGGTTCCAGAGCGTTGATTCCGGATCCTGAAGCGGATCGGCATGAATCCGGGTCCGCCGGTATTGCGACGAGCGGAATTCACCGGGAATCGGGCAATCGGCGCTTTCGACGACGCTCCGGCATTCCGGGCCGATCGCGTCACATGAGCGCGGCGGGCAGGTATAGCGCGATCTCCGGTGCCAGGGCGAGGACGACTATGCCCGCGAGCAGGATAAGCCAATACGGGATGGTGGCCGTTGCGGCCTCGCCCAGGGACACGTCCTCCTTGGTAACAGTCACGAGCACCGACAGGTTGAGACCCACAGGCGGCGTGACCTGCCCGATCTCGATCATTATCGTGATGATGACCCCGAGCCAGACCGCGTCGTATCCAAGTCCGACCATCAGCGGCACCACAATGGGTAGGGTCATGATCATCAGCGACAGGCCATCGAAGAAACAGCCAAGGACGAGATAGACCAGCACCACGGCTCCCAGAACCGCCAGGGAATTCAGGTCCGCCGCCCGCACCGCTTCCAGAATGGCCTGCGGCACGCCCAGCAGGCTGACAGCTTGCGCCAGGATTGTCGCGCCCATGACCACGAAGGCGATCGAGGCGTAGAGGAGGGTCGCGGCGTAAACGCTCTCGACCAGGGACCTCAACTTCAGGTTCCCCCAGAGTGCGCCGACGATCACGGTCGCGATCACGCCGAGTCCCGCTGCTTCCGTAGGGGTGGCGATGCCGAACGCTATGCTCCCCATGATCGCCAGAATGAGCAGGACGAAGGGCCAGAGGCCGAGAAGCTTCAGAAGGATGACGCCCGCGCCCACGCGGAATTCCGGCCTCGGGGCAAGGCCCGGGCGGGACAGGCAGCGAAAGTAGATGTACGCCATGAACAGCGCGGCGAACAGCAGGCCGGGCAGCACGCCTGCCAGGAACAGCTGTCCGATCGAGGTTTCGGTCAGCGCGCCGTAGATCAGGAGGGACAGGCTGGGCGGGATCAGGAGCCCGAGAGTCCCGCCGCTCGCGAGCGATGCCACTACTATCCTTCGATCGTAGCCGCGCGACGTCATTTCCGGATATGCAACCGAACCGACCGCGGCCGCCGTGGACAGGCTCGATCCGCTGACCGCGCCAAACAGCGTGCAAACGGCAATGTTCGTGTGCAGGAGCCCGCCGGGAACGCGCTGGAAGAGCGGCGAAAGGGCGGAATAGATCTTTTCGCTGACCCCGCTGCGCAACATGATCTCGCCCAGAATGATGAAGAGCGGGATGGCGCTCAGGGTAAAGGAATTCAGAACGTTCCAGACGGCGTCGACGGCAACGAACGTGGAACCGCCGGCCACGAACTGCAGGATGAGCAAACCGGTGAGTCCGAGCGCAGCCCCGAGCGCCAGCCCCGAACCCGCAAGTATGGCCAAACCGCCGAGAAGTACGCCCCAGAAAAGGCCCATTTGACTTTCCGGTTTCCGCCGCGTCAGCGCAGTTCTTTTTCTCGCCGCTTTTTGCCGGCATTGCGTCGGAAGAGGAACGCCGCCGCCGTCAGCAGCATCGAGACGGGAAGCAGCGCCATCCATGGATACATCAGCAAGCGGCCGACCTCGGTCTTGATGTTGCGATCCAGGGCGAATTCAAGCCAGGGAAGGCACAGGGAGAAAAACCACAAGCAGAACGCCACTCCGAAGACGCCCGCGACCGCCGATACCTGCCGGGCGGCGCGATCAGGAAGGGACGCGACGAAGACAAGCACGCGCACGTGTTCTGCTCGGAGAGTCGCCAGAGGCAGCGCAAGGAAAAACGCGGCCGTCATCAAAAGGCCGACGAGTTCTTCGGTGAACCGGAACGGCGCGTAGGCGAGGTAGCGCATCGTCACGCTCGCCCCGATCAGGAGAACTATGACGCTGGCCGCGATGGCCGCCAGAACGGCCATCGCGGCAAAGACCGGCGTCAGGATGCCTTCAATGCGCCCGAGGGCGCCGAAGATCCCCGGTTCGCGTTTCCCGTCCGCCAAACCTAGCGCCCGAGGACGCTGAGAATCCGCTTGCGATACTCCGGCGCCTTGCCGCCCGCTTCTTCCGCAAGCTCCTGCCAGGTACCTGAAGCGGCATCAAGGAATGCACTGCGGTCCACTTCGGAGAAGTCGTCGAGGAACTCCACGCCCTGGTCCGCGAGCCTGTTGCGAGCGGCCTGTTCGTTCTCTTCCGCCTTGGAGTACTCGTTGGTGCGCTCCCAGACCCGGGCGGCAGCCGTTCTGATTGCGTCGCGCTCGGCGTCGGTCAGCGCATCCCAAGCGCCTTGCGACGCGCCGAGCACATACGGAACGCCGGCAACCGGATAGAGATATGCCGCATACTTGGTCACCTCCTGCAATGAGATCGTGTGCGCGAAGAGCGCCGGATATACGGCGCAGTCGACAACGCCGGTCTGCAGTGCCACATACAGGTCGTTCTGGCCGACAATCTGGGCCGACACGCCCAGTTTGGTGAAGGTCTCGACCTGATCGTTGCTCCAGACCCGCAGCTTTCTGGTTCTCAGATCGTCGAGCGTTCGCACCGGCTGTTCTCGGCAGAAGATCGACGCCTTGAGCAAGGAAGAGCCATGAAACCTGTCGGCACGATGCCCATTTCGGACAGCACTTCGGTATATATCTTCTGGATTTCGGGCAGTGCCATGATCAGCTCGTCCGGACTGCCGACCGAACCCTGTATCATCACGGCATTGAGTGCGGGCACGTCGCGGCCAAGGTAGTTGGCCCACACAAGGCCCATCTCGACTGCGCCGCGCGGCAGCCAGCGCGCGACGTCATTGTCCTTCAGGTTCAGCGAACCGCCGTGGAAGACATTGATGGTCAGGCTGCCGCCCGACAGTTCGGCAACGTCGGCCGCAAAGGTTTCGAGCTGTCCGGACTCGCCCCGGCCTTCTGGCAGCCCGTTGTTGAACTTCCATTCGGCTGCTTCCGCGGCTGCGGCAACAAGTCCCAGTCCCAGCGCGGCGGCCAGCGAATGGCGCATGACATTGAACATTTCGTGTCTCCTCTGAATTTCCTGGTTCAACGCAAAAACCTTGAAACCGACTACGTGCCCATGCCTTTCGAGTAGGGTCTTGCCCTGTTTGCCAAACGAGCGTTCAAGCGGTTTCAGGCCCCGGACGGGGCGGCAGTTTTTCGACTCGGCCAACTTGGCATTGTGCACGGGCCGCTGCAAGCCGGTTCGGGCCGGGATTCGTTTGGGACATGCCATTGAGTGGGTGCCCCCGGGGACTGCTGTGCCGGATCCGTCCGCCCCGCTAGCCGCGAGATGCTGTCCGTTCCGCGACAGTTTCGTGACTGCGGTGGAATCGACATCATCTGAAATTGTGAACCACAATGTGGCTCGTTTGTTGGGACGAAATCATGCGCACTGTTGTTCGGGCGCGCAAAGGCGGGAAGATCAAGGACGAAGCCACCGTGGTGCTGCAGGCGATCGGAATCACGGTGTCCGATGCTTTCCGCCTGATGATGGTGCGGGTTGCCGCCGAGAACAGGTTGCCTTTTGAACTGCTGATGCCGAATGAGGAAACAATTGCTGCCACCATGCGGCGCGCCGGGGCGAGTTGGTGACTGTTGGCAGAGTCGAAGGCTTGATGGCCGATCTCAATGCGGACGATTAGGCGCACCCGACGAGCCTTCAAGCGGGACCAAAAACGTGAGAAGACGGGCCCGCTTTCCAAAACGCTGACTGCGGAGGAGACCCTGACATTGGTTCAGGAGACGGCTGTATTCAAGGCCCCAGTGCCGCTCCGAAGCGCAACGCCGGCCATTTCCGCAGCGCGCGCAGCCCGAGCGCGGAAGATGGCCTGGCGGCGGGATCGGCGCGATCCGGTCGCCTCCGGTCAGGCGGCTTTCAATGAGCCGCCCGGGTCGCGTCGAAGCTGCCGATCGACGAATTTCCGAGCCCGACCTGGCGGCCGTCGCAGCAAGATGAGAGGCTACCTGCCAAGGACCTGCCTGAGCCTGTCCAGCGCCGCCGCATGCATTGCATCACTCATTCGATCGAGATTCACGAGCTTCCACCT
>CAXXWA010000017.1:0-21536 GCA_963662815.2 uncultured Amylibacter sp.
TGGCCGATGCGCGGGCGCGCGCGCTGATCATGGAGGACAAGCGAAGATGCGGCGATGCGCTCGACGATCATGTGCCCGACGCTTTCCCCGCCACCGCTGTGGCCGCGCGCGGGCTTGCCGAGGTCACGCGGAACACGGGCGAGTTCCGCAACACGGGGATCGAAGTCATCAATCCCTGGACGGCGGCCTGAGCGGAACGGCCGAAGCCTTCTCGCGGGTCAAGATCGCCGCTCTGCCTATGGGCGCGGGCAGTGTCCTCGCCGATGGTTCGAGCATGCTGTCCGAACGAGTGCTGCCGGACGGCACGCAGGCCGACTATGCGCTCCGCGACCGCCAGTGCCGGGCCATGGCGGCACTGTAGGCAAAGGGGGCGGGCTCCGATCCGGTCGCGGCGCAGGAATAGGGAAGCCGCTACGCCGAGCAACTGGATGTGCCGTTTATGTTCCTGTCGAATGACGAGGAAATGCGGTTCCCCGACCGGGAGACCGGCGTGCACGCGCGGCGGATTGCCTGCTTCCATGCGCAGAACGATCTCCAGCAGCGGATCGCCGCGCGCAAGAACTGCCGCGGCCTGTCGAGCGTTGCCTTCGAGCGGAAGATTGTCGACCGCGATCGCCAGATCGGGTGCATCGAGGCGCTGTCCGCCGAGCACTCGCATGGACGGCGCAGGCTGCTGGTCGAAATGGCGACGGGAACCGGCAAGACCCGAACCGCGGCAGCGTTCGTCAAGCGCCTGCTCGAGGCGGGCATTGTCACCCGCGTGCTGTTCCTGGTCGACCGCATCGCGTTGGCGCGCCAGGCCGAGGACGCGTTCACCGACCATCTGCGGGGCTATCCCTGCCACGCGCTGCGGCCCGTCAGGCGGTTCGACCGGGCCGAGCTCATCACGGTTGCCACCTCGCAGACCATGATCGCGAGGTACGCCGATCTGTCGCCGGGCCATCTCGATCTCGTCATCACCGACGAATGCCATCGCTCGATCTTCGGCAAGTGCAGTGGCTTGCTGAGGCACTTCGACGGCATCCGGCTCGGTCTCACGGTCACGCCCTGCACGGCGGACGCCGACATGCTCTCCGATCCCGAGGACGGGCTGCTCGTCGGCGACACGCTGCGATTCTTCAAGCTTGCGGAACCCGCATTCCGGTACCCGCTGCGCCGGGCTGTCGAGGAAAGGCACCTGGCGCCCTACCGCATCTGAAAGGCGATGACGGTCAAGACCGTTGCTGAAGTCGGCTTTGAGGTCGGCCGCGGCCAACTCGACTGGAGCGCGATGGACAGGAGGCCACGAGCGGAATTCGAGGAACTGGTCTCCGAGTCGGTTGCGATCACGGTGGACCCGAGGGCACGCAGCTCCGGACGCTTCCATGAGCCATTGACTGGGTTTTCGAACGCCGTTGCCAAGACACCGCCGATCAGATAGTTTCAATCCCGTGACCTGCATCTTCGGTTCACGGTTCTTCTCTGGCGAACAAGCGGTCCCGGCGGGGCCAGGCAAAAAGATGGTACGGTCAATTTGAAAATATCTGGACATTCCGAAAAGCGGTCGATCAAGGTCGTTCTTCCCCAGCCCCGCGGGTTTTGCGCTGGAGTCGTTCGGGCGATCGAAATCGTCGAGAGGGCCCTCGATACCTATGGTCCGCCCGTCTATGTGCGGCACGAGATCGTCCACAACATGCATGTCGTCGAGTCTCTCCGCAAACGCGGAGCGGTTTTTGTCGAAGAGGTCGAGGACATCCCCATCGGATCGGTAGCGGTATTCAGCGCGCATGGCGTCGCCAGACGCGTCGAGGACGATGCGGGACTTCGTGAATTGCACGTGATCGATGCGACTTGCCCGCTGGTGAAGAAGGTACACAACGAAGCGCGGCGATATGCCCGCCAGGGACGCGAAATCATTCTCATCGGACACGAAGGGCATCCGGAAGTCGAAGGCACCATGGGACAGGTCGACGGGAGTGTTCTGCTGATCTCAAGCGTCGAGGATGTTCAGGATCTCGCGCCGGCGGATCCGAACAAGCTCGCCTATGTCTCTCAAACGACGCTGAGCGTCGACGACACCAGGGACATCGTCAAGGCCCTCGAATCGCGATTTCCGAACATAATCGGCCCTTCCGCGGACGACATTTGCTACGCAACCCAGAATCGCCAGGACGCGGTGAAGAAGCTGATCTCCGTTTGCGACTTGATTCTGGTGATCGGTGCGCAGAACAGTTCCAATTCGAATCGGCTTTACGAAATCTCCAGATCGGGCGGCGTCAGGAGTTTCCTCATACCCGAAGCCGATGCGATTGACCCGGCTTGGTTCGACGGCGTCGACACAGTTGGCATAACCGCAGGCGCTTCGGCGCCGGACATCCTTGTCCAGCAACTCGTCGAGCGCCTGCAAAACATGTTCGATGCGGAGGTCGTGAACCTGGACGGCGTTACGGAAAACGTCAGGTTCAGGCTGCCGCGCGAGTTCAGGGCCACCGAAGCAGAAACCGGCGCCGCCGGTTGAGGATCTCGCGCGCTCGGGCGGCGCGTCGGCAGGTGTCCGGAGTGCCCGAGCGGATCTGACGCCGGGGATGCAGGCGGCACGGTCGTGTTTCGTCCGGCGCGCGGCATCATCCCGGATTCCGCATGCTCCGCATCACGCCAAGACCTGACGGAAACCAGACTGCGGCGCGTTCATCGCCGGGCGCTCGCCTGTTTCGTGAGCGGCGCCGGGCATGCCGCATCATGTTCCCGGTTCCGGATGGGCCCGTCGCCCGAACACGACGGAATTCACGCATGAAGTGACTCCTTCGCCCGGATACCCTCGGTTCGCCGGCGAATGGGAGTTCGGTTGTTCAGGTGCGCGATGCTGCTCTCGGAAGCCCGATGGTCATGGCGGCAAACAGGAGGCGAAGCGCAGTGTCGGAACGGGTCAGGAGATTCGTGGCGGCGATGACCGCCTTCACGCTGCGGCGGGATATTTTCACTTCGTCTCCCTTCGAATACGCCGGGGTCGAATGAATTCTTCGCAGCGTCAGGACCGCGAAGCCGAGCGCCCAAAGGCAATGGCGGCGTATCCCGGTCTCCTTTGCCGGAATGATCAGGATATACCGCAAAGCCCCGTCCAGATGCTGCATGGCGATGGCGACGAGTTCCCGCACTCCCTTCGCCATTCGCGGGCCTTCCCGGCCAGCGACGACCGATTCGAGTTCGACTCCGGTTTCGCTGAAGACTTCCCTTGGAAGCCAGCAGGCTCCCCGCAGACGATCCTCCCACATGTCCTTCAGAATGTTCGTCATCTGCAGTCCCTGGCCGAAGGAAACCGCAAGTGACAGCAGTTCGTCCCGTTGCG
Organism: uncultured Amylibacter sp.; assembly: GCA_963662815.2. Classification (GTDB taxonomy): domain Bacteria; phylum Pseudomonadota; class Alphaproteobacteria; order Rhodobacterales; family Rhodobacteraceae; genus JAPPHA01. Next base: position 3,326 of record CAXXWA010000017.1, read on the forward strand.
AACCGATTTCCGCCGAATAGTCGCAAAACATTTCGGTCAGCATCTCGCCGACGACCCCGGCAACGCAGTAGCAGTACCGGTCCATGTCCTTGATGCTCTCAAGACCTCTGACCCCGGCATTCTGCTGAAATTCCATCATCCCGTCTGTCATGATCCTGACGCATCGCTCGATGGCCCGCCTCTGCACGTCGGTCAGCTGGCTGGTGATGTTGATGACATGGGCCGTGTTCGTCACGAGATCCAGTTCGCTGCTGCTGATCGAGTCCGAAAGGAGTTCGGACAGGTCTGCCGCGAAGGCGTCCGGATCCTCCCGGCCATTGATGACGGCGATGAGGCGATCCGCGAAAGCTGTCTTCTGCCTCGCGGTCAGCGCAGTCGAGTCCTCGATCGTGTCCGCGATTCGGCAAAGCAGGTAGGCGTTGCCGACGGCGTGGCGCAGTTGGCCCGGCAGCTGAGGAATCGTGAGGGCGAAGGTTCTCGAAACATCCTCGAGTATCCCGGTTTGGTAGGCAATGCTGTCCTTCGCGTCGCTCGGGCGGGAATGTGCCATGTTCATCTGAACCGTTTGTGAGTTTTCAGGCAATGGAATCATACAGTGCCGGCGGTCATGGAGCAAACCGCGGTCAATCCGGAAGTCGTTCATCTCCGGCCGCCCTGCATGACGCCGCCAGCGAAGTGCCTTGACGCCCGCGAAGGCTCCCGGACGCGATCACCCGGCGAGTTCGACCGCGGAGACGGGAGTTCCTGCATCCCGAATTGTTTGCAGGGCGGGCTAGAGGCGGATCCCGTCCGAGGGCCGCAGACGGTTCGGGGAACGCGGCCTCGCGCGGCATTCCTCGTGTTGCGGCCCCCGGGTTTCGACGCGGGGATTTTCCGGCAACCCGGCCGCTTGACGCTTCACGCGGGTCCCCGGTAGCTTCCGTCGCGAAGACATGGAAAGCAACTCGCAGGGGGCATGCGCGGTTTGTTGAGAAATGCAGGGTCGCGGCGCGGCCGCCTGCGGCGGTGCCGGAACTGCCGCGCATGCTGCCGTTCCTTCGGGCAATGGAGCGCAGGAAGGTGTTGCGGACGGTTCTCTGCTGGAACGCGGATAGTCTTCCGAGCAGTGCGAGGGCGTTTGTAGCGTGGCCGGAAAGAGGAACTGTCGACTCGCGTTCCGGATCGGCCGGGCCTGGACTAAACCTTCGACCTCGACTGCGAGGAAAGTCATCAGGGGACGGCAATGGGCTTGAGAAGGGACATGCGGGCGAAGAACCCGGCCCACCCGGGCTGGTTCGTGAAGCGCGACGTCGTCGCGGCGATGGGCCTGTCGGTGGACCGGGCAGCAGCGGCGCGTGGAGTTGCGCACCCATTGCCGTCCAAACCTCCCGAAGAGCGCGCGATCCTCTCGGCCGAATTGGCGCCCGGGACCGAGACGGTGCTCGACGTTTCGATGGACACGCTGCCGCGAATGCGAACTGCCTGCGACGTCGCCCGGATCCGCGAGCGCGAAATTGACCTCGTCGCGTCGAAGTGGCGGGTCGCATGAGCGTGCGTCATTGCCCTTGATGACGCCGCAAGTGGGCGAGCGGAGCGCGCGGGACGGGGAAACGTGCTCGTGGCGCAACCGATGCATGTTGGTGCGCCCGCTCGGTGACGAAGGGATTCTCGGTTCGGCCCCATTGCATCGCGCAGGCGCCGGCAATGAGCTGGTGACGCCGTGACAATGGATGTCGGAGCTACGGACCGTACCGGCGCCTCCTCGGGTGCGTCGGAAGGCGGGTTTTTGGAGTGGAAGGACCGGTTCACGGACCGCGCGCGGCGCGCAGGCATAGGCGAGGCGGCGTTCGATCGCGCGTTTCTCGACGTTCGGCCGAGCGAAGAAGTGGTTCGCCTCGACAGCCGGCAACCGGAATTCACGCTTTTTCCCGGCGAGTATCTCGATGCCCTGGTAACGCCGGAACGCGCGGAGCGCGGCCGGAAACTCGGCCGGAAGCTGCGTCCGGTGCTCGCCGCGATCGAACGGCGCTTTGGCGTGGAAGCTGACGTGCTTCTCTCGATCTGGGGAATCGAGTCCTCCTTCGGCGCGGAAACCGGGTCTTTCAATGTCGTGGCGGCGCTGGCCACGCTCGCCTGGCGGGGACGGCGCCGGCAGTTCGCCGAAGAACAGCTCCTGAAGGCGCTGGAGATCATCGAGCAGGGAGAGCTTCCGCCCTCTTGCATGCGCGGGTCCTGGGCCGGCGCAATGGGCCAAGTGCAATTCATCCCGTCCAGTTTCCTCGAATACGCGGTGGACTTCGACTGCGACGGGCGCCGCGACATCTGGAATCCGGAGAGTCCTGCCGACGCCTTGGCGTCGGCAGCCAACTATCTTTTAGGACACGGCTGGCAGCGCGGCCGGCCCTGGGGCGTCGAGGTGCTTCTCCCCGATGCGTTCGACTATCTCAATGCCGACCTGCAGGTGCGAAAACCGGCCGGGGCATGGCTCGGCCTCGGCGTTGCGCCGGCGACGGTTCGCGAACTCCCTGATCACTGCGACACCTCGGTCTTCCTGCCGGCGGGCTGCCGGGGGCCCGCTTTTCTGGTGACGTGCAACTTCCGGGCAATCCTTGCCTACAATCGCGCACTGAACTACGCCCTCGCAGTCGGGCATCTCGCCGACCGGATCTCGGGCCGAGGAGGGATCCGTGCCGCCTGGCCGCGCAATGCGCGGGCGCTGGCGGGGACCGAGGTCTCGGAACTGCAGCAACGGCTGATCGAGCAGGGGTTCGACGCCGGTGCGGTCGACGGGCTGGAAGGACCCGACACGAGGGCGGCCGTTCGCGCGTATCAGGCGTTCCTCGGGTTGACTCCCGACGGGTTCGCATCGCCCGCCCTCCTGGAGCGGCTTCGCTAGGCGCCGGGTTGCCGGGTGCGGGCGCCGCCGCACCAGTCCGAACGCTGCATTTCGGCAAGACGAGACGCCGTCCGGCGGAATTCGAACGCTCCCCTGCCCGTCGGGTAGAGGTCTTCGGGCGCCGCGGCCGCCGAGGCGACGAGAGGGACGCGGGAGTCGTACAGCGCGTCGACGAGAGTAACGAAACGTCTGGCGCTGTCCCTGTTCTCGTCGCCGAACTTCGGAATTCCGGTCAGCAGGAGCAACCGGATTGACCGGGCGATGACGAGATAGTCGCCCGGACCCAGCGCGCTGCCGCAGAGGTGGGAGAAGTCCGCCCGGGCGACGCCGTTGCGGAACTCCGGCAAAAGAATGTCGCGTCCCTTGTTCCGGAGCAGCAGCTTTTCGGAAATTCCGCCCGTAAGCAGGTTCCAGATCTTGTCGAGCGCCTCGTCGGCGGCCCTGTCATTCGGCCAGAAGTAACGGCGTTCCCCTCTGAGGTGCAGCTGCCTGTGGTCGGTGTCGCTGTCCAGGTGCAGCACGTCGAGCCGGTCCCCGATAAGTGCGATGAACGGCAGGAAGAGCTTCCTGTTGAGGCCGTCCCGGTAAAGATGTCCCGGTTGCTGATTCGAAGTCGTGACTATGGTCATGCCGGCGTCGAGAAAGCCTTCGAACAGCCTGCCGACGATCATGGCGTCGGCGATGTCGGTGACCTGCATTTCGTCAAGGCACAGGAGCCGGGTCTCCCGCGCCGTTCGCCCGATGACCGGCAGAAGGGCGTCTCGCGCGCCGGATTGGCGCTGCGCGTGAACCGCGTCGTGCATTTCCTGCATGAAGGCGTGGAAGTGGACGCGCCGCTTGCGCGCCGTCCGCACGGCCTCGAAGAAGATGTCCATCAGCATCGACTTCCCGGTGCCGACTCCGCCGTGAAGATAAATGCCGGGCCCCTGAGGCGGCGGGCGCGCGGAGAGCAGGCGGGCTAGAATTCCCGGTGCTCGGCGCGGCGCCTCGAGGTCCGCGCGGAGCCGGTCCAGCCGCGCAAGCGCGCGCGCCTGGGCGGGGTCGTCCACGATCCGCCCGTCCGAGACCATGCGGCTGTAAAGCTGAACCAGGGTCATGTCTGCCTGTCGTCCTTCCGGACGTCGGAACTGCCCGGATTTCCGTTGACGGCGGATATCAATTCGATCACGTTCCGGCAACTTCTCGGGGACCGGCATGGACGCACGACGATCATCCGTTTTCACGCCGGTTCTCGTGGCGGGAAGCATCATCCTTCTCGTCAGCTTCGGCATTCGCGCCTCCTTCGGCGTATTCCAGATCCCGATCGCGGACGACTTCGGCTGGCCGCGTGCCGACTTCTCGACGGCGATTGCCGTTCAGAACCTCGCATGGGGCATCGGGCAGCCGATCTTCGGCGCGATCGCGGAAAAGTTCGGCACGAGGAAGGCGATCGTCCTCGGGGTTCTGCTCTACGCGATCGGTCTCGTCTGGTCGAGTTTCGCGGTGACGCCGCTCGGCCATCAGTCCCTAGCCTTGCTGGTCGGCTTCGGCGTCGCCGGCACCGGCTTCGGGGTGGTCCTGGCGGTCGTCGGGCGGGCGACGAGCGACGAGCACCGCTCCCTGGCGCTCGGCATCGCGACTGCGGCAGGATCCGTCGGGCAGATCATCGCGCCGCCCTTCGCCGCCTTCCTGCTCGCCTACATGAGCTGGTCCGCGGTATTCGTCGTGTTCGCCGGATTCGTCTTCGCGGTTCTCCTGACGCTGCCCATGCTCGCCGGGCCGGACAGGTTTCTCAAGGAGGAGATCGAGGAATCGCTGTCCCGGATCCTCGTCAGGGCGGCGCGGGATCCGTCCTACACGCTAATATTTCTCGGATTCTTTTCCTGCGGGTTCCAGATTGCCTTCAACACCGCGCACTTCCCGGCCATGGTGACGGAGATGTGCGGGCCCATCGCGCCTGACGGCCTGCTTGCGGGCATGGGAGTCGCGACCACGTCGACCCTCGGCGCGGTGGCCGTCGGCCTCATCGGCCTGACCAACGTCTTCGGAACGGTTCTCGCCGGCGCGCTCGGCAAGACCTTCGTGAAGAAGCACCTGCTGGTCGCGATCTACACGCTGCGCACGATCATCTCCATCCTGTTCATCGTGTTTCCGATCACGCCGCTCAGCGTCGTACTGTTCTCGCTGGCCATGGGTTTTCTCTGGCTTGCGACGGTTCCCCTCACGTCGGGGCTGGTCGCCTACATCTACGGCGTCAGGTACATGGGCACGCTGTACGGCATCGTCTTTCTCAGTCACCAGATCGGCGGCTTCCTCGGTGTCTGGCTCGGCGGCGCGCTCTACGACATGTACGGGAACTACGAGGTGGTCTGGTGGGTCGGCATCGCGGTTGCAGCGTTTTCGGCAGTGGTTCACCTGCCGGTGCGGGAACAGCCGCTCGCGCAACGGACCGCTTCGGCCTGACTTGCGGCACGCCCCGCGAACGGGCCGGCGCGTCCAGGGACTTCACCTCCACCGGTGCCAGCTGTTCCGCGGGCCGCGGACGTTCCAACCGCTACCGGCAGGGTCGGAAGCTCGTCCGGAAATCGTCCGGAATCCCGGTTTCGTCGCCGAGCGCGCAGGAAGCAATCAGCTCGCCGACCGCATGGGCGACTCCGAAGCCGATGCCGTTCGTTCCGGTCGCGATGAATGTTCCTGCCCGGCCGGGCACCGGCCCGAGCATCAACCGTCCTTTCGGCGCACGGGGCCTCAGGCCGGACCAGCGGCGAAGCACCCGCGCGCCGGCGAGCGCGGGGCAAATGCCGCCGGCCTCCCGGATGACCTTGTCCAGCCGCGAGTCTGTTGCGCGCGTATCCCGCCATTCGCGTTCGCGGGTGGAGCCGATGCCCGTCTTTCCGTTCGCATGCGGCACGATGTAGATGCCGCCCGACTGGATGACGGGAACGGGTCCGAGATCGCATTCCAGAAGCGCCGCCTGGCCCTTCACGCCTCCGTCCCGGAGAGCGGGTTCGAGCCAGTCGAAGCTGTCGGCGCCGGCGGCGATGATCACCGAATCGGCCCGGGCTTCTCCCCTGCGGGTCAACACTCTTCCTGTTTCGATCCTGATGACCTCGTGGCGCGCGAGAACGTCGGTGCCCGAGCGCCTTGCGGCTTCGGCCAGCGACGCACAGGCGGCGGCAGGGTCGATGCGGGCGGAGAGCGAGTCGTGGACGACGCCGTAGCGTGTCCGTTCCGGCGCGATGAGCAGGCCGCCGTTGCGCCGGAGCTCCCAAGAGAAGCGGCGACCCCAGTTCAGGGCTGCCGACTCGCCGCGCGCAATGGCGCGTTCCGCCGCCTCCTCGGTAGCCAGAGGCACGAGCCGTCCGCACCTCCGGTAGCCGGAGTCCATCCCTGATGCGGCGTCGATGTCCGCCCAGTACCGCTCCGCCCCAGCCAGGGCATCGAACTGGAATTGTTTCAAGTCCGTCCAGGGATCCGGCGCGAATGGCGTCATGGCACCCACCGGACCGCCGCTGGCGCCGCCGGCGACGACCGATTTTTCGAGGATGACGACGGAGAGTCCGCGAACGGAACAGGCATGCGCCGCCGCGAGACCGACGATGCCGCCGCCGACGACTGCAGCGTCCCAGTGCCCGAGCTTTGCCATCCGTCCGGATTCCCCTATCGTTCGCGCGCGCCAAAACGGGGTCTACTCAAGATGGTCAAAACCGGCCAGCACGGTTTCGGGGAATTCGCGGACCTAGCCTGGACGGCCGGCGACGTTCCGGTTTCCCGCCGTCACGGCGACACGTACTTCTCGCGCGAGAACGGGCTGGACGAGGCGCGGCATGTCTTTCTGAGGGGAAACTGCCTGCCGGAGCGTTTCCGTCCGGGCTTCCGGATTGCGGAACTCGGATTCGGAACCGGATTGAACATGCTGGCGGCATGGAAGTTGTGGGACGACTCTGGGCAGGAAGGCGCGCTTGAATACGTCGGGTTCGAGGCCAGCCTGGTTGCCGCCGGGGACATGGAGCGGGCGCTTCGCAGATGGCCGGAGCTCTCGGACCGCGCGCGCGTGCTGGTCGGAAACTGGTCTGAGGGGGCAACGCGCATCCGCGCGGGATCGCTCGCGGCCACGATTGTTCACGGGGATGCGCGGCTGACGGTAGCGGACTGGCAGGGTTCCGCGGATGCTTGGTTTCTCGACGGATTCTCGCCCGCGAGCAATCCTTCCATGTGGGAGGCGGAACTCCTGGGGATGGTCGGAGCCCGCACGAGGCCGGGCGGCACCGTGGCGACATTCAGCGCCGCCGGGCGCGTCCGGCAGTGCCTTCGCGACGCCGGCTTCGATGTCTGGCGGACAAAGGGATACGGCCGCAAGCGCCACATGACGAAGGGCCGGCTCGCGGCACCTTGATGCCGGCCCGCGCCGCACTCCCCGAGTCCGCCACCGCGTCCGCGGCATAAGTTCGACGGCCCCCGTCGTCGAAGCCATTCAATGCACCGGCGGCGGCTGCCAGCGCGAGACGTTTCCAGCGGTCTCGAACGCTTGCGCGCGTCCTGCAAGACGCGCCCTGTACACGTAGATCGCCTCGAGGACGCGCATCACGTAGTTTCTGGTTTCATTGTAGGGAATGTGCTCGATCCAGTCGATCGGATCGCTCCAGTCGAGGTGCGGATGGCCGAGCCTGTCGATCCACTGGCGTACGCGGCCCGGTCCCGCATTGTAGGCGGCGAACGCCAGAACGTAGGAGCCGCCGAATTCGTTCAGCAACTCGTCGAGATAGGCGGTGCCGATCGCAGCGTTGAAACGCCAGTCGTATGCAAGTCGCCTCTTCGAGTACTCGAGCCCGAGCCTCGCGGCGATTTCCCGCGCCGTGGGAGGCTTGACCTGCATCAGGCCAAGGGCGCCCGCCCGGCTCGCGGCGTCGATGCGAAACTCGGTTTCCTGCCGCGCAATCGCCAGCGCCATTTCCGGTTCGACCGGGCCTGCGTGGCGCGCCAGTTCCGTGACCGGGAAATAGGAACGCGGCAGGACAAGTCCCGACTTGGCGGCCTCCTTCGCGACGCCAATGGCCGCGTAGGGCGAGCCGAGGTCGAGCGCCATGTCGCCAAGCCGCACCAGTTCCCGGTGTCCGAGATCTTCCGCGACATGGGCAAGGAACCAGCGCGCATGCGGCTGCCAGTTCGCAAGCAGGAACAGCCGCGCGGCGCGGACTGTTCCGGAGTCGACGAAGTCTGCCCTGCGCCAGTCACCCGCGCGCTCCTTTCCGGCGAGGAGCCCGTCCGTCCGGTGGCCGATCATTTCTGCCGCCAGCTGTCCGTAGAAGCTGGTCTGGTACTTGGCCGCTTCCGAAAAGAACAGCTCGGCCTCGACATCGTCTCCGATACGCGCGTGACCGCGTGCCAGCCAGTAGTTGGCGCGACCGAGGCTGATGGGCGAAGACACGGCCTCCCTGAAACGGCCGAAGTGGGCGATTGCTCTCTCCGGCCTGTCCAGCTTGCGAAGCGCGATGAACCCGGCCAGCCACTCAAACTGGGCGAATCTCGATCCCCACTCCAGCCAATGGCTGCTGGCGAGGGCGTAGGCGTTGCGGTTTTCGCCGCGTTCCATGGCATCGCGGGCCATGGCCATGCGCGTCGGCGCCCAGGTGCCCGGTCGGCCGAGGCGGTCGGCCGAGGCGGATCGATCGAGAATCAGCTCCAGCGCCGACCCGTCCAGCCCCTGCAGTCGCCGCCAGACAAATCTGTCATAGGCCAGTCCCGGATCATTGCGAAGATCCGCAGGGATGGCGCGAATCAGGGCATCGACCCCCGGTGTGCGCCTCTGCAGAGCGATCCTAGCCCGGGCAAGCTTGGCGAAGCGGGGACTGACCCGGGTCAGCATCCGCTCCGCGTTCCCGATCTCGCCGCTCCAGAGAAGACTGTCGAGACGCTTCTCGTGCAGCACGCCGAGCACGCCGGGAAAGCGGGCCAGCAACTCAGCCTCGTCTTCGGTCTCCATCGGGAACTCGATCCAGGCCTTCGCGGCTTCCATCGCGGCATCGTCACGCCGGCCGAGCGCTGCGAGCGCGGTCGCCAGGCGAAGCGCGCCCTCGCCTGTCTGCGGGGGCTGCGCCTCGAAGTAGGCCACGACCGCGCGTGGGGCTGCGGTATCGGGGATGCCGGCCTCTCCCGAACGCCTGAGGCGCTTCAGCCCCGGCCAGTCGCCGTTCCGGCGAAGGAAGTCCAGGTACTCCTGCCAGTCGCCTTCGCCGTCGCGAAGGCGCCACCAGGTCACGAGATCGACTGCGACCGGATCTTCGAATTGCCGCGCGCGGCGCGCCGCGTCATCCCAGTTTGCGGATGATGCCGCGCTGACGATCGCCTTCGCGTCTTCCGCCGCGTCCGAGCCGGAAACCGATCCCGGCGCGAGAACGAACACGCCCGCCGCCAGCAGCAGAGTCCCGAGTGACTGAAAGCCCATGTGACTGCTCGTATGTTTTTCGCGAACATACAAGCGCCCGGAACCGAATTACAGTGATATTTGGGGAACAACCGACCCGATATCCCGGGAACGCGGAATCAGGCGTTACGTTCCCCCGGCTGCTCGGGTAAGACGTGACAATTCGCGAAGAAGGAGGACGACGCACATGTTCAGGGGATCGATCCCGGCGCTCGTCACGCCGTTCAGAGACGGCTCGGTGGACGACGGTGCGCTCGAAGCGCTTGTGGAATGGCATGTCGAGGAAGGATCGCACGGTCTGGTCCCCGTGGGAACGACCGGCGAGAGCCCGACGCTCACCCACGAGGAGCACGAACACGTAATCGAGATCGTGGTCCGGGCCGCGGCCGGTCGCCTCCCGGTCATCGCCGGGGCGGGTTCGAACAGCACGGCGGAGGCGATCCGTTTGATGCGGTTCGCGAAACGCGTCGAAGCCGACGCCGCCCTGGTCGTCACGCCCTACTACAACAAGCCGACGCAGCGCGGCCTGCTCGCGCATTTCCGCGCCTTGAGCGAATGCTGCGACCTGCCGATCATCATCTACAACATCCCGGGAAGATCGGTGGTCGACATGACGCCGGAAACCATGGGAGAACTTGCGCGTCTGCCGACCGTCGTGGGCGTCAAGGACGCCACCGGAGACGTGGTGCGCGTTTCCCACCAGCGCGCGACATGCGGTCACGAATTCATCCAGCTCTCCGGAGAGGACGCTTCCGCGCTAGGGTTCAATGCCCACGGCGGATGCGGCTGCATCTCGGTGACCGCGAACGTGGCGCCGCGGCTCTGCGCGGAGTTCCAGGAGGCGACGCTCGCAGGGAACTGGACGCGGGCGATCGAACTCCAGGATCTGCTCCTGCCGCTGCACACGGCAGTCTTCACCGAACCGGGCACGGTCGGCGCGAAGTTCGGCCTCTCCGTGCTCGGGAAGTGCGCCGAGGACGTGCGTTCGCCCCTGACCGCCGCACTCCCGGAGACGAAGGGCCTGGTTCGGTCGGCAATGCGGCACGCGGCGCTCATCAACTGAACCGATGGCGTCGCGGAAGAAGCGCGGGGCGGGAACCGGCCTGATTGCCGAAAACCGTCGCGCGCGTTTCCACTACGCGATCGAGGATACGCTGGAATGCGGAATCGTGCTCGTCGGCTCGGAGGTCAAGTCCCTGCGAGCCGGCCAGGCGAACATCGCCGAGAGCTACGCCAGCGTGGAGGACGGCGAGCTCTACCTGATCAACGGCCACATTTCCCGCTACGTTCAGGCCGGGCGCTTCGGGCACGAGGAGCGGCGCCGGCGCAAGCTCCTCGTCAGCCGCAAACAGCTGTCCCGACTTCACCAGGGCGTCGGCCGCGACGGCATGACGCTGGTGCCGCTCCGGCTGTATTTCAACGACGCAGGCCGGGTCAAGGTTCTGCTGGCGCTCGCGAAAGGGAAGAGGCACGCCGACAAGCGCGAGGCGGAGAAGCGGCGCGACTGGAACCGGCAGAGGGCGCGGCTTCTCAGGGAGCATGGCTGACCCGAACGGATGCGGATCCGCGGCGGCGCGCAGCCGTACCCCGGCACGCAGCGCGTACTCGTTCCACCGATCCGAAGTCCGGTCGAGGCCGCGCCGCGGGGCCGCTTGAATCCGGCCCGGCGCTCGGCTAGTCCATGTTGCGGGCAAACGGGGCGCGACCAATGGACAACGGCATCATCGTCTCCACCGACTGGCTCGCGCGTCATCTGGATGCGCCGGACCTGCGCATACTTGATGCATCCTGGTACCTGCCGACGGAAGGCCGCGACCCGAAGGCGGAGTACGATGCCGCGCATATTCCGGGTGCCCGGTTCTACGACATCGACGAAATTTCGGACCTGAACTCCCGTCTGCCGCACATGGCGCCGCCTGTGGAGAAGTTCGTCGCGCGCATGCGTGCCATGGGGGTCGGCGACGGCCATCGTGTCATCGCATACGACGGCGCAGGCCTGTTCTCGGCGGCACGCGTCTGGTGGCTCTTCAGGCACATGGGCAAGACCGACGTCGCGGTTCTCGACGGCGGCTTTCCGAAATGGACGGCGGAGGGCCGGCCCGTCGAAAGTGCGCCGCCGCTTGTACGCGACCGCCATATGACGGCGCGGCGAAACGCGGGTCTCGTCAAGGACGTTACGCAGGTCGCCTCGGCGTCGAAACTCGGCGATGCGGAAATCGTGGATGCAAGGCCGCCACGGCGGTTCCGCGGCGAAGCTCCCGAGCCCCGCGCGGGGTTGAGGTCAGGGCACATTCCGGGTTCGAAGAACCTCTGCTTCGCCGAGTTGCTCAATGCGGACGGGACGATGCGGCCGGATGCCGAGTTGCGGGCCGCTTTCAAGGGTGCCGGCGTCGACCTCTCGCGCCCCGTCATCACCACCTGCGGTTCCGGGGTGACCGCAGCGGTGCTCTCGCTGGCGCTCGAGAAGATCGGTCACAGGAACCACGCGCTCTATGACGGATCCTGGGCCGAGTGGGGCATGTACGCAGACTTGGCGGTCGAAACGGGCTGACATTTGTCAGGTAGCGCGTCCGCCGCGACCGGACTGCCCGCGGCCGCCGCCGCCGGGCAGGATGCGAAGAGCCGGGGTTGAACCGTGGTCAGGTGACGTCCATCCGGTCGTCTCCGTTGCGAGGAGGGCGCCATGCCGCCAGGAATCATGACCGGCATCGCGGCGATGGCGGCGATTGTAGTTGCCTCGAACATCCTGGTCCAGTTCCTCGTCGGAGACTGGCTTACGCTGGGAGCATTCACCTATCCCTTCGCCTTTCTCGTCACGGATCTCGTCAACCGCTTCCGCGGGGCCGCCGCCGCCCGCAAGGTGGTGCTCTTCGGGTTTGCGGCAGGCATTCTCTGCTCGTTCGCGGGTACGCAGATCGAAGGGGAGTTCGGCCCGTTGGTGACGTTGCGCATCGCCCTCGGTTCGGCCGCCGCATTCCTTGCGGCGCAGTTGCTCGACGTGCTCATTTTCGATCGCCTGCGCCGCGGACGGTGGTGGCGCGCGCCGCTCGTGTCCTCGCTCGCCGGATCGACGCTCGATACCGCCCTTTTCTTCTTCATCGCGTTTTCGGCCAGCCTTGCGTTCCTTGAGCCGGCGAACGACGTCGCTTGGGCGAACGCGCCGGCGAGGCTGCTCGGCCTCGGCCCCGTGCTTCCGCTCTGGATTTCGCTTGCCGTTGCCGACTGGATGGTCAAGTTCGCCATCGCCCTCGTGGCCCTGTTCCCGTTCCGGATCATCGTGTCGCGGTTCGCGTCCGCGCCGACATGAGCGGGCATTCCGGGCGGCGTTCCTTGCGAAGCCGGCGTCGATGGTCCAGATTGCAGGCGGCCGGAGAGGCGTTGCCGTCCGGTCGTTCTGGGGGTGCCGGCGCCAGACGGCCGGCAGCGGGCAGGCCGGGACCATGATACGCATTTCAGACAGAATCGCATTGCCGGATTCGGAGGTCCGCGAGACCTTCCATCGCGCATCCGGTCCCGGAGGCCAGAACGTGAACAAGGTTGCCACGGCGGTCGAACTCAGGTTCGACGCCGCCGGCTCCTCGGTTCTGTCATCTGGAGAGAAGGCGCGGCTGCGGCGGCTTGCCGGACGGCGCTGGACCTCGGCAGGGGAGATCGTCATCACAGCGGAGACGCATCGAACGCAGGCGATGAATCGGTCGGCGGCGCGCGGAAAGCTGGCGCGGCTGGTCCGGGATGCGCTCGTCGTGCCGAAGCGCCGCGTTGAGACCCGGCCGACGGCGGCGTCGAGGCAGGACAGGCTGAACGCGAAGGCGCGGCGCGGCGCAGTGAAGGCGCTCCGCCAGCGTCCGGGTTTGGAAGAATAGGCGGTCCGGTGCGGAACGAAGGCGGCGCGACCGCAACCTCCGAAAGCCGCCTGGCCCGCAGGCGCCGGCTGCTCGGGCCCAATGTTCCGACCTTCTATGACGCACCGGTCCACATCGTTCGCGGCCGCGGAGAGTGGCTTTGGGACCGGGATGGCCGCCGGTACCTCGACTGCTACAACAATGTGCCCCATGTCGGGCATTGCCACCCGAAGGTCGTGGAGGCGATTGCGAAGCAGGCGGCCCTGCTGAACACGCACACGCGCTATCTTCACGACGGAATTCTCGACTATGTCGAACGATTGACGGAGTTGTTCGAGGATCCCTTGTCCTGCGCGGTGCTGGTGTGCAGCGGCTCCGAGGCGAACGACGTCGCGCTCCGCATGGCGCGCGCCGTGACGGGCAAGACCGGCATCATTGCCACTGACGACACCTATCACGGCAATACCGAGCTGGTCAGCCAGCTCGGGTCGCGCGTGCCGCCAGTCGGCGGATACGCGCCATTCGTTCGCCGGATACCGGCGCCCGAGGGGTTTCGTGCCGGAGAGGCCGACCGGTTCGCGTCATCGATCCGATCCGCGATCGGGAGTCTCGAAGCGGACGGCCACGGAGTCTCCGCTCTCATAGTCTGTCCCTTCTTCGCCAACGAGGGATTCCCCGCAGTCGACCGCGGATTCCTCGATGCGGCCGCGCGCATCGTCCGCGATTCCGGCGGGCTGGTTATCGCGGACGAGGTGCAGCCGGGATTCGGCCGGCTCGGCAGCCACTTCTGGGGACACGCCCGGCTCGGATTCAGGCCCGACATCGCGACGCTCGGCAAGCCGATGGCCAATGGTCACCCCGTCGCCGCAGTGGTCACCGATGCCGGTGTCATGGACGCCTTCAGGCAGCGGTACCGCTACTTCAACACCTTTGGCGGAAACCCCGTCTCGGTCGCCGCCGCATCGGCGACGCTCGACGTGATCGAGGAGGAGGGCCTCGTGGCGCGCGCGGCCGAAACCGGTGCCTACGCCCTCGAAAGGCTGCGAGACCTGTCGGATCGCTACCCGATGCTCTCCGGCGTGAGGGGATCCGGGCTCTTTTTTGGTGCGGACGTGACAGGGCCGGGCGGCGCGCCTGACCGCGCCCGCGCTTCCGGCCTGCCGGATGCCATGCGGCGAGCCGGCGTGCTCCTGAACATCACCGGCCGGCATCGAAACGTTCTCAAGATCCGTCCGCCGATGTCGATCGGCAGGCAGGGCATAGACCTTCTCGCCGACACGCTCGACCGGGTGCTTGCGGGCGCGCAGTGACCTCGGGCGGGTTTCACGACATCGCGGCGACCGGCGTCGAGGCCGGGAGCGCGCTTTCCCGATACGGCGAGCGCTGGCGTGTCGTGCGACTCCTCGGCCATCGCGAAAATGCCGTCTTCGAGGTGCGGTCGGGGCGAGGTCGGCGGGCGGTGCTAAGGATCCATCGCTCCGGATACCAGTCGGAGTCGTCAATTCGATCCGAAGTCGCCTGGGTCCGGCACCTGGGAAGCCGGGGCATCGCGGCGCCGGTGCCGATCGCCGCCGCGGACGGTCGGTTCGTGGTTGAAACCCGGAGTGGCGCCTTTGCTTCCATGCTGGCTTGGGTCGCCGGACGGCCGATCGGCGTGTCCGCCGCAGGACCCTCGCGCTCTGCGGCGGCGCTTCGCCGGCTCTGGCGCAGTGTGGGTTCGGAACTGGCCCGGATTCACAATGCCTGCGACAGCTTTGACGCGCCGCCGGACTTTCGGCGACCGGCCTGGGACGTGGACGGATTCCTTGGCGAGGCACCGGTTTGGGGTCGGTTCTGGGAGCATCCGGCGCTGGCCGCGGACGAAGCGGCGCTGATGCGCAGCGTGCGGTCGGCCGCAAGGTCCGATCTCTCCGCGTTCCGGAACGAGGGTGCCGACTTCGGCCTCATTCACGCCGATCCGCTCTGTGAAAACATCCTTCTGGATAACGGCCGGCCGGCCATCATTGACTATGACGACGGCGGCTTCGGCTTCCGCATGTATGATCTCGCGGTCTTCCTGTTCCGGCACGGCAGGGCAGCGGGAGGCGCGTTCGGGGAAGACGTCGTCGCCGGTTACAGGCAGCACAGGGCGCTTCCGGATTCGCACTGGCGGCGCCTGCGTCTTTTCCTCCTTCTCAGGAGCTTCGCCTGCCTCGGCTGGATCGTGCCTCGAATGGATGTTCCGGGCGGCCCCGCCCGCAGCCGGAACTACGTGGCGAGCGCGGTCAATGCCGCCCGCCGGTATATTGCTGCTCGTGGAATGCACGACGATTATTGATTTCAGGCCGGATTCAACCGGCGCGCCGTTCTCGGCAGTCTTCGAAGCGGCTGCAGTGGATCTTGCAACGGAAGGCGATGAAGGAATCGGTGCCACTGACACTCCAGTGCATCCCGCCCTGTTTCAGCCGTTCGCCGATTTGCAACCGCCCACGACAACCCCCGTCGACACGCACGACCCCTGTTCCCGAAACAAGGGATAGACCATGCGTGCACGATTGTTCCGGTTGTGCCGATATCGGCACAACCCCAAGAACACGGACTTCCGGCAGGTGACCGATGCGGAGGTGAAGGCGGTCCGGGATCGGCTGAACGCGTGTCCGGGGAAGGCGCTCGGCTGTCCGACCCCGGCCGAGGCATTCCGGATTTCGCGGTATCCCTTACCGAATCTGTCCCGGATCGTCCCTGGGAAGAACCGGTTCGGGAGAAGACGAATCCCCTCGTCGGGGCTTGCACCGTCCGGGGCGCGTGGCTACGTTCCGATCCGACGTGACTTCAGCCGCCTCAGGCCAGGATCGCGGGGTCCAGGACGCCGGGAATCCCGCCGCCAGGGCCATCTTCCGCGCTCGTGCAACGCGCCCGCTGCGGGAATGACTGTTGTTGCACTTCGGAGTGGAAGTGGGATGGTTTATCCAGGGCCAATATCGAATATGATTTGACTCGCCTTGCAGAGACTGATGGAACGATGGAGGCAGCCGCGTCATGATCCAGGACGAAGACATCCGCCGCCAGCTCCGCCTAGGTGAGGACAGCCAGTGGGAATTCAAGCAGATCGAGTTCCGCGGCGACACGCCGACCAGCCCGCGCAGAGAAGATCTTGCAGACGAGCTGGGCGCGCTCGCCAATGCGGATGGTGGCATCATTTTATGTGGCGTGGCCGACGATGGAGCGATCCAGGGCATGTCACGAAAACAGATGGCTGCTCTGGACCACCTTCTGGTGGAGGTCAGCACTGACGCCCTTGAACCGCCACTGCGCATCGATGTCCATCACAGGGAGTTGGATGGTAGAGCATTCGTACTGGTGGTGGTGCCACGTGGCGAAGCTCTACATGAACGGAATGGGCAGGCATTCATCCGGGTTGGTGCAACCAAGCGGCGCCTCCGGAGGGACGAGAGCGTAAGGCTGGCGCAGAATCGTGCCCAGACCCGCTATCTTTGGTTCGACGAGCAGATCGTGCCCGGGACCGGCTTCGAGACGCTCGAAGAGCGCCTGTGGGAACCTCTGCTCAGCGTGTCAGGCGCGGCCGACCCTCGGCGCGGATTGTCAAATCTCCGCCTGCTGGCAAGTGACGAGGCTGGTGTGGATCGGGCCACCGTGGCGGGTATTCTCCTTTGCGCTGCTTCGCCGCAAGACTGGCTGCCGCAGGCGACCGTCTCGGCGACTCATTATCGTGGGCGGGATCGTTCGTCGGGCCAGTTGGACGCGCAGGAGATCGCTGGCCCGCTTTCCGCACAGATCGCGGAAGCGATCCAGTTCGTCGTTCGCAATATGCGCGTTTCCGCGCGCAAGACTCCGGAGCGGGAGAATGTTTCCCAGTACAGCAAAGCCGCCGTATTCGAGGCGATGGTCAATGCGGTCGCGCACCGCGACTACTCCATGTCTTCGCGGAAGATACGGTTGTCCATGTTCAAGGACCGCCTGGAAGTCGATTCGCCCGGTCAGCTTCCCAATGGCATGACGATTGAAGGTATGGAGGCCAGTCAGGCCACGCGTAACGAGGTGATCGCATCCGTGTTCGGTCGCATTCCCGTCGCCAACGTAGCGGGATCGGGTGATCGCAGATACCTGATGGAACGCCGTGGGGACGGCGTGTCCATCATCCGCTCGAAAACCCAGGAAGCCACCGGTGTGCTGCCGGAATACGAAGTGATCGACGAATCGAGCCTTGTACTTCGCATCCCTGCCGCGAAGCTGGGGCTTGTTCCCGCCGACGCGACAGTCACGGTGCATTCCAGAGGCGAGCCTCTCGCCGGCATTGAAGTTCTCGCGCTCTTTCCCAACAAGACTTGGGTGCGCGCGACAACCGACGAGGCCGGCGATGCTGCTCTTGACCTTTACACAGCGCATCTGCCGATGACGATTTACGCCGCCGGGTCCGGGTATGCGGCCGGCCTGGAACGGGCATGGACGCCTAGTCGAGGTGGTCTGCTGCTTGAACTCGAACTGATTGAATCCGGCGGTGCGGCGATTTTTGCCCAGAGCACGGGGCAACTTCCCGGCCTGCACGGACGGCTGAACCCGATACGCGATACCTCTGACCGGACTTATCTCTACGCCGACAACATCGCCATTGAAGAGGGACGACAACAACCAGTGCCGTTTCGCCCCGGCAAACCGATCCGGCTGACCGACGCCCATGGTGCGGAGTTGGCAGTCACCATCGTAGACATCATCGGCCGATCCAGCTTGATCGAATATCGACCGTTCGTGCCATGATGAATTGAACTCGAACGCCTCGAGAAAGGCTGGCGCGAACTTGCGCATGTAGGCGTGGCGTTTCAGGACTTTCCCATGCTGCGGCCGACGCTCCGAATTGCCGCCGAACCGGGGCGAACCGGCACGTTCCGGCCGGATTCCGGGTTTGCGGAGCCGTCCGCGCGCCGTCGCGGGCGCCGGTCCCGGTCCCTTGGCGATTCGCTTTCGGGGCTTGGCGGCCTGCCGGCGGCGTCCGGGAGCCGGCCCGGACGCGGCCCGGCTCTCAGGGCCGGGTCAGGGCGGCGATGGCCTCGCCGCGGTCCGGCTGCAGCCGCCGCCGGGTTTCGGCGAGGCTCT
>CAXXWA010000018.1:0-32157 GCA_963662815.2 uncultured Amylibacter sp.
CCCCGGAGTCCGGAAGAAAAGGGCTATGTGTCATACTGCGCTCCATTGGTTCGATCCGGGTAAACCTGGGTGGTTCCGGTGCAATTCCCGGCATATCCTGTATGTGTTTCGACTGCGGGGACCCTCGCTGGTGTGCCGGTTCCCTGGCGGTGATTCGCTTCGGTGGACCGCATGACGGCCATGGTAAGGTCTGCCCCGGAGTGAGCAAGATACCCGGCACGTACATTCCTGCAGGCCCGGGCGCTGCATTATGACCTGATCTGCTGCTGCGATCATCACGGTTTCCAGTGCGCGCCGGATTGTCGTGGCATGGATCAGTTCCTGCCGTGAGAGATGGCCTGCTTGTCAGCCGTCGCGCCGCGGCGTCCGAACTTGTGCCTGTACTTGACGGGCGGATTGTCCGGCATCTCGAACAGGCATTCGTTCCTGTCGTTCCACGGTATGCCCACGATCAGGCTCCGCAGGCGCCAGACCTTGATGGTCACCGGAGAGACACCGAGCCGTTCCGCCAATTCGCTGCGGGTCAGCAAGCCGCGTTCGCGCAATCTCTGGTATCGTGGCTTCAAGCCATAGTTCCGACGGACACGCTGGACCAGACTCGGTGTGAAGGGCTTGCCATATCCGGTCCGAAGGCTCCGCTGATTGAGGATCCCTGCGATCTCTCCCTCGCAATGATCCTCGAGCAGCGCATCGATCGCCTCGACGACCTCGGGGGGCGTGAGGTAAAGTTTGTATGGCGGCAGGTCCGGCGGAATGGTGAGCTGCCGCGTGGCGCCGCCCCGGAGCCGGATGCCGAGTTCGACCGCCTCGCCCCGGGTGATGGTGACGTCTTCGATCACCAGTTGGATCATGCGCTTGCGCTCGCGGTGAGGGGTTGCGGGATCGTTCCACAGTCCCGGGAAGTCGCAGGCCAGCCTGAGGATGCGCTGACGCTGGTCTTCCGCGAGCATTCTGCGGTCTTCGGCCCGGCGCTTGTCACAGTCGCGCTGGACTTCGTCGAGACTGCGCAGCTTCTGGTTCCATTCGCCTTCCAGAACATCGGCCACGATGCGGTTGTCGGGGGTGAGTGTTCATGAACCGCACGCGCGCGATATCGGCCTCCTCCCGGGCGCGCTGCACCCGTTGGTCATGCCAGGCATCGACCGCCTCGGCCCGGGCTTCGAGTTCCTTCTGCACCTGCAGCGCCACCTCCAGGGTTGCCGGTGTCATGAGTTCCACCATGAGTTCGCCAATCGCCCGGTCCGTGCCGCCGCCCGGCACGTGCTGACAGACCGTCGTTCCGTGCTCGATGCCGTGCTTCTGGCACATGTAATCGGGAACCAGGCCCTCCTTGCGGGCGTGATAGCGGATCGTCATGGAGCAGCCGCACTTGCCGCAGATCGCAAGCCCCTGCAGGAGGGCCGGTCCCTCGCGCGGCGGCCGCCGGTCGCCGCCGCCGCATGTGCTGTTGTCGGCGAGGCGCTGCTGGTTGGCCTCAAAGCGATCCCAGGAGATGTAGCCCTCATGCTGGTCGCGCAGCAGCACCTCGACCTCGTCGAGAGGCACGCGGCGGCAGGACAGGGTGCCGTCGGGACGGCGCCGGCTGCGGGTGCGGCCGAATATGAAGGCGCCGGCGTACCGGGGATTGTGGAGGATTTGCAGGACCCTCGAATGGGTCAGCCCGACCCAGACCACCTCGCCCTTGCGGCTGCCGTAGCGCAGTCGGCGGGGAAACTGCATCCCCTCCTTGCGGAAGGCCTTTACGGTCGCGGTCGCCGATCCGATGCGGGTGAAGGTGTCGAACAGGAAAGAGATGCTCTTGCGGACCTGGGCATCGGGATCGAGGACGACTCTGTCAAGCGGGTCGTAGGCCAGGCCGATCGGCAGCGGCAGCTTGAGTTCGCCGCGCCGGGCGCGGCTGATGATTCCACCCTGAAGGCGCGCGCGCAGGAAGTGCAGCTCGGCCTCGCTCATCTGGGCCTTCAGTCCCAGGATGAGCCGGTCGTTGAAGTTGCACGGATCGTAGAGGCCGTCCTCGTCGAGAATCAACGTGTCGGTCATGGCGCAGAGTTCGAGCAGCCGGTGCCAGTCGCTTGAGCTTCGCGAGAGCCGGGAGACCTCGAGACCGAGCACGAGGCCGGCATTGCCCATGGACACTTCGCCGACCAGCGTCCTGAAACCCTCGCGGTCCCGGTCGGCGCCGGACTGGCCGAGATCGGAATCGATCACGATGACCTTCTCGACGGGCCAGCCGAGCGCATGTGCCCGCGTGCGCAGCGCGTACTGGCGATGGGTGCTCTCGGTGTTCTCCGTCACCTGGCGCAATGTCGACTGGCGGACGTAGAGAAACGCGTTCCGGGCAACATGGCCGGCTGTCACTTTCTGCTGTTCCCTGCTCATGATGCGGCTCCGTTCAGGTGATCGATCGCGATCGCCACGATGATGTCGACAAGGCCGGATTCGACATCACCGGGCAGTTCCGGCACGGGGATGTGGCCGTGGTCCGCGGCACGGGGCGGCGGGGGCGGCACGGCATTGAGGACGGCGAACCACGCCGCCATGCCGCGGTGGACCAGCACGGCGCGGCCGTTGCGCCCGGCGGCCCGGTTCCTGGAGTGGCGCAGGCGTTCGTAGTCCTCGGTCCATTGCCGCGGACGGGCGCGCGGTGCCGGCGTTTCGTTCAGGGTTTTTTTTGGGCACGGTTCAGGGCCCGTTCGATGCTGCGCCGATGCACGGAGACGCCGAAGCGGCGGCGCACCAGGGCAACGAGTTCGGCGGTGGTGACGGCGGGCGTGATGCGCCGCGCCTCGACGAGCGCCTCGACGACGGCCTCGTCGAGCTTGTGGGCGCGCCGCGGTCCGGGGCGTTCCGGGACCAGTCCCGCGAGGCCGCCAGCCTCGAAGGCCCGGGCGGCGTGGTACCAGGTCGGCCGCGAGACGCCGAAGTTCTGCGCGCTCTCGCTCACCGACTGCCCCTCCCTGCTGACCCGCCGCAGCATCTCGTAGCGGACCTGCACCAGGTCCCGGGGATCGAAGAAGGGCTCGGACAGGAACCGGGGATCGTTCACGCGCTCCGGCTGGCGGTTCAGCGTGCCGGTCTTCCTGAGGCTTTCGGCCTTGTCGTTCTTCCGTGTCATGGCGGTGTTCTCCGGGATGGCATGTAATAGTATATATGCCGCACCATGCGAATGCCGTCAAGCATGCTCCCCCCAATATTGGCCGTAACACAAGCGTAAATAACGCCTTTATGCCATGCATGGCCATGAAACCCCGCCGCAATACGGTCACCCAACCGCCATGTAGCGGCATAATGACTCTTACATCATGCGGCGTAATGAGCTTGACAGTCACGATCCGGACTCCGACAGAGAGGCAACCAGGTCACACAGCTCCAGGAGATCGCGAACCCGAAACGGAGAACGTCCGGCTGACATCTCGACGAAGGGGTCCGGAGGCTCCAGGCTGGTCCAACTCACCAGCAGACGCTGCAACCGGCCGTCCTCGTCGACGAAATAGACCCGCTCCTCTCCCCAGCAGAGCCGGATGTCGACAGCCTCGAAATCGCGACCCGTCAGGGGATGAAAAGGATGGGTGACCGAAAAACTTCGCGCCGAACCGTCGTCATCAGGTGCAATCGGCTGCTCAGTCCAAGGGACGCGTGGAACGCCGGGTCGGTTTTGCCCGCACGAGCTTCTTCGCCGGGCGTGACATCTCCGTCCCGCTCGACGAACTCAACGCCGCGGCCCGGGAGTGGTGCTTCGGCCGGGCCGCCCGGCGTCCCTGGCCGGACGACGACAGCCTGCTGGTCCGGGATGCCTTTGCCAGCGAAAGGGAGAAACTGATCCCCTTGCCGGACGCGCCATTCCCAACCGACGAGGTCCGCGCGGTGCGGATCGACAAGACCTGTTACGCCCGCTTCGATACCAACGATTACAGCGTTCCGCCCGATTACGCCACGGCGAGCCTGACCCTCGTCGCCTCCCGTTACGGGGTCCGCATCCTCGATGGTGTGCGCGAGGTCGCGGCCCACGCCCGCGCCTATGGCAGGCAGCAGCAGATCAGCGATCCCGAGCACGTCAAGGCGCTCGTCGCCCGCAAGCGCCACGGCAGGTCCATGAGTGTCCGCGACATGCTGCTGCGCGCCGTGCCGCGGGCAGAGGAGATGCTCACGCGTGCCGGATGCCGGAAGCTGAACGTCGCCAGATGCGCCCGGACGCTGAACCGCCTGCTCGACAGCCACGGCGCCGATGAACTCGACCGCGCCATCGCCGCCGCGCTGGAGCGGGGCTCGTGCCACCCGAACACGGTGCGGAGCATCATCGAGACACGGCGCCGCGCCCGGGGCCTGCCGAACGTCAGCATCACCGACAGCAGCCGCACCACGACCCCGCGGGGAACCGATCCCGGCGCCTATGACAGAGTCGCGGCCGCGCGAAAGGAGGACACGACATGACCGCACTCAGGGACCGTGCCCGGGCGCTCGGCCTCCATGGCCTGATCGATCGCTGGGACGACGTCGCCAATGCCGACTGGCTCGAGGAGCTCATCGTCAGCGAAGAACAGGTGCGCAGGACCCGCAGCTACGAACGCCGGCGCGCCGAGGCGCGGCTGCCGGCCTTCAAGCCGCTGGCGGACTTCGACTGGACATGGCCGCGCGCGATCAGCCGCGCCAATGTCGAGGCGCTGATGAGCCTCGCCTTCATCGAACGCGCAGACAACGCCGTGCTCGTAAGCGATTAAATGACGGCGTTCTGAATCTGTCTTGATCCGATCTACCCTCGCGCGGGAGATTCTGCCGGTCCATTCACAATGATCGGAGGATTTTTCCATGACGACAGATGTATCGGCAACTGCTGTTGACGGCTCCACCCGGAAGGCGCGCAGCGAGGCCGAATGGCGGAGCTTGATGGCGGACTTCGAGCGCTGGGACGGCACGCAGGCCAGTTTTTGCGAGGCCCGGGGGGTGTCGCGGAAGTCGTTTCAGAGCTGGCGCCGCAGGAACGGCTTCACCGCCGGAGCGGCCGCGGGCAAGACCGGCGGCTTTGTCAAGATCGCGGCAGCGCCCGGACCGGGCTGGGATGTCGAGCTGTCGCTCGGCGACGGGGTCGTGCTCCGTCTGCGGCGGTCCTGATGCTCGGCGGCTGGCCGGCGGGCGGCATCTGGCTGTCGACGGAACCGACGGACTTGCGCCGCAGTTTTGACGGGCTGTGCGCGCTGGTCTCGACCCATCTCGGGGAGAACCCGGCCAGCGGGCGCTGGTACGTGTTCTTCAACCGTCGGCGCACGATGGTCAAGGTTCTCGGTTTCGAGCATGGCGGGTTCTTCATCTGGGCCAAGCGCCTGGAGCAGGGCCTGTTCGCATCGCCCCCGGTGCTGGCGCCGGGACGGGCGGCGCTGTCGCTGTCGCGGACCGAGCTTTCGGCGCTCCTGGAAGGGGTCGACATCACCGTCCGGCGCCACCGCAAGCGCTATGACGTCCCCTTTGCGGTGGCGGCATGAAGACCCTCCGCCATGGCGGCTGCGACATCGGAGGTCATCGGGTTGTCGGCGAACAGCGTCTTCCACCGCCTCGGCGTCAGCTCGTCGACCCGGTCGGCGGGATGGGTGGCGATGCGCAGCAGGACGTCGGTCAGCCAGACGCGGGGTTCGATGCCCTGCATCCGGCAACTGGCGAACAGGCCGTTGATGATCCCGATGTGTTCGGCGCCGATCTCGCTCCAGGCAAAGAGCCAGTTCCGTTGGCCGAGCTTGGGAGGCCGCAGGATGTTCTCCACCCAGTTCGTGTCCAGCGGCACGTCCGGGTCGGCGAGGAACACCTCCAGCTTGGCCTTTCGCTCGACCGCGTAATGGATCGCCTTGCGGATCGGATGCTTCGGCGTCAGCGCCGGATCCTCCTGCGTCCGGTCGCACCAGTCCCAGAACACGTCGACTGCCGCGCGCGACCGGGTCTGCCGCACCGCCAGCCGTTCGGCCGACGGCTGGCCGTCGATCTCCTCCTCGATCTTGTACAGGGTGGCGATGCACGCCAGCGCCTCCCCGGCCATCACCGGGTGGCTGTCCTTCTCCTCCCAGAAATTCCTGCGGGTGTGGGTCCAACACGTTTGATGCCTGACCGCCCCGTTGCGCGCCGCGACATAGGCTTCGTAGGCGCCATAGCCGTCGCTCACCAGGGTGCCGGAATAGTCACCGAGGAACGTGGCCGCATGCCGGTGCGCCCGGGAGGTGGAGAAGGGGAACACCACCTCGCCCCGGTCGCCGAGTATCGGCCAGAAATAGCCCTTCTTCATGCTCCCGGGCTTCCCCGGGTGCCGCCCGGCCCGGATCGGTGTCTCGTCCATCTGGATGACGGCGCTCTGCAGCACCGAACGCCACTGTGCCTCGTGGATCGGCTTCAGGAGCGCGACCGCCCGGTTGGCCCACTGGCTCAGCGATCCCCGGCTGACGGTGATGCCGGCGGCGGCCAGCATCCGGTGTTGGCGGTAGAGCGGCAGATGCCAGAGGAACTTGTCGATGAGCAGCCCGGCGACGAACGAGACATCTGCGCAGGAATTCTTGAATACGCTTTCGCGGGCCGGGGCGCTCACCAGGGCGCCGGTCTCGCGGATCTTGACCTTGATGTGGTGATAGCGGATGACGACATGCTTGAATTCGAGCGTGGCGAGCCGGCAATGGACGCGCTCGGAGATCACCTCGTAATCGTCCTCCGACAGCCCCTCGATCTCCGGCGGCGTCACGGTGATGTCGATCACCGGGGCCTGGTCGTTGAAGCGCAGCCCGGTGTCGTTGAGTGCATCGCCGCGGTCCTTTCGGCGGCCGGGCTTGCCGCCGCGGCGGCTGTCCTGGCTGCCGGGACCCTGCTGGCCGTCGGAGCTGTCCCCGTCTGCCTTGCGCTTTTCCGAGCGCGAGCCGTACAGGTCGCGCTGCAACCGGGCGATCTGTCCGGTAAGGGCGGCGATCTGGGCCACCAGCTCACCGATTTGCTTCTCCTGGGCGGCGATGGTCGCGGCCAGTTCGGCGGTTTGCTCCTCCCGGGTGGCGATGGTCGCGGCCAGTTCGGCGGTGTACCCCGCCTGGGCGGCGATTGTGGCCGCCAGTTCGCCATGGAGCGCCGCCAGCCGCCCGGACAGGTCGATCAGCAACCGGAACGCCTCGGCGGCCTCCGGCGGCAGGGCGTCATCCCCGAGCCAGCGGGACAGGTCCCGGCCGAGCGTCTCGACATCGCGGGCGAGGCCGGCGGCTTCGGACAGGGCCGCCGGGCTCATCCGTCAGCCTCGACCGCCATCAGCGCCGCCATCACCGCCAGCCGCTCGCCCCGGGGCATCGCCGCGTACCGGCGGCCCCAGCTCGCCGCCTTGCGCTTGACGGTCTGACGGTGGGTGAAGTCCCGTCCGGCGAGGGCCGCCCAGTGCACCCGGTCGGGCGCAAAGTTGAACCACAGCTTCTCGGTGACGATGCAGGACTGGTTGTTGACCTGGATCTCGAGCGAGCGCCAGTCGGCCAGGTGCTCGTCGTAGAGCCGGGACGGATAGCCGGAAATCATCACCGAACAGGGCAGCGACTTCAGGATGCCGAGAAGCGCGACATGGTCGGCGTCCGTATAGTCGAAGCGGTAGCGGCGCTGCGACTTGCGCGCCGACTGCACGTAGGGCGGGTCGCTGTAGACCAGTTCGCGGCCGTCGAAGTCGAAATCGGACAGGAACGCGTGGGCACAGCCGTGGTGGAGTTCGACAGGGTAATCGCAGCGGAAGCTGTCGATGGCCCGGCGGTTGAGATCGATGCCGATGTTGCGCAGCGCCGGCGGCTTGCGCTTCATGATGGCACCGCCCCCCAAGTGCGTTTCCAAAAATACGTCATGCGGCGGACACATCGCGACAAGGGGCTGGCAGAGCCCTGTCGTCCCCTTGGATCCATACCATGATGCCATCGCCGCCACCGAAGTGATTCGCCCGGATGGCCAATCACTAGGGACGACAGCCTATGATGTCAAACGAAAAAAACGCCCCAGGTCAAAAAACTGACGCCGTAGTCTAACCGCTTACCCGTGCTCGTCGGCGGGCAAGGCACCGGAAAGACCATGATCGCCGCCAACGCCGCCCACCAGGCCCTCCTCAACGGCCATACCGTCCGCTTCGAGAAGGCAACCGAGTTGCTCGAGACCCTCGCCGAGATCGCCTCGAGGAGCGAACTGCGCCGCCGCCTGGGAATCCTCGCCCGGCCCCGCCTGCTGGTCCTCGACGAGATTGGCTATGTCACGCTCGAAAGCCGCCATGCCGACATCCTCTACGCCATCGTCTCGCGGCGCTACCGGCACCGCTCGACACTGGTCACCACCTCCCTCGGCTTCGCCCAGTGGGACCGCGTCTTTCCGAGCGCGTCCGGCATCGCAGGAACCGTCGACCGCCTGGTCCACAACGCCATTCTCGTCACCATCGACAGCGACTCCTGGCGCATCAGGCGTGAAACGGAATAGGCCATACCGTGTCGACTTCGACGCCATCAAGCGCATGCCGTTTGAGACCATCGCCGCAGCATGGGGATATGTCCGCGACCCCGAAGCCTCGACCCGCGCAAACCCCGTGCTGCGCGCGCCCGGCCTGCCCAAGCTCGTCACCAGGCGTCGCGACAACGGCCACTGGGTCTACTTCAACACACGCGACAACGACGACAACGGAACCGCAATCGACTTCATGATCCGGCGCGGCCTTTCATTCGCCGACATCCGTGACAGGTTCGGAGGTCCCGCACACGCCGCGACCGACTTCCACACCCTCTGGCACCAGGCAACGCCGCACCCCGCACCGAAATGGCTCATCGGACGCGGGATCCGCCAGAAAACACTCGACATCTATCGCCCACTGATTCGGTGCGACCGCAAGGGCCGGGTCCTGTTCGCCCACCGCGATCAACGCCGCACGCTGACCGGCTTCGAAATCGCCCCCCCAGACGGGGTGCGGCGCTTCGCAACCGGCGGAACGCGCAGCCTGTTCGCCCTCTGTGTCGACGCCGAAAACCTCCACGCCCTCGTCATGACCGAAGGCGCCGTCAACGCCCTCAGCCTCGCACAGATCAACCAGTGTCCGACCCATTGTTGGGTCCCGGAATATTCTGGCTTGAGACGGCTGGTTTGTCCCACGTTCCCTGCCGACGTTTTTTTCAGTGATTCAGTGACAATCCGGGACGGATTTTCTTCCCCAAGCAGAGCTTTTCAAGTAGCCACTCTATCAGTTTGAAACCATATCAAGCAGCCTTTTGGCGCGGGCCGTTGCGGTCCGGTTGCCCTCCGGCTTGACTGGCCGGAGGGCCTGCCGCCAATGGCCTGAGACAGAAAAGGGTGGCCCGCGCGAATTGCCGTTCGCCGGGCCATGGGCGGCCCGTACAGCTAAGATTCGAAACAGAACTGACCGCCGAGGAATACGTTAGCCGGGAGGAGTGGAGGAACGCAAGCTTTCCTCCCTGCCTGAAAGGCCGGGACGCGTGCGATTGCGGTCTGATGCGTCACGGGACCTACGGGCGGAAGACGCCGATCCCGATGCGCGTTGCCCGCTTCGACTGCCGTGATTGCCAGACCACGATCAGCCGTCTTCCGGATTTCGCCGCGGCGCGCCGCCGCGGTTCGCTGCAGGAGATCGAGGACGCCATGATGGTTCTCGCCACCGCCCCGAGCCGTTGGGCGGCGGCCCGGCGCCTGTTTCCCGACCGCGACGAGTTGGCGAACGGGATCCGCGATCTACTTGGCGCATTCATGGCGGTTTCGCTCTTCCTGGAGGCTGTCGTCACGCTGCGCCCCGACCTGTTCAGGGGAACTCCGGCGGACCTGGTGTCGATGCGCGCCGCGCTCGGCACCGAAACGCTGCTGGTTGACCTGCGCCGGGAGATGACGGCCCAGCTGCAGTTCCTGCCGCCTCCGGTCGGATTCCAGCCTCCCGGGACGGGTGGGAAATCCCCGACCGGGCCTCCAACACTATTCGAACCCTGTTTCGGGGCCGCTGAACGCGGCAGATGACGCCATCGGGGCACCGAAGCCCGGGACGACGGAGAGAATCACCATGAAAGACACCATCACCGACTACCGGAAGGACGTCGCACTGTTTCGCTTTGGCATGATCTCGGAGGCCCTGCACCTTCCGGCGGAGGAGGTGGCGCCCTACCTGAAGCGGCAATCGCAACGGGAGGTGACCATTCCGGGGTCAAGCCGGCGCACGGTTGCGGCGACGACGTTGCGGAGCTGGATCCGCGCCTACCGCAAGGCAGGTTTCGACGGGCTGATGCCGAAGCGCCGCAAGGACCGCGGCCTGCTTCGGCACATGCCGGGCGACGTTGTCGAGACCCTGCTGGCGATCCGCCGGGAGAACATGGACCTCAGCGTCCGGCAGGTCATCGTGCGGGCGCGGGCCACGGGCACCGTCCCCGACGATGTCGTCATCGCCCCCTCGACGCTCCATCGGCTGTTCACTCGGGAGGGGCTGATGAAGCGCCGCGCGGACGCACCGTCCGGGGACCTGCGCCGCTTCGCCACCGAGGCGGCCGGCCAGCTCTGGCAGTCGGACGTCATGCACGGCCCGAAGGTCAGGGACACGCGGGGCCGGAAGAGAAAGACCTACCTGATCGCCCTGCTCGACGACGCGACCCGGGTTGTCCCCTACGCGCATTTCGCCCTCGGCGAGACCGCGGCCGACTACCTGGTCGTGCTGAAGGAGGCGATCCTGCGGCGCGGATGCCCCGAGAGACTGTTTTGCGACAACGGTGCGAACTTCCGCTCCCGGCAATTGATGATGGTCTGTGGGCGACTGGGCATCTCGCTGCTGCATGCACGGCCATACCATCCCGCGGGGCGGGGAAAGATAGAACGCTGGTTCAGAACTGTTCGCGGGCAATTCCTCGCCCCGCTCGACCCGCAGGACATTCCCGACCTGGAGACCCTCAACCGACGGTTCCCGCGCCTGGGTGGAGGGCGAATACCACATGGCGGTTCACCGCGGCCTCGACGGGCAACGCACCCCTCTCGACCAGTGGGCTCTCACCTGCGGCAGGGTCCGCCGGCCCGACCCCGGCGTCGATCTCGACGACATGTTCCTGTTCGAAGCGATCCGGCGGGTCTCCAGGGCCCCGAACCGTCAGCCTCGACGGCCGCATCTACGAGGTCGAGGCGGGGATGAACGGCGCGAAGGTCACGCTCCGCTACGACCCGGCCGCCCCGCCGGACCGCCCGATCAAGGTGGTGCACGAGGGCAAGCCGCGCGGCTTCGCGCGTCTGCTCGACCTGTACGCCAATGCCCGGATCAAGCGCCCCGCCGGACAACCGACCGTGACCTTCCGGGCGCTTGTCCGCAACAGAAAGAAGGAGGACTGACCATGTACCTGTCACACTTCGGGCTCAGGAATTATCCCTTCGAGAAGACGCTCAAATCCGACGAGCTTCTCGACACCGAGACACAGGCCGAGGCACGCGCCCGTATCGGCCATCTCATCGAGTTGCGCGGCATCGGCCTGCTCACCGGCGAATCCGGCGTCGGCAAGACCGCGCTCTGCCGACAGGTGCTCGACACCCTGCACGAGGGCCTCCACCAGGTTCGCTACGTCGCCTTCTCGACCGGGAATGTCCGCGACACCTACAACGCCATCGCAACCGCCTTCGGCCTGGCGGAGAGCCAGTCCCGCGCCGCGGTCTGCCGGGCGATCCGCGCGGAGATGAGCCGCCTCGTCGCCGAGTCCGGGAAGCTGCCGGTGCTGGTCTTCGACGAAGCGCACCATCTCGGCAACGATGTTCTCGCCGAGTTCAAGATGCTCACCAACTACCGGATGGATTCCAGCAACCGGCTCTGCCTGCTGCTGGTCGGCCTCACCGAATTGCGCAACCGGCTCAGGATGGCGGTGCACGAACCGCTGGCCCAGAGAATCATCGTCAACTGCCACATCCCCGCGCTCCGCCACGAAGAGGTCGGCGCCTACATCGAACACCGCATGTGCCTGGCCGGCGCCGATGTGCCGGTCTTCGAGCCGGCGGCAATCGAGGCGGTGGCACTGGCAAGCAACCGCATCCCGCGGCAGATCAACCGCATCGCCCATCATGCGCTGATCGCCGCCGCCGCCGACAGGGCGCGCACCGTCACCGAGAGCCACGTCAACCGGGCTGCCAACGAGGCCCTGCTGTGAGCAGCCGCAGGACACGGGCCGACGCGGTGCGGACAATCCCGCTGCCGGTTGTCGCCGCCGGGCTCGGGTACCGGAAGGACCCCGCCGACAGGGCCCGCTGGAAACGCCCGGGATCCGTGATCAGCATCAACGGGACGAAATACTTCGACCATATCACGGGCCGCGGTGGCGGCGGTGCAATCGACCTGGTCATCCAGGCCGAGGGATGCAGCTTCCTCCAGGCTCTTCAGCTTCTCGAAGGCTTCACATCCCGCAACCCATGCACCGGAGACGAAACCCCGATCCTCTCCGAAGACCGGGCATGGGCGCAGGTGCACCGCTACCTGTGCCAGAACCGCGGGCTCGAGCCAGGGCTGGTCGAGCACTGCAGGCGTGTCGGCATTCTCGGTGCCGACAACCGCGCCAACGCGGTCTTCGCCTGCCAGGACCGGAAGCGCAGGAAAACCGGCGCCGAACTGGTCGGCACCCACCCCGGTCGGCCCTTCAGGGCCATGGCGCCGGGAAGCCGCAAAGCCGACGGCAGCTTCTGGCTCGCGCGAAAGGCAGCACCCGGAACCGCACTCCTCGTCGAGGGGGCCATCGACGCCCTCTCGGCATGGACCCTCGCCGACAGGACGCAGGTCGACATCGTCATCTCCACCGCCGGAGCCACCGCCACAATGCCGGAATGGACCAACACATTCCCGCTCGAGACTATCTTCTGCGGATATGACGCCGACCAGGCCGGAGACCTGGCCGCCGCAATGCTCCAGGCGCAAAACCCCGCGGTCCGGCGCATGCGCCCAGACGGCAAAGACTGGAATGAAATCCTCCAAAGGCAGAAAAACAATCCCGAACCCGACACCGGGCCGAAACAGTAACGGTCCGGAAGGATTCCAGTCAGGTCAACGAAACGTGGGAAGAACCGTCCCAAGCCGGACGAAACAAATCAGGAAATCCTCGCCAACCTTCCCCGAAAAACAACAGCAGGTCCGGCGGAATGGTGAGCTGTCGCGTGGCGCCGCCCCGGAGCCGGATGCCGAGTTCGACCTTCTCGCCCCGGGTAATGGTGACATCCTCGATCACCAGGTGGATCATGCGCTTGCGCTCGCGGTGAGGGGTTGCGGGATCGTTCCACAGTGCCGGGAAGTCGCAGGCCAGCTTGAGGATGCGCTGACGCTGGCCGTCCGCGAGCTTTCTGCGGTCTTCGGCCCGGCGCCTGTCACAGTCGCGCCGGACCTCGTCGAGACTGTGCAGCTTCTGGTTCCATTCGCCTTCCAGCACGTCGGCCACGATGCGGTTGTCGGGGTGGACGTTCATGAAGCGCATGCGCGCGATATCGGCCTCCTCCCGGGCGCGCTGCATCCGTTGGTCATGCCAGGCATCGATCTCTTCGGCCCGGGCTTCGAGTTCCTTCTGCACCTGCAGCGCCACCTCCAGGGTTGCCGGTGTCATGAGTTCCACCATGAGTTCGCCGACCGCCCGGTCCGTGCCGCCGCCCGGCACCCGCTGACAGATCGCCGTCCCGTGCTCGATGCCTTTCGCCTGGCACAGGTAATCGGGAACCCGGCCCTCCTTGCGTGCGTGGTAGCGGACCGTCATGGAGTTGCCGCACTTGCCGCAGATCGCCAGCCCTTGCAGGAGGGCCGGTCCCTCGCGCGGTGGCCGCCGGTCGCCGCCGCCGCATGTGCTGTTGTCGGCGAGGCGCTGCCGGTTGGCCTCGAAACGATCCCAGGAGATGTAGCCCTCATGCTGGTCGCGCAACAGCACCTCGACCTCTTCGAGGGGCACGTGGCGGTAGGCAAGGGTGCCGTCGGGCCGGCGCCGGCTGCGGGTGCGGCCGAACATGAAAGCGCCTGCATAACGGGGATTGTGAAGGATTTGCAGGACCCTCTGAATGGGTCAGCTCACCCCAGATCACATCGCCCTTGCGGCTGCCGCAGCGCAGTCGGCGGGGAAACTGAATCCCCTCCTTGCGGAAGGCCTTCACGGTCGCCGTCGCCGATCCGGTGCGGGTGAAGGTGTCGAACAGGACGGTGATGGTCTTGCGGACCTGGGCATCGGGATCGATGACAACCCTGTCGAGCGGGTCGTAGACCAGGCCGATCGGCAGCGGCAGCTTGAGTTCGCCGCGCCGGGCGCGGCTGATGATTCCACCCTGCAGGCGCGCGCGCAGGAAGTGCAGCTCGGCCTCGCTCATCTGGGCCTTGAGCCCGAGAATGAGCCGGTCGTTGAAATGGCGCGGATCATAGAGGCCGTCCTCGTCGAGAATCAACGTGTCGGTCATGGCGCAGAGTTCGAGCAGCTGGTGCCAGTCGCTGGAACTCCGTGAGAGCCGGGAGACCTCGAGACCGAGCACGAGGCCGGCATTGCCCATGGACACTTCGCCGACCAGCGTCCTGAAGCCCTCGCGGTCCCGGTCGGCGCCGGACTGGCCGAGATCGGAATCGATCACGATGACCTTCTCGACGGGCCAGCCGAGCGCATGGGCCCGCGCGCGCAGCGCGTACTGGCGATGGGTGCTCTCGGTGTTCTCCGTCACCTGGCGCAGTGTCGACTGGCGGACGTAGAGATAGGCGTTCCGGGCGACATGGCCGGTTGTCACCTTCTGGTGTTCGCTGTTCATGATTCGGCTCCGTTCAGTTGATCGATGGCGATCGCCACGATGATGTCGACAAGACCGGATTCGACATCACCGGGCAGTTCCGGCACGGGGCCGTGGCCGTGGTCCGCGGCACGGGGCGGCGGGGGCGGCGCTGCATCGAGGATTGCGAACCACGCCGCCATGCCCCGGTGGACCAGCACGGCGCGGCCGTTGCGCCCGGCGGCCCGGTCGGCGCGGTTCCTGGAGCGGCGCAGGCGTTCGTAGTCCTCGGTCCATTGCCGCGGACGGGCGCGCGGTGCCGGTGTTTCGTTCAGGGTTTTTTTTGGGCACGGTTCAGGGCCCGTTCGATGCTGCGCCGATGCACGGAGATGCCGAAGCGGCGGCGCACCAGGGCAACGAGTTCGGCGGTGGAGACGGCGGGCGTGGTGCGCCGCGCCTCGACGAGCGCCTCGACGACGGTATCGTCGAGCTTGTGGGCGCGCCGCGGTCCGGGACGATCCGGAACCAGTCCCGCGAGGCCGTTCTCCTCGAAGGACCTGGCGGCGTGATACCAGGTCGGCCGCGAGACGCCGAAGTTCTGCGCGCTCTCGCTCACCGACTGCCCCTCCCTGCTGACCCGCCGCAGCATCTCGTAGCGGACCTGCACCAGGTCCCGGGGATCGAAGAAGGGCTCGGACAGGAACCGGGGGTCGTTCACGCGCTCCGGATGGCGGTTCAGCGTGCCGTTCTTCCTGAGGCTTTCGGCCTTGTCGTTCTTCCGTGTCATGGCGTTGTTCTCCGGGATGGTATGTAATTGCATATATGCCGCACCATGCGAATGCCGTCAAGCATGCTCTCCGCAGCATCAGCAGTAACTTACGCCTGTACAGCACTTTTTTGCCATACATCACCGTGAAACCGCGACGCAGCACGGCCTTTCGGCCGCCGTTCAGCGGCAAAATGGATCTTACATCATGCGGCGTAATGAGCTTGACAGTCACGACCCGGACTCCGACAGTGAGGCAACCAGGTCACACAGCGCCAGGAGATCGCGAACCCGGAACGGAGAACGCCCGGCCGACAGCTCGACAAAGGGATCGGGGGGCTCCAGGCTGGTCCAACTCACCAGCAGACGCTGCAACCGGCCGTTCTCGCCGACGAAATAGACCCGCTCCTCTCCCCAGCAGACCCGGATGTCGACCGCCTCGAAACGGCGCCCGGTCAGGGGATGGAACGGGTGGGTGACCGAAAAACTTCGCGCCGAACCGTCGTCATCGGGTGCAATCGTCCGCTCAGTCCCGGGGAAAGATAGAACGCTGGTTCAGAACTGTTCGCGGGCAATTCCTCGCCCCGCTCGACCCGCAGGACATTCCCGACCTGGAGACCCTCAACCAACGGGTCCGCACCTGGGTCGAGGCTGAGTATCACATGACGCCTCATCGCGGCCTCGAAGGGCAACGCACCCCTCTCGACCAGTGGGCCCTCACCTGCGGCAGGGTCCGCCGGCCCGACCCCGGCGTCGATCTCGACGACATGTTCCTGTTCGAGGCGACGCGGCGGGTCTCCAGGGCCCGAACCGTCAGCCTCGAGGGCCGCATCTACGAGGTCGAGGCGGGGATGAACGGCGCGAAGGTCACGCTCCGCTACGATCCATCCGCCCCGCCGGACCGCCCGATCAAGGTGGTGCACGAGGGCAAGCCGCGCGGCTTCGCGCGTCTGCTCGACCTGTACGCCAATGCCCGGATCAAGCGCCCCGCCGGACAACCGACCGTGACCTTCCGGGCGCTTGTCCGCAACAGAAAGAAGGAGGACTGACCATGTACCTGTCACACTTCGGGCTCAGGAATTATCCCTTCGAGAAGACGCTCAAATCCGACGAGCTTCTCGACACCGAGACACAGGCCGAGGCACGCGCCCGTATCGGCCATCTCATCGAGTTGCGCGGCATCGGCCTGCTCACCGGCGAATCCGGCGTCGGCAAGACCGCGCTCTGCCGACAGGTGCTCGACACCCTGCACGAGGGCCTCCACCAGGTTCGCTACGTCGCCTTCTCGACCGGGAATGTCCGCGACACCTACAACGCCATCGCAACCGCCTTCGGCCTGGCGGAGAGCCAGTCCCGCGCCGCGGTCTGCCGGGCGATCCGCGCGGAGATGAGCCGCCTCGTCGCCGAGTCCGGGAAGCTGCCGGTGCTGGTCTTCGACGAAGCGCACCATCTCGGCAACGATGTTCTCGCCGAGTTCAAGATGCTCACCAACTACCGGATGGATTCCAGCAACCGGCTCTGCCTGCTGCTGGTCGGCCTCACCGAGTTGCGCAACCGGCTCAGGATGGCGGTGCACGAACCGCTGGCCCAGAGAATCATCGTCAACTGCCACATCCCCGCGCTCCGCCACGACGAGGTCGGCGCCTACATAGAACATCGGATGCGCCTGGCCGGCGCCGATGTGCCGGTCTTCGAGCCGGCGGCAATCGAGGCGGTGGCACTGGCAAGCAACCGCATCCCGCGGCAGATCAACCGCATCGCCCATCATGCGCTGATCGCCGCCGCCGCCGACAGGGCGCGCACCGTCACCGACAGTCACGTCAACCGGGCCGCCGACGAAATCTTGCTGTGAGCAACCGCAGGGCGCGGGCCGACGCGGCCCGGGCAATCCCGCTGACGGTCGTCGCCGCCGGGCTCGGGTACCGGAAGGACCCCACCGACAGGGCCCGCTGGAAACGCCCGGGATCCGTGATCAGCATCAATCAAGGCCGTTTCTTCGACCATATCACGGGCCGCGGTGGCGGCGGTGCAATCGACCTGGTCATCCAGGCCGAGGGATGCAGCTTCCGTCAGGCTCTCCGGCACCTCGAAGGCTTCCCGTCCCGCAACCCATGCACCGGAGACGAAACCCCGATCCTCTCCGAAGACCGGGCATGGGCACGGGTGCGCCGCTACCTGTGCCGGAACCGGGGGCTCGATCCACGCCTGGTCGAACACTGCAGGCGCATCGCCATTCTCGGCGCCGACAACCGCGCCAATGCCGTCTTCACCTGCCGTGACCGGGAGCGCAGGAAAACCGGCGCCGAACTGGTCGGTACCCACCCCGACCGGCCCTTCAGGGCTATGCAGCCGGGAAGTCGCAAAGCCAACGGCGGCTTCTGGATCGCGCGACAGACAGAACCGAGAACCGCGCTCCTCGTCGAGGGAGCCATCGACGCCCTCTCGGCATGGACACTCGACGAGGGAAAACGGATCGACATCATCATCTCCACTGCCGGAGCCACCGGCACAATGCCGGAATGGATCACCAGGTTCCGGCTCGAGACCGTATTCTGCGGATATGACGCCGACCAGGCCGGAGACCTGGCCGCCGCAATGCTCCAGGCGAAAACCCCCGCAGTCCGGCGCATGCGGCCAGACAGCGACGATTGGAATGAAATCCTTCAGAGGCAGAAAAACAAATCCGAACCCGACACCGAGCCGAAACAGTGACGGTCGGGAAGGACTCCAGTCAGGTCAACGCAACGCGGGAAGAACCGTCCCAAACCGGATCAAATACCTCGGGAAATCCGAGCCAATCCAAATCGGAAAACAACAAACGCAATGCCATCAAGCGCTGGTTGCGGCGCATCGGTCCGCGTCTGAAAGACCTCGACCCCGTGTATCTCGGCGACGACCTCTACGCCTGTCAACCGGTCTGCGAGGCCATCCGGGCGGCGGGCGGCAACTTCATCTTGACGGCCATGAGGTCGAGCCACAAGACCTTGTATGAGGAGCTCGACCGCTGCCATCCGGAAACCCTCGACACGACGGTGACGCGCGGCATCAGGAAGCCGAAGAAGTACAGGTACAGCTACAGCTGGCAGCCCGACCTTCGGATCCGTGGCGGCGCAGCGGCCATGCCGGTGACATGGGTCTGCCTCGAGATCCACGACATGGCCGCGAAAAAGGTGACCTACAGAACCGCCTTCGTCACCGACCTGCCGGTCAACAGGACCAATGTCGCCGACATCGTCGCCTGCGGACGCTCCCGATGGCGCGTGGAGAACGCCGAGTTCAACGTTCTGAAAAAACTCGGCTACAATCTCGACCGGAACTTCGGCCATGGAGAGAAGAACCTCGCCTCCGTGCTCCTTGTCCTGAGCCTCCTTGCCTTCGCGCTCCATACCGCCTGCGACCTCGCGGAAAAGCACTGGCAGAAGGCCCGGACGGTCTGCGGCACACGCGACTGGATGTTCCGGAACCTGCAGGTCCTGACCGCCCGGTTCGTGTTCGACGACTGGAAGCGCCTGATGCAGGTGCTCGCCGGAGAAGTCGAAATCCCTCCCTGAGCCGGGTCACCGCGCCAAGTCAACTGCGCCCGTCGCGGCCTCCCGATAACCCTCGAAAAACCGAAAACACAGAGGTCAGGAAAACAGAAATGTCATATTGAGAATTGCTGATCTGTCGCCAGTCATGTTGCGATTCGTCCGGTTCGATGCCATGTTCGGGCCCAATGACCGCCGGAACGGCGGCACGGGCGACACGAACATGATCGGGCAGAACGATGAATTCAGACAGGACGGTGCTGACCGACGCCATGTGGGCCCGGATCGAGCACATGCTGCCGGGCAAGGCGGCCGACCCCGGCGGCACGGCGGCGGAAAACCGCCTCTTCGTGAAGGCGGTGCTCTGGCGGTTCCGCACCGGAACGCCGTGGCGCGACCTCCCGGAGCGGTTCGGCAAGTGGAACAGCGTGTTCACGCGGTTCCGCCGATGGACGCTTTCGGGCGTTTTCGAGCGTGTTTTCAACGCCCTGTCGGAAGAGTTCGACCTCGAGTGCGTGTTCGTCGACGGCACGGTGGTCCAGGCGCACCAGAAGGCGTCCGGCACAAGGGGGGGGACCTCCAGCCAGGGGATCGGACGCTCGAGAGCCGGCCTGACGAGCAAGATCGTGGCGGTCGTGGACGCGCTCGGATACCTGGTCCGCTTCGTGATCCTTCCCGGCCAGGCGCACGATCTTGCGGGGGTGCCCGCCCTTCTTGGGGATCTCCGGTTCGGGGCCTTCATCGGGGACAAGGCGTTCGACGCTGACTGGCTGCTCGAGGATCTGGAGGGCCGCGGCGCGGATGCGGTGATCCCGTCGAGGCGGAACCAGACGGAGCCGCGGGAGCATGACCGGAAAATGTACGGCTGGCGGCACCTGGTCAGGACGTAGGGCGTAGTGGACAGACCTAGGGCAATGTGCCAAATGAGGGCTGCGGAGAGGTGCCGGAGTGGTCGAACGGGGCGGTCTCGAAAACCGTTGTGGGCGCGAGCCCACCCAGGGTTCGAATCCCTGTCTCTCCGCCATCAAGTCGATCCGGATCCGGAAGCCGACCCCACTTCCACGATTGACGGCCGCCTCGATCGAACCATTCCGCGGACCTCTGCCTCGCGGTGGGCACCTCGTGTGAAAGTGCCATCAATGTTGCCTGCCCTTGGCTGGATGAACCAAAGTACAGGCGCCACCCTCCGGGCGGGCACGCCACGGCCCCATCCAGAAAAACACGCAATGCAAAAAATCCATCGTCCGCGCCTTCCGCGCGGCGGGCCGGAGAAATCGAACGCCATGCATCCCGTCGGTCAGCCGGTAGCAGCCTTTCGCATGAGAATCCCGGTTGCGGGCAAGGGCAAGGCAGCGCTCAGACCGGCCGCGGACCTCCGACTTTGTGGCACATGAGGCGCCTGCGGTTTCCGCGGCAGAACGACGCCGCCGCCACTGACGAGAGCGTCATTGCGGCGAGCAAACCAGGTGCTGCCGTTCCCGCGTATGGACCCTGAAGCGACCCAGTCGAGGCCCTTTGGGCTCCGCATGCCTGTTGCCGGACCGGCTCGATTCGGGGCGCAGACTTTCTGAAACACAGATTTACGCTGTTCAGGATTGCAGCTGTTCGCATCAGTGTTCGATTTGTACGAACACGCGATTGCCATCCACCCTTACCGCATATGTCCCGAGGTCAATGCTAGCTGGCGCTGAAAGTGCCTTGCCCGTGCAGATATCAAAGCGTCCACCATGCAGGGGACATTCGATCACGCAGTCCGTAATCAGACCATATTCGAGGCTCTCTGCTTCATGAGTGCACATCAGATCGGTGACAAAGAACCCCTTACCGGTTTTGTAGATGGCATAGGCATGCCCGCCGTATTCCCATGCGATCAGATCATCTTCGTCAATGTCGTCCGTTCCACAGGCGTCAATCCATTGAGTCATCGGCCGGCTCTTTCCTATTGTTGACGGGCCATCGCACCGAGAGCGATGAGTTCGGTGTAGAAGCACGGCCCAGGTCGGTTGGACTGTAAGACGCAACCATCCTGCGAAGGGAAACCCGCATCGCCGAAGCGCGCCTTGATCCGTCCACTCGGGATGGATCTTGGCCATGACCGCATTCTGAACGGCCGCGCGGACATGCGGAGAGAAGGTCTCGTTCCGGCAAAGGCGCTTTCTCTCGTTCCTTTGCGCCCACGACGATGAACGGCCTGGTTGCGGCCCCATCCATCGGGGCTTTGTTCGGGCCAGGTGAAGGTGGTTTCTCCGCGCATGTGGCGCAAACCTTCGGCTTGCCGTCCCGGGACGCCGATTTGCAAAGGGTCGTTCATTTGCCCACCTCAGACTTCCCGCATGAGCAAGCTGTCTTCGAACGGGTAGCGGCTGAGGACGATGGGGCCGCTATCGGTCACGAGAACCTGGTCCTCGAGTTTGACGCCCTCGATGCCGCCGACCTCACCGATGTAGCTTTCGACGCACATCACCATGCCCGCCTCCAGTTCACCGTCAAAGAACTCGGAATGGTCGGGAGAATGAAGAATTGCAGGCCATTCGTCCGCCATGCCGATGCCGTGCATCATGCAAGGGTAGAGTTGATCACCAAACCCCGCCGGCGGGATGTAACGGGAGCGGGCGATATCGGAAAATGCCGCACCGGCTTTCACCAGCTGGGTATTCGCCATCACCTCATCATGAGCGATCGAGTAGAGCATCTTCTGGTAGTCCGACGGGAGCCCCGGACCGCAGTGGTAGGCGCGGGAGATGTCGCCGCCATAGCTGAACGGGCCGACCATGCCGCAGTCGAAAACCACCAAATCGCCCGCGCGGATCATCCGGCTGGATGCCTCCTGCTGCCAGGGATTGGTACGCTCGCCCGAGGCCAGCAGCCGGTAGTCCAACCACTCGCCGCCGCCTTCGATCAAGGCCGACCACATGAGCGCCCAGAGCTCTTGTTCCGTCACCCCGTTGCGCAAGGAATCGCGCATCCGCGTCATGCCGTCCTCGGCCACGGCAATGGTCAGGTTCATTGCGAGGATTTCTTCCGGGCTCTTGATTTTTCGGGCCATGGCCAGGACAGGGGCTGCGTCCGCCACTTCGTGCCCATTTGCCGCCAGCGCCTGCTCGAAATGGAATCCGGAGCGTTCGACGCCGACCCGTTTTCTTCCCTGCCCGCAATGGATGCGGATCAGGTCTTCCATCTGCTCGGACCAGCGGGACGCCCATTCCTGGTGGCGAGAGCCCGCGAACATATAGGAGAGCGGCAGGACGTCGGCGCGGTTTTCGTCGATGGTTTCCAGCTGACTGCCGGACGTGTGTCCCGGCGCGTTGTCGAAATGGATCACAGGCCCTTCGGCGGGTATGAAGAGATAGCCTGCCTGGATGTGCATCTGGAACAGCGCGCAGTTGCGCACGCCGGTGGCGTAACGGATCGACAGCGGTTCGACCAGGATGATCGCGTCGAATCCCTGTTTGACGACCTGTTCGCGCAACCGGTTTTGCCGGTAGCGCCGCATGCGGGGCACATCGATCATGCCCTCCGTATCCACCGCCTGCATCGGCGGTGTAATCCTGGCTGCCTCTTCCAAGGTCAACGGTTGCGGTTTGGCCGGGAAGGCGCGGCTGTAATCCATCGCGTCGTTCATTGGTGTGTCGGATTCCACTTTTCAAGTGCCTCAAGGAACTTCTCTTTCTCGCCCGGGTGCATGCCGATGCTGGTTTCGGCGTAGGGGAAGTTTCCAGCCACGACCTCGCGGTGGAACTGCCCGAGCGCGGAAACGCGTTCTTCGCGAATTTGCTTGTGTAACGGACCCAGGTTGCCGAAGGCATGGGCGTGCCTGGGGGGCTTGTCCTCTTCGCTCGCCTCACCGCAGATATCGGCTACGAAAGAAAAGATTGCATCGCCCGCCATGCCGGAACCGAGGGAGAAAGTGACGACGGTGGTTTTTTCATTGACCGCCTCTAGCACCTCTTCGGCGACGCATTCCACCTCGACAGCGAAGACACCCGCATCCTCCATGCGCTTCAGTGTCTCCCAGACCCTGATCGCCTCGTCTGCCCTTCGGCCCCAACCGCGCAAGCCTCCGCAGTAGTGGCTGAAAGTGGGAATCAATCCGATATGGCCTTGCACCGGGATGCCATCGCGCGCCATCCGCTCCATGACCTCGTAGGAGCGGAGCGTGTAGTACATGTCCGCGCCCCTGCGCATCGCTTCATAGGCATGGGCGACGATTTCGTCGTCGGAACCGAATTGCGCCCATGTGGAGCCGACGCCGGTGAAGTGGGTTGGCGCGATCTGTCGCAGATCCTCGATCTGATCGGCGCCAACCACGAAAAGGTCGATCCCAGCTTCAACACAGGCGTGCAGTTCGTCGTTGTTGGCCGGATTGGCCATCGAGAGTTTGCGGCCCGACCCCTTGAGGGCACGCAGGTCGGCGACCGTGTAATTCCGCCGGGCCGGTTTGCGGCTGAAGTCGTAGACCCTCCTCATGTCACATTGTCCTTTGCGCGACCATGACTACCGGGCCGCCGGAGGTGACCATGTGCGGCGCTTGGCGGATGCTGGGAGCCTTGGTGGACAGGCCCAGGGTGCGGCGTAGTACCACCAGGAAGACTTCACAGTTCGTGCGGATGAAGCCGGGGTCAGGCGCGGGTACCTGCACCTCTACGGCGCGGGCGAGGTCGGGCAGGGCATGGAAGGGCACCTGCGGGTAAAGGTGGTGCTCCACGTGGTTGTTCATGTTCATGTAGAGGAAATTGGCCAGCCAGTTGCCCCGGAACGAGCGCGTGCTTTCGAGGATCGAGGGCGAGTCTTCCTGCAACTCGACGTGCTGTAGAAGCGTAAACAGGAGCATTACCGGCGCGCCAAGGACACGCGGGACGACAAGAAACCAGAACGGCCACCAAATACCCGCGAAGAGGGCCGCGGCAATCACGGTGTAGATGGCCAGCATCATTCGTGCGTTCCGGGTCATTTTGGGGAATTCCTCTTCGGGTGTCACCATCCGCATCGTGTCGGTGTAGTGCTTGGTCGCAAGGTGAAAGAACACCTGGACGTGAAAACGCAAGAGCCCCAAGCCGGTGATTTCGGTCAGCCACCCCCCGATTCCCATCGGCGTGTCGAAGGGCATCTGGCTGTCCTTGCCCACATGCCATGTATGGGTGTGGTGGTTGGTATGCGTGTAGCGACGATGGAGTGGTTCTTCCATGTATAGCAGCGACGTGATCCAAAGGACCGCCTCGTTCAGCCAACGGCTGCGAAAAGCGGTACCGTGGGCGGTTTCGTGACTGAAGGCGTAGGAGGGCACCGTCAGAAACACGCCATGGACGAACATGGCGGGCCAAACCCAAAGTGTGCCCAGGCTGGCCCAGACCAGGGCACCGGTAAGAACGAGCGATAGTGTCCATTTCGCCAGGTGCCGCAACCCCGGTCGATCCGAGCGGGCGGCGATCTGCTTGAGGGTTTTCTTGTCGAGTCGAACACCGGACGAGGCGGCATTCGTAGGAACGTAACTGGGCATCGGCAGTCTTCAGCTCGCGTAGTCCGATCCTTCGTCATCCAGGATCGCTTTCAGTTCGGTCAGATGCCGTTCGGCTTGATCGGGATAATTATCGAGTTCCCGGGCGGCCATTTCCGCGATCTCGTGGCTGAGCACACGGAGCGGCTTGCCGGTCTGAAGGGCGCGAACATAGGTCTCGGCCGCACGCTCGAAGTAGTAGAGCCTGTTGAACGTGTCGGCGACGCCGCTGCCGATCACCAATACACCGTGGTTGCCCATGATCATCACCTTCACCTTCGGGTCGAACAGCATCTTGGCGCAGCGCGCACCTTCTTCTTCGAAGGCGAGACCGCCAAAGCATTCATCCACCACGGTACGGCCGTAGAACGTCGCGGTATTCTGGTCGATCGGTAGCAGCGTGCTGTCCTTCAGGCAGGCGAGCACCGTGGCATGGATCGAATGAACATGCATCACGCAACGGGCGTGAGGCACCTGCCGGTGAATCGATCCGTGCAGGCCCCACGCGGTGGGATCGGGGGCCCCGGGCTGGTTCATCGTGGCGGGATTGTCGGAATCGAGAAGTAACAGGTCCGAGGCCTTGATCCGGCTAAAGTGCCGCTGATTGGGGTTCATCAGAAACCATTTGCCATCGTCGCTGACCGTCAGGCTGAAATGATTCGCTACTGCCTCGTGCATGTTAAGCCG
This sequence comes from uncultured Amylibacter sp., assembly GCA_963662815.2. Lineage (GTDB taxonomy): Bacteria > Pseudomonadota > Alphaproteobacteria > Rhodobacterales > Rhodobacteraceae > JAPPHA01. Next base: position 25,169 of record CAXXWA010000018.1, read on the forward strand.
AGCAGTCCAGCGGAAGGCCGCGGCAAGGTCGGTGCGCTCGGTCCAGTGAGTGAGGTTTTCGATTTGCGCTACCTGTCGCACACCTGCCTCCCGTGCCTGGCGACACTTTCTTTCAGGTATGATGGTGGCTGACAAACAATGATTTTTCGGTTAATCAATTAGAAAAATTAATACATGCGTAATGGACAAGGATGACGATCTCCCGACTCCCGCCTCTCACCTGGCTGCGCGCCTTCGAGGTCACGGCGCGGCACCTCAGCTTCACCCGCGCAGCGACCGAGTTGAACCTGACCCAGTCCGCCGTTTCACAGCATGTTCGACGCCTCGAGTCCTTTCTTGGCCGCGACCTGTTCATCCGTAAAACACGAACCCTGGAGTTGACCGAAGATGGTGCGAATTACCTTCCCGGCCTTCGAGAGGCCTTCGACCTGATAGCCAGCAGCACCAGAGCATTTACGGGGGGAGACCGGGGCCGAAACATGACCCTTCAATGCAACATGGCCTTTTCCGTGTTCTGGCTCGCGCCGCGCCTGGATCGGCTCTATTCGATGTATCCTTGGCTCGTGCTCAACATCGTGACCCCGATTTGGGACCCCGAGCGCCACGCGGCAAACGCGTCCGTCGAAATCCGATTTGGGAGGGGCGAAGAAATGTCCGAAGCGGCGGTCCGCCTTGCCGACGAACGGTATTTTCCCGTTTGCGCGCCTGGCTATTGCAGTGAAACCTTCGATCTGCAATCGGCTACCCTGTTCGACTGCGCCGGTATTACTGGCACCTGGGGGAACTGGTTCAAGACACAGGGCAAAGAGTTTACCCGGGACGGTGAAATAAACCTGACTTCGACCTTCGTGATCGCGATCACGGCGGCGCTGAGTGGCGCAGGCATCACGATGGCCCACGATTCGCTCGTCTTGAATCTGCTCGAGAAGGGTGACCTCGTCCGTCCGTTTGAGCACACCGCACCGTTGAGGGAGGGATACTTTCTTCTTCCGCCGGCAACCCATGCCCGGACCCCGGCCTCCGATGCGTTTCTGGACTGGATCGAGAAAGAGACGTCCGGTGATGACCTTTGATCGCGGGGCCTGCCTGTCCCGGCGTTATGCGCGTTCTTCACAATTGCTGAGATCTGAAGCCTCTCGATCGAGGAACAGATGACTCAGCCCGGTCTGACCGCACAACCGACCTGCATCAAGTGGACGATGGGTCCAATTGCTGTTCTGCCAAAGGACGCGCTGGAACGGTTTTTCGAAGAAACCGGTGGTTTCTTGATGGCAGAGTCGGCAAGTTTTGCCCTTGCGTGAGATTACGGCCTTGTATCAGCCCCAAAAATCGTCAAGAGAGCGTGCCGCGACACAGTCGGTCAGGGGCGACCACCGAGGGTCGTTCTTGAAGACGAAGTCGCCCCCGAACTGTCGGTGGATCGGCATTGCGTGTCTGACCTGCTGACCGGGTCGGCGAAACCAGAACAATCGACGACCGGTTCCTGGACGCCAACGACATGGATCGCTGACAGAAGTACCAAAAGGCAAAATCCGATCACATTTGGGAGAGAATCGCATGCCTGCCAGGATCAACCTGCTCAAACGCATGCTACACGAGGGAAAACCGAGCGTCGGACTGTTTCATAGCCTCGGTTCTCCACTTGCGGCTGAGCTCCTGGGCCACGCCGGCTTCGACTGGATCGTCGTGGACAGCGAACATTCAACAAACGACGTACTTTCCGTTCGCGATCAACTGGTCGCGCTCGACGCGACGGGTGTTCCCGCGGTCGTGAGGGTGGTGGAAGGACAAAACCACGTCATCAAGCAATTCATGGACGCCGGTGCGCAAACACTCATGGTGCCTATGGTAGAATCCTCAGAGTACGCCTCAGCAATGGTCCGCGCCATGCGTTATCCGCCAGACGGAATTCGAGGTGTTGCGTCGGGAACCCGTGCAGGCCAGTTCGGGCTGAATGCGGACTACCTGTCGACGGCCAACCAAGAGGCCTGCCTGATCATCCAGATCGAAAGCCAAATCGCCCTGGATAACCTGGATGCGTTGCTTGAAGTCGACGGAGTCGACTGCCTATTCGTTGGTCCTTCCGACCTCTCGGCCGACATGGGTCATCTCGGGAATCCCGGGCATCCCGATGTACAAGAAGCGATTGAGAAGGCACTGAAGCAAATTCGAAACGCAGGTAGATCTGCCGGAATTTATGTGGGCGGCGCCGAAGCGGCCAGGAAATACGTCGGATGGGGCGCGAACTTTCTGGCCGTTGGTACCGATCTCGGTATTCTGGCCAAGGCCGTTTCCGGAGTTGCGCGTGACCTCCGTACTGTCGTCGGATAGTACAATACGGGACTGGTCGCCGGTTATGTACCGCCGCGTGCGGGCGGCCGGTCAAGCAGTCGATTTGCAGGTGTCGCCAACGCCGGGCAAGTCGTATCTTCGCCGGGATGCTGTTTCGGCCGTCTTCGTTAGATTTCAAGGGCCAGCGACATCTCCAGCCAATGAAATCCCGTCGTGCCTGCCATTCCGGGACGAGCAGGTTACGTCGGAGGCAGATGAATCCGAAAGTCTTTGCGAATCCTGGCGTCCAGATCCGGAGGGAGTCGTGCAGTAGGCGTCTGGGACAGGATTTCCTGCTTACGGCGAATTGCGGAATCGAGAAGACCAGGTCGGTTGTTTTCCTCCCACTCCTTGGGTGACGTCCGATCAGCGATGGTAGGGTAGATGTACTCTGTCTGCATGAGTTGCAGAGTTTGCTGGTGCCCGAGGTAATGGCCCGGACCGTCCAGACAGACACTCTTGATAACGTCAAGGGAAACGTTGTCCTCAGTAACTTCGATTCCGCGAACGCAACGCATCGACTGCCCGAGCAAATCGTCACCGATTATGAGACTTTCGAGACAAAACCCTAGCAAGGATGCATGCATTCCAACGGCCTCGTAAACCATGTTGAGACCAGACAAACCTGCCATGACATTGGAGTGCGCCTGTTCATAACCGGCCTGCATGTCAGGCAGTTTCGAATCAGCTATTCCCGCCGCGGCCCCGCCAGGAACACCATAATACTTGTGCATTTGCGCGCATCCCGCGGTCAGGAGCGCCTGCTCACCGGATCCGCCTGACATGGCGCCGGTGCGCAAATCGGAGACAAACGGCCAGGTGCCGAAAATAGCAGGGAATCCCGGAATCATGGCGTTGACATAAACCAGTCCGGCAAGGCACTCTGCTGTCGCCTGAACGATTGCGCCGGCGATCGGCGCCGGCGCCGTGGCGCCAGCCTGTCCGGCCGACAAGAGAAGAACAGGCATTCCTCCCCGAACACAAGCCTCGAGGACCAGGCAACTCTCTGTCGCGAACTTCATGGGAGGCACGACAAAACAATTGGAATTGGAAATGAACGGCCGGTCACGAAACGACTGTTCGCCGCCCGCGATCATGTAGATCAAATCGAACACGCCGGGCATGAACGCCACTTCCGTGAAGCTTGTCCCGACATGTTTGAGCGTTCCGGTACACGACGCGTAGATCGTGTTGAGATCCATTTCGTAGTTGTCGGGAATGTCACGGCAGACCATGGGTCGCTGAAAGAAATGCACATTGTCGAGTTGCTCCACGATACATGCCGCATCGTGCAGATCCTGAACCCTGCATTCCCGGTATTCCCGGTTTTCCACATCGACCAGATGAACTGCTGCGCCGGCCGTTCCGAAGTGGACGCGGTGACCCGACAGGTCCATATCATGTCTCGGACCGCGGCCATGAAGGACGATTTTCTTCGCCGCAATTGCAATTGTGTCTTCGACCAGAGCACGCGGAAAACGCACTCTTCCATCGTCACCCAATACGGCACCTGCGCCTGTCAGAATCTCGATGCCCGATTTCCGGCGCATCGGCAATCCCGATCTGCTCGAGGGCGTCGAGAGCCGCACGATGAATTCGGTGGATGCCGGACTCTGTCAGCGGTCGGTACGTTCCCCCTTCGATTCCCGGCCAGATCGGTCGGGCATCCCTCGGCAAGGGTGCGGAGCGCAGGGTTCGCCGTGCCGCTCGGCCACCTGCTCTGCGTGGTCTGATATCATTCATGTGAGAAAACCTGCCCTGGAGTACGGGATTGGATTGCCAGACTCAGTTCACAACTCCGGAGACCCGCGTGCGGCACGGCCACGATTTGCCCCAATCGTCAGCGTAATGAGCGCTTCCAACCAGTCCAGATCGACCAATCTTCCGACTCCTTTCTCAGGGGACGGTTAACAAAGCGTTAATTGTCTGTCCTCGTGTTGTCAAACATGACGCACCTCAAGCAAGAGAAATTCGCACCTGTCGATGGATGTCGCATGGCCCAGGTGCCGAATTTCGGCAGGTGCAGAGGGAAAGGACCGACGCGGATGACGAATTCGGGCGCCGGACATTTCGGTTGATCGAATGACAAGATACCGCGCAAGGTTTGGTCGGGAGATTCTCGGATCGGCCGCCTGTCCAAATGACTGACCACGTAGGGCAAATGTCTCGGACGAGGAACGCCTTAAGGAGCTCGCCAAGAAGAAACAGGCCATCGAAGCCTGGCGGACGGCCATCAGGCCACGCGTTGCAAAGAGAGAACGCGCCCGGGACACGCGACGCAAGATCCTCGTCGGCAGCCTGTTCCTCCTCAAGATGGAGAACAATCCGGAAAACGGCCCACGCTTCAGGGTTTGGCTGAAGAAGAAACTCCCAGGATTCCTCAGGGAGACAGGCCACGCGCTGTTTGACGATATCATCGAGGAGGACACGGAAGGTGATTAGGCAGATGCCAGGTGATCGATGAGAGCGAATGAAACCCGGGTTTCCAGATGCTTTTCCGTCAAACCAGCGCTCTGAACCGCAATCAGGGTCTTTTTAAGGTCTTCGTCTTGCCTCCCGACATAGACGTTCCAACTCTTTGCGGGGTCGGTCGTTGTCAAGAACATGCCGTGCTTTAGGACAGTCTTCTTCTGGGAAACAACAGCAGAACTTGTCCTCGCCACGCTGCTGACCGAGGCTCGCGAACCCCTGATGCGCAGGGGCTATCGCGCATTGCGATGCCTGTGCCGTATCGCACCGGTGACACGACGCTCAGGAAAGCGCCTGATCGTCAAACGTCGGCTCGCCGCACACAAGCGTCTACAGCATTCAGTCTTTCACTGGGCCGGCGCAGCCGTACAGCGGGATCCCATCTGCCAAGCGAAATACTCCGCACTGCATGCCAGGGGCCACGGTCACGCCCTTGCTCTCCGGAGCGTGGCCGACCGGCTGATTGCTGTCGCTCGTGCCATGTTGGCGAACCAGACGGAATTCGATCCGGGCCGTCCACGGAATGCCAGCCCGGCATGAGCGGTGGAGCGGGCACAAAACCCGCTGAAACCTCGTTACAACAGATGGGAAGTCCACGGCGCACAAATTGCAACGCGCGTAAAAACGCAATCCGCCATGCCAAAAAACCACGTCTCGGGAGGTCGCCATGCTGAAGAATTTTCCCGTTGTGGCGTCAGCCTCGCCTTGTTGGCCTGCATGGATGTTTCGCCTTCGGATGTGGCGGACTCACAAGACACTCAATCCACAGTAGACCGGAAGCTTTGGGCGGCAGGTAATCTTCGAAACTGGCAATGTGGCGACCACTACCAGTGCGCCGTCAAGGCAACTGCCCAATTCATCTAACCGAATATCCAAGAAGAGCAAGGGAGCTGATGGATGCAGTGGCCGGCGTACTCGACGAGCATCCGGAGTCTGAGGATGAACTCCGGAAAGCAATCCCCAACCTTACGGATCAGGACCTACTAGAAGCAAGGTACGGGAAGGATGGCCATGGACCCGTGAAGGTTGAGGGGGCCGAACATTTTGCCGCCACAAGAACAGCTGGACTTGATCAGCATTGGCTGTTTTGTTCCGATCTACCTCGGGCTGCCTTCCACTTTGTCATGAAAACAAGTCCCGACGGACGCGCCGCATACTATACCACGTCATCGGAAATCGATGGCCCCATGGAGCTTCGATCCACATATTCCTGCATCAACGGCTTTGGGACAACGCGGAACAACAATCTGTCATCGCGCGCGGAAGAGTTATCTACAAGTCGCCGGAGTCCGACAATGCGTTGTGTCTATCCAACGGTCCCGAAACATCGCCGACAGGAGCGTGGTAACCACTGCTGTGGCCCTGGAACCGTTGGGTTTCATCTGAGCCATTGCCTCCGAGGTGTCGGGCCAAATCCGAAACGAGGCCCTTATTGGAACACATCCGACCCGTGTGAGCGTCTGGAATTAGGCCCTGCGGCAGGTTATGATCATGACGGAACGAAAACCGGGAGGCGGAAGGCCAATGCATGCCGATATCGAAAGCAGGAAAGATGAGATTGCCAAGATCTGCCGCCGCTGCGGCGTGAAGCGGCTGGACCTGTTCGGCTCGGCCAAGCGGGGCACGGATTTCGATCCCGGGACCAGCGACGCGGACTTCCTCCTCGACTTCCATCGGCCGCTTCCGAACGACATGCTGCGCTGCTTCATGGGACTCAAGTTCGACCTGGCCGATGCCCTCGGCCGCGAGGTCGATATCGCCAGCATGGGTGCGATCAGGAACAAACGGCGGCAAGCGCACATCGACCGCTCGCGGGAAACCGTTTATGACAGCACCGCGTGATCCGCCGACGGCCCTTCACGATGTCGTTGGTGAAGCCGAAGAGATCGCGGGTCTGGTCGATGGATTGCACAGGGACGCGTTCCTCGGCGACAGGAGGACCCAGCTGGCTGTCGGAATGTGTTTCATCACTCCTGGAAACGCTCTCAACCGCCCTAAATCCGGCAGTCCCGAGCCTGCGGCAAAGCTTCCGGAATTGCGGGACGCTATCGGATTTCGCAATATTCCGGCCCACGACTATGAAGCAGTCGAGGCAGAGATAGTCTGGCGGATTGCTTGTGGCAGCCTTCCCGAACTCAAGCGGAAGGCAGAGTCATTGATCTCCGAACTTGAAGCTGCGCAAGGCGCTC
>CAXXWA010000019.1:0-14630 GCA_963662815.2 uncultured Amylibacter sp.
TATGCTTCCAGCGTCAACATTGTGCCTCCAGCGCTAGACCGGGCTGTCCTCGGAATGCTCTGAGACCCCGATGGCGTCAACTCGATTGGGTATCGCGGCGTCGCGGCGTGAATGGCGTTTGGGTGGGTTCGACTCCGAGAATGCTGTCGAGCAAATGGCGGTGCGGCTGGCCGTTGTCCGCGCGTACGGCATGGCGGTGCTCCTTGCCCGTGGAAGCGGGAACGGCGGCCGACGCGCCGGCGGTACGGACCCCGGCGCGCCGGCAAAAGTGCCGTAGCCCGCAGCAACCATGCGATGCTGCCGGCGATGGCCTGCGCGGCGGGAGATCATCGCCATCCGGCTCGACGACATCGACTGACAGGCCGGCGAGATCCTGATCCGCGACAAGCGCGGGCAACAGGCGGCGATGCCGCTTCCGGTCGACGCGGGCGAGGCCATGGCGGAAAGGATCCGGCACGGACGGCGGGGGAACTCGCGGCATCCCCTTGTCAGCGCAAAGCTTGCATTTCGATCACCTTTCAACCGAAGAACACAGCCACTCCGCCTCGGCGAGGGTGATCTTCGGTGTCGGTGTCCGGGGAATAGCCTGGCAACCGCAAATGTACTGCCTTGCAGCATCAAAAAACTGTTGACTCAAACGTGGATGCCCGGATGCATTGACTTGGGCGGCAAATCCAATTGCCGTGACCGTGACAGATTGTCGGCGCTTCCCGCTATGGGGGTATCGGTTGCACATGTCGGTACCGGAATGATCCGCTCTGGCGCAGCTCTTGAAGCGAACTCTTCGCCTTCAGCACCAATCTCGAGCACATTGGCGACATCGTTGACCACAACTGACTGCTCTCGGCGAAGCGTCGGTCAGGGTGCGAAGCCATGAGATCCCGATCCGGACATTTCGGCCTCTTGCCCGGCGGTCGCTTGGAGTGCGTCGGGTCATCCAATCTACACCTCCAAATGTCAGGTGATCCGAGGCGAATCAGTTCGCATCATTCGGCCGCGGCCCGTCCGGCACTGGAGCATCGCGGGGGCGGGACATGATGCCGGGTTGCACGAATGACGGACACCGTGAGAGTCTCTGCACAGGACCGTTTTCTTCGCACCTTTACGGGCTCGCCAGATTTCTCGAACAGGGCGCCGAGGACGCTGCCAGGCGCCTCGCCGAGTTGTTCGCCGCATGCGATGCCGGGCTTCTGGACGATCTTCTCGTCGATCCGGCGCCGCCGGAGACAACATGCCTGAAGACGTCGTGTCACCTTCTGGCCATGTCCTTGCGGTATCGGCTTGAAGGCCTTTCCGCTGCACGCTTCTACAAGGGAGATACGGATCGCTATGTGCGTTCGAACCTTCTGGTTCAGCGGATTCTGGGCATTCGGCGCCCGACCCTTGGCTGGCCGGTGTATGCGTTTGGAGCGGAAGCGCTCGGCCAGCAAATGTTCTATCCTCCCGACCAGGCGCCGGGGTCCGATCCCGGGCTGCCGGCATTGAGCCTGGAGCATCCCGAGGACATCCCTTATTTCGACCCCGGCTGCGAAATCGCGAAGCTCGTGCGCGAGATGCTGCTGCGGATGGCCGACCTTGGCCGGATCGAGCCGGTGGCGCACTTGCCGGCGCCGTATTCGCTGGCAGCCGAAGTTGTCGGACAGCAGAATCTGATCCTGGCGCTTTCACAGGCTCCGGCTGCGGTCCGCCGTTTCCTCTTTGCGCTCGTCGACCGTTTCCTGGCGCCCTGGTGCGAGGATCTGCATCGATCGGTGCCGAGCGTCTGGCTTGAACTGTCCGATGCCAGTGGATCGCCGATGTTCATCGGCCCAAGGAACTTCCTGGACGTCTCGGTTGCACCGGTACTCGGTCTGCGGAGCAACCCTGAATGGGGTGAGCGGGTCTTCGTCGCAAACTACCGCGGGGACACGTCCCGCGCGCGAAGGAGCGGAGGGGCACGGCGTTCGACCGGTTCGGCGCCTGCGGTTGCCAGCGTTGGAGAACTCATGGACGCGAAGCGCGTCTGTTGCCCGTGGTTTGTCACCCGTCTCGAGGCGGATTCAATCGACATCGAAACCTACGTCGAGTTCTGCAAACTGAACGGCATGCGCTTGTATGCCGGAATAGGAGCGACCCGGACGGATCGAAACTCGATTGTCGACCCGGACACACACATTCCGGCACTGCTGGCCGATGTCGAGGTCCGCGCAAGTGCCGTAAGGGAGGTTGGCGCTGCCGTGAAAAACGAGCTAAGCGACATTTGGCCGGGAGACGTCTACCTCGAAGACACCAATGCAGAAAGCGACTTGAAGCTCGTCGCCAAGATTGCAGATACAGTAGGCCGGTACACTGCAGTCCCGCCAGTTCAATTCTGACGCGAACCAATTCATTGCCTTGATTGCGATCATTCGCGGTGTTCGACATTCCAGACTTGAGCGCCACGACATCTGAAGGCACCGTCTGCCCGTTCCATTCATTCGGAACGGCAGGACGAGATGTACTGAGGGAAGCTAGACGGAACTTCAGTGCGCCGTGGTAAGGCGCTTCTCTCTGGTGGGTGCGAATCCCACCCAACAACTGTCGCTCCGGTTGGTAGCAGCCAGGGCGGTTCATGGAGGCAACGAAATGGGCTGAAGCACCTTGGCAGAAGGGCCGCCTTGGGCGGTTCAGCGACCATGCAGGCCGGAACACGCGTGAATGCTGAGCAGGCCTCGAAACAGTCGATGTGGAAGCCGACCCTCCTGAAGCAGGGGGAAGGCCGACGGCAGGCCGAGAAGAGAGCGACACGAGCATCGACCTGCTTCCACCGGGGTAGTGGCACTGGCATGCATGGAAGGTGAGAGAAGAGGCAACACGGGAAGCCCTGTCGGTGGCGTGCACGCGCCAACCGGAACCCCGCGAGGGGCAGGCCGGGCCGGCAGGGTGGCGGATGGGCCCGTAGTACCGATGAAGCCGGGTAACGCCGGCGGAGGGAAGGGGCCCTGATTCGAGAGCAGTATGGAAAGGAAGCAAGGCGTGACCACTGATGGAAATCTAACAGGGTCAGTTCGGGTTCGGAAATTCCAGACCATGCTCCATGCGAAAGCGAAGGAAGAACCCGAGCGACGGTTCCACGCCCTCGCCGACAAGGTGTGGCGAACGGATTTCCTGATGGAGGCCTGGGCCAGGGTGCGCCTTAACGGCGGCTCTGCCGGGGTCGACGAGGAAAGGTTCACGGACATTGAGGTGTATGGCGTGGAACGCTGGCTCGGGGAACTGTCGCGGGACCTGAGGGAGGGGACCTACGCGCCGAAACCGGTACGTCAGGTGCTGATCCCGAAGAAACAGCCCGGCCAGTTCCGGCCCTTGGGCATTCCCTGCATCCGGGACCGGGTGGCGCAGACATCGGCCATGCTCGTGCTGGAGCCGATATTCGAAGCCGACCTGCAACCGGAGCAGTATGCCTACCGGCCGGAGCGGAATGCCAACGACGCGGTCAAACGCGTCCACAGCCTCCTGAACACGGGGCACAACGAGGTGGTCGACGGCGACCTGTCCAACTATTTCGGCGAGATCCCGCATGCCGAACTGATGAAGAGCATCGCCCGGCGCGTGAGCGACGGACGGATGCTCGGTCTCATCAAGGCATGGCTGGAGATGCCGGTTGTGGAGGACGACGGCGAGGGCGGCAAGCGCCGCACGAACCGGGCGCGCAGGGAACGAAGGGGAACGCCGCAAGGCGCCCCGGTCTCACCCCTGCTTTCGAACGTCTACATGCGCCGGTTCATACTGGGCTGGAAGGCGCTGGGCCATGCCCGGCGCACCCGTTCGGAGATCGTCAATTACGCGGACGACTTCTGTGTTCTCGGCAGGGCCCCGGCAGCGGAGATGCTGTCGGCGGTCAAGCAGCTCATGGAGGGTTTGAAGCTGCCGGTCAACGAACGGAAAACCCGATGCCTGCGGTGCCCGGAGGAACCATTGGAGTTTCTCGGATACCGCATTGGACGCAATTACCGCCCGACCGGGAAAGGGTCCTACATCGGCACCCGCCCGAGCCCGGCGAGCGTCCAGAGCATCTGCCGCAAGATCAGCGAGCAGACGGCCATACGGTACGAGCAGATGAGTCCGAAGGAAATGGTGCAACGCCTGAACTGGATGCTTTCCGGCTGGGCGAACTACTACATCCTCGGTCAGGTCAGCCCCGCCTACAAGGCCGTGGATGAGCACGCGACCCGGCGGCTGCGACGGTGGCTCTGTCGGAAGCACAAGGTGAAAACCGGAGAATACGTGCGGTTCTCCAACCAGCGGCTGTGGCATGACCTCGGCCTGGTCAACCTTGCGGCGAAGACCAAGGGCCTTCCGTGGGCGAAGGCATGATCTCGTCTGTAAGCCGGATGCCTGAGTAGGGCACGTCCGGTTTGATGAGCGGGGGTGAGGAAACGTGGCTACGGGAGAGACTGAGGCACCGGCACCGGGCGAAAGCCGCCGGCAAACAGCGACTCCCTCGACCTACGGCCGGGCGCGCCTCCCCTCGACTCTACCGGGGAAGGGAAGCAAGGATTCCGCAGGAAAACCGTTGTTTTTCAGGGGTTTTCCGGCCCGGCGGGCGTCGCTCAGCCTGGCATCCTCATGGGAACATCCTGGTCGTGCCCGACCCCGAGCAGCTCGAAGGCCCGCTCCTGGACCGGGGTCGGCCTGGCGGCCGCCGACAGCAGGCTGTCGCCGCGGCCCGGCAGGCGCACGCGGTTCAGCACCACGCCCGAGAGATCCGCGAGAAGCGTCCGGAAGCTGTGGACCGGAAGCCCGTCGGGGGTCCTCTTGTCCGACGCCTTCGCCTTCGCGCTGTCCGAGACCCCGGCGGGCTCCACCGGCGAGCTCCGCCGCGCCCTTGCGCCCTCGCGGTCGTCGTCCTCGAACAGCATCGGCGCCAGGCGCCGGCGCATGTGCCACTCCACGTGCAGCGCCAGCATGCACAGGAACACGTGCGCCCGGACGCGGTCCTCGGTGCAGACATGAACCGGGCGGATGCGGAGGTCGCCCTTCGCGTTCCGGAACGCGCGCTCCACGCCGGCGAGGGACTTGCAATCCTCCACCGCCGCCTCCGGCCCGACGGCTTCCGAATCCAGGCTGGTGCGCACCACGCAGATCCCGTCGAGCCTGGCCTCGGCCTCGATCCTGTCCGGGCTCCGCGCCCAGTCCATCCCGTCGTCGCGCACGGCGACGTCGAAGTGCTTCTCCACCCGGCGCCGGTTCGCCTTCCGCCCCAGGGCCTTCACGGTCCGGTCGCGGTTCGCCGGGCCCGGCCTGCCGCGCGCGGCGGCGGCGGCGATGCCGGAGAGCGTCTCCTCGGTGGCCTGAAGCAGCTCCTCGCGCTTCCGGGCCCGCTCCTCGCGCAGCCGCGGGTTCAGGCAGACCATCAGCCGCTCGCCGGGGAAGTCCGGCCCCGCGGTCTCCGCCACCGCGTCGGGAACCAGCGCCTCGGGCACCAGCGGCGCCGGCTCGCCGTCCGCGCCCTCCCTCAGCAGCCTGCGGATGTCGCTCGTCTTCAAGGCCGATATCCAGTCCAGCCCCGCGGGCTCCAGGTCCTCGCGGATGCGCGCCGTCGTGAGCATGCCCCTGTCGCCCGCGAGCGCCACGCGGTCGATGCCGAAGCGGGAGCGGATCTTCTCAACCTGGCCCGCCACAGTGGACGGGTCGGACGCGTTCCCGGCGAAGACCTCCACCGCCACCGGGCAGCCGTCCGCCGCGCAGAGCAGGCCGCAGGCGATCTGCATCCTGCCCCTCTTCCCGTCGCGGCTGTGGCCGAAGGCCGCCAGCGGGCAGCACCGTCCCTCCAGCCAGCTCGAGGAAACGTCGTGCAGGATCAGCGTGTTCCCGCCCTTCAGGTGCCGGTTGGCCAGGCTCCGCTCGATCCACGGCTGGCGCTTCAGCAGCCAGTCCAGCATGTCGAGCATCTCGTTGCCGGAGACGGGGCCGAGCCCGAGCAGGGTTCCGAGGCTGCTGGTCGCGGTCTCCGGGTCCAGCGCCCGGGCGGTCGCCAGCTTCGAGGCGGGGTCGAGGATCCGCGCGGCGACGGCGGCGAGCGCGAGGTCCCGGCTCCGCTCCTTCCTGCGCCCGAGGATGCGCCCGAAGCCGAGCCGCTTCATCGTCCCCGGCACCGCCGCCGCGTGGCCGTGCAGCAGGGAGCGCTCGACCTGCAGCAGCTCGCGGACGTCGCTGACGGCGACGGCGCCCTTCAGCACCGCCCGGAACCCCTCGACGGCCTCGGGCGGGAGCCTCGCCGGGCTGGCGACGGTCCGCTTGCGGACCCGCTTCCCCTCCCGCCACGCCTCGCGGAGGAGGACCGCGGGCCTTCCGTGCCTGCCGGAGATGCGTTCGATGTCGGGAGCCATGGCGGACCGCCTCATGGGAACGTGACTTGCCGACATTCTGCCGGCTTCCGCTATGATGTCAAGGGGGAATTCGGAAAGAAACGCTTTCATGCAGCGCCGTTTCCGGAACCGCCCGCCGGGAGCGCCGGCAGCCGCCCCTGCGCGACTCATGGGAACACGAGTCCCGCTTCCGGCCCCTTGGATCGCCGAATTTCCGTTTGATGTCAAGGGGTTATGCGCGAAAACCCCGTTTGAAGTTCCGGCTAGAATTCTCCCAGGTCGCAGAATCTTCTTCCTTGGGACAGGCGCCGTACCGCCGCAGCCTTCACTCTGGTTGCTCCGGCCGTCGCTGCGGCAGTTCAGATTGCCAGGCGTTTGTGATCGGCCGAACCGCCTGTCAGTTCGGAGGGCGGCAGAATTCGATCCACATGCATCCGGCCAACTGCCTCTTCCACCGCGCCGGCAAGGGCGGAAGCGGGGGCGGTTTCACTTTTTTTGCTGGAAAATCCTTCAAAATAATCTACTATGGAGATCAATCAAGAACGTCTCAGGCCAGAGGAGGGTATAATGAAAAAACTTGGTCATTTGCTTGCTGCCGCACTGATTGCAGCGGGTTGTTTTAGTGCTGGACCGGTGTTTTCCGAAGATGTCACCGTCAAGTTGTGGTCGCGTGCCGACCGCTCGGGACCGCTGCGCGCGGGCAACATTGTCGCCGCAGCCGACCAGTACAACCGCATTCTCGAGGCGGCCGGGTCCGATGTTCGCGTGGTCGTCGAACTCATTGAAACCAATGCCCGCGGCTTTGACGCGGACGCGCTTGACGTTCTCAAGGCGCATTCGGTTGGCGACACTCCAGACATTCTCGTTGCGGCACATGAATGGATCGGTTCATTCGTGGAAGCCGGGCTGGCGGCAAACCTGGAAGAGCACATTGCTGCCAACGAACCCTTGTACGCGGACATGATTCCGCAACTCTGGGAGTCGGTGAAGTACAAGGGCGAGCGCTACGGCATCCCGCAGGACTCCGAAATTCGGATGTTCTTCCTGAACAACGACATCCTGCGGGCCGCCGGAAAGTCCGAGGAGTTCATCGCCGGACTGCCGGCCGCGGTCGAGGCAGGCGAGTTCACGATGTATGACTTCTGCGATCTTGCAGCCGAGGCTGTCAATTCCGGAGCGGCCAAGGTTGGCTGGGTACACCGGCCGAACGTCGGACCGGATTTCCAGATGGCAATGGCTTCATTCGGAATCGACATCTACAACGAGGAGGAAGCCAAGCTGCAGATCACCAGGCAAGGTCTGGTTGCATACTTCAGCTGGCTGCAATACTGCGTTGAAAACGGTTCGCTGCCGGCTGACATGACCACTTGGTCCTGGGACTCCGTTCACGCAGCGTTCCGCGGTGGCGACGCGCTTTCCAAGTTCCACGGCATCTGGAATGTCGGGGCGCAGCTTGAGTCCTTCGGCGTCAGCGGCGCCGACGAGTACTTCAACCTGATTACCTGGATCCACGCGCCTCCGGGTGAAAAGGGCGGACAGCCAAAGAATCTCAGCCATCCGATCGTCTACGTGGTTGGCGATACGCCGAACAAGGACCTGGCAGCAATGATCGTTGCACTGGCTTCGCAGCATGTTCCCAACACCGCGCATGCGGTGGGCACCAACCATACCCCGATCAACTACGGACAGGCGGCCATGCCGGAGTTCGTGGAAAGGGGATGGGCATTGATTGCCGGCACGCCGATGCTGAAACACGCGGAGTTCATGCCGAACCATGCCAAGATCGGACAGTATAACGCCATCACCTACCAGGGCGTTCAGGCGGTCGAGACCGGCGAACTGAGCCCCGAGGAAGCTGCCGACCTCGTCATCGACGAACTGGACGTCGAACTTGGCGACGACGTGATCATCCTCGATTGATCTAAACTGCTGGACGGGCCGCCATAGTGGCGGCCCGGACCCAATCAAAGTGCGGTCGTCTACTCTCCGAACCGGAACCAACATGCTGGTCTTCCTGGGGCCGGCATCTTTCTTTCTTGTCTGTTTGCTTCTGGTCCCGATCTTCGTTGACCTGGTCGTTGCCTTCACCGACATGGCGCAGACCATTCGGATCAGCGAGTTTACCACCAAACAGTTCAGCAAGCTTGCCCGCGCCAGCGAGGACGCCTGGCTGGGAATAGAACTTCGCGCGTCCTTCTACCGGGCGCTGAGCCTCTCTGCCATCTACATTTTCTTTACGCTGGCAATCTTCAATTTGACCTTTGGACTGATTCTCGCGCTGACGACAACTGCGCTTCCTGACTGGCTCGGCGGCGCATATCGCGCAATCTGGCTGCTGCCGCGCATGTCTCCTTCGGTAGTCTATGCGCTGCTGTGGATTTGGGTCGTTGATCCGACGGAACGGGGATTGCTGAACCAGGTCATCGGCGCCCTGGGCTTTTCTCCGATCAACATGAAGCTCGATGCGCCAATCGTCCTGATCGTGACAGCCAACGGTTTCATCGGCGCCTCCATTGGCATGCTTATACTGACCAGTTCCATCCGCTCGATTCCCGAGCACCTGTTTTTTGCGGCGCGAGCCGACGGCGCTGGTTCACTGTCGATCGTCCGGCACATTGTCCTGCCCGCTCTGCGCTGGCCGCTTAGCTACATCACCGTCTTTCAGTTCCTCGCCCTGCTCGTATCGTTCGAGTACATTTTCCTGATCATGGGGCCGGCGCGCTCAACCATGACGATGGCAATGCTGGCTTACACCAAGACGCTTGCGCCCGACATAGGTGCCGGCCAGTACGCCTATGGTGCGGCGATCACGCTGATCCTCATCGTGATCGGCGTATTCGTGGCGCTGGTCCTCTATCGTCTTGCCAACATGACCCGGCTGCTGATGACGCCCCGGATCGAGGTGCAGTGATGGCTGTGGCGAAGACGCAGGCTGACTGGGAACTTCTGGCGCGGCGATCACGGCGCGACCGGCGGATCAAGCATGGGCTGCTGATCGCCTTTCTGACGCTCGTCACAATTCCGGTGATCGTGCCGTTTTTCTGGGTTTTCGTGATTTCGATTTCGGCCCGCACCGGCGGTGTGGAATCCGAGGTGCTGTGGCGGGCCTGCGCGATCCTGGTGCCGACCGTATTTGCTTACGGCGTGGCCCATACGGTGTTCCGCAACACGCGCCAACGAATCTATTCTGCCCTGATCCTGGTTTTGCTTGCGATCGCGGGACTCGCCATCACCGTCGGCGATGACCTGCATCTTTACAACTACAGGTTCATGGTCAACCCCAACCTCGTGGAGGAACTGCGAGGCGCCGCTACGGCTGGCGGACAATTTCCCTGGATCTGGGTGGCATTTGTCAATTCCCTGATTGTGGCATCGACTTCGATGGCACTCAAGGTCACGGTGGCGACGCTGGCGGGCTATTATCTTTCCCGCTTCGCATTTCGCGGCCGCTCCCAGTTCCTGCAGGGGCTTCTGATCCTGGAAGTGTTCCATCCCTGGATGCTGACGATCCCGATTTTTCTCGTGATCTTCTGGATCGGACTGCTCAATACTTTGGCCGGGCCGATCCTGGTTCTAACCGCAATCGACCTGCCATTCTTCATTTTCATCATGAAGGGTTTCTTTGATGCGGTTCCATGGGACATCGAGATGTCGGCCATGACCGACGGCGCCTCCCGCCGGCAGGCCTTCCGGACGGTCGTGCTGCCACAGGTGCGGGGCGGCATCATCGCGATCGCCGTCCTGGGCTTCATCAAGGGCTGGGAGGAGTATGTCTTTGTCACGGCCCTGCGGACAGGCAACTCCTACTGGGTGATGTCCACCTACCTTTACTATGTGGCTGAAGACGTGATGGGCGTGGATTACGGTGTCGTTGCCGCTGTCAGTGTCATCTACATCATACCTTCGCTGGTGCTCTATCTCTTCTGCCAGAAATTCCTGACTCAATTGACACTCGGAGGTGTCAAGGGCTGATGGCAAACGTTGAACTGCGAAATCTAACCAAGGTCTGGGACCAGGTCACTGCGGTCGACAGCATCAATCTGGAGATCCGGGACGGAGAGTTCCTGGCGGTGCTCGGCCCGTCGGGCTGCGGCAAGTCGACGACACTGTTCATGCTGGCCGGGGTCTACCTACCGAGCGGTGGTGACATCCTGTTCGATGGCGCCCGCGTCAACGACGTCGAGGCTCGCTCCCGCAATGTCGGAATTGTGTTTCAGTCCTATGCGCTCTATCCGAACATGAACGTCCTGCAGAACATCATGTTTCCGCTGCGGTTCCAGGAAACGAGGGATGCGCCCGCGCAAGCGCGGGAGATGGCGGAACTGGTGCAGGTCGGCGAATTGCTGGAACGCCGCCCCAGCCAGCTGTCCGGCGGCCAGCAGCAACGGGTTGCGCTGGCACGGGCGCTGGTCAAGCAGCCAAATCTTCTGTTGCTCGATGAACCCCTGTCAAACCTCGACGCAACCCTGAGGCTGACCATGCGCGCCGAAATCCGCCGGATCACCCGGGAATTGGCGGTGACGACAATCCTGGTGACCCATGACCAGTTGGAAGCGACGACAATGGCGGATCGTGTCGTGTGCATGAACGTCGGCCGGATTGAACAGACCGGAACCGCCGAAGATCTGTATCTGCGTCCCGACACACTGTTTGTTGCCGGATTCATCGGCTCGCCGCCGATCAATCTGATCAGACTCGAGAACAGGCAACGCGCCCTGCTTGACGTTCCGGATGTTGCCGAAACTGTTGGAATTCGACCGGAAATGCTGCAATCGGCTGAAACCGGGCTACCGGTGACGGTGACAACAGTGGAGCCAATGGGACGGGAGACCCTGATAACGGCAGACAGCAATCTTGGCCCTCTGCGATTCCTGGAAGCGACATCGCGCCCGAAATGGTCGGCCGGTGACAAACTGCACGTTTCGTTCCGGCCGCAGGATACAATTGTCTTCGATGGCGCTGGCCAGCGGGTGCCTGATTTGCATGCTGCCATCGGGTAACACGATCACATGCAATGCGATTGGCCGCCGGGTCGATCTGCAAACCGCTGTCCGGCGCCAGAGATCGCTTTCGCTATCCGGAAGCAGGCACGTGCATGAGCGGCGGCCGGCCAGTCGGACCTGCTTGCGCCGTCGAAGCGCCGGCCTCGACAGCACCGGCCGCGCCAAGGTCGGAACTGGAAGTCACGGCCTGAAAAATGGAACGCTTCAAGCAGGTCGAACAACGCTCGGACGTGAACTCCGGCGCAGGCGCCGACGTCGCGCTTGCCACCGAAATGGACGGCGGCGCGGTGCGGTGCGGATAGCGCGATATGATCCGTAGTCTGGCGGGTTGCCCGGGCCGGGGTTGTGCCTTTGGTGTCGAGTTTTTCGAACCTGGTCTTGTGGACGCCCGAGAAACGCGCAATCATGCCGGGGAAGTCAACCGGCAAGACCTGCATGGCACTGCAATTCTCTCATGCCATCGGATTGACGATGACGGCATGCTGCCGCAGGAGTCCGGCGGCGACTGGTCGGCGGACGCACCCAAGGATGACGGCCAGATCAGGGTCGGGGGACGCACGGCGTTGGCCGCGCAGTTGGCAACCGAACGGGAACCGGTCGGGAATGCGGTCGTCCACCACGATCGCGAAAGCGAAAGAACTGGCCAGGCCAGGCAGACCCAACGCCTGTTTGAACGCCCGGCGGACGAATTTGGCGGCGCCAGTTGCATCATCGGGGGCGACGCGAACGCAAACGGATTTCTTCTGGCCGGTCTTGTCGGGTTCGCAACGCTAGACGGCGCTGCGGGACCTGAACCGAGTTTCGCGCACTTTGCCGCGGAGGATTTCGATTGGCGGAAGTCCGGTGCCAGGGAGCATGCCACCGGGCAGTGTCCGGAAGATCAGCCTGACAGTCCGTTGACCACGCTGGACAGATTGACCGAGCGCGGCGTTCTTTCGGGTCGGCAAAATTTTGGTCCGGCACGCGGCGCCAATGGCGAGTGTCTTTCCGACCGCGAAACGGTTGGTGCCGCGGCTTGGCCGCATTGCGGATGCGGACAAGGCGGCTCGCGCCTGGCAGACTCCGGATCGAGCAGCGGTGGCTGGCCGTGTTGACGACGGTGCTGCCGTGACAAGGATAGTCAGTCATCGCGGTGCCTGCCGGGAAGCACCGGAAAACACGATCGTCTCTGGCCGGCGGGCGGCGGAACTCGGTGCCGACATCGTCGAGCTGGATGTTCGCGAATCCGCGGACGGTGTTCTCTATGTCCTCCACGACGCTACGTTGGACCGCACCACGAATGGCCGCGGACCGATTTCCCGGGCGCAGAGCCGGGAACTGGACCGGCTCGATGCCGGGGCGTGGTTTGGCCCGGAATTTGCCGGCGAGCCGTTGCCGCGCCTCATCGACTTCCTGACGGAACTCAAACCGCTCCTGGGATTCTATGTCGAGGTAAAGGCCGCCGCGCCCTGGAGGTTGGCGGCAGAATTCGAAGCCGCGGGCCTCGGTTCAGGCTGCATCGTCTATTCGGAGAATGACGAACTGCGCGCGGCGCTGCGAAAAGCCTTGCCCCGCCAACTCCACATGGTGAACTACCGGGATCATCCCGACATCGAGGATGCCCGTGCCGCGGGCGCCTCCGTACTCGAGTTTCACAGCATCGACATGACGACACAGCTCGTTTCACGCGCGCGTGCTCAGGAACTCGAAATCATGATGCATACCCCGTACCGTGACGAAACCGCATTTCGGGAGGCAATTGCCGCTGGCGTCGATTACCTCAATATCGACTACCCGGCGACTGCCGTGACTCTTCGCCGCGAGATACAGGGCGTCTGAACGGCAGGCTTCGTCTGGTCTGCCAATGCAGGCTTGCGCCCTCGACAAGGCATCAAGATGGATCGGTGTTTGAACCGAACCACACCGGGACGGGGATGTCACAACAGGTTCGACAAGTTCGACAAACCGAAATGGGACATCTGGCTCTGTCCGCTCGGAAAACCGGAAAGGATCCCTCGACAGCAGACCTTGTGAACTCAACCGGAAGCAACCGAGCACCGTAGATAGTCGGCTCTCATTGCGCGGAAATTTTGGCAGTACGTCGCTGGAGCAACGCATTTTCTGCTCACCAAGTCTCTTCCGGATACCCGTGAATGGACGGGGCCGTTTCAATCGGCGGAGCGAAAGCGTTGGGAAGGAAACCCAATCAGCGGGCAGATTGACAGGGAGAAAACCGCGTGACCACTGCCCCCGGCCGTGCTAGGCTGCCGCCATGGGCAGTCCGCCGACCACGCACGATCTCGCCGTGAAGCTGGCCCAGCTGGAGGAACGCATGGAAACCCACCAGGCAAAATACGAGACCGGCCTCGAGCGCCTCGAACGCAAGATCGCCGAACGCGACGCGGATCAGGCGAGCCGCGACAAGGACAACCTGCGCTGGCAGATTGGGCTGTGGATCGCCGCAATCGTGATCCTCGGCGTCCTAATCCGCTGGCCCGGCTGACGTCCGGACCGGAAGCGCCGGCCTAGCGAGAGCCGCTTGCGGACTTCCGGAGCCGAAACTGTCTGACCGAGCGGAGTTGCGTCACGCAAAAAGTGAGAAAGGCAGGCGGGCGTCGGGCGCGTGAGGAGAGCGATGTTCCGGTTTGGAAACCTGCATTCACGCTTTTCGCTGCCGCTTCGGTCAATGGCGCACCACGGGGTTCTTCTTCGCGCGATACAGTTCGAGGAACGGGACTTGATCCGCGCAAACATTCCCGGCGGGATGAAACCGTGGCTGGAGACATCCGGCTGAATGCGCAGCGGAGACGGCCCTGCATTTTGCAATTCATCGACATTGTGCTCCGACACGATAACCCAGCTCGACGAGTTGTCGAGGCTGATCGCTCGCCTGACGCGCGCGGGGATTTCGATTCCCGCCACATCCCCAGCGGGCGGCGAATGGCCGATCGGCAGCAGGACGACGTAGCAAGGGCGAACTGCCGGGTCGGTGGCGGCTACCAGACAGATTGGACGGGTCTTGCCCTCATGCGGCCTTTGGCGGCACAGTGCGTTCAGAGGTAGTCGTAGCGGACGAAGAGACCCGGCTTCGGATCGGGAAGCGCCACTGTTTGACAGGACCGTTGCGTCAGCAGATCATCGAGCGGTTTTGCTCCGCATCCATCTCGGCGCGCTTCACGGCGTCGATCACCACATCGGCGGCGGCGTCTGTGCAATGGCTGCGCTGTGCCGAGGCCCGAAGCCAGTCGAATTGCTCCGCGGACATGAGAACGAACTCTCGGCGCCCATGCCGGGTTATCTCCACCGGCTCGCGCCGGGC
>CAXXWA010000020.1:0-594661 GCA_963662815.2 uncultured Amylibacter sp.
TCCAACGGCGGTTCGCCGCAATACCGCAGCGATCAACATCGGCGGTCACATGATCGAGAGCCGCCCCGTTGAAGACATCGATTGCCGGAGGATTCGGATTCGCTGGCCCGTGCGGCGGAACCGGCACGGGCCAGCGAGTTGCTTGCCTCGAAAGTCACTCTTCGAGCCAGGCGAATTCCGGGAATTCGTAGGCGCCGACTGCCCCGAGCGGAACTCTCGGTATGCCGTGAACCTTCTCGCTTACCCCGTCAAGAATGTTGACGTGGTACGGAATGACCATTCCGCTGCCGCTGTGCACGAGAGTCTGCATCTCGCAGAGCATTTCGTGACGCACGGCCGGATCAGTGACGGCCAGCTGGGCCTTCAGTAACTCGTCGAACCGTTCGTTGATCCAGAAGGTGTCGTTCCAGCTCGAAGTCGACGCGAACTGGATGGCGAGCATCGCGTTGGCGGTCGGACGCTGGTTCCAGGAGACCACGTTCAACGGTTCCTTCATCCAGACGGCGCCCCAGTAGCCGTCAGCCGGAACCTGCCGGATCGACAGGTCAAACCCGATCTTCTTCAGGTTGGCCTGCATCAGGAGGCAGGCATCCAGAATGCCGGGAGACACAGGCGCGACGAAGAGTTCGGCGGAAGAGTAACCCGACTTGTCGAGGTGGAACTTTGCCTGATCGGGATCAAACGGCCGGACCGGGAGTTCCGAACAATGGTCGGCGCCGTATGCCGGTCCGATCGGGTGGTCATTCCCGACAGTGCCATGTCCCTTGAGAATCGACCGGACGATCCGTTCGCGATCCTGGATGAACTGCAGGCCCTTTACAAAGTCGTCGCTCATTCCGGGCTCCGCGTTCTTCAGGCAGCAGATGCCGCCGTAGAGACCGGAAGGCGTGGAATTGACGCGAACGCCCTCCGTCTGTTCGATGAGTTCGACGCTCTTCGATTCGACTGTGGCGATAAGGTCGACGTCGCCTGCGATGAGCGCGTTGACGCGCGCAATCGGATCGGTGATCGCCGTGATTTCCAGCGCGTCGAGATTCGCGCCTTCACGCCAGTAGTTGGGGTTGCGGACATGCAGCGACCGGACGCCGGGCTCGAAGGACTCGAGCAGGAAAGGACCGGTGCCGTTGCCGACCCGAAAGTCCTCGGTCTCGGCCTTGACGATCTTGAACTGCTTCTCGCCAAGCTTGATCGGCAGGTCGGAGTCCGGGCTTTCGAGTTCGGCCCTGACCGTATGGCTGTCAACCTTGACCCATTCCTTGACCGACTTGACGAGCGCCTTGCCCGTCGAAGGAGATTCTTCGCCGAGATGCCGGTTCATGGTCCAAACGACGTCATCGGCGGTGAACGGCGAGCCGTCGTGGAATTCGACGCCCTTGCGCAGCTTGAACGTATAGGCGGTGACGTCGCTGTTTGCGGTCCATTCCTCCGCGAGTTCCGGATGCAGGGACATGTCATCGAGTATCTGAGTCAGGCTGTTGTACGTCGCCCTCCCCCTCGCGTAGTCGATTCCGGAGGTAAACAGACTCGGGTCCATCTGGTCGTCAGGCCCGTGCAAATTGTTGGCATAAACGATTGATCCGCCCTTCTTTGGCGTCGCGGCCATCGCTCCGGCGGAAGTAAGGAAGCTCTCCGCAACTGCAGCAGAAATGCCTAGGGCGCCAGTGGCCGCAATGAACTCACGGCGGTTCATTCCGCCGTCGCGGAACCGTTGCTGCAAGGCCTTGATATCTTTCATCGTGTATTTCCTGTTGCTTCATCTGGTTTTTCCATGACAGGTGCGTCATAGTTGTATTATATCCAACTTGGCCGAATTGTCCAGAAACGGCCTGAACGACTGCTCTCGCCCTGTTCAACCATCAGTTGCAAGGGTTTGTCCTGAAGCCTCGCATGTCGAGTTTTCCGCTGCATCGCCTACGCGCCTGGCGTCCGGATCCCCTGCACGCAGCGACGCCCCGCCGTTGTCGCCGGTCGCGTGGCGGGAAGCGGAAGGGCGGCACGAAGGAAGGGGACGGACCGTCCGGGCAGGCAGGACGAGGCCGGGCGCAGGCGGGGCTGTTCGGATCCCGCGCCGTTCCGCCGCTCGACGCCGAACCCCGCGGCAGGTTGTTCAGGGTGCCGGCCTCCGATCCGGGGCGCGCCGTCGACCTGTCACCTTGTTGAAGCTCGAAACAAGGGAAAGACCTTCCCGCGAGGAGGTTGCCCGGAATTGCTCTCCCGCATTCCGGCGTGCGATGGGCGGTGGCCTTCCCCTCGCTTCCTGTTCCTCCAGCCAATTGCCCGTCAACGCGCGGGAATTTCGTGAAACGCCGAGGGAAAGAAGGGTCGGCGAACGGGTTGCGACTTAGCACCGCGCGTTGCAGGCAGGCGATGCCTGGTGCAATACTCTTCCCAGGAAAAAGGCAGATGCTCAGACCTTCGGTGTTTCGAACTGCCTGCCCTGCCTTCGCGACGCACCGGCCAAGCCCGGCTTATCGGCGACAAGTTAAGGAATCAAGGCAGTGCGGCCAGTTGATGCCCGGAAGGCCCTGTGAATGATCAATGTTCGAGGCTCAAAGCCTGAACCAGGTTGCCGGTCTGCTCTCCTGGCCGCTCGGAACCGGTAGTTCGCCGCGGACAAAAGGACGCCCCCAACCGGAAAAGTCACTTTGGGCGCCGACCTCCGGCAGTTCGCCGCCGGGCCGCCGCAAAGCGATCGCCGTTGAACTACCTTGCCCGCTTCAGCGCAGTCTGCGAAAAGTCTCCCGTGTCTAGGTCCGTCCCGAATTCATAGTCCGACCAGACAAGTACCGTGCTCTTTCCCGTGAGATGGTTTGTCATCGTTATCTTGCTGGCCCGCCAGATTTTGCCGAGGTACTTTTCGAAGTCCTCGGCGACCATCGTCTTCAGATGCGCATTCCTTCGGTCGAAGTACTCGATCTTCATCGTGCGGTACTCACGAACGTCGGTCCAGACCAGTTGCCGCGAGTATCCGGACTTTCGGCTGACCGGGATGCGTTCGGTCACGATGCATTCGAGGTTTCCGCATGGCTCGTTTCGCACGAAACTGTGCGTAAACTTTTCAACCTCGGTGGCGCCGATGTCCTCGTAGGAGAATTCGCTTCCCATGAAGGAGCCGGACTGGCCCGACGAGCTGATGCGCTTTACCCGCTTCAAGGCGGGCAAGTAGAGCCACTGGTCGTCCGGACCGTCCCCGTGCGCATGAACGAGAAACGCGGTTCCCTTGACGTCGCGCGGACGGTCGAACACGAACATGGAGCGGTCGCCGTCCCCCTCGACTTCAATGACTTTCAACCGGAGTTCCCGTCTGCTCTCCTGGCCCTTCTTGTTGCGCAGAATCATGGTCAGGTTTGCAACGAAGTTCTCGAATCCCCTCTGGCGCTCGCGGGCCTCGGTCGCGACCTCGAGTCCGATTTCCTCAGGGCTGCTGGCGGCATGTGCGTCCGACATGACGCCGGATCCGGCAAGCAAGAGCGAAACTATTCCGAATAGTGCAAGGCTAGAGATGGGAAGTGACACCCGCATCAGCATTTCCTCCATTGGGCAACCGGATTCAAAACCGGGAATGAAGAGCGTACGCCGAACTCAATCCGGGCCAACCGGTCCATGCGAACATCGCCGCGATCAACCGCATCCGTCTTGATTGTGGATGCCGGTGACTTTCGCGCCGGTCGCCAGATGTTCGCACGCCAAGGGCCAAATCCGCAACCTGAAATTCGACCGGAGATCAATCCCCGCGCCCCGCATGCCAAACCGGTTCAGAAGCTGAAATCCAGCTTCACCGAAACGAAACTGTCGCGGCGCAAGGCAGCTGCAATAGCATCTCTGCTGTCCACGCCCGAATAGAGGGCCGCCTCCGCCTGGACAGACCAGCTGTCCGTCAGGCGGCGCTTGAATTCCGCGGTCAGGATTCGGCTGTCAGTGTCAAGGGAGGAAAGGACGCTCGTGGAGAATTCGGTGTCGTACTCGTCGTTCAACCCGATGCGCGCCGCAAGAAGGACGTCGTTTTCGAATACGGTCGTTGCCCTCGGGCCTCGTCCGTCGCGGGACAGTTCGGCGAACAGGGTCAGGTCGGTGTCCGTGTCCCAGACAGAATAGAAGGTGTATTCCCCGCCCGCGGTGAAGGCGGAGTAGTCTTCTTCCCTAAGGAGTAGGTTCTTTGCGCCCTTGCGCTGAATGGCTTCAAGCTTCAGAAGCCACGGGCCAGTGGTGACCTGGGCATCCAGGCCGTACTGCCGGATTAGCTCGTAACGGGGCGCAAATGCCACTATATTCTGCTCATCGTCGAGCTTCGGCATGAGAGTTGGTTCGCGACTCGTGCCGTCGAACGCGCTGAGTCCGATGTCGAGCGGGCCGAAGCTTCCGCTGTACCGGGCGGCGAAGTCGCCGCGCCATTCCTTGGCCGCGGATTCGTAGGAAACCAGATCCTGGTCGACCAAAACCGGACCGCGCAGCCGCCCGCGCTTGCCCGGAAACGTGCGCGGGCGATGCCAGGTCAACCCGAACAGTTCGAGAACCCCCCAGTCCCCGGACAAGGTGCCGTGGACCATCGGCTGGCCCAGCTTGGTCTTGCCGTCCGGACTCTCCACCAGATCGGTCTGGTTGACGATGTCGACCAGGGAATTCGATTCGACGACGCCCCAGAACACCTGATCGATTCCAAGGCGAAGCTCCCATTCGCCATCGCCCGCGTCTCCGTAGGCGAGAAGATAGGCTTCCCTGAGATCCGCATGTGTGCGCTCCGGATCTCCGGCATCGTATCGGAAAAACGGGGTGATCGTGAAGCTTCCTCCGCCGTCCCCTTCCACATAGGCCGTTCCCTCCACGGCGATGCCGCTCGCGTGCGAGACCTGGCCGGGATGCGCCGCGGAAGACGGGTGGTACCGCGTTTCGAAGGAGATTCGCCCGGAAAACTCCATCGCGTCGAAAAAACTCTCCTGGGCACGCGTTCCGGTCGCGAAGACGGCGAAAACGCAACTGACCGCTGCCGGGAGGACGACAGAGGCGCGAACGATCAACATGCTCTTGGTTCCTCCGAGGGCCGTTGGCGGCGGTTTCCGAACGGGACGTTCGCAGCCTCGTTCACCGGAAAACCTCCTGTGAACTCCGGCGCGGCGCCTGTTCCCGCCGCACGAGGCGACCGAACCGTTGCGGACGGTCCAGTCGATCGGGAAAACCGTCCCGCACGAATCTACCCGATCCATGATGAATTCCGCCGTTGCAGGCAAGGGGGCGGCGTTCGGAAGACCGACCGAGGTCCAATCCGGTTCCGAAGCGCACTGGTTTCGATGTCACGGATTCGACTTGGTCGAGAACTCTCCAGCGCCTCCCCGGCACGAACCGTTGTGCATGCGTGAGGCGACTTGCCGACCGCCTGCATCCCGACAGGCCGGTGCGCAATTCGTTGACTGCACGGCACGCGCGATAATTCCGCGGCAAAACAAACCTCGCAATCGCAGCTACCAAACCCGCCTGCCCCGATCGTCCTTGACGCGTTCACCTGCAGGTCGTTCGGCCTGACATCCCTTCTGGAACCGGATACCTGAATTTGCGCAACAGGGCAACGATTGCGGAACTTGCCGAGGTCGAATCGCATGTCTGTCTGGCGGAATTCGTCAATGTTCAGAAATTCGAACAACCGGTTGAGTCCAGATGCCATGCCCGCGGTTGCTGCAGGTTTCGAGCCGGGTCTGGCGTTTGCGTCTCCTGTCCGAGCGTCGAAAGGAGCAACGGATGGTTGAGGCAGTCCCCGGCGAACACCGTTGCGACCCACGCGGCGTTGGCAGTCAGCAACAGGAGCCGGATACTGGAGTTCGGGGACCCGGAGGAGGAGGCGAAGTTCAGCCGGCACAAGCTGCCGGCGCAGGATGCGGCCGGCCTTCCGGGGAAAATCGGACAGGCGCGTTGCCGGGCTTCGGCGTCCCGGGCGCGAATGCGTGGGCTGCCGACCTGCGAGGCCGGCTTCGAGGGCTTCCGGCTGACGCGTCGCCTCGACGGCGAGGGCTTCGCGGTTAAGGCGTAGCCACGCTCGAGTCGGTCTAGTCACGTTTCGGCAACGGCAGCCTGTTTGGGATCCGAGCAGAATGCCGTTCAAGCCGCGAATCCCTTGGCGATGCGGGGAACTGGTCGGAGTTGCCCAAACCAGGGCCTGGATGCGCGGAAATGTCCATAATCGCGATCGGGCCACTTGGGGCGGCCAACATGTTTCTGCATCGCACTTCGGGAATAGCATGGCCTGCCTTGCTCGAGTCGCCCGGATGAGACTGCAACGGCGCATCGACTTTGCCAATCGGTCCATTGCGGTGGCCAGGAAGTCAGGCGCATGACAGTTATCCGCCTTTGCAACAGTGTCGCGTCGCACTTCGCATTCGGAAAGGCCAATGTTCAAGCGACTTTACTGCAGCAACTATCGAAGCTTGGTGAATTTCGAGATCGAGTTTGACGAGCTGACCCGTCTTCTTGGGCGCAACGGCTCCGCCAGGACTTAGGTCCTGGACGCGATGTTCGCTCTGTGCAGACTCCTGGACGGAACTGCGAAAGTGACGGACAGCGGAATTTTCCGGGAACGCACATTGACGAGCTGGCAAGGCAGGAGGGAGCAGGCATTCGAACTGGATATAGAGTTGAAGGGTGGTTTTCAGCGCGTCCCGTTCACTTACCGTTTGGAAGTGGAGCGTGAGGAAGGAATTCGGAAAGCCCGGATCAAGCGGGAGTCGCTGACTGCGAACGGGCAACTTCTGCTCCAGTGTGAACTTGGAACCGTCCAGCTCCATCGGGACGATCATTCGGAAGGGCCGATGTTTCCGGTCGATTGATCGGCATCCGCCCTTGCCCGCGTGCAGCCGAGCCCGGACAACCGGTTGCTGAACCGATTTGTGGACTTCATGGGCAAAGTGATTGTTTGCAACCTCGGCCCGGCCAGTTTCGAAACCGAGGCAGCGGAGGAATCAGCGCGATTGAGCCGCGACGCAACGAACTTCGCCTCATGGTATCGGCACATCCAGTTGGAGAATTCCGGGCGGGTTGCGAATCTCACTTCAGAGCTTCGGAGTGTCATCGAGGGATTTGACCTGTTGAGCATTGCAAAAGCCGGTTTGGATGTGCGGGCGCTCATGGTCGGTTTTGCCGAAGAGAAAGGCAATCCGTACAGCTTGCGTCCGGACGAGATCTCGGATGGCGAACGCGCGCTGATTGCGCTCCATGCGTTGGCGAAGCTGACGGAAATCAGGGCTGCGCGCTGTTCCTCGACAATCCCGAGAACTACGTGGCGCTTGCGGAAATTCAGCCATGGCTGATCGAGATTGCCGAAAAATGCTGCGAGTCCTTGCCGCAGGTCGTGACGTGTACTCATCATCCCGAACTGATCGACTATCTCGGTCGCGAAAACGGCATTCTGCTCAGCCGCGAGGTTGGCGGCGTGACGCGCGTTTCGAAATTGAAGGATGTTCCAGCTGACGGCGCCTTGAAGCTGCCTGAGCTGGTCGCGCGCGGATGGGAGCAGTGAGCCGGAAGGTCAATCCGGTCCTGCCGTGCGAGGACAGCCGACACGAAGCGCTCCAGCGCCGTTTCCTTCGGGCAATGAGTCGGGACAAGGAACGGATGCGTGTCGAAAGGGGGACTTGTGGCATCGGGTCGGGCGAACAATTCGCGCGAACCAGGTTGCCAATTGAGCACTTGCCGAAAGCGAGGCTCTTTCGCGGGGAAACGTTCCGCTGACGCGGGATCCGGCGACCGGATCAGGCACCAAGAAGATCGTGGCAGACTTCAAGGGCCTCGACCAGCGCATCGACTTCCTCGCGGGTGTTGTAGAGGCCGAACGACGCCCTGCAGGTCGCCGTGAGCCCAAGGTGCTCCATGAGCGGCTGCGCGCAGTGATGGCCGGCCCTGACCGCGACGCCCCGCTGGTCGACGACCGTCGAGATGTCGTGGGGATGCCCCGCTCCGCTGATGACGAAGGAGAAGATGGCGCCCCTGTTCACCGGGTCGCCCTGGACGTCCAGCCAGCCGAGTTCCCGCAGCCTGCCGTCCGCATAGTCGCGAAGCCCCGCCTCGTGTTCGGCAATGTTCGACATGCCGAGGTTCTCGAGATACCCGAGAGCGGCGCCGAATCCGATCATTTGCACGATTCCGGGTGTGCCCGCCTCGAACTTGTGCGGCGGCACGTTGTAGGCGACCGCATCGCGGCGGACCTCGCGGATCATGTCGCCGCCGCCCTTGAACGGCCGCATTTCGTCAAGCCGGTCCTCGCGCACGTAGAGCGCGCCCGACGCCGACGGGCCGTAGAGCTTGTGCCCAGTTATAGCGTAGAAGTCGCAGCCGATGTCCGCCACGTCGACCGGCCCGTGCACGGCGGCCTGCGATCCGTCGACCAGCACCGGTATTCCCGCAGCGCGGGCTTCCGCGCAAATGGACCTGACGTCCACCTGCGTCCCCAGGACGTTGGACATTTGAGTTACCGCGATCAGCTTCGTCCGGGAGCCTATCGCGCTGATGACGGACTCGGCCGGAAGGTCGCCGCGGGCATCGGGCTCGACCCACTTCAGCACGACGCCCTGGCGTTCGCGGAGGAAGTTCCACGGCACGATGTTCGCGTGGTGCTCCATGACGCTCAGGACGATCTCGTCCCCCGCAACCAGACGCGGTGCTGCCCAGGCGTAGGAGACAAGGTTTATTCCCTCGGTCGTTCCCGTCGTGAACAGGATCTCGTGTTCGTGCCGGGCGCCAAGGAACCTGCGTATCGCCCCCCGGACGCGCTCGTAGTTCTCTGTCGCAAGGTTGGAAAGAAAGTGCAGTCCGCGGTGGACGTTCGCATACTCGTTCGCGTAGGCATGCGACACGGCATCGATCACGGCCTGCGGCTTCTGCGCCGAGGCGCCGTTGTCGAGATAGACCAGGGGCTTGCCGTTGACGCAGCGCGCAAGTATCGGGAAATCCGCCCGAATTCCTTCGACGTCGTACATTCAGAACCCCTGCTGCGGCACGATTCCGAAACTCGCCATCAGGAACGCGATTATCATCGCCAGCACGAACATCGTTCCGACGACTCCGGCGCTGACGGCGAAGAGACTCCGGAATCCGTGCACCTCCTTCACGAAGCTGACCGAGAGGTAGACGACCAGGACTATGGCCGCCATGTATGCGAGCGTGGCGAGGAACGGGAGGATGAACATCAGCGCGAACTGCAGGATCTGGACGAGCAGCAGGATGACCTGCAGCCAGATGGATGCCGTCAGGCACTCGCCGAAGGTGCCGTCTCCGCCGAACAGGCGGCCGACAAAGTACAGCAGGTAGGCACTCACGAAAATCGTCGCAAGCTGGAAAGCGGCGAGAACGATCGGCGACCGCGCCGGCGCGAGAACCATGTCGTCGGGCTCGGCCTGCGTGAACTCAAGCATAAGGGCGGCGACGATCGCGCCAAGAATGGCGACGAGCGCCGCTGTTTCCACGAGCGCCCGGTTTCCGAGCCCGTATGCCATCACTGAACGGAGACCCGCCTTGGGGTCGCGGATGGTCAGGATCGCCTGGCGAACCGTGTTTGTGAGCAATTCGGTCGCCATCCGGCCTACTCCGTCGTCAAGAATCCCGTCCCCGGCGGCGACGGGGACAATGCCGTGCGGGGCAAGCCAGTTCGCCCAAGTCCCGGCCCCGGTGTCCGTGGCGAGCAATTTCGGTCCATGAAGGTCCGGAGCCCACTATCACGATGCGGCATCGAACTCCACCCGGTAAAGGCACGCGCCCCAGTAACACAGGAAGACGGCGCCGACGCCAAGAAAGCACGCGCCGGCGATGCGCCCGTCCGCAAGGACCTCGACGAGGCCCAAAGCCAGAACCAGCGGCGCCGATGCCAGGGCGGCCCAGAAAAGCGCGAGCCGCGCCTCGCGCCAGTTCGCTCGCCCGCCGAACGCCCGCGCAAGCAGGTGAGACAGCGCCGCCAGCGCGTAAAGCAGAAGCGGCGCCATGAAGAGGGACGCTACGAAGTGGCCTGCCGCAACCGCGTAAAGCGGCGGCGCATCCGGCGGCGCAGTATCGCGAACGATGGCGGGAAGGCGCGCGACGAACCCGAACAGGCACGCAAGCATGCCGTAAGACAGGAGGTTTTCCTCGCCGGGGCGCTGATCAAGCTTTCGGTCGAAACTGCCGAGCGGTCTGACGTAGGCAGAGGCGATGTCCGCGGCGAGACTCATCTCCGGTGCCGAACGATCCATTCCTCGAGTCTCCCGCGGACGTCGTCCGCAAGTTCGGCATCTTCGATTTCCTCGACGGCCTCGGCCAGGAAGGCGAGTACGAGCATGCTCTCGGCTTCGTCCCGCGGAATGCCGCGCGCCATGAGGTAGAACAGCGCATCCGGATCGAGCGCACCGCAGGTGGATCCGTGCGAGCACGCCACATCGTCGGCGTAGATCTCGAGTTCCGGCTTCGCCATGAACTGGCTGTCCTCGTCCAGCAGCAGGCCCTGGCTGATCTGGTAGCCGTCGGTCTTCTGGGCGCCTTCCTTTACAAGAATCTTTCCCTGAAACACGCCCTTCGCGCCGTTTCGCAGGACCTTCTTGAACACCTGCCTGCTTTCGCAGCCTTCGGCTCCGTGCGTCACGAAAACCGTGTCGTCGTGCAAAAACTCGCCGTCTCCGACCACAGCTCCGGCCACGGTCGCCCGGGCGCCGTCTCCGGTCATGTCGACGACCGTCTCGTTCCGGGTCAGCGCGCCGTTCGAGGTCATCGTGAAGCTCTTCATGTGGCTCGACGCGGCGAGCCGCGCAAAGACATGCGCCGCCGTAAGACGCTGGTGGTCCCTCCCCTGGACGCGAACATGGTTGAACACCGCGCCCTTGGCGACATCGACTTCCATAACGATGTTCATCCGCGCGGCGCCGGGTCCGTTTTCGAGGAGAGTGAGCGCGCCGCCCTCGAGAATGCCGGCGACCACATGCACCGTTGCATCGGCGTCGTCGCGCTCCCTGAGATAAGTAAGGCAGACCGGTTTCGGCACGCGGCCCGTCGCGCGCAGGACGAAACCGTCCTTCGCCAGCGCCGTATTGAGTGCCGCGAGCGGACGGGCAACCGGATCATGTCCCGCGGCTTCCAGTCGGCCGTAGAGCGCCGATGCCCAGTGGATGTCCGCGCTCATCGCCTCTTGAAGCGGAAGAATCTCCAGGTGCTCCGCCGCCGGCCGGTCCGACAGGTCCGGCCTGAACGCGCCGTCGACGAACACCAGCCGCGTGCAGTCGGTGCTGCTGAATGCCATGCGCACGTCGTCGCCTAGCAAATCCGCACTGCCAGGGTCCGGACGCACCAGCCTCTCGGGGTCCGTGAATCTCCAGTACTCGTCGCGACGTGCCGGCATACCCATCCTGCGGAGCCGCGAGAGAGCCGCGGACCTCGCGTCTCTCGACCATCCCGACCCGCCGAGAGCTTCGGCGGCCGCAAGGCGCGCGTCTAGCGCCTCCGCAACTGACCTCGCCTGAGCCATCTACGCGACCTTCTTCAGCAATTCGACGTAACCGTTCGTTTCGACTTCCAGCGCGAGACCGGCGCCGCCGGACTCAATGATCCGTCCATCGGCCATGACATGGACGACATCCGGCACGACATGATTGAGAAGCCGCTGGTAGTGCGTGATGACCAGAAACGCGCGGTCGTCAGCGCGCATGATGTTGACACCCTCGGCCACGAGTTTCAAGGCGTCGATGTCGAGACCGGAGTCGGTTTCGTCCAGGACACACAGGCACGGCTCCAGGATGGCCAGCTGAAGGATCTCGTTGCGCTTCTTTTCGCCGCCGGAGAACCCCGTGTTCAGGGGCCGCTTGAGCATCTCCATGCCTATTTCAAGCTGCTTCGCCCTGGCGCGCACCAGTTTCAGGAAGTCCGCGGCCGACAGTTCGGCTTCGCCTCTCGCCTTCCGGATGGCGTTCAACGCAGTCCTGAGAAACGTCATGTTGCCCACTCCCGGAATCTCGACCGGGTACTGGAAAGCGAGAAACAGGCCCGCAACCGCGCGTTCATCCGGCTCAAGTTCGAGCAGGTCCTCGCCGCGGAAGCGAATCGACCCCTGCGTCACGACGTAACCCTCGCGCCCGGCGAGAACATAGGAAAGCGTTGACTTTCCGGACCCGTTGGGTCCCATGATGGCGTGTATTGACCCGGCCTCGACAGAGAGGTCTACGCCCTTGAGAATCGGCGTCTTCTCTTCTTCAAGTTCAACATGCAAATTCTTGATTTCAAGCATTTTAGTCCTGTTTCTCCTTTCGCTTTCCCTGTCTGCCCCGGCCCTTCGCCGACGATCCGTGTCTTGGCCTCGCGTACTTTGCCACCAGCGTGAAGAGAAGCCCGGCAAACACCCCCATGAGAACGGAAAAACCGATGTTCGGCACCAGGGAGCCGCCCATCCCTGTCGTCCAGCCTATGAAGAAGACCACGCCCGCCGTGGTGACGCCGTAGATTGCGGCCTGCCGGTAGCCCGTCAACCGACCGAACCCTCGAGGCTGATCGCCACGAGTTGCTGAGCTTCCATGGCGAATTCCATCGGCAGCGCCTGCAGGACCTCCTTGCAGAAGCCGTTGACCACGAGCGCGACGGCCTCCTCCTCGCCGATGCCTCTCTGCCGGCAGTAGAAGAGCTGATCGTCATCCACCTTGGAGGTGGTGGCTTCGTGCTCGACCCGCGACGAATTGTTCCTGACCTCGATGTAGGGCACGGTATGGGCGCCGCACGTGCCGCCGATCAGCAGCGAGTCGCACTGCGTGTGATTCCGGCTGTTCCGCGCGCGAGGATGCATCGAGACCAGGCCACGGTAGGTGTTTTGCGCCCTTCCCGCCGAGATGCCCTTGGAAACGATCCTCGAGCGGGTGTTCCGCCCGAGATGCATCATCTTGGTACCTGTGTCCGCCTGCTGGAAGTTGTTGGCGATGGCGATCGAATAGAACTCTCCCTGGCTCTCCGCGCCGCGCAGGATGCAGCTCGGATACTTCCAAGTCACCGCCGATCCGGTCTCGACCTGGGTCCACATGACCTTGGACCTGTCTCCCCGGCAGTCTGCGCGCTTGGTGACGAAGTTGTAGATGCCGCCCTTGCCGTGCTCGTCGCCGGGATACCAGTTCTGCACCGTCGAATACTTGATCTCGGCGTCCTCCTCGGCGATCAGCTCCACCACGGCGGCATGCAACTGATTGGTGTCGCGCTGCGGCGCGGTGCAGCCCTCGAGATACGATACGTAGGATCCTCGGTCGGCGATGATCAGTGTCCGCTCGAACTGTCCCGTGTTCTCGGCGTTGATCCGGAAGTAGGTGCTGAGTTCCATCGGGCAACGCACGCCGGGCGGTATGTAGACGAAAGATCCGTCCGAAAAGACCGCGGAATTGAGGGTTGCGTAGAAGTTGTCGGATGGAGGAACCACCGAACCGAGGTACTTCCGGACGAGATCCGGGTGTTCCGCGATCGCTTCCGAGATTGAACAGAATATGACGCCGTCCTTCTTGAGTTCCGCCTGGAACGTCGTTCCGACCGAGACCGAATCGAACACTGCGTCGACGGCGACGCGCCTTCCGTCCGCCGGAACCTCGCCGGCCCCTGAAACGCCGGCAAGGATCATCTGCTCCTTCAGCGGAATGCCGAGCTTCTCGTAGGTCTCCAGCAGTTTCGGGTCGACTTCATCAAGCGACGCGGGGCGAGACTCTGCCATCGATTTCGGCTGCGCGTAGTAGTACTGCTCCTGGAAGTCGATCTCCGGATAGTGAACCATGGCCCATTTCGGCTCCTTCATGTTCAGCCATCGCCGATACGCGCCGAGGCGCCAGTCAAGCATCCAGTCCGGTTCCTCGTTCCGCCCCGAGATATGCCGAACGATGTCTTCTTCGAGACCCTTCGGCGCGTACTCCATCTCGATTTCCGTGGAAAAGCCGTACTTGTAGGCGCCGCCGACGGAACGGACTGTATCCACTGTTTCCTGGTCAACGCCTTCCCTTGCCGTGAATTCGTCCATCGCAATCTCCAAATTGTCCGGCCGGTTGTCAGGCGGCCCTTGCCCGGTACCTGCGTCCGGCAGCGATCCACTCCTCCGCGAACGCAATCATGTCGGCCTCCAGGGTGGCCGGTCCCGCGGAAACGCGGACGGCCGACGCCACCGTAGCGGGATCGTGGCCCATTGACCTGAGCGCCCTGCTTCCCGCGACCTTCCCCGAGCTGCAGGCGGAACCGGAAGATATCGAGAATCCGCGGAGGTCCATCTGCATGGTCTGGGTCTCGCCGCTCCAGCCGGGATAGGCGAAACAGCTCGTATTGGGAAGACGGCAACTGTTCCGCCCGAAAAAAACAGTCCCCGGTGCCTCCGTTTCGAGTCGCGCCTCGAGGTCGTCCCTGAGACGCGCCAGCTCGTCCCAAAGTCCGTTCCGGACGTCTCGGGCCGCGGCCGCGGCCGCGGCGCCGAATCCGGCGATGCCGATCACGTTCTCGGTCCCCGCGCGCCGTCCGGACTCCTGGCCGCCGCCGCGAATGCGCGGAGTCAGGTCCAATCCGTCCCTGACGACGAGGGCGCCTGCGCCCTTCGGACCTCCGATCTTGTGGGCGGAGATGATCGCCTGATCGATGCCGCTCGAGGCGAAGTCGCACGCGATCTTGCCGAAGGCCTGGGCGAAGTCCGAGACTGCGAGCCCTTTAGGAAGGCGCTGCAGAACCCCGGTCTCCCCGCTTGCCGCCTGGAGCGCCGAATCCCGCGGCGCCAGGATCTCGACCCGACCGTCCGAGTCGGCCAGAACGGAGGAATCCGCCCATGCGAGGATGCAGTCATGCTCGATTTCCGCGCAGGCGAT
This sequence comes from uncultured Amylibacter sp., assembly GCA_963662815.2. Lineage (GTDB taxonomy): Bacteria > Pseudomonadota > Alphaproteobacteria > Rhodobacterales > Rhodobacteraceae > JAPPHA01. Next base: position 14,799 of record CAXXWA010000020.1, read on the forward strand.
TCGCCGGGAGGACATCGCTAGCGCCGCCGCTTCCGTCGCGCCGGACGTGAACGTGACCTCCGACGGTTCGGCGCCGAACGCATCCGCAACCTCGACCCGCGCCCTTTCCACGATCGCCCGGGCGGCGCGTCCTTCCGCGTGGACTGATGAAGGGTTTCCGAGACACTCCATGGCGTCGTGCATCGCGGCGCGCGCTTCGGGCCGCAACGGCGCCGTCGCGTTCCAATCCAGGTAGACGCGGGTCACTGGTCTTCCTGCACGATTTGGAAGAGGTTCGGCACGGCCGGACACGGCGCAAGCTGGTTGGTCGTTATGTCGCTGAGGCGTGTCTGGTGCAGAAACACGTAGACCTGCGCCGAAAGCGATTCCCACAACCGGTTGGTCAGCGACTGCGCGCGCGTTCCCGACATCGCTCCGGACTGGCCCGCGCCCGTTGCGAGCGCGTCCATGACTTCGTCGACGGCGGACAGGACTTCGGAAACCCTGATCGACTCGCTGGACCGGGCGAGTCGGTAGCCGCCTCCGGACCCCCTTACGGACTTGACGATTCCCGCCCTCCTCAGCTTTACGAACAGCTGTTCGAGATAGGACAGCGAAATGTTCTGGCGTTCCGATATCTCGGAGAGAGACACCGCGCTCCCCGATTCGGAGGCTAAATCGACGAGAGCGATCATCGCGTATCTGCCCCTGGTGCTGAGCTTCATTTTGCGCCCCTGTCGGGCGAGGTTGACGCCCGTTTCCGAAGGTTCTAACAGGCGAGGCTTCAAGGGCCGCCCATGCCCGTCACTTTAGAATCATTCTAATTTGTCGGCGCGCGACCGTCAACAGGCACCACGGCCCCCGCGTCGGCGAAGCCCCGGAGAATTCTATGCCGGAAGTAATCTTTCCAGGCCCGGAAGGCCGACTCGAAGGCCGCTATCATCCGCAGATCAAGAAGGACAGCCCGCTCGCCATCGTGCTTCACCCGCACCCGAAATTCGGGGGGACGATGAACAACAAGGTGGTCTACAATCTCCACTACGCGTTCCACAGGATGGGATTCACCGTTCTGCGGTTCAACTTCAGAGGGGTCGGCCGGTCCCAGGGCGAGTACGACGAGGGAATCGGCGAGCTCTCGGACGCGGCGTCTGCGCTCGACTATCTTCAGGCTCTGAATCCGAACGCCAAGCACTGCTGGGTCGCGGGCTTCTCGTTCGGCGCCTGGATTGGCATGCAGTTGCTGATGCGGCGGCCGGAGGTGTCCGGATTCGTTTCGGTGGCGCCTCCTGCAAACTTGTACGACTTCACGTTCCTCGCGCCCTGCCCCTCTTCAGGGCTGATCGTCAACGGTTCCGACGACAGCGTCGCGCCGCCCGAGGACACGGATGAAATGGTCCGCCGGCTCCATGACCAGAAGGGCATCACGATTACCCATGAAGTCATCAGCGGCGCCGGCCACTTCTTCGAGAAGGAGCACATGGAAACGCTTGTCGCCAGCGTCGACGCCTACGTCCGCCGCAGGCTGACGGAAAACACGCGCTGACCGGAGATCGCCGTCAGGCCGGCTCCGGCGGCGCGCTGATCCTTCCGCCCCGCGTCGGGACCCGGCATCCCGTCGTCGACGGCATCGAAAGCGGCAGCCCGCGCAGGGTCCTGACCGCGAGGTAGGCGAAGGCCTGCGCCTCAAGCATGTCCGCGTCCAGCCCAATGCACGACACCGGCAGAACCGGGGAACCGAGACGCGCGCCGAGTTCCCCCATGATCGCGGCGTTGCGGCAACCGCCCCCGGAGACCAGCCACTTGCGGGGCTGCTGCGGCAGGAACGCTTCCGCTGCGGCGACGCTCGCCGCGGTCAGCGCGGCAAGCGTCGCGGCAGCGTCGGCGTCGGTCAACTGGGCGACTTGCGCCAGCACATCCAAGAAGTCGTTGCGGTCAAGTGTCTTGGGCGGCGGCCGCTGGAAATAGGGCTTGCCCAGAACCGCATCGATGACTGACTGCCGCGGCGTCCCCGACGCCGCAAGCGACCCGTCCAGGTCGATCGACTCGCCGCGGCGCCGCAGCATCAGGTCGTCGATGAGCGCGTTTCCCGGTCCGGTGTCGAAAGCGATGAGCGCATCGGGTTCGCCGGGTCGCACCTTTCCGGGATCGACGTAGGAGAGGTTGCCGACGCCGCCCAAATTCAGGAACGCGACCGGATCCGCCTCGCCTGCCCTCCCGGCGCATGCGAAGTGAAACAGGGGCGCGAGTGGTGCGCCCTGGCCGCCTGCAGCCATGTCGCGCGAGCGAAAGTCCCAGACCACCATGCAATCAGCCTTGCGGGCGAGCGTCTCCCCATCGCCGATCTGGTGCGTGCGCCCTGTCGCCGGGTCGTGCGAGAGGGTTTGCCCGTGGAATCCGACGACATCGAACCCGCGAAACTTCGCAATGACATCGGCATGCGCCGTGCGAACCGCGCGTTCCGCCCGTTCGAGGACGAGCTGGTCGTCATCGGGCCACAGGCCCTGCGCGGCCGAAATCGCCGCCCGCTCGTCGGGCGTGTAGGGACGGTACGCATGGGGACCGAACTCAAGCAGGCGCACTCCGTCCGTGCGGAGCATCGCCGCATCGACCCCGTCCATGGAAGTGCCCGACATGCACCCGAGAGCCCAGACCGGGCCGGTCGAGATCGTCCCCGTCCCTTTCACTGCCAACCGCCTTCGTCTATAGGTCGTCAGATGCGCCTGCAGGGGACAGTAACCGTTGACGAATTTCAAGCCCAGATCTGAATTCCTGAACGTCATGCAGGCGCGCGGATTCCTGCAGGACTGCACGGATCTGGAGGGACTCGACCTCCTGCTCCGCAAGCAGACGGTGCCGGCCTACATCGGTTTCGACGCCACTGCCGACAGCCTGCATGTCGGTTCGCTCATCCAGATCATGATGCTGCGCTGGCTTCAGCGAACCGGCCACCGACCGATCGTGCTCATGGGCGGGGGGACCACGAAGATCGGGGATCCTTCCGGGAAGGACGAAACCAGAAAGCTTCTCTCGCACGGGGACATCGACCGCAACATACTCGGAATCCGGAAGATTTTCGAAGGCTACCTTGACTTCAGGGAGTCTCTGACAGCTGCGGCCATCCTCAACAACGCCGACTGGCTCGACGGGCTGAACTACGTCGAGTTCCTGAGGGACTTCGGCCGCCACTTCACGGTCAACAGGATGCTGACGTTCGACTCCGTGCGAAGCCGCCTCGACCGGGAACAGCCGCTCTCGTTCATCGAGTTCAACTACATGCTTCTTCAGGCATATGATTTCATGGAGCTCAACAGCCGCCTCGGCTGCATGCTGCAGATGGGCGGGTCAGACCAGTGGGGCAACATCGTGAACGGCGTCGATCTGACCCGCCGCGTCAACCGCACGGTTGTCTACGGGCTGACGTCGCTCCTACTCACAAGGGCCGACGGTTCGAAAATGGGCAAGACCGCGTCCGGGGCCGTCTGGCTCAGCCGGGACAGGATCTCCCCCTTCGACTTCTGGCAGTACTGGCGCAACACGGCCGACGCCGATACGGGAAGGTTTCTCCGCCTGTTCACGGAACTCGAACTCGACGAGTGCGACCGGCTGGCGGATCTCGGCGGCTCGGAGATAAATCACGCCAAGACAAGGCTTGCGGACGAGGTGACGGCGCTCGCCTTCGGCAGGCTCGCCGCGGAAGAAGCGAGGAAGGCAGCCCACGATGTGTTCGGCACGGACCACGCCAGTGAATCCAGCAACACCGCGGCAGGGTCCGGGACGACGGGCAAGCTGCCGAAAGTGACGATTCCGATCTCGGAACTGGATGCAACCGGCATTTCCGTCGTCCAGCTGTTCGTGCGGTCCGGGCTTTCCGGGTCTGGCAAGGAAGCGCGGCGCCTTGTTCAGGGCGGCGGCGCCAGGGTGGACGACCGCCCGGTAACGGACGTCGGCCAGAAGGTCGACCGCAACCGGCTCTTGGAAGGAATCCGGCTGTCAGCAGGCAGGAAGCGGCACGTTCTTGTCACGACCGCGCAATCCGCGCCCGCCAAGGAAGGCACGGGTTGACGTCCCTTCGCGGCGAAGGCCGCGCTCCGATCCATCGCACGACCGCGCGCTTGCCCCCGCGCGAGCGCTCCGCAGGCGATTCCCCGCCGAACGGCAGTTGCAGAATGATCCCTGCGGATGCGGGTGGAACGAGCTTCGCAAGGCGCGTTCTGTACGTGCTATTCGCCGAGCATCCATCTGCCCTCGGGATGGAAGGCGTGAAACGCGAAGGCGAAGGACACGTCGTGCGCGACATCCTTTCCGGTCGCGGCGTCCCGGACCCTTATCGAGCCGACGTCCCTGCCCTTGGCAATGATCCGGCTGTCGAGGGCCGACGCGGTGCCGGACTTCCATGATATGCGTAATCCGTCCTCGTTGACTTCATCCACGTCCGCGAAACGCGAAAGCGGCCACGCCCGGTCGCCGATGGCGACCACGCGCGCAAGAGGCGGGATGCCGTGCGGCGGGTTCTCGCCGGCGAAGAGGAACGGCGTATCGAGGGAGTCGTAGCCGACATAGGGATTCGTACCGTACGGCCGCGAATGCGAGGGCCTGTCCATTACAAGCCCTTCCGGATTGCGCGCCGCGAACTCCGACCAGCTCTCCATCCAGGCGGGAATCCGGTCGAGCACCGCGCCCGTCATCTCGCCGACAATTGCCCTGCCCTCGAACTGCTGCCACCAACTCTCGGTTTCCCGGTCGTACATGATCATGTCCGAGTTGCGGAGCTTGCCGGAAACGCCGAAGGAAAAAGTCCTGCCGTCGACGTTCCGGTCGAAGACGATACCTGAGTTGCAGAGCGGGCAAAATGTGACGGAGACTGCCACGCCGCCGATCCTGTCATTCACGATTTCATGCCAGGTCAGGTACCTTACGGGATAGGCCCTGGGGATTTCCCCGGGAATCTCGACGGTCATGACAGGTTCCCGCTCGCCGAGCCGCGACTCATCGGCGACCGCCAAGAATTGCGGATCGTCGACAGCCGGGATGCCGTCCCTGGGCGGCCCTCCGCTCATGATTTCGGAGAGATCGACGGCGCGTATCGTGAAGTCCGTTCCAGGCCACTCGTACTGCCAGCGAGCATCGCTCGGGATCGCAAGGGTCGGCATCGTTGCCGCGAAAAGCAACGCGCACCAAAGCTTCTTCATGCAGTCTTCTCCGCTGGGTTGCCGGATGGAGTATCGCACGGCGGATCGCACCGGGCCATTGCAATTCACGAGCCTTTGATCTCGCGTCATCTCTTCGAACTCGCGTCACGGCGGGATGCGGGGCTTGTTTTCGCCCGCCGCCGCCGAAGTCGACGAGCCGACATTCACGCGCCGATTTCCCGGGCAGCGGATCGTGAAGAAGCTGGTTGTGCGCAGATAGCCCTGCGAGTCGGGAACGGCGTAGCGAATGGTCATCGCCTTCCGGTCATGGCGACATCGACTCGCATCGGGGAAGCAGCGAATCCTGGCCGGCAGCGAGTCCCTGACGGCCCTGCCCGAAGTCAATCCGCGGCAAGTTCTCCGATGATCGCTTCGTAAACGTCCCGGCTCCTTGCATCGAAGCAGGCGAAGACGACCTCCCTGACGGAACCGGATGACTCGAGGCAATTCAGGCACTCGGTCACTGCGATGCGCGTCGCCTGCTCCAGCGGATATCCGTAGACTCCGGTGCTGATCGCGGGAAATCCGATAGACTGAACGTGCCGTTCCCCGGCGAGCTCGAAGCACCTGCGATAGCAGCTTGCCAGCAACCCGGCCTCTCCGACGGATCCGCCTCGCCAAACCGGACCGACCGCGTGAAACACGAATTTTGCGCGGAGGCCGTATGCTCGGGTCGCTTTCGCGTCTCCGGTTTCGCAGCCTCCGAGCGTGCGGCACTCGCGGAGCAGTTCCGGGCCCGCAGCGCGGTGAATCGCCCCGTCAACTCCGCCGCCGCCAAGAAGCGACGAGTTGGCGGCATTCACGATCGCGTCGACCGCAAGCGTGGTGATGTCACCTTGGAAGACCCGCAATCCGTTTCGCATTCCCAGTGTCTCTCTGCGTCCTGTATCCGACCCGAGCGTAGTCGAGACACTCAGCATTGTCCAAGAAAAGGAACCATGTTTCGACGCTCTCTCGATCGGGTCTTTGTTCACCCCGCGTTGGCGTGTACCGGTGCGGCGCTCAAGTCAAGCAAACAGTAATGTTCGCGCAGCAAACGCTATAGTCGCTCGGTCAGGGAAGAGCGGCTTTCGCCGCTGCTCTAGAAGAATACGCAACATCCGGGCCGGACACACATGTTCGCAGCAACTGATCTTCCGAGGCCAGAGGTTGCGCCGATTCCGAAATAGGACGCTTTGCGCCTTGTTTGCATCGGCAAGGGCGCTCCGTTCGGCCAAGAATCGCTCCGTACAATTCGCCGTAGTTTCCGTCTACAAGCCTCTGAATAAGCTCCATAATCTATGCCAACAAAAGCCGACCCCGCTCCTCCGATTATGGCGGATCGTGTACGGGCCGCAGTGCTCCAGAACTTCAAGCTAGGCGTGCCGGAGGGAAGCAAAATAGACACCGTAAATTTCGTGTCACCGACTCTGGCGCTTGTGAGGAATTGCCGAACGGAGAATCTCCTGCCCAATTAAACATGTCGTGCCGGTCGCCGCTTACGCCACAAACTCCTAGTGGTTTTTTGTCGCCAAGAACGACAGGTGGCTCCAATATGTCGATGAATTCTGGGACAGCGCCTAGAACTCGAACAGCTTGCGCAACCAATCGATGAAGTTTTTTGCAACCGGCACATCGTGGAGAAGGTCGCCAGCCGCAATTGCCGTGCCCATGGGCCGAGGCTTTTCGCGCGTTGCCAACCACGCATGCACATAGGCTCTGGTGAGCTTGGCGTTTGCGAATCTCCGGTCCCCTTCGGGAATGCCGTCGATGTAGCACTTCGCGCGCGGCAAAATGGGATCTGTCACCGAAATCATGTCATGGACGAAGTCTTCCAGTTCACCGGCGCGCCGGTTGTCGGGCATGAGCCAAACACCTACGCGGATTCCCAATGGTCCGGAGAACACGCTGCCAGCGCGAGAAAGAGACTTCGGGACATTGCAACCGGCCCTCTTGAGCCCTTCAGAAAGAGACAGCCATCGGCCAACAAAGTCGTCGTTCGCGTCTGCGAGTATACCCAGCGCATCGCGCCCGGACACATTGACTTCATTGTAGATCGACTTCCGGAGTTGCTGAAAAACTTCCTTGGGTCGATTTCCGAAGCGCGGTTGGAAACCGTGGCTTCCCAGTAGATTTATTACTACGTGCATATCATCGGAACCTTCAACAAGAAGCAACTTAGAGTTCGTGGTCGGCTCCATGTGGTTCAGCGAACCTCAATCCGTTGCCGAGCCGCCACTTCAAGATCTTCCTCGGAGTACCGAATTGCGAGCAAATCATCCCCAGTGCGCTCAAGCCGATACAAAATCCCATTCGTAGGTGTATCGATCGCAGCCTCCGCAAAGCCGGCAATGCAATCCCAACTGTGGGTTGCAGCGACAACCTGAACGTTTCCTTCTTCCGCCGCACGGAAGATCATTTTCCAAAGTGCCCGATGGATTGAATGATGAATGCCGTTTTCTACTTCGTCGATGATGAGGATGCCGTCTCGGCAGTTTGCGAGCGCAAGTGAAACTCCGAACAGACGCTGCACGCCGTCGCCCAGACGTTTCAACGGTATTGGGGTCGACGAGTGGCTGAACCTGGCAACAACTCGTCGTCCTCTCGACCGAAACGATCCGGATCTGTCACCAACGACAGCAATACGCTCTAGCTCTTCGCCTACCACCAGTCGAAGGGCCTCAGTCACGAATTCTTCAGCTGGCGTAAGGGCTACTTCATCCCAGAGGCGCGAAACCTCATCGTTGTCGAGCAACCCCGGGCCCAGGCACTCGAGCGCTATCGAATCGGGCCATAAGTCAGGTCTGCGAAATTGATTCGGCAAAAAATACCTTTGTTTCTGATGCCGCGAATGTCTGATCCGACCTACAGGGAAGGTGTGCCTGTGTTTGCCGACCGACACGCGGAGTGCATTCAGGGAAATGCCCTCAGAAAACATGTCCTTCTGCACATCAGCTTCAACCAGCTTTAGTGAAAGGCTGTGAGGCGCGGGCCGGGCAGAGACTCGGATGGTTGACGGAGCATCGGTTCCATCGCCTGAATCAAATCTGTGGAACAACGATGGAAAATCCGGGAACTCCATTGCGTCGCCATTTTCGTCTTCGCCAGAGACGACTTCCTCGCGGCTGACAAGAATATTATGCAAATTCCGGACATTGCCTCTGGAAGCAAATACCCGGATTGCCTCAAGGATGGTGGTCTTGCCAATGCAGTTTTTTCCGGCCAACAGCGTAACTCGGCCTAGCAAAGGAAGCTCAAGCTCATGGATAGCCCGGAATCCCTTGACGGTAAGCGATGGAAGGTGCAGTCGGGAAGCCATAGTTTGCTCGGCGATTTCGGATCGGCAGTTACTTCACTGTGAGAAAGAGTTCCAGACCAAGATCAGAATTCTCGGAGTTCTTCCCTGCTGGAGCTTGACAAGACCTTCTCTTCGTTCGGTTCCAGCAAGGCGGACAACCCTTTGGCTCGTCGCGCAAGCATTCCGGACACAAAAATTCGCAGGAGACAATCCCATTTTCCTGCAACCCAGCGCGCCTCTGAGTGGCGCGGTTCAGAGAGCCGCAAGTTTGGTCGAGTTTGAGGTCTCAGCGTATTGCATTCGATATCGTACTTGCTTTGGCGGGTTTTCGAATGTTGCACGGGCTAAGTAATTTGCCCGGCCACGGAATCGTCCGGGCTCCCATGAACTGCCTTCGATGCGCCGACTACGTACCGGGTCGACGCAACGACGGCGAATTGGCCGAAAGGCAAAGGGACTGTCTTGGCGTTTCCCATAAGTTCGAAGTCGCGAAATATACTGGCGGAGCAGGACCTGGCGGCGAATGCAGGAGCACAAACTCACCCCTGCCTCGGCCGCCTCTCCCATGTTTGCCGGAGTTCTCACGGTTTGCTGTCAGCCCCTGAACAAAGCGTCTGAAAGAGGCTGGCTCAGAGCTCGGACGCTTGTGGGTCGACCGAATTTTAAGACGGTCGGGCGGCCTGACGTCCGCGTTGTCGCTGGCGTAGGTATGCAGGATGCGGCGACCTGCCCCACGGCGGACGGTCATCCAGCCAGGGCAAACGGAGTCATGAGTCTGCGAGAACTCTCAGGGAAATGATCCGGTCCGGATCGACAGGCGGCTCGCCGCACGCGATCCGGTCAACATGCTCCATGCCCGACTTTACCTTGCCGTAGGCTGTATATTTCCTGTTCAGGAAGTGGCCGTCCCTGAACATGATGAAAAACTGCGAATTGGCGCTGTTCGGATTGCTTCCGCGCGCCGCGCCTAGCGTGCCGCGATCAAAGGGAAGACCGGAAAATTCCGCCGGGAGATCGGCAAGGTCCGATCCGCCCGTTCCGGCCCGTCGCCTGTCGTAGTCCCGCTCCATGTTGCCGTACTTGACGTCGCCAGTCTGGGCCATGAAGCCGTCGATGACCCTGTGAAACGCGACGTTGTCGTAAGCGCCTCTCCTGGCAAGATCCTTGATTCTGCCGACGTGGCGGGGAGCCAAACCGGGAAACAGCTCGATTTCGACCGCGCCGTGGCAGAGCGTCATGACGAGCGTGTTCTCGCGGGCTGCGTCGCCGCCGCATGCAGCAGAGCCAGCCTTCCCGTTGCCTGGCGACATGCCCGACCTCCTCCCTCACCCGCGCCCGAACTTCGCGGCAAGCGCCTCCGCCACGTCGGGCGGCACGAATCGCGAAACGTCGCCGCCAAGCTGTGCAATCTCCTTGACAAGCCGCGATGCGATCGTCTGGTAACCGGTGTCCGCCATCAGGAACACGGTCTCGATGCTGTCGTTGAGCGAACGATTCATTCCTACCATCTGAAATTCGTACTCGAAATCGGAAACGGCCCGTAGGCCCCTGATGATGACGGTCGCCCCCACGTCCTCCGCGCACTGCACAAGCAGGTTTTCGAAAGGGTGCACGGAAAAGCGGACTCCGGCGTCCGACGAAATCCCCGCGCCCGCGGACTTGACCATGTCCACGCGTTCCTCGAGCGAGAACAGCGGTCCCTTGTCGGCGTTGATCGCAACTCCCGCAACAAGATGGTCCACGAGCGTGCAGGCTCGTTTCAGGATGTCCATGTGCCCGAGCGTTACCGGATCGAACGTTCCCGCATACAATCCCGTCCGCATTGCCGTCATTCCTTCCGCGACTCCGAACGCAAAACAGGATTGATCGCGGTTGGTCAAGCGTTATCTGCCACGGGCTTCAAGCGCTTCCCCTGCAGGACAGATCCGCATCGGCGCCGCCCGCGTCCGCCCACCATTGCCCGATGCTCGAATCCGGGTTATTCGCAGAGCCTGTCACGGCGGCGCGGCAGCCGCCACCGATACATGGAGGACTCGATGGAAGAACTCACGCATTTCATTGACGGCCAACGGCGGAAGGGCAGATCCAGCCGGTTCGGAGACGTCTTCAACCCTGCCACCGGCGAAACGATCGCGCGGGTTCCCTTCGCAGGCGCGGACGAGGTCGAGACCGCAGTCGCGGCCGCCCGGCGCGCGCAGCCACCATGGGCGTCGATGAATCCGCAACGGCGCGCCCGCGTCCTCATGAAGTTCGTCGACCTGCTGAACCGCGACATGGACGTGCTCGCCGAGGCCCTGTCGCGCGAGCACGGCAAGACCCTGCCCGACGCAAGGGGCGACGTGCAGCGGGGTCTCGAGGTCGCCGAGTTCTGCATCGGCGCGCCCCATCTCCTGAAGGGGGAATTCACCGATAGCGCGGGCCCGGGAATCGACATGTACTCGATGCGCCAGCCCGTCGGCATCGTCGCCGGCATCACGCCGTTCAATTTCCCGGCCATGATTCCGATGTGGAAGTTCTGTCCGGCCATCGCTTGCGGCAACGCCTTCATACTCAAGCCGTCTGAACGCGACCCCACGGTTCCGGTCATGCTGGCAGAACTCATGCAGGAAGCGGGGCTTCCGGATGGCGTGCTCCAGGTCGTCAACGGCGACAAGGAAGCCGTCGACGCCATCCTGGACCACCCGGACATCGGCGCGGTGGCCTTCGTGGGATCCACGCCGATCGCTTCCTACATCTATTCCCGCGGATGCGCCAACGGCAAGCGGGTGCAGTGCTTCGGAGGCGCCAAGAACCACATGATCGTGATGCCTGACGCCGACCTGGATCAGGCCGCGGATGCTCTCGTCGGATCGGGTTACGGCGCGGCCGGGGAGCGCTGCATGGCGGTCTCGGTTGCGGTTCCGGTCGGCGAAGCGACTGCGGATGCGCTGATCGAGAAACTCGTCCCGCGCGTCGAAGCGCTCAAGGTCGGCCCCTATACCGCAGACGAAGACGTCGACTACGGACCGCTCGTCACGCGCGAAGCCAGGGAACGCGTACTCGGCCTGGTCAATTCGGGGGTTGAAGCCGGAGCCGAACTCGTCGTCGACGGACGGAACTTCAGCCTGCAAGGCTACGAGCGCGGATTCTTCGTCGGCGCGCATCTCTTCGACCGGGTCACTCCAGACATGGACATCTACAAGACCGAGATCTTCGGGCCGGTTCTCTCGACGGTAAGGGCCGGATCCTACGAAGACGCTCTCGCGCTCGCCATGGATCACGAGTACGGAAACGGCGTCGCAATTTTCACGCGCGACGGCGACACCGCGCGAAACTTCGCCAACCGCGTCAACATCGGAATGGTCGGAGTCAACGTGCCAATTCCGGTTCCCCTCGCCTTCTATACCTTCGGCGGCTGGAAGAAGTCCGCATTCGGCGACCTGAACCAGCACGGCCCGGATGCGTTCCGCTTCTACACCCGGACAAAGACGGTCACATCGAGGTGGCCGTCCGGAATTCGCGAGGGAGCGGCCTTTTCAATTCCTGTCATGGAATGACTCTCCGGAGACCGGAGGTAGGATCAGAGGACGAGAGCAGGCCTTGAATTTCGGCCTCACGGAAGAACAGCGCGCCATCTTCGACACGGCGCGGGACTTCGGTCGCGACCGGATTGCGCCGTTCGCGCTTGCCTGGGACCGCGCCGGCACGATACCTCGCGAACTTTGGCGCGAGGCCGGAGAACTCGGCTTCGGAGGGCTCTTCGTGCCCGAGTCCGACGAAGGAGCCGGACTGTCGCGGCTGGACGGCACGCTTGTCTTCGAAGGCCTGTCCATGGCCTGCCCGTCGGTGGCGGCATTCCTGTCAATCCACAACATGTGCGCGTCGATGGTCTCGGCCTTCGGCAGCGCGGAACTCCGCGGAGCGATGATCGGAAAGCTCTGCTCCATGGAGAAGATCGCGTCCTACTGCCTGAGCGAACCCGGTTCGGGTTCGGACGCGGCGGCGCTGAAGACCCGGGCCGTGCGCTCGAACGGCCGCTACCGCATCACTGGCACGAAGTCCTTCGTGTCGGGCGGCGGCTATTCGGACTGTTACGTGGTGATGTGCAGGACCGGCGGCGCGGGTGCGGACGGCATTTCAAGCATCCTCGTGGAGGACGGAACGCCCGGACTCGGCTTCGGAAAGCTCGAGGACAAGCTCGGCTGGCGCGCCCAGCCGACCGCGCAGGTGATTCTCGATGACGTCTCGGCGCCGGAGGAGAACCGCCTCGGCGAAGAAGGTCTGGGCTTCCGGTACGCGATGTCCGGACTTGACGGAGGACGCCTCAACATAGCGGCTTGCGCGCTCGGCGCCGCTCAGTCGGCCCTGGACAGGACGCTCGTCTACATGGGCGAGCGCAAGGCGTTCGGCCGCACGCTCGACCAGTTCCAGGCCCTGCAGTTCCGTCTCGCGGATGCGGAAACCGAACTGCAGGCAGGCCGCGTCTTCCTGCGCCAGGCCGCATGGAAACTCGACCGGGCGGACCCGGACGCAACGGTTCACTGCGCCATGGCGAAGCGGTTCGTCACGGACGTCGCATTCCGCGTCGCCAACGACTGCCTGCAACTCCATGGCGGATACGGATATCTCGCGGACTTCGGCCTGGAGAAAATCGTGCGGGATCTCCGGGTTCACCAGATTCTCGAGGGGACGAACGAGATCATGCGGCTAATCATCAGCCGCTCCATGGTCGAGGGCCGGGGCGCGTGAGCGACATCTCCTGCCGGAGGGAAGGCAAGGCCGGCCGCATCACGCTGAACCGGCCGGACGCGCTCAATGCGCTCACGCCCGTCATGATCGCGGAAACCGAGCGCGCGCTCGATGCCTGGGCGGCGGATCCTGCGGTCCATCTGGTCGTCATCGATGCCGAGGGCGAGCGCGCATTCTGCTCGGGCGGCGACATCCAGGAAATGTACGTGAGCGCGTCTGCGGGAGACTACGAATTCGGACGCCGGTTCTGGCGCGACGAATATAGGCTGAACGCGAAAATCTCCCGTTATGCGAAACCCTATGTCGCCTTCATGCACGGCTACACGATGGGCGGCGGCGTCGGCGTGTCCTGTCACGGGTCGCACCGGGTCGTCTGCGAGAACACGCAGGTCGCCATGCCCGAATGCGGAATCGGTCTCGTCCCGGACGTCGGCGGTTCGCTGCTCCTTTCACGGGCACCCGGGCGCATGGGCGAGTATCTCGGAACCACGGCGGCACGCATGGGGCCCGCAGACGCGATCCATGCCGGTTTCGCGGACCATTTCATTCCGCGCGAAGCTTGGAGCGGCGCAATCGCGGCGCTCGTGGAATCAGGCGACCGCGACGTACCGGAGCGATTCGCCGAACCGCCACCGGCGGGCGGGCTCGCGGGCCTGCAGGGGCGCGTCGACCGGCACTTCGGCGCCAGGACAGTCGCCGGGATTCTGGACTCGCTCGAAAGCGACCCGCACGAATTCGCGAGGGAGACCAGGAAGCGCCTCGACCGGAACAGCCCCCTTTCCGTCGCCTGTGCAATCCGGATCATCCGGCGCGTTAGGGAGAGCGACACGATCGAGCTGGCTCTCGAGGAGGAGTTCAGGTTCACCTACCGTTCGGCGGAGCACGGGGACTTTCTCGAGGGCATCCGCGCTTCGATCATCGACCGGGACCGGAAGCCGGTCTGGAAGCACCGCGACCTGCGGAGCGTTCCCGAAGGCGTCGTGTCGCGAATGCTGCGCCCGCTCGGCTCACGGGGGCTGCAACTGCAAGAGGAGGCGAGAGGGACATGAAAACCGGGTTCATCGGTCTCGGCAACATGGGTGCGCCGATGGCGAGCAACCTCGTCGCGGCTGAGCACGAGGTGGTGGGTTACGACATAAGCGCGGCGATTCCCGAAGGCGTCGGGACCGCCGCGAGCGCGGCCGAGGCGGCCGCCGGACGCGACGTCGTCGTCACCATGCTGCCGGACGGCGCGGTTCTCAGGGAGGTGGCGGCGGAGATCATTCCTGCGATGTCGCCCGGCGCGGTCTTCATGGACTGTTCGACGGTCGACGTCGAGACCGCCCGCGCCGTCGCGGAGGACGCAACGGCGGCGGACCTCCTGCCCGTCGACGCGCCGGTCTCGGGCGGCATATCCGGTGCCGCAGCCGGAACGCTGACCTTCATGGCCGGGGGCTCGGAGGATGCCTACGGGCGCGTCCTTCCTCTCTTCGACGCCATGGGGCAGAAGTCCGTGCACTGCGGAGCTTCCGGCAACGGACAGGCCGCGAAGATCTGCAACAACATGATTTTCGGCGCGACCCTCATTGCGACATGCGAGTCCTTCGTTCTGGCGGACCGCCTTGGCCTGGACCGGCAGAAACTCTTTGACGTGGTATCCACGTCGTCGGGCTACAGCTGGTCGATGAACGTGTACTGCCCTGCCCCGGGCGTCGGTCCGGCATCGCCGGCCGACAACGACTTCCGCCCCGGCTTCGCGGCCGAGCTCATGCTCAAGGACCTCAGGCTGAGCCAGCAGGCGGCGCAAGACTCCGACACGGACGCGGCGATCGGCCGCCTAGCGACCGAGGTGTATCGGCGATTCGTCGAGGAGGAGGGCGGCAGGGGAATGGATTGTTCCGCGATAATCAGGCGGATCGAGCGAAACCGCGTTTCCGGCTCGCGGGACCCGCAGTGAGGACGAACCCGCCCCGACGAGACTTTGCGAACGCGGAGCCGGTTGGACTTCGTGCAGACCGAAATTGCGAACCTGTTGTATTCGCGGCGACCGGCCCAGTGTTTTATTTCAGCCTTCGATGAGCTGATCGACCCCTGCCGATCTCCACGGTTGGTCCAAGACGGGATCGCGTTCGGGGGCGAAGCTGTGCGATGTCCGCGGAACGTTCGGGACCGGCAGGCGATTGTTTGGGCGGATGCCTTTGCCTCTTGACGATCTCGCCTGACCGCTACCGGGGCTTCGAAACGGACGCGCCGGTCTGCCCGTGACCCTTGGCCGAAGGCCGCATGCGCCTGGCGACGACCTGGGTCGCGATTGCCAGCGCGGCGATAATCAGCGCAATCACGTCGGCCTGCAACGACGGCGCAATGAAGACAATGCCCGCGACCGCCGCGAGAATGCGAAAGAACCAACCCGTCGGGACAAGCCAGTAGCCGACGACCGCCGCCGAAAGCGCGACGACTCCGAGGATGGCGCTCGCGGCCACGTAGGCAAACTCCCAGACGTCAAATCCGGTCGAGGACGCGAAAAGAAGCACAGGCGCGCAGACGAAGGCCATTGGCGCCACGACCTTTCCGAGTCCGAGCGTGAACGCGGAAATTCCGGTTCTGAACGGATTGGAATTTGCGATCGCCGCCGCCGCGTATGCAGACGTGCAGACCGGCGGCGTGATTTCGGCGACGACGCCGTAGTAGAGCACGAACAGATGGCTCGCGATGGGCGGAATTCCGAACTGGGCAAGCGCCGGCTGGGCCACCGATACCAGCATGATGTATAGCGCCGTCTTCGGTATGCCGGCGCCCATCAGGATGCATGCCAGGGCTATGAAGACGAAGCTGATTAAGAGGGTCAGATCCTCGACCGAAAAGAGATCGTAGGTTGCGAAGGAGAACAGTCCGTGGAGGTCGGTTCCAAGCGCCCCGGCCCCCTGTGTCACAAGAAACCCGATCCGGAAGCCCACGCTGGTGGTGTTGATGACCCCGACCACGATGCCGACTGCGGCCGAAGCCGCGCCCACCGCGAGCGCGTACTTGACGCCGGTTTCGAAGGTCGAGGTCATTTCCGCGAGGTTGATGCGCGGTTGCGGATTGAGCGTCGCCAGAACGGTGCAGCCGATCAGGATCGCGGAGATTCCCGGCGTGAATCCGCCGCCCTGGAGTTTCCAGATCACGAAGGCGACGAAGAGCGCCGCGTAGGCCAGGGATGCCGGTAGGCGCAAGCGCGACATCCCCGTGACCAGTGCGATGGAAATGCCGCAGAACGCGGACGTGAATGGCGTGAATCCGGAAAACAGGACAACCAGCAGCCCGATGAGCGGAAGCACGTTGGCCCAGCCATCGGTCCAGACCGCCCTGAATTTCGGCAGCATGTCCCGCGACAGTCCCTGGAGGTTCAACCGGCGCGCCATCAGATGCACGACCGCAAACACGCCGACATAGTGGAGAAGCGCGGGAAATATCGCCGCAATGACGATGATCGTGTATGGAACCTCGAGGAATTCGGCCATGATGAAGGCCGCCGCCCCCATGATGGGGAGCGTGATCTGGCCGCCGGCAGAGGCCGCGGCCTCGACGCCGCCGGCGAAACGGCCGGGATAGCCGAGCGCTTCATGTTGGGAATCGTGAGCGCTCCCGTCGACACGGTGTTGGCGACGGAAGACCCTGAAATCGTTCCGAAAAACGCCGACGAAACGACCGACATCTTTGCCGGCCCGCCAGTATTCCGCCCGGCGAAGATGGTGGCGTTGTCGATGAACAGCTTCCCGAGTCCGGTGCGCTGCGCGATGACGCCGAAGAGGACGAAGTGAAAGACGATGGTCGAAACGACCCAGAGCGTGACTCCGTAGATCCCTTCCTGCGGGAAGTGCATCGAGGACACGAACGTGCGGAACTTGACACCGGGGTGCTGGAGAATTCCCGAAAACGCCGGGCCGAAGAGCGCATAGCTCATGAACAGGCAGATGATGAGCGGCAGCACCCACCCGAGTGTTCGCCGGGTGATGTCGAGGACCAGCAAGATTATGATGCACCCGAACACCAGGTCGAAGGTGTTGGGATTGCCCATCCGGAAGGTCTGCTCCTCGATCCCCAGCCACGCCACGCCGCGCCAGGCGGACCCAAGATAAAGCGCGGACGCCACGCCGAGCGCCATCAAAAGCCAGCCGAAGTAGGGAACGCCGCCCAGGCGAAGGACGCCTGTCTTGAGGTCAAACGAGGATCGCGTCCTGATGAGCGGAAAGAACGCGTAGATGAGAATGAACAGGCCTGCGAGGTGCCAGCCCATGTGCCAGTGGTCGGGCGGAAGTGCGAATCCGGCGGTCAGATAGTGGTAGACGGCGAAGACCAGCGCAACGGCCCGAAGCGCCAGTCCCGTCTTTTATCCGACACTGCGCGTCGCGGCGCCTTCGTCGTATTCTTCCTCGATCGCGGCCAGTTCTTGGGCCGACAACTCGTGGCCGGCGCTCCCCGAGTCCGGCCCGGGGTTCCGTTCTTTCTCGGAAGCTGCCGGCGGCAGCATGAGTCCTGCCGCCCGCAGCAATCGGATTGGCGTATTTGCCGTCGCCTACTGAAGCATGCCCGCTTCCCTGTAGAAGCGTTCGGCGCCCGCGTGGAGCGGCACGCCGAGGGCGGCGATCCCGTCGAGCGCCGTCTCGACCGTGATCTGCTTGCCCTTCGCGTGTCCGTTGTCCGGGAGCTTGCGGGCGTTCTTGTTCCAGAGCGCACTGGTGATGCCGTAGACGAGTTCCTCGTCCAGGTTGGAGGACACCACGAGCAATGCCGAAACGGCGTGCGTATTCACGTCATAGCCAACGCCTTCATAGACGATGGCCGGAATCATCGACGGGATATATGCGGGAACGGCCTCGTTGATCATGGCCATGTCCTCGTCGGAAAAGCTGTGAAGCTCCATTCCCTTCGTCGAAGCCGGCTGAACCATTGCCGCAACCGGCCACCCGGCGGCGTAGAAAAATGCGTCAAGCTGCCCATCCGCCCGGCGTTCAGCCGACCCGGCGTTGTTCAATTCAGCTTCCTCGATGTTGTCGCGGTTCACGCCCCAAAGGCCGAGCATGACCTCGACCGCAACCTGCGTGCCCGACCCGGCCTGCGCGATTCCGACGCGCTTGCCCTTCAGGTCTCCAAGGTTCGAAATGCTGCTTCCCTTTGCCAGCACCAGGTGCAGGTCTTCCGGGTAGAGATTGGCGACAACGCGAAGCTTCGGATGGGGTTTGCCCTCGAACTTGCCCGTTCCGAGGCACATGTCCCGGGTCGAATAGGCGCTGGCCAGTCATGCTTCGAGTTCGCCGTTCTGGACGGCGGCATTGTTGAATACGGATGCGGTGGTGGACTGCGCAATCGCGATCAGCCCCGTAACGCCGCACTGCCCGCCCTTGTCGCAGGGTCGCGTGGCGGGAGGGGCAGACATTCTGTTGGCGATGGTGCCCGCGATCGGGAAGTACGTGCCGCCCGCACCGCCGGTGCCGATGCGGAAGGATGTCGGATCCTGTACCGCAGCCGCGCCGACAGTCAAAGCTGCCGCGAATTCCGTCTCGGATTGACCGGAATCCCTTTGCGGATCGACGTGGCCCTTGCCCGGAACCGGTGCCCGTGAAGTCATGAGAAGTCCGTCCAAGCGTTGCAAGCGACAGGTTCCACTACGTCGATGGCCTGCACCGGGGCCGCCTCAAATCCGGGACTACGTTCACTTGACGGTAGTCGCGTGCGGAATGAAATGCTCCGTTGCATGAATTGCAGGATCATCTTCACTTTTGTCGAAAAAACTTGACGTTATATTCGATCACACATGGCGAATCGACCGAGGCGCGAGTGCCGGAAACCACCAGTACGCTCAACGTGACGGTCAGGCGCGGACGACCGGACGAACACTTCGACGAAGAGTTCGAAGTGCCCTCCCGTGAGAGCCAGACGATTCTCGATGTTGTAAGCTGGATTCAGCAGAACATCGACCCGACCCTGAGCTACAGGTTCTCATGCCGGGTTGGCATGTGCGGCTCCTGCGCGATGATGGTCAACGGCATGCCGCGCTGGACCTGCCGCACGCACGTGCGGAAGGTTCTGCGGAACGACCGGCTGGAAATCGCGCCTCTTCGGAACCTGCCCGTCATCAAGGACCTCGCCGTCGACATGGATCCTTTCTTTCAAAAATGGATCGAAGCGGAAGGGTTTCATCACCCAACCCGCTCCCGCGACGACCAGATCGAGCCGGTGACCCCGAAGACCCCCGGACGCGCCGTTGCCACAGCCGGCATCGAGTGCATCAACTGCTCGGTCTGCCATGCCGCCTGCGACACTGTTGCGGGCAATAGCGAGTTCCTGGGTCCTGCCGCGCTTCAACGGGCCTGGACGCTCCTGAATGACGTCAGGGATTCCGCCAGGCCGTCGATACTCGAGGCCGTTAGCCGCTCGGACGGGTGCCTGAACTGCCATTCCATTGGCAGTTGCACCGCGTCCTGCCCGATGGGCCTCGACCCGATGGCAGCCATCGCCGGCCTCAAGCGCGAAGCAAAACTGAACTGGTTCGGAAGGCGCGGCTGATGCTCGACTTGCGGCTCTACCTTTTCCAGCGCGTCACGGCCATTCTCATGGCGCCGTTCGTGCTCGTCCACCTCGGCGTGATCATCCTTTCGGCGCGGGGAGGACTTACCGCCGCGGAAATCCTGGGCCGGACGCAGGGGTCGGTCGCGTGGTTCCTGTTTTACGGAAGCTTCGTGGCGGCCGTAAGCGTTCATGCCGCAATCGGCGTGCGGGCGATTGCGCATGAATGGCTTGGGATCGGCGGAGGAGCCCTCTCGCTGCTGACCTGGGCAACCGGCTTGTGTCTGCTTGGCCTTGGCGGATGGTCGGTCCTTTCGGTCACCCTGGGACCGGCATGAGGCGCCCGCCGCACGCGCATTCGCTGTGGCTGGCCCATATTCTGCACCGGCTGTCGGGCCTCGCGCTCGCCCTGTTCCTGCCGGTTCACTTCTGGGTCCTGTCGCTGGCGCTGCGTGACGCCGCCCGGCTCGACGATTTCCTTCGCTTCTCCGGCCATCCCGCCGTCAAGCTCGCCGAGTTCGGTCTTGTCTTCCTTCTGGCCGCGCACGCTTTCGGCGGCCTGCGCCTCGTCGCGCTCGAATGGCTGCCTTGGCCGGGTCCGCAAAAGACCCTTGCCGCAGCGGCTTTGTCGCTGGCGCTGCTCGTTGCAGTTTCGTTCCTGCTTCAGGCCTATTGAACTTTGACCAATTGACATGTTGCCGTGTGATACGCTCGATGGCGAAATGGCGTTCCGGCCACGTCCGGGCTGGCCAAAAGGCGCTTTTCAGGACCGTCGAAACCCTTATAATCCGTCAACCGCATCCATGGCTCAGGGTTTCGACTCTTCGAGTCATGATTCGGGGAACACGACTAGGCAGGCGTGAATTCACGTCTGTCGAATCTCAAACCCAGGAGGCCAATTTCCATGTCATCAACTGAAGACCGCATCAAGAAGATCATAGACGACAATCTTGACGTCGGCCGCGAGCCGGACTTTGACGCAAAGCTTGTCGACTCTGGCGTGTCGTCGGTAGACTGCGTCTCTTTCTTCAAGCTTGTGAACGAGGAGTTCAGTCTCGGATTGGCCGCTGAAGAGTGTCGGCAGTTCGCGACCCTGCGGGATCTTGTGAACTTCATCGATTCACGCGGTTGAAGGAAAGTCGGGGAGCGCATGCGCGCGGCATCGCTCCCGCCACCAAATGACCTAGCCCGATCATTGTTTTTTCAAGGCCGTGCTCTTGGGCCAGCCCACGGCACGATGGTTCCGGCGTAAATTGCTGGCCGTGCAGATGAGTTCGCGCGATCAGTGCCAGAACTTCGCCACCGTCCCGGCGCCGGCCAGTCAGGCTCGCTACCGATGAGTTCGAACAGCGTTCCGGCCGCAAGCCCTGATCTGCAGGAACCGGATTTTCAGGCCGTGCCGGAAGGGGCACATTGGGAGGTGCCGGAGCCTACATCCACGTGCGACGTCCAGCTGGACGAACTCGCGGTTACCACGGTGCGCCGGTACGGCAATCCGGTCGGTCCTCGGCTAGTGCTGAGCCACGGCAACGGTCTCGCCGTCGATCCTTACTATCCGTTCTGGTCCATTCTGGTCAACGACTTCGACCTGATGGTCTACGACCTCAGGAACCATGGCAGCAACAAGGTCGGAATCCAGCAGGATCACAACATTCCGGTGCTGATTTCCGACCATGACCTCATTCTTGCTGCCGTCACTCGGAAATTTGGCAAGAAGCCGACGGTCGGCGTGTTCCATTCCCTTTCGGCACTGATAACGCTCCTTTCCCTCAGCAAAGCATATTCCGCGCTCGTTCTGTTCGACCCGCCACTTTGCAAGCCCACTGCCAGCGAGTCGGAATTCATCCAGTCGGCGGAGCGGATGGCCGCGATGATCCGGAATCGTACCGTTCGATTCAAGTCCGAGCAGCAATATGCCGAAGTTCTGGCCATCATTCCCGGATTCGGAAGTGTTGTGCCTGGGGTGCGCGAACTCATTGCACGATCCACTCTGCGCAGGAGCGCCGACGGATTGGCATATGAACTCCGCTGCCCCCGCGAGTACGAGGCCCAAATTGCGGAATATGTGAGGAGCTTCTCGCCATTGCTGGACCTGACGACGCTGACCTGCCCGACGAAGGTCATCGGAGCCGATCCCACGCTTCCCTCCACGTATCTCCCCACTTTTGATCTGCATCACGTTTCCGCCGTTGACTATGACTTCTTGCCCGGGGCGTCGCACTTTCTTCAACTGGAGCAGCCGGAGCTGTGCGCGGCCATGCTGCGGGAATTCCTGGAAAGTCAGGGCATTCTGTAGATCGGCAACCGGTACCCGGACCGGAAACGCGAACCGCGGGCGACTTCCGCCTTTCGTTTGCGCTTCATGAACCCGCGACCTTGACGCCGGAAAGGATCGTCGGGAAGCGCGACCCGGCGTCTGGTATTGCCTTTGATGGGTCAGGATCCCGGAAAGGGAACGGGAAGACCCGACTCGCAGGCTGCGGCAGCGGCAACGACTGCCGCGTCGGCAACCCGGGCGCCATCGGCCGAAGCGCCCAATCGACTCTTCGTCTGCAGTCCTTCCGTTCGCTCGGGGCGCTCCATGCTCGTCCTCACGGGCCGCGTGCAAAAATGAGGTCGCGCCGTTGCCCGACGGCGCCGGCCCCTTCAACGGAACACCGAGAATTCGAAAGTGGCGTCGCTGCGCCCGGAACGTTGGTTTTTGACGAAGAGCGAATTGATCAGGCATCGCTCCAGGCGCTTCCGCGATCCCTGCATGGGCCGGCGACTTGGCAGCGTGAATCCGGCGAAGCGTGCCGTTGACCGCGGCTTCAGCGTCCGTTCCGGCCGAATTCGGGGCAGGCATGCCTTCCGGAAGGAGTCTCGCAATCGGAGACGTTCGACGGGAAAGGGGGCGATCCCGGCAAGAGCGTGGCGAACCGCCGAATCCCGCCCCGTTTCCCAGCCATCGCCAGCAGCCTGGCAGTGCAAGCTGCAAACGTCGATCGCCGCGGGTTCGCGGGCGATGAGCAACGAGGATCCTGGCGGGCACCGGCGCCCAAGACGACCGAATCGGGCATCCCCGGGCCGAGCGGAATCCAGCGGAAGGCTCTCTTGGCGGCCTGTGCTCGGAGACGGAAGGAAATCGCCGAGTTGCCAGCCACCTTCGGCAGATGTCCTCAATGCCGCCGAGTGTGCAATGGGCAATGTCGCATAAAGCAGATGTTCCTCATCTACGGCGGGATCGCGCCGGCGGCGGCTCTCCGGAGTTGCGACAGTGCAAGGGTCGCTGAATCGGCCATCCTCGGCGCGGCCCGCGCGCGCGCATTCGCAATGCAGGCCGCAGTAGCTTTCGGCGTCGCTTCCGCCCTTCGTCGCTGCCATCTTGCAGCCGTCGAATTCCTGGCGGCGCGACCTGCGCCGCCAACCGTCATATCCGGTCGAACCAGAAGCTCCGACGCTGGAACGGATAGCCCGGCACCGAGATGCGCCGCCGCGCCTCGCCAGCGAACAATCCGGCAAGATCGAGCGCAAGTCCTGCCTCGTACATTTGCGCCACTGTTCGCACGTGGTTGCTCCCGCCATCGCAACCAACCTCCACGACGGTCGATTCTCCCAAGTCCGCCGACTTCGCGATCGCTCCAGACGATTCCGGAGAACGGAATACGCCGGCGACCCAGGCCGACATGTTCGGCGCAACTCCCGGCTGAATCATCCGGCCCGACGTGCTGTCCAGCAACGGCACCTTGACAGGCGCGAGCGAAACGCCACCAAGGAACGAATCGACGTCTCCGGGCGCCAAGTCCCCGCCATCATTTCCAGTCAACTCGCCTCGCCTCGCCGCAAGCAGCGCACCGGTTTCAAGATCGAACACCCCTGCCGCCTGCGCTGCCGCGATCTGGCCAACCCCGCCGGCACAGATCATGCCGGGCGAGATGCCCAGGCTGGACCAGTACGCCGCAACTGCACATTGAAGCGCGTAAGCGGAGGCCTGCACAAGCAAGGGTTCGTCCCCATTCCGGGTCTTCTCCGAAATCGCGTCAAGCAGCGACAGGCCGCGTTCCTTGCGAAGTGCCGCGTCGCAATGCTCAAGGACTGCCCGCGCCACCGGCTCGCTTTCGTTCAGAGCCTGTCCGTGGCCCGTCCAATCACCTGCTTTCCCGGAATAGACGAACGCCGGCCTTTCGTTCCGTCGGGATTTCGCGATGCCGTCGCCGGCGGCAATTCGCGCCAGTCCTTCCGACAGCGTTGGAACGTCCTCGAAGACGACGCCCGCCCGATACTCGAAATGACTGCGCCCAATGGCCGCCGTCCAAGACATGTCGGCAAGAAACGACATGGCGGCACCGGCATCGGACGAGATGTCCGCTGCGTGTTCGTCGAGCCAGCCGAGATACCGATCCGCCAATTCCCTGGTCGCGCCGGAGGACTTGCCCGACAGGGGCAGCAACCGCACGCCGCGCGGCTTGATCACGCCGTTTGCCAATTCCCCGTTCCCAAGAGATTCCGGCAGGCGAAACGGTACGCTCAGCGCGGATCCGGCGGGGGATCGCTGCACGCCGTTCTGCCCGGATTCGCCACTTCGCGCCTTGTATCCCTCGACAAGCAGATGGGCGTTCGTTCCTGAAATGCCGAATGCACTGATTCCCGCCGTCGGCTGGCGATGAGGCGCTGGTGGCCAGGCCGTCTCCTCCGACGTCACCTGCACCGGAAACTCGTCCCAATCGATGTGCGGGTTGGGAGTCTTGAAGTGCAGATGCTTCGGGATCACCCCATGCTTCATGGCAAGCAAAACCTTGATGAGGCCCGCGACTCCTGCGGCCGATTCGAGATGACCGATGTTCGTCTTGACGGTCCCGAGCAGCAGCGGACGCTCCGCATCACGTTCGCGGCCGTAGACCGCAGCGGCCGCCCGCACTTCGATCGGATCGCCCAGTTCCGAACCTGTGCCATGCACTTCAAGGTAGTCGAGATCCCGAGGCGCGATGCCTGCCTGCGCCAACGCCTCCTCGTAGAGGCTCTCCTGAGCTGTTCCGTTCGGAACCGTGAGCGCCGCAGCAGCGCCATTCTGGTTGACTGCGGAGCCCTGAAGGATTCCCCAGATGCGGTCGCCGTCCGCTTCGGCGTCCTTGAGCCGCTTCAGGACAACGATGCCGCAGCCTTCGCCGCGCACGAAGCCGTCCGCGTCGGCATCGAATGTCCTGCACAGTCCGGTTCTCGACAACATTCCGTATTCGCGCATGAACCGCATGACCGATGGAGAAAGAATGGCATGCACGCCTCCAGCCAGAGCCAGATCGACTTCGCCTTGCCGGAGGCTCGCGGCAGCTTGATGCATGGCCACCAGCGAAGCCGCGCAGGTCATGTCGAGCGGGACCGCCGGCCCCATGAATCCGAACGAGAACGCGATCCGTCCGATGGCCACGCTCGCAGCGGTTCCAAGATAGCTGTCATCCTGGCCCGCGGCCGCGATCAGGTCCCGGTACTCGCTGCTGCCCAGGCCGGCGTACACGCCCGCGCGGCTGCCCTTGAGACGTCCTGGATCGATTCCGGCGTCCTCGAGCGCATGCCAGCTCGCCTCGAGCAGCATCCTCTGGCGCGGGTCCATCTTTCGCGCCTCGATCGGCTGTATGCCGAAAAATCTCGCGTCAAACCTGTCGAGGCCCTCGATGAAGCCGCCGCGGCGATTCGTGCCTTCCGCGGCCTTCGGATCTCCGATGATGCCGCTCCATGGTCCTTCGTCGAGACGCCCGTCTGTCACCGCCGCGGCACCCGCCTTGAGCTGACGCCAGTAGCTGTACAGATCCGGAGCCCCGGGCAAGCGGCACGCCATGCCGACAATTGCGATCCTTTCCTGGTCGGGCGTGGCTACGCCGGGCCGGTCAGGCACATGCTCGACCTTCGGAGTCGGCTTTGTTTCCGGCTGTGTTACGGGCGCCGGCCTTGCTCCAGGCTGCGCTGGCGGCTCCGGCACCTGCCGTGCTCCTGGTTGCCGTTCCGGTGCCGGCAGCGGTTCGGGCGCCGGCGGCGTCTGCGGCGTCGCTTCGGATTCGACGTCTCCGAGTTCGCTGCCGATGTGGCGGGCAAGAGCCTGGATCTCGGGGTAGTCGAACACCACGGTGTTCGAAACCTTGCATTTGCCCTCGAATGCGCGGTTGAGCCGGTTGCGCAGCTCAACCGCCATCAAGGAATCCATCCCGAGGTCGAAGAACCCGACGGAAGGCGCAGGCGCCGTCGGCAAACGAAGCACCGCCTGCAGTTCCTGTTGCAGGAACGTCACCAGCAGGCCCTCGCGTTCTTCCGCATTGGCGTTGGCAAGTCGGGAGAGCAGATCTTCCGAAGAAACTCCAGCATCCGTCCCGTCTTCGGAAACCGACGAAAGGAGATCTTCGAGAAAGGCCGGGCGGTCTTCCACGGCTTCCTCGAACACCGACCAGTCCATGGCCATCACGACGGACGTCGTGACGTCCTGACGCACGAGTCTGTCGAGCGCCCTTATGCCCTGTTGCGGCGTAAACCAGCGCCCGCCGAGGGCGGACCTCTGCCGCTCGATTCGGTCCTTCTGCTCTGCCGCTTCGCCGATTTCGGACCACGCGCCCCAGGCGATGGCCTGACCGGGAAGACCCAGCGCCCGGCGGTGGCCGGCAAGCTGGTCCAGAAAGGCGTTCGCCGATGCATGGTTCGCCTGGCCCGGATTGCCCATGACGCCGACACGGCTTGAAAACAGGATGAAGAGGTCGAGTTCGCGGCCCGCCGTCGCACGGTGCAAATGCCAGGCGCCAAGAACCTTTGGCCAGAGCACGGTTTCGAATCGGTCCCAGTTCTGGTTTGTCAGCGCACCATCCGACAGCACGCCGACGCTGTGGATGACGCCCGCGAGCGGAGGAAGCTCTTCGTCCATGCGAGCCAGCATTTCATCGACCGCCGCAGCGTCCGACACGTCCGCGAGTTCGACGCGTACCGTCACGCCCCTTTCCTCGAGTGCGCGCATGGCCGCCTGCGCGTCCTCGCCGGGCGGGCGCCGGCCGTTCAGCACGATCGTTCCTGCCCCAAGGTCCGCAAGCCAGTCGGCCACGGCCAGGCCGATGCCGCCCAAGCCCCCGGTTACGAGGTAGGCGCGATCCGCCCGAAGCCGGTCCGACGCCAACGGCTGCGCAGTGACGACGATCTTTCCGAAGTGCCGCGCCGAACGCATGAACCTCAGGGCGGCGCCGGCCTCGGCGAGCGGCCAGCGGCTGTGGATGAGCGGTTTCAGTTCGCCTGCAGCAAGCCGTGCCACGACATCCCTGAGAACTCGTCCGACCCAGGCGGGATCGGTCTTCTTGAGAACGTCGAGTTCCAGGATGTCGTAGGCGACGTCCGGTCGAATCGCAGCCATCTCCTCTTCGCTGAGAATGTCGCGCCTCGCCAGTTCGACGAACCGGCCGCCCTGCGCAAGGCAGGACAGGCTGGCGTCGATGAAGCCCTCGCTTGTCAGGCTGTTCAGGACCACGGTTACGCCCGCGCCGTTCGTGGCCTCGAGAATTTCCTGGCCGAAGCTCGTCTGCCGGCTGTCAAATACGTGCTTGACGCCAAGCGACTTCAGATAGGCCTGCTTAGGCGCGCTCGCGGTCGCGAACACCTCCGCGCCGGCGGCCTGCGCCAGCTGGATCGCCGCCAGACCCACGCCGCCGGCGCCGGCGTGAATCAGCACGCGGTCGTCGGCCTCAAGCCCGGACAATTCGTAGGACAGCGCTGCCGAAACGAAGGCACTTGGCACCGTGGCAAGTCCCGACACCGGGATTTCCGGAGGCGCAGGCGCCACCAGTTCCTCGTGCGTCACCATTTCCGCGGCGAACGCGCCGAATCCCAGACCGACTACTTGGTCGCCTACGGAGACGCTGGTCACTTCCGAACCTGCACCGACGACTCGGCCGCACATCTCCCGGCCCAGGTTGCCCTCTTCGATGAATCCCAGCGAACGGAACACGTCCCAGAAGTTCAGGCCGGCAGCCTCTACCGCGACACGAACTTCCCGCCCTTCGAGGGGCAGCGCGGGCAGCTGCCTGACGCAGGGCTTTTCGAAAATGCCCGTTGGATCCGGAGTGAGGACCCACGCCGAGTCCTTCGGCAGGTCCAGCCGTTCCGGGCCGTTTTCCGACCGAACCAGACGAGCGACTTGGCGGCTGCCACGGCGCACGGCGATGTGGTTGTCCGAATCCGGATACATGAGCTCGTCAACGAGATCGGTCGCGGGCGCGATGACCGTCGGATCCAGGTCGATCATGCGCGGCATCAGGTGCGCTGCTTCGCGGGCCACGGCCTTGCCGAACCCCCACAACGTCGCCCCGGCCAGCGCTCCCTGGTTCTCGCGCTCCAATGCCTGGGCCCCCCGGGTGACGAACCAAATGCCCTTTGCCGGGATACGGTCGGAATCGATCACCCCCTGAACGAGCGCCAGAGCGCTCGCTCCTGCATGCCGCACGTCATGTGCGATGTCTCGCGTGGACGCCTCCGCGCCATGGCCGTCGAGCGCAGGGAGATGCACCACTCCGCTGAACGGCGCATCATCCGGCAGGTCTTCAAGGAGCGCATGCCACGATTCGCGCCGCCGGAAGTCGACTTTCGCTGTCAAGACGCCTGCCGCTTGGGACGTCTTCCCGTACTCCGAGCCTTCGTTCGCGACCAGGACGGTCTGATTCCGCGCCGCCAAGCCATTTGCAAGATCGGCTGCCATGCCGCCGCGATCCGCGACGAGAATCCACGTTCCGGGCGCTTCCGACACCTTGGCCGGGCCCTTCGCCACGATTACGCCGCGATCCGGCATCTCGTCGGGTCTGGATTCGTCTAGGCCCAGGACTTTCGAGGCACTGAATCCTGCATCTTCGAGCGCACGGCGCCACACGTCGGGGCTCGCCAAGGCATGATGCGGCCGGTAGTCGTCCGCAAATCTCCACCAGCCGTCGAGCTGTCCGAACGTCAGGTCCATCCAGCCCTGACCGCGAAGGTTCTCGAGCGCAACCATCTGTCCCGACGGCGAGAGCAGCGTCAGACAATGACCGAGCGTCTCGTCGAGATAGCGCGTTGCATGGAGCACGTTCGATGCGATGATCAGATCGTAGGCATGGGCGTCGAAGCCCTGGGCAACCGGATCGTTTTCTATGTTCAGGGGGCGGTATTCGATGCAGCCTCCGCCGTCTCCAAAGCGCGATTCCGCTTCAGCAAAGAACCCCGCCGAAATGTCCGTGTACATGTAGTCGAACTGGCCTTCGGGAAGTTCCGGCAGCACCGAGGCAGTCGCCGACCCCGTGCCCGCACCGACTTCGATCACCCTCAGGCGCCGTCCGGCGGGCAGCTTGGCCACGAGCGCCCTGACTGCGTCCCGGAGCAGCCGGTTGGCCGCACGTGCGATCGGCGCATCCAGATACAGGTCGCCCGGGGTCGGGTAGCCGCTGCTGAACAGCAGAGTGAGCGGATCCATCCTGCCGCGAAGCACCTCGGGCAACGAGGCCCCGCATCGCCGGAAAAGACCGATCTCCGTCGCGCCGTGAGGATGAAGTTCGGCCAGATGGTCTGCGAACGAGTCCGGGTCCGGCCGGACTTCCTCCGGCAGGGGATCGTCTTGCCCCGCCTTCACGGTGAATCGACCGCCGTCCTCCTGCAACACGCCGGACCGAGCCAGCATCTCCAGCATTCGGCGGAAGACGCGCTTGTGCTCGTCGATGACGCCGAGTTGCCGGCGAAGGTCCTCGGGCTCGACGACCTCGCCCACGCTGCGCCGCCAACCGAGTCTTTCCAGCGCCCAGATGGCGCGCGCGCGGGACCATCGATCAAGATCCGACAGGAGTGCAGACCGGCGGGCCCGCGCCACGCCCTCTTCCTCAAGGTAGTCCGCAAGCGGCATCAGGCCGCCCGCGGCAACCGCCGGTTCCGGCAGGAAGTCGGCGGCGATGATGGCTGGCACGAGGGAGCGTTCGCGCCAGACGACCTCGTACAGCAGGTCGTTCACGCCTTCGATCGCAGAAAAGAGCGCGGCACGTGTCGCGCGCTTTATCGTGTACCCGTCCAGACCGCCAATCAGGACGCCATCGAGATCGTAGATGCGCAGTTCTCCGCTCAGGACCTCCGCTGGTCCGCCGGTTTCTGCGCTCGAATCCTCATTTGGCTCGCTCATGCGAACATGACAAACCACCCGGTCGGGAAAGTCGCCCGCTGCCAGCCAAAGACGCTCCCAGCCAAACGGCAGATAGGTGGTTTCGTCCTCCGCTGAGCCCTGGATGCGCGCCGCAGCCACGACCTGAAAGCACCCGTCCAGCACGAGCGGGTGAATTTCCGGAGAGTTTCGGCCGGGCCCTTCCCGCAAGGATACCTCGCCCAGAGCTTCGCCCTGTCTCGCCCAAAGGTTTCCGAGCGTGCGGAAGCTTGCGCCGAGATCGATGCCGGTGCTCGCCCTGGCCTGGTACAAGACTGACGCATCCACGGGAGACAGCCTGTCCTTCAGGCGTTCAAGATCCACGCGCTCGCCGGCACCGGGCGCACCTGCTCCTCCTGCCAGCCTGCACTCGGCATGCAGTGTCCACTCCGTCTCGGCCGGTCCCTTGCTCAGGATCTGCAATCTGCCCTGCCCCGCCCCGTCGCCGGAGTCGCTGATCAAGAGCTGAACCCTTCTACCGTTCGATGCAGCCTCGCCTCCCTGGGCCTCCTCCGCGAATACCAGCGGGCTATGCAGCTGCATGTCTTCGACGGCCAGCGGTCCGCTTGTCGCGGCCAGCGATGCCGACGCTGCCATCGTGCCGTAGAGCGCACCCGGCGCGATGACGCGTTCAAACACGCGATGGTCGTTGAGCCACTCGGGATCCGCCGGGAACAGCTCCGTTTCGTACGTGATCTCGCCGCTTGCGGATTCCCTTCGCAGGCCGAGCAGCGGGTGTCCCTCAGAGGACCGCTTCTGTCTGGGCGCGCGCAGCCAGTAGCTTTCGCGCTGGAAGGGATAACCTGGCACCGAGATGCGGTGGCGGGTTTCTCCAGCAAAGAGTCCCTCGAATCGGATCGGCAGTCCCGACCGGTACGCACCCGCGACCGCATCTGGGAAACTGCCCTCGCCCGCCGGCGAGTCGGTTGGCGCAGGCAGAATGCTCGACAGCACGGCAGGAGCCGGAGCCGATTCCGGCCAAGCCGAAGACGCCATGGGAGCCAGCACCGAGCGCGGGCCGACTTCCAGAATTGCGTCGACACCGAGATCCGCGAGCGTTCTGGCACCGCTCGCGAAGGCAACGGGCTCCCTCGCATGCCGGCGCCAATATGCTCCGTCCAGCAAGCGGCCGCGGTCCACCGCCTGGCCCGTCACGTTGCTTACCACTGTCAGCTCGGGCGGGTGGATCGCGACGCGGTCGAGGGAGGCCTGGAGCGCGTCGAGGGCCGGTTCCACGAGCGCGCTGTGGAACGCCCGGGCAGTGTTCAGCCGGCGTACCCGAATGCCTTCCGATTCGAGCCGCCTCGAGAGCGCCTCGACGCCCGCGACGGGACCGCTGACCACCTGGTGAAGACCGTTATCCGCTGCGATATTCACTCCGGCGCCGATGGACTCCGCGTTTGCCGCCTGGAGTGCGGCCGCCACCTGAGCCGGCGATGCGAACACGGCCGCCATGGCGCCTGGTTCCGTTGCGGACATCAGCGCGCCGCGCGTACAGGCGAACCGCATGCCGTCCTCGAGGCTGAACACGCCTGCCGCCTGCGCCGCCGCGATCTCTCCGACACTGTGCCCGAGAACCACATCGGGGCGAATTCCGACACTCGACCATTGCGCAGTCAGTGCGCACTGGAGCGCGTATAGGGCCGGCTGCTCCCATGCCGTGTCGCCAAGTTGACCCTCGCCGGCGCGACCGAACATCACATCAAGTAGCGACGTGCCGCGCTCCTCGATGAAAACCTCTTCGCAACGGTCGAAGACCGTCCTTGCCGCCGGCTCGAAGTCGTACAGGTCGCGACCCATGCCGGCCCACTGGCTTCCCTGTCCCGTGTAGGCGAACGCGACGGTTGCCGCAGCGCGCGGAGGCGCCTGGAGATCCGCCTTTGCCAGCGTTCGAAGCTGTTCCTGCAACCGACCGACGCCGTCGAAGACGAGGCCAGCGCGGCAACCGAAATGAGACCGCCCCACGCTCGCCGTCCACGCCATGTCCGCGAGCACCTGGCCTGGCGGCCCGTCCTCGGCCGGAAACTCACCGGCCTGCTCGTCAAGCCACGAAAGATACCGCTCGGCGAGTTCGCGCAACGCTGGCGCCGATTTGCCGGATAGCGGCAGCAGCCGAACTTCGCGCTCCCGGCAAGCCTGTTCGCGCCGCGCCGAATCGACGGCGACAGCCGGAGGCGGCACGGCCACCGTCCGGCCGGACCCCACGACCTGGCGCCCCGCATTCTCGGCTGTAGCAGGCGCCGGATATTCCTCGACCAGGATGTGAACGTTGGTTCCGGATATGCCGAACGAGTTCACGCCGGCAAGGCGCGGTCGCCCGTCCCGGGTCGGCAGGTCCATCTGGGACGAGGTCACCTGCAGCGGCAGCTTGCTCCAGTCCAGGCTCGGGTTGGGGTTCCTGAAATGCAGGTGCTTCGGGATCACGCCGCGCTGCATCACCAGCACGGCCTTGATCAGGCCCGCAATTCCGGCAGCCGATTCCAGATGTCCGAGGTTGGTTTTAACGGAACCGACAAGCAGGGGCTGGCTGGCCTCGCGATCCCTGCCATAGACCCTGGCGACCGCGTTGATTTCGATCGGATCCCCGACCGCCGTTCCGGTGCCGTGCGCTTCCAGGTAGTCAACTTCCGAGGCCGAAACTCCCGCCTGCGACAACGCTGCTTCGATCACCCGTTCGAGCGCAGGTTCGTGCGGTACGGTCAGTCCGACGCTGGCACCGCCATGGTTGACCGCGGCGCCCCGGATCACTCCCCATATCCGGTCGCCGTCGGCTTCCGCATCGCGCAGGCGCTTCAGGACCACGGCACCACAGCCCTCGCCGCGCACGTAGCCGTTAGCAGAGGAGTCAAACGCCTTGCACTGCCCGTCCGGGGACAACATCATCGAATCGGCGCGCAGTTCGAAAATGCGGCTGTTCAGGATGGCCTGAACTCCGCCTGCGATCGCCAGGTCCGCCTTCCCCTGCTGGAGATCCGCTACGGCGTCGTGCACCGAAACCAGCGACGACGCGCAGGCGGCGTCCACGGCTTTCGCGGGGCCCATGAATCCCAGCACGAAGGAAACCCTTCCGCTCGTGCCGTTCAGGTTGGTGCCGCTCAGGGCGTACAGGGACTCCGCTGCCTCCCCGGGCCTCTCCGAGTCCACGACGAGCATCCTGTACTCGTCGTTGCTGATGCCGGTATACACGCCCGTCAGGCTCTCCCTGAGCCGGTCCGGGTCCATGCCTGCGTCTTCGAGCGCCTGCCAGCTCGTCTCCAGCATCATCCGCTGCTGGGGGTCGAGCAGTTCGGCCTCGACCGGCGATATCCGGAAGAACCCCGCGTCGAACTGATCGATGTCGTCTACGTAGGCGCAGTAACGGCAAGCGCCCTGCAGGTTCCGGGGATCCTCGAACAATTCTCCAAGGCGGTTCGGGCCCGAGCGCGGCGCACCGTCCGTCACGGCGTTGCCGCCGGTTTCAAGAAGGCGCCAGAAGGAGCGAATGTCGGGCGCGCCGGGAAAACGGCACGCCATGCCCACGATTGCTATTGGCTCCGCGCGCCGGAACGTCTCTTCGGATTGATTGCCGTCCTTCACCTTGTACTCCGCGAACTTGTCGAGTTGCATGACATCACAACAAACTCCAATAGTGCATGCTCCGGATTTGTCCATCCAGAGGCAATCTGACTCTCGAAATTCCCGCTTCGGCTGGCGGCAGCGTTTTCGGACGCCGGGATTTCCTGCCCGTGTTGGCGGCAACTGGCCATCGGCCGCGGCACCCAAGGCTCGGTCGATTCACGTGAACTGTGTCTCGTCGAACCCGAGTTTCAAGGGAAGACATATTTCCAACCCGATTCCGGGTTGGCGGTCAGGGCTGCAATTGTTTGGCGAGGGCGTTGTCTGTTGCCTATTGTTTGAGAATTCCTTTCCAGCCCCTGCTCCGCTCCGGAGCGGGCAGAACCAGACGTCTTCCCCGGGTTTCTCGCGCCTGCTTCCTGGCTTGCTTGCCCCGTCACCGGGTAGTTTAGGCATGAATTCATCCGGAGGCATTGTATACGTTCCAGGTGAAGCGCGGAATCTGGGAGAACATCTCCATCAGGACCGGCACCACCCGGTCCTGGCCGTGCCAGTCCCCCCGGAGACCGCCGCCGCGTCCGGGAGAGAATTCGGGACGCCAGGCACGGAACCCTGACCAAAGGTTCCTTCAGCGCCGCCGCCTGCTTGCCAGCCAGATCCTTCGGCAGGGAAAGCCCGCGACGAGCTTGTTGGGAATGGCTGGGCGAACGAGGATGGCACTTTCCAGGATCATGGCGTTGAGCATATCCTGCATAC
The DNA here is from genome assembly GCA_963662815.2 of uncultured Amylibacter sp. GTDB lineage: Bacteria > Pseudomonadota > Alphaproteobacteria > Rhodobacterales > Rhodobacteraceae > JAPPHA01. Next base: position 48,961 of record CAXXWA010000020.1, read on the forward strand.
TCATCCTGACGGGGAGCCGGAGGTGCTGCGCACGAAACTGCGGGACGCGGGATTCGTCAACATGGATGGTTGGATGGTCACGACCGCGGTATCGCTGATGGAACTGGGCAAGGCAGAGGGGTTGACGCGCCTTCCCGGGTGCCGGTTAGGTCCCTTGCCGCCGGGGACCGGAGACCGCATCTCTCCGGGCGGTTTCGACGACTTCTACTCCCGGCCGGACTGGAGAATGGACGCGGATAGCCGGGAAGTGGTGTTCGGGAGCGACAATCGCCGATGAATTCCCGAGGTCCGGACTGTCGCCGGATCCGGGGACGTGAGGCCAGGGGGCCGAGATTGCCCGCAAGTTTCGTTGTCCGCCTGCCCGCGCCGCGTTCTGGGAACCGGGCAAGACCTGTGCAAGGAAGGGGTTCACGGGTGCCGCAGAGTCTCGTTTCGCGGGATTGACGGCATTCTTACGGCAAGTCAATTGACCGCAGTGTTCGGGGTGAGCAGTAGTTGCGTCGTCCCCAATTGAATCGGGTGGAAAGCTTGCCGATTTCAGCGATGCCGAGTGTTGACTGGCGGGAAACAGACATTCTGATCCTCGGGACAGGAGGAGCAGGCCTCTTTGCCGCGCTCCACGCGCAGCAAAGGGCTCCGGAGGGTACAAGAATTGCCATTGCCGCGAAGGGATTGATCGGAAAGTGCGGCTGCACCCGAATGGTCCAGGGCGGCTACAATGTGGCGCTGGGCAAGGGCGACACGGTCGAACGCCACTTCATGGACACCATTCACGGCGGAAAATGGCTGCCCGATCAGGACATTGCCTGGCGCCTGTGCAAGATGGCGGTGGTGCGAATTCGCGAACTCGAGAATGAAATCGGCTGCTTCTTCGACCGGAATCCGGACGGAACGCTGCATCAGAAGCCGTTCGCCGGCCAAACTGCCGACCGCACGGTTCACAAGGGCGATCTGACCGGAATCGAAATCATCAACCGGCTGATGGAGCAGGTGCTCGCAAGCCCCGTCGAAAAACTTCCGGAGCATCGCGCGATCGGCCTGATTCCGGACCGGAACGGCGCGGCCTTGGCCGGCGTCCTGATGATTGACATGCGGACCGGAGGATTCCGGTTCGTTCGCGCCAAATGCGTCTTGCTGGCCACCGGCGGCGGACCGACCATGTACCGCTACCACACGCCTTCAGGCGACAAGTCCATGGACGGCCTGACGATGGCGCTACGCGCAGGCCTGCCGCTTCGGGACATGGAAATGATACAGTTCCATCCGACCGGGCTTTTGGCGGGCGAGAACTCCCGGATGACCGGCACCGTTCTGGAAGAAGGGCTGCGCGGTGCAGGAGGCTGGCTGCTCGATCATGCGGGACGGCGCTTCATGTTCGACCATGACGTCGAGGGCGAACGCGCAACGCGGGACATCGTCAGCCGCGCCATCTACGCCGAGATGCGCAGGAACAATTCGCCCGGGCAGGAGGGCGTCTTCATTTCGATGGCGCATCTTGGACCCGAAACCGTCGCGCGGCAATTCAGAGGCATGGTCGAGCGGTGCGCGGATTGCGGCTTCGATCTCGCCGGAGGCAAGGTCAACGTGGTGCCGACCGCGCATTACTGCATGGGCGGGATCGTCGTGGACGTCGACACGCGGACGGACCTTGAAGGACTGTATGTGGCTGGCGAGGATGCCGGCGGCGCCCATGGCTCGAACCGGCTCGGCGGCAACGGAGTGGCGAACTCGACGGTCTACGGCGGGGTCGCAGGCGACGTCATGGCGACCGACGTCATGTCAATGGGCGCGTTGCGGGAACCCGACGAATCGGTCCTCGATTCGGAACTGGAACGCGCCCGCCAGCCGCTTGAGCGGAAACCCGGCCGCGTATTGCCGCTTCGCAAGGCCTTGCAGGACGCAATGTGGGAGGACGCCGGCGTGGTGCGAACCGAAACCGGCCTGACACGCTGCCTCGACCGGATTAAGGAAATCTCGGATCGCATGTATGCGGTCGGCGTCGACGCGGACGACCTGGCCTTCAATCTGACATGGCACGGCTGGCTGGACCTGGCGAACCTCTGCGAAATCTCGGAGGTCATCGTCCGCGCCGCGCTGGCCCGCGACAATTCCCGGGGCGCCCACTTCCGCGAAGACCATCTCCAACCGGGCGCGCTTGACGAAAGCGACTTCACCGTCGTTCGGAAATCTGGCGAGGGTCTGGAAGTCGGCCGCAAACCCGTTCAGTTTACGATCGTCCGTCCCGGCGAAACCATTCTCCCCGCCGGCGAACCCGAGACGCTGGTGACCATGTGATGATCAGAACCGAACAGATTCATTCAGCCGCGCGCGACCTGATGGGCAAGGCAGCCATCGAGATCCCGGAAGACTATCTCGCAGGCCTCGAACGCGCCGCCGCGACCGAGGACGGCAACCTCGCGTCCTTCGTGCTGCAGGCGATGCTGGACAATTACGCGGCGGCCAAGGAGGACGGACGCGCGATGTGCGGAGACACCGGCGTGCCGCGCTGGTTCGTCAAGCTCGGAAACGAATCCCGGGTCGAGGGCGGGATGTGCGCCCTGGAAACAGCGTTGCGCCAGGCGACGGCGGAAGCAACCAACGGCGTGCCCCTCCGCCCGAACCGGGTTCATCCGCTTTGGCGCACCGATCACAACAACAACGTGGGAATCGGAGCTCCGGAGATCGAGTACGCGTTCGAACCGGAGGGCGACTGGATAGATCTGATTACCGTGCACAAGGGCGGACTTTTCGGCACCGACTACCGGATGCTGTTTCCTTCGGACGGCATCCAGGGAATTCGGCGCTTCTATCTCGACAGCCTGCTGGCTTTCGGAAAACGCGGGCTTGCCTGCCAGCCGGCGATCATCGGGATCGGGCTCGGCGGGTCGAAAGACACCTGCATGATCCTCGGAAAACGCGCCTCGACCCTGCGCGTGGTCGGATCTCGGAATCCGGATTCTCGAATTGCCGAACTGGAGGACGAACTGAAAGAGCTCGGGAATTCGATCTGCATGGGCGCAATGGGTTTTGCCGGAAAGAACATGGTCATCGATTGCCATATTGAAGTGGGTTACTGCCACACGGGCGGCCTGCCCATGTCGGTTCACGCCTTCTGCCTGTCCTCGCGTCGCGCGGTAGCCCGGTTGTTTCCGGGTGGGCAGGTCGAGCATCGCGTCGATCCCGACTGGTTCACGCCTTACCAGCGGCGCGAAACCGTGGACTGGGATTTTCGGACGGAGGAGGCGGAATGAGTCCCCGCCAGTTTCGCCTCTCCACGACGCCGGGCGCAGCCGAGATCGCATCGCTCGACATCGGCGATGTCGTCCATCTGGACGGGCTGATGTACACGGCGCGCGAGGGGGTATACCGGCGCGCGCTGGAGGAACGGATTCCCGTTCCGATCGAGTTGCCGCGCAACAGCGCCGCGAACTTCCACTGCTCGCCCGCCGCGGCGGTTCGGGAGGACGGATCCTACGATATGGGCGCGGTGACGGCGACAGCGTCGTTTCGCTTCTCGAAGTGGCTTCCCGAATGGATGGCCCTAACCGGCGCCAAGCTGATCATCGGCAAGGGAGGAATGACGTCCAAGGACTACAAGGAATACTTCGTGCCCAATGGCGCAGTCTATCTTTCAACCGTCGGATACGGGACCGGTGCGCTCCTTGGCCGTGGCGTCGAAAGCGTTGAGGCGGTGCACTGGCGGGAAGAACTTGGCCTCGCACAAGCCATGTGGGTGATTCGCTGCCGCGGGATGGGGCCCTTCATCGTGGCGTCGAACCTGAACGGGGACTGCCTCTTCGAACGGGAAAACGCCAAGATCGCCGAGAATGTCGCGCGACTTTACGCGGGAACGAAACCCGCTGTCCTGAAGCGCTTCGGAGAAACCGACGACCGGATCGATGAGGTCATCTGATGGTCCGCGCATCCTCTCTGTTTCCCGGGGAGATCCGATTGTGCGGTCCGGGCGCCCGCGGCCGCACGCTCGAAGGGCCGGACGGCGCCACCGTTTCTTTGGATGCGACGCCGCGGCCATTGACGGAAAGGCCGGAGAGTCCCGGAACAAGGCCCCGGTTGCCGGTTCCGTCGTTCCAGACGCCCCTCGCCCTCGCGGCAGCGGCAGCCCGATCGGCACGAACCATCGGCGCCGACTGCGCGCTTCCGGTTTCGCGCGCTTTGGTGGCATGACAATCCGTGCAATCATCAGGAACGGGAACCAACACTAGAAATGAGGGGAGCGGATGTAGTCGCGCAGGTGCTGTCCGAATACGGGCTGGATACGGTCTTTGCCCTCAGCGGCAACCAGATCCTTCCGATCTTCGATGCCTTCCTGGATTCGGGGATTCGCCTCATTCACACTCGCCACGAGGCAGCCGCGGCTTACATGGCGGAGGGCCATGCGCAGATAAGCGGCAGGCCTGGAATCGCGCTCGTCACGGCCGGGGCCGGGCTCGCAAACGCCATTGCGCCCCTGACCACGGCGCGCGCCTCGCAGACTCCGCTGGTTCTTCTTTCCGGCGACAGCCCCGTCCGGGACGACGGGCGCGGAGCATTCCAGGAGTTGCCGCAGACCGCGATCACGGCGCCCGTGACGAAACGCTCGGTGCGAGCCGAAAACCCCGGCCAGCTTGCGGATGCGCTGCGTTACGCGCTCGACTTGGCACAGGCGGACGAACCGGGTCCGGTCCATGTCGCCCTGCCGGTGGACAGTCTCGAGGCGAACGCGTCCGCGCCCGGGACGAGACATGCCCATCCGGAATCTGAAGTTGGCTTCGACAAGGTGACGGCTGCCCTGAACTCGGCGGACCGTCCGCTGATCTTGCTGGGCCCGGCTCTGTCCAGGAGCCGATCGCTTCTTGAATTCGGTCGGCTTTGTGCTCCTGCGGTGGCGATGGAGAGCCCCCGCGGCGCGAACGACCCGGCCCTTGGTCGATGGAAGGCCGCCTGGCGGGAAGCTGACCTGGTCGTCGCGCTGGGCAAGCCAATCGACTTCTCCGTCGGGTTCGGCGCAAGATCGCTTTGGCCCAACGCCCATTGGATGACGGTTCACGGGGATTCCCGTGAAGTGGCTCGGGCCAGGCGCAACCTGGGCAGCCGCCTGATCGAAGCTTACCATGCCTCGCCCCGCATGCTCGCCGAAGCCCTTGTGTCCAATGGATGCATCGGCAAGCGTCGAGACGGGTGGTGTGATCGGGTTGCCGGCTGGCGCGCGGCACGAGTCCGCATGCCGGACGTCGGCGACGAGATGACCTCGCACTCGCTCTGTTCGGGCGTTCAGGCTTTTCTGGACGATTGCCGCAGCCCGATCGTGATTTGCGACGGTGGCGAATTCGGCCAGTGGGCGCAGGCGTTGACCCACGCACCGCGGCGGATCATCAACGGAGTTTCCGGGACGATAGGCGGCGGGATGTGCTATGCCGTCGGCGCCAAGGTTGCCGCGCCCGAATCCGACGTCACGGTCTTGATGGGCGACGGGACCGCCGGATTTCACCTCTCGGAATTCGAAACGGCCGCGCGCGAGGCGATTCCCTTCATTGCCGTGATCGGCAACGACCGGCGCTGGTCCGCGGAACACGAACTCCAGCGCCGCAACTATGGTGAAGACCGGACGTTCGCCTGCAAGCTCTCCGGCGCGCGCTACGATCTGGCGGCCGCGGCCCTTGGGGGCTTCGGAGCCCATGTCACCCGACCGGACCAGCTGCAGCAGGCATTGCATGAAGCCCGGAACAGCGGCCTGCCTGCCTGCATAAACGTCGACATGACAGGCTTGCCTGCCCCGACATTCGAAACCGCGGTCGCAACGTAACCGACCGGTTGAAGGTTCAGCGTCGGTGCTGCGGCGGATCGTGGAGGAATGCGAACGAACTTTGCGCGTCTCACCGCGCTCGCTCTCGACAACTTTCGCCGGGATGCGGGGCGCCTCGCTCACGACTTCTTTCTTCGCCGTGCCGCCAAAATAGGCAAGGCCCAGGGTTCGCATGGGCTCGGAAACGCCCGGACCCAACCATTTCAATGGCAGTGTCCTGAACGGGAAAGCCGACGCGTGCGGCATGTTCGAGACGCCGAGATCCGCGCAATCCATGCTCAGAAACTCATACTGATTGTCCGGTTCCAAGGTGTCGCAACCGTGATCCCCTGCTTCCGGATCCAGATTTCGATCTGCGTGCCCGCGACGGCGTCGCGTTTGAACCGAATGCACGTTTTCTTCCGTATGGCTTCAGCCGGTAAGTCTGGCGCGTCCTCGAACTCCCGAAACGGGTGCATGAGGCACCCGTGCCTGTTGCGCTGCAGTGGGCGCGGTTTGGGCTGCCTGGAGTTCCGCGGCGTCCGTCCCGGATGACTCCGGCCCCGCGTCGAAAGAGCACAATAGTTGCGGATCATCCGTCATTTCACGTCTCAGCTATTGTGCATCCAGCAACCTTGATTCCAGAGTTTCGGCCGGTACCCGTTGGAGGTGCTACGCGATTGCCGCAGCTCGGCAGCAAGTGCATTTCGAGGCAAGACGAACGGCAACCCCAGCCGGCTTTCTCGGTCGCCTTCGAACCGCTCAGGGCAGTCGTGAATTCCGTTACGCGGAAGCGGATGACCGGCTCTCCCGGCACCTGAGGAGCGAACGGCTTGGACGCAGCTGCCCGCGCCGGTTCCTGCAGCCAAGGATCAAGAGGAGGAACCGACCCGGCACCTGACAACCGGACCGGCAACAAGAAATCGAACCCCAGTTTCCGGCAACAGCCTGAAATACAATGTTCTTTTGTCCCAATGTCGGAAAACCCTTCCCGCATGCAATTGCTCGGCCCGAGGAACGGAACCGCCGGGCCGAGCGGAGCGTCAAAGCTTCAGATCAATGGCGATCCGGTCGATCACGCTCCGGTGGAGCGCCGCCCGATCAGCTCCGTCCGGGTCGGTGCAGAGCGGATCGTCGTTCTCTTCCTTCAGGATTGCGGCACCCGCAGGCTTGCAGAGCGGCAACACGGAAAAGTGCCAGGCGGGGACCAGCCGCTCGACCGAAGCTTGCGGCACCAGGTCAACAAAGCCGCTGGCATCAAAATCCGTGGAGACCAGGCGGTCCCGACCCTGACCCATTCCGAAAAGCGTCACGTTCTCGACCAAGGCCACCGTATCCGTCCTTTCCAGACCCCAGACAAGAGCCGGGTCGATCGCGGCAACATGGGTGATCCGTGGGTCCTTGTAGGATGCATCCCATGCCTCCGCCGCCCGGTTCCTCTGGTCGATCCCGCCACGTGCCAGATCCTGACAATGGGACGCGGACGCGGCGTAGACATCGCAATGGGCCGCATACCCTTCGATCTGCCCCGTGACGCCGCCCATGGACAGCGCCGTCCAGCCGCCGAAAGAGAAGCCGGCCGCCATGATCCGGTCCGGATCGACCCTGTCGGCGAACTCCGGGTCGGCCAATATCTTGTCGAGCACCAGCGACAAGTCGGCGACGCGTGTCCAGTGGTCCAGAGCGGCCTTCATGTCGAAATCGCCCCAAGTCGAGTTCGGATGGTTCACGGCGACGACAATCGCGCCGCGTTCCGCCAGTGCCGTGGCGAGCCAGGCCATTGAACGCATAGACCCTCCCAAGCCATGGCTCAGCAGCACCAAAGGCGCAGGGCCGTCAGCCATCGGGGCGTCCTCGATGACCTCCACGCCATGAAAAACGGGGTTCTCCGCGATCACCGTTGCGTGGCCAGCGGCCTCGGTCGGGTACCATTGGCCCCCGATGACGGGCCGACCGTGATGCGGGGCCTCGACCGAGACGGGCCGAAAGCCGGGGGTGTCAGCGGCCACCATGGCGGGAAGGGCAAGGACAGCGGCGGTGATCATGGGGTTCGGTTTCATTTCTTGTGCTCCGGTTGCAGTTGCGATGCGCAATTCATGCACTGAACGCGGTCGAAACGCGTTCTCAAACCGGTTTGAGGACGTGCGAAACCGGTTTAAGGACGTACATCGAAACAATCTTGACCGACGGAGAACCTTCGCCCAATGCCCAGCCTTCCAATTCCGCTCTTTGCTGCGCTGGTTCTGGCCTTCCTGTTCTTGCGCATGGTGGTGAAGGGACGGGCGCACGCGCCGCTGGCCTGGGTTCTTGGGCTGTGTGCGATGCAGGCTACCGTGATCTCGCTGGCGCAGCATTACGGCGTAACGGGTGCAAGGCTGGTACAGCCGGTCACCGCAACGCTTCTTCCGCCCGCCGCCTGGCTGGCCTTTCAGACAGCACGCGACCGATACCCCTCGCGCCGCGACGTGATCCATTCGCTGGGGTCCTTGGTTGCGGTTTTCGCCCTGCTCGTCCGGCCTGCCGCGTTGGATGTCGTGATCCCGTTCCTGTTCGCGGGCTACGGTGCCGCCATCTTGTGGAGCGCTCGGAGGCAAGGGGATGCCTTTCTGAACACGGTCCTCGAAGCCGGGGGAACGGCCGGGAAGCTGTGGCAGATCATCGGGATTGCACTGGTTGCGTCAGCCTTCAGCGATGTCCTGATCGTCGCAGCCCAGGTCGCTGGGGCCGGGCATCTGAAACCCTGGATCATCAGTCTGTACTCCGCCGGAAACCTGCTTCTGATTGGCGGCTTGAGCCTGTCGCACGGCCTGTACTCATTGGAACCCGCGCCCGCGGCCACAGAACCCGATCCCGCACAAGAGGCCAGCAATGCCGAGATCATGGCCCGTCTCGAAGCGTTGATGGACAAGGACAGGCTTTATCTCGACCCCGACCTGACCCTGGGCCGGCTGGCGCGCCGGTTGCGTCTGCCAGCCAAGCAGCTCTCCGCAGCGATCAACCGGAGCACAGGCGAGAACGTGTCGCGATACGTGAACAGGGCACGCGTCGCTGAGGCGCAGCGTGCGCTGAAGGCCGGGCAATCAGTGACGCAGTCGATGTTGTCGGCGGGGTTCCAGACCAAGTCGAATTTCAACCGGGAGTTTCTGCGCGTAACCGGTCAGACGCCGAGCGCTTGGTCCAGCGATCATGGAAGGCGTTGAACTTCCGCCCCGATCGTCACGAAATTCTGATGATGCGGTTCGCGTCGCCGCAGCATTGACGTCCTCGACCCGTGCTGTCACGTCGACTACAACTGCCGTTGGGAATTCACGCGAGAGGCTGAAGCGGAACCAAGACCATGGTGGCACGGACCAGACACAGGCGGACCCGCCGGGCGACCTACCAGGACGTGCTCGACGCGCCAGCTCACGAGGTGGCCGAGGTGGTCGCTGGAACCTTCCACACCCATCCGAGGCCGGCGGCCCGTCATGCCTGGGCGAGTTCGCGTCTCGGTGGTCGTCTTGACGGGCCATTCAATCCCGGGGCTGGCGGCCCGGGCGGCTGGTGGATCGTCGACGAACCCGAACTGCACCTGGGCGAAGACATCGTGGTACCCGACCTCGCCAGCTGGCGGCGCGAGACGATGCCCGAATATCCCGACGCAGCGTTTTTCACAATCGCTCCGGACTGGGTCTGCGAGGTGCTCTCGCAATCCACACGGCGGCTGGACCAGGGCGAGAAGCGGGATCTCTATGCCCGTGAAGGCGTCCGCCATCTCTGGTTTGTTGATCCTGATTCACGGACGCTCGAGGCTTTCGAGTTGCACGAGGGTCAATGGCTGCTGCTGGCCACTCTCGTCGATGACGCGCCGGTTTCGATTCCTCCTTTCGACGCCGTTACGTTCCGCCTCGACGCCCTCTGGCCCGACGTGACCGCGGGCGCATGAAGGGAAAAGTGATCTCAACAAATTTGGAGAACCACCGAAATTCGTGGGATCAAGGTGGCGGGTTGAAATGCTTCTTGCAGACTTTTCAATGCGGTGAATGTAAACCACGGCATCAAGAGGGCTACAGCTTGACGCCTCGGATTCTAGCGATTCACAATACTGCCGATATCAATTTGATGAAGTCTCTCGGTTGCATGTCGACACTCCTCGCACCAGAGCGGCATTTCACGCCCAACAGGCAGAACTCGGAGCCCTGGGAGGCGTAGCTGGCTGGGTCTTCTGCCGGTTTCTTCCCTCTCTGATCGAGGACTACTTGTTCACATAGGCAGACAAGTACTTGGTCCACAGCTCTTCGGCAATTTCATCATTCTGTCCTGATAGTCCGTTACTTCTCTCCTTGACCTCAAGTATGTTCCCGTTGAACACGACATGCTGATCGCCATCCGGCACACCGTTTTCGCACGCGAAGCAAAGCGACGGCATATCCACCCTCATCGGTCCGGGATGCACCAACCAGCAGTTTACATGCTTTCCGCTCTCCAAATCCTTCCATTTCCTGCAGTACTTGTCGTTCTCAAACGTAACCGTTCCGCGCGACCAATCATAATTTGTTCGCTTTTCCTTCGGCACCCATCCAATGGTTTCCTTGTCGCTTGGATAGTAAATCGCGAATGTGCCGTAACGATCCACGGACAATAGAGTGTTGCCGGCCAACAATTCTTCAATCTCTTTCGTCTTTAACCTGAGCCCTTGGTTCCCATTGAATTCCACGCCCACCTCGGGTTTACACGTGTCAAAGGGCACTGCGACTTTCTGTGCTTCGCTTTCGTTGATATTCTGCGCCTGAACCGCCGCAAACATGCTAGCTAACGCTACGGTGACTGCAATGACAAGTGTTTTCATCGTGTTGATCACATTTTCTGTCTTCGATGGGCAGCTTACCGTTGCCCTTCTTCTGCGTAAATTGCCGCCCAGGGCCCTAGCTGCTTCCGCATCATCTGCACGGAGTCTTGCTCTCGGTCCTAATCAGGGCACCAGCAGCCCGCGGCCTAACTGCTGACCGCCTTCAGGAAGGCGGCGAACTCGTCGTCCCGCATTTGGACGACATGCTCGGGAGCCGGATATGCGCCATTGTCTACATCCGTCCGAAACTCCGTAAACGCCGCGACGCGTTCCTTCTGGAGACGCTCGAACTCGCTCTTGAAGTCGCGATAGACCTTGCCATGGCGCGGCTTGCGATTGACCCCGTGGCCCAGGACGTCTTCGGAAAACAGGTACTGCGCATCCGCACCGGGGCCAGCTCCCATGCCAAGCATGATCATCGAGGTGTTCCGACTCAGCCAATCGCCGATGCGGTCAGGCACGACCTCAAGCTCTGCCCCGAAGCAGCCGATTTCCTCCAGTTGCTTGACGTGGCGATAGAGCTTCACTGCTTCGTCGGCTGTCTTGCCGACAGCACGCCAACCGGTCCAGGTGATGTAGCTCGGGATCAAGCCAACATGAGCCACGATCGGAACGTGGTTGTCGCACATCGCCTTCTGCACGTCGTAGGAAGCCGCACAGTAGAAACAGTCACCGCCCATTGCGGAGAAGTGGAATGCCGCGCGCAGGTAGTCTTCGGCCGTCACGAGGTGCCGTCCGTCAAATTTGCCCCAACCGCCGTACGGCAGGCCGACCTGAACGAAGCAGCTGCCCGCCGCTTCGCGCATTTCCGGCGAAAAGTAACGTCCCTCTATCGACAGCATGTGGATGCCGGCGGCATCGGCTGCGGCGGCCTCGTCAAGCGTGGTCACGTAGAGCATGGATATCTTCTCGCCGCGCGTCTTCATCGCGCGGATGTCCTCGACGTGGGGGCGGTCGTGATACATGCTCATGTACAGATCCTTTCTCTGCCAGGTTGCGCAGGCTTGCGAACCCGTTTGGTGCGTGACGTTGGGTGCCGTGCCAATGTGCGCGGCGCCACGGAGTGAACCCGGCGCGGAACGCTTCGAGAGCCGAGTCCGAGTCGTCCGAGGCGAACCCCTCCTCGGTTAGGGGAAACTGCAGCCCATGACGGCAAATGCCTCGGCGATGCCGCAGAGTTGATCTCGTCCGCACCCGGGTCGCAACGACCCGGATTGTCAGTCGAATGCGCTTCGCCGGTCCAGGGCAGGCTATTCTCGCACGATGGCGCGAGATCGCCGTCAACGAACCTGGTTCCGCGCAGGTCCAGGCGCCGGACGCCAGGCCACCAGTCGCCCCGCAACGTCTTGCGCGCGGACCACGGCAAATTCTCCTCACCATCGTCGACGGAGGACCTTCCCTCGAGATGTTCGGTCACTACGGCAAACGCTTCGCTGATCCCTTCAAGCCTGACGGACTACCAGGCAGGCCGGTTTGGAGATTCAAAGCCGAATCCGGTCTCCCTGGGCAGCTAAGCACACCGGTCGACCGGCATCTCCGGCCACGACATTCCGGCGATGGTGGAACACCGGAATCCCATCTCAGATCTCTACGTAGACCCGGTCGTTCTCGACCTTGGTCCGATAGGTTTCGAGATCTTCGCACGCAGGCGGCGTATCCACCTCTCCGGTCGAGACATCGAAGACGGACGCATGCTTCGGGCATTCTATCGTGGTTCCAAACACGAGGCCGTCGCAAAGGTGGATGTCTTCATGTGTGCAGAGACCGTCCGCGCAATAGTAGTTGTCTTCGTGGTCACGCACGATGACGAACGTGCGTCCGCCATGGTCGAAGCGGATCACGTCCTCGGACTCGATGTCGTTCTTGGCGCAGGCGTCGATCCAATCGGCCACTGATCCCCCCTAAATCGCCTGCGGCTTGTAGTCTGCAGGTGCGCTTGGCGCGATGTTCTGCAAGAGCGCCACCGACTTTTCGAGGCCTTCCAGCGCATTCAGGAGCAAGTCCTCGTGCTCGATCGAAAGCCAGCCGTCGTAACCGCCCATTTTGAGGCGATAGCAGAACTGACGCCACCATTCCTCGCCGTGTCCGAAACCGAGCGTGATGTAGGACCAGCTACGGGCCTGGACGTTCGCGAGGCCTCCGTTTTCCAGAAGGCCCGTAGTGGCCGTTACTGGCGGATTCAGCAACGTGTCCTTGGCGTGGACATGGTAGACGGCCTCGCCAAGGAATTCGGCCGCCGTCAATGGGTCGGCGCCCATCCAGAACAGGTGGCTGGGGTCGAGATTCGCGCCCACGACCGGACCAACCGCCTTGCGAAGCCTGAGGAGACTCGGCACGTTGTAGACGCATTGGTTGCCGTGGAGTTCCAGCGCGATTCTTTCGACGCCGTTCTCCCTCGCGAGCACGGCAATCCCTTCCCAGAAGGGGATAAGCCTGTCCTCCCACTGGTACTTGAGGATTGCCTGCGTTTCTGGAGGCCAGCTCGAAACCACCCAGTTCGGCGTGACGTCGCCGGGCGCGCCTTCGGGCAAACCCGACATCGCGCAGACAGTGGTAAGTCCCATCTCGCCAGCGACGCGGATGGTGTCCATCAGTCCTTTGCGCTGCGCCGGATCGGCTGGATGCAGCGGGTTGCCATTCGCGTTTAGGCTGATGATCTCGAGGCCGCGGGATTCGAATGCCGCCTTGAACTCGGCCCGAGCGCCCGGGTTGCCGAGCATTTCCTTGAGATCAAAGTGCGGCGCGGTGGACCACCCGCAGGTGTTGACCTCGATCCCGCGCACTCCCAGGCGGACGGCATTGTCGAGCATGTCTTCAAGCGACATGTTCCCGAGGCTGTCGGATACGAAACCGATCTTCATGCGTACAACTCCGGTTTGGCAATCATTTCCACGGCGCACTTGCAGTCTGCTTCGAGCGCCCGAACACCGATTTCCGCGACCCTTGCCGCAGCGTAGCCATCCCAGGCATCCGCCGCGGCCTTGGGGAAAACGCCGGTGGTCACGAAGTCGAGGAAGGCGCGGTCCTGGCACCTGTAGGCATCGGCATAGCGATCCCGCCAGTCAGGCGCGTAAGCCTTGCTGCTGACCCGCTCCATGTCGGTGCGGGTATAGACCACATTGTTCATGGAAATTGATCCAACCTCGCCGACGAGTTCGGCGCGAACGTCGTAGCCGTAGGCCGCATTGTTGTTGATTTCGATGGTCACGAGCTGGCCGGCCTTGGTTTCGAGAACCATCACGACCGGCGCGACCAAATCGTCGGACCGCTTCGGTTGCCATGCCGATATGCTTGCATACTCGCATCCCAGCACATGCCGCGCCGCATCGAACTCGTGCGGCGCCGAGTTCGTTATCGCCATGGCGCCGGTGAATTCCGCGTTCGGAATCTCCATGTTGCGGTGGAAGTTGTGCATCATCAGCCCCCGCCCGATCCTGCCCTCGGCGAGGGCTGACTTCATCTCGACATAGGACCGGTCGAACCGGCGCATGAAGCCCAACATGACATGACGCGCACCTGTCGCGGCTTCGGCCCTCATGACACGGAGGCACTCGTCGGCGGATTGCGACAACGGCTTTTCGCAGAGGACGCGCTTGCCGGCTTCGATGCAGGACAGGCTCAGATGCACGTGGGTGCAGTCGGGGCTGGCCACGATCACCGCATCGACGTCGTCCCGGATGATCGTCGATTCCGCGTCCGTGGACGCGTCGCAAGCGCCGTGCATGCCGGCGATCGAGCGGGCCAGATCCCCGTCCCTGTCGCACACGACCCGAAGCGCGGCGCCCGGCAAGTCTTCTGCCACGATCCGGGCGTGGTCCGCACCCATCAGCCCTGCACCGATCACGGCAAAATTGACGCTCATTTCCCGTTCAGTTTCGCTTGACGGAAGCGGCGACCGACTTGCGCCGGACAGGTAGCTCGAGAATTGCCGGTCCCGTCATTGAGGGGTCAGCGCAACGGCGGCGGATGGCCGTCATGCGTTTCCATGTACGTCTCAAGCTGAGCTTCGAGCGAAGCCATGTTTTCTCCGCCTGCCATCAGGTCGGTTATCTCCTCGCGGGTCTTCTCGCCCTTGCGGAAGTCCGCGGCTATCGATCCCCTGATCAGGACCGCGAAGTGGTCGCCCACCGCGAGCGCATGCATCACCTGGTGCGTGATGAAGATCACGGCAAGCCCCCGGCGCTTAGCCTCGTTGACGATGCGAAGCACGTGCGCCGCCTGCTTGACGCCGAGCGCAGCGGTAGGCTCGTCCAGAATCAGGACGCGTGCGCCGAAGTAGACCGCGCGGGCTATGGCGAGCGATTGCCGCTCACCGCCCGATAGTCCGCCAACCAGCCTGTCGCCGTCGTCGATGCGGGTGATGCCGAAGTCCTGCACGGCCTTCACCGCGATCTCGTTGGCGCGCTTGCGGTCGTAGAGCTTGAACGGGCCCCAGCCCCTTGTCGGCTCGACCCCCACGAAGAAGTTCCGGCCGATCGACATCAGCGGATAGGTTCCGCCGAATTGGTGAACCGTGGCGATGCCGCGGTCATGGGCATCGCGAGGGCGCGTAAACTCGACCTCTTCCCCGTCCATGAGGATCTTTCCGGCGTTCGGTGTGTAGACGCCTGCCAGAATCTTGATCAGCGTCGACTTGCCGGCACCGTTGTCCCCGAGAAGGCAAAGCACCTCACCCGTATGCACTTTCAGCGAAATTCCATGCAGGACATCGATAGGTCCGAACGACTTGTCGACACCGCAAAGTTCGAGGATCGGAGTTCTTTCCGACATGGCCGGCGCCTCAGTTTCTTTTCGCAGCCGACATTGTCGTCGCCATGTTGCGGAACGTGTCGTTCATCAGAACCGCGATCAGCAGCATCACGCCGATGATGAGGCTCGAAAGATTCCTGTCGAAGGGCGTGTAGCCGATGCCCTGCTGCACTATGGCAAGCGTTGCCGTGCCGAAAAAGATTCCGGGGACGGTGCCAAAGCCGCCGGTCAGCAGGACGCCGCCGACCACGACCGCAATGATCGTATTGAAGATCAGTGCGAAGTTGGTGGTGGTCGTTGCCGAGTTCGACAGGATGGTTTCGGATGCGCCCGACAATGCCGCGGACATCGAGGCGAGCATGAAGAGCGCGATCTTCAGCCGCTGGATCGGAATGCCCGCGTTGCGGGCGCTTTCCTTGTCGCCTCCGAGCGCAAAGATCCAGTTCCCCCAGGGCGAATGATGCAGCACGAAGTAAAAAATCGCTGCAAGTCCAAGCCACCAGAACACGGATGACTGGAATCCCCAGAAGTGGTAGGCGCCAAACAGTTCCTTGGCCCAGGCTGGCGACTGAAGCGCCTGGGTCGTCCTGTCAGTCAGCAACAGCGACAGAAACAGCGTCAGTCCGCTGACCGCGAAAAGCGTCGCCAGCGTCACGATCAGTGAAGGCACGTTGGTTCGCGTCACGAGCGTGCCGTTGACCCAGCCGATGAACCCGGCGATGGCGAAGGTTATGAACAGGCCGACAGGGATCGGCAGGCCGTAGTGGCCGCAGGAGATGGCGATTGACATCTTGGCGGCCGGAACCACGGCTCCGATCGAAATGTCCAGTTCTCCCGCGATCATCAGAAACCCGATCGGGATTGCGATGATCCCCACGGTCGAAGCGGCGTTGACCCAGCTCGATGTCCCGAAGGGAGACAGGAAGTTCCGGTCGTAGCCGAAGTACCCGAAGAACGAAAAGACCAATAGCATTCCGACAAGGGCGCCGACTTCCGGGCGCCGCAAGACTGCGCCGATGGAGGCGCCTGTTGAGGCAGCGGTCTCTTCGGTTTCAGCGCCGCCCGCTGCGGCTGCGGTCTTGTTGCCCATCCGTTGCGGTTCGCTCATGCTCTCTCGGTCCTTGACGCCAAAGTCCTGAATGCGCCCGGCCAGCCTGGCCGGCCGGGCAACTGCAGTCAGTTTAGCGTGCTCCGAGCGCAACGCCAGCCAATGCGCTGGCAATATTCGAAGCGTCGACGATGGCCGGACCCGTCAGGACGGGTTCTGTGACGACTTCGGTGCCGAAGGCGAGATGCGCAAACAGCGTGGACACCGCCAGGAAGCCTTGCAGGTAGGGTTGCTGATCGATCGCCATGGTCTGGGTGCCGGCCTCGATGCGGTCAAGCACGGCCGGGCTCAGATCGAAGGTGCCGACCATGACCCGGTCGCCCGCTCCGATCTGGGTGACCGCGTTGGTGGCGGCGTCAGAGGCCCATGCGGCGAGCGTGATGACGGCGTTGATCGAATCGTCGCCTACGAGTTCTGCCTTGATTGCCTCGGCGGTGCCGGTCACGTCGCCGTCAAGGTTTGCCGGAACGCGCAGGACCATGACCTCGGCACCTGCCTCGGATCCGCCGTCGGCAACGCCCTGGCAGCGGGCTTCAAGGTTGATCGCACCAGGAATCTGGATGTGGCAAAGGATCTTCTTGGCACCGTGTTCGGCCATGTACCTGCCGCCTGCGACGCCGGCAACGTATTCATCGGAGCCGAAGTAGTTCAGCGCGCCAAGATCGCCGCGCAGGTCGGAACCGGCATTGAACATCGTGATGACAATGCCCTTTTCGCGCGCGGCCTGTAGCGCGGGAACCTGTGACTCGGGAACCCAGACCGGGCTCGCGATGCCGTCGACGCCTTGCGCCACGGCCTGGTTGACCAGGTTCACGAGGTCGGGTCCGAAGTTGTCGTAGTTCTGGGTTCGAAGGTAGTTCACCGAACCGCCATTGGCTTCAACCATCACGGTTGCGTCGTCGACGCCCTTCTTGATCAGGTTCCAGAACCCGTCCTCGATCGAACCGCCGATGACGGCAATGTCCTGAGCCATGGCTCCGGTGGACATCACGAGCGCAGTCGTGGCAGCGGCGATGGTTTTTGTGAGTTTCATGTCGAGATTCCTCCTATTTGCTTGTCCGTCGCGTTGACGGCTCGACAGTTTTTTGAGCCTATCGGCCCCTTGGCGCCTTGCGGCGATTGCCGGGTCCGCGAGGCGGTCCCGGGTGAACGCCGCCGCCAAATTCCTCCGGCGGCGGCGGAACGTAATTTCGTTAGGCTGGCGTGGTGCCGGCGTTCCTGCGCCGCATCCTTTCCTTCTTCTTGCGGAAGCGCTCCTTCATGCGCTCGTCGGACTCTTTCGAACCGTCGTGCCAGGTGCCGAAGAGCATATCGAGCGGAACAAGACCGTCGCCGCCGTAGTTCACCTCGAAATACTTGTGGTGCAGGTAGTGGACATAGGCGTGGCTGTCGAGCGTCGCTTCCCCGCCGACCTCGAACTTCTCGAATCCGAGATGCCCGTTGATGGCTCCGAAGCCCACGGAATGCAGCGTGAAGTAGGCGCAGAGCGGATTCGAGGGAATAAGCAAGTGCAGCCAAGCTTCGGCCATGTAGGGGAAGCCCTCTCCGGGATGCATGGACAGCGACGACCAGGGCGACGGGTTGATCGAGTTGTGATGGACTGAATGAACCCACTTGTATAGCAGCGGCGTGTGAATCAGCCGGTGCAGGAAGAAAAAGTAGATTTCATGCACCGCCGGCGCGATCAGGATCAGGAAGGAAAGCCATGCCCAGTGCGTGCCCCATGGCAACCAGATCGCCCAACTGTTGGCATAGACCCAGAGCATGACGAACTCGACCACGGTCCAAAGCGGGACCGTGACGAAGATCGTGCGGACGAAGTTGTCGATGTTCTGGTTCTGGAACCAGAAGACATCGGAAGGATGATCGCCGGGAAACTTCGCGTTGTACTTGAAGCGGTTGCCCTGCGCGCGCTGGATGTAGTAGCGCAGCTCGAACACGCCAAAGAAGGCGAAGATGGCAATCGCGTTCAGACCGTAGAGGTAAAGGTAGTTCCCGATCGATAGAATCGCGAGGCTTTCCCAGCTCGGGATCAGCACGAAGACCCACAGCAACGCCGTCGCAAGATGAAAAGCGTTCCAGGGCCAGAAAAAGGACGGAAGCCAGGCGATCACCTTCCTGAAGCTGAAGGGGCGGTGCCAAATCGGCGCCGGCAACGCCGCTGCGTTCGGCGCCCAATCGCCGCGTTTGTCCCGCGTCCCCAACTTGAGGTCATCCATTCGACATGCCCCCGATACTGGTGGTTGTCGCTATTGACGGACTGTCGCATTTGAAATCAAGTTCACTGAACCAAATTCGAAGATTTTGGGTCATTTTGGCTCACCATGGTGTAAGAAATGACCGAAAATGATGTAAGTGGAGCTTGCAGGTGCGACCTACGATCAAGGATCTCGCCGCCGCCGCCGGCGTGTCGGTGTCGACTGTGAACAGGGTCATCAACGACCCGGACAAAGTCAGGCGGTCAACGCAGCAGTCTATACTTCAAATGGCTGAAAAGATTGGATTTTATGGACTTGGCACGATTCAGCATTCGCTCAGGGAAAGAAGGCAGGCGCGCCGGGTCGGCGTCTTGCTTCTGCAGGAAAACCGCGCCTTCTACAGCGATCTAGGCACGGCATTGCGCGAGGCGGCGCGGAACTGCATGGAGTTCGATGTCGACCTGACTCTCGAGTTCTTGAACGACCTGTCGCCCGACCACGTTGCGGAGCGTCTGCTGGAAATCGGCTCGAAGTGCGATTCGGTTGCGCTGGTCGCCGCGGAACATCCGCTTGTTTCCGAAGCGATCGACTCGCTGCTTGAAGATGGCGTGCCGGTCGCGGGCTTGATTGCTCCGCTGTCGGCCCGCGAAAACATCGGCTACATCGGCCTCGACCACTGGAAAGTCGGGCGCACGGCGGCCTGGGCGTTCGACAGGATGTGCAGGCGTCCCGGCAAGATCGGGATACTTGTCGGAAGTCATCGCTTTCGGAACCAGGACATGAACGAAAGCGGCTTTCGGTCATATTTCCGGGAGCACAACCAGGACTTCACCTTGCTGGAACCGAAGTCCACCTATGAAAGCGCGGCGGTGGCGCGCGAAATCACCGAACAGCTCTTGTTCGAGCATCCGGACATGTGCGGCCTTTTCGTGTCGGGCGGCGGCATTACGGGTGCGCTCGGCGCATTGCGGGATGCGGACATTCCAAGAGACTTCGTAAGCGTTGGCTACGAGCTTTTCGAAGCAACGAGGAAAGGTCTCATCGACGGCACGCTGACCCTGGCCATCGCACACCCGATGGCCGCCGTCGCACGCGCGACCATCGACGCGCTGACAAGGGCAAAGGCTGTCGCAGGAACTGGAGCCTTGCCGAACGCAACTTTGGGATTCGAGATCTATTCGTCGGAGAACATCTGACATCCTTTTCCGCTCCCTCTCCGACGCGCATTGTCGGCCGTTTCCGGAGTGAGGGCGCAGCCCGAGCGGAAGAACTGGTCAGGAGTTGAACTTCCGAGTGGAACCGAGGAAGTCATCGAAAATGACTTTGCCGGTCTCCGTTGCAATAGGGGCCGGCAGGCCATGACGGAATTCGAAGAGGTGATGTGCCGGACTTCTTCACATTTGCGGCATTATCCGCTTCATGAAGCCGTCGAAGAGCGGCACGGTGAACGCAGTGTCGCCGTGGGCAGGGCTGTAAATCATGCCCTTGGCGATAAGCGCGTTTCGCACGGGGGCGACCGAGGTGACCTGCCGATTCAGGATGTGGGCGATATCGCCAGACCGGTGAGGACCGGGCCCAAGCTCGGCCATGGCGCGCATGTAGCGCTTTTGGGTCGGCGTCAGCCGATCAAAGCGCACCCGGAAAAAGCTCGCGTCGAGTTCAGCGAGCGCTTCGGTTGTTGCCCGCAACGCATCTTCGAGCCCAATGGGGGACGATTCGGCGACGTCCCAGCTGTGCTTGCCCCACTCCTGAAGGAAGTAGGGATAGCCGCTTGTCTGGCGAGGAATCTCGGAGATTGCGTTGGGTTCGAATGCAACGCCTTCCTTGGAAGCAGGCACGGCGACAGCATCGCGTGCATAATCTTCGCCAAGGCGATCGACGGACGCGAATTAGAAGAAGCGCTCCGCGTAGGACTTGGCGTCGACAGTCCTCCCGACCAATTGGGGCAGTCCTGCCGCCGCCATGGTGATTGGCAACTGCTCCTGGCTGGCGCGATGGAGTGCAGCAATCAGGGAGGCTAGCTGGTCTATTGGTACACATTGCAATTCGTCGATGAAGAGCACGATTGCCGTTGTGCGCTCGCCGGCGGCTTTGCCGAGGGTCAGAACGAGATCCGTGAGATCTGTTTCGAGGTCGCCGCTGTCTGCCAGCCCGGTTTCAGGATCGGCATCGATGCTGAATTCGATATCCTGATATTTGACCTTGAGGGCCTTGGTGAAACCCGCCAGCGCCCTCATGCCTTTCAGCAAGTTGTCTTTGAGCACTTCTCCGCGGTTCAAGCGCAACAGGGTTGTTCGCAGCGCCGGAATGAGCAGAGCCGGCAGAGACCGCTCCTCAGAGGCTTCCACCTTGACGCTGGCAATGCCGCGCGACTCGGCATCCATGCGGATGCGGTTGAGCAGGACGGTCTTGCCGACCCCGCGCAATCCATAGACGATGAAGCTTCGAGCCGACCTCCCCGCGCGAATGCGGTCCAGCGCTACGGCGGCGCGCTCGATCAACTCGTCTCGCCCTGCAAGTTCGGGCGGGGGCGTGCCTGCGCCAGGCGCATAGGGGTTCTTCCTGGGATCCATTTTGAGTCATCTTACCCAAGTTTTTCTTGTAGGGATAATATGACATAAGCTTGATAAGATTGAATGGCGAACCCTACGCGCGACCATAGCTCTCTTCCGGAATCAGCACTTGCCAGCCAGCTTCGATTCCCAACCGCAGCAGTTGACGTGACGGAAAGCGGAGGATTTCCGCTCTCGATCGCCCACATCGCCGAATTTCTCGTCAAAACCGATCGTTCCGGTACGCATGTCCGGAAACTTGTGACCCAACAGCGCCGGTGCCTGCTGCCAGAGTCGACCAATCGCGGTCCGGCCCGACTTCAACAACAGGAATTCAAGGCACTCGCTGGCTCAATCCGTTACGCTGGCCGCGCCGGGTGCATGCAAGACTCCTGTCGAGCGATTGCCAACGCAAGCAAGAGGCAGAACGCGGTCGCCAAATCCGGCGCGCCTGGCGTTGCGGCTGCGGCGAAAATGTGTTCGTTTCACCTGAAACCCGGACGCTCGGATCATCGCGCACTGCAGCAGCCGTCGAGGACTATAGCCGAGATCGCTTCTGCGGCGCCGGAAAAGTCGTTCCGCGTCAAGCGCTTCTTCCGAAGCAGATCCGCAGCCAGAAAGCCGTAGTCTGCATAGAACTGGGTCGCGGACCAGAGCATGATGAAAAAATGATACGGATCGACCGGCGCCAGCTTGCCCTGCCTGATCCAATGGTTGACGGTTTCGGCGCGTTGGTCGGTGACTTCCCTCATGTGGCGCCGATGCCTTTGCGCAAGGAACTTGGCGCCGCGAAGAATTTCATTCGCGAAGAAGCGGGACTCGACCGAATGGGTGCGCGAGTACTCCAGCTTCGCGATCACGTAAGCCTCGATCGCCTCGCGCGGTTCGCGGTCCTCGCGAATGTGCTCGAAGGCACGGTCCCAGCCCGCGATGACCTGCTCGATCAGCGCCGTGTAGATCCCCTCTTTCGACGCGAAATAGTAGTAGAGATTTGCTCTCGGAAGTCCGCACTGCTCGGCGATTTCGCCAATGCGGGTGCCGTCGAAACCCTTGGCCGCAAACAGATGAACCGCCGCATCCAGGATCCTCTCCTTGTTCCGGGCGCGAATTCGGGCTTCCGGGGGCTTGCCCATCGCGTTTTCCATCGGTTTCATCGTTCCAGCCGCTGATCCAATTTCTCCGGCCGCTCCGGCCGTGGTTCCGGGCGGGGTGACGGCGCGGCTGCGGGATGCCTCCCGCCGACCGCTCGCGGTGTCTAACCGACTCCCTTGCCGCAAGACAAGGATTCCCGATGGTGCCGCCGCGTTCGAATCGTCGGCATCCGCCGGGCCGGCACTTTCACCGAAGTCGAGTCAGATCCTGACTTTAGCGTCAGTTTTTGCAGCAAATTACTTGACAATAATGTCAGGTTTTCGGAACATGCCGACAAGGGCGAACTACGGGACCGCAATTGTTGCTCCGTTTGAGGGATGCATTGAGGGAAACCCTGCAGGGCTGGCACGAGGACATCGATCCGGCGTGGCAAGATGTCGTAGCCAACGTCCGCCTCGACTTCGACGGAGTCTCCTCCGACCTCCGGATCGAACCCTGGGAACCGATATTTCCGACGCGCCGGAACAGACGCCTTCCGGGCGAGCCGGACGGAGCCCACATACTGCGCGCATTCGACGGCGTGCCGCCCGAAGAAGTTCGCTGCGTGCTGCTCGGACAGGATCCGTACCCCTGCCCGGCGTTTTCGACAGGGCGGGCGTTCGAGGCCGGCAACACGGCGAACTGGCGCGAACTCGACAAGATGGCGTCCAGGAGCGTGCGCGCGTTCATGCTGCAGACAATGGCGGCGCGCTCCGGATGCCCCGGAATTGCGTCGACCTTCGGTAACTGGCCTGCCCTCCTGACCCGGATAGA
Organism: uncultured Amylibacter sp.; assembly: GCA_963662815.2. Lineage (GTDB taxonomy): Bacteria > Pseudomonadota > Alphaproteobacteria > Rhodobacterales > Rhodobacteraceae > JAPPHA01. The sequence goes on from CAXXWA010000020.1 coordinate 72,083, forward strand.
AGACGGCAAAGCGGATCTCGAAGCACCGTCGGAACTGGTCGACCGGTGGCAGGCGTCCGGCGTTCTGCCGCTCAATTCCTCGCTCACGCTCAGCCGGTTCCAAGTCGATGTCGACCCCCATCAGTCGAAAGGACACCTGATTGTGTGGCGTCCGCTGATCCAGGCGGTTCTTCGCCGCATCGCCGCGCGGAAGTCTCCGTCTGTCATCATCGCGTTCGGCGATGCGGCAGCCGAAAACATGAACTGCGCCCGCGTCGAAGACGCGGCCGGGGTTCTCGCCCTGAAAAGACCTCATCCGGCATTTGCCGATGCATTCCTCGCCTGCGAAAATCCGTTCCTGGCCTGCAACAATCACTTGCGGCGGACTGGCGCGGAGCCTGTCGACTGGTGACCGCCGTGGCCGACAGCGCATTCGACTACATCGTCGTCGGCGCGGGTTCGGCAGGTTGCGTCGTCGCCAACCGGCTCTCGAATGACACACGGCGTTCTGTCCTCCTTGTCGAAGCCGGAGGACGCGACAGAAATCCGCTTGTCCGGTTGCCAATGCTCATGGGCAGGCTCTTCAATTCAGGAATCTACAACTGGCGCTACCATACCGAGCCGGTGGAAAGGCTGAACGGACGATCGCTCTACTGGCCTCGCGGAAAGGTGCTTGGCGGAAGTTCTACGATCAACGGCATGGTCTACGTGCGCGGCAACTGCCACGACTACGACCGCTGGGCCCAGTCAGGGCTGTCGGGCTGGTCATATGATGCCGTTTTGAAGTCCTTCATGCGTTCCGAATCCCACGTACAGCGCACGGACGAGCACCACGGCCAGGAAGGAGAGCTCACGGTCTGCCGGGCACGCGGTTCCAACCCGTTGTTCGACGTGTTCGTAGAGGCGGGGCAACAGGCCGGGTATCCGGCAAACGACGACTTCAACGGGGCCGAGCAGGAAGGCTTCGGCCGCTTCGACTTCACGATCAAAGACGGAAAGCGCTGGTCCGCCGCATCCGCGTTCCTTCGCGATGCGCAGAGGCGCCCGAACCTCACTGTCATGACCAACTCTCACGTAAACCGGGTCGTCATCGAAGACGGCGTTGCGGAAGGCATCGAGATTTCGCGGGGTGGAAGCGTTCAAGTCATCCGCGCCGCACGCGAGATCGCCTTATGTGCTGGAACTGTCAATTCTCCGCAGCTTCTTATGCTGTCTGGAATCGGTCCCGTCGATGAACTTCGGAGACACGGCATCGCCGTGAAGCACGCCCTCGAGGGCGTCGGCAGGAACCTGCAGGATCATGTGGACTGCGTGCTGGCCTATGAATGCAGAGAGCCGATTACGCTTTACGGCGACCTTCGCGCTGACAGGCTGATTTGGTCCGTGATAAGGGGAATGACTTTCGGAACCGGAACTGCGACGACCTTTCCCTACGAATCAGGCGCGTTCGTGAAGAGCAGGTCCGGTCTCGCGGCACCTGACATCCAGCTCCACTTCATGCCGGCGCTCGAGAAAACCGCCAATCTTCACTTTCCGAACCCGTTCAGGAAGCAGTCGACGGAGGCCAATCACGGGTTTTCGATAAGGGTCGGTCCGCTCAATCCCGAAAGCCGCGGATCGATCCGGCTTCGCTCGTCGGACCCTGCCGACCCGCCCGAAATCCATCCGAACTACCTCGACAGGGAATCCGACTGGAAGGTCATCATCGCCGGGATTCGCATCGTCAGGGAAGTTGTCCGACAATCCGCTTTCGACCGCTACCGCGGCACGGAGTTGCAACCCGGCGCGGAGATCGTTTCCGACGAGGAGCTCAGAGGTTGGCTGCGGTCGGCGGCCATGACGACATTCCATCCAGTCGGCACCTGCAAGATGGGCAATGACCCGATGGCAGTGGTCGACGACCGACTCCGGGTCCGCGGAATCAGGTGCCTCCGCGTTGCCGACGCGTCGATAATGCCAGTGATCACGAGCGGAAACACCAACGCACCCGCGATGATGATCGGCGAACAGCTTGCAGCCTTCATTGCGGACGGGCAATGACCCCGCCGCGCCGAGACGGGACACGCGCGCATGATTGTTGAACACAGGACCTACACCTTCCGTCCGGGGACAGTTGACGAGTGGCTCAAGAGGTACCGGACTGAAGGTCTTCCGATACAGAAGCGCCACCTGAACAGGTTCGTCGGGCTCTACGTCTCGGAGATCGGACAGCTTCACCGCACGGTCCTGATCTGGGCTTACGACGACCTTGCCGACAGGGAAGCCCGCCGCGCGGCAATGTATGCCGACCCCGAATGGCAGACGTTCATCAACGGGGTCTGGGAACTGGACGCGATCATGAACCAGGACGTGATGATCATGAACCCGGCCGACTGTTCTCCGACGCCATGACGGCCGCGGCAATTCCATGCCGGCCGCTAGAACTGCGGATGCAGGACTCCGGAACGAACAGGCCCCGGCTTCCGCCAAGCCTGGCCCAAGCCATGCCGTTCTCCCAAAGGACGGATGTCGGCATCAACCGCGGCCTTTTCGGCCGCAACATGAAAGAAAGGAAGCGATTGTGAATACACGGCCAAACAGGAACAACGCTCCGGTCATCGACCGGCGGCATTTCATCGCGTCGACGGCCGGCGCCGCCGCTCTTGCAGGCATCGGGGGCGCCCTGCCCCTTTCGGCAGCGGAGCACGGCATCGTCGCACTCGTGCATACCCAGGCGGCTGGCGACAGTGGTCCCATCGATTCGATGATAGGAAAATTGAACCAGCTGTCGGGCGAACGGGAATTCGACAAGAGGGCTGTCTACGCACAGGATGCGGCGACCTTCGAAACCGTGTTCCGCACGCTCGGGGACGCTGGGGCGGCAATCGTCATCGCGACGTTCCCGGTGATCTCCGAATCGGTCAAGGCGGTTGCGCCGGAGTATCCGGACACGAAATGGATTCACTTGTTCGGCGACCCGGTCGACCCGCCGATCGCAAACCTCGTGACCGTCTCCTACAACTACTACCTGGGTTGCTACCTCTCGGGGGTGTTCGCTGCCTCGGTGTCGAAGACCGGAAGGATCGGGTACATCGGCGGCATCAGCATTCCTCCGCTCAACGCGGACTTCAACGCGCTCAAGGCGGGCGTGCATGCGGTCAATCCGGACGCGACCGTCACGGCTGCGTTCGCGGGTTCGTTCCAGGATCCCGCCAAGGGATACGAGATCGCGGCCCAAATGTATCTCGACGGGATCGACTACATCCAGACGGACGCCGCCGCCACGGACGGCGGGATCATCCAGGCGGCGAACGAGAGCCCGGGCAGGATGGTCAGCGCCCTCTCTCCGGCCCAGTATCAACTGGGGCCGGGATCCGTCATAAGCATCGTCAACCTGGATTTCGGGCAGTCGCTGTACAATGAAGTCGGCGCGGCGCTCGCGACTGACTGGTCTGGCGGGGCACATGTGTCCACCGGCATCGGGACCGGCGTGATCGAGTTCGAGCGGTCCCCTCTGTTCATGGAGCAAGGCCCGGATGAACTCGTTGCCGCTTCCGATCAGGCGTGGCCGCAAGTCCAGGCCGCAAGAGCGGGTGTCATCGACGGATCGATCGAAGTGCCATTCAATACGTCGATCTGAACAGGACGAACGGGAAGACCGGCCGCGAATGACAAGGGAAGGTTCGGGAACTCCAGCAATCAGCTGCCGGAACATCAGCGTTTCCTTCGGCGAAGTCAAAGCGCTCTCCGAGGTTGCAATCGATTTCCCGAAGGGCAAAATCCATGCCGTAGTCGGACAGAACGGCGCCGGCAAGACCACGCTCGCCAGAGTCTTCGCCGGGCTCGCGAGGCCGGATTCGGGTTCCCTGGCCGTCAATGGCAAAGATCTCGGATTCGGCGACGTGACATCGGCGCGCGCGGCCGGCATCGAACTTGTCCACCAGAGCTTTGCGCTGCCGCCTTCGTTCACCGTGGCGGAGGCGATCGAGTTCGCGTCCGGCGGCGGGATCGGCTTCTACCGCCGAAAGAATCTGCTCGGGCGCTGCGGGAAACACCTCGATGCGCTCGGAATTGACCTCGAACCGTATCGACGCATCCGCGATCTTCCGATCGAGCAGCAGCAGGCGGTCGAAATCGCCAGGGCGCTCGCCTCGAGAGCCGGGATACTGATTCTCGACGAACCGACGGCAGTCCTGCCGCCTCCGGGCATCGAGAGCCTTTTCGAACGCGTCAGGAAGCTCAAGGACAACGGCGTCACGATCATCCTCATTCTGCACAAGACACGGGAAATCTGGGCAATCGCCGATACGATCACCGTCCTGAGCAACGGCCGCCTCGTTGCCGGTCCGCTGCACAGGGAACAAACCGATCCCGGCCGGATCGGCCGCATGATCGTGTCCGCAGACATCGGGAACGCAGACCTTGGAGGTCACGCGGTCCCGGAAGAGCGGACCGGCGGGACGAAACCCGAGTCCGAACCACCGGCAGCAACCGGTCGGGATATGGCGCTCGAACTGAGCGGGATAGTCACCGCAGACACGACGGACCACGCTTGCCTGAGACGGATTTCACTGTCGGTCAGGCCGGGCGAGATCGTCGGAGTTGCCGGAGTGGAAGGCAACGGGCAGGTGACCCTGGTTCGCGCGATTGCCGGCCTTGCCGAAGTTTCCGAGGGAGAGATCGAGATTCTCGGCAAGCCCGCCACGAATGCCGGTCTCGCAAGGCGCCGGTCCCTGGGACTGCGCATCATTCCCTTCGATCGCAATGGCGAGGGCCTCAGCCTGACCAGCGAATTGTGGCAGAACTGGGCGGCTGGCGAACTGGCGGCTCTTCCGCTGCTGAGCCTGATCAATCCCGCCAACATCAGGGCACGGTGCCGATCGTCCATGTCGAATTGGAGCGTCCGCTACAGTTCCGCTACGCAGACAGCCGACTCCCTGTCAGGCGGCAACGCGCAGAAGCTCATCCTGTCTCGAGAACTCGACGATGCGGCAGGAATGATCGTGGCGGCGCAACCGACGCGCGGGCTCGACATCGGCGCAACCGCCTTTGTTTGGTCGACCCTCCGCAGGGCGCGGGCACGGGGGTGCGGAATCCTGTTGATCTCGTCGGACCTCGACGAGCTGTTCGAAATCAGCGACCGCGTCCTCGTCATGCTGTCAGGCAGGATCGTCGGTGAGCTCGAACCGCCATACGACCACGTGGCGGCAGGCCGCGCGATGATCGGCGCCGCGGCTTGATCGGCAGGCTCGAAGCGGTTCTTCGTCCGCTGGCATTCATTCTGCTGGCGACGGTCCTTTGCGGGATCGTGTTCGAGTTTGCCGGATATTCGGCCCTGACGATGTTCGACAGTATTGTCCAGGGAGCATTTCTTGGCAGGGGGGCGCTGGAAAAGAGCCTGAGATGGGCGCTTCCCCTCTTCATTACCGCCGTCGGCGTCGGGATTTCGTTCCGTTGCGGCTTCTTCAACATCGGCGCGCAGGGCCAGTTCTACATGGGAGCGGTTTCGGCCGCCTTCGCAGCGGATCTCATGACCGGCGCCCCCGCGGCATTGGCCGTTCCACTCAGCATCCTCGCCGGGATGGCGGGCGGAGCGCTTTGGGCGCTATGGCCCGGATACCTGCGGCTTCGGTCCGGAACGGACGAGGTCATCACGACCTTGATGGGCAACTTCATCGCCGCGCTGATTCTGGTTTACGTGACGTCGGGCCCGCTCAAGGATCCGTCCGGGTCCGGCCAGCAGGCCTCGACCAAGATGCTTCCGCCGGAATTCAGGATCAGCGGTTCGGATGGCGTTTCGCCTGCGATCGTCGCCATTGCCGCCGTCGTCGGCGTGACAGGCTGGTTGCTGGTCAATCGAACCGCGTTCGGAACGCTGGCAAGCCTTGCAGGCCGAAACCCGACGATGCTCAGGTTCCAGGGCGGAAAGATCTGGCGTCTCGGCCTGATGAGCTTTCTTGTCAGCGGAGCGCTCGCCGGCCTTGCGGCATCGGTTGAACTGCACGGCCCGAGCGGCCGGATCGCGAGCGGGTTCCTCCCGGGTCACGGATTCACCGCGATCCTCGTCGCGCTGGTTGCCAGCTACGCGGTCGCGGCGACGGCGCTCGCCGCGCTGTTCTTCGGCGGCCTGTTTTCGGCCGCCATCTTCCTGCCGATTCTCGCCGGCCTTCCGGCTTCAGCGATCGAACTGTTCAATGCCGTGATCGCCCTGCTGATCACGGCGAACATCGGGATGCGGACCGGAATCCGGCGGTTCCTGCCGAGGCGCTGGCGTGTCTGAGGTACATGAATTCGCCGTTGCGATCCTCCGGTCGGGGACGCCTTTGATCTATGCCGCTCTGGCCGGCGTGATCGTCCAGCGATCAGGCATCTGGCACCTCGGACTCGAGGGGCTCATGATTATGGGCGCGTGCGCGACAGTCGTCGGAATCGTTCTGTCCGGATCGTTTTACGTCGCCATCCTCCTGGCGATCTCGATCTGCGTCGCCGCGTCGATACTGCAATGGTTCGTCATTGAAAGGCTGCGGGCGAACCAGATAATCGCCGGCCTCGGAATCACCGGAATCGGGATCGGCGGAACGGCCTTCGCGGTGGAGACGATATTCGGAAGCCTTGCCGCAATCGCGGCTCCGTTCGGCGTGCCCAGAATCGGCGCCGCGTTCGGGCCCTATTCCGGTTTGTCCATATTTGTCCTGATGATGCCCTTCGCCGTCTTCGCCATGTGGGCTGTGCTTTCGCGGTCACGATTCGGGCTGCGCTTGGCCGCCGCCGGCGAGCATCCCTTCGCAGCCCGCAGCGTCGGCGCGGATCCGTCGATCATGCGCCTTGTCGCGTTCTGTGTCGCGGGCGTCCTCTGCGCCATTGCCGGAGCCGAACTTGCAGCGGGCAGCCTGCAGATCTTCGCGCAAAACATGGTTGCCGGCCGTGGATTCATGGGTTTTGCCGCAGTGATTTTCGGCGCGGGGCACGCGGTCGGAAGCGCCCTCGCCGCGACGTTCTTCAGCCTTGTGGGCGTCGTCGGGATTCGAATGCAGATTCACTTTGGAGCATTCGTCTCCCACGACCTGCTGCTGTGCCTTCCGTACCTTGCGACGGTGTTCGGAGTCTGGATTACGGGCCGGGCTCGCAATCAATTCAAGCCATAGAACGCCGGTTTTCCGGGACGGCTCGCGCTTCCTCATGTCAAAACCCAACTTGCTGCATTGTCACCTTGCGGCAAGCGGAGGCCTTTCGGAGGCGGTTTGCAAGGCGGCGGAACGAACGGGCGCAACGGCGATTCCAGCGAGGCTAGATCGACGGGAATTTGGCTATGCCGGTGATGCCAGGCCGCCGGGCAAAGGCATCAGAGAACCTCGCATCCATCTAGGCTCCGGCTATCCGCGCATTTCTGGCGGCAAGGGTTTGCAATCTTCGTCCTGCAATGCGGCGGTGACAATTGCCCACTGTGAATCGACACCAGGGCCGCGTAGAGCTTCGCCAGCAAAAATTGTCGCAATGACCGAAGAACTCACGGCCATTGATCCGGCCAACCAACTGAACTTCGATCAATTGATGGAGGTTCAAGCCCGCGACATCGAACTCTCCCGCATCATTGCCAACAAGGGCCGCCGAATTCTTCAAGTCGACAAACGTCTGAACCGGCCATGAAATATGGGCAAGGCCAGTCCGAGGCGCGGAGCGCGCGATCTTCGAGCCGCAATTCATGTTCCCGACGGCTTCCGTACTCGCGGACATGACGAAACTTTGCGCTCGACCGATACAGAAAGTCTGATGATGGCTCGTCCAAGGGCTGACAGCGTTTATATGTTTCGGCACGGACGTTGCCCTGGATTTTGAACCGGGAAAGGCAGGCCGACTTCCGCCCTATCGCTACCCTGAGCACATCGTGAAGACGTTGCAGCAACATGGATTCCGGCGCCGGAGGGCCCGCCAGGCCATCGGCTGGTCTCCAGCAGACTCGCTTTCAACCGCAACATCGATTCAGTCATCGAACACGCTCGAATATCCGTCATGCGAAGAAGCAAAGTGAAGCACTGTGTGCCGCCAATCTCCGTTTGACCTTGAGATTGCCTTACTGCCCGTCAAATGTTGCGTGAATCGATTGCCCTGCCCCATCCGTTTCAGCAAAAGTTCTGCGTGGAATATACCTTGCCGTCCTTCGAGATGGCTACGCCAATGCCGGACCTGTCATACGAAGCCGTCAGAATGTTCTTCTTGTGCCCTTTGCTGCTCATCCAGCCGGTCACCACTCTTTGCGCCAGTCCTTCCAGTGTAAACCAGTCATACGACACAATTCTGCCATTTTGCTTGGTGTAGGAACTGTACAACCAAGTCTGGCGTATGTTTTCCGCAAGTCCATAAGTGAAAGAGGATCCGTGGCCCTTTCGGCACTTGTATCCCGCCAAGTCACCTCTGTCTGTGGGATTGTTTCCTTCGGGGCTTGTATGTCCAAAGTATGTGCGCTTCGCCATGTCATTGCTGTGCGAACGGGCGATCAGGCCAAGTGTCTCTATGTGCCTTAGCGGGTGCAACCCGTGCCTAACGCGTTCGGCATTGACAAGCTCGTGTAGCCGGCTTTCCAATTTGCGTATGTCCATGATTGGCTTGACTGCTGACAGATGACCATGGGCCATTGCGTCGCCGACAGGCGCGAGCAGAAATGTGAAGGCCGCAAGCACGAACGCCGCGAAGAAGCGAGCCGGACGGGAGCTCCTGCATCCGGAGGTCACTTCACGGCCCGGGATCCACCGCCGTCGCCATCTCATGATGCCACCATCACCTTGCGCTTCCCGGGAACAGGATGAATGTCGAACACTGACAAGGTCAATCCATTGTTTGCGAGAGACGATGTCGAGCCTATTTGGAGATTGTCGCATGACAGCCAAGGCAGTGATTTGCGGCTTCGCGCAAGGGACTCCAGGAAAGCCTTTGGGACACATCATACTAAATCGAAGCAGTCGTTCCGGGGCTTCGAGTAGCGGGTGAATGAATCGAAATCCTCCGAGTGCTTCAGGCGAATCGCATAAATGCAATGTGCTGCTTAAAGAGCCAGCGCCTTTCGGCATCTGCCAAGACCATCGCCAACGCCGCGTTGAAGGGCAAGCCGCTCGAAGTATCGCTCCTTGACGTTGATCTCTGCACTTGCATCCGCCCAGCGGCAGCCGTCCGGCAGGTTCAGTCGGTCAAGAGTCCAAGGTTCGATCTATTCCCAGGCACTTTCGGCAAGGAAAGTGCGAAAGCAGCCGATGGCATCTAGAATCTGTTCAAGCTTCTGCCTGCGAAGTTGATTTCCGTCTCGATCACCGCAGAGAATGAAGTTATCTGTCATCCTCTCGTACCGTTCAACAACTCCTTGAGTCGCCGAGACTTCAACGCCTCGCCAACACCATCAAGCAAATGGTCCTGGCAAACACGGACTCCCGTGTTCCGCGGCCCATGTCCGCAAAGAGCCATTCGAAAAGAGGGTTCAATGTGAACTGTTCCTTGCGGAGGTCTTCAGGATCTTCGGGAACGTTCACTCCGCGTCATCCTCCGTTCTGCCTTCGGTGAATGCCAGTGCGGCCTCAATCCAGCCGGCGGCGAAATGCCTGCCAAAACCTTGAGACTTCCGTAGGTTTCTTGCGTTGTTCAGTTTTGCGACCGATCTGATAATGGCGTTTTCTTCAAGACGACAAACAACTGACGTGTTCACAAAGGTTTTGTCATTCACCATTGACATAAGTTCTGTCGAGTGGGTCGTGGTAATGACCGGCACCGCACCCTTCGCCGTCTGCTGCTCAATCAAGTCAATGAGAAGATGGAGTCTCGCAGGGTGGATGCCGTTATCAATTTCTTCAAATACGTAAAGGCTTGCTGGGTTTTCGTCCAACAGAGCCGCCAGAATCGCAAGGAACCGTATGAAGCACTGTAGGCAGATGTTCTTCGGCCATTCGTCTCGAGAATTACAAGTTGCACCAGCCCAGTGTTGGGATCCAGCGGAAATTCGAAGTCTGAAACGTCCATTGGCGTCAGTTCACGCAGCCATTGGGAAAGAACTTCCTTACGTTCTTCGTCAGCACAGATTTCCTGCAAAACGGCCGGAGGGTTCTCTCCGTTGACTCCCAACACCGTTTGCCCGGGAAAAGCAGGTTTCCGCATTAGATCTGGTTTTGGGTCTAGAAAGCGCCAATTTCCGAATAGTCTTTCGACCAACGAAGCGTGGCCACGATGGGAGCAGATCAAGTTTTTGTGCTCTCGAGTTTGGGTCAGGGCTGGTTGATCCGATCTCACGGCGATGCTGAGGACGTATTTCCTCTGGTCACCAGACTTCGCCATGCAAAGCAGAAGATGTGCCTCATCATCCTGCTTGCGAACAGGATCTCGTTGGCTGGGTCGGGTCGTATAGATATTTCGAATTCCGATCGTGAGTTGCTCATCTCGCACTCGGAAACCGCCACGTTTTCTGTCGTTTATTCCAAACTTGATTCCATATCCGCCGTTCGACTCTTTCGCGAACCCAAATTCCACTTCAAGTTGGAACCACTTTTTTCCGAATCGGACCAATTCATTGGCGGTTCCCAGTATTGGCCTCCCAGTCGATTTGCCCGCCGGAGCCGTACTTACCTCCGATGTTCTCCGCTAGAGTATACCCGCGGCCAATGCCGTTTAGGAAACGGAAAGCATCGCAGACATTGCTCTTGCCGCTGGCGTTTGCACCAACGATCACATTAAACGGCCCCAAGGCCAGTCTCTCGTCGGTGAAGTTCTTGAAGTTCCTGAGTCGAAGAGATGTGATCATGGTGGTGCATCCAGACCGAACGACATTTGACTCGGCGAGGACATACCGGCACAGGCAACCATGTGGCTGGAAGTGGACTTAAGGATCGTGCGCTCCTCCGAACTCGCGGGTGCCAACTCGATCGGCGCCCGCACCAGCCGAGCAAACAGAGCGGGAATTTCGAGGCCGTTGTCACCGACATAACCGTTCACCCGGGTTTCGCCACCAGCGCTCCATAAGTGAATCAGCCAGCGTGCACGATCTATCATTGGCACCGGCAAATCTCCCGGTTCTTCGTGTCCAAGCCATTTGGAGTTGCGACAGATCCAGGGCAAGAGATTGACCTTGCCGCCTCTGGAACCGGAACTAGGCATTGCCTTCATCGTCTGCGGATTCATTGTCCTCCAAATTGTCGTACAGGGTTCGGTTAGGGCAAAAGAGAATGCCGGATCTGTCGGATAGCGGACAGCAGCCGGTTCTTTCTTTACTCAGCAGCCACCCTTTGAACCGATAGGAACTGCTGGAGGTATCGGCCGGTATGGCTTGCCTCGACGTTGGCTACCGCCTCCGGAGTACCGGCGGCAATGATCTCGCCGCCGCCGTCGCCGCCTTCCGGGCCTATGTCGATAATGTGATCGGCAGTTTTGATGACATCAAGGTTGTGTTCGATGACCACCACCGTGTTGCCCTGGTCAACCAGGACATGGAGAACTTCCAGGAGCTTCCTGACATCCTCGAAATGCAGGCCCGTCGTCGGTTCGTCCAGGATGTAGAGCGTGCGCCCCGTCGAACGCCGGGACAGCTCCTTCGAAAGTTTGACCCGCTGCGCCTCGCCCCCGGACAGCGTCGTCGCCTGCTGTCCGATCTTTATGTAGCCGAGGCCGACCTTCTTGAGCGCCTGGAGCTTTTCCCGGATTGCCGGCACTGCACGGAAAAACTCTTCACCCTCTTCCACGGTCATTTCAAGAACGTCTGATATGCTTTTGTTCTTGAAAAGGATTTCCAGGGTTTCCCGATTGTATCTCCTGCCCTTGCAACTTTCGCAAGTGACGTAGACATCGGGCAGAAAGTGCATTTCGATCTTGATGACGCCGCCGCCCTGGCACGCTTCGCACCTCCCGCCCTTGACGTTGAACGAGAAACGCCCTGGCTTGTATCCCCTCGCCCGCGCCTCGGGCAGCGTCGCGAACCAGTCGCGAATCGGCGTGAAGGCGCCGGTGTAGGTGGCCGGGTTCGACCTCGGCGTACGTCCGATAGGTCTCTGATCGATGTCGATGACCTTGTCGATGTGTCCGAGCCCGTGGACTCCGTCGCATGGATGGGGCGTGTGACGGCTGCCGTGCATGCGCATGGCGGCGGTCCTGTACAGGGTTTCCAGGACGAGAGTCGACTTCCCGCCACCCGACACGCCGGTAACGCAAGTGAACGTTCCGAGCGGAAAATCCACAGACACGTTCTTCAGGTTGTTGCCCCTGGCGCCCCGAACGTCGATCGAGTTTCCGGAGCCGGTTCGTCGCTCGGACGGCGTTTCGATTCGCCTGCTGCCGCTCAGGTACTGCCCGGTGACTGATTCGGGCGTCGCCGCGATCTCGTCCGGATTGCCGCTGGCGACGATCGCGCCTCCGTGAACGCCGGCCCCCGGTCCCATGTCCAGGACATGGTCGGCGCATCGTATCGCCTCCTCGTCGTGTTCGACGACGATGACCGTGTTCCCCTGGTCGCGCAGATTCTTGAGGGTCGCAAGGAGCCTGTCGTTGTCGCGCTGGTGAAGACCGATAGAAGGTTCGTCGAGGACATAGAGGACGCCGGTGAGACCGCTGCCGATCTGACTTGCAAGTCGAATTCGCTGGCTCTCGCCTCCGGACAGCGTGCCGGCCATGCGCGAGAGCGTCAGGTAGTCGAGACCGACATTCACGAGAAATCCGAGTCTCTCCCGCAGTTCCTTGAGAATGGCGGACGCGATTTCGTTCTGCTGGCCCGAGAGAGTCCCCGGCACGTCGCCGATCCAGCTGTGGGCCTCCCTGATTGACATGTCGACGACCTGCCCGATGTGCAGCCCGCCGATTCGAACCGCGAGAGCTTCGGGACGCAGGCGATACCCCCTGCAAGTCCCGCAATTCCTGTTGTTCTGGAACCGCTCGAATTCCTCGCGAACCCAGTTCGAATCGGTTTCCCGGTAGCGGCGTTCCATGTTCGGAATGACGCCCTCGAATCGGCGCACGGCCTCGTAGGTGTTTCGCCCCTCCTCGTATCTGAACCGTATCTCCTCTTCTCCCGAACCGTACAGCATCAGTTCCTGTATGACCCTCGGGAGGTTGCGCCAATGCGCATGGAGATCGAACCCGTAGTGCCTCGCGAGAGCTTCGAGAGTCTGCCTGTAGTACGGCGACTTCGATTTCGCCCAAGGAGCAAGCGCTCCGTCGCAGAGCGAAAGTCCTCCGTCGGGAACGACGAGGTTTTCGTCGAAATAGAGTTCGACTCCCAACCCGTCGCAGTCCGGGCATGCGCCGAAAGGCGCATTGAAGGAAAACAGGCGCGGTTCGATTTCCGGTATCGTGAAGCCGCTGACCGGGCACGAGAAGTTCTCCGAGAAGACGATGCGCTCGGGCGTGCCGCCCTCCCCCGGCACGGTCTCGAACACCGCGATCCCGTCAGCGAGATCCAGCGCCGTCCGGATGCTGTCCGCGAGCCGCGTGCCGATGCCGTCTCGAACGACGATCCTGTCAACCACGACATCGATGTTGTGCCTGAGTTTCTTGTCGAGCTTCGGCGGGGAATCGAGGTCGTGCATTTCCCCGTCGACGATGACTCGCTGAAACCCGCGTTTCAGCAGGTCCGCGAACTCCTTGCGGTACTCTCCCTTCCTGTCGCGGACCATCGGCGCCAGGAGGTAGGCGCGCAGACCGGCCTCCATGGAAAGGACGCGGTCCACCATTTCGGAGACCTGTTGCGCAGTGATCGGCAAACCGGTCGCGGGAGAGATCGGCGTCCCGGCGCGGGCGAAGAGGAGGCGCAGGTAGTCGTAGATTTCCGTCACCGTTCCCACTGTCGAGCGCGGATTCTTCGACGTCGTCTTCTGTTCGATCGATATCGCCGGCGACAACCCGGCGATATGATCGACGTCGGGCTTCTGCATCATGTCAAGGAACTGGCGCGCGTAGGCCGACAGGCTCTCCACGTAACGCCGCTGACCTTCGGCGTAGACCGTATCGAAGGCGAGCGAGGACTTCCCGGAACCAGAGAGACCCGTGATGACAACGAGCTTCTGGCGCGGAATGTCGACGTCCACGGACTTCAGGTTGTGCTCTCGCGCACCCCTGATCTGCAGGTCCTTCAATTCGGCCATGTATCCCCCACCCAGGCTCCGGCTTACCTAAAACAACGCACCAGCGATGCCAACAGCGACAGGCGACATGAGTGCCGACCGGCAACCTGCGCCGTCGTCGCACGGCGGTCCTACTGTGCGCGATGCGGTCCCCGCGCTTTGCGGGCTTGCGGATTCGATTTGCCGCGATCCTGCCAGATGCTGTTGTCACGCGAGTTCGCGGTTCGCGGATCAAATGCAGTTGACCCCGCGAACGAACGCAAATAAGTGCGATGCAATGTTTCACGTTCGGTTTATGTTCGCCGTCCCGGAACGCGCCTGACGCATGGAGGATCGTGCCCATTCAGGTTGGCGGGACTGCACGGGCAAAACGACGGCGTAACGTTGAACAGGTCTCGGTCCCGTTTCAGTCGGATCGCTTGCAACACGCACGGACGCACCAGGAGGCAACATGAGTGGAAGTCTGAACAAGGTCATGCTGATCGGGAACCTGGGGCGGGACCCCGAGGTCCGCACTTTTTCGAACGGCGGCCGCGTCTGCAGCCTCAGGGTCGCGACGACCGAGTCCTGGCGCGACCGTGAATCCGGGGAGCGGCGCGAACGAACCGAGTGGCACAACGTTGAAATCTTTTCCGACGGCCTGATCCGGGTTTGCGAACAATTTCTGCGGAAGGGGGCGAAAGTCTACGTCGAGGGACAGCTCCAGACCAGGAAGTGGCAGGACCAGAGCGGCAACGACCGCTATACGACGGAGGTCGCCATCCGTAACTTCAACGGAAACGTCACGTTTCTCGACCGGCGCGGCGACGACGGCGACCGCGGCAGCCGGTTCGACCGGGGCACGGCGTCACTCCCGGAGCCGGGACGCGGCATGGACGCCCCGGCGGATTCCGGATTCGGCGGCAACGACGACCTCGACGACGAGATTCCTTTCTAGGCACTGTACCCAAAACATTCGGCATTCCCGCGCCTCCGTGATTCCTGCCGGAAACCGTCCAGACAAGGAGTACGAGGCATGAGCGGCGACCGGCACGACATGACGGATGCGGAGTGGGAAATCCTCCGCTCCGTGCTTCCCGGAAGCATCAGGGCCCGAGACGGGTGCATGACAGGCGGGTGATGGACGGCATCTTCTTCGTGCTGCGCACCGGCACGCCGTGGCGCGACCTTCCGGAGCGCTACGGTCCCTGCACGACCTGCTTCAACCGCTACAACCGGCGGGCAGGAACGGCCTCCGGGAGAAGATCATGTCGAAACTTCAGGAACTTGCGGAAGGCGACGACAACGACGGCGGCGGCGGCAGCGGGGAGCTTCGCCTGCGCATGGTGGACTCCTCGTCGATCCGCGTCCACAGGCACGGCGCGGGCGCCCCACGGGACGGCGAGCCTCCCGAGGTCGGGATTAGCCGCGGCGGCAGGACCACGAAGGTCCGCACCGGCATCGACGGCAACGCGCTGGTGAAGGCCGTGCTCCCGACACCGGGACAGGCGGCCGACTGCACGCAGGCCGGGGCGCTCCTCGAGGGGCTCGGGCCGGACGAGACGGTGATCGGCGACAGGGATTGTGACACCAACGCCATCCTCGACATGATTTCGGCGGCCGGAGCGACCGCGGTCATTCCGCCGAAGTCCAGCCGGAACGAGCAACGCGGGCTTGACCGCGAGGCATGCCGGGAGCGCAGTCCGGTCGAGAGATTCATCGGCAGGATCAGGGATTTCCGGAGGGTTGCAGCGCGCTGCGACAAGACCGCGCGCAACTTCCTGTCCACAGTGCGCCTGGCCATCAGCCGGTTCCCGCTCCGGCGGGCCGCAGACCGGTTAACTGTGTCCACAGCCTAGCGATCGCTTTCACCGCATCTCAACTCCTCCGACGAAATACCTACAGATAAGCAAGAAATGGCAAGACAAGAAACTGTACTGAGCGTGTTTGTCGCTTCACCAGCTGATGTCGATGATGAAAGAGCGCGCCTCGAAGAGGTAATAAATGAACTAAACGTAGCGTGGGCTCAGAATTTGGGAATTCGTCTAGAGCTGATTCGATGGGAAACTCATGCATCTCCAGGTTTTGGAAGTTCACCCCAAGCCGTAATTAACGAACAAATTTCAGATGACTTTGATCTATTTGTCGGGATTATGTGGTATCGGTTTGGTACACCAACGGAGCGTTATGGTTCGGGTACCATCGAAGAATTTGAACGCGCAAAGTCTCGATTTGATGCTGATAACGCCTCCGTTAGGCTAATGATCTATTTCAAAGATGAACCTGCTCCCATGCCTCCCACTGAGTTAGACCCCGCACAATTGGAAAGGGTATCGAACTTTCGCTCTTCTCTAGGAAAAATTGGTGGCCTGTATTGGACCTTCAGGGGAGTGGAAGACTTTGAGCAACAAGTTCGCTTACACTTGATACGCTATATTCAGTCAAAGCAATCGCAAACAGACGCGAAAAGTTTTTCAGGCATGGCCCTACCGGAAGCTGCCAAAGAATTAGAGGCTAGGGAGACGGAGCACGCACCAGCCGCCGATGAACAGGAACAACACGAGCTAGGTATCCTAGATTTAGCAGAATTTGCTGAAGACGAGTTTTCGTCATTAGCAGACATTTCAAACCGCATTGCTGAGGCGACTGAGGAAGTGGGCACAAAGATCAATCAACGAACCGATGAGATTCGAAAGATTGCAAGGAACTTCAATACTAAGGACCGCAATACGAAAAAACGCATCATTGGAAGAGTCGCAACTGATATGGATCACTACGTCCATAGAGTGGAAGCAGAGTTGCCAATGTTCAGCCAACACATGTCATCCGGCATGAATTTCCTGACTAAGGCGGCCGAGTTATCGCTAGATTTCATGGTTGATGGTACGCAAGTTGAGGAGATTAGGCAAAGCAAAGAGAGTATTCGTAACTTTCGGCAAAAAATGCGTACCGTTGAAGAGCAGTTGGTCGGGTTTGAAGCAGCTGTTTCTGGATTGCCCCGAATGACGAGTGCTTTAAATCGGTCCAAAAGGAATATGGCTCGCGTAATCGAGCAACTTATTGTTGAGTTCCGAAGCGCTCAAAGAGTGGCTGCGGAAGCAGAAGCATCGTTTGAAGCGATTGTGGTTGTCGATGGGTAGACGTCACAATTGGGAGACGACCGCCGTTGATTCAACGTGACTCGTTACCCGATTCATATTTGTCACGGGCCGGGTTTGGCGTCCATGTTAGGGTTCATGCGAGATTGTAGGATTGGCTGTTCGAAAACATCAGTCGAGATCATTTCGGATTCAGAGCCTGACCACGCGGCACGATCACCACCCCCTAACGGTGGCGGATGCGAAATTCACCAGCAAATTGCCCGTTCTTGCACAGCATGACCCGCTAAACACCCGTTCGTGATTGTGGCATTTGCTTGAACGCCACTACGATGGAAGAACTGGGCGTGAGCTCTACTATTGCATCACCGAATTGTGATAATCTCTTGCTTTAGCACTCTTCCTTTCTCAAACAATTCAAGAGTTCATTCGACCGATACAAATCTTTCATTTAAGCAAGGGCCTGCTGACGATTGGGTTGCAATTCGTGCGGATCAACACCGCTTCTGCCTCAACGACCGCCGGAGTTGCAGCACAGGCAGGACGGGCAGAGTGACAGACGAATGCAGGCAGGACAGTGCTGACCAACGCCATCTGGGCGCGAGTCGAGCACATGCTGCCCGGTAAGGCAACCGATCCCGGCGCCACCATGGCGGACAACCGGGAGTTTCTCGAGGTGGTGCTCTGGCGTTTCCCCACGGGATCGCCGTGGCGCGACATTCCGGAGCGCTTCGGCAACTGGAACAGCGTGTCTAGGAGCTTCCGCCGATGGGCGCGGTCTCGGGCGTTTTCGAACGTGTTTTCAACGCCCTGTCCGAGGAGTTCGAACTCGAGTACGTGTTCGCCGACTGCACGATTGTTCAAGCGCATCAGAAGGTGCCGAGCGCAATGGGGAACCTCCGGGCAGGGCATCGGACGTTCCCAGAGAGGTTTGGCCAGCAGGATCGTGGCGGTCGCGGACGCGCCCGGATGCTTGGTCCGCTTCGTGATCCATCCCGGCTAGGCGCACGACCTTGCAGGGGTTCCCGACCTTCTCGACGATCTCCGGTACGGTGCCTTGGTCGAGGACAAGGCGTTCGACGCCGAGTGGCTGCTCAGGGCACTCAAGACGCACGGCGCCGAGGCGGCGATTCCGGCGAGGAAGAACTGGACGTATCTCCGGGAGCATGACAGGGTGATGTACAAGTGGCGGCACCGGATCGAAAACTTCTTTGCGAAAATCAGGGAGTTTAGGGCGGTGGCGACGCGGTACGACAAGAGTAAGCGATTGGCGAAGGCGTGATGGCCTTTACGGTTTTCAATGATTGAGGTTTCTTTTCCAGCTCCTGCTGAGTGACCGTAAGGGCATTCTCAACCAATGATCACTGACGCAAAATCACTGCATGACAGAATGCTTATAGAAAATGCATGGCACGTGATGCAGGTCAAGATGCAAATAACAATTGAAACCCTATGGTTTATCGAAGTTCTTCCCCATGCCTTCAAGCGCCGGAAATTCGAACTTTCGCGTCCGGCGACATTGTAGGATTCCGCGCCATCTGATATTGATGACGGCAAATCCGGAAACCCGTTGATTGGCTTGGAATCGTGAATGAACTGACCGGCACGCCCCGGGGTGAACAGCCCGGGCGGATTCCGTTCGAGGTCGCGCAAATCGCGATCGAGCGGGAGCTCAAGTCGTCCTATCTCGACTACGCAATGAGCGTGATCGTAAGCCGCGCGATTCCAGATCTCCGCGACGGTCTCAAGCCTGTACACCGTCGAATTCTCTACGCGATGCACGAGTCCGGCAATACGCACGACAAGCCGTTCCGGAAGTCGGCGCGCCCGATCGGCGATGTCATGGGGAAATATCACCCTCACGGCGACGGCGCCATATACTTCGCGCTGGTTCGCATGGCGCAGGACTTCTCGATGTCGTTGCCGCTTCTCGAGGGCCAGGGCAACTTCGGCTCGATGGACGGCGACAACCCGGCGGCGATGCGCTACACTGAAGTGCGCATGGATCGGCCTGCGGCGTTCGTCCTCGCCGATATCGAAGAGGACACCGTCGACTTTCAGGACAACTACGACGGAAAAGACCAGGAACCCGTCGTCCTGCCCTCCCGGTTTCCCAACGTCCTCGTCAACGGCGCGAGCGGCATCGCCGTTGGCATGGCGACGAACATTCCGACGCACAACCTCGGCGAAGTCATTGACGCGACGCTTGCGCTGATCGAGAACCCGGATCTCGACTCACTGCAGCTTGCGCGCTACATCCCGGCTCCCGACTTTCCGACGGGCGGCCTCATTATGGGTACTGCCGGCGCCCGCCGCACCTATACGGAAGGCCGCGGCAGCGTCATCATTCGCGCGCGGAGCAGGGTCGAGGAAATCAGGAAAGATCGCTTCGCTATCATCGTCTCCGAAATTCCCTACCAGGTCAACAAGTCGACCCTTGTGGAGAAGATCGCCGAACTCGGGCGCGACAGGTCTGTCGAGGGAATTTCGGGCGTAAGCGACGAGTCCGACAGGTCGGGCATACGCATTGTCATCGAACTCAAGCGCGAGGCGACCCCCGACGTTGTCCTCAATCAGCTGTTTCGGCAGACGCCGCTTCAGACCTCATTCGGCTGCAACATGCTCGCGCTCAACGCCGGCCGGCCGGAAACGCTTGATCTCCGCAAGTTCCTTACTTGCTTCATTGAGTTCCGGAACGAGGTGGTCATCAGGCGAACCGCCTTTCGACTGCGCAAGGCGCGCGAAAGAAGCCATATTCTCTGCGGTCTCGCGGTTGCCGTCGCAAATGTGGACGAGGTGGTCCGAACAATTCGCGCATCCGGCAATCCCGCGGAGGCACGCGAGCGCTTGATGTCGAGAATCTGGTTGGCGTCCGACATTGCCGAGTACATCAGGCTCATCGACGACCCGGACCATCGAATCGCCGAGGACGGAAGCTACCGGCTGTCCGATGCGCAGGCGCGCGCCATCCTCGATCTTCGCCTCCAGCGCCTCACCGCCCTCGGGGTCTCGGAAGTGGCGGAGGAGCTGAAGGAACTCGCCGACAGGATCAGGGAGTATCTGGAAACTCTCAGGTCGCGCGAACGGATCATGTCGATCATTGCGGATGAACTGCGCGAGGTGCGGGAGCTCTTCGCAGTCCCGCGACGTTCCGAGATTGTCGAGGACGCGATTGACCTCGACGACGAGGATCTGATCGAACGCGAGGACATGGCGGTAACGGTCACGAACGCGGGATACATCAAGCGCACAGTCCTGACCGAATACCGGGAACAGAAGCGGGGCGGCAAGGGCCTGCAGGGCATGAACACGAAGGACGAGGACTTCGTCACGACGCTCTTCGTCGCGAACACTCACACGCCCCTTCTCTTTTTTACGACCGACGGGATGGTCTACAAGCTCCCGACCTGGCGCCTTCCGCAAAGCGGCCGCAACGCGCGCGGCAAGGCGATCGTCAACATACTGCCGATCGCCCAAGGCGTGACCGTTACCGCAATCATGCCGGTCGACCGCCACTTGGAGGACGAGGCGGAAACGTCCATCGTCTTCGCGACGAAGTCGGGATCGGTTCGCCGCAACGCCCTGTCGGATTTCACCAACATTCGTTCGAACGGCAAGATCGCCATCACCCTTCAGGAGGGCGACTCGCTCGTCAACGTCTGCACTGCGACGGAGCGCGACGACTTTTTCCTGACGACGGCGCGCGGACAGGCAATCCGGTTCCCGGTTACCGACGTGCGCGTCTTCAAGGGCCGAAAGTCTTCCGGAATCAGGGGCATTCGCCTTCAGGATGGCGACAGCGTTGTATCAATGGCGGTAATTGGCCACATCGAGGTCTCGCCTGACGAACGGAGCACCTATTTCAGAATGCGCCGCGCCCTGGATGGGGAAGGCATGCAGGACGAAATCGAACCTCCGGAAACGCAACTTGACGCGAAGCGCTTTGCGAACCTTCGGGACAACGAAGAGTGGATCCTGACAATCACCGCCAACGGATTCGGGAAGCGCACGTCCGCACACGAATTTCGCATCACGGCACGCGGCGGCATTGGCGTCGTGGCCGCGAACATGAATCTGCGAAGCGACCGCATCGTCGCGTCGTTCACGGTGCGCGACGAGGACCGCATCATGCTCGTCACTTCTGCCGGGCAGTCAATTCGCTGTCCGGTCGACGAAGTCTCCAGACAAGGGCGGGCTTCGGCGGGCGTCAATGTGTTCAGCGTGTCCGACCAGGAAGAAGTCGTGTCCGTCGCGAGAATAGCGGATCGCGACGGAGACAGCTCTCAAGACGGGCAGTCGGATTCAACGCAGTGACAGCGAGCGGCCGGGGTACGGAACGACCCCTGCTCCCGCTCCAGACGCAGGATTGCAGCCGACCGCCGCGTCGCGGCTCCGCAGCGAACTTCCGGCGGTTCGAGAAGCGAGCGACTCTGGTGGATTTCTTCGTCAATCTATTTCCGTGCGGCCGGGCAGTTCCAGGTGGAGAGCGACCGGTTTCTTGTTCGCAAGGGATTAATCGCCGGATCATTCTCCGGACAGCGCAAAGTGAACTGCGTCATGCCCGAACCGCGGATGAAAAGGTTCGCTCACAGTGAACCCTGTGATTCCGATCACTGAACTTCGCTTCTACCGGTGCCGTCCTCCGCGCAGCCAAAACGCAACGCCGATTGCCGACGGTTCATCGGTTCGGCGACGTTCCCGCAAGTTCGAATTTGCTGTAGGATCCTGGGCATGAAAATCCTGTCGAAAGACTTGGCCTCGCAACGACCCGCCCCTTGGGCACCGACTTCCGACTCGACAGGAAACCCCGGTGAATCTGCGCAATTCAAGTGCGCTCCAGGGAGGTTCAGAAGTTGACCCGGTCGCTTCCTTTCAAGCCGAGATATTCGCGCGCGTCCTGCGGCGTCGCGATTTCCAGTGAAAGGTTTTCGAGAATCGAACGGATGATCGAAACCTGCTGGGCGCTTGATGTCGCAAGCTTTCCCTTGCCCGCATAGAGGCTGTCTTCGAGCCCCACGCGGACGTTGCCTCCCATGATCGCGCTCATCGTCACGAAGTTGAGTTGATGGCGGCCGGCGGCCAACACGCTCCAATAGTAGTCGGCGCCGAACAGCTTGTCCGCGATCCGCTTCATGTGGTTGAGGTTGTCGGGGTCTGCGCCTATGCCGCCGAGAATTCCGAATATCGTCTGCACGAACAACGGCGGCTCCACGAGTCCGCGGTCCAGAAAGTGCGCCAGCGTGTAGAGGTGGCCGACATCGTAGCACTCGAACTCGAAACGCGTGCCGCAGCCTTCGCCAAGTTCTTTCAGGATGTACTCTATGTCCTTGAAAGTGTTCTTGAAAATGAAGTCTCTCGTGTTCTCGAGGTAAACCGGCTCCCAGTCGAACCTGAACTTCTCGTACTTGTCGAGAATCGGGAACAGGCCGAAGTTCATCGACCCCATGTTGAGCGAACACATTTCCGGCTTGGCGCACAGTGGCGTAATCAGACGCTCCTGTACCGTCATGTTGTGCCCGCCGCCGGTAGTGATGTTCAGAACCGCATCAGTCGATTGCTTGACGCGTTGAAGCATCGGCAAGAACACGTCGGGGTCAGGCGTGGGCTTGCCGGTCTCTGGATCCCTTGCGTGCAGGTGCAGGATGGCCGCGCCAGCCTCTGCCGCAGCGACGGACTGCTCTGCGATGTCGGTCGGCGTTATCGGCAAATGCGGCGACATCGTCGGCACATGAATGGCGCCGGTAGTAGCGCAGGTGATGATGACTTTGCGGTTTGCAGCCATGGAATTCCTCCTTCAGGCAGGTGCGGTGGAAGGCGTCCTTATAGCGATTCGACGTTTCCGCACACGCTGAGAGATTGTCCGGAGATGTTGCGGCCGGCTGGCGAGCATAGGAAAAGCGCCATGTTGGCGATGTCCTGGCGGTTCACCATCCGGCGAAGGGAAATCGTCTCGAGATACATCTCCTGCGTTTCCTCAACTGACTTTCCGATAGCCTCTGCGCGGGCGCAAATGACGCCGTCCATTCGGTCGCCCTCGACGATTCCGGGAAGAATCGCGTTTACCCGTACGCCGTCGGGACCAAGTTCCTTCGCGAGGCTCTGGGTGAAACCGATGATCGCCCACTTGGTGGCGGCATAAGGC
The DNA here is from genome assembly GCA_963662815.2 of uncultured Amylibacter sp. Lineage (GTDB taxonomy): Bacteria > Pseudomonadota > Alphaproteobacteria > Rhodobacterales > Rhodobacteraceae > JAPPHA01. The sequence goes on from CAXXWA010000020.1 coordinate 95,341, forward strand.
GTCCGATAGGCGTAGCCGAGGCGGCCTGCGACAGATGACACATTGATGATAGCGCCGTTGGCCGACTTGCGCAGGCTCGCCGCTGCCATGCGCGCGCAGTAGAACTGGCCATTCAGGTTGATTGCGACCGTCTGATCCCAATCCCGTGGGTCGATGTCCTCGATGCGCGCGGTCGGGCCCGCGATGCCGGCGTTGTTGACCAGAACGTCAAGCCCGCCCAGCATCCCGATTGTTTCACTGAAGAAAGGCTCGACCTGACTCCAGTCGGAGACGTCGACCTGCGCGGCTTCGATCTCGGGCTGCTCTTCACGCAGCCTTCCAATTGCGTCCGGTGAGATATCGCAGACATGCACGCGGGCACCGTGCGACAGGAGTGTTTCCGCGATTGCCCGTCCGATTCCCGACGCGCCCGCCGTCACGACCACTTTCAACTCCGGTTCGATTCCACCCATGATCGGCTGCGACATGTCCTGCTCCTGGCCTCGGTCCGACAGTCAGCCCAAGTTGAGGCAACAACCATCCGGAAATGCCTACGGTTTGTCATCGGTTATAACCTAACTCGTGCTTGTCAATTTAAGATCCCCCGTGCCACTCTGAAGTGCAACACCGGATGTGGTGGCGACCTGCGTTCTTCGGCGCAGGATGTTGCAAATCGGCCAGATGGCGGCGACAGTTCTTGTGACAAAGCAAGGAGACTGTCATGCCGAGCGGCTACCACCACCTGACCCATGAAGAGAGATGCCAGATATACGCGCTGAGGAAAAGCGGACTGTCCGATCCGGCCATTGCCCGGCAGATCGGCCGGGACCGGACGACTGTCTGGCGCGAGATCCGGCGCAACGGCGGCGGGCGCGGCTACCGACACAGGCAGGCGCAGGGCAAGGCCTCGGCGCGGCGCAGCGCGGCGTCGTCCGTTGCCAGGAAGATGACGCCGGAGCGGTGGACGACGGTGGAGGACAGGCTGGCGGAGGGCTGGAGCCCGGACCAGATCGCCGGCCGCTTCCGCAAGGAGGGCATCCCCATGGCGGGCCGGGAATGGATCTACCAGCACGTCCGCGCCGACCGGAAGGCCGGGGGCCGGCTCTTCCTTTTCCTGCGGCGGCGGGGCAGGAAGCCGAACTGGAAGGGCGGGCGCCACTCGGGCCGGGGCCGCATCCCGGACCGCACGGACATCTCCGAGCGTCCGGAGATCGTGGAGGCGAAGGAGCGGATCGGCGACTGGGAGGCGGACACGATCGTCGGCAAGGGCCACAGCGGCGCGCTGGTGTCGCTGGTGGACCGGGCGTCGAAATACACGCTTCTTCAGAGGGTTGGCAGGAGGACCGCGGCCGCGGTGGGCGCCGCGCTGCTCGAGATGCTGCTGCCGCTCGCCGCCCTGGTCCACACGATCACCGCGGACAACGGCAAGGAATTCGCGGGCCACGCCTGGGTGGCGCAGGCGCTCGGGGCCGGGTTCTTCTTCGCGACGCCGTACCACTCGTGGGAACGGGGCCTGAACGAGCACACGAACGGCCTGGTGCGAGGGTACTTTTCCAAGGACACGGACTTCAGGAAGGTGACCGACGCGGAGGTGAAGGCCGTCCAGGACCGGCTGAACGCGCGTCCGAGGAAGGCGCTCGGCTACATGACCCCGGCAGAGGCGTTCCGGAAGGCTCGGCCTCCCTGACCGGAGCCGTCCCGGATCGCGTTCCGGAGGGACTGGTCCGGCGAGAGAAAGGGGCGTCTGCGGCCCGCCGACCTCGGTCGGGCTCCGCCCTCCCTTCGCCCGGCGGGCCGCCGCCGCCCCCTGGGCGCGGCTTGCACCGTCCGGAGAGCGCGGCTACGCTGCGTTTCGACGGGACTTCGGTCGCCTCGTGCCCGGATCTCCGGCGCCCCGGGGCCTGGATTCGCCATCACAGGGCGATCTTCTGCGCCCGGGCTGCGCGCTCGCTGCGGAAATGGCCGGTGTTGCACTTCGGAGTGGAAGTGGGGATGCTTTGGCAATGGCATCAAACAATCTCAATTTCCTGCCGTTGCCGATCTGTTTGCAGGTCAGCAACTGACTTCGCGCCAAAACAAGGTACCGACGCATGTCAGGAGGAAGAAATTTTGTCGTGAATTTATGAATCATTATGCCCGGACAGAGTTGTCGTGCATGCAGACAACTGTCAGACTCCGAGTCGCAAATTGAAGCGGATCACAATCGTCTCACGTGCCTTCGCAATACTGAACACTGCACATGCCGGGGCTGCGCGAGCGTCTGAAGCCGTTCTCGAAACCGACGTTTCGCCTGCATAACTGCCAAGAATACAACGGTGTTAAAGCGAAATCCGCGCCAAGGGCCGGGGCCTGAAGCGCTATTGATGCCTCTACCGAACGGCAGGTCGGTGCTGCCTGACGGACGCTGCACGGCTGCTCCGCATCTGGACTGATTCAGTTGTTGCAATTCGGACCGGCTGGCGGGCAGGATCACCCATTACGGACCGAAACGGAAGGCACGCCATGAAGAAAGACTTCTTCGCCGCGATCTACGACATTGAATCGAATGTGGAAAAAGACAGGCTCTACAGCGAATGGGCAAGTACTTACGACGCCGACCTTGCGTCCGCAGGCTACGCGACGCCGCGACGGTGCGCGGAGGCCGTTTTCGAACACGCCGGCGACAGCTCGCTGCCGGTCCTGGACGTAGGCTGCGGGACGGGCATTTCCGGACTGGCTCTTCGGGATGCCGGGTTTTCGACCATCGACGGCACGGACATCAACGGCCAAATGCTCGAAAAGGCCAAAAAACTAAACCTTTACAGAAATGTCTGGAAGTCGGAGCCGGAAGATCCGGTTCCGGTCGAAACTGGTTCATATGGCGTCATTGCCACAATCGGCGTGATCGGAGCCGGTGCTGCTCCTCTCGACCTCCTACATATTTGCCTCGCAAAACTTGCAGAAGGCGGCCTCATGACGTTTTCTTTCAACGACCATACGATTGCCGATCCCGCGTACGACTCGGCGGTCGGCGATCTGGTAGAGTCCGGCCGGTTCATCCTGTTGCACAAGACGTACGGCCCGCACCTGAAAGGGCTGAAAATGAATTCCAACGTGTATGTGCTGGGCAGGACTTGAATGCGCGAACGCTTCGCACCGTCGCCTACCGGATACCTGCATCTCGGCCACGCCTTTTCCGCCTTGACCGCGTGGGATTCGGCCCGCGCGGCGGGAGGAAGTCTCGCGCTCAGGATCGAGGACATAGACGTCGCCAGATGCAGACCGGAGTTCGAGGCTGCGATCTTCAAGGACCTCGACTGGCTCGGCATCGCATGGAGCGGCCAGGTGCTAAGGCAGTCGGATCGGTTCGATCGCTACGGCGCCGCGCTTTCAAGACTCATGGACATGGGCCTGTGCTACCCCTGCAGGTGCACGCGCAAGGACATTGCCGCGGCTCTCGCGGCCCCGCAGGAAGCCGCGCGCCCGGACCGGGCGGGGAATGAACGCCCGAAGAAACCGCACATGGGCGACGCCTGGCCGCCGGTGTATCCCGGCACCTGCCGCAACAGGCAAATCGCCGAAAGGACCGGGTCTGACGCGATCCGCCTGAACATCGGCCGCGCAGTCGCTTTCGCCGGCGGCCGTGAAGTCGTCAACGGAATTTCGTTTTCCGAACTCGGATCAGGCAGTCCCGAGAAAGTCCCGGTCTCCGCTGATTTCCTGGTGTCGCGCCTCGGAGACGTCGTGCTGGCAAGAAAGGATGTCGGAACGTCCTATCATCTGGCGGTCGTGGTCGACGATGCCGCACAGGACGTGACACATGTCACCCGCGGCGAGGATCTGGCGGAATCGACACAGTTACATGTACTGCTGCAATTCCTTCTCGGGCTGCCTTCCCCAATATACCGTCACCACAGGCTCATTCGGGATGCACGCGGAATCCGTCTCGCGAAACGACATGATGCATTGTCCATCAGGGCTCTCCGCGAATCAGGATCTGCGCCGGGAGAAGTCAGGGCGATGGTCGGTTTCCCGGCATAGGGCCGCTGCCGCCTCGCGCTCGTTGGATGCCGTCAGTCGTCGATTCTGACGTGGAAGCAACTGCGTTCACCCGTGTGGCAGGCAGGTCCGGTCTGCTCGACGACGAGAAGGAGGCAGTCCCGGTCGCAGTCGGCATGCGCTGACACGAGCTTCTGGACATTTCCCGATGTCGCTCCCTTGCGCCAAAGTTCAGAACGCGACCGCGACCAGTAGGTCACTTCGCGGGTCGCCAGCGTCGTTTCGACAGCAGTCTTGTTCATCCAGGCCATCATCAGAATCTCGCCGGACCGGTGGTCCTGCGCGATGGCGGGAATGAGCCCTCTATTGTCGAACTTGAGACAATCCGGATCAAATGCGTTCATTGCCACTTCCTTCTTGAAATGATCCAACCTAATTACTGCCCAGTGGGATTTGCCGAAAGCGGTGGACGATGACCGAGCAGGCTGATGTGCTCAAACTCTATTCGCAGCGCATTCTGGCCCTCGCGGCCGACATACCGCTGACCGATCCGCTGATCAACCCGCAGAGTTCCTCGAAACGACGGTCGCCTCTTTGCGGGTCCACGGTCACGGTCGGCCTGAACATGGATGGGGGGCGGGTTTCCGCATTCGGCCAGGACGTCAAGGCATGCGCCCTTGGCCAGGCGTCCGCTTCAGTCCTCGGCAGGAACGTCCTCGGAAGAAACAGGGCGGAAATAGAGAAGGCTAGAGATCAGCTGCGCAAGATGCTTGCCGGAGGCGGGGAAATTCCGGAACCGCCTTTCGACGCGCTCGAGGTCCTGCATCCTGCCAGGGACTTCAAGAATCGGCATGCGTCCATCTTGCTGGCCTACGAGGCTACGCTTGATGCCGTCCGGTCACTCGAAGAAGATGGCTTCGGGAACGTGGAGGGCAACAAAGAGCATGACGAAGATCGACAGGAGTCCGATCACGTCCTCGACGGTTGACCTAGGCGACCTCGATATCTCCTTGTAGAATTCCCTCAGCATGGCTTGAACTCCGTTTGTTTTCAGTTTGTTCACGTTATGACTGATTCGCGGGACTGTTTCAAGAACAAAGCATAAACACATGGGGATCGGCTGAATCCAATCGAACATCCCGGGCGCAGCGCAGCAAGAACCGGCCCGCCCGGATGGAAAGGTCTTGGCCGGGATTCGCCGCGTTCGTCTGCAGGGCCCTTTCAGGCGACCGGAGAACGGCGCCGAACCAGCTCGGTGAAACCTGCCCGAATCGTCGTCAGTCGGCGGAGATCGCTCGCAGCGAACGCTCCGCGCCCATGAGATGCATGAGCACCTGCGTCGCCTCGCCGCGCGACGAGTCCAGTCCGGGATCATCCCGCAGCAACGCCTGCGCGTCTTCGCGGGCAGTCATCAGCAACTCCTCGAATCGCCATGCTTCAGCCAAAAGGAAACGCGGAAGTCCGGATTGCCTGACGCCGAGCAGTTCGCCCGTTCCGCGCATCCTGAGATCCGTTTCCGCGATCCGGAATCCGTCGTCGGTCGTTCTTATCGTCCTTAGGCGCTGCCGGGCGTCCTCGTTCAGCGGCTCGCCATGGATCATGAGGCAGCTTGCAGCCTCCTGCCCGCGACCGACCCGTCCGCGCAGCTGGTGGAGTTGGGCAAGACCGAAGTTCTCCGCATGCTCGATGACCATGATCGTAGCGTTCGGAACGTCGACTCCGACCTCGATCACCGTCGTCGCAACAAGCACGCGGACGCGGCCCCGTATGAATTCCTCGAATACGTTGTCCCTTTCCGCCCCAGGCATCTGGCCGTGAACCAGTCCGACCTTTTCAGCCCCGATGACCGCCTTCAGCGCCTCGAAGCGTTCTTTGGCCGCCGTCATGGATTGCGACTCGCTCTCTTCAACGAGAGGACATACCCAATAACCCTGGCGGCCGCGTTCCACCGCCCGCCACAATCTGTCAATCGCCTCTGCGAGGCGCCGGGAGGAAATGAGCGCCGTCTTCACGGGCTGACGCCCTTCAGGAACTTCGTCCAGAACGGAAACGTCCATGTCGCCGTAGTTCGCCAGCGCGAGCGATCGCGGAATCGGCGTTGCCGCCATGACCAGAATGTCGGCCGAAGATCCCTTTTCCGCCAGCTCCATCCGCTGGCGCACGCCGAACCTGTGCTGTTCGTCGACCACCGCCAGCCGGAGATCCCGAAAGTTGACATCACCCTGGAACACGGCATGCGTGCCGAGAAGGACTTGAATGTCGCCCGACGCGATTTCCGAAAGCTTGCGGCTGCGCTCGGTTCCCCGGTCGCGGCCGGTCAGGATCTCGAGTTGGATCCCGGCTGTATCGGCAAGCGGCTTCAACTTGGCGTAGTGCTGCCGCGCGAGGAGTTCAGTCGGTGCCATCATGACGCCTTGCCCGCCAGCCTCCACTGCGTTCAGGAGCGCCATGAACGCAACATGGGTCTTGCCGCTCCCCACGTCTCCCTGGAGAAGCCTGTTCATGCGGGTCGACGCGCCCATGTCGCTCAGGATTTCTGAAATCGCACGGCGCTGCGCAGAGGTTGGCGAGAACGGCAACCCGGAGTTGACGGATTGCGCGAGAGTTCCGTCACCGACCGTCGAACGTCCGCCGATGCGGCGCATCCGGGTCCGAACCAGCGCAAGGGAAAGCTGATGCGCCAGCAATTCGTCGTAAGCCAGGCGCGCCCGTGACGGGGCATCTGGAGCGACATCGACGGCTGATCGCGGCGCATGGCTCCGGATGACGGCAGACCTCCAGTCCGGCCAACCGTGCTTGCGCAATCGTTCGGGCGCGATCCATTCAGGAAGCTCGGGGGCTCGCGCGCAGACGGACTGGACCAACCGGACCATGAGCTTTTGGCTCAACCCTGACGCCAAGGGATAGACAGGTTCGATTTTCGGTATCTTTTCCGCATCGCCGGTCTCGACCACGTAGTCCGGGTGGACGATCTGCATATTGTTGCCGAAGGACTCGAGCTTGCCGGAAACGATTCGCCGCCCGGCCAGGGGAAGCACTTGCTCGACCCAGTTGCGCCGGGGACTGAAGAACACGATGTCGAGCCGATCCCGCCCGACGGCGACCTCGACCTTGTGCGGGCGCCCCTTGCCCTGGCCGGGCACGTGACGTTCGACCCTAACCTCTACGGTGACTACCGTAGACGGCTCTGCGTTGCGGAGGGACGAAACCGGCGTCCGATCGACGATACTCCTGGGCAACGAGAAGAGGAGGTCGCGCGGGATGCGGACGTCGATGCCTTCAAGGTTACTAGCCGTGCGCGCACCGACACCTTCCAGATCCGTGAGATCGGCAAAAAGCGGAAAAAGGACTTCCGGTCGCCCGAGCATGAAACCCTCAATTCCCGGAATCGATCCGCGCCAGCCACTCGTCCTCATCGATGATCTCGACGCCAAGCGTCGCTGCCTTGCGCGCCTTGCTGCCAGCCCCGGCACCGGCGACGACCAGATCCGTCCGCACCGATACCGAACCGGAAACGCGGGCTCCGGCGGCTTCCGCGCGCGTCTTTGCCTCCTTGCGCGTCATCCGCTCCAGCGTTCCCGTGAAGACAACGGTCTTGCCTGCGAAAGGGCTGCTCGCGACATCAGGACGTTCCGCGTCCACGACCTCGTCAAGAACGCTGACAAGCCGGTCAAGGGCCCTGCGCGACTCTCCGCGAAACGCCTCCAAGACCGATCTGGCCATCACGTCTCCGATGCCGTCGATGCCGGTCAGCTCGTCCCATTTCTCGCCTTCCATGCTTTCCATGGCGTCGATGGACGCGACAAGACTCTCGAATTTTCCGTAGTGACCGGCAAGGAGGGCGGACGCGCTTTCACCGACATGCCGTATGCCGAGCGCGAAGATCAGCCTCTGAAAAGCTATGCGCTTGCGAACCTGAATCGCCGCGAAAAGATTTGCCGCCGACTTTTCGCGCCATCCGAACTTGTCCGCGAGTTCATTGCCGCGCCCTTTCTCCAGCTCGAATATGTCGGCGGGCTCTTCGATCCAGCCCCATTCGTAGAACTGTTCGACCTGCTTTGCACCGAGGCCCTCGATGTCGAAAGCGCCGCGCGACACGAAGTGCTTGAGCCGCTCGACCGCCTGGGCCGGGCAGCCCATGCCGCCGGTGCAGCGCGTGACGCTGTCCCCCTCTTCGCGGACGGCGGGCGAGTCGCATTCCGGGCATGTTTCGGGAAAGGCGTACGGCGCGCTCTTTTCGGGTCGCGCCGAGATGTCGACGTCAAGCACCTTCGGAATCACGTCCCCTGCCCTGTAGACTTCCACACGATCGCCGACCCGAATGTCTCGGCCCTCGCGAATGAGTCCGCCGTCACCGCTGCGGCCCTTTATGTAGTCCTCGTTGTGAAGCGTCGCATTCGAGACGCGGACGCCGCCGACGGTCACCGGCTCGAGGCGGGCGACCGGCGACAGCGCGCCGGTCCGGCCGACCTGTATCTCGATGTCCCTGATGCGCGTGAAGGCAGTTTCCGAAGGCAACTTGTGGGCCGTCGCCCACCGCGGTGTCGTGCTCCGCGCGCCAAGGCGCGACTGCAGGGCCAAGTCATCGACCTTGTAGACGACGCCGTCTATGTCGTAGCCGAGTTCGCCGCGCCGCAGTTCGATCTCCCGGTACCGTTCGATCATTCCGTCGGCGCCCATGCAGGTCCTGTTCAAGTCGTTGACCGCAAATCCATGCGACCGGAGTTCCCTGACCGCCCGGCTCTGGGAGTCCGCGAGTTGCTCGCTGACCTCGCCCAGGGCGTAGGCAAAGAAACGAAGCGGCCGGCTCGCCGTGATGCGTGCGTCAAGTTGCCGCAGCGATCCGGCCGCCGCATTGCGCGGATTCGCGAATGTCTTCTCCCCCCTAGCCTGTTGACGCGCGTTCAGTTCCTCGAAGTCTTCGTGACTCATGTACACCTCGCCGCGAACCTCAAGCAGTTGCGGCGCGGACTCGGGCAGCGTCGCCGGAATGTCGGCGATCATGAGCGCGTTCGCAGTCACGTCCTCTCCGACTTCGCCGTCGCCGCGCGTCGCGGCCTGCACTAGGGCGCACGCCTCGTATCTGAGCGAGAGCGACAGGCCGTCAATCTTCGGTTCCGCCAGATAGGTCAGCGGCTGCGCGTCCGCGAGTCCAAGATGACTGCGGACGCGGGAATCGAAATTCCGGACGTCCTCTTCTGTGAATGCGTTGTCGAGCGACAGCATCCGGACACGGTGAACAACCTTCGCGAATGCTCCGGACCCGGGCGCGCCGACCCGATCGCTCGGGCTGTCGGGGCGCTTGAGGCGCGGCCACGCGGCCTCGATGTCGCGGTTCCGTTGCTTGAGCCGATCGTATTCCGCGTCTTCGAGGTCCGGTTCGCCCCGCGTGTGATAGTCGTAATCGGCCCGCGCCAGCCTGATCGCCAGCTCTCCGAGTTCGTTGCGCGCCTCGGCTTCGCTCAGCTGCCGGACAGGCTTCTCAGGATAGGACAAGTTCGTCATGCTTGGAGATTTACATTGTCGAACGAAGCAATTCGACATCAAACCTTTTCCTGATGCGCAGGAACGCACTCCTGTCGCCGTCGTCATCGCAGAAACGCACGCATTCCTCCTTCGAGTTCCGGGCGCGGACGCGCAGCGGACTTCTTGCGCGGAGATCGCCAAGACTTGACGCAATCGACATCAACGGCCCGGCGGAAGGCCTTGAAACATTTCATCTGTACAATGCAGGCGGATCAAACCCGTCCGCTGAACGGGAGCCGCCCGGCGCACTGCCGTCCCTTCCACCATTGGACGGAGCCTGGCAAATCCGCGCAACCGCGACAGGATGCAGACTCGCCCAGGCTGCGAATTCCGCACCGGAAACCAGGGCGGCGCTCTCCGTCTGCGTAAGTCCGGAGTTTCCGGAGTGGGGAGTCCGGGGAGCCAGACGGGAATGGTTGCGACGGCATTCCTGCCGCGCGATGAGCATCCGCGTGCATTGATCCCGTGCGGCCGGGCGCTGCGCCGCAATGGCGGCCTTGACAATTGTCCGAACGAACGCGCAACCATCCGGGAGGCCGAAAAAACGTTTGGGAGGCGAAATGGATGCACGGTCGGGGACGCTGGCGCGGCTTGCCGGCTTGGCGCCGAGGGTTCGGGCCGCACTTTCGGCGGCACTGGTCGCCGCGGCCGGTCAGGCGGCCTCGCAGGATGTTCCCTGCGGAGGAGACCTGCGCTCATTCCTGAACGGCCTCGTTGCGGAGGCCGCGGCTTCCGGCGTGCCAAGCGCTGCCGCCGAAGCGTTTTTCTCGACCGCCGCGATCGACCCGGAGGTGATACGCAGGGACGGCAAGCAGGGCATATTCGCGAAGCCGTTCACGGAGTTCGCTCTCCTCGTGATGAGCGACTACCGAAAGGCGAAGAGCATTGCGTTCGAACGCGAGAACAGGCCGATTCTGGACCGTATCGAAACGAATTACGGCATCGGCCGCGGTGTCCTCCTCGCTTTCCTCGCCCTCGAGACCGACTTCGGCGTCAATCAGGGGGACTTCAACACGCTCAACGCGCTTGTCACCCTCGCCCATGATTGCCGGCGTCCGGAACTCTTCCGTCCGAATGTCCTGGCCGCCCTGGAACTCTATCGTCGCGGCGATTTCGATCCTGTCGAAACGACTGGCGCCTGGGCCGGAGAGATCGGCATGATCCAGATGCTTCCCGCCGACTTGTTGGCGCATGGCGTCGACGCCGACGGCGACGGGCGCGTCGATCTCAAGCGTTCCGTCGCGGATGCGCTGATGTCGGCGGCGCAGATTCTGACCACCCTCGGATGGCAGGCGAACGAGCCCTGGCTCGTCGAGGCGGCACTTCCGGACGAGTTCGACTGGAGCTTGACAGGTCTCGAAACCGAGCTCGCCGTTTCCGACTGGAAGGCCAGGGGCGTCGGAGTCCGTCGCGAAGTTCCCGTCGCCGGCAATTTGCCGGCATCGGTCCTGATCCCGGAGGGCCGGAAGGGCCCCGCCTTCCTCGCGCTGCGCAATTTCAGGGTCTACCTGGAGTGGAACCGGTCGTTCGTCTACGCAACGAGTGCGGCATTCTTCGCAACCCACCTTCAGGGCGCGCCGCTATTCATCGCGAATGAACCCGACCCGCCGCTGCCTGCAGACGAGATAAAGGAGCTTCAGCGCCTCCTCGCGAACCGCGGCTACGACGTCGGCCCGGTTGACGGCATCGTCGGACGCCTGACTCGGCGGGCAGCGCAGCTCGCGCAGGCGGATTTCGGACTGCCAGCGGACGGCTGGCCCACGCCGGAGCTCATCGAACGACTTCGCGATCCCGGCTAGACCTACATCAACGCCGGCCGTCGTCTACTCGCGCAGCGACTCTCGCGACGAAGGCAGGATTGGCGCGGCATCCAGCATTGCTTGAAAACTCGGCATCAGGTGTGGATTTTCTTTGCGCGGACAGTCATGTCCGGAGCTTGCCGCAAGTTCGTTTTGAGGTTCGGGCTGGGTTCTGACTACCCGGCACATGACGAACCCGGGTCAGCAAAGCGGGGTGACGGCGGCCAAGCTGTGCTGACACACGCACGGCTCCGCTCAAGTCCGACCGCTACGACCTGGGGCCATGGACCGGACTGGCTCCGCCAACGAGCCGGGCAGCCAGAATTTGGGAGCCGCCCCGATGCACCGACGGCAACAAGCCGCCAACGCTGGCAACGTGGTTCGTTTTCAAAGTGCAAAGGGCCAAAGTCACGCCAACTGGGAATCGGTCCCTCCCTTACCGGGCGTGTAACCCACACAGCTCACCAAACCCGCGGCAAGGTCTGTTTTTCGGTGTTTCGCCGCTGGTGGCCGCGATAATTCGCTGACGGCAGCTTTCATCGGGGTTCCGACCGGACCGACCCCTGTTTCCGCGCGCCTTTTTTGGTGCGAAGCCGTTTTCCAGGATGCCATGTGCATTCTTCCGCGCGTTGCGGACACACTTTCCCATGCCGTCGTCCGAGACGCGGCCGGAAATCCGGCCATTCGAGCAGGGTGCGTGGCTGTCGTCTCCGGCGTGCCAAGCTCCGGCCGGTTCTGCGCACCCGACCCGGCCAGCGCGTGGCCTTGATCGCATCCGCGCAGCCGCAGGCAAAGGTCCGCGTCGTCCCGGAACCAGTCGTCATCTTTGAATGTCATCGTCATACGGCGCCAAGGTCACCACCCGCTGAGCGACACAGATCTCGAGTCGATGCTCGACACGCAGGAATTTCGATGATCGACGAAACAGCCCGCGAGACGCCCGATGACGTCGAACAGGCGGTCGGCTTCCTCGCAGCGAAAGGGAACTGGCGTCGAAGGTCATCCGGCCACTGTTGAATTTCTCGACAACCCGGCGTCGTCCGAGGGCTTCAGATTCCAGTTGCCATTGATGTACACTCTGTCTCCATAGGATCGGACCCTAGTGGTGGTGTATGTCGTTTTATTCATTCACCAATACCGCAAGTCAGGCCCAATTCACCTCCTTTTGGCGAAATATGCGAGTTAGGCCCTTGCCGGTTGGTTCGCTTTAGGGAAGTGTCATGAGAATCGACCGAATACACGTAAGGAACTTCAAGAAATTCAAGGAAAAAGATCTGGATCTCAACCCGAGATTCACTTTGCTTGTTGGTGACAATGGCGCAGGCAAAACCACTTTGTTGGATGCCTTGGCTGTCGCTGCGGGGGTTTGGCTGGCAAAGCCGCCGGACACGACGCTCGTCAGCAGCGGACGGAATATTCTCAGAGCAGAGATACGCCTAGAATCCCTGATCGACGGAGATAGAATGCGATTGTTGGAGTGCAAGCCGGTTTCGGTTTCAGCTGAAGGTGAAATTTCCAACGAACGAGTCAAGTGGCTTCGGCAAATCCGAGCTGGAGGCACCAGGACGAGCAACGCCGATGCCAAGGACGCACTGAAAATAGTTGAGCGCCACTATTCTCAAGTAAACAGCGGCAAAAAAGTAATCAGTCCAGTGATTGCATACTATGGCGCAGGCCGCTCGTGGCTTCCCTCTCGGAATAGACGACTGAAGACGCCAACCGGTCGAGGTCCGGCACGCCGATGGGACGCGTTCCACGATTGCTTTGACGAGCGCATTAGGTTGAACGATCTTCAGAACTGGTTCCGTCGCGAAATGTTCGCATTTGTCCGAACAGGAACGTGGCGTCCGGGATACAACATTGTAAGGCAATCCATTTTGCATTGCTTACCCGGCGCAACCGATCTTTGGTACGACGGTGATCGGGCAGAGATTGTTTTGGCAATCGATGAACAGCCGCGTACATTTGCAAACCTGGGTGCCGGCCAACGAACTATGGTCGCGCTTATCGGAGACATTGCTATCAAGGTGATTACGCAGAATTCCCATCTTGTCGCCGATGATCAGCAATTTGACAGTGATGAACCGTTGCCGGAAGTCTTGCAGCTTACGCCGGGTCTGGTGCTTATAGATGAAGTTGATGCGCATCTGCATCCAAAGTGGCAAAGGAGGGTTGTAGGAGACTTGAAGAACCTGTTTCCGAAGACTCAGTTCGTTTGCACGTCAAATTCACCTTTCATTATCCAGTCATTGGCGCCGGATGAACTAAGGACTTTGGATGAAAGTGGTCCTCTTTTGGTAGATTACGCTAACCGGTCCATAGAAGACATCGCAGAATATATTCAACATGTCGAAGTGCCACAACAGAGCGAGAGCGCCAAGAGACTCGCGGAGGCGACGGAACGTTATTTTTCTTTGCTGAAGAAGAAAGGACAAGAAGGTGCGATCAGTGAATTGAGACATGCGGAAGAGGAGTACCGTAGAGCTTCAGAGCGTTACACCAGTAGTCCTGGATTGGACGCAATTCTGAAGCTCGAAGCCATGGTTCAAGAGGAAGGCGACAATCAGTGAGACCGGTTGAACGGGGTCCAAAACCAAAAGACTACAAAAAATACAACGCAGCTATTGGCGATTTGGAAAGTCGATTGGGAAAATATTGCAGCTACTGCGAAAGCCGTGTCCCAATCGGACTTGCAGTCGAGCATAAGTTGCCAAAGAAACTGCATCCGGAACTGGAGTTGACTTGGACCAACTTTCTGTTGGGTTGCATTACGTGTAATTCCGTCAAGTCAGAAACAGTAAAGGCGGAAAACGAAACTCTCTGGCCGGATCGAAACAACACGATGTTGGCTCTTCAATACTCTGATGGCGGGTTTGTGACTGTTTCGAAGGCCCTGGATAGTCCTCTGGAACAGAGGGCTCGATGTCTGATCGACATGATTGGGTTGGACAGGCATGCCGCAAAGGGTTGGCGGCAGCTTTCGTCCAGAGACGAGCGCTGGTCGGAACGGGAGAAAACATGGAAGTTCGCAGAGATATGCCGATCCAGATTCGAACGACTAGGGCAATCCGATGATGCTCTTGGGCAAGTGGTCCTAGCTGCCTTGGGATATGGGTTTTTCTCCGTTTGGATGACGGTATTCAGGGACCACTCGGCGGTGAGGAAGGCACTCGTTTGCGCTTTTCCTGGAACGGCGCCGACCTGCTTCAATGAAGACCGAGACCCTGTTCGACGCCCAGGCGCGGATATATGACCTACGGTGGAGCGAAGGTGATTCACGATCGCAATCCGAAACCTGCGACATCTCCCGAATTCATCCGGTTGTCGAACTGCCGAAGGGCAAACGGCGCTTTCTTCCGCCGCGGCGGCGTGGCGGACTCGCATCGAGCAATCCCTCGCGTATGACCTCCGTCATCGGATGCGCCGGATTCTCGTCGCCGTACGCATTAAGGAGCGCCAGGAGAGCCTCCGAAATGTCGCGGTCGGTCGGCACGCCGATAGCCCAATCAAGAAAGATCGTGCGGCACTCGGCGATGCCGATGCCGTCAATTCGGTATGCCTCGTAGATCAGACCGCGCGGGTCAACGACGAGCTCCTGCTTTTCGCGCAGGCCACCGGTCATGGTGTCGGTTCGCGGCAAAATCGTCCCTGACGGCAGGGACGAGTCGCTCCGAACCTTCCGTTCATCCGCGTTCCAGCAGGCGAGATATGATCGCGTCGCACTCAGCCGTGCCGGCTCGAAGATCTTGCTCAAGCTCTTCGACGGATTCGCGCGCGGTCGCGGCGAGAAGGACCGATAGACCGCCGGCGCCGAGCCGGTCGACGTCGAATTGCTCTTCGCCGAGAAGGCGCTGCACATGCTGCACCTGGATCAGGAGGTCGTGCGTCGCGCCGAGGCGGGCGAGGTCGTCAGGGCCAAGCCAACCCGACGACGCGGCGGCATCCAGCTGGCTCTTCGGGTGGCGGCGGGTCGACCCGGACGCAAGCGCAAGTGCCTGCGCGAGCAGTTCTATGTCCAGGACGCCGCCCGCGCGCGACTTGACGTTCCAGGTCTCGTTGCCGCTCCGGCTATCCGCCAGCCGTTCGCGCATCTCGACCACGTCCGACAGGACCGACGCCACGTCCCTCTTATTGAGAATGACCTGCTCACGGACGGACTCGACGGCGCGCATGACTTCCGGGTCTCCGGCAATGACGCGCGCTCGCGACAGGGCAAGGTGCTCCCAGGTCCAGGCCTTGGTCTTCTGGTACGTGTCGAATGCGGCGAAACTCGTGGCGACAGGTCCCTGGCGGCCCGACGGACGCAGTCTCATGTCGACGTTGTAGAGCATGCCCTCGGTCATCCGCGAGGACAGCGCAGTCACGAGCGCCTGTGTCAGGCGCGCGAAATACGTTGTCACGTGCAGGGACTTCGGCCCGGAAGACTGCTCCTGACCGGCCGCATCGTAGACCACGACCAGGTCCAGGTCCGAAGTCGCCGTCATCTCCGAAGACCCCAGCTTGCCCATGGCCAGCACCGCGATTCCCTTTCCGTCGACGGTGCCGTAGCGGGACGCAAACTCCCGCTCGACGCCGGGGAGGAGCGCCCTGACGCATGCAACCGCGAGATCGGAATAGGACTGGGCTGATTCGAGCACCCCGGCTATGCCGCGAAGCTGCAGAACGCCGATCTGGAAGTGCTTCTTGTGCATCCATATCCTGGCCGCGTTGAGGCGCGCCTCGTAGTCGGGCGTTGTCGCAAGGAGGATCGCAAGATCCTCGAAAAGACTCTGCTCGTCCTCGAGCGGTTCGAAGAAGCTCGGATCAAGCAGCGCGTCCAGAACCGCCGCGTTCTTCGCGAGATAGCTCGCGAGGCTTGGCGCGTTCGAGCAAACGTCGACCAGGAGATCGAGCAGAGGCGGGTTGGTCTCGAACAGGGAGAACAATTGAATGCCGCTCGGAAGGCCGCCGAGAAACTCGTCGAATCGCGCAACTGCCTGCTCCGGGTTGCTGGCCGCACCCAGCCGCCGCAGGATCTCCGGTCGTACCCGCTCGAAGACATGCAAAGCCGTCTCCGAACGCAGGACCGGAAGATTGGTCCACTGTTCGGAAGCCTCCAAAAGGCGCTCGTCGATGGCGCAATCGTCGTCGTCGCCGCCGGAACTTCGTTCGAAGAACTTCTGGCAGACGTCGTGAACGGCCTCCAGGCGCGAACAGACCGTTTCCCGGAACTCCTTAACCGTTGCATGTCCGCAGAACGCCGCAATCCGGGCCACGCCGTGTTCGTCGGCCGGCATCGTTTGCGTCTGGTTGTCCCGCACCATCTGCAGGCGATGCTCGATGGTCCGGTGGTGTCGATATGCGTCGATGAGGACGTCCGCCGTATCGGGCGGCACCCAGCCTTTTTGCGCAAGCACTCTCAGTGCACCGACCGTGCCGGGCTCGCGCACTTCCGGATCGCGGCCGCCGGTAATCAGTTGCAGAGTCTGCGCAAAAAACTCGATCTGCCTGATTCCGCCGAGACCGAGCTTCATGTTGTGGCTTTCAAGCCGCACTTCCCCGGCAAGTCGCTTGTGCCGGAGAATCTGGGCCTGCATTTCGTGCGTCGCGTCGACGGTTCTGAAGTCGAGGTGCCTCCGCCAGATGAACGGCGTGAGCTGTTCGAGGAAACGGCGCCCGGCGGCGAGATCCCCGGCCGCCGGACGCGCCTTGATCATTGCAGCTCTTTCCCAGGTGCGGCCCGTGCTCTCGTAGTATCGGAGAGCGGCATCTGCCGACACGCAAACGGGCGTAGTCGAGGGATTCGGCCGAAGGCGGAGATCGGTGCGGAATACGTAGCCGTCCCGCGTCGTATCCGACAAGAGCCGGACCAGTTGCCGGATGATGCGCACGAAAACGCTGCGAAGCTCGGGAACCTCGTCCTCCGGCAGGACGGAGCTGTCGGACACCACGATCAGGTCGATGTCCGAAGAATAGTTCAACTCACCCGCGCCCATCTTACCCATCGCGAGGACAAACAGGCCCGCGAAAGCGTCCACGTCTTCGGACGTCAATCCCGAGAGCTTCCCGTTCTCGAAGTGCCGCCGCATGAGGTGCCGGAGGCCTGTATTCAACGCCGCATCGGCAATCCGGGTCAAGCTGTTGGTGATCGTCAGCAGGTCCCAGACGCCGCCAAGGTCGCAGAGCGCGATCAGGAGCGCCGCGCGCCGCTTCGCAATCCGAAGGTGCCGCGCCATGTCGCCGCCTGCTGCCGGTCCGGCCTCCGTCCAGGCTAGCAGTTCGTTTATCGCTTGCTCGGGCGGACTGTCCCAGACCCCGCGCATCCAGTCGGATTCACGCACCAGAAGAGTCGAGAGATAGGGGCTGCAACAGGCGATTCCACGGATCAGCCGCTCCTGCGCCTCCGTGAAACAGGACGCGTCGAAAGAGGCGAATACGTCCGCGGCGTTTTCCGGCTCAAATGGTTCCGGTGCCGTCCGGATCCGTTCCCTGAGAGTCATGTCGTCATGGTGACAGCCTTGGCGGCATCAGGTCAAGGCGAAGAATCCGGCAAAACAATGCCGCCCGGAACGGCGGCGGCGACTCTTTTCCCGATCGCCTCGAGAACCGATCGCGCGGCGCGAATTCCCGGTTCGCCGCGTCCGCGTTCCAGGAGGTCCATCGCTGTCGAGAACGCCGCGAACTGGCGCGCGCGCTCTTCAGAGTCGCGGAGTAGCAGGGCCAGCGCGGGAGCAATCCGGTCCGGCGTGCATTCGTCGAGCAGGAACTCCGGCACGGTTCGCGTTTCCGTCAGGAGATTGACGAGATTGACGCAGTCAACGGTCGCCATCCGCCGCACGACTGCGGCGGTCAACCGGTTGGCGCGGTATCCGATGACCATGGGACAGCGGGCCGCGGCCAGTTCGAGCGCGACTGTGCCGGATGTCGCAAAGGCGGCGTCTGACATGGCGAGCGCCGCGTGCTTCGTGCATTCAGAGGCATCGAACGCAAGCCCGCTCGGGTCCAGAACGACGGGTTCCACCGGCCAGTCCCGGACGAGTTCCCGGACCTCGCCGATCACTGAATGCGCGGCCGGAAGCACGAACCTCAAGCCGCCGTCGATCAATGCCAGTCGCCGCGCCACTTCCCCGAAGACCGGCCCCATCCTCCGGAGTTCGCCTAGCCGGGATCCAGGAAGGAGGGCGACCAGCCTTCCCTCCGCCGGAGGCAAACCGTAGTCGTCGCGAAGGCGCCGCCTCGCCAGTTCAAGATCTCCGAGATTGAACTCGGACACCGCGGGATGACCGACAAAATCGCATGTCATTCCCGCTTTCTGGAAATACGGCGGCTCGAACGGGAGAAGCACCATGATGTGGTCGATCGATCTCGCCATCTTCCGGGCCCGGCCAGGCCGCCACGCCCAGACCGTCGGGGCGACGTAATGCACGACGTTCAGAGACGGTAGGAGGCGCTTTGCCGCTGCGGCGACCCGCAGGTTGAAGTCGGGGCTGTCTATCGTGATCAGGGCATCGGGCCCGAACTCCACCACGGCCCGCGCCGTTTCGCGAATGCGCCTGAAGAGCGCGGGAATCCGCGGCAGGACCTCGGCAATTCCCATGAGGGTAAGCTCTTCCATCGGAAAGAGTGACTCAACGCCTTCCCGACACATGAGGCGCCCGCCCACCCCCGCGAACTCGGGAGCCTCCTGCGCGCAGGTCCGAAGTCCGTCGATCAGGGCGGCTCCGAGCCTGTCTCCGGACGGCTCCCCGGCGATGACGAAGAATCTTTCGGAGCCGGTCACGGCCCCGACTCGTCGCTCGTTCGCACCCATAGGAACATGCCGGTATCGTCCGCGCGGCGAATGCAGGACGGCAGGTCGATAACGATGACGCCGCCCGCCTCCAGCATCAGGCCGGCAAGTCCCGCGGCGGCGGCGGCCTCGACCGTGGCCGGACCGACCGTCGGCATGTCCATCTGGCGATCCTGTCCAGACTTCGGCGCCTTGAAAAAGACGCCCTTCCCGGCGTTCGGATTCGTGCGCAGGCAACCGATCGTGTCCGCCACGAATTCAAGCATCCGGTCCGTGCCCTGCGCGGTCTCGATGCCCAGGCAGAGCCCTCCCGCGACAACGACTCCCTGGCCGACGTCGACCCCGCCAAGCGCCCCGTGTATGGCTTCCGCGCGGCGGCCGTCCGCCTTGTCTACAGGAGATGGAGAGACGCGGGTCGGCACGCCCGGCTCGGGAAGGAGTTCCGGAACGAGTTCGTGAGAACCGACGATTCGGAAGCCCTCCGTCTCGAACATCGTCCGGATCGCCCTCAGCGTTCCGTCGTCACCACCGTCAAGCGCCGGCAGCAACGTGTCGGCGTGTCTGCGAAGCATCGAATCGAACTTTGCGCCGTCAAGCCGCGGCCTGCGGACGCCTCCCGCGAAGACAACGTCACTGCAGGCGAGCAGCTTCAGTTTCCGGAACAGTTGCCCCGGCCTTTCGAACTCCGCCTCGATGGTGGAAAAATTCCCGACTGCGGCGGCGCTGCCCGGAAACCTCACAACATGGACGGAACGCCCCTCGTCCCGGCACGTCGCGGCTACGAGTGACGGCAGGAGACCGGCGCCGGAAATGACCGCAAGCGGACGAGCCTGCCCGGTCATTTCCGCCATCGATCAGTCGTCAGAAGGAGTGCAGAGCGAGCGGGCGCTGGAATCGAGAACGAAGTCGGTGATTTCGCGCACCAGCGCGTCCTGGTGATTCGAGGCCCGGATGTCCGCTGCGTTTTCGCGAATGTTTCCTCCATTGCGGAATATCGACGCATAGGCGGAACGAAGACTGTCCAGTTCGACCCTTTCGATTCCCTGGCGCTTCAGCCCGACGACGTTCAGCCCCTTCAACCGGGCCCTTTCGCCGGAAACGGTTCCGAACGGAATGACGTCCCGGACGACCGCGGAAAGGCCGCCGATCATCGCTCCCTTGCCGATCCGGCACCGTTGGTGGACACCGGAGTGCGCCCCGATCATGACATTGTCGCCAACGAAGCAGTGCCCCCCGAGCGACGCGTGATTCGCCATGATGACATTGTCGCCGACGATGCAGTCGTGGCCGACATGGGTGCCGAGCATGAACATTCCATCGCTGCCGACGCGCGTGACGCCGCCACCGTCGACCGTACCGAGGTTCATGGTCGCGTATTCGCGAATGCTGTTGCGTTCCCCGATCACGAGCCGCGTCCGCTCGCCCTTGTAAGCGATGTTCTGCGGAGCATGGCCGATGGACGCAAAGGGGTAGATGACAGTTCCGGAACCAATTTCCGTGCACCCGTCGATGACGGCATGCGCCATGACCTCGACGCCGCCGTGCAGCGTCACGTCCGGTCCTATCACCGCGAAGGCGCCGATCCGGCATCCCGAACCGATCGCCGCGCCATCCTCGACGACGGCCTTCGGGTGAATGCCCGAGGAATCCAGGCTCGTCATCCGGTTCAGTTCCGATCTTCCGGCACGACCATCATCGCATTGACTTCCGCCTCCGCGACGGCCTTGCCGTCCACCTTGCAGACTCCCCCGACCCGCCAGACCCGGCCGCGCCCCCGGATGACCTTGACGTGCAGTTCAAGCCGGGTGCTTGGTTTCACGAGATTCCGGAACTTGCACTTGTCCGCAGTCAGCAGGTAAACGAGAATGTTCTTGTCCTGCATGTCGAGCGTCTTGACCACGAGGACAGCGGCGGTTTGCGCGATCGCCTCGACGATCAGCACTCCCGGCATGATCGGATTTCCCGGGAAATGTCCTTCGAAGAACGGTTCGTCCCCGGTCACCGACTTGATTCCGACCGCGCTCTCGCCGGGCACGATGTTCTCTACGGAGTCGATCATCAGGAACGGATGCCGGTGAGGGATCATCCGTTTGATGTCGTCCATACCGGCCCGAAGCGGCATCGCGGCGTCCAAGTTGTCTGACATGTTGCGGTAACCTGCCCGATAGTCGCGCTTCAAGTACCAGCGACGTGAGGTGCATTCAAGGGTCCCGGTTCCCTCTCCCCGGACTTTGCCTATGCGGATCTCCTTGCGCATGAGCCGGACCGTGTGCCATTCGTCGTGGCGAGTATTGCGGGGTGCGCGCGCCCGGCGGGCTTCAGGGCGAACGTCGGCAGAGACCATCTCGCGCAATAGATTCTGCGGCCCTGCCTAGCGCTGAAACTTGGCTCCGCCACGCCCTTCCGGGCGTCTGACCCGCTGACACCTGGCGGCGGCGCCTTGCGAATCCAGCACAGCCGATGCTCAGCGGTTCGCCCGCGTGCGGAAGCCGGTTTTCGCCCGAATCCGCGGAAATCTGGTGCAGCTTCCGAAGGCCGTGCGTGCATGCCTGGTCATCAGGGTTGGCACTGAACGATCATCCGACTTCGAGCGCGATGCGCCGGAACCATCGAAAACCGTCAGGCAACGCTTGAACGCTGACCCGGGGGCCGCAGCGCTTCATCTGCGTCCGGCGCTGCGGCGTTCCGGCCAACGCCTGCTCCATCCCTTGGAGGCACCGGGCGGACTGACGCTGGTGGTCACGGCCTTTCGTGCTCGGGCAACGAGGAGACTGTGAACTGCCGGCGCTGTCGGGAGGAAGTTTCGCGGCGGTGGCGGAACGCGCTCGGATCCCAAGTGCCTTCGCCATTGCGGCTGGCGGCGAGATCGCGGGGCTCGCGGTCGGACGCCGGATTGGCCGCACGAAGGCTCGAAGCGCCACAAAGCGAGGCAAAAAACGGCCGATCAACGTTGCCGGATGGTCGCCGGACAGTTACACGGGAAATTCGGGAGCGGACGCTAGGCCGCAGTTCCACCTGGCGGCGTCGAGACCGGCAAGCGAGGGAGGGCGCGAATTGGCATTGTTGAAAGCGCTGCTGATTCCGCTTCAGGCATTCAACGACGCGGTGTTGAAGATCGGTCGCGCCATAGCGATCGTCGCGATAGGGCTGATGGTCGTCGCGATCCTGATTCAGGTCTTCTTTCGCTATGCCCTGAACAATCCCCTGCCATGGCCCGACGAAGCGGCGCGTTTCGCCATGCTCTGGATGACCGGCCTGATCGCCCCTCTCGCCTACCGAAGGGGCGGGTTCGTCGCCATCGACACGCTCGCGCGCGCCCTGCCCCAACGTCTTGCCGCGCTCCTTGCGCTGATCCTTCTCGGCGTTGCCTTCTTCGTGCTGGCGGTGGCGGTCGACATCGGCTGGGGAGAGGTTACCGGGTTCATGTCGCGCGCCAAGACCGCGTCGCTATATTATGTAAACCTCAGCCTCGAATGGGCCAAGGTGCCGCGTCAGTGGATGATGCTGTCCTTCTACACCTGCGTCATTCTGTTGCTGATCGTGAACATCGAATTGATCCTGCGCGCGGTGATCACGATTCTGGGCGGCGGAGCGGGGCTTGCGGAGACTGCTCCGCACGAAGAGGGAGTAATGGCGGAATAGGAATGCTTGCATGCTGATCTGGTTCCTCCCCGCATTCCTGTTTTTCCTGGTCATCGGGCTTCCGGTCTTCTTTGCGTTGCTGGCGGCGCCCGGACTGCTTCTTGTGCTGTCCGGGCAGGTATCGGACCTCAAGCTGCTCTACCGCAACGTCTACAACGGCATGGACAGCTTCCCGCTGATGGCCATTCCCTTCTTCATGCTTGCAGGCGAACTCATGAACCGGGGAGGGATCACCATCCGCCTCGTGGAGTTTTCCCAGGCATTGATGGGCCATCTCAGGGGCGGCCTTGCGCAGGTGAACATCCTGTCCTCGATTCTCTTCGCGGGGCTCTCGGGCTCCGCCGTGGCCGACACTTCCGCGCTCGGATCGATGCTGATCCCGGCAATGGAGAAGGAGGGTTATTCGCGAAGATTCGCCGCCGCAATCACCGCCGCCTCATCGGTCATCGGTCCGATCATCCCTCCGTCGGGCATCATGATCATCTATGCCTACGTGATGGGCGAGTCCGTTGCGGCGCTTTTCCTTGCCGGCATCGTGCCGGGCCTTCTTGTGGGAATCGGCCTCATGTTCATGGTGCGCGCCGTTGCCAACAGGTTCGACCTGCCGCCCGCAAGGCGCGTCGCGCTCCCTGACACCGAGCTCAAGCCTGTCGAGTACTGGGTTTCCTTCGGCCTTGTCCGCCTCAACCTGGGCTGGTTGCTTGCGCAACTGGTGCCGCTCGGCGAGACGCCCTCCCCGGTCGCCGGCTGGATTGCTCTCGGCGGCGGCGTGCTTGCCGCTCACGGGCTGGCGCTCGGCCTCCGCCGCGTTGTCTCGCGGGAATTCCGCATGGTCTGCAAGCGCGCCGCGGTGCCGCTGCAGACGCCGATCCTCATTCTGGGCGGCATCCTTGCAGGCGTGTTCACGCCCACGGAAGCCGCGGCCGTCGCGGTGGCCTACGCCGTGATCGTGGCCTGCCTTGTCCTGCGGACAATGTCGGTCAGGGATCTTCCCGAAGTCCTGGCCCGCGCCGCGACCACCAGCGCGGTGGTGCTCCTTCTCGTAGGCGCCGCTATCGCGTTCAAGACCGTGGTCTCGCTCAGCTATGCTCCGCAGATACTTGCCGACTTCGTGCTGAGCCTTTCCGAGAATCCGTTGATTCTGCTGTTCCTGATCAACGTCCTGCTATTCATCGTCGGCATGTTCCTGGATGCCGGGCCGGCGATCATCATTCTCGGTCCGATCCTCGGCCCGATCTTCATCGACCTCGGCGTGCATCCGGTGCACTTCGCGATAATCATGAGCGT
The DNA here is from genome assembly GCA_963662815.2 of uncultured Amylibacter sp. Lineage (GTDB taxonomy): Bacteria > Pseudomonadota > Alphaproteobacteria > Rhodobacterales > Rhodobacteraceae > JAPPHA01. The sequence continues at coordinate 119,320 of CAXXWA010000020.1, forward strand.
CAACCTGACCGTTGGCCTGGCGACGCCTCCAATGGGCCTCGTCCTGTTTGTCGCATCGACTGTTTCGGGCGAAAGGGTCGAGACGATCGCCCGGACAATCCTGCCCTTTCTCGCCATCGAGATCATCGTGATCTTCCTGATCACGTATGTTCCGGCGCTTTCCATGACGATCCCGCGCTTGACCGGGTTCGTCCAATAGTTCCAATCAGCAAAACCCAGGAGGAATGACCAAATGCTGAAATACCTGACAACCGCTGCGCTTGCCTTGGCCATGTTCGCCGGCTCGGCCATCATGGCCGCCGCGTCGAGCCATGAGCCGATAAAGCTGCGCGCCACGGCCAATTCGAACGAGAATGACGAGGACTACGACGGCCTCATTGTCTTCAAGAACCACGTCGAGCAGGCATCGAACGGCGCCATTGAGGTCGAGCTCTTCATCGGCACCCAGTTGTGCTCCAACGGATCGGAGTGCCTCGCCGGCCTCGCCGACGGCAACATCGACATCGTCATCCAGACTTCGAGCGGGACCGCGAACATCTTCCCCTTCGTGCAGGTGCTCGACCTTCCCTACCTGATGTCGGACGACCGCGTTGCCGAAGGCGTGCTCGCGAACGGTTCCGCATTCGTGCAGACCATGCAGGACATGGTTGCGGAGACGTCCGGAGGCGCCGTCCGGCTGATGACCATCGGCAACACCGGCGGATGGCGCAACTTCGCCAACACCGAGCGGCGGATCATGCAGCCGTCCGACCTGGAGGGGCTGAAGATTCGCACCGTCGTGGCCGACCTGCCGCAGGAACTCGTGAAGGCGCTCGGCGCCTCGCCGACGCCGATCCCCTGGCCCGAACTGTTCACCTCGTTCCAGACCGGTGTCGTCGAAGGGTCGAAAAACGGCATCACCGACATCATGAACATGAAGTTTCCGGATGCGGGACTGCAGTATGTCACGCTTGACGGGCATGCCTACATGGGCGCCCTCTGGTTCATGAACAACGAGAGGTACATGTCGCTCGACCCCGCGCTGCGCCGCGTCGTCTCCGACGGCTTCTACGCGCTGCAGCAGGCCACGTTCGCGAGCCCCAAGCGCAAGTCGATCCAGGCCTATCAGGACTTCCAGTCGGGTGGTGGCGACATCTACGTGCCCACGCCAGAGGAGAAGGCCATGTTCCGGGAAGCCGCAGCGCCGGTCTACGGCTGGTTCAAGCAGAACGTTGACGGCGGCGAACGAGTCTTCGCCGCTCTCGTCGGCGCGGTGGCCGAGGTGGAAACCGGAATCGACAAGGTCCGGATGATGGAAACCCAGTAGGGCGACGCCACGCAAACTGCGGCCGCCGCACGAGGAGGCGGCCGCTCCAATCCGCGGGAAGGGGACAGTCCGCATCCCCGCAGGCCCGCTGATCCGGATCGCCGGTTCGCAGGAACTTGTCGGTGATCTTGAGACTCGGCCTGAAGGGAGGCGATTCGAGGCACATGCAGAATCAGGACTTCCGCCGCCAGGGATATGCGGTGTTCACGAATTCAATCGGCGAAAGCGAGCTCGCCATGCTTCGCAACGTCTGCGACCGGCTGCTCGATGAACCGCCTCAGGACGGCGGAAAGGGGCTGCACGACATCGGGCGCGGCGAGGCGCGCCGGTTCCTGCGCCACCGCCATGCGGACTTTCCGGAACTCGATGCCTTCGTCACATCTCGAACGATCGACCGGATCGCGCGGCCCTGCCTCGGGTCCGACTCGATGCTTTTCAACGAGCAATTCGTGGTCAAGGGTGCCGGAAAGGGAGCCAGTTTCGCCTGGCACCAGGACTCGGCTTACGTGGGCCATCATCACGCCCCCTATCTCACGATGTGGATCGCGCTCGACGACGCCACGGAAGAGAACGGCTGCGTCTACATACTGCCTCGCGACCTCGACAGGGACCGCAGCGTAGAACCGCACCAATGGCAGGAAGACACGAAGGAACTGAACGGCTACTTCGGCGACGATCCGGGACGGCCCATGACCTGCAAGGCTGGCACCGTCGTCGCGTTTTCCAGCCACACCTTCCACCGCTCCGGTCCAAACACGACCGACAGGCCGCGCCGCGCATACATTGCGCAGTATTCCGTCGAGCCGATCCGCGATCCCGGCACGGGGAAGCTCAAGCGCTTCGCGAGGCCGGTCACGCGCGCCGCATGACGGTCATCATTGCGTCCCGCTTCGGAATCCGGAGCGCGTGAGCGCAAGGGGGCGTGCTTCCGGGCGGAAGCGTGGGCGGGTGTGCAGAAGGCAAGTCAGCGAAACGGGTACAGCCAGACCCGGTAGTCGTCTATCAGTTCATGCGCATGCTCGATCTGCTCATTCGTCATCTTCTTGCGCACTTCCTCGAGGCTTATCGCCGCGTCGGGATCGCCGCCGATGGCGCTGAGCACATACCACATGTATGCGCGCACCAGATCCGGCGCAGGCAGGCCGATGCCCACCTCGTAGTACCAGCCAACGCCGGACTGGGCGCCGGCATGACCCTTCATCGCTGCGCGCAGATACCACTCGAACGCGCGAACCTCGTCCTTCTCGACGCCGAGTCCGAGCGCGTACATGACGCCGATCAGTTCCTCGGCTTCGGCATTCCCGGATCTCGCGGCCGGCCAGAGCGCCGTCAGGGCGTCCTCGAAGCGTCCGGTTTCCATAAGGTCCCGCGCCTCTTCAAGTTCGGCGGCCGCCGGCAGCGCAAGCCAGAACCAGATCAGCATCGATGCGATGCTTCCGCGGCGCCGGGCGTCCAGCGGTCTGCGTTTCATGGTTTCACCCTCGCCCTGGTTCTCGTGCTCGCCTGTCCCGCCGGCGCGCTGGATCTGCCAGATCCGCTTTCCGATGAAGACTTCATGACCTTCGCGCCACGGCAGGCGGAACTCGGTCGGCTACTCTTCTACGACAAGATCCTCTCGGGCAACCGGAATATATCCTGCGGCACCTGTCACCACCACGACCATGGCAGTTCCGACGGCCTCAGCCTCGGAATCGGCGAGGGCGGCACCGGCGTCGGGCCGAACCGCACCGCAGGGTCCGGACGCGACCGGATCAGGAAGCGCATTCCCCGAAACGCTCCGGGACTCTGGAACCTCGGCCATAGGGACGTTGCCTTCCTTTTCCATGACGGCCGTCTCAGCCGGTCCGACATCTACGGCAACGGATTCAACTCGCCGGCGGAGGAATGGCTGCCGGAAGGCCTGAATTCGCTGCTCGCGGCGCAGGCGCTTATCCCGCTCACCTCGGCCGCGGAGATGGCGGGCGATCCCGGCGAGAACGAGGTTGCCGGCGCGGTCACTGACCGGATCGACAAGGGCTGGCCGATAATCGAGCGGCGCGTGCGCGCAATACCCGAATACGGCGAGCTGTTCGTTGACGCGTTCGCGCATGTCGGGCGGCCCGAGGACGTGACCATTGTCGAGATCGGCAACGCGCTTGCCGCCTTCATGGCCACGGAGTTCCGCAATCACGACAGCCCCTTCGACCGTCATCTCGCCGGCGACAGGGAGGCGCTAGACGCGGCAGAGCGGAGCGGATTGGCCTTGTTCTTCGGCGAGGCGGGCTGCGTGGCCTGCCATTCGGGCCCTCTTCTGTCCGACCAAGCATTCCACGCACTCGGCCTGCCGCCTTTTGGTCCCGGCCGGACGCGCAGGTGGGACCCGATCCCGCGCGATGTCGGCCGCATGGTTGAAAGCGACGATCTCGCCGACGCCTATCGTTTCCGCACGCCCTTTCTCCGCAACGTGGCGCTGACCGCACCCTTCGGCCACAACGGTGCGATGCCGACCCTTGAAGCCATGGTGCGCCATCATGTCGATCCCGCGGGCAGCCGGGCGAGATGGCGACCGTCGACGGCCGCCCTTCCGGATGCACCCTGGCTCGCCGACACCGACTTCGTCATTCGCGAAGACGTGTTGGAAATGGCGCGCCAGGCACGGGTTCCGACTCCCGTGCTGCCGACGCTTTCGGCAAGCGAGATCGACGACATCGTCGCGTTCCTGCATTCGCTTACCGGAGAGACCGCGCTACAGCCTCCGCTTGGGCGTCCGGAGACCGTGCCGAGCGGCCTTGACGTCGACTGAGAGGTCTCGTCAGGCGCAGTTCCCTCTTCCGTCAGAGCGGAGCAGGCAAGTTGCCCTTTGGCTTAGCCTACCAATCTCGTGCGGTAATGCATTGCCATATGCAGTTGAAAGTGAGGTTCAAGGCCGTGGGAGCTCGTGAAACATAGCATTCAGTCTGCCGGCACTTCTGTGTTAAAAGCTGTCAAAGTCGCCCACCTGGCCTGCACACGGCTTGGCCTTTGGCATTGAAACTGTTCGTGTCTGTGCCGGGGAATGCTCGAATGAGCCTCTCCAGCATGTCCGGGTGATTGTGAAACACGGTCATCCAGACCGAGAAGAAACCCTTTGAAACCGCGTAGCGGATGATCCATTTGGCGATCTGGGCGGCGATCACAGGATCTTGTTTAAGTTCCTCGAATTCATTGAGAGCGTCGTTCGCCAAGTCCCAGACATCGCTGCGCCATTTTGCACGTTCGTCCCGACGGGGTGGGCGGTAATCTCTTTTCACGGCATCGGTATGTCGGTCCAACCTTACGAGTCTGACGACCTGCCTCATCAACACTGCTTGCTCATCTGTCAAATCGGGAGACACCTCGATTCGGCCGCCTTGACAGAAAACAAGCCCTCGAAACGTATTGTCCAAATCCGGCATGGCCACCTGATCAAGTTCCACTGGTTTGTCGCTCTTGGTCCTGTTGCAACTCATGCAGCCGAGGAGGAAGTTGTCCCAGCGTCGCTCAAGCTCAGGTTCCAGGCTCTTCGGCTGCACATGTTCGATTTCGGGCGCGTGTTGAATCGGTTGTTCGCAATAGCTGCAAAAATGCTCGATCCGGCCAGTCAGGTCGTCGAGCGCGTCCCGGTAATGGGGATACTCTTCTTCTCGCGGGGACGGACCTTTCGCGACCGGTCGCATCAACAGCCCTTCGATTTGGCCAGGCGTTTGATCTTCATCATTGCCTCAAGACCCGGGTCCTGAATCTGCGCTTCCATCGTGTCGAGGTTTGCCTCTAGTTTCGCCCGCGCTTCGGGATCAGTGAGAGTGGCGAGTTTCTCAACCAGGCTCAGATAGTCGTGCGCGCCGCGCATCTTCTGCATGTATGGCGCGGAACGATCACTTGTTTCGACCTTTTGTACGTCCTCGACGATGTCACTAAGCGGCAGGTTGTGGACCCGGTCATCCAGTTCCATTTCGTTCAGGTCCAGCAGCACGCCTTCGCTCAGCGACCGGATAATGAAAGGTGAATGAGTCGTGGCAACGAACTGCAGTCTCGGGAAGGCTTCCAGAAGGGCCGGCACGATGATCCGCTGCCAGCACGGATGCAGGTGCATGTCGATCTCGTCGATCAGTACAATCCCCCTTACCGCCCGCACCGCCTCTTTTCCAAGGTGCGGATTGAGAATGATTGCCTTGAATGCGATATCACCGGCCAAGGACAGGATGTTGCGTTGTCCGTGGCTCAGGTTTTCATATGCAACAGTTTGCTTGCGATCAATAAATCGGACTTCGAGACGTGTGCGAGAAGGGGAATATGTCACATCGACGCGCTCGTCGAAACAGGCTTCGACAGCATTGCGCCACGCGGCGAGCAGCGGAGATGAACGTTTGGTCTCGAATTCCTTGAATCTCTCGCGATGCACCCAATCCAGCAAATTCGCCGACGACACGCGCGGTTCGTGGCTGTTGAGGTAGGCATCGAACCTTGACTGCTTCTGCCCTCTCTTGACATTCCTGGGCTCGTCCCACAGGCGACCGGTTCCATAATAGGACAGGAGGGGCAGCGTGGGATCAGCCCCTTTTGTCACAGCGAAGTAAGCCTCGTCCGCGATAGACGACAGATCACGTGCATCCTTGATCGTGGTGCGCCCTTTCTCGCTGCCCAGTACGCGTCTCCACCAGGACTTTCCCACGCTGTTGGCGATTTTCCGATTTGCCGCCGAACGGGGGGCGGACCGGGGCGTTCCGGCCGGATTCCGGGTTTGCGGAGCCGTCCGCGCGCCGTCGCGGGCGCCGGTTCCGGTCCCTTGGTGATTCGTTTTCGGGGCTTGGCGGCCTGCCGGCGGCGTCCGGGAGCCGGCCCGGACGCGGCCCGGCTCTCAGGGCCGGGTCAGGGCGGCGATGGCCTCGCTGCGGTTCAGCTGCAGGCGTCGCCGGGTTTCGGCGAGGCTCTCCGCCTCGCGGCGGCTGGCGAAGACCACCGCGAGCGCGATGCTGTTCAGGCTGGCCCGGTTCGCCGGGCCGTTGCCGGTGCGGGTCAGGCAGGCGTCCTCGCCGAAGACGCAGTCCCTCTGGCGGTGGTTCAGGTTCTCCACACTCCAGTGTCCGCGATTCAGCTTCAGCAGCTCCTCCGGCGACGCGGCTTCGGCATCCAGCGAGGTGATGACATACGCGATCTCGGTGCAGTCGTTTCCCCCATCGTCGCCGTCCTTCTTCAGCGGCTCCCGGTAGCGGGTGATCCGGGCGATCTGGCTGACGCCGGGGTAGTTGATCAGGCGCTTGAGCGGCGTCAGGACGCTGATGGAGCGCTGCTCCAGGCGGCCGTGAACCTTTTCGAGATCCTCCGCGAAGCGGCCGGTGGCGTCCCTCTCCCAGTCGATGCCGTCGAGGATGCCGAAGGTCTCCGGCGCGTTGCCCTTGACCGAGAAGACATAGTCGGCTCCGCAGCGCCCGGTGACCATCTTCGCGGTCTTGCGCGTCGTGTGCAGCGCGTCGAGGGTGATGACCTTGCCGCGGACGTCGCTGCGCTCCAGGAGGTCGTGCGTGGCCGCCGGCCCGCCGCCTTCGTCGCCGAAGTTCAGGAGCGCGAAGGGCGCGCCGGTCGCGTGGTCGACGAGGGCCACGGTCTCGTGATGGCCGTCGCCGTTGCGGCTGTCGCCGCGGATGCGCTTGCCGTCGGCGGCGAGCGCCCGGGCGAGGGGAAGCCGGGGCCGGGACCAGCGGCCGACCACGTCCTCCAGCGCCTCGGGGTCGACCGACTGCACGACCCTGTGGATCGTGGACTTCGAGACCGGCTCGCGAAGCCCCGTCTTCGGGTTCCGCCAGGCGCCGACGGCCTCCAGCTCCTCCTGCGACAGCGAGCGCGCGAACTGCGCGGCGGCCAGGCAGCCCTTCATGTTCGCGAGCTCGGCGAGCACGTGCACGGCGAGCACGCAGGCCACCGCGTGCTTCCTGCCCTGCGCCCGGCGGAAGTCGGGCACCGCCGCCAGCTCCGCGTGCAGCGAGCGCATTGTCCCGGGGTCCCGCGGCGCCAGACCGGGACCGCATGAGGGCGGCGCCACGTCCGGCGGCAGCGGCTGCGGGCTCGAGAGCAGCGCCCGGGCGTCGGGCCCGGCGGCGCCGCGAAGATCTCCTTCGGCCTGCCGTGGGGGTCGGTGTAGCGACCGTTGGCGCGGGCGAACCCCTTCGTCCGGCCCAGGCACTCCCAGCCCGCCGCCCTGTACATGGTGCCGGAAAACCTGGCCGGGTCGCAGAACGTCTCCGCCAGGAGCACCCGGTGCCCGTGCGCCGCCAGCCAGTCGTCGGCGAGCCGGCGGGTCATCCCCGCAAGGAAGAAGGAGGCGAGGTTCGGGAACACCCCCGGCTCGGACAGGATCAGGAAACGCGTGTTGTTCGCCACCATCTCCAGCCGCCGGAACTGCTGCTCCGGCCTCCAGCCGCACCACCTGTCGCGCGGAGCGCACTTGAAGGCGCCGTTCTGCCACGCCGCCAGGCCCAGCCACCGGTCCCCGAAGCTTGCCACGTAGCGCAGGCCGCGGGCCGCCAGCCGCTGGAAGCCGAGATGGCGGCGCTCGTCCATCAGCGAGTCCCAGAGCGGGCGCTCCTGCGGCCTGGCCAGCCGGATCTCGACGTCCGACAGGGAAAACCCCGCCGGCATCCCGCGAAACGGGGCATGGAACTCGAGGCGCTTCCGAATCGACATGGCCGGAGCATCGCACGTCCGGGACGGGAACGCCAGCGGAAAATTCCGGCTCCGCGGTCGCGCGCGCATGCAACGCAGACAAGCCCGGTGTCAAGGAAAACCAGCCGAAATCAGCGTGGGATGCCCCTGGCGTCTCCACCTGATGTCCTTGTCTTTTCCGGTCAACGGATGCGTGATCCTGTCCTCAGCTTCCACCACGACCGGATAGACCTTGTTGAACTCCGGCATCCCGTCAAAATCCCGTTCGGATTCGTGCGCCTCACGCTGGTTAATGTGTCGCGCGCTTGCGGCGCCCACGGGAATACCCAGAAGAAATGAGCCAAAAGCGACGGACAGGGCGTCAAGCAGGCTGGACTTACCCGTGCCACTGTTTCCGACGATCAGGGTGAAACGGCGGTTCAAGCCCTGATCCAGTTGTAATAGGGGCAACTTTCCGGGAATTGCCGCCGGGCCCGAGGGGGCGTGTCAGGCCGCGGCGCGCTGCCTGACGAGGTCGGCGAGCCTCGGCACGTCGGGCGCGCCGGCAACGCCGAGGCGGCTCCTCGGGCAGTCCCGGCACGGCACGCCGAGCTTCCCGCAGGTCTTCTTCGCTCCGATATAGGCATCGCGCGCCGCCCGCCCGGCATCGCTCCGCGTCCCGAACGAGACCTTGCGCCGGGTGACGTAGTCCCGGATGTCGTTCTCGACCCTGTTGGCGTGGAGCGGCGTCTCCGGACGGTCGAGCACGCGCAGGAGCTCGTCCCGGTTCGCCGCCAGCCTTTCGAGCAGCCGGTCGAGGCTGGCGTAGCCGGTGACCGTGCCGAAGATCCGGTCGAACCGCCGCTGCATGACGAGCTTGCGCAGCGGAGTGGGACGCTTCCGGTAGCGGCAGAGGCTGCGGTACAGCCTCCATACCCTGTCAAGCACCTTGTCGACCCGTTCATGCTGGCAATGGGCGCTTCCGTTCAGCTTGGCGATGTTCCGCTCGGCGTGGAACCGGCAGAGCGCGTGGAGGTCGCCGACGTTGAACTGCCCGGCGTCGTCGACCGGGATCACGGTTCCGGCAATGCGTCCCGCATCGCAGATCGTTCCCCAGAGCGCGCCTTCCGTGGCGATCCTCGACAGGGTCCGGCGACACCGTCATCCCGGCAATGCCCAGCGCCTCGAGATGGGCCCGCCAGCCGTCGCCGTCGCCGAAGCGCCGCCGCTCGTGGCCGGCGAGAAGGGCGACCGCCCTTCCCGACAGGTTCCGCTTCCGCATGTAGTCGAGCGCGGCGTCGTTTATGGTGCAATCTTCCTCTCCCGCGCAGGGACGCTCGAGGAAGTCGAGGCGGCTCTTCGAGCCGGTCGACCGGAAATGCACGAAGAAATCGTTGCCGATCGCCGTGCAGTACCCGTTCTCGGCCTTGTGGCGGGCGCCGGTGTCGTCGACGTTGATCCACGCCGCCGTCTCCAGGCCGGCCCGCAGCACCTCCTGCTGCTCCCCGGCGATGCCCCCGGCATCCGCGGTCGGGAAGCGCCCCACCTGGCGCTCGGAGACGTCCAGGCCGATCGCGTTCAGCATCTCCGCGATCCGTCCCGCCGTCGACTGGCACTGGTGGTACAGCATGATGGCCAGGGCCTTGACGCAGGGGCCGAACTGCTCGCGTCCCGCCGCCGCCCCCGGCGGCAGCGGCGCCACATGCCGGGAGCCGTCGGGAAACTCCCAGACCTCGCGGCGATAGACAACCTCTTCGGCGCAAGACACGATGTCGCGGACCGTGTGGTCCTGATAGCCCCTGCGCACCGCGCCCTCGGGCACGTTCCCGAGGCTCACGGTCTCCTCGCGGCGGCGCAGGTTCGGGTTCCGGCGCCGCGGGCCGCGGCCCTTCCTCTTCCTCTTTTCCTTCTCCGACCGGCCGGACCCGGAGGAGCCCGGCGGCGGGCCGTCCGCGTCCCCGTCCGATGCGCCGGGGCTGTTCGGCTTCAGGTCCGGACGGCGCGGGAGCTTCTTCAGCCGCCTGATCTCGTCCTCGAGCTCCCGGATCAGTTCGGCCTGCCCGGCGAGCCGCCTGTCCTGCTCGGCAAGCTGCGCGTCCCTCTCGGCGAGCAGGGCCCGGATGGCCGAGAGCTCCGCCCTCAGCGCTGCAAGGCTGGCGTCAGCGCGGCGACCTGTTTCCGAATCATCCATGCCCCCTTGGAATCAGAAAACGATTCGGGAGGGAATCCCCTGAATCCTGCTGCAATTCCCGGAAAGTTGCCCCTATTACATCCAGTTCGGAGAACCCTTTGAAATTCCGGAGTTTCAGGCGGTTGATCTGCATGGCACGATACACAACGTTCTTGCACTGAGGAGCAAAGGATTCGGTGCGGCTTGCGGTTGAACTAGCGAGGATCGACCGTTCGCTCCGATAACGGCCAAAGACCACAGAATCGCCCGGGACCTCGAAATATTGAAGTGGCGCCAAAGAAGCCTTGGCGCAGGCTCCTGTCCCCCTACCGAACTGACCCCATGGACATTACCATAGGTGGTTCTGAGGGAGAAACCAAGTCAACAAGTCAAACGAAGCTATGCGGTTGCCCACTCTCGACGTCGCCCTTGATCTGCTGAAGTGCACCTTCGGCCATGAGCGGTTCAGGCCCGGGCAGGCGGAAATCGTTTCGGCCCTCATGGAAGGCGATAGCGTCCTGGCGGTGATGCCGACCGGATCGGGCAAGTCGATGTGCTACCAGCTTCCAGCTCTGGCGACTGAGAGCCTGACCGTGGTGGTTTCGCCGCTGATCGCCCTGATGCGCGATCAGGTGGCCGCGTTGCGCCTCAACGGCGTGGCAGCCGGCGCGCTCAATTCGACGACGCCCCGGGCCGACGCCGCCGAGACTCACCGTCGACTGCGAGAGGGCAGGTTGCGCCTGCTCTACATTTCGCCGGAACGGCTCATGCGGCCGGAAGTCCTGGAAGGCCTCTCCCGGCATGGTCCGGCGCGATTCGCCATCGACGAAGCGCACTGCATCTCCCAATGGGGGCACGACTTCCGTCCGGACTACCGCCGCCTCGCCGAACTGCCAAAACACTTTCCTTACGCCCAGCTCAGCGCCTTCACAGCGACCGCAGACGCCGTCACGCGGCAGGACATCGTTGAACAGCTGTTCGGCGGTCTGGCAAAGGTGTTTGTCGCCGGATTCGACCGTCCGAACCTGCAGATCGGAATAGCGCCCCGAAATTCCGCGTCACGGCAGATCGACAGCCTGCTTGGCAGGCATTCCGGGCAGTCCGGCATCGTCTACACGCTGTCTCGCAAGGAAGCCGAACGAACGGCGCAGCGCCTGTCCTCGTGTGGGCATGCCGCGCTGCCCTACCATGCGGGCATGGATCAAGCGGCCCGCGACCGTCACCAGGACCGCTTCCTTGCCGAAGACGGTGTGATCGTGGTCGCCACCATCGCCTTCGGCATGGGAATCGACAAACCCGACGTGCGATTTGTGGCCCACGTCAACATCCCGTCTACCGTCGAGGCGTACTACCAGGAGATTGGTCGTGCCGGGCGGGACGGATTGCCTGCCGAAACCCTCATGCTCCACGGCATGGATGACATCAGGCTGCGCCGCCTGATGATCGACGACTCCGATCGGCCGGACGAGGCCAAGCGCATCGCGCATCAGCGGCTGAACGCGCTGCTTGGCTTATGCGAAACCGCCGGTTGCCGGCGCCAGGCCTTGCTCGGCTATTTCGGCGAGACCTGCGCGCCTTGCGGCAACTGCGACCGCTGTCTTGCGCCTGTCGACACGATCGACGGCACGGTAATCGCCCAGAAGGCGCTGTCGGCCGCGCTGCGCACCGGCCAACTCTTCGGCGCCGAGCACCTGATTGCCGTGCTGCGCGGCGAAGTGACCGAAAAGGTCTGCAAGCACCGCCATGACAGGCTGCCGACCTTCGGCGTTGGTGCAGACACCAGCAAGGCGCTGTGGCGGTCTTATCTGCGCCAACTGGCGGCGACGGACGTGCTTGAGATTGACATTGGCGGATACGGCGCCCTGAAGCTCGGTGACCGTGCGCGCGCCGTTCTGAAGGGTGCCGAAAGCGTGGCGCTGCATGGCGAGGCCGCCAAGGAGTCCGGGACACGCATGGAGCGCAGCCCGGCAGGTGGGATCCCGCCTGGAAACATCGATCCGGCACTACTTGCACGGCTGAAGCAGGTGCGGCTGGAAATCGCAAGAGCGGAAGGCGTGCCGGCTTTCGCCGTGTTCCACGACCGCAGCCTCCACGACATGGCCACCCGCAAGCCTCAATGTCTCGACGGACTTGCAGTTTGTCACGGCGTCGGGGCCTCGAAGCTGAATCGCTATGGCGAGCGAGTTCTTGCGATTCTGAAGGAGACAGCGGACGCGCAGCCGTCGGCGGAAACGGCGATTGACGATGTGCAGCGAATGCCGAAACCGGAACCGGTGCTCGTGGACGAATTCGATTCACGGTTGTTCCGGAGCCTCAAGGCGCTACGGCTGCAAATTGCGCTTGAGGAGGACGTGCCGCCGCATGCCGTGCTCCACAAGTTCAGCCTTCAGGAGATGGCAGCAAACCGGCCGCAGACGCTCGAAGCATTGGAGGAGTGCTACGGTGTCGACGCCGAGAAGATCAGACGCTACGGCGAGCGCCTGCTGGTGGCGCTCGGCACAGCCAAGCGCGATCCAGCGGCTTCCGGCGACACCCCCGAGCCGGAACCACAGGATTTGGCTCTAGAACCTGTTCTTTCCGACAGTCACAATTCGGGAATGTTCGCCAGGCTCGATGCGCTTCGGATCGAGATTGCCCGAGCTGAAGCTGTTTCGCCGCTCGCGGTGTTTCCGGACAGGACCTTGATGGAAATGACGGTTCTCCTGCCGCGCACGCTTGATGCCTTGGCGGAGTGCCACGGTGTCGGTCCCCGCAAGCTGAAGCGCTACGGCACGCGGTTTTTGGACGAAGTTCGCGCCGTCACCGACGCTTGAACGGCGGTCCCATCATGGCATCCGATGGGTAGCTCGGCCAGCCGGTCCTGATTGTGATGCTGAGCCCCTCCAGAGGGTGGGTTCAGAGGCTCCGCCAGGATCCGCTTGGGGGGACGGCATTCCTCCGGCGACGGGAACCTCTCCCGCTGCTCCTCGCCGTAGTGCCGCGCGGACTGTCGCGGGTTCCGACAGGACGGCATCATTACCCAAGCCTCGGCAATGCGAAACATCTTCGCCAGCCCGAATACCCAAACGCTGCAATCCTTGTGACAAGCCAGTGTTCGGTTTTCACAGGAAATTGCGAACTGTCGGCATTCCGGGCACTCCGTTTGTCATGACATTCATGGTTTCTCGAACACACATCACAGTTGTCAAATCCGTCAGCCGCCTCGCGCGCGCCGTTGACGGCGCCGAAAACGGCGCCGCGCGGAACCCGGTACTGCCATTGTGGATTGCCAGTTCGGGCGTGCAGTCATCCCGACCTCTCCTCAAGCCGGAAAGCTGACCCTGAGTGGACTTCGCTTGAAAGGCCGCTTCGCATTGTCCTGAAGGTCATGGGCACCGGATCGAGCTCAAGCGGACAGCAGTGTTCGTTGCGGCGGCAGACGACCGCAACGTGGCTGCAGCGACAAGCGAGGCTTCTCAGGCATCATTACTGCACTCGAGCCAGTCTTCAGTATTGGCGGCTCAGTGACGAAACTTCCTTTCCTGGCGCGGGCTTTCGGGAATTGTCGAAAAGCCGCACGGACCTGTTCATCGGCACCTCGCGTTGCAATTCGTTGGTGCGTCCGAGCCGGGTCGGGCCGACGTCGGAGTGCGTGCAGTACCAGGGATGTCGGAATCCGCGAATGCGCTCAGGGCAGGACGTCCTGTTCACCGACTTCGCCGGTTTCGCGGCCGCTAAGGTATTCCGCGTTCATCCGTTCGATCGCTTCGCCTGTGATGTCCGCCAGGCCGGTCGCGAGGAGCACGGAGTTGCCGTCAAGGATCACCTTGATACCGCGCTCCTCCATTATCGCGAGAAGCACTGGAACTGCGCGCGAAAAGTAGCCGGCCCGCGCATTTTCGAAAATGGCACCGAGGTTGTCGAGCTTTCTTTGCTGTTCGGTCCTGATCCCGCTTACGCGCGCATCGAACTCTGCGGCAAGCTCGCGGAATCTTTCCGGGTCGAGCGTCTTCCTCAACTCGGTCAGCTGACGCTCCTCCGCCTCGAGCTCCTGCTCGAGCTGCCTGTTCGCGCTGGCAAGTTCCGCCGCCCTCCGGTCCATGTCGGCACGGATCGCACGCCCCTCGAGCGTTACCGAGAAGAGCTGTTCCTGATTGACGACGGCTATCGGCAGGGGTTCGGATGCCGCGTCCGGCTCCTCGGCGGCTGCGGGCCCTGCAGCGAGCAGCCCAGCGACGAATGCGATCGCAGCGATCCTGAACGACTTAAGCGTCAAAAACGCGTCCCGATCGACAAGCGGAAGGACTCTGGTTCGTCAAGCCCCTTCACGTAGCGCAGGGGTCTCGTGAAATTGAAGCGGAGCGGCCCGATCGCCGTATTCCAGTAGACTGCGAAACCGGTCGCCGCGCGCAGCGCGAAGTCGGGTGATTTCGCTCTACAGACGAGGTCACCGTTAACATCTTGGCAGTTGGAATTGCTTGAACCAGCAGGAAGGGTGATTGTTTCCGTGTCGAGGCCCCAGAGAGAGCCCGCGTCGACGAACACGCCGCCGTAGATGCCCAGTTCCTCGGGAAGCCCCAGAGGGAAACTCGCCTCCAGACGGGTTACCGCGTAGTAATTTCCGCCAAGCGGGTTTTTGTTCTCGTCCCTTGGCCCGATGCCGTAGCTCCGGAAGCCGCGCAGGGAGTCGCCGCCAAGGAAGAACCGGTCGATGGTCCGGGAGTCCCTCTCCATCGAATGGAAGAACCCGCCCTCGAGTTCGCCGGACAGGATAACGTCCTCATTGAAGATTCCCCGGTAGATCTTGGCGCTCCCGACGGTTTTCGAATACCGCTCGTCGCCGCCGACTCCGGCGATGGTCTGGCTGAACCGCAGCCGGTGTCCCAGGGACGGGTTGACGACCGAGTCTGTCCTGTCGAGCGTGTAGACCGCTCCGACGGCGCTGGTGATCGACTTTCCGGCATCGGGCCTGACGAACGGAGACAGGTTGCCCAAGCTGCCACGGCTCTCCAGTTCGTCCTGCGAAATCCGATAGTTCAGTTCGAGGCGGGCGGAATCGCTCACCGGGAACGACACGCGCGGCCTGAAGCCGATTTCCTCCCAGTTGAACGAAAAGGCCGACGACGTGTTGGTCCGGTAGTAGACGCTGGCGCCAACGAGGAGATCCCGGTCGAAGAACGCCGGTTCAACGAACCCGAAGGAAAAATGCCTGTCGTCGGACGACGTTGATATGCTGCCGGAAATCGTCTGGCCCTGCCCCCGGAAGTTCCTCTCGCTGAGAGAAATGTTGCCGGCGCCTCCTCCGTCAGTCGAGTAAGACAGACCGAAGGTCAGGCTTCCGGTCGGCTGCTCCTCGACGATCACGTCGATGATGGCCTGGTCACTCGCCGAACCTGCGCGCGCGTCGACGGAAACCGTCCGGAAGTATCCTAGGCCGCGAATCCGGTCCGCGGCGCGCTGGATTTCGCGCCGATTGAACGGATCGCCCTCAACGAGCCGGAATTGCCGGCGAATGACCCGGTCCTGCGTCGTCGAGTTACCGGTGATGTCGATGCGCTCGACGAAGAGCCGCTGTCCACGCACGAGCCGGATGTCGATGTCCACGCTCTGCGTCTCGCTGTTGCGGGCAACCCTGTGATCGGTCCGCACGAAGGCCAGCCCCAGTTCGTTCGCATAAAGATTCATGCGGTCGAGGAGTCGTTCGAGCCGTTCGGAGTCGTAGATCTCCCCGCTGTCGACATCGATCAGCTCGGCGAACGCATCCGGATCGACGTCCGGAAGTCGTGTGCTGACGGTGATGTTGCCGAAAGAGTACTGCTGACCTTCTCTCAAGCGGAAGGTGATCAGGAAGGCGTCGCGTTCGCGCGTCAGTTCCGAGGCCACCGAAAGCACCTCGAAATCGATGTAGCCCCGCGTGCGATAGAAGTCTTCGAGCGCCTGCTTGTCCACCTCTATCCGGTCCTGGACGTAGGTGTCGCTCCGGAACAGGAAACTCAGCAGATTGGCCTGCTTCGTCGCCAGAACCCGCCGCAACCTGCGATCCGAAAAGCTCATGTTGCCGACGAAACCGATGCGGGCGATTTCGACGACATCGCCCTCGAACACTTCGAACACAAGGTCGACCCGGTTCTCGGAGCGCCGGATAATGCGCGGAGTGACCTGCGCGCTCAGCCTGCCGGCCGCCGTGTAGGCATTGACGATGCTCTGGGCGTCGCGCTCCGCCTGCGCCGGCGAAAACGTCTGCCGTTCCCGGGAGGCCACGAGTCCCAAGAGGACGTCGTCCTCGAGGATGTCATTGCCCTCGATCGCGATCCGGTTGATGATCGGGCGCTCCTGGACCTCGATGAAGAGCCGGCCGCCGTCCGGGCGAACGCTGACATCTTCAAATAAGCCCGAATCAAAGAGCCTGCGAACCGCCTGGTTGATCTCCGCCGGCCTGACCGGCACGCCCGCTTGGACGCCGGCGATCGCGCGCACCGTATCGGCGGAAGTCCTCTGGTTGCCGGCCACGTCGATGCGGTTGAACACGGCAACTGCCTGCGCACGGGCCATGTGGTCGGCCAGGTAGAGAGTCGGCAACGCAGCCTGCGCCAGAAAGCCGAAGACCACGAAAATGCAGAGACGCCGAATCGATTTCATGGTCAGGAATCCCGAACTGGCAAGGCATACTGGCATGGCGTTTCTTCCCCCGAAGATCGAGAACCATGGTACACGCAAAAGGGACTCCGGGCAATTCAGATCAGAGTCGCATGATGTCATTGTAGGTCGCGAAAACCATCAGGGTAACGAGCGCCACGATCCCGATTCTTGTCAAGGCATTGCGGAACCTGCGGCTCGGTTTCCGGCCAGCGACCGCTTCCCACGCGAACATGACGAGGTGGCCGCCATCGAGGACCGGGATCGGGAACAGGTTCAACAACCCGATTGCGGTCGAAATAATGGCAAGAAGGCGAACGAGTTCGACGAAGCCGCTGGCCGCAACCTCCCCGGACAGATGCGCGATTCCGATCGGCCCCTGGAGGTTTTCCGGTCCGATGTTCCCCGCGATCATCTGGTAGAGGCCGTCGAGCGATGCCCGGATGACCCACATCGTCTGCGCGATTCCGATCAGGGCCGAATCGACAAGCGACGGCGTATAGGACTCGGGCATGAACGCCAGTGCCCCGTGAACGCCGATCGTGAAACGCTTCTCGAAGGTTCCGTCGGCGTTCTGCCGGTCGCTTTCCGCAGGCGTGACGAGAAGCGAAATGACCTCGCCGCCGCGGCGGACGCGCAACGCGATGTCGTTCCCTTCCGCCGCGAGCACTTCCGTTCTCAGATCCCGGAAGGACTCGACCCGCCTGTCACCCGCGCCGATTATCAGATCTCCCGGACGCAGCCCGGCCCTGCTCGCGGGCGACAGCGGCTCGACCGCATCGACGCGGGCGGGCATCGGATATGCGCCGACGACCACGAGTTCCCGCCCGTCGCGTTCGACGCGGTACTGCGAGTTGCGCCTCGGCAGGCCGGCCGAACCGTCGTCCGGCGCCAGGACTGCGGATGCGATTTCTCCGAAGCTTCCCACCGGTCGGCCGTTCACGTCGATGACCCGGTCGCCGGCTCGAAGTCCGAAGTCGAGGCCCGGCAAATCAACCACTTCCCCGATCCTCGGTTCGTCGGTGACCAGTCCGGTGTGCATCGCGAGCAACGCGAAGAGCACGGCGGAAAGGAGGAAATTCGCGGCCGGGCCGGCGGCGACGGTCAGCGCGCGGCGAAGAACGGACGCGCGATTGAAGCTGCCGGCCCCCTGGCACTCCATCTGAGCGGCATCGCCGTCCGGATCCTGGTCGTCGACAAATCTGACGTAACCGCCAAACGGAATGGCGGCGACCTGCCAACGCGTTCCCCGCCGATCCATCCAGGCCGCGAGAACCGGCCCGAATCCGATCGAAAACACCTCGGCGCCAATGCCGCACATGCGCCCAACCGCGTAGTGCCCGTATTCGTGGACGAACACGATGACCGAAAGCACTGCAATGAACGGAATCACCGACGCCAGGAAACCGCCCACAAACGGAATAGTCGTGATCGCTTCCAGCACTCAGGTCACTCCCGAAACTTCGTCAACCATGTCCCTCGCCCAACTGTCCGCCTGTCCGACCGCAAGCAGGTCGAAGCCGTTCTCCCGCCCCCCGCCCCTGTCGTGCCTAGCGATCACGGAGGCGACATGCCGCGCCATGTCCGTGAATCCGATTCGCCTTTCGATGAAAAGGTCGAGGGCGCGTTCCTTGGCGCCGTTGAACACCGCCCCGGACAGCCCGCCCATGCGTATCACCTCGTCCGCCAGCCCCAGCGCCGGAAAACGGTCCAGATCCGGGCGCTCGAAATCCAGGCTGCCGACTTCTGCAAGATCGATGACTTCGAGCGACAGGCGCCTGCGCTCCGGCCAGTTCAGCGCGAAGCCGATCGGGTGACGCATGTCGACCGGCCCAAGATGCGCCAGCATTCCCTTGTCCGTGAACAGGACCAGCGCATGCACGATCGACTGAGGGTGGACAAGCACTTCGATTCGCTCCCTACCGACCAAGAAAAGTTCCACGGCCTCAATCAGTTCCATGGACTTGTTGAACAAGGTCGCGCTGTCGATGGAGATGCGGAGACCCATGTCCCAGTTCGGGTGGCGCGACGCCTGTTCCGGCGTTACGTCCTCGAGATCCTCTTTCGGAACCCTGTAGAAGGGACCGCCGGACGCCGTGAGAATGATCTTCTCGACGGAGTCGCCCGCCAACCCGTTCGGCAACGCCTGGAATATGGCCGAGTGTTCGCTGTCGACCGGGATCAACCGGCAGCCGGACGCGGCGCAGGCGCGACGAACCAAGGCGCCGCCGCAGACCATGCTTTCCTTGTTCGCGAGCGCCAGCACGTCGGCAACGCCCGCGGCTTCGAGACTCACCTCGAGCCCGGCGAACCCAACGATGGCGCTCATCACCCAGTCCGCCGGCCGGGACGCGGCCTCGACCAGCGCCTCGCGTCCGCCCGCCGTCGCGATGCCGCTGCCCGCCAGGGCATGCGCGAGTTCGCCGGATCGTCCCGCGTCCGCCGTTACCGCGATTTCTGGCCTGAGCTCGCGCGCCTGCGACGCCAGCAGGTCGACGTTGCCGCTGCCAGAGATTGCAACCACGTGGAAGCACTCGCGCTCGCGCAGGATGAGGTCGACCGTGCTGCAGCCGACGGAGCCCGTCGAACCGAACACCGAAACCCGCCGCATCAACCGAAGCCCAGGATGCCGGTCTGTCCGGCAATGATCAGCGCAAGCGCGAGGCAGCCCGCCCCGACAAGCCCGTCGCAACGGTCCATCAGCCCGCCGTGACCGGGAATGAGCTTGCTGCCGTCCTTGACGCCCGCCCTGCGCTTGACCGCGGATTCGGCAAGGTCGCCTGCCTGGGCGCAGGCCGCGACCAGGAGCGCCGACGGCACGGCATGCGCCTTCGAGAGCCCGGCCGACCAGAACGCCGCCCCGACGCAGCCCGCGAGCAACCAGCCGCCTCCGGTGCCCGACCAGGTCTTTCCCGGGCTGACGCGCGGCCAGAGTTTCGGGCCGCCGAAAAACCGGCCGAAAAAATATCCGCCAATGTCGGCTGCGATGACGCATGCGACGACGAAGATCGCCGGCAGCAGTCCGGACTGCTCCCTGAGGATCGCCAGGCCGGCGAGTCCGGCAGTGGTTGCTGCAACCATGGAGATGACCGTGAGCGGCGATCGGCCGGCGGCGCAGAGTAGCAGTCCGGCGGCGGCGGCAAAGACGCCGGGCAGCGGAGAGTCGAATTCGAGAATGAGCAACAGACCGGCCCCGGCGGCGGCGGCGGTCAGCAGGGGGATGCGCCTTCCGCCTTCCCCGAGGTGCATGCGGGCGGACTCCCATGCGACGATCCCTGTCGCCGCGGAAACGATCGCCGCGAATGCGCCGCCGCCAATGATCAGGCACGTCAGGCCGAGCGCCGCCAGGGCGACCGACGACAGGATCCTTGCACCGAGATCCGGAAAGTTCTCCCGCAGCGTCATCCGGAAACGCCGGACAACATGCCGAAGCGGCGTTCCCGGGAACTGTAGCTCTCGAGCACCTTGCGATACAGTTCGGCCGTGAAGTCCGGCCACTCGGTCTTCACGAATGCGTATTCCGCATAGGCCGACTGCCAAAGAAGGAAATTCGACACCCTCAGTTCTCCCGAAGTCCGGATGACCAGGTCGGGGTCGGGGATGCCGGCCGTGTCGAGGTTCGCAGTCACCGTGTCCTCGGAGATGTCTTCCGGCAGGAGCCGCCCGCAGGCGACATCGCCGGCGATCCTGCGAACCGCGCGCGTCAACTCGTCGCGGGAGCCGTAGTTCAGGGCGACCGTCAGGTTCAGCAATTCGTTCTTCGCGGTCTGCGCCTCCAGCCAGACCACAAGTTCCACGAGCCGCGCGTCAAGCCGTTCGCGGTCGCCAATGAACCGGACCCGGACGCCTGCGTCGGCGAGTTGTCTCGCCTCCGCGCGAATGTAGTCGCGCAGAAGACCCATGAGAGCGGCAACCTCCTCTTCGGACCGTTTGCTGTTTTCGGTCGAGAAGGCGAAGATCGTCAGGTAGCCGATGCCGGCGTCCATGGTCGCGTTGACGATTTCCCTAACCCGAGCCGCGCCGCGCGCATGGCCCTTGATCCGCTCGATTCCCCGGCGCAGGGCCCAGCGCCCGTTGCCGTCCATGATGATCGCAACGGATCGCGGCCGGCAAATTCCAGTTTCGGCAGCCGAAGCAGGCATTCGGTTCTCCGCGGCGATGCAGGCCGGTCAGACCTGCATGATCTCGTCCTGCTTGAGTCCGAGCGCTTCGTCGATTTCGGCGATTGCGCGATCCGTCAATTCCTGGATTTCGTCGGACCAGAGCTTCTGATCGTCCTCGCTCATTCCCTCCGACTTGGCCGCCTTTACCTGGTCCATCCCGTCGCGTCTGACGTTGCGAACGGCGATACGCGCGTTTTCCGCGTATCTGCCCGCCACCCGGGCAAGCTCCCGCCGCCTTTCCTCGTTCAGTTCGGGAATCGGCAATCTGAGATCGGTCCGTCGACCACCGGATTGAGGCCGAGACCGGAGTCCCGGATCGCCTTGTCGACGACGCCCACGAGGTTCCTGTCCCACACATTGACGGTCACCATTCGCGGGTCGGGAACATTGATGGTCCCGCACTGGTTCAATGGTATCTGGGTGCCATATGCCGGCACCGTCACCGGATCGAGGATCGCGGCGGAGGCGCGGCCGGTTCTCAGCCCCGAAAACTCGGACTTCAGCACGGAGACGGCCCCGTCCATTCGCCTTTCCAGGTCCGCTACGTCAATGTCGATATCAGCCATTCCAATTCACCTGTCGCATCGCCGGGATGCGCGTGCCGCACCGCGCGCCTCAGGACGCGGGCGGACTACTCCCCTTCACGAGCGAGTATCTGCCCTTGCCCTGGAGGATTCCAGCAAACCCGCCCGGCTCTTTCAGCGAAAATACGATGATCGGCAGGTCGTTGTCACGCGCTAGGGCAATTGCGGATGCATCCATGACTTTCAGGTTTCGCTGCAACGCGTCCTCGTAAGTCCACCTCCGCAAGCCGACGAGCTCCGTGCAGACTCGGATCCCGATCATAGATGCCGTCGACCTGCGTGCCCTTGAAGATCGCCTCGCACGCCATTTCGCTGGCCCGAAGCACCGCAGCGGTGTCGGTCGTGAAGTAGGGGGTTTCCGGTCCCGGCGGCGAAAATGCAGACACGGCCCTTCTCGAGGTGACGTACGGCGCGGCGCCAGATGTAGGGTTCGCAGATTTCATCCATCGGGATAGCGGACGCCACGCGCGTGAACACTCCTTGTGACTCGAGCACCCCCTGCAATGCCAGCGCGTTCATGACCGTCGCGAGCATTCCCATGTAGTCGGCCGTCGTCCGTTCAACGCCCTGGGCGGCGCCCTGGATTCCGCGAAAAATGTTGCCGCCGCCGACGACGACGCAGACCTCGACGCCGAGGCCATGAACCTTTCTGACCTCATCGGCAACGCGGAGCACCGTCGGCGGATGCAGGCCGAACCCCTCGTCCCCCATGAGCGCTTCGCCCGAAATCTTGAGAAGTACGCGCTTATACCTTGGCCAAGCCCGCTGGCATCCCAATTCAACCCCGGGTTCACTAATGGGCTTGTCCACCGAATCCTGACCTTGTCCTTTGCCGCAAATTGTCGGAATCCCGGCCGATTATCAACAGGAATGTTGGCCACCCGGTTGCCGGCGCGTCTACATGCGCGCTGGCGTCCGTGCTGGCGGATACTGTTGGTGCCGCCTGCCGAACGCGCTACTTACCCGGCATGACGAGCTCCCCCGCGCCAGCCCGGCCGATCCTTCTTGCCGGCCCGACCGCCTGCGGCAAGTCCGCGCTCGCGCTGTCGCTGGCGCGAAGGACGCAGGCCTGCGTAATCAATGCCGATGCGCTTCAGATCTATGCCTGCTGGAAGATACTGACCGCGCGCCCGGGCCCGGACGAGTTGGAGGTTTGCCCGCACGCCCTCTACGGCCACGTCGGCATCGCTGAACGGTATTCCGTGGGAAGGTGGGTGCGGGAACTGGAGGCGGTGCTCGAAGACTGCGCCGCGCGAGGCATCAGGCCGATCATTGTCGGCGGAACCGGCCTTTACTTCACGGCGTTGACGGAGGGGCTGGCGGAAATTCCAGAAATCCCGGCCGAGGTCCGGAAGGCTGGAAACAGGATCCGCGCCGAGACTCCCTGGAAGCTCGTGCACGAACTGAAGGAGAAGGATCCGGTAACCGCGGCTTCGATCGACCTTCGCAACGCGGCTCGCACGCAACGGGCATGGGAAGTCCTGACCGCAACCGGAATCGGGCTGCGGACATGGCTGGACCGGCCGCACCGGCCCCTGCTGCCGCTCGGCGACGCGGCGGCATTCGTCATGGAGGGACCATCCGCCTGGCTCCGGGCGCGGATCGAGAACAGGTTCGCCGAGATGCTGGAAAAGGGCGCCATCGAAGAGTGCCGGGCAGTGCTGGATGCGGGCTACGACCCGGACACGCCGTCTTGCCGGGCGCTCGGCGCGCGCGAACTGATGTCCTTCATTGCCGGGGATCTGCCTCTCGAGGCGGCGGTTGAACGGGCCGTGATCCGGACGCGGCAG
This sequence comes from uncultured Amylibacter sp., assembly GCA_963662815.2. GTDB lineage: Bacteria > Pseudomonadota > Alphaproteobacteria > Rhodobacterales > Rhodobacteraceae > JAPPHA01. The sequence goes on from CAXXWA010000020.1 coordinate 142,584, forward strand.
TACGCCAAGCGACAGCGCACGTGGTTTCGCAACCGGATGCAGGGCTGGACAAGAGTTCCCGCGCATGCGGGGGTGACGGCAGACGACCTGGTTCACCTGGGTCCGGCCTGAACCGCAGGTCCGCCAACCACGTCGCGTCGGCAACGCCGGCAAATTCGGGAAGGATTCGCCTTCGCACCGGCAGAGTCATGCGCCCTGCCCCGCAGCCGCGCGTCGCCAATCGCCAAGGGTCCACTTCACCCGGCAGGCGTAATCAAATAGTGTCGGCGATCATGCCGGGCTCAGACTGCACCGACTTTCCAGCCCCTGCCGACGATGCAGGCCCGATGGTGCAGTCGGCAGCGATTGCGCGGCTCCTCGACCCGCCGACGGTCGAGTTCCGCCTCGACTCTTGCAACGGATTTCACAAGGTCGTCCACGTAGCGCGCGGAGAAGGCCGTGTGTCAATCAATGGCAGTTTGTTTCGGTTCGGAGCCGACACGACGATGCTCGTCCCTGCCGCGGTTCCTCACGACCTGGACGGACTCCGCGCAGCCGACGGAACGCTTCTGGCCATCGACCGTCGCTCCGGGGTCGCGCTGCCCGAAGACGCACTGGTGGTGGACGTGCCCGAGGGTCCGGACATGGAGATCATCGCGGCAGCGGTCCAGCAATTCGAGCGTGAATGTCCCGACGAAGGAGAACGAACGAACAGCGACCTCGACATGCAGGCCCGCCTGCACTGGGCTGGCCTGATCTGCGTCGCAGCCATGCGGGCGGCCAGGACTCACGGCGAGCGACCAGCGCCGCGCCGCGCAAGGACGCTGATGGCCGAATTTGCGGCCCTCGTTGAAACGCGTTTCCGGGAACCGGCGCGGATTGCCGATTACGCCCGCGAGATCGGAATCTCGCAGGATTATTTGGAAGACATCTGCAGGCGCCGTGCCGAGACGACCCCGCTCAAGTTCGTTCAGCGCCGGAAACTTGCGGAAGCGAAGTTCCTCCTGCAGACGAGCGACCTTGGCATCGGCGAGATTGCCGGCAGCGTGGGATACGCTACTACGCGCCACTTCTCCAGAATCTTCGAGGACAGGTTCGGACGGAGCCCGAAAGCCTTCAGTACGCGTCAGTTCTCGCTCTTCGGCCGTGACAGTCGATCCGGCTGAAGACTCGTACGGTCGGCCGAGACGAGCACGAATGCCGTGGCCGGACATACGGGGCAACACCGGTTTTGCCAGATCGATCCGGTTCATGCTAACGAGCGCCGCGAACGCGTTTACGTGCGCGGCAATTTCCGACACGAAATCCGGCGCATCCCGCCCTCGGTCGGCGGGGCAGTTCGCTCGACAACTTTAGACCGGTGGATTTCGACAGGAGAACCCGGATGATTCCAAGGTACGAGCGCGCCGAAATGGCTGCAATCTGGACCGCCGAGAGCCGGTTCAGAATCTGGTTCGAGATTGAGGCGCACGCATGCGATGCACTGGTCTCCCTCGGCGTCATGCCCCGCGAAGACGCGGAAGCTGTCTGGAAAGCCGGCGAGGCGGGCTTCGACACATCGCGAATTGACGAAATCGAGGCTGTCACCAGACATGACGTCATCGCGTTCCTGACCCATCTCTCCGAACTGGCTGGAGAGAGCCCGGCAAGGTTCGTGCACCAGGGAATGACGTCATCGGATGTCCTCGACACCTGCTTCAACATTCAGCTTGCGCGCGCATGCGATCTTCTTTCGGACGACATTCGCGCCCTGCTCGCCGCCCTGAGGAAATGCGCCCTCGACCACAAGTACACGCCATGCATCGGACGCTCGCACGGCGTACACGCGGAACCGACCACATTCGGCCTGAAGATGGCGCAGGCCTACGCTGAGATGTCCCGCAACCTTCGCCGGCTCGCGGCGGCCCGCGATGAGGTCGCCGTCGGCGCGATTTCCGGAGCCGTAGGGACGTTCGCCAACATCGATCCGAGCGTCGAAGCGCACGTCTGCAAGGCGATGGGCCTCGCCCCGGAGGCGATCTCCACGCAGATCATCCCGCGCGACCGGCATGCGGCGTTCTTTTCCGCTCTGGCGGTGGTCGCCTCCTCTGTGGAGCGAATCTCCACGGAAATCCGGCACCTTCAGCGCACGGAAGTTCTCGAGGTCGAAGAGGCGTTCGCCGCCGGTCAGAAGGGCTCGTCCGCCATGCCGCACAAGCGCAATCCCGTGCTGTCCGAAAACCTGACCGGCCTGTCGAGGCTGGTCAGGATGGCGGCAGCGCCCGCCATGGAAAATGTCGCCCTCTGGCACGAACGCGACATTTCGCATTCCTCGGTCGAACGGGTGATCGGGCCGGACGCGACGATTGCCCTGGACTTCGCCCTGGTGCGTCTCGCGGGAGTCATTTCCGGTCTCGTGGTGCACTCCGACCGCATGGCTTCGAACCTGGACCATCTGCACGGATTGGTGCATTCACAGCGAATCCTTCTCGGACTCGTTGAGAGGGGGCAGTCGCGCGAAGACGCCTACCGGCTGGTTCAGCGAAACGCGATGAAGGTCTGGGACGAGGGAACCGACTTCAAGTCGGAACTCAGGTCCGACCCTGACGTATCGGCCATCATGTCGGACGGAGAGATAGATGCGTGTTTCGATATTGAATATCACCTTCGGCACGTCGACATGATTTTTGAAAGGGTTTTCGGAAAGGATGGCTCCCGGACAAACGGTTGAATGACGGCCTTGCCAGCCCAATGCGCTACTGTGGATTCCATCCGGCCGTCGTGAGTCCTGGCCGACGCACACATGGGTTCGGGATGACGGGTTTGGGCCCGACCCTCCGTTCGGTATGGACCTCGGCGTGGCCATCGACGGCGAGTGTGGCCCGGAGTTTCGGCTCCGCCTCCTGCAACGCCTTGCAAGGGGCAGCTGCCGATGCCGAAAGCATCGCCACGTTCGCCAGGGCTTGGCGGCACGGGCTCTCGGGACTGCGCATCCGCGCCATGGAATCCAATCGTAAAGGCCGTCAGGGTGGCGAAACTCGGCCCCTTCGTTAGGGCCGGAGCCAAACCTTCGCCGATGCATTCTTTTGCGAGGCGGTGCGGTCCGGCGTGCTCACGCCGCCGGCGCTGGCGGGATCGGGACCGCCGCCCAGGCCCGCTGCCGTCGCCAGTCTGGACAAAGTTCTGGCGGAACTCGACGAGAGACGGCGCGACCGGCGATCTGTCTCGACACTTCATCCGTCGCGCTGGCCAGTCTGCTGACCGAGAACCGCAAGCCCAGGCATCTCTCCGGGACGAGGCGCTGGTCTCCAGCCGCCCGCGCGAAAACGAGACACTTCACGCCGGCTTGCGGACTCGCGCGGCGAAGCGGCGCGCCGGTGCTGGACGACTTTCCCGTTCCAGGGCCGCTGCGGATCCTCGACGACTTGCATTTGGCGTCGTACCTGAATCGAGCTGATCATAGACCGGACGTGGAACTCGCAAGCCACGATCGACGGTTGAACGATGCCGCATATGCCTTGAATATTCCTCGTTTATATCGGGAAGAGCCAAAAGTAGGGCGCCCGAAGAATTTCTCGATCAAACGTCAGGCGCCGCATGTCACCACTTGCGATCACCGAGCTTAGTTGGCGCAACTTGGCGGGAATTCGTGTGCCATTGAAACCTGCTCCTGTGTCGGCGGCACGACGTTCATCCCCGCGCAAGTCTGGTTCCCGGTTCTTTCATCCGGCCCGTTCGTAGGGGCGCAAATTCGGGGATTCTCCCGCGAGTCGTTTCTTGATTCCAAGGGAGAACGGATAATTCGGAAACACGTTGCCGCGCGGATGCCAGCCTTGCAGACCTGCGGGCAGAACTCTCGTCATTCCGAGCTGCGCCCGCCGAGCAGGACGAATTGATCCGGAAGCTCCAAGACGTCAGGACTTGGGCCGAACCTCATGCCGAAGTCGTGGGGGGGCACGGCGACACCATCCAAAGGCCCTCGGCATTGCCGGGATGACGGTGACGCCGGCTTCGGCAAGGACCGCCGCCGAGGCAACGCTCCGGGGAGACGATCCGCGATGCGGGGCACATTGCGGGAATCGTGATCCTGAGCGGCGGCGCCGGGCGTTTCAACGTTGGCGGCTTACACGCGCTCTTCCGGATTCGCGCGGAGCGGAACGTTCGCAAGCTGAACGGAAGCCTCAAGATCCGGCATGAATCTGTCGTTCCTGTATTCGACAGTCTCTGGCAGCCTTGCCGCACACTGGTCGACTGCCGGAAGCGCCCCGCTCCGTCGCGCAGGTCCGTCACGGAGAAGCGGTTCGACCGCCGCTGCAGCATGGCCACTGGCCATGTCCACGCCAATCGTTTGCTCGAGCGGTTCAAGGGCTACAGGGGCGAACTTCCGCGCGCGCTCGAGCATCCGGAAACGCCTCTTCACGCGAACGCGGTCGAAGTCCGCATCCGGGCGAATGCGCCGCAACCTATGCGCCGTGCATGCGACTCCTACGGGCGCGAGTCTGTCGCGTGGCGACCTCGGTTCCGTCGTGGAAAGTTCCAAACCACCTGTCCCAGGGCATTTCCTGATTGCCGTAGTTGCACTCGTAATACCGGTGGTGAAGTTGATGGTAGAACGTGCCAAGCGCCAGGCGGCGCTTGTCGCGGAGCAGCAGGTTCTCGTAACCGGTATGCGTCATTGCAGCGCCCGGTCCAAGATAAATCACGTGAAAGATCATATGGACGGGATGCGACGGCACGATCAAGTGGATTGCCAGACTCGAGAAATACAGAACGTGCTCGACGGGGTGCATCGAGATGCCCGACCACGGTCCGACATTGACGTTGCGATGATGCAGAGCGTGCACGTGCCTGTATAGGAACGGCACGTGCAGGAGGCGATGGACCCAATAGAAGTGAAATGCCGACCATATCGGCAGGAGCAACAGGGCAAGCACAAACCAGACCGGGTGCTCGGCAAATGTCATGGCCGGTATCCAGCCATTGCTCATCAACCACAACAGAAGGACATGGAAAACCGTCAACTGCGCGACGCCGGAGGTCAGCGACCAGAACATGTTGTCGTGAACCTGATTGGAAAAACTCCAGAGTCGACTGCCCTTGGTCTGGTCGCGGTGGTCGAACTTCAACTTATTCCCCTGGCCCTTGCGAATGTAGAAAAACCAGTGCAGCCCGCCCGCGACAGCTACCATCGTGGCCATGTTCACGGCCCAGACCTGCAAGATCCAGCCCGGTGCAAGGCTCTTTGCCGCATCTAGCGGCGGATAGGCTAAGGCCCAGAGAAGGAGCGCAAGAACGACCATGGCGACCCGCTCCGACAAGGTCAGCCAGTTTTGCCCAAACCAGGTGACAAGGAAGCGCGGGTTGGGGGGCCACTTGAAAATCGACGTATCCTCGAGCGGCAATTCAGGATGGTAGTTCCACTCACGACTCATCGGTTGATCATGATCCAGGCTCATGGCGAATTCCTTTCCCGGACTCCGCCCTGCCTTGCACGGGCGGCCGTCCTTGAAATCCCGACTCGCGCTCCGTGCCTGTGCCCGTCTACGGCAGCGCGACGGGACGGAAAGACAAACCCGCCTGTCCCGGTTCGACGGCGGACAATTGCGCCACTCTCGTTGATGGACAAGAACACGAACCCACTCGCAACTGCGGAACACGCAAGTAAAGCTGAAGACTTATGAAACCTGTTTGCACTTCAGGTCAAGCACGGTGTCGTGCGCAACGACTCCTTCCTTGCGCGGCTCCGCCTCAAACGGATTTGCCGGGAGAGATTTCGCCTCGGGTCGACAGTCTATACGAGCCGCAACTGGCTGGCAGAATCCAAACGCATGCCGTTCCCGTATAGGGAAACGCGGGGTCGCGCGTGCGGGTGCGGGAGTCTCATATTTTCCCGTTGATGCCGCGGGCGCGTGCAAACGGGCATCGAGTTCGCAGCCTCCCGGCAGTCACGCGTTGCTTGCGTCGAAGGGTGATCGAGGAGCGTTGGCAGATCGGCATGAGCCGCATAGCGCCGTAACGGCTCCTCAATAGCAGAATGGACTCCGTGAAGCGGCACGGCTTGGTTTTCTCGTCATCCCTTATCAAATTCAGAACGGGCGAATGCCTGATCGACACCGGTTTGATCCTCGTAACGGCTGTTCCGGCACCATCGCTCAAATCGCTGGGCATTGCGACGGCCCGTGAGGGCTTGCTTCTGAGCATTGGCTTCGATAAGATCAATCAACCGTTGGATTCGTCAGCACATAGCTTCGACCGCATCAAGAAGCCGTCACGTATTCCTTTGACTCTTTCCGTAGCGTTCAAAAAACCAGAGACGGAGAAATTGACGACAAGTGAAGCCCCGAAGACCCCCGGCAAACGACACCTTCAGATCAAGCCAGCCCCGAATGCCAAATTTTGAGGATTATATGCCTGAGTCACATTTGAGGTTCGGGATCACTCGGACCTCTTGATCCTGACGGGTCGGAAAAACATGTCCCGGACGCGATCAAGCGACCACCCCGGCATGTCGATTTACTTTTCCCTGTCAGCCTTGTCGGGCTGGTAGCCGCCTTGGTTTCAGCGTGTGGGTGACGGGCTCCCTGATCTTTGCGTTTGGCTTTTTAGCGCGACGATAGCGTTTGTGCCTCTCATTCATGGTGATGCCCTTTCGCGACAGCAATGGGAACATAGCTTACTCCAATTGTGGGTGTAGTCCAATTTGTTGTCAGGCAACGACGGCCTGCCTCGCGTGCCAGTCGAGGAAGTCGGGAATCCTGAAGTTCATGACGCAGCTTTTGAGCGCCAGCATTACGTTGGCGCCTGTCTCCGACCAGCGGGTGCCGGGACGCTTGAGCCTGAGCCCGTACCGCTTGCAGCCACTTTCCACGACACCCGATCCAACCTGCATGCCCCGGTCGACGGTATCGGTCGCACCACAACAGATTCGGCGTTGTTCCGATGGCAGCGGCAGCAGGCCTCCACCTCCATGCACCTGCCGCTGAAGGGCTCGCGTTCCCGGATCACCTTGTCGACCCAGCCCGCCTCGAGGTCCGCCTTGAACCCTACCGCCGGTCCCGCTCCGCCTTGTCCGGCACCATCGCCTTCACCGCATCGCCGGCGCATTTGAGGGCATGGGGCATGTCGAGCACGAAGGCGGCCTTCCGGCCTGCGGACAACTCCTCGCAGGTGTTCCTATCCATTCGGAGCCGTCCGGTTCGACGACGAGTTCGTCGACGCCGTGCAGGCCGTCGGCGCAGCGCCTCGCGGTCAAGCCGCATGGCGAAACCGGAGGGATCCCGGCTTCCCGGCGGCACCGCCGCACTGTCGATGAGGCAACCGAACGTCTCGCTGCCCGTGCTTCAGTGCCGCGCCGGTCTCCGGATCCCGCCCCTCGGCCGTGAGACGACCGCCGGCCTGGCTTCCCGGGTCTTCGCGCATCCGTCCTCCTGCTTGCCGGCAATGCCCATGACCTCGTCCTTTCGCATCGGCACCCCGGTCCCGTCGATGGCAGGATGCATCCGCGATTCCAAGGGGTTGTCTTCCTCGACCTCCTCCTGTTCGAACCGTAGAACATCCGCACCGAGCGCCAGGGTTCAGCGCTGCAGAGAGCTCGAGGAAGCGTTCAACCCGGCAAGGTTCGCGATGTGGCGACTCGCAGCATCGACGCTCATCACCGGCGTTGTCCCGGCCATGACGCTCAACATCCCCGGCGTCAGCGTGTCACCTTCCAGGCCCGGCGCACGGTCAAGCGGAAAGAACCCGGTGCCGCACGATCGGCAATGATAATGGCAGCGCTCGACCTCGACCCGGCCAAGCCGGGTGAGCCAGGCTTTCTTCTTTCTCGGCTGGCGCCGGCTCATCGGCTTGCCACAGCTTGCAGCAGTCCGGCGGTGGCATGAACCTCGTCAAACTGCTCGAACAGCACCTTCAACGCCGTCGCCTTTTCGCCGAGAGATCCGTCGCGGAGCACCCGCTCCACGCTGTCCAGGTCCGGAGCGCCCGACGCAAGCTCCGCCGCCAACTTCGGAAGCTGCGGGCCGAACTCCGCCGACACAGCCCCGAGCAATGCAGGAAGCGGCCCGCCAACCGGCCTGAAGCCCGCCAGAGGCAATTCGTCATCCGTGAAGTCGCAGCTCCGCACCTCGCACGTTTTCCAGCCAGTATCGGGTGTCTCCGCCCTCGTGCGCGCGCAGCACCGACGCGCCTTCCTCCCCCAGGCCTTCCAGATACGCCACCGTGTCCGCATGTCAGTGCCCGCGATGCACTTTGCTCGTCGACATGGTCCGCACTCCGTGCCTCGTTGCCTCTGAATGCGCGTCACCCGCCGGTTTCCCCGGCCGTTTTCGGACACGCTGCAAAGCCAGCGTAGCAAATGCGAATCGCAATCATCAACCAAATTGGGCTACACCCTCCAATTGTTTGACAATGGCCGTCCGCTCTGTATCGTGTCTCCCTGCAATCTATCCGAGTCCAACTTTGACGGGACGCTCGCTGAATAAGCCTCGTTTGGCAACGGGTCGCTCCCGGCGACTTGGCGAACAGGCGGGGTCTTTCTCAACTCGGAATAGATTGCAACGGCCCGGCACCAGCCGGGGCCGGAACTTCAAGTGAAAGGACCAATCCGATGCTTCGACTTTTGTGTACCGTCATCCCTCTTTTCGCGCTTGCGGCCTGCAGCAGCGGCGGCGGGGCAACGACTCGGATCGCTGCCACCGACATCAGAAAACTGACAGGCTCGCAAGCGCCTGTTGAAACTCCTGCTGACCAGAACGGCGCGCGCGGCGGGGATCGTCTCGCGATCTGACTCGCTGATCTACTGAACGTTCTACGGCGAAACAAGCAATTCCTCAGTCCCGACCTTTCGTGCAAGGGCCACATGTTCAGGCACACGATGTTTCCTGAATGATCCGCAAACGGGACTCTCGTTGACGATTGATGTGTCTGACCTTGAGTTCGGTTCCGGATCGCCCAGAGCCGTTCTTACCAAGCACGGCATCACAACAATTGAATTTAAAGTCGACAATGTAAGGGGCTACGGCGCGTGGATGAATCACAGCGCATGCCAAGTGATTAATCAGCGCGCCGCCAGTCAAGACGTGACTGTCTGGGCTCGAAACGGAATGGCTGGCGGAGACCTGACAGGGAGTCGCCCCGTTGCTGGATCTGCTACATGGCACGGCCTCATGATAGGTGTTCCCGCCAGTGCTTCCCATCGCGAGAACCACCTGCAAGGCGATGCCGTTCTGACGTATGGCTTCTCATGTTCTCTTGATGCTGCGTTCACCAACATCAAGAACCTCGACACTCTTCAGGACCACTCAGTCACGAATGTCAGTTTCAACGATGTGCCGGTTTCTTCGACCGGCACATTCCAAGCGGGATTAACCGGCAACCGCATTCAGGGCGGCTTCTACGGTCCCGGCCATGCGGAAACCGCCGGTGTCTTCGAGCAGTCGGGAATCGTCAAGCTCTTTCGGCGCCAAGAGGCAGTAGGTAGACGTGCGAACCCCGTCTGTGCCAGAGGCGGCGTTCTTTCCGCACATGACACGGAAAGTACAAGTCATGATCAAGATCGTTGCAGTCGCTCCCGAAGAGCTTGACGATGAATCTGCAAAAGTTCGTCGTCTGACAGAGATGGAGGTTCGATTGAACAAGAACCAACAAGCATTAATTCTGGATCTGACTTCTCGGGGGATACATGCGTCGGAAGAGCAGAAGGAGGTATTGACCTTTTCTCGCTCAATCCTCGTGCAGCTGAACAATTTTCTGATCTTCTTCAGAACGCGGGCGAGAAATATCGCAACTCTCCAAGACTTTCCCATGCTGCGGCCAATCTTGCAAACAGCCGATGAACGGAGGACGGATCGGCGTGTTCTGGCCGGGTTTCGCGTTTGCGGAGCCGTCCACGGGGCGGTGCGAGCGCTGTTTTCGGCCCTTGCGTGATTCGTTTCGGAGGTTTGGCGGCGGTTCGTCGGTGACCCGGGAAATTCCCGGACGCGTTGCCGCCGCTCAGGGCCGGGTCAGGGCGGCAATGGCTTCGCTGCGGTTCAGCTGCAGCCGTCGCCGGGTTTCGGCGAGGCTTTCCGCCTCGCGGCGGTTGGCGAACGCCACCGCGAGCGCGATGTTGTCGGGCGTGGCCCGGTTCGCCGGGCCGTCGCCCGTGCGGGTCGAGCAGGTGTCCTCGCCGCAGACGCAGACTCTTTGTCGGCGGTTCATGTTCTCCACTGCCCGGTGCCGGCGGTTCGGCCGGAGCAGGTCCTCCGGCGACGCGGCCTCGAACATCCAGCGAGGTGATGACATGCGCGGTCTCGGTATGGTCCTTCCCGCCATCGTCGCCGTCCTTCCTCAACGGCTCCCGGCAGCGGGCGACACGGGCGGTCCGGCTGACGCCGGGGCAGTCGATCAGGCGCTTGAGCGGGGCCGGGACGCTGATGGAGCGCTGCGACGGACGTCCGCGGGCCTTTTCGGGATCCTCCGCGAAGCGACCGGTGGCGTCTCTCTCCCAGTCGATGCCGTCGAGGATGCCGAAGGTCTCCTGAGCGTTGCCCTCGACCGGGAAGACGCAGTCGGCGCCGGAGCGTTCCGTGATCGGCTTCGCGGTCTTGCGCGTCGTGTGCAGCGCGTCGAGGGTGATGACCCTGCCGCGGATGTCGCTGCGCTCCAGGAGGTCGTGGGCGGCCGCCGGCTCGCCTCCGTCGTCGCCGAAGTTCGGAAGCGCGAAGGGTGCGCCGGAGGCGTGGTCGACAAGGGCCGCGGTCTCGTGATGGTCCGCGCCGTTGCGGCTGGCGCCGCGGATGCGCCTGACGTCGGCGGCAAGCGCCCGGGCAAGGGGAAGCCGGGGCCCGCAGTGGCGGCCGACCGCGTCCTCGAGCGCCTCGGGGTCGATCATCTGGACGACCCGATGGATCGTGGACTTGGAGGGCGGCTCGCACAGGCCCGTCCTGCGGTTCCTCCAGGCGCCGACGGCCGCCAGCTCGTTCTGCGACAGCGCCTTCGCGAACTGCACGGCGACAAGGCAGCCCTTCATGTTGGCGAGTTCGGCGAGGATGTGCACGCTGAGCTCGCAGGCCGCCGTGTGCCAGCGCCCCTGCCTCCGGCGGAAGTCGGGGATTCTCATCAGTTCGGCGTGGTGCGCCCGCATCGCCCCGGGGGGCGCGGGACCAGTCCGGGACCGACCGGCGGCGCCACCTCGGGCGGCAGCGGCAGCGGGCTCGAAAGCAGCGCCCGGGCATCGGGCCCGGCGGCGTGACGAAGATCTCCTTCGGCTTGCCGTGGGGGTCGGTGCAGCGCCCGTTGGCGCGGGCGAACCCCCGAGTCTTGCCCAAGCCCTCCCAACCCGCCGCCCTGTGCATGGAGCCCGGAAACCATCGCCGGATCGCAGAAGGTCTCGGCCAGGAGCACGCCAGGGCCATGCGCCGCCAGCCAGTCGTCGGCGAGCCGGCGGGTCATCCGCGCAAGGAAGAAGGAGGCGAAGTTCGGGAACGCCCCGGGTTCGGAAAGCACCAGGAAACGCGTGTTGTTCGCGATGAGCTCAAGCCGCCGGAACTGCCGCTCCGGCTTCGAGCCGCACCAGCGGTCGCGCTGACCGCACTTGAAGGCGCCGTTCTGCCTCGCCGCCAGGCCCAGCCACCGGCCCCCGAAGGCCGCGACATAACGCAGGCCGCTGCTCGCCAGCCGGCGAAAGCCGAGATAATGATGCGCGTCCATCGCCGCGTCCCAGAGCGGTCGCTCCTCCGGCTTCGCCAGGCGAACGTCGACCTCGGACAGACGGAACCCGTCGGGAGCCTCCCGGCGGACCGGGCAGGATTCCATGCGGTCGCGAATCGCCATGTCGGCAGCATGGCACATGCAGAACGGGAACGCCAGTGGAAACCGATCGCTCCGGAGGCGCGCGGGCGGGCAACGCGGGACCTTCGGGCCGACCGTCGACAATCAATGGCGATATCGCGACCGCGCTTCGGGCGCGTTCAACGCCGCAATGACCGCCGTCAAGAAAACTCAAACGGAATCAGCGTGGGAAACTGCCCGTTGCGATTGCCGCACTGTGCGAGCCGGCCGATGTCTGATACATTCATAGGCCGCGCTGGCTTGATTAGGCGTGCGAAGCAACTGAATGGATCTGGACGTACCAACTTGAGATAAAGCGCCTCCTTGTAGAGCACCAGTTTCGTCCTGTCGACGGGTGGGCAGTAAACGTTCATGTAGACCCGATGGAACGGGCGAATGGCGGGATTGATCCGCCAGACAAGCTGGAACGCGCCCGCAGTTCCGAGCATTGGCCTGAGAGAGAGGGAGCGACCGTGATTTTGGACTCAGCCGACCTTGTTGCTAAGAAGCCAGGGACTGTAACCAACGTGATAGAGGTCGAGGGCGACTCCACGAAACAGATGGAACAGGCGCTTTACTCTGCGATCGGCCAAGTCGTCCTATTGATGAAGGAAGCGGGGCAGACTCGCTACGGGATAGCGGTGCCTAATGTCCCCAAATGGGAACGTCAACTGGCGAAAATCCCCACCTATGTCCGAAACCAGTTGTCCCTTGCTCTCTGGCTCGTTGGAAAAACTCAGGTTCGCAAACTGGAGTGACGACTTCACCACAACAGATTCGGCGTTTTCCGACATAATTCCCCATCAATGGCATCGCGTTGAAGTCGCCAGCGCTCAAGCAATCCTAGCCGTTCGCTGTCTGCCTTGCTGTTTGAATGGGGCTTAGAATCGCCTGCGGAAATTCAACGCTTCAAGGAGCGTCCGTTCCAGATTTCGGCGACCGTCCGGGTTTGAACTACTCCGCTTCCAGAACCTCCTGCTTCGCAGACTGGAAAAACTCCCGCATCTTCCCGCGGATCGTCTCCTCGTCGGAGCGGTCTCCAAGATCTTGAGCGATCTTTTCGTAGACATCCTCGTCGCCGGGTTCCCTGAAATCTTCCCGGATGACGTCAGCAACGTATTTGTCGGCAGACTCGCCGGTCTTGCCGAGAAGTTCAGCAGCCCAGCGGCCAAGCATCTTGTTCCGGCGCGCCTCCACCTTGAATTGCAGCGCCGCGTCATGTGCAAACTTGGCTTCAAATGCCCTTTCCCGATCCTCGAACGTATTCATTTGCGACTCCCGCCAACTTCGCTGCCAATGACGACAATATGGGATGAAACCGCCGGTCCATCAAGCGCCCGCTCGCACGAAACGGTCTCGCCTGTCGCCGCGCCGGCCGGCAAGGCCGCATCAGTTCACGCCGGACAGGCGTCCGTGCAGTCCCGGTCACGCTTCCCCGACCGCGACGGAAGACGCACTCCTGCGCCGTTCAGCTCGCGACGTGTTCCGAAGGAAGAGCAACGACGACGCGCGGCCGCTGCACGCGTCGGACGGGACGGATCCCCATACGCAGCCCGGAAACAGAAAGGAGCTCGTTTTGCGACCCTACAGGCAACGCTTCTGCCAACGAGTCGCCACTCCGTCAGAACGGGGCGTCCTTCTAAATCAGACCCACCTGACAAGACTCCCGTCGCCTTCAGGACCGCGACCATTGCCGACACCGCGAAACCGCCTGATCGAGCCACCCATGGTTGTTCGCCGGCTGAAAGACTTGCCCGCCAGGCACCGGGTCGCCGATCCCCGGATTCGCGGGAAGAGATTCTGCCGCATTCGAAGGGCCGGACCATGTCCCGGCCGCGGGATGGACCGCGACTCGACAACAACCATCTGAGTCGTCCCGTCGGAAAAAACCGGAAGCCGCCTCAAAGAGAATTGAACCGGAAGGCATTGCTATCGCTTGCCGGTTGCGGCCGAATTGACTAGAAGCCGCCCTATAGCCCCGATCCGCCAGACACCAAGAGTGATTCCAGATGGCGCGCCGCAAGAAGATCTACGAAGGCAAAGCGAAAATCATGTACGAGGGTCCGGAACCGGGCACGATCGTGCAGTATTTCAAGGACGACACCACCGCCTTCAACGCCAAGAAGAGAGCGGTCGTCGAGGGCAAGGGAGCCCTCAATAATCGCCTGTCCGAGCACTTCATGGTCGGACTTGATGCCGTCGGCATCCCCACGCACTTCATCCGACGCCTGAACATGCGCGAACAACTCGTCAGGGCCGTGGAGATCATCCCGCTCGAGGTCGTGGTGCGCAACTACGCTGCGGGAACGCTTTCCAAACGGCTCGGCATCGATGAGGGAACCGCGCTTCCGCGCCCGATCGTTGAATTCTGCTACAAGAACGACGACCTTGGCGACCCGTTGGTGACGGAAGAGCACATATTTGCGTTCAACTGGGCGAACCAGCAGGATCTGGACAGCATGATTTCGCTCGCTCTCAGGGTCAACGACTACATGTCCGGCCTGCTCTTCGCTGTCGGAATCCGGCTTGTCGACTTCAAGATCGAAATCGGCAGGCAATTCGAAGGCGACTATCACCGGCTTATCGTCGCCGACGAGATCACGCCCGACAGTTGCAGACTCTGGGACATCGAGACGGGGCAGAAGCTCGACAAGGACGTGTTTCGCCTGGAACTCGGAAGCCTGTCCGCCGCCTATGCCGAGGTCGCTCGGCGGCTTGACCTTATTCCCGAGAACGCGGTCATTGGACCCAGGCGTGTCCGCTGATCATCCCATCTGCGACCGGAGTGAACCTGCGCCGTGCGGGTATGCGTCAAGCTGACCCTCAAACGGAGCGTTCTCGACCCGCAAGGTGAAGCCGTGAAGCAGTCGCTGCATGCGCTGGGCTTCACCGGGGTCGACGGAGTACGCGTTGGAAAGCTGGTCGAAATCGACATTGCTGAGACGGACAGGGACGCTGCGCTGGCTCAAGCCTCCCGGATGTGCGAGGATCTGCTCGCCAATACGGTCATCGAGGATTTCAGCCTGGAAGTCTCCTGATGCGGTCCGCCGTCATCCAGTTTCCGGGATCCAACTGCGACCGGGACCTCATGGTCGCCCTCGAGAGCGCGGGAAGCCGCGGTGCCGAAGTTCAGCTGATCTGGCACAAGGAAAGCCGGCTGCCCCCGGGTCTCGATTTCGTCGGAATCCCGGGCGGATTCTCCTTTGGCGACTACCTGCGTTGCGGCGCCATCGCCGCGCGCTCTCCGATCATGCGGTCGGTCGTCGAGTTCGCCGTGCGGGGCGGATACGTGATCGGGATTTGCAACGGCTTTCAGATCCTGACGGAAACCGGATTGCTTCCCGGAACGTTGATGCGGAATGCCGGCATGCGGTTCCTTTGCCGGGAGACGGAACTCGCGGTCGCGACAACGGAGTCAGCATTTACCTGCAATTTCGCCAAGGGCGAGGTCATTCGCCTTCCGATCGCACATCACGAAGGCAATTTCCGGACCGACGCGGAAATCGAACGGCGGCTCGATCAGGACGAAAGGGTAGCGTTTCGCTATGTCGATACGCCAAATGGCGCCCAGGGTGACATCGCGGGAATCCTTTCCTCCAACCGACGCGTTCTCGGAATGATGCCGCATCCGGAACGCAGGATAGATCCGTCGATCGGCGGAACGGACGGCGCCCGGCTGTTCGCATCCATTGTCGGAGCACTTGCTTCGGCATGAGCATCCCGCATCTTGAGAGCCCTACCGCGCCCGGCTAGAACGAAGGGCATGGAGGGAAACGGCACAACCAGTCGGGATTGGCAGAAATTCAGAATGCCACTCGCCTTGCGCGGCGGAATCCTCCTGCTCATTCTGTCGTCAGTCCTGCTGATCTGGCTCAGCAACCTCTACTTCACCGAAAGATTCACGCAAAGCTCCCGCAGCAATGCCGAACACCAGCTCTCCCTCTACAGCGGCCGGTTGATCAGCGAAATCCGGCGGATATCCCTGGCTCCCTTGCTGCTTTCGCGGGACAGCGAGTTGATCTCCGCGCTCGAGGAAAAGGAGTTCCGGGCCTCTTCGAGAGGGCTCATTTCCTTCCAGAAGGAAATCGGGTCCGCGGAAATCTTCCTCCTCAACGATGCTGCGCGGGTTGTCGCCGCGACCGACCGAAGGCGGCTCGGCGAATTGCACAAGGAAAGGAATTATTTCGTTGAAGCCCTGCGCTCGGACGGCACTGTCTTCTCGGCTTCGACGAACGATGTAGGCATTCAGGCGCACTTCTACAGCCGTCAAGTGAGGCGCAGCGGGGAGACGCTCGGCGTCATCGTCATCGAAGTCGGGCTCCAACGGCTCTTCGACACGTTTTCGGGGCAGGACGGACTGATTTACCTGCTGGATTCGACCGGTGTCGTTCGCCTTTCCATCGGGAATGAATATCGCAACAGGAAAGAAGAGGAGATTCTCGCGCATCAGCGGAAGGCAACTCCCGTAGAACGCGTGCTGCAAGCCACCCGGGGCCTCGGTTCCTCGGAAGTCGATACCTATATCCAGGGCCGTCCCGTCTTCCGACTCGAAACCCGCATTCCCTTCCAGGGATGGCGGCTTGTCTACCTGTACACGTTTGGCGCGGCGCGGGCGCGAGTCAACCAGATCATTGCCCTTGAAATCATGGCCGTCGCCTTGGCCTTCGCCCTCGGGTTTTACCTGCTGTCGCGGCGGGCGATTCGCCAGTCATTCCTGTTCAAGGCGGAATCCGACGAACTTCGCCGGCTGAACGATCGCATCTCGGCTGAGATGGCCGAGCGCAGACGCGTCGAACAGAGTCTCGCTGTTGCGGAGCAGGACCTGGCGCAAAGCGAAAAGCTGGCGGCACTCGGCGAACTGTCGGCGGCGGTCAGCCATGAACTCAATCAACCCCTGGCCGCCGTGCGGACGTATGTCGCCCTCGCTCGGCATCAGGTCAGACAGAACAATTCGGCAGAAGCGCTCCCGAATTTCGCGAGAATCGACCACCTCATCGGTCGAATGGCGGCGATAACCCGGCAACTCAAGTCCTACGCGCGAAAAGGCGGCGAAGACCTCGTCGCACTGGATCTTCGGGACGCTGTCAAGAATTCCATCTCAATGATGGCTGCGCAGTTCGAACAGCACGACATCGAGGTCGTCCAAACGATCCCCGAAACCGAGGTCACTGTCCTGGGCGACATGCTGCGCCTCGAACAGGTCATCGTCAACCTGTTGAGAAACGCAGTCGACGCGATGCGGCAGACAAACGAGAGGAGGCTCGAAATCGATCTCGTCAAGGCTTCGATTGCCAAGCTGTCGGTGCGCGACTACGGTACCGGCATAGAGGACCTGGACAATCTTTTCGAACCGTTCTTCACGACCAAGACGCAGGGCGACGGTATCGGTCTCGGACTGGCGATAGCGTCCGGAATCGCCAAAGACCTCGGCGGGCGCCTTCTGGCCCGAAACGCGGAACCAAGGGGCGCGGTGTTCGAGCTTCACCTCCCCAGGCTGCACGTTGAAACCGCCCATGCTGCGGAGTAGCGGATGTCTGAACAGTACATGATCGCGGTTGTTGACGATGAAAGGGACATGCGGGATTCCATTTCCCAGTGGCTCGGGCTGTCCGGCTACAGGACCGCGTCATACGCCAACGCAGATGCCGCGCTGAAGGACATCGACGCGGACTTTCCGGGAATCGTCATTACCGACGTGAAGATGCCGGGCACGGACGGCGTCACCTTCCTCAAGCGCCTCCAGAACATTGACACACAGCTGCCGGTCATCCTGATCACCGGCCACGGCGACGTCGCGATGGCCGTCGAGGCGATGCAGGTCGGTGCATACGACTTCCTCGAAAAACCCTTCGACCCGGATCGCATGGCCGAAGTCGCCAAGCGCGCGATCCAGACGCGGAAACTGACGCTCGAAAACCGTGTTCTCAGACGCGAACTCTCCGACGGAACGGTACTCCTGCAGAAACTCATCGGTTCCAGCGCAATGATGAATCGGCTGAGAGAGGAGATTCTCGATGCCAGCCAGGCCGACGGCAACGTCCTCATCTTCGGCGAAACCGGAACCGGAAAGAGCATGATCGCGCGCGCCGTGCATGCGTGCGGCCCACGCAAGGGAAAGAGGTTCGCCGTCCTGAATTGCGCGGCCTATACCGAAGACGAACTCAAGCGGCAACTATTCGGCCCGCTCGATACCGGTCAACCCCTGCTCGAACATTCGCTCGGCGGAAGCCTATGCCTCGAAGACGTCGAAGCCCTGACGCCCACTCTTCAGGCTCGCCTGCTCCAGGCGGTGTCGGAGCATGCAGCAAGGGACGGAAACCTGCTCCGCATCATCTCCGTATCGAACCAGGTTGGCGAAGGCGAATCGCTGGACGGGGTACTGCGCCAGGACCTTATGCACCAATTGGCCGCCCTGAGAATCTTCCTTCCGCCACTGCGCAAGAGGGGGGACGACATCCTGTCGCTCTTCAACAGATACACGGCGATCTTCGCGGAAGAGTACGGTTGCGAGCCCCCGGATGTTTCGGCTTCGGACGCCGGACTTCTCCTGAGGGCGAGATGGCCGGGAAACATCAGGCAGCTCATCCATGTCGCGGAACGCGCGGTCCTTTTGTGCCGCCGCGGAAACTACTTCCTCAAGGATCTTCTGCAATCGGAGGCCGTCGACACTTCGGGCATCGCCTCGAACGGCGGCAAGACGCTCAAGGAGCAAGTGGAGGCATTTGAACGCATGCTCATCGATAACGCGCTCCGCCGCTACGGAGGGTCGGTCCGGGACGTCATGGATGAACTCTCGCTTCCGCGACGCACGCTCAACGAAAAGATGGCAAAGTACAGCCTCAACAGGTCCGACTATGTGAATTGAACCGGGCTCAGCACCCGGCGCCTGTCCGGTCGCTCCCGGCAAACGCCGAAATCGAGGTCTCAAGGTCGCCGTATCCGGTGAACCTGTACTCGTATTCGAGGCCGAGCCGCCGGGCGCAGTCTCGCGCCTTCGACTGAAGCCCCGCGTCCTCTTTCTGGGATTGGTAGACCAGTTTCTCGTAACCGCCGAAATAGGCATCCCTGAGTTCCGGGTGCCTGTCCAGTCCGAGCGGCTTCCACACGAATGCGTCGAACTGCCTGACCAGAAAGTCCGTCAGATAGAATGCTGTGAATTCCTCGTCGGCGCGCTCCGCGAACCGGTCATTGCCATCGAAGAAACTGTAGCAATGCGGCCCATCGATCATCTCGACGCCGAGTTCCCGGCACGCCGCCTGCAAAATGCCTCCGGTGCCGCAATCCGCGTAGGCGACAAAGATGTCGTCGTATCGCTCGCGATGACGCGTCACGGCTTCCGACACGGCGTCCGGGATCCTGTCGGGATGGAGGTGCAGCTTGGCAGGAAGGCAAGTGAGATCGAGATGCGTCCAGCCGTTACTTCGCACCAGCGCCAGAATCTCCCGTGCGACGGCCCCGCACGCCACGACCAGGATTCTGCCTTTGCCGGACGGAGCAACCTCGAGTCCGCTTTCCGTCAATACACCGTCGTCCAGGTCCATCGACCTAGGCGCTTGCCGCCAGCCTGTTGTGCTTCCTCGACATGAACTCCTTCGCCGTTTCAACCGCGACCGCGGCATCGCGGCAGTAGGCGTCGGCGCCGATCGCCTTGCCGAATTCGTCATTGAGCGGCGCGCCTCCGACGAGAACGATGAACTCGTCGCGCATGCCCTTTTCGACCATGGTGTCGATCACGACCTTCATGTACGGCATTGTTGTCGTCAGCAGGGCCGACATGCCGAGAATGTCGACCTCTCCCGCCTCGAGCGCCTCGATGTAGTTCTCCACGGGGTTGTTGATACCGAGGTCCAGCACCTCGAAACCCGCGCCTTCCATCATCATGGTGACCAGATTCTTGCCGATGTCGTGGATGTCGCCCTTCACGGTGCCGATGACCATCCTGCCGACGCGCGGCGCGCCGGTTTCCGCAAGCAGCGGTTTGAGAATCGCCATGCCCGCCTTCATCGCATTCGCCGCCAGAAGCACCTCCGGGACGAAGAGGATGCCGTCCCGGAAATCGATGCCGACGATTCTCATGCCCTCCACGAGCGCCTTGGTCAGCACGTCATAGGGCAGCCAGCCGCGCTCAAGGAGGATGCGGACAGCTTCCTCGATTTCTTCCTTGAGACCGTCGTAGAGGTCATCATGCATCTGGGGGACGAGTTCTTCGTCAGGGAGTTCCGACAGAATGATGTCGTCGCCGTCATCTTGTTCCGACATGGTTTCTCCGATGTTAGTTCAGGCACCTGTCGCCTTTGGCACCATCGGCATCGCGTGCCTCGCGCTTTTGCGACTTAATCTGCAATCGAATCGACTCGTTGGCAATCGCCTTCGGCACGGTTCTACGCCTTCCGCGATCCCTCCCTTCCGCGCCTTCGCCTGAAACCTCCGGCGCGCCGGAACTCCTTTTCCGGCGCAAGGACCGAAAAGGCGCCCAGTTGATCCGATATTGTTTCGAGACTTGGCGTCTCCCTGCGCGGCGACTCATCAAGGGCGACGCGCATCGCTTCGAGATGCGTGGGCGTCGTGCCGCAACATCCGCCGATGATGGACGCCCCGCAGTCCCGCGCGAGAAGTGCGTACCTTGCCATGGTTTCCAGGGACGAATCATAGCGGATCTTGCCGCCCCGGAACTTCGGGATTCCCGCGTTCGCCTTCGCGACAAGCGGCCTTCCGTGCCCGTGTTCGACGAAACCGAGAATGGTGCGAAGCATGTCAGATACGCCGAGACCGCAGTTCGCGCCCATTGCAACGGGGTGATGATCGAGGGTCCCCAGGCAATCCAGGAATTCTGCTTCGGTCACGCCCATCATCGTCCGCCCGTTCATGTCGAAGCTCATGGTCGCGATCCACGGCGCTCCAAGGCGGGTGACCGCCTCAACCGCCGCGGACAGCTCGTCCAGCGCCGACATGGTTTCAATCCAAAGGAGATCGACCCCGCCTTCAAGAAGCGCGGCCCCCTGCTCCTCGAAGATCTCTATGGCCACGTCATGCGACAGCCCGCCAAGCGGGGCGAGAATTTCGCCGGTTGGTCCGATCGATCCGGCGACGAAAACGTCCCGGCCGGCTCCGTCGGCAACCTCGCGCCCGAGCTCGGCCGAAAGCCTGCAGAGCTCCGCGACCCTTGACTGCGCGTCATGCAGCTTCAATCGCGCCGCGTTGCCGCCAAAACTGTTTGTGAGAAAGACATCCGCGCCGGCATTCACGGAACCCTGATAGAGCGCCCGTATCCTGTCCGGATGCCGATGGTTCCACAGCTCTGGCGCATCGCCGGACTGCAGGCCCATGTTGAAAAGGTTCGTGCCAGTCGCGCCGTCGGCTAGCAGCCAGCCCCGCCTTTCCAGAAAGAGTTGCAAGGATTTCGTCATGAAGACTCCAGCCCCGGATACTCCCATGCGCGCTGCTCGCACAAGTCTGCGGGGCCGATCCCGCATCCGCGCGGCAGAAGGCGGAGCCTCCTGGAAATGGGAGGCGTCGCCGGTGCGATTCGCGCCGTCATGCGGCAACGAGCCTCTCGCCAAGACCGCGAATCCTCGCGATCATTGAGCGAAGACCGTTCGACCTTTGCGCCGACAGGTGCTGATCCAACCCGAGCTGAGACAGCGCGCCATGTACGTCCAGCCCGGCCACTTCGGAGAGATGCCGGCCGCTGTAGTAGGCCCTCAGAATTGCGATCAGCCCCCTAACGATCAACGCGTCGGAGTCGCCCTCGAAGTAGAACCGCGCGTCTTCTCCGCAGCCTTCCACGCGAGGAATCAGCCATACCTGCGACGCGCACCCGTCAACCTTGGCCGCTGGAACCTTCAGGGCATCGGCGAGCGGCTGCATCCCCTTGCCCAGGTCGATGACGTAGCGGTACCGGTCTTCCCACTCGTCGAGAAAGGCAAAGTTCTCCGCGATTTCCTCGAACGACTCGCTCATGGCACCCTGCCCAGATTCTTCACGTGGCCTATTCCTACGGCTTGCAAACGTCCAGCGATTTCCGTTAACTGGCATGTGCAAGTGCCGGGAATCAACATATGTCCCGGTTTCTGCGCCAGGTGGAAGCTAGCTGGAGGAATCCTCAGGATGTTTCGCATTTTGCTCGCAGTTGGTGTTATGATTGGGCTAACGGCATGTTCCGGAAGTTGGTCGGACTACAATCCGATGAACTGGTTCGGCAGTGACGAACAGGAAATGTCGGATGAACTCGACGCAATGAGCGAAGAGGGCGCGACAGTAGAAGAGTAGAACGACGCCATGACGCGCCGGCCGGCGTCAACTCCCGACACCGTCCGGCACCAGCCGTTTCCATCTTTCGTGAACCGGTTGCGCCAATCATCGCAGTGCGTGACGTATCCGGTTCTTCTGTTCACTGCTTGCCGAATTCGGCGGAAAATGTGCTTGTCGTGCCCGAGTTCTCCCGATTTTCGCTAGTCGCAGTGGCCGTATTCGCGCTTGTTGCGTGCAGCGATTCCGGCAGCGAGAGCGATGCCGGATCGGATGGGTCGCCGTCGCTCGCGAATGCATTCGGCTTGTTCGGTTCGCGCGATCCGCAGCCGGATGCAAACGGCAGCCAGCCCAGTGCCGCCGCCGGCAGTCGGCCTGTTCAGGACGAACGACTTCTCGCCGGGCAGATTACGAATGTCCGCCTCGACAGAACGCCGTCCGGTTTCATCCTGCTGGCAACGGTACAGGTTCCGCAGGCGGGATTCCACTCGGTCGAGCTGGTGGCTGATACGCGCGCGACTGCGAGCGAAGACGCCATGCTGACCTACCTTGTCTACGGGTCCCCGCCCGCAAGGCCGGACTCCAGCGCATCTCCGGTCGACATCCAGGTCGCGACCTTCATCCCGAAACGACGTCTCGACGGCTATAGTGGAGTCCGTGTCGCAGGCAGGAACAACGCGGTCGAGGTTCAACCCGGGTAAGCAGGCGCCGCAGCGGTCCGCCCGAGACTGCGTCAGTCCGGGCCGGTTCTCATGATGCGTACGCCGTCGTCGCACCCGGCAAGGGCGATTTTCCCCTTGAGCAACTGCAGGGCATCTCGTCCGAAGACTTCGTAACGCCAACCGACAAAAATGCGCGAGTCCGGATCGCCGGCCACGACATCCTCTAGTTCCGAGGTTGTCGCAATGAATTGCGGCGCGAGTCCGGCACCGGTTGCCTTGGCCTTGAGGAGGACGCGCAGCAAGTCGAGCAAACCCTTGTCGCCGGCATTTTTTCGCTTTTCCTGTCGCCGCACGGGGTAGCTTTCCGGCGAACATCGCAGCCCGTTGCGAATTGCCTCAAGAATTGCTTCCGCAACCGGAATTTTCCGGGCTGGCCTCGGCAGCAGCCTGGAGCTGCCAAGCTGCTTGATGCTGCTCGGCCGCGAACGGGCGAGTTCCATGAGCGCGTCGTCGCTGAATATGCGGTTCCGCGGCACATCGCGTTCCTGTGCCAGGGTTTCCCGCATCCGCGCAAGTTCCCGAACGACCGCCAGCGCTTGTCCGGACGCGCCCCTGACCTTCACCCGCGTCCAGGCCTCCCCGGGATCGAGGTCATAGTTTTCCGGCTTGAGGAGCCCGCGAAATTCCTCGGCGACCCAGTCGGTGCGTCCGAGCTCGGCAAGCTGGTCCCGCAAGTGTTCGTAAACCGCCCGCAGGTGCGTAACATCGGCCGCGGCATATCTGACCTGACGCGATGAAAGGGGACGTGCACCCCAATCCGTGAACTGCATCGACTTGTCCAGGTTCGCCCCCGCAATCCGGGACACCAGCGTCTCGTAACCCACCTGCTCGCCGAATCCGCAGGCCATGGCCGCGATCTGGGTATCGAAGAACGGTTCCGGAAACATCTGTCGATCCAGAAAGAAGATCTCGAGATCCTGGCGCGCGGAATGAAAGACCTTCGTGACCAGCGGGTCGGAAAAGAGTTCGTAGACCGGGTCCAGCGAGAGCGTAGGCGACATCGCGTCGATGACGGACACGCTGTCTTCGCCTGTTCCGGGAAACGCGAGCTGAATGACGCAGAGCTTCGGGTAATATGTCTTGTCGCGCAGGAATTCCGTGTCCACCGTGACATAGGGATGCGACCTGCATGCGGCGCAAAAGTCCCGAAGCGTGCCGGTATCCGTGATCGGGGTCACGACTGCGGATCCCTTTCGCCGTGACCGTTTCATGTTCGGGCGCCCGTGAACTGACCTCCCGAACAAGCGGAACGCGCCGAAATCACAGGGCGTGCGGCCGACGCAAGTGCGGCAGCATAAGTCAGTTTCCGGTTGCCGGCATAAGTCGTAGCCAAAACATGCGTCTCCAATCGTGCAACAATCTTCATGGCCGCTCGCTTCCTGTCACCGGAGAACAGGCCTTCGGCTCCAGGTATCGTTCGCCGGATCGCTGGCTGCGTGCCGGTGCCTTGGCGCGGAACCGGACTGGTTCGGAATTGCCTGGGTCGCTCTTGTACAGACATGCCTATCCATATCGAGTGTTTCTGCGCAAATCAGGCATGTCTCGAATCTCGATCGGTGGTGCCGTCGCTTGCCCCCGGCTTTTTGTTGCTTCCCTGTTTTGCAAGGTCGCCGGACTTCCGCGGCGCAGGAAATCGTCAAAAGGCGGAACCGTGAAATCTGCCTCGCCGTTACCCGGGCTGTAGATCATTCCCTTCCCAATTCGGCTGAATCCGGCCGAAAATCAAATAATGTCGCGCACCCTGCTGCTGACACGGCCATTTCCGCCCGTGCCCAAATTCTCCGCAAGTTCCTGTTTTTGTTGGCTCCGGCGGTAGGATTCGAACCTACGACCAATTGATTAACAGTCAACTGCTCTACCACTGAGCTACGCCGGAACACTTCCGTGATGTCTGTGCGAACCGCTCTATAGCAAGTGGGTTTCACCCAGTCCACAGAATTCGCCCGATCATTGGCCGCTCCGGGAAGCGCCGCCGGGCCAACTCGGGAATCCGCGCCGTCAATTGTCGGTGGCAAGGCTGTAAAGGCAGTTTGGGCCGTCCGGACCGCGACCGTGCACGATCCCGCGGTCGGCGAGATCGACAAGATGCGCAAGCACGCTTCGCTCGGCGGCCGGCAGGAGGCGTGCGTCGAGACTTCCGTAAATCCCGCGGGCGAGCGTCTTCGGGCGTGCCCCGCCCGACGCCAGCGCTTCCAGGATCTGCGATTCCCTTCGGCGTCGATGTTGCAACTGATAGGCGATCATCGCGCCCGGGTCTTCCACCACCCCTCCGTGCCCCGGAAAATAGAGTCTGTCATCCCGCCGCCGCGACATTCGTTCAAGTGACCGCATGAACGCCTGCATGTCGCCGTCAGGCGGCGACACCATGGTCGTCGCCCAGGACATGACATGATCGCCGGTGAACACAATCCCCGCATCTGCCCACGCGAAGCAAAGATGATCGGCGAGATGGCCCGGCGTATGCAGGACATCCAGAACCCAGTCCCGGGACCGGGACTCGACGGAATCGCCGTCTCGGAGTTCCACGTCGACGCGGTGAAGACGGTCAATTCCCTCGCCTCCGCCGAGATCGCCGGATCTCGAGAGCTCGACGAGGCGCGGGTTGATCCCGGAAGACATGTCACCGAATCCGTAGATGTCCGCGTCCAGTTCGCGGGACAGCCGTCGGGCGAGCGCCGAGTGGTCGACATGCGCGTGCGTGACGAAGATGCCGGTGATCCGCGCGCCAGCCGTTGCGCGCACAATTGCTTCGCGGTGCTCGGGAAGATCAGGGCCGGGATCGATGACGGCTATGTCCTCGAACCCGAGAAGATAAGTTCTCGTGCCGGTGAAGGTCATGGCACCTGCGTTCGGCGCCGTCACGACCCGGACCCCCGGCATCAACTCGACGGCGAAGCCGACTGAGGGTTCGTGGTCAGTGATGAAGGGAGACTTCAAAGAACAACCTGCAGCAAGGGATGCGCGCGCCTCTCGTTTCCGGCCACCAAGTGCGCGGGGAGCCACCTGCGAATGTCCCGTGCGAAATTCGTCCCGGGCACGGTCTCAGACAGCTTCGCTCGCTTGCGCGCGCGCGCGCGTCGCCATATTTCCTAACCTGACATGTTCGAACGCATGATCAAGCCGTATCTTCCGCGCAGCCTTTTCGGGCGCGCGATCCTTATCCTGCTGATTCCGATCATCCTCATCCAGGTCGTTGTCGGAACGGTCTTCGTGGACCGCCTGTTCCGCGACGTCACCATCCAGATGACGACGGCCGTTGCCAAGGAAATCCGTTTCATCACGCGGAGGATGAACGAAATCGGTCCCGGAACGGCATCGGAAGAACAACTGTTCGCCGCGCTCGCAGAACAGTTCGGCTTGGCGGAAATCCGCAAGCCGGACATCGTGTCCTGCGGATCCTCGGACGAAAAGCTCTTTTATGACGTATCAGGGCGGCACATCATCAACACGCTCCGCACGCATATTCCCGGAGTCGCGGCGGTCGACCTCAAAGGTCACAAGAAGCTCGTGCAGCTTTGCCTGATGGCCGGCGGCAGTCCGGTCGAAATCGTGTTCTCGCGCCTGCGCGCATCTGCGCCGAACCCACATCAACTTCTGGTTGCAATGGTTATAGCCTCGATACTCTTTACTGCAATCGCAGTCGTTTTCCTCAGAAAGCAGATCAACCCGATCGCAAGCCTCGCGGCAGCCTCCGAATCCTTCGGAATGGGACACAGCGTGGAATTCCGCCCAAGAGGAGCCCTGGAGATCCGCAGCGCCGGAAGGGCCTTTCTCTCAATGCGAGACCGGATCGAACGTCACATCAAGCAAAGGACGCTGATGCTTTCCGGGGTCAGCCACGACCTTCGCACGCCGATCACCCGCATGAAACTCTCCCTTTCGCTAATGCCGGAAAGCGAGGAAATCCGCCTCTTGAAACTCGATGTCGCAGAGATGGAAAAGACGCTCGAGGAGTTCCTGACATTCGCCCAGGGCAGCGCGGGCGAGGAGGTCAGGCGAATCTGTGCGCGAAACCTGGCCGAAAAGATGGTCCGGGACCGGGGGCGGTCGGATGATCCGGTCGAACTCCTGTTCGACCGCGACCCGTCCTGCGATACCGAATTCAATTGCCGCGAGAACACGCTGACCCGCGCGATCGACAATCTCCTTTCAAACGCTTTTCGCTACTCCAAGTCCGTTCGGCTGACGGTCACCGTGAGTCGGGAGTGGGTCAGGTTCATCGTCGAGGACGACGGTCCCGGAATTCCGGAAGAGGACAGGGAGTCCGCCACCGAGGCGTTTTCCAGGCTGGACCATGCCCGAAACCAGGACCAGGGAACGAGCATCGGCCTCGGGCTGGCGATCACGAAGGATGTCGCCCAGTCGCACGGCGGCGCCCTTGTTCTCGCCGACAGCGAGGCCCTCGGCGGGCTCCGC
This sequence comes from uncultured Amylibacter sp., assembly GCA_963662815.2. GTDB lineage: Bacteria > Pseudomonadota > Alphaproteobacteria > Rhodobacterales > Rhodobacteraceae > JAPPHA01. The sequence continues at coordinate 169,736 of CAXXWA010000020.1, forward strand.
GCGGAACTGTCCATTCCGCGAACGACATAGAAGCAGTTTCCGGCAAGCGGGAATGGCCGTTCATGGTAGGCCCGGAGGGACTCGAACCCCCAACCTAAGCGTTATGAGCGCTCCGCTCTGACCAATTGAGCTACAGGCCCAGCCTGACCGGACCCAAGTATTCGAGCGCGGTTGGCCGGTCAAGCGGCAACCGCGCGAATCGCGCATCTGGATTCGCGGGCACTACCGTGCCACAAGCCACCTCGGGAATGCTCCATGGATCGAAGCATGAGCAAATCGCCAACTTACAAGGATGCCGGCATCGATGTCGACGCCGGAAACAGGCTAGTCGACCTGATCCGTCCGATTGCGCAGACGACGCGGCGCACCGGTTCGATGGACCGCATAGGCGGGTTTTCCGGGCTCTTCGACCTCGACGCCGCCGGGCTCAGGGATCCCGTCATCGTTTCGGCCACCGACGGGGTCGGCACAAAGCTGAGAATCGCGATCGACACCGACCGCCTCGGCACCGTGGGAATCGACCTCGTCGCCATGTGCGTCAACGACCTGATCTGCCACGGCGCGACGCCGTTGTTCTTTCTCGACTACCTGGCCATGGGGCGAATCGACGTGGACGCGGGGGCAAGAATTGTTGAGGGGATTGCGGCAGGGTGCCGAATCGCAGGCTGCGCGCTCCTCGGCGGCGAGTCTGCCGAAATGCCTGGTTTCTATTCCGGCCGGGACTTCGATTTGGCCGGTTTCGCCGTCGGTGCGGCCGAACGCGGCCGGCTTCTTCCTCGCGGCATCGCGAAGAACGACGTGCTGCTCGGCCTTCCGTCTTCAGGCCTGCATTCGAACGGATTCTCGCTCGTCCGGAAGGTGGTCGCCGACGCCGGATTGTCCTGGACCGCGCCCGCTCCGGCGGGCGCCAGGGGCGACGCCGGAACTTGCACGATCGCCGACATAGTGCTGGAACCTACGGCAATCTACGCCGCGCCTGTCGCAGCCGCGATCAAGGCCGGGCGCATCAACGCTCTCGCGCACATCACAGGCGGCGGCCTGACCGACAACGTCAGCCGTATTCTCCCGCCGGGCATCGGAGCCGGGATCGACCTTGATTGCTGGCATTGTCCCGAACCCTTCAGGTGGCTGGCCGGCCTGGCCGGCATCTCGGAGGCGGAAATGCTGCGGACCTTCAATTGCGGCATCGGAATGGTTGCCGCCGTTCCCGACGCGAGCGTCGTCCGCGTCCGGGAGGCAATGGCGGAGCGCGGCGTGAACGCACGCCCGATCGGCCGCCTGACGACGGGCGACGGCGTCAGCTACGCGGGATCGCTCCTATGAGCTGCCGGGTCGCCATCCTGATCTCGGGGAACGGATCCAACATGGCCGCTCTGGTCGACGCGATGGCGGACCCGGAATTCGGCGCTGTGCCCGTTCTCGTGGCGTCGGACAATCCGCACGCGCCCGGCCTTGCGAGGACGGAAAGAAGCGGCGTCGAAACGGCGGTCGTGGACAGGGCCCGTTTCGGTTCCGACCGTACCGCATTCGAGCGCGCGCTCGACGGCGCGATCCGGGCACGCGGCGCCGACATGATCTGCCTCGCAGGGTTCATGCGAATCCTCAGTCCGGAATTCGTCTCGGGCTGGACGGACCGGATCCTGAACATCCATCCATCCCTCCTCCCGATGCATCCCGGTCTGGACACGCATCGCCGCGCGATCGCGGCCGGCGACGAATTCGCGGGTTGCAGCGTGCATGTGGTCACCGCCGAACTCGACGGCGGGCCAGTCCTGGGCCAGACGCGCGTCAGAATTCGCCGAGACGATACCGTCGAGTGCCTGTCGGCTCGGGTTCTCGAGGCCGAGCATCGCCTCTATCCCTCGGTCTTGCGCGACTTCGCGCGCCGACGGCAACGGCCAGCGGCAATGACGCCGGTGACCGCAATCAGGAACCTCGGTCCGGCATCCGCCCGAGACTATGGGAATGCGGGGATCACTTCAGCAGAACAGGTTCGCGCGCTTGGACCTGACGAGGCGTACCTGCGCGTGATGAGAGCCGGGGCAAAACCTCACTTCATCGGATTTTGCGCGGTCGTTCTCGGGCTTGAGGGCCGGGACTGGACCGACTGCAGCGAGGACGAGCGCACCGCCCTTCGCAAACGATTCGAGGGACTCAAGGCGCGCATCCGAACCGGCCCGGTTCCGGAACTGGAAACGGAACTCGATGCTTTCGGCGTCGTGCGCGCAGGTCCGAGTTCCGCGTGATCCAGGCGCGGCGCACGGAACCGCGTTTGCGGACTGCCTACCCGGCGATCTCAAGTTCCGAGAAGAAAAAGGCGATTTCCGTGGCCGCAGTCTCCGGCCCGTCCGATCCGTGAACCGAGTTCTCGCCAATCGAACTGGAGAAGGTCCTTCGGATGGTGCCGGCCGCCGCTTCGGCAGGGTTCGTCGCTCCCATGATGTCGCGGTTCCGCCTGATCGCGTCTTCGCCCTCCAGCACCTGCACCACGACAGGTCCGGACGACATGAATTCGCACAGCTCATCGAAGAACGGCCGATCCCTGTGCACATCGTAGAACCGCCCGGCCTCCCCGCGAGTGAGCATGATTCTCTTCTGGGCGACGATGCGGAGCCCGGCTTCCTCGAACATGGCGCAGATCCTGCCGGTAATGTTCCGGCCAGTGGCATCCGGCTTGATGATGGACAGTGTTCGTTCAATGGTCATGGTGCCGGCCCCCGTTCACGATTGACCTTTACTTCGCTTGCACCTGCCGCCCCTAACACAGCGCATCAGGACCGGAAAGTCCGGGTTCGGGGGTCCGGGCCGCAATTCTCTCGCACGTCGGCCTGACGGCAACCCCGGGATTACGGCAAGTCCGCCGCACCACATCCAGAACCGGACGCTACCTGTCCTGGCGACGAGTCTCGCCTGCTTGCACACCATGCGCCGACCAGATCCTTCTCGCGCCGTCGCAGCAAATCTCGTGGATGGAAACCGCCTCAGACAGCGCACCGCTCCCGATCGAAACGAAGTAGAGCTTGCCGTTCTCGACGTCGCCGGCAAGATAGCCGATTTCGGAAAAGATGATGCGGGCAACGCCCCGACTCGAAACGATGAGCGGCCTCTCGCGCCAGTAATCCGCATTTGCTGCGATCATGGCAGTTATCCGTGTACGGAAGACATGCTCCGGTTCGCCACCAGGCGGCGTCCATTTGAGCCTCAATTGTTCAGAGGTCGAAACATAGGATCGGAAATTCCAACCGCCGAGCCGCCGTTCCGATAGCATGCGGCACGTCCGCATCGGCACGCCGAGATGCATGTTGACGATGCGCGCCGAATTCAGCGTGCGGGACATGGGCGAGGTGATGATCATGCCCGGCTTCGGCAGCGAAGAGCCAATCAGCCGCCGTCCCACGGAATGCGAGTCACTGCGCCCCTGTTCGGTCAACCGGGCGTCGCAGTCGCCGCCCGCGCGAATCTGCAAACGGTTGGCCCACGTCTGGCCGTGCCGCGCAAAGTAGAAGCCGGCTTCGGTCAGTTCAGCTGGCGTGGCCATAAAGAACTCGATTCGGCCAGGACGTCGGTTCGAAAAGGATGTCGCGGTCGTAGCGCCTGTCATCCTCGATCCAGCCTGCGATCAGCAGCGCCAGACGGCGGTCGCAGAGGAGTGGCGTATGGCCGGTACCAGGCACCTGTATGACCGAAAGCCGGCCATGACTTCGCATCCGTTCCACGGTCGCGTCGTCCGTTGCATCGCTGAGCATGCCGTGGATCAGGAGCACCGGGCACTCAAGCCTGTTCCAGTCCGACCACAGATCCAGATCGTTCGACGCGTCCGAGCGGTAGGCCAGCAGCGCGCGGAGGTCGTGACGGTAGACGCGTCCGGCTTCCTCCGCCGACCACCGAGTCTTGTGATGCGAAACGTGGAGAAGAACCGCGTCCGGGACAAAGCCGGTATACTTCGTCGCGGCGCCCGTGCGCCGGAACATTTCCGCCGGGTTGCGAAACACGTAGTGGCGCGCGACCGCCCGCGCCCGGCGGCGCCGTCGAACCGCAGGTATGAACGGTCCGGTGTCGTTTAGAACGAGGCGCGAGACGAGCTCCGGGCAGTGCGCAGCCAAGCGGATTGCCGCCATTCCGCCAAGCGACGACCCGAGAACGGTGGCGCCTTCCAGGCCTTCCTCGACGAGGAACTGGTGAAGCTGTTCCACGTAAGTGTCCAAATGATAGTCGGAAATTTCCGCCATCCAGCCGCTTCCGCCGCGACCGGCAAGATCCAGGCAGATCAGGCGGAGTTCCGGAAAGCTGTCCAGCGCCAGGAAGTCGAAATCGCTGCGAAACGTTCGTGATCCCGCCGATCGCAACCACCGGATGCCCCCCGCCACGACCAGTCGTGAACCGCCAAGTTCACGTTATAGGGCTTGCCGACCCCCATCGCGGGATCTTGAAGGGAAATGGGGTGGAGGTAGCGGAAGCTGCGAGTTTCGGCCCTGCGCAGGAATGCACCGTCGACCGCCGCGACGAGTTCGTCGTATTCCTTCCAGGTCAGGGAACCGGGACTGCTTTCCCCAAAGTCCCGAAGCCGTTTCCTGAGCGCGGAATCCGCACGAAGTGCCGCCATTTCACCCGGCAGACTGCCGGGCTCGCGATCCTCGCTGCCGATCATCCTTCTTCCGACTCAAGGCCGCGCAGGATCAACCGCGTGTGATTTAAGTCTCCCCGCCGTTCCCACGAAACCTCGTCCATGAAGTTCTTCACGAAGTGGATGCCCAGTCCGCCGATGGCCCTGTCCTCCGCACTCGAATCCAGATCCGGTTCGGGCGCTTCGGCAATGGGATCGAACGCCGCGCCGTCATCCTGCATGACGACTTCGACCTGGTCATCCGATTCGTCGAGCGATATCCTTATCTCGTGGTCGGCCGCGACTGAATCCCCGTATCCGTAGCTCACGACATTCGTAATCAGCTCGTCGAGGCAGAGATTGATCTTCATGGCCCAGCCGTCGGGCCATTTTCTCGCCGCCGCATGGGCATCGATCAATTCCGCAACCCTTTCCAGCTCCTCGAGCCTGCCTTCCAGGGTAATGTCCAAGCGCGAAGTCTTCATGAATCTCGATCCGGTTCCGAACTGTTCGCGCCGCCAGCATCCGCCTCGTCGTGAGGGCCGTGATAGTGGAGCACGACACAGGTTATGTCGTCAAATTGCGGCGCATCCCCGACGAATTCCTCCACCCCGCGCACGATTTCGGCAACATCCTCTTCGGGGGAAGAGTGAGCAGGCAAGGTCGAAGCCGCATCAATCAGCCTGTCATCGCCATAGTCGTTCAGTTCGCTGTCGGTTGCCTCCGATATTCCGTCGGTGACAAAAATGACCCGGTCGCCGGGTTCGAGGTCGACATACGCATTGTCATAGGACAGCCCTTCGATCATGCCAAGCACCACGCCACCGGTCAATTCCAGCGGTGCGGCGCGGCCGTTGCTGACAAGCAGCGGCGAATTGTGCCCGCCGTTTGCAAACGCCAATCTCCCGGTGCGTTTCATTCAGCACGCCAAAGAACACCGTGACGAAGAGCTGTTCGGCATTGTTGCGATCAAGAAACGCGTTGACTCGGCCGAGCACTTCCCCTGGCGTTTCTTCGGTGCGAATTGTCGCGCGAAGCACGGTTCGAGCCATGACCATGAAAAGGGCGGCGGGAACGCCCTTGCCCGAGACATCGGCGATCACGATGGCGACGTTTTGACTGTCGATCCAGAAATAATCGAAAAAATCTCCGCCGACCTCCTTCGCGGGTTTCATCGTTCCAAACAGGCTGAATGCGGGATTCTCGGGAAGTCTTTCCGGGCATGAACGAGAGCTGAACCTTGGCCGCGATGTCCAGTTCCTTCTGAATCGCAATCAGCGCATTCTTGGTCGCGAGGGAGTCTCGCAACTTCTGGTTCTGGGTCTGGACGCGGTCCGACATCTTCTGGAAGGCGAGCGCCATCATCGCGAGCCCCTCGCGCTCGGCATCCGCGTCGCCGCCCGCGGTCTGTTCCTTATCGGGGTCACCCGCCCTGTCGAAATCGCTCCAGTCGCCGCGCTTCGCGCATCAGGGTGTTTTCTGACTCGGCCGCCCGTTCCCGCACCTGGTCCTCGACCTGCTGCAGCTCCTCCAGAACTGCGGCGCGCTCTTCTTCGTCGAGCGTGGCGGCGAGTTCCGTCATTTCCCGGCGGATGAATCTTTCCTGACGGCCGCGCTGGCGTTCGCGAGACTGCCTAAGCCTGTCCGTCGCGATAAGCTTTGATCTGAAAAGGTTCAGCGCATTGGCGATGCGTCCGACTTCGTCCCTGGCGTCGCGCGTGTCCATGCGGACGGAAAGATTGCCCTGGGACAGCGCATTCAGCATGTTTATGCCCGCGGCCAGCGGGGCGAATGCCCATGCCATGTAAAAGTTGAGCAAGACAACCATGATGAAGAGGCCGATCACAGTTCCCGCGATCATGACGTTCCGGAGGCGCTGCTGTTGCGATGCAACATCAGTGATGTCCCTGACGCTCACCACGATCGCCTGAAGGCTTCCGAGGTCGAGTTCCTGCGGCAGCACGATTGCGGAGTAGACCCGGTCGGTCAGTTCCAGCGTCTGGAGGCTGTTGACGTCGACAAGGTCGATGTGGTCGTCAAGCTCTCTCCACAGATCGACTGCCGTGCCTGCGAGGAGGCGTCCACGCCTGTTCACGAAGAAAACCATCGAGCGGGTAACGATTTCCATTTCCGCGATCGCTTCGCCAACATCTGTGCCGAGGATCGCAAACGCGACCGGATCCTGCCCGACGAGCAGCGGCACCCCTACAGCGACCACGATGTGGCGTTGCCTGTCGTTTCCAAGCCCGCTAACGGTCTCCCGGTCGGCCATTGCCTGCGCGACAATCTCCGGCGAAATCGAAGGGGTCGGAAACTCGTCCTCAAGCGACGAATACAGCACGCTCCCGCTCGCGGACACGATGTCGAGTCGATCGGAAATGCCCGCGTCCGAGAGCTGTTCACGGATGCGGTCAGCGTACTGGCGGATTGCGTTGCGGTCTTCACTTACGATCGCGTCGACAAGGTCGGGGCTATTGGTCGCGACTTCGACCTCGGCCTCCATGCGCAGCGCAATCCTGTCGATGACCCGCGTCCAGACCGTAGAACGGTCGTTGATGATCTCGCCCGCGAAACGGGAATTGATGATCTGTTCCCGCTGAAGCGCGGCGACCGCGAGGCAAACGCAGATAACCACGAATGCCGATGTCGCAAACAGGCTGATTCGGGTGCGCAGCAGCATGTCTCTTTCAGTTCAACAACTCACGCCGTCAGTCACGCGCACTCTCGCGGAAGTCAGCGACTGCAATCATTTCCAAAGGCGGATACAAGCCGATTTCCTGCACCACATCCCGGTTAATCCAGAGCTTGTAGCGCGAAAGGCGCCCGACGGGCAGATCTTCGGGCGGAACCTCGTCGACAAGTATCCTTTCCGCCTGCAGAGCGGCGAGCCGTCCGAGAGTGTAGTATTCGGTGACAAGTCCGAACATCGCGCGCGAGTTCAGCAGCGGCGCCTGCGTCGCGGCGAACGTCGGAAGTCCGTTGCGGATCGCCTCCGCAGTGAACACGTCTCCGTGCCGCGCGAGAAACGAGTCCGGCCCCATGTAAAGCAATTCGGCTCCGTCCCGCTTCGCCCGTTCGACCAGCTCTGGAAGCTCTTCGGGATCCGGTCTGCCATCGCTTCCGACCGGAATCGGGTATTCAAGGAGTCGCAACCCGAACTCGGGCGCAGTCTCGCGCAGGCTGGCAACATTGATTCTGGAGTTCCCGGCTGTCTCGTCGAAGATGACCGCAACCGTCTTGAACGGGTGGTAGGCGACGATCGCGCTGAGCTGGACATCGACCGGCGACAGGAACGAAACGCCCGTGACCGGCCTTCCGGGGCGAGCAAAGTTCTCGATGATTCCGGCCTCGAGCGGATAGGCTACAAGCACGAAAATTCCCGGAATGTCCCGCACGAAGCTGTCCGGATCGTCCTCGTCGAGCCGTCCGACTATGCTCGTCGTCGTGCCTGTCCCCCAAGTATATACGAGGTCGGGCCGCGCCTCCCTGATCTCCTCGATGATGGGCGGCGCGTTGCCGCGGTCCAGGTCAAGGCTGCGCACGGTCAATTCGAAAGGAACGCCGCGTTGGGTCAGTTGGGCGCGGAACCCGTCTTCGACCTCCGTCTCGCCCCGCCAGAGAACCGCGAATATCCTGTACGGATCCGCCTTCCCGGATCCGCTCTCCTGCGCCCCTCCGATGGTGACGGCCAGCAGCGAAACGGCCAGACCGGCCGCGGCGCGGCGCAGGGCCGCGACAACGGCGGCGCGAGGAACGAAGGGCCCGCGATCGCGCATCAGGACAGTTCGCCCATCGCTGCGCCGGGCCGGTTCCTGGAAAGGTACATCGCAAAGGCGTAGAAGGGAACGAATGCCAGCGTTATCAGACCAAGCCCGACGATCGCCCCTGCCGTGCCGAACGCAATGGCGAGCGGGGCAGCCACGAGCGGGCCCATGACGAGACCAAGGCGCTCGATCACGCGGTAGGCGCTGATCGCGGATGCAGGTCCGACGGCGCCGTGGAACCGGGCCGCCGCCTGCTGAATGATGGCAAGCTGAGAGGGAAGCGACAGGGCGTGTCCGACTCCGAGGCACAGTATCGAAATCGCCGCGGCGACGTTCGGATTCGGAATTCCGAGCTCCGGTAGGATCGCAAGGCAGCCGGCCCCCGTCAGTCCTACGCCCAGGCCGACGAGAACCGGGTACTGCCCGCTCCTGTCCGCAAACCGGGATACCAGCGGAAGCAGGGCAAACGTGGAAAGCCCGTAAAGCATCATCAGCCAGCCGATCACGGACTGGCTGTTGCCGACCGCGTTCAGGTGAAGCGGCAACAGGTAGAAGAAGAATCCGGTCACGATGAACTTGCCGGGCACGGCCGCAAGAAAGGTTACCGCAAAGAACCGCGGATCAAGAAGCAGCATGCGCGCCCCGGAGATGCCAAGCCTGGTACCGGCCCGCACGCGCTTTCCCATGGAATTGTCCAGCATCGAGTAGACGATGAGCCCCGATACGAAGGCAAGTCCAGCCGAGAGGAGAAATGTGGCTTCGTAACCAAGGCGCGCGGCAATGATTCCGCCGAACGGCGGGCCGCAGATCATTCCGACGAATACGGCGCCGACGAACACCGACATCTCCTGAGCCATGTGTCTTCCGCGCGTGTTCTCCGCGACCCATGCCTGCGCGGCGATGAAGATCAAGCCGTAACCGACGCCGGAGAATGTGCGCCACATGATGAAATCCAGATAACCCTGCGTCAGAAAGGTTCCGAAGTATCCGATAGTGGCCGGAATCGCGCCGAGGATGAAAACCCGCCGCGCGCCGAACCTGTCCGAAAGCACGCCGCCGAACGGCGTCAGGACCGCGGCCACGAACATGAAAAGGGTGATCGGGAAGCCGATCATGAACTCGTGGGAAACCGTCGTTTCGGCAGGCACAAGCCGGCTTATGAAAATCGGAAGGAACGGCCGCGAGAGCTCTTCCGAGAACATAAGCAGGAACAGGGGTATCCTGATCTGCAAGCTGCTCGACGGCCGGATGTCCTCGCCGCCGGAAAACCTTAGTCGCGCGTCGACTCGATTCTTGACGGCCTGAACCCTCTGCACGACCGCCTTGTCAAGCTGCGCGCTTCTCACTTCGTGCAGTTCGAACCGGAAGTCGTCGTACTTCTGCTGGAGCGCATGTATGAGATCGTTGATGCTCGCAGTCACCAGTCCGACTTCGTCGCGCGCTCTGGAAACCACCCTGTCGGCGAATACTCCCTTCTGTCCGCGCGCGAGCGCGATGGAAATGCCGTTCAGCGGCGTGGTGAGCTTGGTGTTCATGAAGAACAGCATGAATTCAAGCGTCACAAGCCACGACACGACGATGACGGTGATGACGTCAAGGTATATGTCCGACAGGCGGTCGCTCACGTATTCAAGGCTGACCCCCACGATCAGGGTTGCAACGACTGTCCCGTCCACGCTTATCGGAAACGGCGCGGCCACATGTTCCGACGCCGAACTGGGCACCGTCGCGCCCGGAACCGCCTCGGAAAGATCTATTGTCGTGAAGTCCTCGGCTGATATTCCGTCGAGCGACAGAACCCCGCCGCCCGCATCGAGCAGCGCCATGAAGTCTATGTCCGGATTTGCATGCATTATGCGCGTGAAGTACGCGTCGACTCCGACGAGACGTTCGGGCGGAAAGCCCAGATCGTCGACGCTGTAGCGAACGAGATTGCCGACGGCGCGGCCGACGACCTCGGCCTTGCGTTCGAGCTGCGGCCTGAGAACCTTCTCGAATTCGTTCAGCGAGAACCAGGCGAATGCAATCTGGGAAATCAGGAGAAGAAGGGCGGAAAGCGCGACGATTCTGAAGAGCACCGCCCCGTGGCGTGAGATGATGCCTCCTGAACCCCCGGTTCCGTTGGCCTCACGACCTTCGGTTGTCCCTGTCGCCATTGTCATGCCCGCCCGGCCTGCTCTTCATCGATGCGGCGGACTTCGGCAGTTGCTTCCGAAATCAGATCCTGAGCCTCTTGGACGCTGCGCGCGAAGTCTCCGTACTCCGGCAACTCGTCATAAAGGCGGCTGTCGCCGTCATCGACGTCCGCCCCGAACTTCCTCGCCGCCATCCTCCGAACGGAGTCGTTGAGGTCGCGCAAGTCCCTCAGCGGCCGGCGCAGCACCTGCAGGGACCCGAAGAGCGCCAGGAACAGAATGATGACCACGTTGACGATCCCTGCGCCCAGCAGCACCGAACGGTGAACCCGGACAGTGTCGTCCAGATAGTCGCGGGAGTAGCGGAGCGCCACCGAACCGACATCCCTGTCGAAGCTGTCTCGGATCAGGGATCCGACCACTCCGGCGTCCCGCTGAAAGAGAAACCAGTTGTTGCGGTCGCCGCTTTCGTTCCAGGCCTGCATCCAGTCTTCCGTCACGACGTCGCCTACAAAGCTCGTGTCGGTGCTGTGAACAACCGTTCCGGTTTCTTCGAAAACCTCGATGGTCAGGATCTGGGAGTCGTCGCGCAGGTATGCATCCATGATCAAAGGGACGTTCTGCATGTCCGACAACTCAAGCCCGAGATCCAGCTGTGTCTCGATCCGCTGCCGGACGTCGTCAACAACGAACTGGAACCGCGTCGAGAGAAACTCTCCAAGCGTTCGTTCAAAGGTCTGGATGCTCAGGATGCCGGTCACGCCGAGGCCGACCGACAGGATGACCGCCAGCGCCATCGCGATGCGCGTGGAAAACCCGATGGTCATGGGTCAGCGTTTCCGGGCCTGCCGCATGGTTTCCCGGTCAAGACGTCCGGAACCGCCGCGAACTCGATGGGCCAATGCCAGCAGAAACCCGACAAATTTCGCACCTCCGCCGCAACTTGCGAAAAACATTGCAACCAACATCACACATGCCGCCATCAAGAAACAGGAACGTCCGCCCGTTCGCGCAGAGCCGGATGTGAACCATGGTCAGGTCCAGGTCGCCGTCGCGCGTCACCGGTTCACCGGCAGGCGAACTCAATCGCGAACTCCCCGCCCCGCCCAAAACCTCCGAGGGCTGTGCTCGGCTACAGGAATGCAGGCTCGGGCGAACCGCGCGCGCGAAACGCCCGGTTCAGTCGTTCGCCGCGATTGCTGCATCCTGGGTCTTGAATATGGGGATGATGCGATCAAACCCGCTAACCGTGAAGATTTCCGACACTGAGGGAGACACGGAACAAATCCGGAACTTCGCATTTCTGCGGCCGAGGTGCTTTGCTGTCAGGAGAATGGCGCGGAGGCCGGCACTGCTGATGTACGTTAGGTTTTCGAGGTCGAGGACGACAACGTTGTCGTCGTCCGAGATCTCGGCCTTGAGGCCGTCTTCGAATTCCTTGGAATTGGTTCCATCGATTCTCCCGGACACGCTGGCAACCAACGCGCCGCTCGTTCGTGCAACTGCTATTTCCATTCTTTCATCCGGTTATTGTTGACAAACCTGCCTGTGCCGATCATCTGAAATCGGCGCTCGCGGGCACAACATGCAGATTCTTGGCGGAACCGCAAGACATGTATACCGTCATTTGCCCCGTATCGCGCCGATGTTCGGATCTCCGATTGCTCCTGGACCCCGACATCACATCACATCATGCCACGCATTGAAAGCGTGATCGTTGCCTCGATGTCGCGGACGGCGCCGGAGACTCCCCGCCCGATGAGATCCATCTTGCGAACTTGACTGATGCGGGGCGCGGCGTGCTTGAGCTCGCGCGTGGACAGGAGATTTCCGAAAACGCCGCAAGCATAGACGAGGCTGATGAGCGCGATATCCCTTACCTCGGGAATTCCGTCGTCGAAGAGCACCGACATGATGCGCAGCTTGACCTCGCGTTCGACCTTGCTGTCGATAACGGGGTACCTGCGTTCCTGCAGCAGCCAGAAAAACCGGCGGTCGACCTGATTCAGGACTCCGCGCTTTACCAGGGCCTGGAGGGCCTGCTCCTTCAGTTCCGCCGCGTGGGCGCTCGTCTTCCTGATCCAGGTCTTGATGTCGGTCTTGCCGCCTTCCTGAACGATTCTCGCAAGGGTCGGGTCCAGGAGTTCGTTGTTCACCGGTTCCGGGTTGACCACGAACAGGGACTCCAGATCGGTGTCGATCCGGTCCTCCAGAGCCAGTTCTATGAGCACGGCTCCGGAAATCGCATAGTCCAGCGCATATTCGGGAACCGGCGCAAACGTTCCGTCTTCGTCATCGAGAATCAGGAGAAGCAACTCTTCAATCAGGGTGAGCACGAAAATCCTCCTTCCTCTTTGGTGGTCCAGTCTACGGATTGAGGCCCGAGAGTCACGCGAATTTAGCGATCAACGTGCTTCCGGGCAATAGCGCCCTCGACGCCATTCGGTTCAGTCCGCCCGCCCCTGCCTCTTCGGCGGGCGAGGCCCGCGGTCCCGCACAGGCGAACTCTACGGGAAGCACCGTACGCCCGCGCGGGAAATGCCTCCGCCGGGGCGGCCCGGCATAGGGCGCGGATCATGCCGTTGACCTGCATCCGCCCGAACGGGGCGCTCCCCGAACTGCGCCGTTCGCGCCGGCACCCGAGGGCCAAAGCAGGGTCCGACGCCGAATTCCGGATCGGACGCCCCGCCGGAAATCGCGACACGCCTCCGAACTCCACCCGCCGACCGTCAGGATGCCGCCGGTTCCCGGTCGGGACCGGATCTCCGCAGCTCCTTCCAGGCGCCCGATTCGTCCGTCCAGTAGACACACGAAATGCCGGCCTCCACCGCCGCTTTCCAGTCCCGTCGCGCCGCATCGACTTGCGACCGGTCCCTGCCGTCGAAAATGATGCTGATTCGCCCGAACGCCGAAACCTGCGTCAAATCTAGGGCTCGCCCGTCGAGCAGGATCAGATGATTCGCGGAATTCGGATTGTCGAAGTCCGTCGCGAGCAGGATCGGTTGGTGGGGGTCCGCATCCGAACCCGCCACCGCGTGCGGAAGGAAGGTCTGGTCGTCGAACACCCAAAGCCTTTCGTCGAGTTTCCGCATGTGGTCCCGATCGACGCCGACCACGAGAGAGCGCATGCCCTGCCCGCGCGAGCGCTGCAGCAGGCGCACCAGAATCTGTTCAACTGTCGAGCGGAAGACGCGATAGAAATACGCCTCGCGCGTCATCCGGGTGTTTCGAACCTGTCGCGGATCAGACGGTCGACCGCGAGCAGCCCCCAGCCGGTCGCGCCGCGGGGAGATAGATCCGATTCCGATTTCAGGTTCGCGACTCCGGCGACGTCAAGGTGGATCCAAGGCGTGTTCTTGCGAACGAACCGCGCCAGGAACTGCGCTGCGGTTATGGCGCTCGCGTCGCGGCCGCCAACGTTCTTCATGTCGGCCTTGCGGGACTTGAGCTGCTTGTCATAGGCCTTCCCGAGCGGCATCCGCCACGCTTTCTCCCCTTCGCGGTTCGCTGCCTCCAAGAAAGCGTTGCAGAAATCGTCATCGTTTGAAAAGGCGCCGGCATGCTCGTGGCCGAGGGCGACGATGATGGCCCCGGTCAAGGTCGCAAAATCGATGATCCCGTCAGGCGAGCAATCTTCCTGCGCGTACCAGAGCGCGTCTGCGAGAACGAGGCGCCCTTCTGCATCTGTGTTGATGACCTCAATCGTGTCGCCCTTGAGCGACTTGACGATGTCTCCGGGGCGCTGCGCGTTTCCGCCGGGCATGTTCTCGACGAGCCCGACGATTCCAACCACGTTAGCGTTGGCGCCGCGCGTCGCGATCGCCTTCATGATGCCCGCGACAGCGCCGGCCCCGCCCATGTCCGTCGTCATTTCTTCCATGTTCGCCGCCGGCTTGATCGATATTCCGCCGGTGTCGAAGACAACGCCCTTGCCGACGAGCGCGAGCTGGGGACCGCCGCCGCCGCCGCGCCAATGCATGGTGACGAGATAGGACGGGCTTCGCGACCCCTGGCCGACGCCCAGAAGGGCCAGCATGCCGCGCTCGCGCATGGCGTCCTCGTCGAGAATATTCACGTCGACGCCCAGTGAAGCCAGGCCGCGCAGGCGATCCGCAAACTCGTCCGTGGTAAGGATGTTGGCCGGTTCGTTGACAAGGTCGCGGGTAAAGTACAATCCGTCGGCAAGGGCCGCGAGCGCCTGGTACTTCCTTTCGTCGCGCTCCGGCGCGCGCGTCATGACCGAAATCGCTCCCTCCGGCTTTTCCGCAGCCGTTTTCCAGTGCGAGAAGTCGTACCGCCGCAGGACGGCGCCGAACGCCATTTCCTCGGCGTGTAGATGGGTGCCCGAAACGATCAGCAACTCCCTAGACCTGACGGCCGCCTTGGCAATCGAAGCGCCGGCCCGACGCGCCTCCAGAATCTCGGAACGACTCGCAAGCTTGCATACGATGACGGCAGCCGCACTCAAGCCAGGCGGAGGGGAAATGACGTGACAGGCGCCGGTTTCCATTTCGGAGAACTCGCTCCCGGAAACAAACCTGGAGATCACCCCGCCGGCCAGCCCGTCCAGCCGCCGGGTGGGCGCGCCCAGATTTCCGCCCGGATCCACGGGCAGAGCCACGTCGCCTGCGAAACCCGCAAGACTTTCTTCGGACATACGTTTGAACTCGGGGCGGACAGGTTCGGTCATGTCGGGTCCAGTGATCTGCGGGGGTTTCCGGCAACTCTAGCACCGCATTCATTGGTTGGCCACAATGCGCTATCCTATTCGGGCGCATTGCTTTATTCCCGAACGGGATCTGGAGAAACGACCGTCGCGGCGGCTGGATGCGGGATGATGCGGACCGACCGGTACATTCTGAGCCAAATGTCCGGCTATTTCCTGTTCTTCCTTCTGGTGTTCACCGGCGTGATCTGGCTGAACCGGGCGCTCAGATACGTGGACTTTGTGCTCGAGAACGGTCAGGCCGGGGCGGAATTCGCCCTGCTCGCCGTGCTGCTCCTTCCCAACGTCCTCGAAATGGTCGTCCCTGTGGCCGGATTCGCGGCTTCCGTCGCGCTCACCAACCGCCTGTTCGGGGAATCCGAACTCGTGGTGATGATGGGAGCCGGAATTCACAACGCCGTCCTGATGCGGCCCTTCATGCTTTTTGGCCTGGCATGCCTCGTTGTCGTCGGCGTGCTCGGCCACATAGTCGCACCGGTTTCCTTCGGGAAGTTTCTCGATCTCCAGCATCGAATTCGAAGCGAATACCTCGCGCAGATAATCGTCGAAGGCGAGTTCGTGTTTCCGAACGAAACCACGACCTTCTTCTTCGGAAAGACGGCGGCCGACGGCGCGCTCCACGACATCGTGATCAGGGAGCGGCCGGAGGACGGCCCTTCCGTCGTGCATACCGCTCCCTACGGAAGCATCGGAAATGACTCCCCTGCCCCGAAACTCCTTCTCCTTGACGGCGTGATCCAGACATTCACGCATGGGGGACGGACGCTCAACACGGTCCATTTCGATTCGCTGTCCTACGATCTGGCACCGTTCGCGAAGTCCACCCGGGAACGCACGGGTTCCGTTCAGGAAGTCCCGACTCCGGAACTGCGGCGTCTCGCAGCGGCGCCCGACGGCGGACACTTGCGCGACAGCGCAGTCGCAGAACGCCACAGCCGGTCGGTCAAGGCTCTAATCGCCTTTCTCGCCCCCGTCATCGGCGTCGCCGCGATTCTGGCGGGAGGATTCAAGAGGACGGGCGCCGCGTTCCGAATCATTGTGGCAATCGCCCTGATGCTCGCGGTGAACTCGCTGCGCGGCGCTCTGGAAGCCGAGGCAGCCAGGCATCCCGACTTCTGGTGGATCCTCTACGCCGCGCCAGCCTTCGGCTCGGCCCTGGTGCTCGCTCTCGGCTGGGTGGGAGTCAGCAGCTGGCGCAAGACGTGGGACAGCATCGAGAGCGGACTCGCGCCGGGATGGAGTCGATGACTCTGCATCTTTACTTCGCGCGACAGTATGTGTCCGTCCTGCTGCGGGTTCTGGCGTTTGCGGCAATGCTCATTTTCGTCGTCAGCGCGCTCGACAGCACCCGTCGGAGCGGGGCGGGCGCCGATGCGATCAGGACCGCGCTCAGGGTGGCAGCGACGAAGACTCCGGAAATTGTCGCCGAGGCAATGCCCGTCATCGTGATGCTGTCAGCAATCTGGTTCTGCAGCCGCATCGCGAGATCGAACGAAATCGTCGCTTCGCGCGGCGCCGGCGCGTCGGCGCTGCGAAGCCTGATCATGCCTGCAGCCAGCGCATTCCTGGTGGGCGTGCTCGGCCTGGTTCTGCTCAACCCGGCGATCGCGTCCATCGTGCGCAAGCAGGAAGCGCTGCGGGCGGGCATGGAAAATCCGGACGCGCGCCTTGTCTCGGTCAGGGCAAGCGGCCTCTGGCTGCGGCAAAAGAATGCCGACGGACACGCAATCCTGCATGCCGAGGGCGCACTCGGCGACGGCGCGACGCTGAGCGACATCACGATGATCGAGTTCGATGCGGGGGGCGATGCCGTCCGAACGACGGTCGCCGACCGCGCCTTTCTTTTCCAGGACCGCGAGTGGGTCTTCGTGCGCGGCAAGCGCTGGGACATCGACCGAAGCGTGGACAATCCCGAGCTGTCGGCGGAGGAGTTTCCCATCGAGCGGCGATCCGCCTCGATTACGCGGGAGCAGATACTCGAAGGATACCCGAAGCCGGAAACGATCTCCGTCTGGAACCTGCCCCGGTTCGTGCAGGCCATGGATGCTGCCGGTTTCTCCTCCCGGAACTATCGCCTGCACTTCCAGTCCGAACTCGCCCGGCCATTTCTCTTCGTCGCCATGTTCATCATCGGTTCGGCGTTCATTCTGCAGTCACCGAGGCTCGGCTATGCCGGACGCGCCGCCTTCGTCACGCTGATGTGCGGATTCGGGGTCCACTCCCTGCAAACGCTCGTCAAGTCGCTCGGCGCGTCCGGCGAGCTGCCGGTCTTCGTCTCCGCATGGTTCCTGCCGCTGGCGGCGTTGATGCTCGGGCTCTCGGCGTTGCTGTTTCTGGAAGACGGCTGAGCATGGCCGCAAAGCCCTCTCGCGGCGCGGCGCGGCGCCGTCCCTTGCGGCGGAAGAACCTCGCACCGCGAGTTTCCTGTTTTCTGCTGGCCGCCTTCGTGGCCGCCGGAGTCGGCGAAGCAACCGCGCAGTCGACGCAGGATCCGGTCTCGCTCGTTGCCGGCTCTCTGCGGGTCGATCAGGGCGCCGAACGGCTGGTCGCGTCCAATGGCGTCACGGTCTATTTCCGCGACCAGATCCTGAGGACCGAGCGGATCGTCTACGACAGGGGCACGGGACGACTGATGATCAGCGATCCCCTGACTATCGTGTCCGGCGAGGAGGTGGCGATCGCCCGGTCGGCCGATGTCTCGGACGACATGCGGGACGGCATCATCGACAGCGCGAATGTCCTCATTGGCCAGGAACTTCAACTCGCGGCGGCGCGACTTGTCCGTCAAGACGGCCGTTACAAGTTCCTGGGAAACGCCGTCGCGAGCTCATGCCGCATCTGCAGCGATTCCGATGTCCCGGCGTGGAGGATCCGGTCGAGGAGGGTCATTCACGACGAACTGGAACGGAAAATCTACTTCGAGGGCGCGATACTCGAAGTCGCAGGACTCCCCGTTGCTTACGTTCCGAACCTCCGAGTGCCGGACCCGAGCGTCCGGCGGGCTTCCGGGTTTCTCGTGCCGACCCTGATCACGTCCAACACGCTGGGAACCGCGGTGCGCCAGCCCTACTATCTGGTTCTGTCGGACCACGAGGACGTTACTCTCGCGCCGTTCGTCTCCTCCGGCGGCAGCGCCATTCTGGAAGCCGAGTACAGGCGGAATTTCAGGCGCGGCCAGGTCAAGTTCGATGGAGCGGTCGCTTTCGCTGACGCGCTCAACCCCGAGGGACTCGGCAGTTTTCTGAAAGGGAACGGACAGTTCAGCTTGCCCCGCGAGTTCATGTTGAACTTCGAAGTAGAGGCCGCATCAAACAAGACCTTTCCGGCGCAATACCGATACAGCGGACAGGACAGGTTGCTGTCCCGAATGGACATCGAAAGAACGCGAGCCGAAAGCTACCTCGGCTTCAGCGCATCCCAAGTCCAGAGTCTGCGGACGAAGGAAACGGACCTACAGATTCCGTTTGTCCTTCCCGACATACGTTACCACAGAACCTGGAACCCGGGGCCCGGAAGCGGAACCGTGGGGCTTCGGGCGCATTCACTCAACCTTATCCAGAAAACAGGTGACGGATTCACGCGAACCGGCCTTCACGTTGACTGGAGGAATCGCTGGCAAGCGGACCACGGCCTGCAACTCGGAGTCGCCGGCGAAGCCGGCATTCTGCACTACCTGACGGAAAACCGGCCAGACGCCGGAACAGGGTCACTCGTCGCATTCGACAGGCTGGGGGCGGCCGAACTCAGGTGGCCCCTGTCCTTGACTACAGGTGAAACGCTGCACAGGCTCAGTCCCGTCATCCAGGTGGTCTGGAGTCCGGACAATGCGGACGACCGCCCCAACCGCGAGGGCGTCCGGTTCAACTTCGAGGAATCAAATCTCTTTGCCCTGAACCGCATTCCGGGGTTTGACAGGCCGGAGCGCGGACTGCGGGCGAACATCGGCGCAAACTACGGCTTGCTCCGTCCGTCGGGCCTGTCTGTCGATGCCACGATCGGTCGCGTGTTCCGCGAGCGCGACCTGGAGCAGTTCGATCCGAAGAGCGGTCACGCGGGCAAGTCTTCCTCCTACATAGGCTCCCTGCAACTCTCTCTCGCGAACCGGCTGGAACTTGCCAGCCTCGGCGTCTTCGATGACAGTCTCCGCTTCAGCAAGTTCGAGCAGTCGGTCTCCTACTCGAGTAGGAGATACGACGTCGGCCTGAACTACATCGACGTTGCGGGTTCGCGCACAGCGCGGGAACTCACCGTCGACGGGCGGCTTTCCATGACCCCCAGGGTCGACCTGTACGGATCACTGAGAAGAAACCTTGTCAGCAACAAGACCACGGAAGGCGAACTGGGAATAAGATTCAGGAACGAATGCACTACCGTTCTTCTTTCCTTCTCGCTTAGCGCGGCGACCTCTGGTATCGTCGAACCAACGCGGGAGCTCAGCCTCACGGTCGAGTTGCTCGGACTGAGCGGAAGGCCCAGCCGGACAACTCAACGTCTGAACTGCGTTTCGTGAACAATCGACAAACCGGCACGAGCCCGTCATGAACAGACTTGCAAAACTGCTGCGCGACGGCGTCCTCGCCTCGACCCTTGCTTGGTGCGCGGCCGCATTCATCTTTGCGGATGTCCTGCTGGTCGCGCGGGCAGGCGCGAATCCCTTCAAAGCCGTCGTCATCGTCAACGACCTGGCAATCACGCGCTATGAAGTCGACCAGCGCATCCTTCTGATGCGCTCTTTCGGACTGACGGACTTTTCGGAAAAGCGGGCAATCAGCGACCTTATCGACGACCGAATCCGCCTCGGGGCTGCCGAAGAGTTCGGCCTGTCAATCGATGACGCCACGCTCGAGAAGCATGTCTCCGAGTTTGCCGCGCGGGACGGGCTGGACGCCGGCCAGCTGCGGGACTACGTCGCGCGCCGAGGAGTGGAACCCGAGACGCTCCACGATTTCGTTCGGGCCGGCGTTCTGTGGAACCAGGTCGTCCAGGCCAGATACGGTTCCAGCATGCGCGTGTCCGAAGGCGAGATCGACTCCGCTCTCAGTCTGGGAGGGGGCGGCGAGACCATGGTGCTCATTTCGGAAATCATTCTCTTGGCGGACAACCTAGGCGTGGAGCAGACCTGGGAAATCGCCCGTCGGCTGCTCGGGCAAATCCGCAGCGGAAGCGACTTCGCGGAGGCCGCGCGGCGCTTCTCCGCCGCGCAGTCGGGCCAGGACGGCGGGAAACTCGACTGGCTTGCCGCCGGCCGCCTGCCCCCGCAGGTCGCGGCCATGATACTGACGCTGCAGCCCGGCCAGGTTGCGGGTCCGGTCCAGGTCACCGCCAACACTGTCGGACTGTTCATGCTCAGAGACATCCGCAGCGGCGGCAATCGGCCCGGCACGCCGGCGTCAATCTCCTATGTCAGGGTTTCGATTCCCGACGGCGCTTCGGATCGAAACGTCAGGGAGATCGTCGAACGGTCCGAAACCTGCGACGACCTGAAGTTCTCGGCCTCGAAAATCGATTCGCAGTCGATCAGCGAGGAAGAAACTGCGATATCCGAGATTCCGGAGGAACTCGCCTCCGTCCTCGTGGAACTCGACCGGCACGAAGCGCGCATCTATGCCGATGAAGCGAATGCGCAAGCAATCTACATGGTCTGCGGCCGTGAAGTCGCCGTAACCGAATCAACGCGCGATGAAATCCGGAACTCCCTCTACATGCAGCGTTTGGCCGGATACGGGCAGAGTTACCTTCAGCGGCTTCGCGGCAACGCCTACATTACCTACAAATGAGCCTGCCGGTCGCGCTCACCTCCGGTGACCCTGCGGGCGTCGGACCGGAGATCGCTTGCCTCGCCTGGAAGAGGTTGCGGGGCGAATCGCCGTTTCTGCTGATCGCGGACCCCGACCACATCCGGCTCGCGGCCGAACGCGTCGGCGTGCCGGTTCGCACACTCGATTCCGCCGCCGCCGCCCGGAAAGTCTTTCCGACCGCGCTGCCGGTTCTTCCTCTGCCGTTTCCCGCACCATCGGTTCCCGGCCAGCCCGATGCGGAGAACGCGCCTGCGGTCCTGGATTCGATCGGTCGCGCCATCGCGTTGTGGCGCGGAGGCGAAGCCGCCGCCATCTGCACGAACCCGGTCTGCAAGCGCCTTCTTGTCGAAGGCGCCGGATTCGGATTCTCCGGGCATACCGAGTACCTCGCGAGCGCTTCCGGGGCCCGGAAGAGCGTGATGATGCTCTGCGCCGGCCGGTTCCGCGTCGTGCCGGCAACGATTCACATTCCCCTTGCCGACGTGCCCGCAGCGCTCAAACGGGATTTGATCAGGACAACGATCGTTGTCGCAAACGCCGCGCTCGGACGCGATTTCGGCCTCGATGCGCCTAGAATTGCCGTCGCGGGCCTCAACCCGCATGCCGGGGAAGACGGAATTCTGGGGAGCGAGGAGTCTACCTTGATCAAACCCGTCGTCGAGGCCCTGGCCCGAGAAGGCATGCGAGTCACCGGTCCGCACCCTGCGGATTCAATGTTCCACGCAAGCGCACGAGAGAGTTTCGACGCCGCCGTCTGCATGTACCATGACCAGGCGCTCATACCGGTCAAGACCGTCGGTTTCGACACTGCCGTCAACACTACCCTCGGGCTGCCGTTCGTGCGCACCTCGCCGGCACACGGAACTGCGTTCGACATCGCCGGAAAAGGGAAGGCGAACGAAAGCAGCCTCGTGGAGGCTTTGCGTCTGGCCCGGCGGCAGGCCCGGTACCGCGCGCGCCGCTCTGCTGCCGAACATGGATGACGGGTTGCCGCCGCTTCGCGAAGTCATCTCCGCGCACGGCCTGCGCGCGAAAAAGTCGTTAGGGCAGAACTTTCTCCACGACTTCAACCTGACATCCAAGATCGCGCGCCACGGCGGCAACCTCGGCTGCTGCGATGTCGTCGAGGTCGGACCGGGACCCGGCGGGCTTACCCGCGCCATGCTCGGTCTGGGGGCCCGGCACATCGTTGCGATCGAGAAGGACCGGCGCTGCCTCGCTGCCCTCGACGACATCGCCAGGCACTTCCCTGGCCGGCTGACCGTCCTTCCGGGCGACGCGCTCGCGACCGATCCCGCGCCCTTCCTCTCGCCGCCGGTGCGCATCGTTTCCAACCTGCCCTTCAATGTGGGAACGCGCCTTCTGACGGGCTGGCTGTCGGCGGCGGGTTGGCCGCCCTTCTGGAACTCACTCACGCTCACGTTCCAGAAGGAAGTTGCCGAACGCATAGTTGCCCGCCCGGGCACACGGTCCTACGGCCGCATCTCCGTCCTCTGCCAGTGGCGATGCACCGCAAAGCTTCTTTTCGAGATACCGCCGAGCGCGTTCACGCCGCGACCGGGCGTGAGTGCAGCCGTCGTTCGCATCGACAGCCGACCGTCGGATGAACTCCCGCTGTTGGACCCCGCGTTCCTTGCGCAGGTGACAGCCTGCGCGTTTGGCCAGCGCAGGAAGATGCTTCGAAAGAGCCTCGCGCCGCTTTCCCGGGATATTTCCGCAGTCCTCGAAGCCGCCGGCGTCTCGCCGGAAGCGCGCGCGGACTCAGTCTCGGTAAGCGATTACTGCGCGATCTGCAGGGCAATCCGGCATCTGGAAAGCGCCTGGTGAACGTCAGGGCGATGCCTCGCGGGCCGCATCCCCCGACCCGTCGGGCTGCGACGCCGGTGTCTCGGAGGCGCGGGCGCCGCCGGAATTCGGCCCGGACGACTGGCCTCCCGCCGACTTCCTGTTCCCCTGGTGCCTCGGCCGGCGCTGACCCGGGGTCTCGTTCTCGGGCGTTGCAACCAGTGTACTTCCGCCCGGCCTCGCCGGAAACAGTTCGTCTTCGGGAACCATTGAAATGTCCGGCTGGTCATCCTGAGGCGCGGTTTGCTGTTCCCTGGCAACGGCGGAATTGCCCGCGTGCGACTGACGCTGCGCCTCCATCGCTTCCCGCCGCTCGGCAAGCTCCCTCTGCGCATCGCCGAGCATGCGCGTGTAGTGCTCGGAGTGCTGAAGATGGTTCTCCGCGCCGATGCGGTCCCCGGCGAGCTGCGCGTCGCGGGCGAGGGCCTGGTACTTGTCGATGATCTGCTGCGGCGTTCCGCGCACCTTTCCCTCGGGCCCGGATGAATCGAATACCCGATTCACGATATTTCCGAGGTTGTTGCGCCGATGTCCGGTCTTGCCGCGCGATCGCGGCTTATGGGAAGATCTCATGTGATCCGGTTGTCCTGTCAGTCTGTCTTCTAGCTGCGTAAGCCAGGCTGGATCATGTCCCAGAATTCTTTTGCGGGAGCATGTTCGATGAGAGCCGAAACTCAATCATCTGGCTCAAGATACACCTCCCGCAAAGTGGAGTTCAAGGAAAAACCTCCAATTGCGGAAATATTTTCGCGCCCCGTCCGTTCGGGAACCGCGCGGGAACCGGGATCAGCCTCCGGAAACCTCGACTACCCGGTCGCGCCCGTCCAGGTCACTGAAAACGCGGACGGGGAATCCGGTGGCGTCGCGCAGCATGCCCGCCACCCTCCCGGCCTGCCCCGCTCCTGTCTCGAACAGCGCCCGCCCGCCCGGTAGCAGATGCGCGCCAAGTTGCGGCGCGATCCGCCGGTAGCACTCGAGGCCGTCGCCGCCGCCAAGGAGGGCGAGTTCGGGCTCCCACATCCCGACATCCGGCGCGAGCGAGGCGAATTCGTGCGCGGCAACGTAGGGCGGGTTGCATGCAATGAGGTCGAACCGGCCGCCGATTCCCCGAAACCAGTCCGACAGACGCAAGTCGGCGCGGCCGGCTACCCCAATGCTTTCCAAATTCCGCCGCGCGACCCGCAGGGCGGGAGGCGAGACGTCGGCGCCAAGTCCGGTCGCTTCCGGCATTTCCGCCAACAGCGCACCGAGAATGCATCCCGACCCCGTGCCGAGATCGAGAATTCGGCGGGCGCGAGGAGGCCGCAGCGCAATCTCGACAATTCGTTCCGTCTCCGGCCTGGGGTCCAGGACGTCGCGCGTCACCGCAAAGGCGTGCTTCCAGAATTCGCGGACCCCGACAATCTGCGAGACGGGCTGATGCCTCCTCCTGGACGCGATGTACCTGCGGAACCGTTCAGCCGCGATCGTGTCGACCGGCTCGCCTCCGACCGGGAAGACGCGATCAGCCCGCCGACGGACGGCATGCGCCAGCAGCAGCCGCGCCTCGAACCCGGCATCCCCGCCGGCTACGGGCGAGAGAAGCTCAGCAGCTTCCCGCATGAGGCCGGTTGCGGTTTCAGTCACGTCCCGATTCCGACAGCCTGGTCGCGTAATGGTCCGCAGCGAGGGCGTCGACGACGTCCCCGAGCGCGCCCTGCATGATCTGGTCGAGCCGGTAGAGGGTCAGGTTGACCCTGTGGTCCGTCATGCGTCCCTGCGGAAAGTTGTAGGTCCTGATCCGTTCTGACCGGTCTCCGGTACCCACTTGTTCACGCCGGTCGGCCGCCCGCTCGCTGGCCGCCTTCTGCCGTTCGAGATCATGCAACCGCGAGCGAAGGACGCTCATGGCGATCGTCCGGTTCCGGTGCTGCGACTTCTCCGAACTCGTGACGACGATCCCGGTCGGGATGTGGGTGATTCGCACGGCGGAATCCGTCTTGTTGACGTGTTGGCCGCCAGCGCCGGAAGCCCGCATCGTATCGATCCGAATGTCGCCTGACGAAATCTTGACATTAACGTCATCGACTTCCGGAAGCACGGCCACGGTGGCTGCCGAAGTGTGGATGCGCGCGTTGCTTTCCGTTGTCGGCACACGCTGGACCCTGTGGACTCCGGACTCGTACTTCATGCGCGCGTGCGCGCCCTTCCCCCGGACGATCGCCGTAACGTCCCTGCACCCGCCGAGCTCTGTCACCGCTTCATTGACGACTTCGAGATCAAGGCCCTCCTTCTCGGCGAATTTCTGGTACATCCTCAGCAGGTCGGCGGCAAAGAGCGCCGCTTCTTCGCCGCCGGTTCCGGCGCGGATTTCGAGAATGACGGACCGGTCGTCATCCTCGTCTTTCGGAACCAGATACCTTTCGAGATCCAGTTCTATCTGCTCGAGCGACTCCCGGAGCCGACGAAGCTCTTCGGCAGCAAGTTCCCTGAGCTCCGGATCACGCAACATCTCCTCAGCGTCGGCGATCTCTCCCATGACGGCGCGGTAGCGGACGATTTTGTCGACAACGCCGCGAAGCTCGGCGTACTCGCGCGCGAGTTCTGCGTAGCCTCCGGCCGGGACGCCATCAGCCATGCTCGCCTCCAGAAAGGCGAACCTGTTGGTGATCTGATCTAGTTTTTCGACCGGAATCATTCGCCAATCCATGCCGCGCGCCCGCCCGGACCCGAGGCGCAAAACCCTTACCGAATGTTCTTGACGAAGTTCCGTTAGCACCGAAAAACCCGGGCGTGAACCGAAATTCCATCGATCTCGGACCATTCCTCGCCTTCCTTCCGTCGCTGGCGCCGCGCTGCAAGGCGAAGTCCGGTTGCGAAAGTCGTCCTACTTGCTACAATTTCGGAGTGATGAAACTGCTTGCCGGAGCACTTGTCTTCGTCGCATTCGCGATGCCCGCGCCCGCAGAAGAAATCGGGCCGGACTATCCTGACTGCTACTGCACCGACAGAACGGGGAATCGGGTTGAACTCGGCGACAGCATCTGTCTGGTCGTCGACGGAAGGGTCTTCCTCGCGCGGTGCGAAATGTCTCTGAACAACCCGATTTGCCGCGAGTTGCCCAACGGCTGCATGACGTCCGATTCGGGGGCCAGCCGGGCATTGCCCATTTCACTGGCCGCGTCCCTGCATTCCGCCATGTAGTTCCCTGCCTAGCCGTCGCATGGCGGAGGTTCCGACCGGCACGCGGCCGTGCCCGCCGTCAACCCCGATGCTTGCGGAAATCTGCTTTGCGCACCGTTCCGCGGATCTGAGTGTCGGACAGCCATTTGCTACGGCGGTCGAGGCGGCACCTGGCCGAAGCGCCGTTCCGCCCTTCTCTGGAGACGTCTCCCGGGCTCGTCGTCAGTCGCGTCGGTCACGATGCCGGGCAGAGTGTCGAGACTGTCAATGCGCTTGAGCCGGCCGTGAACGGAACAAATCCCCGCAGGCCGGTGGCGCAGCGACCGCCGCAAACGGAAGCCTGCAACAAATTCTTCTCGGAAAACTGCTGGACAGCCTGACGATTCGGAAAGAATAGTTGCGGTGCACTCCCGAACTTGCGGGTCGCGTATTCCGCCAGCGCCAGCGGGCGAATGCACCTGCTCCAGGGAGATTCAGGCAACCCGCACGGAAACAGGAGACGTCAAACCATGAAACAAAAAGTTCAAACTCTGCTCGCCGGTGCAGCCATCGCTTTCGCATCCGTTGCAGGTGTTCCTGCATCGGCAGAGTCCGAGAGGGTCACGATCATCCATTTCAACGACCTTGACCGAATGGGAGAAGACGACGGCCGCGGCGGCGTCGCACGCCTCGCTTCGGTCATCAACGGCGAACGGGAGGCCGGGGACAACGTTCTCGTGACCTTCGGCGGCGATACGATCTCTCCGTCGCTCATGTCGGGTCTGGACGAGGGTGCCCACATGATCGATCTGCTGAACGGCCTCGGGCTGACCGCAATGGCGATCGGAAACCACGAATTCGACTTCGGACCGGAGGTTGCGATGCAGCGCATCGCCGAGGCCGAATTTCCGATGCTTGGCGCGAATCACAGTTGCGCCGACGGGGAGATCATTGACGGGGCGGAAGCGTCGATGATGGTCGAGATCGGCGATTTCAATATCGGCATTCTAGGCCTGACGACAGTCGGGACGGCAGTCAAGTCAAGCCCCGGCGAGTGCGAGTTTCGGGATGCCGCCGCAACCGCGGCCGAGGTCGCCGACAGCTTGCGTGAAGCCGGCGCCGATCTCGTCATTGCGCTCGCGCATACCGACTCCGGGGAGGATGCGGAAATTCTTGCCGACCGCAGCGTCGATCTCCTTCTGAGCGGAGATGACCACCTCTTGCGCACCGAGTACACGGGAAAGATCTTGTTCGCTGAATCCGGCGAGCAGGCGGACTGGGTAACCATAGTCGACCTCGCGCTCGACAGAGTCGCCAAGGATGATTCGACACGGTTTGTCTGGAGCGCGGAATACCGCGTCCTCGACACGGCCAATGTCGAGCCCGATCCGGCCACGGCGGCGGCCGTCCAGGCCTATGAAGACCGGTTGAGCGAGGAACTCAACGTTGAACTCGGCCGCACGGCCACCGAACTCGACAGCCGGCGCGAAACGATTCGGACTCGGGAGGCGGCAATCGCCAACATGTTCGCCGATGCCATCCGCGATGCCACCGGCGCCGACATCGCTGCCGTCAACGGCGGCGGCATCCGCGCCAACCGGATCTACGAACCGGGCACGGTCCTGACGCGACGCGATATTCAGAGCGAACTGCCGTTCGGCAACAAGACCGTGGTTCTTGAAGTCAGCGGCCAGGACATCATCGACGTCATCGAGAACGGCCTCAGCCAGATCGAAAATGGCGCCGGGCGGTTTCTGCATGTCTCGGGCATCCGCGTGTCCTACGATCCCGGTGCCGAACCCGGCAACCGTGTCATCGAGATAACCCGTGACGGCGCCCCGATCGATCCCGCCGCACGGTTCACTCTCGCAATCAACGACTATGTCGCTGGCGGCGGCGACGGATACGCGATGCTCAGGGACAAGACGCGAATCGTCGACGAGTATGCGGGGGTCCTAATGACCGTCCAGGTATTCAACTACCTCTCGGCGCATGGCGAGGTCGCGCCAATGGTCGAAGGCCGCCTGAACGCGGTCAACTGAGTCCTCGGGTCGGCCGGCCGCATCGCGCGTTCGCCGACTCAGGGAACCGGGCGCGCGAGGGCCGGGGCAGGATCCCGGCGGCGTCAAGGAACGGAGCGGACTTCAAATCCGGCGCCGCAGCCGGCCTCGAGAGCGGCGCCGGGGTGCCTTCGGCACGCGTTTTATTGCCTGCGGTCGCGGTTCGACCTTTACACGCCGGTCGGACCGCGACCGTCATTGTGCCCGCCAGCCGTCGGAATCCCGGCAAACCTTGTCAGGCAAGCGGTTGAACCGGCACGCGAAGGCCCGGATCGCAGTGTCAGGATGTCGAGAGAGATCGGTCAGCGCGTTCCGGAACACGAAACGGCACATTCGGACGTCAAGCGATCGCCAGAGAATGCACTGACGCGCGCGTGGTTCCGCGGTTTTGGTCAAGGGAGATCGATGCAGGAGACGCCAGGGCTCCGTCCGGTCAAGCGGTGACTGCCGAAACCTCCGCAGGCGTTTCCGGAGCGCTCTCTCCGCCCACGCGCGCCAGTTCGACCTCCCGCGCCTTTTCTTCGACCAAACCGACGATGCGGTCGATCATCCTGGCGTTTTCGAGTTTTCCGCTCTGCAGCCCGGAAAGGTAAAGCATGCCGGAACCCGCGCCTCCGCCGGTAAAGCCGATGTCGGTCATTCGCGCCTCGCCCGGTCCGTTCACGACGCAACCGATGATCGAAAGCGTGAGCGGCGTACGGATGTGCGCCAGACGCTCCTCGAGAACGCCCACGGTTCTGATGACATCGAAGCCCTGGCGGGCGCAGGACGGGCACGAAATGATCGTGACACCCCTGTGCCTCAGGTTCAGCGACTTGAGGATTTCGAAGCCGACCCTCACCTCTTCGACCGGATCGGCGGAGAGGGACACGCGCAACGTGTCGCCGATTCCGAACCAGAGCAGGCTGCCCAATCCGATCGACGACCTGACCGTTCCCGAATTCAGGCTTCCGGATTCGGTGATGCCGAGATGAAGAGGAGCATCCGTTGCTTCGGCAAGGCCGTGGTAGGCTGCAGCGGCGAGAAACACATCGGATGCCTTTGCGGAAACCTTGTATTCTGAAAAGCCTGCGTCCTCCAGGATGCGTATGTGCCGAAGCCCGCTTTCGACCATCGCTTCAGGGCATGGTTCCGAATACTTCTCGAGAAGGTCCTTTTCCAGAGAGCCGGCATTGACGCCGATCCGGATCGAACAGCCGTTGTTTCGGGCGGCGCGAACGACCTCGTCGACCCGCTGCCGGCTGCCGATGTTGCCCGGGTTTATTCGAAGGCAGGCCGCGCCGGCATCGGCCGCCTCGATGGCGCGCTGATAATGGTAGTGAATGTCTGCGACCAGCGGCACGGGACTCTGTTGAACAATGCTGCGAAATGCCCTGGTCGAGGCCTGGTCCGGACATGATACGCGCACGTAGTCGGCACCAGCCTCCGAGCAAGCCTCGATCTGAGCAACGGTGGCGCCGACATCCGTCGTCGGCGTGTTGGTCATCGTCTGTACGGAAATCGGCGCGTCACCACCGACCGGAACGTCACCGACCATGATCTTGCGGCTTTCACGCCGTTCTATTCGCCTCCACGGGCGAACGTCCTGTATGTCGCTGGCTTGGCCACTCATCTCGAGGAAAACCGCTTGGCGAATCTCGGGTCAGCAGAGTTGAAGCAGCCCGCCGCGGGGTGCCAGCCGGACACGGCGCTATTCCTGGCGCGCTGCTTCGGCATTTTCCACCGCGCCGTGCGATGCTGTCAACTCAATCTCGGCAACCGGATACATCTCGAAAATGCTGTCGGCGGTCAAATCGACCCGCCTTGCAACACTTGTGCCGCTCCCGACGGGACCGTAGGTCGCGCCGTCGACCACAAGGTATACCGATCCGGAATTGCCGGCGCGCAGCAAAGGAGATCCGACATCTTCAGGGATCCTGAAACTCTCCTTCGCGTCCAGAATCTTTTCGAAGAGGATGTCCCCATCATCAACGAAAATCCTTACCCAAGCGGGGTTTGCCGCAACAACTTCAACTATGGGAGGTCCGGTCTCCACGACAATCGGGGCAGGCGCGGCCTCGGCTTCCTGGACCGGATCCGCATCCGGCACGGCAAGCGTGCCGAAGCTGTCCGGGTTGATCGCGGCGATTGGGCCGTCGCGGCGTTGCACGAAGGGCAAGTCCAGAACCTGCGGGCGATACAGCCTGTCAAGACCGTCACCTCCGGTTTCTGCGGATTCAGCGTCCGCAATCGCCGTCCCGCCGGTGGTTTCGCCACCGTACTCGGGAAGAACGCCGTCCGGTTTCTGCAGTGCGGCGACAATGCTTCCGACGCCGGGCGTTTCGTTGACCGGAACAAGCGTTACCCGTTGAACTTCCTGAAGCAATGTCCACCCGCCATAGCCGATGGAGCCGATAAGCGCCAAGAGAACGCAGATGCTGCCGACGGCTGAAAACGAGAATCTCTCGGCGAATATCGAGGAACCTCTCGGCGGCGCCAGCGGAGGATTGAATTCCGGCGCTCTCGGCCCCCGCAAGGGTGCCCGACCGCTTCTCGGTTTTGCCGCCGCGGCCCTTTTGTGAATCCCGGCCCCCGGATTCGAGAACCCGGATTCCTCGCAGAACTTCTTGTAGCTTTCGTCAGGTTCAAGTCCGAGGTACTTGGCGTAGGAGCGCACGTATCCGGCCACGACGAATGGCGCCGCGAACACCGAAGGGTCCGCATTTTCGATTGCGAGAATGTAGGACTTCTTTACCTTGAGTTCGGCTTCGACGTCTTCCAGTGTCTTGCCGAGAGTCGCGCGTTCTCCCCGCATCGTGTCTCCGAGAGTCACGACATACGAGTCAAATCCGCGTAGTGTCCCGTCTTCGTTCCGGCAATCCACGATCCCTGCCACCTCTGGACACTGCCGTTTAGGCATTTTGCTTTTTTTCTGCTCACGTAAATGCGTATCACGATTCTTTGCAGCGGTGTAGGATAAAATAACGTAACTTCCCGTTTTTTTTATCGCCCCACTTCCACTCCGAAGTGCAACACCGGCCATTTCCGCAGCGAGCGCGCTGCCCGGGTGCAGAAGATGGCCCTGTGATGGCGAATCCAGGCCCCGGGGCGCCGGAGATCGGGGCCCGAGGCGGCTGAAGTCCCGTCGAAACGCAGCGTAGCCGCGCTCTCCGGACGGTGCAAGCCGCGCCCAGGGGGCGGCGGCGGCCCGCCGGGCGAAGGGAGGGCGGAGCCCGACCGAGGTCGGCGGGCCGCAGACGCCCCTTTCTCTCGCCGGACCGGTCCCTCCGCAGGACGGTCCGGGACGGCTTCGGTCAGGGAGGCCGCGCCTTCCGGAACGCCTCGGCCGGGGTCATGTATCCGAGCGCCTTCCTCGGACGCCCGTTCAGCCGGTCCTGGACCGCCTTCACCTGCGCGTCGGTGATCTTCCTGAAGTCCGTGTCCTTGGAAAAGTACCCTCGCACCAGGCCGTTCGTGTGCTCGTTCAGGCCCCGTTCCCAGGAATGGTACGGCGTCGCGAAGAAGAACCCGGCCCCGAGCGCCTGCGCCACCCAGGCGTGCCCCGCGAACTCCTTGCCGTTGTCCGCGGTGATCGTGTGGACCAGGGCGGCGAGCGGCAGCAGCATCTCGAGCAGCGCGGCACCGACCGCGGCCGCCGTCCTCCGCCCAACCCTCTGAAGAAGCGTGTATTTCGACGCCCGGTCCACCAGCACGCCAGCGCGCCGCTGTGGCCCTTGCCGACGATCGTGTCCGCCTCCCAGTCGCCGATCCGCTCCTTCGCCTCCACGATCTCCGGGCGCTCGGAGATGTCCGTGCGGTCCGGGATGCGGCCCCGGCCCGAGTGGCGTCCGCCCTTCCAGTTCGGCTTCTTCCCGCGGCGGCGCAGGAACAGGTAGAGCCGCCCCCCGGCCTTCCGGTCGGCGCGGACGTGCTGGTAGATCCACTCCCGGCCCGCCATCGGGATGCCCTCCTTGCGGAAGCGGCCGGCGATCTGCTCCGGGCTCCAGCCCTCCGCAAGCCTGTCCTCCACCGTCGCCACCGCTCCCGGGTCATCTTCCTGGCAACGGACGAGGCGGCGCTGCGCCGCGCCGAGGCCTTGCCCTGCGCCTGCCTGTGCCTGTAGCCGCGGCCGCCGCCGTTGCGCCGGATCTCGCGCCAGACAGTCGTCCGGTCCCGGCCGATCTGCCGGGCAATGGCCAAGTCGGACAGTCCGCTTTTCCTCAGCGCGTATATCTGGCATCGTTCGCCATGGGTCAGGTGGTGGTAGCCGCTCGGCATGACAGTCTCCATGCTTCTACACAGGGACTGTCGCCGCCATCTGGCCGATTTGCAACATCCTGCGCCGAAGGACGCAGGTCGCCACCACTTCTGGTGTTGCACTTCAGAGTGGCACGGGGGTCGTAAGGACACGCCGCGCGCGTCAGGCAGGGTCAGTCTCCTGCGCGCGCCCGGGCGGCGGCGGCAATCCTGATGTCGCTGACCAAGCCGCGGAATCGCTCCGGGCAGGCAGCTCGCCGCGTTATCCATAGAAGAATGTCATGGTCCTCTTCGCAAAGGAGCGCCTCAAAATCGTCTAGCTCCGGCTCCGGCACCTCGTCAAGATACCTGTCCGCGAACGAACCGAGCAACAGGTCCATTTCCCGAGTGCCGCGTCTCCAGGCGCGCATCCGCGCCCGCCGCAACCGGTTGAGGACCGCCCGGGAATGCCGGTGTCCCTTCACCCGCAGCCCTGCGCCCGCCGCAACTGCGCTGGTCGGAGCACGCGGAGAGTCCCGCGTGCGCTCCGCATCGGCGCCCTCTCCGGGAAAGCGCGAAGCCGGC
The DNA here is from genome assembly GCA_963662815.2 of uncultured Amylibacter sp. Lineage (GTDB taxonomy): Bacteria > Pseudomonadota > Alphaproteobacteria > Rhodobacterales > Rhodobacteraceae > JAPPHA01. The sequence continues at coordinate 202,608 of CAXXWA010000020.1, forward strand.
GACGTTGTGTCCTGGCATGCTCACGCATATTCTCGACCTGTCAGGGTTTCCGCAATCGGATCGATCACATGTCCATTCTTTCCAACCGCCTGTCGCAAATCAAGCCGTCGTCAACGGTCGCCATGTCTGCCCTGGCCCGGGAACTGGCTGCGGAAGGCAGGGACATCATAGCACTGAGCGCCGGCGAGCCGGACTTCGACACGCCGGAGAACATCAAGGCGGCGGCGCGGCGCGCGATTGCCGTCGGCAGGACGAAATACACGTCGCCAGACGGAATTCCGGAACTGAAGGCCGCAGTCTGCAAAAAATTCCTTCGCGACAACGCGCTGGATTACGAACCTGAGCAAATCACTGTCGCGAACGGCGGCAAGCACGTGATTTTCAACGCGTTCATGGCGACTTTGGACGACACGGACGAGGTCATCGTCCCGGCACCATACTGGGTCTCCTATCCGGACATGGTCAGCCTTGCCGGCGCCCGTCCGGTAATTGTGGCGAGTCGTTCCGATTCCGGATTCAAGGTCACGCCGCTGCAACTGGAAGCGGCGATCACGCCCCGAACGAAATGGCTGATTCTCAACTCCCCGTCCAATCCGTCCGGCGCCGCCTATACGAGGCGCGAACTGTCCCTGCTCGCGGACGTGCTGCTGCGCCATCCCCATGTATGGGTGCTGTCGGACGACATCTATGAACACTTGTGTTATGACGGATACGAATTCGCGACGCCGGCCGAGGTCGAACCCCGGCTCAAGGACCGCACGCTCACGGTCAACGGCGTTTCGAAGGCATATGCCATGACGGGCTGGCGCATCGGCTACGCCGGAGGCCCGCGTGAACTCGTCGCCGCCATGCGAACCATACAGACCCAGAGCACCACCAATCCTTCATCGATCAGCCAATGGGCCGCGCTCGAGGCGCTGGAGGGGCCCCAGGACTACATCGCGACCAGCCGTCCGGTCTTCCAGGCGCGCCGCGACATGGTCGTCGAACTTCTGGACGACACTCCAGGCATTTCCTGCCAATCGCCCAAAGGGGCCTTCTACGTGTTTCCGTCGGTTGCCGGCTGCATTGGCGGAGTGACCGCGTCCGGAAGATCCATCTCGACCGACGAGGACTTCGCAACCGCCCTCCTGCAAGACGAGGGAGTAGCCGTGGTTTTCGGGAGTGCCTTCGGAATCAGCCCGCACATTCGCATCAGCTATGCGGCATCCGAGAGCAGCCTGCGGGAGGCGTGCAGCCGCATTCGACGCTTCTGCGCCGCGCTCAGCTGATGCGACAAGATGAAGTTCCGAACGACTTCGGCCTTGCTTTTGGTCAGTCCTTCCGTTCCGAGTGCCGATATCGGCATTCGGAACGGAAGCGGTGCCAAATTCATTTTGCGCAGCCAGGAAAGAGCGCAAACCGCCGCGTATGCATTTCCGCAGATCCGCTTGCGGAACTCGGCTCTGCTCCCTTTGGAAAGCGCAGGAAAGTGGTCGGCGTGAACTGCCGTCGCCGCTCCACTCTTTCGACACTACAGCTGATCCGATACGGCACCGCCATGCTCGAACCGCCCCCGCGATGAGGAATGCTCTCCCGGTCACGACACGGAAGATTCCGTGCAGGCGACGCATACGCATAGTTCGGACTGCCAACGTCCGCTTCCGGTCGTGCGAGGCAGCAGTTCGACAAGCCGCAGGATTGTCCGTTTGCGACCTTCCGTGAATGGCAGGAACAGGACGCGGCCACGAAACTCCCTGGAAATGTTGCAAAGAAAGGGGAATCGACTCTTCCGCCCCCGGACCTGCGCCAGCTGGTCCCCGTTGCCGGAACCCGCGACGCAATCTTCGCAATCGAGGAGCCGCAATTGCGCTCGTCTGGCTGATCCAGACCCGAATCGCCGGCCTCGGGCGCGAGACGAACTCCGGAGCCGCGACATCGGCTTCCTTCGCGTCGGACAACGACTTGCATGGCCGCGCCTCCCGCATCGATGTCGTCCTGCGGCCTCGCCTGGCGGGCCACCGCCGCCGTGGGCACCATCCGACCTCACCGAAGCCGCCCGAGAATCCGTGCCGTTGCACTGCCGGTTCTGTAGGTCACTCGCGATGCCGAAGCTTTGCTTGGAACTGCATGAACGTTGGCGAATTCGACAGCAGACACTCCGGCGTCCATCCGCTTCAGACGGGCAGGACAGTGGTCGACTTGATCTCCTCCAGCGAAAGGAGCGACGTCACGTTGAATATCTTCACTTGGGATATGAGTGCCTGGTAGAACCGGTCGAACTCTTCCGCATTCCGGACCCTCACCTTGAGGACATAGTCGATGTCGCCCGCCAGCCGGTGCGCTTCCAGCACTTCTGGCCTGTCCAATATCGCGGCAAGAAACCGGTCCTGCCACTTCCTGTGGTGCTCGGACGTCCGGACGAGCACGAAGAAACAGGCATCCAGCCCGACCTTTTCGGGATCAAGAAGCACGGTTTGGCGCTTGATGACTCCCGCTTGCCGGAGCTTGCGCAGCCGATGCCAGACCGGCGTCCTGGACATGCCGACCTTGTGCGCAATGTCGTCAAGGGATTGCGCGGCGTCGTCCTGGAGCTCCGCAAGAATTTTCCTGTCTGCCGCGTCGAGCCGAACGGACATTTTTGCGACCTCTACATTGTGAAATCATTTCCTTGGTTTGTTGGAAAATTAGAACATATAGTTTTATTTCTCAACATATATTGTCAAAATTTGGAAAAAAAATCTAGAATCTGACCAATAAGGATTCCGCGCGGCAGGCTCGCCATGAAACACTTCCCGGTTTACCTGAATCTGTGCGGGCGGCGCGTGGTCGTGGCGGGATGCGGCGAAACCGCCGTCCCGAAGCTTCGACTGCTGATGAAAACCGAGGCCGAAATCGCTGTCTTCGGAGAAAACCCGCATGAAGACGTTCTTGCGTGGGCCGGGATGAACCAGCTTCGCCACCACCTGCGACCGGTGGCGCGTGACGACATCAGCGGCGCAGCTCTCGTCTACTGCGCAAGCGGTCTGACTGCGGAGGACGCTCGCGTCGCGGGAATCGCGGACGAGCTTGGCGTGCCGGCGAACATTGTCGACAACCTCGAGGACTCCGCCTTCATAACTCCGGCTATCGTTGACAGGGACCCGGTTACGGTTGCCATCGGCACCGAAGGCGCCGCTCCCGTGCTCGCGCGCAAGCTCAAGGCGCAAATCGAGGAGCTCCTTCCGTCGGCGACGGGGATGCTTGCGCACGTGGGAAAGTCCCTGCGACCGATGGTCCGCGGCATTCCGCCCGGGCGGGAGAGACGCGCGTTCTGGACCGACTTCTACTCCGGCACCGGTCTGCGCGCCTTCGTCAGGGATGGGGAAGACGGCGCCAGGAGAGCTTTCGGCCGACTCCTCGCGGGCGAACACGCCCCGGATCCGCATCAGGGACGGGTATCGTTCGTCGGCGCCGGTCCCGGCGACCCGGAACTTCTCACGCTCAGAGCCCGCAACCGCCTGCACGAGGCGGATGTGGTGATACACGACAGGCTCGTTCCGGAAGCGATCCTGGATCTCGCACGCAGGGAAGCCCTAGTCATCAATGCCGGCAAGAAGGGATTCGGCCCGTCATGCCGGCAATCCGACATCAACGAACTGACGGCCAGACATGCGGCGGCCGGCAACCATGTGGTGCGCCTGAAGTCCGGCGACCCGTCGATCTTCGGAAGGCTCGACGAAGAGACCGAAGCACTGAAAGACGCCGGAATCGAATTCGAGGTCGTCCCTGGACTGTCGGCGGCGTTCGCGGCTGCGGCTTCGTTTGGCGCATCGCTGACGCGACGGGGGCGCAACTCGGAAGTCAGCTTCGTGACAGGTCATGACGCCGACGGGCCCGCCGAACTGGACTGGAAGGGGCTAGCGAGGCCGGGAGCCGTCGCGGCGGTCTACATGGGGCGCCGTGCCGCAAAATTCATCCGCGGCAGACTCCTCATGCACGGCGCGGACGGAGGGACGCCCGTCACGGTCGTCGAAAACGCATCGCTGCCACGGCAGAAGCGCATTGCGACGACACTGATCGATCTGCCGACCGAACTCGACAGTCTGCGCACCTCGGGACCGGTGGTTCTGCTGATCGGGCTTGCGCCCGCGGAAACCGCCAGCGACTTCGCAGGCGTCAGGCAGGGGCGCGGATGATGGCGCGGGGATTCACGCCGAAGGTTGTCACGGCAAGCGATCTGTTCGAGGGCGACGTCGTCTATCTCGCCCGCGGCGGAATCTGGACCAGGAGTCTGGCCGACGCGCAGCTGATCGAAAGCGAGTCGGCGGCCAGGGAGATTCTCTCCGGGGCGGAATCCGTCAATGGCGGCCTCGTGGGAGTCTACCTTGCCGATGCGGAAGCCGGTCCCGACGGGCGGCCGCGCCCCGTCCACTACCGGGAGGCAATCAGGGCGAAGGGCCCGTCCAACTACTGCCACGGCAAGCAGTCCGGAGGTTGAGGATGTACAGGTACAACGACTTTGACCGGTCGTACGTCAGGGACCGCGTCGAACAATTCCGGAAGCAGGTCGAGCGCCGCATCGACGGGACGCTTTCGGAAGAGGAATTCAAGCCGTTCCGGCTCATGAACGGTCTATATCTCCAGCTTCATGCCTACATGCTGCGCGTCGCGATTCCCTACGGCACGCTTGACAGCCGCCAGATGCGGCAATTGGCATACATTGCGGATCGCTGGGACAAGGGATACGGCCATTTCACGACGCGTCAGAACATCCAGTTCAACTGGCCGAAGCTGCGCGACGTTCCGGACATCCTCGAAGCTCTCGCCGACGTCGAGATGCATGCCATCCAGACTTCCGGAAACTGCGTGAGGAACGTGACATCCGACCATTTCGCCGGCGCATCTGCAGATGAAATCAACGACCCGCGGCCGGTCGCGGAACTGATCCGGCAATGGTCGACTGACCATCCCGAGTTCGCCTTCCTTCCGCGCAAGTTCAAGATCGCGGTGACCGGATCCCCCGTCGACCGCGCCGTCACCCGCGCCCACGACATCGGGCTGCGCATGGTCAGGGACGATGACGGCAATGACGGATTCGAAGTCATCGTCGGTGGCGGACTTGGTCGAACCCCGGTGATCGGCACCGTCATCCGGGACTTCCTCCCAGAGGCGGATCTCCTGCCCTACCTGGAAGCGATCCTGCAGGTCTACAACGCAATCGGACGCAGGGACAACAAGTACAAGGCTCGGATCAAGATCACCGTCCGCGAGACCGGCGTCGAAGCCTTCAGGACGTTGGTCGAGGACAGGTTTCCGGTCCTGCGCAGGGTCTTCGAAGGGGGAGACCGGGACTTCGCCCGTCAGATCCGGGCTGCCTTCGCCGAACCGGAATACGCCGATGCTCCGACGAGCCCTTTCGACGCGGCAATGGACAACGACCCCGCGTTTCGCGCATTCGCGCGGACAAACCTGCATCCGCACAAGAACCCGGACTACGGCATCGTCACGATCTCGCTCAAGGCGCACGGAGCGACCCCCGGCGACGCCACTTCCGACCAGATGCGGTTGATCGCCGATCTCGCAGAGGCCTTCGGCCATGACGAAATCCGCATCAGCCACGAACAGAACATCGTCCTGCCCCACGTACACAAGAAGGACATTCCCGCCATCCGCGCCGCGCTTTCCGAAGCCGGCCTCGGAACCGCCAACATCGGACTTGCATCGGACATCATTGCCTGTCCGGGCATGGACTACTGCGCGCTGGCAACTGCGCGATCAATCCCGATAGCACAGCAGATCGCCAATCGGCTGAAGGACATCGAGGCCGAGGTCGGTTCCCTGAAGATCAAGATCTCGGGGTGCATAAATGCCTGCGGACACCACCACGTGGGACACATCGGAATTCTCGGGCTCGACCGGGCCGGCACCGAGAACTACCAGGTCACGCTCGGTGGCGACGCGACGGAATCGGCGAGGCTTGGCGACCGCGCCGGACCCGGGTTTTCGGCAGACGAGTTGATCCCCGCGATCGAGCGGCTTGCCCGACGATACATCGAGGTCAGAGAGGACGAGGGCGAGTCCTTCATCGAGACCTATCTTCGCGCCGGGAAGGAGCCGTTCCGAACGGCGCTTTACGGCGAGGCGCCTCGGCCTGCGGCTGCGTCGCGCAGCTGAACCGACGCCACGAAACGATGCGCGGATTTCTTGGCCGACTCGCCGCGGAACGGCTCAAGGCGCCCCGGACAATGCGGTGGCGGAAGGAGAGCGAGGAATGAACACGATCGTGACCGATGACGGATTTCGCGACGACGACTGGACGCTCGGATTCCGGAACTGGGAGAACGCCGAACAGGTAGACGGCGATCTCCCCGAAGGCCCTGCTCTTGACGTGCCGAACTCGATCGCCGGCGAAGACCTCGTCGACTTCTTCGCGAGCGCGCCCATGATCCGCGTTCCGTTCCCGTCGCATGTCGACGGACGCGGATTCACCCTCGCCCGCCGCCTGCGGCTCCTCGGTTACCGCGGACGGCTTCGTGCGCGCGGGCACGTCCTTCCCGACCAGTACCTCATGGCGCGCCGCTGCGGATTCGACGAGGTCGAGATCGACCGCGACCTTGCGCTGCGCCAACCGGAGGAACTCTGGCGGCCCTGCGATTCCTGGCGCACGCGGAACTACCAGGCGCGCCTTCGAGCCAGCGGATCGGCCTAGATCGCCTTTGTCACCGGATGCGGATTCCGGTCACTTGCGAATTGCCGCCAGGAATTCGCGCCACTCCCCGGCTGACATGCCCGAATCCTCCCGCGTGACCTCGCCGCCCGCAAGCATGCGCCGGACACATGCGGCGGCCTGCGCGGAGAGCGAAACTCCGTTCCTGCGATAGTCCTCGAAGGCCTTGTACGCCGCAGGCACCCAGTCCGCCACGATGCCGCCGATCACATCTGCATATGCCCTGATCTCGAACTGCGCATGGGAATCGCCGCGCAGATGCAGAAAGTGCAGCAGGTTGTGAAGATCCGTCTTCCAGTACCACTGAGTGTAAATGTTGGCCGGAAGGTTCATGCGCGCGAGTTCGCGCGCGAGCCCCTGCCCCGGCCCGTCCTCGGCGAGCATTTCCGTGTAGTGATCGTAGGCCCTGCTGCAATCCCCCTTCAGGATATCGAGAACCCGCGCCGCCTCCTCGCCGTCGAGCACGTCCCCCCGGCCCTGGCTGTTCTGCGTAGACTGCGCGGCAAGATGTTGCGGTCGAGGAACGTAGAACTCGCGATCCAGTATCGAGTATCTCGCGGAGTACTCGTTGACGTTTGCAGTCCGGTGCCGAATCCACTGCCGCGCCACGAACATCGGCAGTTTGACGTGAAACTTGACCTCGCACATCTCGAAGGGCGTCGAATGCCGGTGCCGCATGAGGTAGCGAATAAGCCCGGTGTCGTCGGATACGCTGCGCGTTCCCTTGCCATAGCTGACCCTGGCCGCCTGCGTGATTGATCCGTCGTTTCCCATGTAGTCGACGACCCGGACGAAACCGTGGTCGAGAACGCGGTGCGCCCGGTAGAGATGGTGTTCCATACCTTCGGAAACGACCCTGCGCGTCGCACACGTCTCGGCGCGCTGGTTCTCGATTTCCGCAAGCTGTTCAGGATCAAGCGGCATTCGGCGTTCCCGGCTTGGTCGAAGTCGCCGCCCATTATATAGGAAGCCGCGTACGGTTGAACCTCGTTTGCGAGCCGCCGGTGGCGGGTGACGTCAATGCGCTGCACCTCAGCGGGATGGAATGGTCTGCGTGCGAGTACGGGCCGAAGGCGCGTTCCGGCTCGTTAGCTGGCCATGAAGGACCTTTCGGTCCGCGCCGTTGACGTTCCGACTCCGCAAGCCAGCCGACCCGAATTCCCGGCCAGGCACATGAAGCGCGAATGATGTGCAGATCCGCACATGCCGACATCAGGAAACAGCGCACGTGCCGTGGGTTGCGCCGGAATCCGGCATGAAATGCAGTCTTCGCCGGGGGGGGGGGGGGGGGTGCGTGCCTGAACAAGTGCGGACTGCCAGCCCGTTCGGGACGCGCGGCCCCGATTCGGCCAACCGGAAACGGGTACATCATGAACGCGCGGCGCAGGCCCGCCGACAGGCGTTCGATGACACCGATGTCGCGTAACGCAAGCCATGCAACGACTGGTTTGAAGACGGAATTCCCGGAAAACCCCGAGTCACCGCATGACCGCCCGCAGCGACTCGGGCACCGCCCCGGAGATTCGAGGCGCAGGGAATGCGGCCCGCTGCTCCGAGTCTCGGATGGTTACGTTCGACTTAACTGCCGCGCCGCCGGGGTCGCCTGAAACTTGATCTACGCGCCGCTAGGCGGCACTGAATCCCGGTGCCGAGAGGAACGCTGCCGATCATCGTTGATCGCACTTGCGAATTTTCGCAGCGACTGAAACCATGGGCTCTGCATCTGGCAGGAGGAATCAGTGAAAATCAGGTATTTGCACACGATGGTCCGGGTGAAGGACCTCGACAAGTCCATCGCCTTTTTCAGGCTGCTCGGGCTGGAGGAGACGCGGCGCCACGAGAGCGAGGCGGGAAGGTTTACGCTGGTATTCATGGCGCCGCCAGGACAACTTGATTGCCCCGTCGAACTCACCTTCAACTGGGACGGCGACGACGGGCTGCCGTCGGACAGCCGCCATTTCGGTCACCTTGCCTACGAGGTCGACGACATTTACGCGATGTGCAGCAAGCTTGAACAGAACGGCGTCGTCATCAACCGGCCGCCTCGCGACGGGCACATGGCATTCGTCCGCTCTCCGGACAACATATCCATCGAACTCCTGCAGAAGGGCAAGGCACGCGACCCGATGCAGCCCTGGGAATCCATGGAGAACACCGGACACTGGTAGCACCCCATTTCTGCTTTTTTCCGGACGCGCGCTGGCAGCCCCTTCCCTTTTCGGCTGCAGGCGCCTATATTCGAGTCGTTCCATCCGGAACTATGGCGATAAAGGCGCATGCAATAAGCGGACCGGACCCGGGGGCGGTACCCGGCGGCTCCACCAATTTCCAGCAGGAACCATGGGGCCGAAACAGGATCGACGGACGTCTAAAGATGTCAGCTTTCGCTCGGCGGACTGCCACCGTTATCGGCGTAAACCTTTAAGTGCGAACGACAATCGTGCTCCGGTCGCTCTAGCCGCGTGAAGCGGTTCGAAGGACCGAAACTTCAGTCCAGGTCTCTAAGCAAGGCCTGGCGGGGCTTGCAGGCGCCTGGCAACAGAAGCCTGCCTCGCCTTTGAGGGGCGAGTGGCGTGTTCCGCTGCTCGGAAGACTTGCTGCCACCCCGCGGCCGGGACTCGACCGGCGGTCGGCATTGCCCGATTTTCTCGACGCTTGTAATTTCGACGCCGTCGCCGTGCTGTATTGAAGTTGGTGCAAACGGTGATGTACGGAGCGCACGCCATGACTGAATCTATCGACTACGGACAATACATGTACCGGGCCATGAAGGGGCTTATGGCGGAAGTGCTCGCGTACGTCGCGCGCTCGGGGCTTCCGGGCGATCATCACTTGTTCATTACTTTCGACACGTCGCACCCAGAAATCGAAATGCCGGACCATCTCCGCCGGGACCATCCGGAACGCCTGACAATCGTCCTGCAGAACTGGTTTCAGGATCTTGAGGTGTCGGAGGGCAGTTTTTCCGTAGTCCTGAGTTTCAACAACAGGCCGGAACGAATCGTGGTTCCGTTCGACGCCATACAGACTTTCATCGACCCGACCGCCGAGTTCGGACTGCGCTTCGAGAGCTCGACCCCTCCCGAATCCGACGAATCGGAAGAGAGCGCTTCAGTGGTCATCGAGGAGCCCAGGCCCGTAGTCGATGACGCCGACAAGATCGTCAGTCTGGACGCGTTCCGCACGTAACAGGAAGTCCGGAAGCGCACTCCCCGGGTTGATCGGCCGCGACGCAACGCGACGCTGCCCGCGCGCGCTGCAGCGGAATTTTTTCGGGATCGGCCGTTCGCCGGTACTGCGCCATGACAGTCCCGGGGATCTGCGCCGCCAGATGCGCCGGAGCGTTCTTGCCATGGACCCGACCTGCGCGAAAAGTCGAGACTGCGGAAAACTCCCGACGAATTGACCGCGTGAATCGGGCATGGCGCGCTTGCCATCCGGAGCGGAATCCTGCACGCCAAGGCGGGCAAACCGAAGTACAGGGGGGAACTGCGCGAGCGGCGCTGCATCCGTCACCGGGCGCGCGCAGGCAGACAGGAAGGCAACACGATGACGAACAGCAGGGCGGAATCCGACAGCTTCGGAACACTCGCAGTGCCGGCGGACAAGTACTGGGGCGCACAAACGCAGCGCAGCCTCAAAAACTTCCCGATCGGCTGGGAACGGCAGCCCGTCTCCCTCATCCGCGCCCTCGGCATCATCAAGAAGGCATGCGCCGAGGAAAATGTCGCCCTCGGCCGCCTCGCGCCCGAGATCGGGGGCGCGATCGCGTCAGCGGCTGACGAGGTCATCAACGGCGACCTCGACGATCACTTTCCCCTGGTGGTCTGGCAAACCGGATCCGGAACTCAATCAAACATGAATGCCAACGAGGTCATCGCGAATCGCGCCATCGAACTGCTGGGCGGCGCAATTGGGTCGAAGGTGCCGGTCCACCCTAACGACCACTGCAACATGGGCCAGTCGTCCAATGACACCTTTCCGACAGCGATGCATGTGGCCACGGCAATGCTCGCTCGCGACCGGTTGCTGCCCGGTCTCGAACGTCTCCACGCCGCCATTGCCGGCAAGGCGGGCGAGTTCGGCGGCATCATCAAGATCGGACGGACTCATACCCAGGACGCGACGCCGCTCACGCTCGGCCAGGAATTCGGCGGATATGCGCACCAGGTCAGTACGGGGATTGCCCGCGTGCGAAGCGCGCTAGGAAACATCTACGCTCTCGCGCAAGGCGGCACGGCGGTTGGAACCGGCCTGAACTCGCCCAAAGGCTGGGACGTCTCGGTCGCCGGGAGAATCGCCGCCATCACCGGGCTTCCATTCGTCACGGCACCCGACAAGTTCGAGGCGCTAGCGGCCCACGACGCCATGGTCGAGGTCTCGGGCGCTCTGAAGGTTGTCGCCGCAAGCCTCTTCAAGATCGCCAACGACATCCGGTTCCTTGCCTCGGGCCCGCGTTGCGGATTCGGCGAGCTTCTCCTTCCCGAGAACGAACCGGGAAGCTCGATCATGCCCGGCAAGGTGAATCCGACACAGTGCGAAGCACTGACCCAGGTCGCCGCACACGTTATGGGGAACGACGCCGCCGTCGGGTTCGCCGGGTCCCAGGGGCACTTTGAACTGAACGTCTTCAAGCCCATGATCGCCTACAACGTGCTGCAGTCCATGCAACTGCTCGGAGATGCCGCCGTCGCGTTCGCCGACAACTGCATTGCGGGAATCCGGGCGGATGAACGGCGCATCGACTCGCTTCTGCACGAGAGCCTCATGCTCGTGACCGCCCTGGCGCCACACATCGGGTACGACAAGGCGGCCGAAGTCGCGAAGGCGGCGCATGGAAACGGCACGACGCTAAGGGAGGAGGCCGTTCGACTGGGATACGTCGATGCGGATTCCTTCGACCGAATCGTTCAGCCCGACCGGATGATCGGCCCCGCATGACACCCGGCGCGACTTCGCGCGCAGTTTTCCGGGAACCGACATGCCCGGCCAGTCCGCAACCCCAAGAGACCGCATGGAATTCACCCGGCCCGAAAAACGCTCGCTGACGATTCGCGGTCACCGGACAAGCGTTTCCCTTGAGCAGGAATTCTGGGAAGAACTCCGAAGGATTTCCGAGGAGGAAACTGTCTCCGTCAACGAGTTGGCGGCGCGCATTGATTCCGCCAGGGAGATGCACTGCGGACTGGCATCGGCGATACGTCAGTACGTCGTCCACCGACTGCGCCGGCCGGATGACGGAATCGCGGCCCCGAGAATACCGACATGAACCGGTGTTCGCAGTGCGACGCGGCATCCTTGGAGCTGGGTCCGCAGATCAACCAAATCGACCGAGTACGGGAAACTCCTCAAGCAGCCAGAAGGATACGGCGGAGAACCTCCCGGTCACGAGCAGAATCGCGACGACGAGCAAGAAAGCGCCAGTGCCGCGCTCAATCACGGACATGTGCTGCTTCAAGCGCGTCATCAGAGCGAACGAGCGATTGACGAAGACCGCAACCAGCAGGAACGGCAGGCCGAGTCCAGCGGCATAGGCCGCCATCAGCCATATCCCGAATCCGGTCGAACCGTCTTGAACCACGAGAGACAGGATGCCGCCGAGAATCGGGCCGATGCACGGCGTCCAGCCAAAGGCGAACGCAAGTCCGAGCACATAGGCGCCGAGCGCGCTTCCGCCCCGGTCACCAACGTCCACGCGCGCTTCGCGGTTGAGAAGGGGAACGCGCAGGACGCCCAGAAAGTGCAGGCCGAAAACCGCGATCACGGCGCCGGCGGCAAAACCGAAGGCGGCCTGGTGCTGGAGAAGGAGCCGACCGAGGGCCGAGGCGGCGATCCCGAGCAGGATGAACACCGTCGACAGTCCCAGAACGAAACAGCCAGCGACCGGGAGAACTCCGCGTGCGCGGCTGTCATTCGCCGTCATGTCTCGGACCGATATCCCGCCCATGTAGGCCAGGTACGGCGGTACGATCGGAAGGATGCAGGGGCTCAGGAAACTCAGCATGCCAGCAGCGGCCGCAATGGCAAATGCGGGGCCTGCCGTCGAATCAAGGATGTCCGCTCCGAACATGGGGTCCAATAGCTTCATCCGAATGAGACGTCATCTCCCGGCGGGTCACAATTGCGTGGACATTGCCATCGCCGCGCCCTATGCGACCCGCATGGCGACAGACTGGGATGCGGAACTCGATGCGACGGGCCTGCTTTGTCCCCTTCCGGTACTGAAAGCCCGCCGACGGCTCCGCGGAATGGCCCGGGGGCAGGTGTTGCGAATTCTCTCTGACGACCCGGCGGCAGTTATTGACGTTCCGCACTTCTGCGAAGAACAGGGCCATCGGTTGCAGACCGCGGAAACCGCTTCGGCGCCATATGTCTTCCTTGTCCGAAAGGGCTGAGAGCAACATGCGGAAAACCGGCGCAACCCGGCAGCGCGGCGAACTGCGGTGGAGGGGCAAACGGTATTCGACGCTTGCGGAACGAAAGGGGCAGGATCGTGGACTGGGACAAGATTCGGATATTTCACGCGGTTGCCGACGCCGGCAGCCTGACGCGCGCAGGCGAAGTTCTCCATCTCTCGCAGTCCGCGGTCAGCCGGCAGATCCGGGCACTTGAGGACAGTCTGAACGCAGTACTCTTCCACCGTCATGCGCGCGGCCTGATTCTAACCCAGCAGGGAGAGCACCTGTTCGATGCGGCGGGGAAGATCAGCACTGAAATCGAACGCGCGGAAGCGCACATACGCGACGCGAAGGACGCGGCGCGCGGCGAACTGCGGGTCACGACAACGACCGGATTCGGAACCCTTTGGCTGGCGCCGCGAATCGGCCGCCTTTACGAACAGTATCCGGACCTCAAGATCGACCTCCTGCTTGAAGAGCGGGTGCTCGACCTCCCGATGCGGGAAGCCGATGTCGCGATTCGCATGAAGGAACCCAGCCAGGCAGATCTCGTTCGCCGCAAGTTGATGAGCGTAAACATGCGCCTCTATGCAACCGGCGCCTATCTCGAGGCGCACGGCACGCCCGGCGACTTGTCGGGGCTGGGCCGGCACAGGCTGATCAGTCAGAGCCTTACGTCCCAACAGCCTGGCGCCGCGTTCTCCTGGATACTGCCGATGCTGTCGTCCGAGCACGACTCACACCTGACGGTGAACAACTACTTCGGAGTCCTTCAGGCGGTTCTTCATGGCGTCGGCATAGGAGTCCTTCCGGACTATGTTACCATCGGATTCCCGGACCTGGTACGCGTGCTTCCAGGAGAGCAGAGCCCGGAAGTTCCTGTCTACCTCGCATACCCGGAAGAGCTCCGGAGGTCGCGCCGCGTCGCCACCTTTCGCGACTTCGTCATCCAGGAGATCGTGGCCGACCGGCAACGGCGCGGCTCTGCGGAGAGCGACGGCAACAACGGAAACGGCGAGTGAGCAGCGCGCCCGTACCGGGGCGGTGGTGCGGTCGAACCCGGATGGCCCCATTCGCCGCGCACCCGTTTCCCGCTGAACGCGTGAAGCTCCTGTTCGGCCGGGCCGCACGGGATCCGATGCGACCGAGCTTCCGATATGCGTGACGAACCCGCGGTCAAGGCGCAGCTCGTCCGTGACCATGGACTGTCCGTCGACGAGTACGAGCGAATCCTCTCGCTGCTCCGCCGCGAACCGACGTTCACGGAACTCGGCATTTTCTCGGCCATGTGGAACGAACACTGTTCGTACAAGTCCTCGCGGCGGTGGCTGCGCCGCCTTCCCAGCACCGGCCCGCAGGTGGTCTGCGGTCCCGGAGAGAACGCAGGCGTCGTCGACATCGGCGACGGCCAAGTGGTTGTCTTCAAGATGGAAAGCCACAACCACCCATCCTACATCGAGCCTTATCAGGGTGCCGCGACCGGCGTGGGGGGGATACTTCGCGACGTGTTCACCATGGGAGCGCGTCCGGTAGCAGCGATGAACTCGCTTTCGTTTGGATCGCCGGATCATCCGAAAACCCGGGCACTCATGTCGGGAGTCGTCGAGGGGATCGGAGGATACGGAAACTGCTTCGGAGTGCCTACAGTCGGCGGCGAGTTGCGCTTTCACGAAGCCTACAACGGGAACTGCCTCGTCAATGCATTCGCAGCCGGGCTGGCTGACGCGGACAGCGTGTTCTATTCCGCCGCGTCAGGGGTCGGCATGCCGGTCGTCTACCTCGGAGCGCGAACGGGGCGCGACGGCGTCGGCGGAGCCTCGATGGCGTCGACGGAATTCGACGGCGAAGTCGGCGAGATGCGGCCGACGGTTCAGGTTGGCGACCCGTTTACCGAAAAGAGGCTCATGGAGGCATGCCTCGAACTGATGCGGACTGGCGCCGTGATCGCGATCCAGGACATGGGTGCGGCGGGGCTGACCTGCTCCGCCGTGGAGATGGGCGACAAGGGAGATCTCGGAATCCACATCGAACTCGGGAAGGTGCCGGTTCGCGAGGAAGGCATGACGGCCTACGAGATGATGCTGAGCGAGTCGCAGGAACGCATGCTCATGGTCCTCCGTCCCGATCTCGAGGGCGCCGCGCGTGCCGTGTTCCGGAAATGGGACCTCGAGTTCGCCGTCATCGGCAAGACGATTGAAGAAGACCGCTTTCTCGTCACGATGGATGGCAACGTGAAGGCGGATCTCCCGCTCAAGGCCCTCTCCGGACTGGCGCCGGAATACGACCGTCCTTGGACCCGGACGCCGCCTGCCCCATCGCCGGAGCCGGCAATTGACATCGATCCGATCGAAGGGCTGTCAATCCTTGTATCGTCGCTCAATCACGCCTCGCGCGAATGGGTCTACCGGCAGTACGATCACTCGGTGATGGCGGACACGGTCCGCCCTCCCGGACGCGGCGCGGCCGTCGTGCGCGTGCACGGCAGACGGAAGGCGCTCGCGTTCACTTCGGACTCCACTCCTCGATATTGCAGGGCCAACCCGTTCGAGGGAGGCAAGCAGGCCGTCGCCGAAGCCTGCCGGAATCTCGTCGCCGCAGGCGCCAAACCACTCGCATGCACAGATTGCCTGAACTTCGGAAATCCGGAGAAACCGGACATGATGGGCCAGTTCGTCGAGTGCATCGAGGGAATCGCCGAAGCCTGCAAGGCACTCGAGATCCCGATCGTGTCGGGAAACGTGTCGCTCTACAACGAAACTTCCGGGGAGGCCGTACTGCCGACGCCCACGATCGGCGCGGTAGGCCTCGTCGATGATCTCCGCGACCTGATCGACGGTGCGCCCTCCGAGGGCGATGTCCTGATTCTCGTCGGCGAAACCCGGGGCCATCTCGGTCAGTCGGCCATTCTCGCCGAGGCGTTCGGACGGGAAGAAGGCGATGCCCCTCCCGTGGACCTGGAATCCGAGCGCGCGCATGGCGCCTTCGTGCTGGCGTGCAGGGCATTCGTCAGTGCGGCGACCGACCTCTCGGACGGCGGTCTCGCGCTTGCGGCATTCGAGGTCGCCGAAGCCGCCGGGTTCGGCGTGACCGTCGATGCGGGCGACTGCGGCTGGTACTTCGGAGAGGATCAGGCGCGGTACCTTCTCGTCGCGTCTAGAGACAACGCCGCGCTGATCCTTGATCGCGCGGACGGGTGCGGCATCCCGGCGCGGGCCGTCGGATTCATTGGCGGCACGCGAATCCGGCTCGGCGGGGTCTCCGCCGAGATCGGAGACCTGTCACGAATGTTTCGTTCATCCCTCGGCGCCTTCGCCGATGATCGAATTCGTGCGCCCGGACTTGAAGACTGAAGGACGCCACCCTAAAATCAGGAGAAGCCCGGAGCCATGAAATGCCCATCGCCGCCGCTGAAATCAAGAAACTGATTCTGGATGCCTTCCCCGCGGCCACCGTGACCATCACGGACCTCGCGGGTGACGGGAACCACTACGCCGCGGAAGTGATTGCGGCGGAGTTCGCCGGCAAGAACCGCGTCGAACAGCAGAGGATGGTCTACCGGGCGTTGAAAGGGCGCATGGACGGGCCAAGCGGCGAACTGCACGCCCTGGCTTTGACGACGAAGGTGCCGCAGTAGACGTGTTGTCCTTCGCCACCGCACCAGGGCCGTTTGCAGACCCGTTCATGCCGGGCCTTCACGTTGAGGGCCGCCTGACGCGGAACGCGAAGGGGAAGTAAGTGAACCGGCCGGAAAGGGCCGCCGGTCCCGGGCGCAAGACGGAACGCGCGCCCGTCCGGGCTGACCGCGCGCCGCGCAATCCGCAGGAATTCTCCCCTGTGTCCGTCCTGGGGAAAAGCGATCCGAAAGAAGAATGAAAGGGCGGCACATGCCGAATACGACTGACATCATTGACGCCGAGGTCCGGGAAAACGACGTCGTTCTGTATATGAAGGGTTCGAAGAGCGCGCCGCAATGCGGGTTTTCCTCGCGCGTGGCAGGCGTACTGAACTACATGGAGGTCGACTTCAAGGACGTGAACGTTCTCGCGGACGAAGCCTTGAGGCAGGGAATAAAGGATTATTCCGAATGGCCGACAATTCCGCAACTGTACGTCAAGGGCGACTTCGTTGGCGGATGCGACATCGTTACGGAGATGGCGCTGTCCGGCGAGCTTGACGATTTGTTTGACGAAAAGGGCATCGCCTACGACAAGGCCGCGGCGAACAGGATTCGGGAAAGCAACAGCTGAACCGCTTCAGCGGCGGGCCGTGTCCGCCGCCTTCTCCAACAGTTCCACGGTACGCTCTAGTGCGGCGGCGGCCGAGCCTTCCGTTTGGCCGGCCTCTCCGGTCCGCTTTCTTTCGGCATCGAGCTGCGTCTGCAAGTCGGCGATACGGACTTTCGCCCGCGTCAGCTCCTCGCTGGTCGTCCGAAGCTGCGACATCGCGAGGTCCGCCCGCTGCTTCGCGTCCTGCACCGCGTCCTCGGCCAATTGTCCCGAAGTCTCCTCGCAGGCGATCACCTTGTCGGCAAGCATCAGCCCCGCAAGCAGGAGCATCCTGCTTTCCGGGATGCGGCCCATGGCGTCGACAAGCGCTTCGGCTTCCCGGTCGAGGCGCACCGCCGCCTTGCGAAGCGCCTCGTCTTCGCCTTCGTGGCAAGTGACCGCGAACTTCCTGCCCCCGATTTCGACCTCGATCTCCTGCACGCTATCCTCCGTCCACAAGCGGTGCGAGCTGTTCCAGGACGGCATTGACCTCCGCCAGGTCGTTTTCCCGCATTCGGCGCAACCGTTCGAATTTTCCGGAGTCTCCGTCCCCTGCCGCAGACGAGTCACTTTCCGCTTTGCCGTCCCGTTCGGACCCGGAGAATCGGGCGACCCGGGTTTCAAGCCCGGTCAACCCATCCGACAGATCGTCGATCTTGCTTTTAAGCGCCCTCAAGGCCTCCAAGAGTTCTCCGCTGTCCGCTCGACCAGGCGGTTCCCCATCCGGCGCCTCGCCCTGCACCTCCGCCTCCTCGACGGATCGAAGGGCGGCCTCCAGTTCCATCGTCCGGGTTTTCAGGGCCGCCTCGGCAGCCTCCAGGCCGGCGCGAAGTCCTGCATTCTCTTCCGACAGCTTTTCGGACTCCCCCGCGCGATCATCCGCGATGGCAGCCTTGATGAGTTCGAGGGCGGCGTCCCGCCGCCTTTCAAGTTCGACTATCCTGTCCATTCCGTCCCGCCTGTCGTGAAGTCGGGTCGCACCAGACGCGTCCATACTTCAAAAAGCAAGCACATGTAACAGTATTCGTTTCTGTTTTGGAAAAATCAACGTCGGAGACGCGCATTGCCTCCAAGGCAACCCGCAGGTTTGACCACGCAATGCAGCAAGACCGGAATCGACAGCCGGTTCAAATGGCGAATTTTCCGGCGCCGCCGCCTGCATCGGGAGCGGGCCAACCGCGAATCGGCGGAATCTGCCCCGCCGCTTCCAGCGATTTGAAGGGCAACGGGGATTTCGAATCAGGACCGAGCGCCTACGCGCAGTTTCCCGAACCAGCGCGCGCCGGCACTTCAAAGCAAGAGCACGCGCCTACGGCGGCATTGCAAATCCCTTCTCATTGATCACGCATCGCATCCGGCCGATGCCGGCACCCATCAGGTCGAACCACCTGCAGCCGGAACCGGACGGCATGGAGTCCGCAATGAACCGGAAACTCGTCTCAAACCGTTGCTTGACCAGCCGATGAAGGTTGCTATCAGGAGGCTACCTGGATCGTCATGTCTTCGGACGGATACCCATGCGAAGAGGGGGAAAGCGTGAAAATCGACGAATTGCGCAACCGGCATCGCGACCACTGGAAACTCGCCTCCGCGCTACGCTTCCTGTCGGCAGATGCCGTTCATGCCGCCGCATCGGGACACCAGGGCATGCCGATCGGCATGGCGGATGTCGCGACCGTACTGTTCGCAAACCATCTGAAGTTCGACGCCGACGCCCCCGGCTGGCCCGATCGCGATCGGTTCATCCTCTCGGCGGGTCACGGCTCCATGCTCCTCTACTCCCTGCTTCACCTCTTGGGATACGAAGACATGACGCTGGAGCAGGTCCGCAATTTCCGCCAGCTCGGGTCTAGAACGCCCGGACATCCGGAGTACGGTCACGCACTGGGCGTTGAAACCACCACTGGTCCGCTCGGCCAGGGCCTCGCCAACGCAGTCGGCTTCGCCATCGCCGAGGAGGCGCTGAGATCGCGGTTCGGAAAGGCAGCCGTCGACCACCGCACTTTCGTGATTGCCGGCGACGGATGCCTCATGGAGGGCGTCAGTCACGAGGCAATCGGCCTCGCCGGGCGACAGGAACTCTCTAGATTGGTCGTGCTCTGGGACGACAACGGAATTACGATCGACGGTCCGATCGCCCTTGCCGACGCCACCGACCAGCGGCAGCGGTTCGAGGCATCGGGCTGGTCCGTCTTCGACTGCGACGGCCACGACCCTCCCGATATCGACCGCGCCATCTCCGCCGCGACCGCATCGGACCGGCCGTCAATGATCGCCTGCCGGACGCGGATCGCATGGGGCGCGGATGGCATCGAGGGAACCGCGGCCGGACACGGGTACGCAATCAAGGATGCGGAACTCCGCGAAATGCGGAGGGCCCACGGCTGGCCCCATCCGCCCTTCGAGGTTCCGGAAGATGTTCGCTCCGAGTGGCGCGCCCTCGGAGTCCGCGGCGCCGCGGCGCGCGAAGCCTGGGAGCGCCGCATTGCGGCTCTGCCGGCCGGAATCCAGCGGGAATTCGAACGCGTGCAACGGGGTGCCGCCGACCGCCGCCTCGCCTCCGCCATCAGGCGGGTCAAGCGCGATGCGGCGAAGGATCGTCCGAAGATCGCGACCCGGAAGTCATCCCAGCTGGTCCTGGAAGGGATTTCGCGGTTCGCGCCGGAAGCCTTCGGCGGCTCGGCGGACCTCACCGGATCGAACAACACACGGGCATCGGAGATGTCCAGCTTCAATGCCTCCGACCGGAACGGACGACACCTGCATTACGGCGTCAGGGAACACGGCATGGCGGCAGCCATGAACGGAATGGCGCTGCATGGCGGCATCCGGCCTTACGGCGGGACGTTCCTGTGCTTCACGGACTACGCCCGGCCGGCGATGCGCCTGTCGGCGCTGATGGGCGTGCCGGTGACCTACGTCATGACCCACGACTCCATAGGACTGGGAGAGGACGGACCGACGCACCAACCGGTAGAACACCTTGCGGGCCTCCGCGCAACGCCGAACATGAAGGTGTTTCGTCCGGCCGATACCGTGGAAACCGCGGAGGCATGGGAGCTGGCGCTGACTTCAAGCTCAACCCCGTCGGTGCTGTCCCTGACCAGACAGGGCGTCCCCACGCAGCGCAAGGTCCACCGCGCGCGAAACCTGACGGCCTTCGGCGCGTATGTCCTTGCGGAAGCCGGGCACCGGAGGCGCGTGATCCTGCTCGCAACCGGTTCGGAAGTCGCAGTCGCGATGGATGCGCGGGACATTCTCGAGGCCGACGGCATCGGTACCCGCGTAGTCTCCATGCCGTGCTGGGAGCTGTTCGAGGAGCAAGGCGAAGCATACCGCCGCAAGACACTGCCGTCTGGATCGGTGCGCGTCGCCGTCGAGGCCGGAAGCCGGCTCGGGTGGGATCGCTGGCTCTCGGGCGAACGCGGCTCCCACCGCAGATCCGCCTTTGTGGGCATGGATGGATTTGGCGCATCGGCGCCTTCCGAGAAGCTCTTCGCGCACTTCGAAATCACGCCGGGGAAAGTCGCCGAAACAGCACTGGCCCTGCTCTGATCGCAACAGGGCGCTTTGCGCGCCATTCTCCGGAGGGGCGACGGCAGCGACCCGGCGCCAGTCGCGGGCATCGTAGGCAATGCAAGTGCCAAGTGCCCCGGCAACGCGATCCGGAGATGAAGTTTTTGCAGATGGGTGCCGCCGCGCCGCGGGTTCGCGCCGCATTCGCATTGGCACTTGCCGGTTGGCCGCGAAAGGGCGACAACGGGCCGGAATCGATGACCGGGAGGCAAACGGATTGGCCTGGCAGCGCCTTGGTGAACTGGAAATTTCCGGAAAGCGCGTCCTGACGCGGGTCGACATCAACGTGCCGGTCGCCGATGGCGCGGTCACCGATGCGACCCGGATCGAGCGGGTGGTTCCGACCGTCCGGCTCATCCTCGAACGCGGAGGCCAGCCCATTCTCATGTCCCACCTGGGACGGCCCGCCGGCCGGACCGATCCGCAGCTTTCACTGCAGGTGGTCCGGCCCGACCTTTCCCGGGCGCTCGGTCAGGAAGTCGTGTTCTTTCCCGACCTGCCCGGACGCTTGACGGCGGAGTCCCTTCCGGCCGTGAGGCGCGGCCAGGCACTGCTGCTCGAGAACCTTCGGTTCGACCCGGGTGAAGAGGCCAATGATCCCGCCTTCGCCGCGCGACTGGCGGCGCTTGGCGAAGTTTTCTGCAACGACGCCTTTTCGGCCGCTCACCGCTCTCATGCCTCGACCACGGGCCTCGCGGCCATTTTGCCGAGCTGCGCGGGACTCCTGATGCAGGCGGAACTCGAGGCACTGGAGGGCGCGCTCGCCTCGCCGCGGCATCCGGTGGTCGCAGTGATCGGCGGCGCCAAGGTCTCGACCAAGCTGGGCGTTCTCGAGAATCTCGCAACCCGCGTCGACTTCATTGTTGTCGGCGGCGGCATGGCCAACACGTTTCTCGCCGCGCGCGGGCTCGATGTCGGTTCCTCGATCTGCGAGCGCGACATGCTGAAAGCAGCGCGCGAAATTGAGGCTGCGGCGTCGGAGTCGGGTTGCAGAATCGTCCTTCCCGACGATGTGGTGGTCGCCGGGAAGCTGGAGAGCGGCACCCCCTGCAGGACTGTCGCGGCCGGGGAGTGCGCTGGCGGAGAGATGATCCTCGACATCGGTCCGGCGAGCGTTGCACAGGTCAACTCCCTGATCGACTCTGCAAGGACCCTCGTCTGGAACGGGCCGCTCGGCGCGTTCGAGACGAAACCGTTCGATGTCGCGACGGTTGCCGTCGCGAGGCACGCGGCAAGCCGCTCATCCGGGGGCCGACTGTTCTCGGTCGCCGGAGGAGGCGATACAATCGCCGCATTGAACGCCGCCGGCGTTGCCGGATGCTTCTCCTACCTGTCCACTGCCGGGGGAGCCTTTCTGGAATGGCTGGAAGGAGCGACCCTTCCTGGCGTGGCGGCTCTCGAGGCGGGAGGTTCATGACCACATGAAAGCGACAAGAAACGTAAGGCGAATTCTCTCGAACTACGAGGGCGAAAGTCCCGGGGTCAAGGGCAACCTCTGCCGCATGCTCATGCACGGCAGGCTCGGGGGCACCGGGCGGATGATCATTCTTCCCGTGGACCAGGGATTCGAGCACGGACCCGCCCGTTCATTCGCCTCGAACCCGGCGGCCTATGATCCCCACTACCATTTCCGCCTGGCGGTGGACGCCGGTCTCAGCGCCTATGCGGCGCCGCTTGGAATGCTGGAAGCCGGTGCGGACCGGTATGCCGGGCAAATTCCGATGATTCTAAAGATGAACTCGGCGAACTCCCTGATCCCTGAAGGGGCTCCGAAGGACCAAGCCGTCACCGCGTCGGTGCGGGACGCGCTGCGCCTCGGCGCCTCGGCGATCGGCTTCACGATCTACCCCGGTTCGAGCCGTGCGCTGAACATGTTCGAGGAGATCAGGGAACTCCGCCGGGAGGCCGCGGATTCGGGCCTTGCCACCGTAATCTGGTCCTATCCGCGAGGCGAGGCCCTTGACGCCGAGGGCGAGACGGCGATCGACATCGCCGCCTACGCAACGCAGATCGCGGCGCTCCTCGGCGCTCACGTCATCAAGATCAAGCTCAGTTCGCCGCACATCGCGCTCCCGGCGGCGCGCACCGCCTACAAGGACAACATGGTGGGGGTCGGGAGCATGGCCGAGCGCGTCGCCCACTGCATGGAGGCGGCATTCGGAGGGCGGCGAATCGTTGTCTTTTCCGGCGGTTCGAAGAAGGAAGCCGGCAGCGTGTTCGATGACGCGCTCGCTATCAGGGACGGCGGAGGCAACGGGTCCATTATCGGGCGGAACACCTTCCAGCGCGACCGCGGCGACGCAATTAAAATGCTCGACACCCTCGTCGGAATTTACAGGGGAAAGGCACCGCCGGCGCGGGACTAGCCGCCATCCGGCCGGAGAGGAATCAGGAATTCACTTTCGGCCGGATCTGTGCGACAATTCCGGAACCCGGCGAAGACCGGATCGGAGGCAGCAGTGGCGGACAATCACGAGAAAACGCCTTCCCTCGGGTTGTGGGTCTTTTCCATCGCCTCGCTGTCGGCTGCCGGCTACTTCGCCTGGGCCGCGCTGGAGGGCAACTTCGGACGAATCGTGCGGATCGGCGTCGAAACCGAGATCGCGGAAGCCGAGGCAGAACTGGCGGAAGTCGCCGCCAGACGCCGTGCGCTGGAAAACAAGGTCCGGCGCCTTTCCGACGACTATCTCGACCTGGAGCTTCTCGACGAGCAGGCGCGAAGGCGACTGGGCCTCTCCCGAGGCGACGAGATCATCATCCGGTGAAACTGCGGCTCCGGCCACGCAGATCGGGCGAATGAACGCAGTCTCGCTCCTTTCCGTTACGGATCGCCTCTGCACTTACTTCGTGCATTTCCGCAGCGGTGCAGGTATAATGTAGTTCAACATTAAACAAGTTTGGACGGCGCCATGTCTGCTGCACGTCGGCCCAAGGCCGGAAAGGGCGTTTCCGGAGAGGAAATGCTTCGTCTCTATCGGGAAATGCTTCTGATCAGAAGGTTCGAGGAAAAGACCGGCCAGCTTTACGGCATGGGTGAAATCGGCGGATTCTGCCATCTGTACATCGGTCAGGAAGCGGTCGTTGTCGGCCTCGAAGCCGTCGCCGAGGAGGGCGACCAGCGCATAACGTCCTACAGGGACCACGGCCACATGCTTGCCTGCGGCATGGACCCGAAGGGCGTCATGGCGGAACTGACAGGCCGCATCGGGGGCTACTCGCGCGGCAAGGGCGGCTCCATGCACATGTTCTCCAGGGAAAGGAACTTCTTTGGCGGCCACGGCATCGTCGCCGCGCAGGTGCCAATCGGCGCGGGAATCGCATTCGCGAACTGGTACCGGGGGAACGACAGGGTGTGCTTCACCTACTTCGGAGAAGGCGCGGCGAACCAGGGCCAGGTCTACGAAACCTTCAACATGGTCAGCCTCTGGCAGCTTCCCTGCATCCTCGTCATCGAGAACAACCAGTATGCGATGGGGACCGCACAGGGGCGCTCTTCCTCAACTGCCGAGCAGTTCACCCGGGGAAAGTCCTTCGGAATTCCCGGCGAAGCCATTAACGGCATGGACGTGCACGCCGTCAGGGCGGCGGGGGCGAAAGCCGTGCGCCACTGCCGTGCCGGAAAGGGACCCTACATCCTGGAAATGAAAACCTACCGATACCGCGGGCACTCCATGTCCGACCCCGCGAAGTACAGGACCCGTGAAGAAGTCCGGAAAATCCGGGAGGAAAGCGACCCGATCGACCGGCTTCGCGACCAGATCATCGATGAAGGTCATGCAAGCGGCGGCGACCTCAAGGTGGTCGACAAGGAAATCAAGGCGATCGTCAACGAAGCAGCGGAGTTCGCCACGACGAGTCCCGAACCGCCGTTGGATGACCTGTTCACGGACATCTACGTCTGAAAGGAAACTCGATGGCGATACAGATACTCATGCCGGCGCTTTCCCCGACAATGGAGGAGGGATCGGTCGCAAGGTGGCTTGTCCGCGAGGGCGACACCGTCACCAGCGGGCAACCCATAGCGGAGATCGAAACGGACAAGGCGATCATGGAACTCGAGTCCGTGGACGACGGCCGGGTCGGGAAGCTGTTGATCGAGGAAGGCGGTCCCGCAATCGCGATCAACACGCCGATTGCCGTCATTCTCGAGGACGGGGAAGATGATGCGGCGGCGGTTGGGACAGCCGCGAGCAGCGCCGGACAGCGGCCCCCGGCCGCGCCCAAACCCGCGGCCCCGCCACCGCCGGCGCGACCGGATCCCAGACCGCCCGCCGTTTCCGGTCCGGAGATTCCCGAAGGTGCGGCGTTCGTCACGACAACGGTGCGCGAAGCCCTCCGCCAGGCCATGGCCGAGGAAATGCGAAAATCGGACGATGTCTTCCTGATCGGGGAGGAGGTCGCCGAGTACCAGGGCGCCTACAAGGTCTCCCAAGGCCTGCTTGACGAATTCGGCCCGAGACGGGTCGTCGACACGCCGATCACCGAACATGGATTCACCGGCCTCGCCGTGGGCGCGGCCTTCGCAGGCCTCAGACCCATACTGGAGTTCATGACGTTCAACTTCGCCATGCAAGCCATTGATCAAATTGTGAACTCCGCGGCAAAGACGCGTTACATGTCCGGTGGTCAAATGGATTGTCCCATCGTGTTTCGCGGCCCGAACGGCGCAGCCGCCCGCGTCGCGGCGCAGCACAGCCAGGACTACGCCGCATGGTATGCGCACATTCCCGGGCTCAAGGTCGTGCAGCCCTACTCGGCTTCCGATGCCAAGGGACTCCTCAAGTCGGCGATCCGCGACCCGAATCCCGTCATCTTTCTCGAAAACGAGATTCTCTACGGTCGAAGTTTCGACATCCCGGCCGCGGAGGATTTCACGGTTCCGCTCGGCAAGGCGCGGGTATGGCGCGAAGGGACCGACCTGACCATCGTGAGCTTCGGAATCGGCATGCAGTATGCCCTGGAAGCAGCCGATGTCCTGGCGGCGGACGGCGTGAGCGCGGAGGTGGTGGATCTCAGGACACTCCGGCCGCTGGATGCCGACGCGGTCATCGCCTCGGTCAGGAAGACGAACCGTTGCGTAACGGTGGAGGAGGGATTTCCAGTCTGCTCCTTCGGCAACCACGTAACGGCCGTACTCATGGAGCGCGCATTCGACTACCTTGATGCCCCGGTCATCAACTGCACCGGCAAGGACGTCCCGATGCCGTATGCCGCGAACCTGGAACGACACGCGCTCGTGACGACCGAAGAAGTCGTGGCGGCGGCCAAGACGGTTACCTACAGGTAGGAGAAACGAATGGCGGTCAATGTTCTCATGCCCGCGCTCTCGCCAACCATGGAAGCAGGCACGCTTGCGAAGTGGCTGGTCAACGAGGGCGACAGCGTCTCGTCCGGCGACCTTCTGGCGGAAATCGAGACCGACAAGGCGGTCATGGAGTTCGAGGCGGTCGACGAGGGAGTCGTCGCTCGCATCCTGGTCGCCGAGGGAACCGAGAACGTTCCCGTCAACTCGCTGATCGCGGTCCTCGCCGAGGAGGGCGAGGATCCGGAGACGGCCCATGCGGCGCCAGCCGATGCTGCACCGGTCGGCAGAACTGGGGACGCGCCCCCTGACTCCGGCGGAGCGGCGATCCCGGCCGTGCAGGAAGAACCGCCCGCTGGCGACGAAGCTACGGTCGCCCGAAACTCGACGCCGCGCATCTTCGCCTCTCCCCTCGCCCGGCGACTCGCGGCCGAACGGGGAATCGATCTCGCGGCCGTGACCGGTTCCGGGCCGCATGGCCGGATCATCAAGGTCGACATCGAGTCGTGGTCGGAACCCGTCGCGACGCGCGCGCCGGCGCCCGCATCGGCTGTCGACGTCGAAGCGACCTACGCTGACAGGCCCTACAGGGCGGTCGAACTTGGCAACATGCGCAGGATTATTGCTGCGCGCCTGTCGGAAGCCAAGCAGACGATTCCGCATTTCTACCTGCGCCGCGGAGTCGAGATCGACCGCCTGCTCGAACTTCGCAGGGACGTCAACGCCGGGCTTGAACGCCGGCAGATCAAGGTTTCGGTAAACGACTTCGTCATCAAGGCGTGCGCGCTCGCCCTTCAGGATGTGCCCGGTTGCAATGCGGTCTGGGCGGGCGACAGGATACTCGAATTCGAACACTCCGATATCGCGGTCGCGGTCGCCATCGACGGCGGCCTGATGACGCCGGTGCTGCACGCGTGCGAGTCGAGGAGCATCAGCGACATTTCCGTCGAGATGAAGGCGCTGGCGGCGCGCGCGCGCGAAAAGAAGCTTGCGCCTGAAGAATACAAGGGCGGCAGCTTCAGCATCTCCAACCTCGGCATGCTCGGAGTCGAGAGCTTCGATGCGGTGATCAATCCGCCGCATGCGTCGATCCTCGCCGTGGGCGCGGGCCGCCGGAGACCCGTTGCGTCGGAAGACGGCGAGATAACCGTCGCGACCATCATGGAGGTAACGCTTTCCGTCGACCACAGGGTCATTGACGGCGCGCTCGGAGCGGCTTTCCTGGATGCCGTGGCGAACTACCTGGAGAATCCCGCCGCCGCGCTTGCCTGAGGACTGCGGAGTGGCGCGGCTCCGGATCACGGCACCGCCGCGGCACCGGGCCGCGGGCGTCAGCCGAATGCCTTTCGCGGCGGGACGGAACCGCAGCCCAGAATACGCTGGTTCGGGAGGACGGGCGCCTTGCTCCCCGCATTTGGCGGCACGGCGCCTGTCGTCCTCCCGCCGTCGCGCGGGTCCTGCCGGGGCCCGACCTCCGGGGTGGCGTTTCCTGGCCGCCATTGCGATCGCGTCCGCGATCGCCGGACCGGTAGAGGCGGTACAGGGGGCGGACTGGATTCGCCTCGCCGTGTCCCGGGTCTGCCCGCAACAGGAACTGAGCGGCCTCGATGCGGAAAGCGCGATACCCGGCGCGTGGTTTCTCGATGAGACCCGCCAACCCGACGACTCGAATCCGAAGCGCATCGTGATTCGCCTCCTTCTGCCCGAAGGAGACGAACTCGTCCTGGAGCGGCGGCAGCATGACGGCACGCTGCGGCAGTTTCGCGCATCCTACGCCGCGCGAACGGGAGACCGGATTCAGCCGGCGTTGCTGGCGATAACCGACGGCGGTTGCACAATCCGTTCGGCGCGCGCCATCCGGAGCGAGGGAGAAGTCCTTAGGTACCTCGATCAACTGGAAGGAGACCTCGAGACGCTGCGCTGGAGCGAAACCCTGCAGGCGCCCTGGCCGGATGGGAGCGACCCGAACGGCATCCGGGTCGCGCTCGTGGACTCCGGCCTCGCCTACGACCTTCCCCTATTCCGGCACCGGCTGGCGCGCGATTCCGCGGGCGTGCCGCTCGGCTACGACTATTGGGATCTTGATTCCTGGCCCTACGACGGCGACGTTTCGCGCGGACCCTTCCTGCCGATCAGGCACGGAACGACCGTCGCCTCCATCCTCGCTCGCGAAGCACCCAACGCCTCCCTGATTCCGCTCCGCTATCCGCGCCCCGACATGTCGCGCATGGGCGACCTGGTCGAGCGCGCCGCCGACGCCGGCGCCCGCATAATCGCGTTGCCGCTCGGAAGCCGCAAACCCGAGGACTGGCGGGCCTTCGAGCGCGCGCTTCGCGGCCGCGACATTCTCGCCGTCGTTTCGGCCGGAAACGACGGCGAGGACATCGATAGTAGTCCGGTCTACCCGGCAGCCTCGACACTGGACAACATCATCACGGTGACCTCGGCGGACGCCTTCGGGAGACTCGCGGAGGGATCGAACTGGGGCGCCGACAGCGTCGATGTCATGTTGCCCGCGGAAAACCTGGAAATTACCGACTTCCGCGGTGCATCGGGGGTCGCTTCCGGATCAAGCTATGCGGTTCCGCGGCTTGCGGCGCTTGCCGCGAGGCTTCTTGAACGGCACCCCGCGCTCGGCGCGCAGGAGCTCAAGGCCCGAATTCTGGCGCGCGCGGTCGATTCGCCGTTCGAGCGCGATGGCGTTGTCGCCGCCGGCTGGATTCCCGACCCCCTGTCCGACTGACCCCGTCAACGCCTCGCCGGAGGCGGCGGCGAGTTGTCGATGAACCGTCGCGCCGCGGCAGCCTGCTTCGGGTCTGCGTCCAGAAGCGCTTCGTAGGCTTCTTCCGCGAGCTCCGGCGCGTTTCCCCAGACGCCCGACTGTATTGCGAACCGAAGCGCCTGCGGATCGTCGGGAGCCATCCGCATCAACCAGCGCGCATGTCCCGTCATCTCTTCGAACCGTCCGGAGAGCTGCAGGGAAACGAGGAGGGAGATGCGCGCGTTGATCGAGTTCGGGACCTGTTCCGCTGCCTGAAGATGAAGCGCGACCGCACCGCCGAAGTCGCCGCCCCGGGCAAGAATGCGTCCGGCCTCAAGCAGTTGACCATGGTTCATCGACGAAGCGCAAACCGTTGCGAGAGACCGATTCTTCGCCTCCCCGCCGGCGCCGGCCACATGGGCGTCCATCTCGGCCGAGCAGTCGGAAACGGCCCGTCCGAGGCGGCTCGCAACCACTGCCGCCGCCGGGTCCTCCCGAAGTGCTAGTAGTGCGCGTACGCCTTCGAGCGGAATCGCCTCGAATCGTCCGTCGCCACCGCCAACCGCGATTCCCACCAGTTCACCATGCTCGTCCACCAAGGCGCCGCCGCTCACCCCTGGCTGCATGCGCGAACTGACGTGGAGTCGGCCGAGTTCGGCATCCCGCGCGGGACCGGATATCAGCTTGCCCGGGTCGAAGACCCGGATTTCCTGGCGGGCAATGTCGGCGCCAATGGCGTAGAAAACGCCGTCCGACGGCACGCCTCCGTCGATGCCGGGAACAAACCCGTCCTCGGGGAGCCCCTCGACCTCGAGAAGCGCCAAGTCTCCCGTGTACGCGGAAGCGACGACTCGCGCGCCGCGCGGCCCATTGGGCGTGTGCACTGTTGCCTCCGGCCAGTCGGCGACCACATGCCGATTGGTTACGAGAAGCGACGGGCCGATTCGCGTTGCGCTGGCAATCGGGTCGAAGCCGGATACCGGGAACACCGCCTGCCGGGCCAAGCAGACCGGCTGCGGATGAGGACAGTCGCCTGGCAGGCTGGCCAACCTCGGCCGCTGTTCGACCGGCGCGCCGTCGAATGCGAGCGCGACGGCGAGTTCACGTCCGCCGCGCAAGAGCGTGATCCCGACATGGCCGGGCTCGCCGCCAGCGACAGCCAGGGCGGTGGTCGCGTCCCGGGGAGTCCGCGTACGGCGTGGGCCGACCACAAGGACCATGTCGCCAGCCCTGATTCCGGCCATTTCCGCGGGGCTGCCCTCCTCGACCTCCTCGACCACCGGCGCTGCAGCCCTGGCGAGTTCATCCCTCGGAGCCCTGCCGAGCCTCCAGCCGGGAGACGGGTAGCGGACCTCGCCATCCTCGGCGAGCGCTTCCGCCACCCGCAAAAGGAAGCCGGTTGAAACCGCGAAGTTCACGCCGATGTTTGTCTCGCCTTGCGAAGCGAATATTGCCGACATCATGCCCGCCAGCCGGCCCTGCATGTCCACCAGCGCGCCTCCCGAGACGCCGGGGTTCGCAGCTGCATCCGTCTGAACGAAGTCTTCCACGGGATTGAAGCCGGCGTCGGTCACGTTGAGCGCCGACACGACTCCGCATGTCACCGACAACCCGAGGCCGTAAACGTTGCCGATCGCGCAGACCGGTTGGGCAAGGTCCAGGCCGGGCGCGATTTCGAAGGGCGTCAGCTCGACGTCGGCGCCGAGGATCGCGATATCGCTCCCGGGGTCTCCGGCGATGAGGCGCGCGGGGAATACGCGTCCGTCGGAAAGGCGAATGTCGATCCGCTCCGCGGGCTCGACGACATGCCAGGCCGTCGCGATGATCCCGGGCGAGAGCACGACGCCGCTGCCCTCCGGAGCCGTTCCGGGTCTCGCAGTGAAGCCGCCCTGCTCCTTCCCCGGCCAGACGGGAAGGACCGATACGACGGATTCGAGCGTGTCGTCACCGATCGCGCGAACCGGCGGCGCAAAGGCGATTTGGAACGCAAGCAGGAGCGCACCCGCGATCGCGGCCGCCTTCCGGGTCATGCCGCCTTCAACCTGCGCGCATCATGCTTCATTCGGAATCTTCCCGTTTCCAGGCGCACCCTCCGGCGCGGACATTCGATTTCGGACTCCGCGCGCGGCCCTCGCTTCAATTCGCAAGGCGGGCCGGGCAGCGCATGCTGCGCGGAGCTGTTCGCAACCCGCCTGTTCCGCCGCGCCGACCGCCCGGGCGAACCGGATTGGTTACTGTTCGCGAAGCAACTGGTCCATCGTCTGGGAAGGCTGGTCGCAGCCCGCCTCCCCGACAATTCTTGCCGGAACTCCCGCGACCGTCTTGCACGGCGGCACATCCTGCAGAACGACCGACCCGGCGGCTATTCGACTGCAGTACGCGACGCGGATGTTGCCGAGCACCTTCGCGCCCGCGCCGATGAGTACGCCGTTCTCGATCTTCGGATGGCGGTCGCCGTCCACTTTGCCGGTGCCGCCAAGCGTGACCGAGTGCAGCATGGAAACGTTGTCGCCGACAACCGCAGTCTCCCCGATCACGATCGAATGCGCGTGGTCGATCATGATTCCCTGGCCAAGCACCGCTCCTGGATGGATGTCCACCCCGAAGACCTCAGAGATGCGCATCTGGAAGAAGTAGGCAAGTTCCCTGCGACCGCCTAACCAGAGCCAGTGCGCAATCCTGTATCCCTGAACCGCCTGATAGCCCTTGAAGAACAGGATCGGCTGGATCAGCCTGTGGCAGGCGGGATCGCGATCGTAGACAGCGACGACGTCCGCCCGCGCGGCAGCTCCAAGCGATGCGTCCGAAGCGTAGGCGTCGTCGATGATTTCGCGCAGTATCTGCGCCGACATCTCCGAGGACTCGAGTTTCAGCGCAATCCTGTAGCTCAATGTCTTTTCGAGCGACCCGTGGTGCAGCACGCCCGAGTGTACCGCTCCGCCGAGTATGGGTTCGCGATCCACGATCTCCTTCGCCTCGGCGCGCATCCGCTCCCAGACCGGATCAACTTCCGCGATTCTTTTCTCCTGCTGCGCCATGTCGTGCCCTCCGCAACTGCTCCTGCATCGCAATCGTAATGTTCGAACGCTGACGCCGTCAATTCGGCTGCGGCATTCGGATTGAACGGAAAAGGCGATGCGCGCCGCGCGAAAGCCGCCGCCAGCTAGTTGCTCCCGCGTTCCCGTTCGATCCGCCGCCAACGTGCCACGTTCCGGTTGTGTTCGGCAAGCGTCGACGCGAACAGGTGCCCCCCCTCCCCGTCGGCGACGAAGAACATGTTTTCTGTATCGCTCGGATTGAGAGTCGCCTCTATCGCCGCCTTGCCCGGATTTGCGATCGGCGTCGGCGGCAGGCCGGGAATGACGTAGGTATTGTAGGGCGTTTCCCGTTCAAGTTCGCTTTCCCTGAGGCCGCGGCCAAGTGCCTCCTTGCCCTCGGTCAATCCGTAGATGACCGTCGGGTCGCTCTGGAGCCTCCATCCATGGCGCAGGCGGTTCATGAATACGGCGGCGACGTCCCCGCGCTCCGACTGCTTTCCCGTCTCCTTTTCGACAATTGACGCAAGTATCAGCGCTTCCTCGGGTGATGCGAGCGGAATGCCGTCACGCCGCGTCTCCCACGCATCTTCGAGAATCCGGGTCTGGGCGCGCCGCATTCGGTCAATCACGGACTGCCGGGTTTCTCCGCGCGACACCGCATACGTATCCGGCGCGAGGGAGCCTTCCTCAGGAAATTCCTCGACGGTCCCCTTCAGTTCCCTCCGTGGCATCGAGCCGCGCAATGACCTGATGAACCGTGAATCCTTCCGGGATGGTTACCACATAGGCGATTCCCCGCCCCGACGTCACCAGTTCCAGCACGTCTTTCATGGAGGATTCAGCGGCGACAGAATATTCGCCGAACTTGAAGTCCTCTTGACGCTCGAGGAAGCGGGCGCCGATCCTGAATATTCTGGCATCCGAAATTATTCCTCCTGCCCCTCGAGCCGATCGGCGATGCCGTAAATGCTGTCGCCGCGTTCGATGACGAACACGACGTCTCGTTCAAGCGGACCTGGGCGTGCGAATTCGTTCTTGCCCCAGGCGACGATGCCCGCAACGGCCAGGAACGCAAAGATCAGCAGATTCAGCAGATTGGAGGCGAAGCTGCGAATCAGACCGTCAAGCATCTGTCTTTCCGACAATCAACGACGTGTTCGTACCCCCGAATCCGAAGGAGTTGGAGAGGGCAAAGCGAATGTCCCGCTCGACTGCCCGGTTCGGTGCGAGATCAATGGCCTGAACAACGTCGGGATTGTCCAGATTGATCGTCGGCGGCGCAATCTGGTCCCTGATCGCGAGTACGCAGAAAATGAGTTCGACTGCGCCTGCGGCGCCGAGCAGGTGGCCGGTCGAAGGACTTCGTCGATGAAAGCGTCGCGGACTCCGCGTGCTCGCCTAGCAGCCGCACTACCGCATCGAGCTCAATGGCGTCCGCCATTGTCGAGGTGCCGTGCGCGTTGATGTAGTCAATGTCGGATGCCGTCAGCCCGGAATTTTGGAGAGCCGCCGACATGCACCGATATCCGCCGTTTCCGTCGCTTGCCGGCGCGGTGATGTGAAAGGCATCGCCGGAAAGGCCGACACCGAGAAGTTCCGCATAGACTCCGGCGTTGCGCGCGCGGGCGTGCTCGAGCTCCTCAAGCACCACGACGCCCGATCCTTCGCCCATGACGAATCCGTCGCGATCCGCGTCGAACGGACGCGACGCCGAGGACGGCCTTTCCTTCCAGGCGGTCGAGAGCGCCCTGCAGGCGTTGAAACCCGCGATTCCCAATTCCGTGATCGGGCTCTCGGCGCCGCCCGCCACCATGACGTCCGCGTCTCCGCAGACGATCAGACGCGCGGCATCGCCGATCGCGTGTGCGCCCGTCGAACAGGCGGTCCACGACGGAATGGTTCGGACCCTTGAACCCGTACCTGATCGAGACCTGGCCGGAGGCGAGATTGATGAGCGCGCCGGGAATGAAGAACGGGGAAATCCGCCTCGGTCCGCGGTCGCGAAGCACCAGCGCCGCCTCGGCGATCGAGTGCAGCCCGCCAATCCCGGAGCCGATCATCACCCCGGTTCTCTCCCGGCTCCTTTCGTCCCGAGGCTTCCAGTCCGCGTCGGAAACAGCCTGTTCCGCCGCCGCCACGGCATAGAGAATGAAGTCGTCGACCTTTCGCCGCTCCTTCGGTTCCATCCAGTCGTCAGGGTTGAACGTTCCGTCCGTTCCATCACCGCGCGGCACTTCGCAGGCGTAATCCGTCGCCAGATGCGCGGCGTCGAACCGGGAAATTGTCGCAGCGGCGGAGTGGCCGGCAAGCACGCGCCGCCACGAGTTGGCAACCCCGCAGCCAAGCGGGGACACCATGCCCAAACCGGTAATGACCACCCGGCGCATCTTCGCCCTCCCGGCCACGCGAGTTCGGACGGCGTTTTACTTGCTAACCCCCAAAGGGACAAGCAGCGCCCAAGGACGCAGCTCGCGGAACACTACTCGGAAGCAGCCGGTTGCCAGGGCTCCGGCCGTACGGCTTCGAGCGCATCCGCCAGTTCCAGACTCCTGTTGAACAGTGCGCGACCGATGATTGCGCCATGGATGTTCCCAGCCTGCTTCAGCGCCAGGAGATCTTCGAGCTTGCGAACGAAACCGCTGGCAATGACTGGCGTGTGGGTCAGAGTCGCAATTTCGGAGACGAGGGATACATCGATATCGGATTCGTCCACCTCCACTCCGACATCCGTGAACAGAATGCCCGCGAGAGGCGTTCGGTCGAATTCCTGAATGAAGGCCTGCGGACTGAAAAGGCTGCGCTTGCGCCAGCCGTCGGTCAACACCCGGTCCTTGTAAACGTCTACGGCGAGCACGATCTGGTCGGGATACAGTTTTGCGACCCTCTTGACGAGATCCGGGTTGGTGACCGCAGCGGTCCCTATCACGATCCTTCCGGCGCCGAAGTCCACCCCGTCGCGAACGGCGTCCTCGCTGCGAAATCCGCCTGCGACCTGCACCGGAATCCCCGCCCGCCGGATGATCTCGATCACGACGTCCCGGTTGTCGCCGACGCCGCCCGCGGCATCGAGGTCTGTCACATGCATCCATTCCGCGCCGGCCACGGCGAACTCCTGCGCCTTCTCGACCGGATCGACGTGCCAGATCAGCGGGTCGTCGATGTCGCCTCGCCTGAGGCTCACGCATCCGCCATTCTTCAGTTCAATCGTCGGAAATACGATCATGCCCACATCAAGTTCCTTTGCACCACTTCATTAACGGCCAGGCGCATTCTGCAACCCTTCGGCCAATCCTGATGCAGCAATTGAAGCGCAAACCGGGCCATCTGTCAAAAACCCGCAAGAAAAATTCACGATTGCGGCAAATCAATCAATCAAACTGCCTCGTTTCGGGGCAGACCGAACAAATTGGCAGCGCCTGCGCATCACGAACAGCAGCCGGAATCCGCGCTGCCGGAGCACGCGGACTCTGGCGGCGCGCCTGGTCCGCGGTCGAAAGCGATCATCCCGGCGCCGTCGGCCGGCGCCAGGCCATTTCGTGTCAATTGCGGAAATTCGGACGTTCAGACCGCGTCTTCGATGTACTTCACCGCATCTCCGAAGGTCTGGATCGTCTCCGCGGCATCATCGGGAATCTCGATTCCGAACTCTTCTTCGAATGCCATGACCAGTTCGACGGTATCAAGACTGTCGGCACCCAGATCGTCTATGAACGACGCGGCGTCCGTCACCTTGTCCTCTTCCACGCTCAACTGTTCAACGACAATCTTTTTTACGCGATCCGATACGTCGCTCATCATTCGAATCCTTTTTTCTCTCAGGGTATCCTACGGACCTTGCCCGCCGCTGCCGAATTTCCGCATGTTTCCGGCTATCCGGACTTCGCATCCAAGGCGCTATATCACATAGCCGTCAAATGGCAATCGCATTTGCCGCCCGTGCGCGGTTGCCCGCGAGGGGGCGCAGCGCCCCGGTTTCAGACCATGATCATGCCACCGTTCACGTGAATCGTCTGACCTGTCACATAACTCGCTTCGCTGCTGGCGAGAAAACGCACGACCGATGCCACTTCTTCGGGTTCGCCCATGCGGCCAAGCGGTATTCCGGCGAGGTACCTGTCCTTCGTCGCGTCCTGGATTCCGGCAGTCATTGCCGTCTCGATGAAGCCCGGCGAGACGCAGTTGGCGGTAACCCCCCTGCTGGCGACCTCCTGCGCGAACGACTTGGTCATCGCGACGATTCCCGCCTTGGACGCGGCATAGTTGGCCTGCCCGGGATTGCCGGTGGTCCCGACGACCGAAGTGATGTTCACGATGCGCCCCCAGCGCTTCCTCATCATGGGTCGCATGGCCGCCTTCATGAGCCGCATAGTTGCGCCGAGATTCACGTCCAGCACTGCCTGCCAGTCCGCCTCTCCCATGCGCATGAATAGGCCGTCCCTGGTCAACCCGGCATTGTTGACGAGGATGTCGATCGACCCGAGCTGCTCCATCGCGCGCCCGGGAAGGCCCTCTGCGTCACCCCGGTCGGAAAGGTCGCATGGAAGAACGTGCGCGCGCTCTCCGAGTTCGGCGGACAGGGCCTCGAGTGCTTCAAGGCGCGTCCCGGAAAGGGCGACTGCGGCGCCGCCCGAATGCAGGGCGGTCGCGATCGCGCGTCCGATTCCACCCGAACTTCCGGTGACGAGCGCGCATCTTCCGGACAAGTCGAACATCTCTTCCACCTACCTTTCCGTGCCGCGATCAGCCGCAAGCGCTTCTGCTACGCCCGCGACGTCTTCGGGCGAGTGCACCGACCGGCAGGATATCGCAGGATCGATTCGCCGGATCATCCCGGAGAGCGCGGCGCCGGCGCCAATTTCCAGGGCCCGGGCGATTCCGGCGCCGCTCATCCACGCAACGCTCTCCCGCCACCGGACAGGAGCCGTGATCTGCTCGACGAGCAGGGCGCGCAGCCGGTCAGGGTCCGACTCTCCCGCGGCGGTGACGTTGGTCACGACCGGCACGCTCGGCGGCAGTAGGGTGACGGACTCGAGGGCTGCCACCATCCTGTCGCGAGCCGGAGTCATCAGGATGCAGTGAAACGGCGCCGAGACAGGCAGCAGGATCGCGCGGCGCGCGCCCCTGCGCTTCGCGATTTCGACGGCTCTCTCGACCGCCGCCCTGTTCCCGGACACCACCACCTGCCGCGGGTCGTTATCGTTCGCTGCCGCGCAAACCTCGTCCCGCGCCGCTTCGAGCGCGACTTCGAGTACCGCCTCGAAGTCAAGGCCGATTATCGCCGCCATCGCCCCTTCTCCGACGGGAACGGCTGCCTGCATGGCCGCGCCGCGTTCCCTCAGCAGGCGCGCCGCGTCTCCGAGGTCGAGCGCCCCGGCGGCGCAAAGGGCCGAGTACTCCCCAAGAGAGTGACCGGCAACGAAACGGGCCGCTGTCACCGGAACTCCCTCCGCAGCGAGCGCCGCGACAACGGCCAGCGAGGTTGCCATGAGCGCCGGCTGAGCGTTTTCGGTCAGCGTCAACTGTTCGATGCTTCCGTCCCGGATCAGTTCCGAGAGATTCTGGCCGAGCGCGTCGTCGACCGCCTCGAAGACCTCGCGCGCAGCCGGATACGCCGCCGCTAGATCCTGGCCCATGCCGACTTTCTGCGCCCCCTGCCCCGGGAAAACGAAGGCCGTCTGGGATTCGCCGCCCTGCATCCCGCATAACTCCCCGAGCATTCGCCTGTCCGGCATCGCGCCGGCGTGAATATACGTCCCGGTTTCGCCCGTCCAGCCCTTGCATTCCCCGTGCGTCGAATGTAAACGGGCGCGCCTTTCGCGACACTTTTTCGCGTTTGCCTCTCGTATGCGGGAGCGAAAGGCTGGAACCCGCATTTTGAAGCACGCCTGAACTGGATGACAAGATGCCGCTTTACGAGCATGTATTCATTGCGCGCCAGGATCTTTCGAACGCGCAGGCCGAACGGCTGATCGACCACTTTGGCGAAGTCCTCACGGAAAACGGCGGTGCCCTAGACCACCGCGAATACTGGGGGCTCAGGACCATGGCCTACCGGATAAACAAGAACCGGAAGGGCCACTACGGCTACTTCCGGACGACCGCGCCGGCCACTGCGGTCGCGGAAATGGAACGCCAGATGCGCTTTCACGAGGACATCCTGCGAGTCCTGACCACGCGGGTCGCCGAACACGAGAACGGTCCCTCGATCATGATGCAGCCGAAACCGTCGCGCGACCACGGCGGACCGGGCAGGAAGTAGCCAGGAAGGAGGATCATCGACATGGCAGCCAGACCTTTCATTCGCCGCCGAAAGTCCTGTCCCTTTTCGGGCCAGAAGTCTCCCCGAATCGACTACAAGGACGTAAGGCTCCTTCAACGGTACATTTCCGAGCGCGGAAAAATCGTGCCTTCGCGGATAACCGCGGTTTCCGCGAACAAGCAGCGCGAGCTGGCTCGCGCCATAAAGCGGGCGCGGTTTCTGGCACTGCTCCCCTACACGATCAGATAGGGAGCCGGACTATGGAACTCATTCTCCTCGAACGGATCCCGAAGCTCGGCCAGATGGGCGACGTGGTTTCCGTCAAGAAGGGTTACGCGCGAAACTTCCTGATTCCCCAAGGGAAGGCGCTGCGCGCGACGGAGGCGAACATCCGCCGCTTCGAGCACGAGCGCGTGCGCATCGAAGCCCGCAGCCTCGAAGCCGGCAAGGAGGCGAAGGCTGTCGCCGAAAAGCTTGACGGGCAGCAGTTCGTCGCCATTCGCGCCGCCTCCGAATCAGGGTCGCTCTATGGATCCGTGTCCGGACGCGACGTTGCCCAAGCGGCATCGGAAGCCGGATTTGAAGTAGCCCGCAACCAGTGCGTCCTGGATCGTCCGATCAAGGAACTCGGCATCCACCAGGTCACGATCGTGCTGCATCCGGAAGTCATCTGCAGCGTCCTCCTGAATGTGGCGAGATCGGAGGCGGAGGCGGAACTCCAGGCTTCCGGACGCGACGTCGGGGACACCGAGGAAGAATCGACGGAGTCGGGCGAGACACCGGATACGGATCTCGCCGAGTTCCTGGAAAATCCCGGCGCGACGAAAGCCGAGAGCACGGCATAGACGATTCGGCTTGCTCTGAGGATTTCGGACGGTCAGTATTGCACGCGAAACATGCCGGTGCGGCCGCCTGTCGCGTCAGGCGGGACCGCCGAATCCGGGGACGGGCCATGACGGTCGAACAACCTCGCAGAGAGAGCAGGAACGTTCTCGGCGAACCACTGAAACCATGCTCGATGAATCCCCTGACCGGGTTCTACCGCGACGGCTGCTGCAATACCGGTGCCGATGACCTTGGCCGTCACACGGTCTGCTGCCAGGTCACGGACGAATTCCTCGAATTCTCCAGATCCCGCGGCAACGATCTCAGTTCGCCCCGCCCGGAGTTCGGATTTCCGGGGCTGAAGGCGGGCGACCGATGGTGCCTGTGCGCAGAGAGGTGGGTCGAGGCTTTCAACTTCGACGCCGCGCCGCGAATCCTCCTGGAGTGCACGCACGAAAGCGCGCTCGACACGATTTCGTTCGCCACCCTTCGGCGGTTCGCGCTCGACATGAACTGACGTCGCACGTGGCGGCGCCCGGCTGGTCTTAAGGGGGTGCGGCATTGGCGATAACCGCCAGGGTTCGGCAGAGGGAAGAATGCCGCTGCAAGCGAGAGACTGTCGCTGCGCCACCCTGTGCGCGGCAAGAACGCCGGACACAGGGCGGGTGGCTCGAGCCGGACGGAGGCAATCATGGATTCTACGATTTACACCAATGACCTCGACGAAGTGATCGAACTCGACCGTGCGCATGTTTGGCATCACCTGACGCAGCACAAGCCGTACGAGACGATCGATCCCCGTGTCTTCGTCGAAGGCAAGGGAATGCGAATCTGGGATGCGCGCGGCAAGGAGTTTCTCGACGGACTGTCGGGCGGCGTCTGGACGGTCAATGTCGGGTACGGCCGCGAACGGATCGCCAATGCGGTTCGCGACCAGCTCGTCAAGCTCAACTATTTTTCCAACTCCGCGGGATCCGTTCCCGGCGCAATATTCGCGCGGCGTCTCATCGAAAAGATGCCTGGCATGAGCAGGGTCTACTTCCAGAATTCCGGTTCCGAAGCCAACGAGAAGGCCTTCAAGATCGTGCGCCAGATCGCCCACAAGAAGTACGGCGGACGCAAGCACCGGATCCTCTATCGGGAGCG
This sequence comes from uncultured Amylibacter sp., assembly GCA_963662815.2. Classification (GTDB taxonomy): domain Bacteria; phylum Pseudomonadota; class Alphaproteobacteria; order Rhodobacterales; family Rhodobacteraceae; genus JAPPHA01. The sequence goes on from CAXXWA010000020.1 coordinate 242,866, forward strand.
CGACTATCACGGGACCACGATTTCCGTCCTCTCCGCCTGCGGCCAGCCTCAGCGCGCTGCCCAGTACGGCCCCTTCACCCCGGGGTTCATCGAGGTGCCGCACTGCCTCGAGTACCGGAGCCAGTGGGGTGACTGCGAGGACTACGGCGTTCGCGCTGCGGGCGCGATAGAAGAGGTGATCCTCCGTGAGGGCCCTGACACGATCGGCGCCATCTGCCTCGAACCGATCACGGCCGGAGGCGGCGTCGTCGTGCCGCCGGAGGGTTACTGGGAGACCGTTCAGGAAATCTGCCGCAAGTACGACATCCTCATTCACATCGACGAGGTGGTCTGCGGCCTTGGCCGCACGGGCACCTGGTTCGGATACCAGCAGTTCGGAATCGAGCCGGACATGGTGACGATGGCCAAGGGCGTCGCCTCGGGCTACGCCGCGATTTCCTGCCTGGTCACGACCGAGGACGTTTTCGAGATGTTCAAGTCCGACCCGGACGATCCTATGGACTACTTCCGCGACATCTCGACTTTCGGGGGATGCACGGCGGGTCCGGCAGCGGCGAACGAGAACCTGGCGATCATCGAGGAGGAGGAACTGCTCCGCAACACGGTAGAGATGGGGCGCTACCTTGAATCGCGACTGCGCGAGATCGAGGACCGGCACGCGGTCGTCGGCAACGTCCGGGGCATGGGTCTCTTTTATGGCATCGAACTGGTCGAGGACAGGGACAGCAAGGAACCGGTTGCCGAAGCGCTTGCGCAGGCGGTCACGGCGGACTGCATGAACCAGGGCGTCGTCGTTGGCGTAACGAATCGCAGTCTTCCCGGATTCAACAACACCCTTTGCCTCAGCCCGGCCCTCATCGCCGAACGCGACGACATCGATCAGATCGTGGATGCGATCGACGGCGCGCTCGAAAGGGTTTTTGCCTGAAAAAAGGGAACCCGGCAGCGGGCATCTGGAACCGCAGCGTGACGGGCTCCGAAGATCCGCTGGTCATTTTCACGCCGTCGGGCAAGCGCGGGCGCTTTCCTGCGTCGACGCCCGTTCTGACCGCGGCGCGGCAGCTTGGCGTGGATCTCGACAGCGTGTGCGGCGGCCGCGGAATCTGTTCGCGATGCCAGGTCGCCCCGGCCTACGGCACGTTTCCCAAGCACGGAGTCACCGTGACGGAGGGCGCGCTCACCGAATGGAATGAGGTGGAAGAGCGATACCGGTCGAAGCGCGGCCTGATCCCGGGCCGCCGGCTGGGATGCCAGGCGCGGGTGCTCGGAGACGTCGTGATCGACGTGCCCCCCGAATCCCAGGTCCACAAGCAAGTCGTCCGCAAGCGGGTCGAGGTCCGCGACATCGTGGTCAAGCCGGCTGTCAGGCTTCACTATGTAGAGGTCGAGAAGCCCGACATGCATGAACCCTCGGGCGATCTTGAACGGATCGGACGCGCGTTTCGCGAACAGTGGGGCTACGAGGAGATCGCGCTTGCCACGCATCTCCTCCCGCATCTGCAGCCGCTCCTCAGGACGGGAAACTGGACAATCACGTGCGCACTCTACGTGGGTGACTCCCGTGTTCCCCCTGAGATCATGCAGATCTGGCCGGGATTCTACGAGGGTTCGATTTACGGCCTCGCGGTCGACCTCGGCTCAACGACGATCGCAGCGCACCTGTCGGATTTGCAAACCGGAGAGGTCCTTGCCTCCGCCGGCGTGATGAACCCGCAAATTCGCTTTGGCGAGGACCTCATGAGCCGCGTCTCCTACGCCATGATGAACCCGGGAGGCGACAGCGAAATGACGACCGCAGTGCGTGACGGGCTCAATTCCCTGTTCGCGCAGGTCGCCGCCGAAGCCGGCATCGACGCGTCTCTCATCCTGGACGCGACTCTTGTGTGCAACCCGGTCATGCATCACCTCTTTCTCGGAATTGACCCGTTCGAACTCGGGCAAGCGCCCTTCGCTCTCGCGGCCTCCGGCGCCATTTCGACGCATGCCGAAAGGTTCGGCATCCATCTCAACCCGGCGACGCGGCTCTACGTCCTGCCGTGCATTGCCGGGCACGTGGGAGCGGATGCCGCGGGAGTCGCGCTGTCGGAGTCTCCGCACACGTCGGAAGACCTGGTGCTTGTGGTCGACATCGGAACCAATGCCGAGATCATTCTGGGCAACCGGAATCGGGTTCTCGCCTGCTCCTCGCCGACAGGTCCGGCGTTCGAGGGCGCGCAGATCTCGAGCGGCCAGCGGGCGGCCCCTGGCGCCATCGAGCGCGTAAGGATCAACGCCGCGACAAAGGAACCGCGCTTTCGCGTCATCGGCTCCGACCTGTGGTCGAACGAGGACGGGTTCGCGGAGGGCCTGCCGCCGGGCGGAATCACCGGCATATGCGGATCAGGCATCATCGAACTTGTCGCGGAAATGAGGTTGGCCGGCATCGTCGACGCATCCGGCCTTATCGGTTCGCCCCTTCAGACGGGGACGGACCGGTGCTTCCTCGACGGGCGGACCTACTCCTACCTTGTCCATGACGGCAGCGCGCGCGGTGGACCGAGAATCGCCGTCACCAATCGGGACATCCGTGAAATCCAGATGGCCAAGGCGGCGCTTTACTCCGGCGCCCGCTTGCTGATGGACAAGTTCGAAGTCGACCGCATCGACCGCGTCGTCCTCGCCGGCGCGTTCGGGTCGCATGTCTCGCCCCTGCACGCGATGGTCCTCGGCATGATCCCGGACTGCCCGCTCCATAAAGTCGGATCGGCCGGAAACGCGGCGGGCACCGGCGCGAGGATCGCGCTTCTGAACACCGATGCGAGGTTGGAGATCGAGCGTACGGTGCGCGAGATCCACAAGATCGAAACGGCCATCGAACCGCGCTTCCAGGAACACTTCGTCAACGCCTCGAACATCCCCAACGGAACCGAACCGTATCCGATACTGTCGAGCGTCGTCACGCTGCCCGACGTGAACCACAATACCGGAGGACACGGCGGCGCCGCGGGACGGCCGCGCCGGCGCCGGAGTTGACACGTCGCGAAGCGAAGCGTATCGAAGTGCAGGCGCGGGTATGGTGAAAAGGTATCACGAAAGCTTCCCAAGCTTCAGTTACGGGTTCGATTCCCGTTATCCGCTCCAGGAATTCCTCCCGAGAACAGAACGCGGCCCCGGTCGGCACCGCAGCCGGGTCACGGTGCGTAATGGACCGTAGCCGGCGGCGATGCATCCAGCACCACCCTGACCGGCGCATGCAGCGCCTCCTCCGCAGCGAGCGCGCGATGGTAGGCGTCGAGCTTGGCTGCGCCGTGGATGAGAACATGCCTGCACGCGGCCCGGGCGAGGGCAGCGCCGGACAGGGTGATTCGCGCCTCGTCTGCACCGGGCGCCCGCATCGGAAGAAGAACCGGCGCATCCGGCGCAAGGGCCTCCGCGAGACTGTCTCCGCCCGGAAACAGCGACGCGGTGTGCATGTCCTCCCCCATGCCTACCACACAAACGTCGAGCGGCAAAACGGCTGATGCGCGATCGAGAAGCGCAGCAGTCGCGACCTCGGGTGTCCGTCCGTCCGCATGCAGGGACAGGAGCCGGGCTGCGGAACCCGGGCTGCCGGGAGCGAGAAGCGTCCCGCGCAGAAGTCCGGCATTGGACCTCGGCGACGATTCCGGAACGAACCGCTCGTCGGTCGGAAGCACATCGACGCGGGACCAGTCCAGCCGGGCTTTCCCGAGAAACTCGAGGAACGGTGCCGGCGTCCGCCCGCCCGGGACCGCCAGCGCCGCGCGGGGGCGGGCCGCGAGTGCAGCCGCGAGTTCCTCCGCGACTCGATCCGCGAGGCGCCGCATGAGGGTCGCCCGGTCGGCGTACGCAAGGAGCACGGCCATCGATCAGAGGTCGCGCCAGCGGCGGTTGTCCCTGTGCATCAGGAAAAGCGCTTCCTCCGGACCGCTCGAACCCGGATCGTAGTCGAAGGGCATGGTCCCCGCCATCGTCCAGTCCGCGATCACCGGGTCAACCCATTCCCAGGCCGCCTCGACCTCGTCGCCGCGCATGAACAAGGTCTGGTTGCCGCGCACGACATCCATGATCAGCCGCTCGTAGGCGTCCGGAAGGGACTTTACGGACTCCCCGAGCGCTTCGGCGAACGTCATGTCGAGCGGAACCTCAGTCAGGCGCATCCCGCCCGGGCCCGGGTCCTTGATCGTCATCCGCATGGTGATGCCTTCGTCCGGCTGCAGCCGGATGGAGAGAACGTTTCCGCGCCGGTCGATCTGTTCCCCGAAAATCCAGTGCGGCGGATCCTTGAACACGATCACGACTTCCGACAGGGTCGATTTCATGCGCTTGCCCGTGCGCAAGTAGAACGGGGTGCCCGACCAGCGCCAGTTGGCAACGCTTGCCTTGAGAGCGACGAAACTCTCGGACGAACTCTCGGCGTTTCCGCATTCTTCAAGGTAGCTGCCGACGCCCCCGCCGGCGCGGTAGCGGCCGCGGACCACATCCCGGCGCGATACGGGCTCCAGGGCCTTGATGATCTTCAGTTTCTCGTCGCGGACCGCGTCCGGTTCGAACCGCGCAGGCGGTTCCATGGCGGTCAGGCAGAGCAGTTGCATTATGTGGTTCTGAACCATGTCGCGCATCGCCCCAGCCTGGTCGTAGTATTCCGCGCGGCCGCTGATGCCCAGGTTCTCGGCGACGGTAATCTGGACATGGTCCACGTGCTGCGCGTTCCACACAGGTTCGAAGAGCGCATTTCCGAACCGGAGCGCCATGAGATTCTGAACGGTTTCCTTCCCCAGGTAGTGGTCGATTCGATAGATCTGCCGTTCCTCGAAACACTTCGCCAGATCGCCGTTCAGCACGCGTGCGCTCGCGAGGTCGCCGCCGAAGGGTTTTTCGACGACGATGCGACAGTCCGGCGACGCGAGCCCGGTTTCGACTGTCCTCGCCGCGATGCTGCCGAAGAGACTCGGTGCCACGGAAAAGTAGAAGACGCGGACCGCATCGTCACGAAGCTTCTCGCCAAGCTCCTGCCAGCCTGCATCTCCCGCTACATCGACCGGCAAGTAGTCGAGGCACTCCAGGAACTCGTCGAGCCGTTCCCCGCCGACATCTTCCGTCACGACGAATTCCCTGAGAGAGGCGGCCGCGAGGCGCCGGTAGTCGTCCGGCTCGAGCCGGCTCCGCCCGAGTCCTATCACGCGCGCCGTGTGCGGCATCTGCCCGGCTGTCATGCGCCGGTAAAGGCCGGGCAGGATCTTTCGCCGCGCGAGATCGCCCGTGGCGCCAAAGACCACGAGGTCGAACGCTTCGACCGGGATTGTCTTCGCTACCATCGGATACCTGCACTGACTGCCTTCCGGGGCCATTTGCAATGCGTGGCGCCGCCGCGCAAGGGGGAACCGGGCCGTCGCGAGGAAGTTCACACGCTGATTCCGATTGATTTGTCTTGACGTCGGGCATCCCCGCGTTGCCTGCGCTTCCTGGCGTGACCGGCAGGTTCATTGGACGTTTCGCAGCGGAAGCGCGATGCTCCGGGCACGACGAGTCGCGAATGCTTGGCGTCCTTCATTTTCGCCGGGAGGCTCGCGGCGGGTTTTCACTTTCCGAGGCAGAGATTCACCGGGCGAAGCTTGAGGAGTGTCCGCTTCGGGATTCTCCAATGACGAGCATCGCGATCGCGTCGACGGAAGGGCTGCGGCCTGTGCCATGATGTGACCTTTCGGGGCTTGCGGCCAGGATTGGCAGCGAGGAAGAACAGCGCCTTCACGTGCTGGCCGCGCGACTTCTTCTTCCGGACGAAAGCAATCCGATTTCCGGAGCGCGCGTCAGAAGTTGGACAGTTTATCGCAGCACTAACGTTGGTTGCCTGTCGCCACCTGACATTGGCTCGGCTTCCGGCACCGCGATCCTTCGTCTGGAGCGAAAGGCGCTATCGAGCGGTCGCCGGCCGCAGTCCAGCCGGAACCGTCCGAAATCACGGTGCCATCGCCAGCCGCATATCCCGGAAGAAACGAACGGTATCGTCGATTCGAAGATGGACGTGGACTACAGCACATCGACGAGGAACTCCCTCTTCTTCTCAACCGACATGAACAGGTGATCGGGTTTCCATGCTTCGAGACAGCGAGTGTTTGCCAATCCCCATCCCGCCCCAATTGCCGTCACCCCGGCCGCGCGGGAGGCTTCCTTGTCCTCGGGCTGGATTCTGACATGGAAGGCGTCGCCCGGCATCGCGCCGGCACTTCGCACGGCCAAGAGAAGAGCCTCGGGATCGGGCTTCCATCTCCTTGCCGGGTGACAGCCAAGCACGATTTCGATCGGCCATTTGTACTGCTTGAAAATGAACCGGGGAACCATGTCCGGGCTCTTCGTGGCGATCGCAAGCGTCACGTCATTGGCGTCGAGTTCCCGGATGAGCTCATGAATTCCGTTATACGCCTCCAGCCTTGGCGCCTGGATCATGACAGACCTCCGGCGCTTCGCCGCGCGAAGCGCCTCCACCGATTGCGTGTCGACGAGCGTAAGGTCGAAGTCGAAAATGACCATGTCAGAGCGCGAGCGACATCTGCTCCTCGCCGGCGTCTTCGTCCGACTCGGCGCGCGATTCCTGGATCGCGACCCGCGCCAGGCTTTTCAGGAACCGTTCGAGCGCGTCGCCGTCCCGAATCGGACTCGCGCAGCCTTCTTCCATGAGTTGCCGGTTGCCTTTTGCCATGTCCTCCGAGCGGAATCGCTCCGGGTGATCGATGCACGCTAGCGCTCGGCCTTGGTCCCGAGCGAAACGGACTGTGTGCATGGTGCCGCCCATGATATCGGTCTCGACGACCAGTACGCCGACGGACAGCCCGCTCTGTATCCGGTTGCGCTCGGCGAACGCCGAACGCACCGGGCTGGTTCCCACGGGGCATTCGCTCGCCAGGCAACCTCCGTTCTCCAGCAGTCGCTCCGCGAGCCCACGGTTGGCCGCCGGGTAGACCTTGTCGAGGCCATGCGCCAACACTGCCACGCCGACGCCCCTTCCCTCGAGACAGCCGTAATGGGCATGCGTGTCGCATCCACGTGCAAGGCCGCTCACGATCGCGAACCCCGCTTCTGCCGCAGTCTGTCCCGATCTCTGCGCCACCTCTCTCCCGTACGACGTAGGTTCGCGAGTTCCCACGATCGCCAGACTCCGAAACGCATGCAGCACTTCCATTCTTCCCTTCACGAACAGCACGGCCGGCGGGTCGGGAATCATTCGAAGAAGCGCCGGGTACCCATCGTCGTGAAATGAGAACGCGCGAATGCCGAGCTCCCTGCCTTTCGCCAGCTGGTCCTCGCTCTTCCTCCAGGCATCGGCCAGATCGATGGACCTGACCGCAGCCAAATTTGCCTGGGCCATGCCGCGCATCAGCGCCTCGCGGCAACTCTCGGAGCCTGTTTCGATCATCGGCGCTTCGACGATCTGCAAGGCCTTCGCTCTCCCCACTCCCTTCAGCTTCATCAGCGAAAGAAGGGAGCGCGCGTTCGACGACACCGCTTTGCTCGATGGTTCAGGATACGACTTCGCAAGCATACTCATCCCGCTTCGCCTTCTTTCCATTTCCGCGCCCACTTCTCAGGAACATGGTCGTTCGAGAGTTCGCGGCCGATCCTCTCCTTGTGGCAAGCGACCCGCTCCGTCTTGCACAGACCGATACCATAGACGCTAACGCTCGGAATTGCCCGAGAATGGCATGAACGAGGTACGACAGCGTGTTTCCGGTCTTTATGAAATCGTCGAACTCCAAATCGTTGTCCGTCCGCCTGATCTTCCGGGACCGGAATTTGCCGCGTCGAGAATCTCTCGCCTGCGATCCGCCAAGACGTATCTGCGCAGGGGGTCGTGCGCTGTCTTCCTGACCGCGTTTCCCACAAACTTGGCATTCGCGACCTGTGCGCAATACAGCGTCGGAAGCCACAGTACGCCATTCTCTGATGAAATCGTCTCGCGCGACGACGGCGCGGGAACGAACGCTGTCGTCGTGGCGTCCAGCCCAAGATTCCGCACAAGTCGAGGAACGGCACTTCTCGTAAGCCCGGCATCGCCGCGCAGCGCCTTGCGCCCCTTGCTCGAAAAGATTGAAGCGTTTCGTCCGTTCATTGCCAGAATCGTCGGTGAAGCGGCAGCAGATCGTGAATGCCCGCGTCAGCCGGAATTCCTGATCCAGATCGTCGAAGGCCATAGGACAACCGTTCGCGCCAGCCGGAGACTCTAAACCACGAGGGCAATCGCTCAAGCGCTTGACTGGTAAGGAAAACCCGACAGTCGGTCTGTTCGACGTGCGCAACGCTGGGTTGCCCGATATTGAAGTCTTCCAGAACCAGCGCGGGAGGGTCCTGGCTACTCCGGCTTCCGACGAACTATTCGCGGAACCTCCGGAATACCGTGTGTCCCGCGCGCAAATGATCTATTCATCACGCGCCCGACGTATGCCGAGGCTTCAAGGAATGAACGACCAGACCATCATCCGTCAGCAACCCGAGCCCTTGGGCAAGTTCGCGCATCGCGACTTCACGGCCAACGGGGAACCGCGTGCGCGCGTCCACCTGCTCGGCCTGAAGACGCTCTGGTTCAACACAGGAACCCTTTGCAACGTGAGCTGCGTCAACTGCTACATCGGGAGTTCTCCTACGAACGACAGTCTCGTCTACATCTCGGCGAAGGAGGTGCAGAGCTACCTGGACGAGATTTCCCGGTTGAACTGGCGGATCGAGGACATCGGATTCACGGGCGGCGAGCCATTCATGAATCCCGAAATCATCGACATGGCAGATGCGTGCCTCTCGCGCGCCTTCCGGGTCCTTGTCCTCACCAATGCCATGCGTCCGATGATGCGCGCGCGCGTTAGAGACGGGCTGGTTCAATTGCACAAGGCCTACGGCGACCGTTTGACGATTCGCGTGTCACTCGATCACTACCTGAGCAAATGCCATGATTCGCTGCGCGGACGGGGCAGCTTCGACGTCGCGCTGGAAGGGATGAACTGGCTGCAGCGGGCGGGCATCAGGACGACCGTGGCCGGCCGAACGATTTGGGGAGAAACCGAGAGCGAACTCCGGTCCGGCTTTGCGGCTTTGTATGCAGCGAACGGGTTCGGCATCGACGCGTGGGATCCAGCGCTGACAGTGCTCTTTCCGGAAATGGACGAGACGTTGGAAGTGCCGGAAATCTCAACCGGCTGCTGGAAGGCGCTTGGCAAGTCACCCGGCGACGTCATGTGCGCGCGCTCCCGCATGGTGGTCAAGCGCAAGGGTTCCGAGGCCCCGGTCGTCGTGGCGTGCACCCTTCTTCCCCATGAGGACGAATTCGAACTCGGCGGCACGCTGGAGGAAGCGGCGCGACCGGTTCACCTCAATCACCCTCACTGCTCTCGATTCTGCGTGCTCGGCGGCGCCTCCTGCTCGGCCTGAAAGGCCGTCAACGCCCGGCCGCGGCGCGCACGAGGATCGACCTTACGGTATCCAGTTCCACGGCGTCTTCCACATATGCCTTGCCAATGCCGCGCGCGAGCACGAACCTGTTGCGGCCGGCGCGGACCTTCTTGTCCTGCAGCATGAACGACATGAGCGCATCCGGCCCCGGCAGCTCACCGGGTATGTCCGCAAGACTCGATCTCATTCCCATGCTCGCGAAGTGCCGTCGCGCGCGGGCCGCGTCTTCGGCAGGGCAAACGCCGAGCTCCACCGAAAGATCAAACGCTAGGCCGCATCCGATCGCGACCGCCTCGCCGTGGAGGAGGCGCTCGGAATAACCCGTCGCGGCTTCGAGCGCATGGCCGAACGTGTGGCCGAGATTCAAGAGCGCGCGGTCGCCTGTCTCGAACTCGTCGCGCCGGACGATTTCCGCCTTCATCTCGCAGGACCGGCGGACAGCGCGGGCAAGGGCCTGGGAATCACCGGCGAGCAGCCGTTCCCCATTTTCTTCCAGCCAGGCAAAGAACTCCACGTCGTCGATCAGGCCATACTTTGCGACCTCCCCGTAACCAGACAGGAAATCGCGCCTTGGAAGACTGTCGAGGGTGCGCGTGTCGGCCAGCACGAGGACGGGCTGATGGAAGGCGCCGATCAGGTTCTTGCCGTGCGGAGAATTGATTCCCGTCTTGCCACCGACCGAACTGTCGACCTGAGCCAGAAGCGTCGTCGGAATTTGGATCAGCCGCACGCCGCGTCTCGTAATGGCGGCCGCGAATCCGGCTAGGTCGCCGACAACTCCGCCTCCGAGCGCCACAATCGCGTCTTCGCGTTCGATTTTCCGTTCGAGCAGCCAGTCCACGATGCGGCCGAGCGAGGCCCAAGACTTGCTGAGTTCGCCCGCCCGGACCGCCATGCTCGCACACCGGATGCCATGGGACTCAAGGGACGCGGCAAGCGGGGCGAGGAAGCGCTCGCCGACGGTCTCGTCAGTGACAATGTCAACGCGGGGACGGGCCAGATACGGCACGAACAGGCTTCCTGCCGAGCCGATGAGGTCGGCGCCGACAAGAATGTCGTACGACCGCGGGCCAAGTTCGACGCGGATGCTATCCGGCATGAGGCTCTTCCCTTCTCCGGATCGTCGCCTTACCGGATGTCCTGTCACGGCGCCCTCGCCTTGAACAAACGGAACGCGAATCCCTCCTGACAGCGTCCTGGAAGGCGCAGACGATGCGCGCGGAAATGACACGAATGCAGCCGCGCGCGCAAGCGTTCCGGACATGCAGCGTCCGAGCACGCCGCCGCCGCGACGCTGTCTCCAGCACTGTTCGTCCCGTCACGCAGGGCGGACGCCGCTTCCGGCCGACGACGCAAGCGCGGAAACGACTCGGTCGGCCATGTCCTGCACGGTAGTGTCGTTGTCCGAGGGCACGCGGACGGAGGCCAGCGCATAGGCGGGTCGCCTTTCGCCCAGCAACCGTTCGAGTTCGGACCGGGGATCGTCCACCAGAAGCAGGGGTCGCTTGGTCTTCCCGCTGACCCGTTCCCAAAGAGTGTCGATGGACGCATCAATCCAGACCGACGTAGCGTGGCGGTGGATGATCGACCGGTTGCGGGGGCTTACGAACGCGCCACCGCCGGTCGCGACTACGGCCGGGGTCCCTCCGAGAAGCTTCTCCAGCGTTTCGGTTTCCATCTTCCTGAACGCCGCCTCGCCGCAAGTCTCGAAAATTCCGGCTATGGACAGTCCGACGGAATCCTCAAGCACCACGTCAGTATCGTGAAACGGGACAAACAGGCGGTTCGCCACAACGCGCCCGACCGCTGACTTGCCCGATCCCATGATGCCCACGAATGCGATCGGCCTGTTCACGACATATCGCATGAATCCTCCTTCCGGCACGTGAGTATTTCAGGTTCCCGGAAGGATGTTTCGACCGGAAGTTCGAATGAAAACATGCTCAACGCTGAACCGCTTCCCCGGGCTCGCCGAATCTCTATCATGCTCGCGTTGCAGTCTGAACTCCGCCGCTGCCGGACGGCCCGAACGCGCGGGAATGCCGATCGCATCCCGAAAGATACCACAAGTTGCAGACAAGTCATGTTCGGAATGCCGGCGGTCAATCCCCGCCGCTCGCGGCAGCGCGCTGTCGCCTGGAGGACGCCGGATTGTCGGGAATCGGTTCCGGCATTCGATGCGAGCTTGTCGCGCCGCAGTATCGGACAGGTGGTCGAGAGTCTGCAGCGTTCGCGATGACGACGCGCTTGAAGGTGCTTCGAATGGAGAGCCCGGGTCATCAGGAGACCGTCCACGCGCATGGCATGCGCCGTAACGGCAGGATGGCGCCTGGCGCACATGCGTCAGGCAACAACCTTTCCGCCCCTGGTCCGGGTGGCGCTTCGCAACGGCGTCGGGGAAGTGGCGATGCGAGGTGCGCTCGCGTGCGGGGTTCCGGTTGCAAGGGCCGCGGGCTTCCCCGGGGCAACGATGGCCGCATCTGCCGGGGCGGGCAACTTCGTTTTCTCCGCATCTTCAAGTTGCTCCAGTCCCGTTCGCGCTTGCGGAAGATCGAAGAATTCGGGAAACATCACTATCAATCGCCTGCGAGTCCGCCGAAAGGCGCAATTCGAAATTGCCCCGCATTCACGGAAGGCACCGCTTGTCTTGCAGTCGTCCGCAGTACTGGACACGCGCGGCGGAGTTCGACCGTCGCTCGACAACAAGTATCCGGCCGGGCCGCGAGAAACTCCGCATCGACCGATTGCGGGAACTCGGTGGTTCGTCGATACGCACGCCGAGAGTGCCGCCTTCCGGTCGCGAGAAACATGCCTGAAGACATCTTGGGAGGGCGGTGCGGAGCGTTCGAGGCGGAGGCCGAAATGCATCCCGACGGACGCAGGTATCCTGTTGGATGCGATTCACCGCCGGACATGAGAGACGAGCCTTGCAGCTACAAAGCGCTGCATGCCGTTCCGCTCGCATCGGCGGCAACCGACACGGTCGTTGCAAATGCTTGTTCGCAAGGCCCGATTGATCTGCACGCGTTGCGAAGGCACTTTCTCCAAAACCTTTCTGAAGGGACTGCCCATGAAAATCTCCGCACTCAACGTCTACCAGGTGGACCTGCCGCTGAAAGAAGGGCGCTATAACTGGTCCAATGACAACTTCGTAGAGGTCTTCGACAGCACGGTTCTTGAAGTCGTTACGGACGAGGGCCTCAAGGGTTATGCCGAGTGCTGCCCCCTGGGTTCGGCATATCTGCCGGCCTTCGCGCTGGGCGTCCGCGCAGGCCTGACTGAACTGGCGCCGCATCTCCTCGGGCTGGATCCCCTCAACATCGGCGCGATCAATAGGACCATGGATGCGGCCCTGCGCGGCCATCCCTACGCCAAGGCGCCTGTAGACATTTGCTGTTGGGACCTGCTGGGCAAGGCCACGGGCCTGCCTGTCTACGCGCTGCTGGGCGGCGCAGCACAGGACGACGTCGTACTATACCGTGCGATCTCTCAGGAGGAGCCCGACGTCATGGCCAGGAAGGTCGAAGGCTACGCCGCCGAGGGATACACGAGGTTCCAGCTCAAGGTCGGGGGCGATGCCAGAGACGACATCGAGCGCATCCACGCGGCGCGATCGGTTCTGAAACCCTCGGACCTGCTGGTCGCCGATGCCAACACCGGCTGGACCCGGCACGAAGCAACGCGGGTCGTCGGCGCGGTTTCGTCTCTGGACATCTACATTGAACAACCCTGCCTGACCTATGAGGAGAGCGTCTCGATCCGCCGACGCACGTCTCTGCCCTTCGTGCTTGACGAGGTAATCGACACGCCGAACACGCTCGTGCGCGGAATCGCCGAAGATGCGATGGACGCGATAAACCTGAAAATCTCGAAAGTTGGGGGCATGACCAACGCCAAGCTGATGCGCGACCTGTGCGTCCTGCATGGCATCCCGATGATAATCGAGGATACCTGGGGCGGGGACATCGCCACTGCCGCGATCGCCCACCTCGCTCGGTCGACGCCTGCGGAACTCACATTCTCGGCGACTGACTTCAACAGCTACGGCACCGTAGACATCGCGAAGGGCGCGCCTCGGAGGGACAACGGCCGGATGACCGCCCCCGACCGGCCAGGACTTGGCGTCACGCCGATCTTCGACGCGCTCGGCGACCCAGTCGCCAGTTACTGTTGATGATTCACCTCGCACAGGACAGGACCATCCTTGTGATCATCGGCGCGCCCGGAGTCGGGACGCGACGTGACGGCGGGCGGCGTCCCGCAGCCGCCGGGCAAAACACCGCAGGCGCGGCCCGGCATTGCATCCTGCGTCCACGTCCCGCCCGACTCGGTTCCGAACGGGCCGCGCATTGCATGGTTCGCCTTGTGAACAAGGCTAGTGCCACGCTATCGCTCCGAACCTGATGGGGCGGCAGGCCGAACGCGGCTTCGTCGGAAGGAACTGCCGCATTCCGGCATGTGTCAATTCCATATTGCGATCACGCACGTAATCGCGCCAGGGAAGCAAAATCGGCGGTCGGTGCGGGAGAACATTGCCGCGGAGGGACTCCGCTGAGGCTACGGGGACACACTCTGCATGTTTGGACCGGATTTGTTCACGGAGGGGAGCATGACAATTGACTTGCTCGAACAGCTTTAGGAACAAATCGCAGTGGTGCGGCCCTGCTTGCTTGGCAGGGCCGCCCGAGTCAGCCGGGCCAGCGAATTAGGACACCGAGAACGGTCACTCCCGCTACAATCAGGCCACCGATTGTCAGAATGATGCGCATTTCCCGATTGGCGGCTTCTTCCGACCGCCTCGCATTGTCGGCTGCGAGCATTGCGATATCAGTTTTGTATTCAGCCTGCATAGTTTTCATGCGCTCCTCTTGGACGGCGACGGCCGTTTCCAGAGCAGCGTTTTTCTTCTCCAGACCGACAATGCGCGTGTCGTCAGAATCCGGGTCGATCTCCTGTCTGCTGGTGCTTTTCGGAAGTTGCGGGCCGGTTTGGACACCGGCTTAGGCGAGTGTGGCGGACTGGACTTCTCCGCTCGTGCTTGAGACCATCACGTAGGACGTCGAAGAGGACATGGAATGTCGCTGAAGATGCAGTATCGCTGCTCTGTGCTCCTTTCGTTTGATAGTTCTCAAAGAATAGTTCCTCCTATCGAATCTGTAAATGCGAACCCCTTTGGCGCGTCGACAACAAGCAGTATGTCCGGTGCCGGCAGCATGCCATCTGTCCGGTCCCGGGATGGCTCCCAAAACCTGGGAGCGGAGGTCACGGGACTGGCGAAGGCGATGCAGCGGAGAAGGCGGAAGAAGTTCGAGGAGCTCTTCGAGAGGAGACAGGCCGGGCAGCCGAGCCGGGAGGACGCGGCGAGGGTGCCGGGCGTTTCGGTGCGGACCCTCCGGCGCCGGGAGGCCGCTGCGGGGCGGAGGGCGGCGGCGGCCTTCCGAACCGCCGGCTCGACCGCGTTGTGGGCAGCCGGGTCCCGGCGGGCACTGTGGCGGAGGCGCCGGAGCTGCACGGCACGATGTGCCGCGACCATGCGGCGAAGCGCTTCCGCGAGAGGCTCGCGAACGAGTTCGGCTTCGGGTTCGGCGTAAGCGGGTAAACGGCGGCGTCTGACAATTCGGTTGCCCGCGCGCGGGTCGGGTCGGGATGCTTCCGGTCATTCGTCAATGATCGGAGGATGTTGCAATGCGGCGCCTGCACTGTCCTCGACGGGGCCGGCGGCGCTGATCGACGGCATCGACGCCACCGTTTCCCCGCTTACTCTTCGGCGCCGGCCGCCGGGCGGTCCCCGGCGACGGCGCTCTCTGGATACGGAGCTTTGCCGACGTGAATGCGCCGGACGCCATCCGGGTCGTCGACATCTTCCGCACGAAGCAGCACGTGCTCGATGTTGCCAGGCCCTCTGCGGGAAGGGGAGCGATCCCACGGCGCAGCGACAGGGCAGGGCCCGGCGCGACGAACCGCGGCCCTCGACCGGGGGCGCCTCGATCCCGTCATCGCCGTGTTGCGCAAACACGCGGGCCGTTGCGGCGAGGCGGCGTGGAACGTCGAGCGATTCCGGAACGATCGCGCACGCACGTGCTCGATGTTGCCAGGGCCCTCTGCGGGAAGGGGAGCGATCCCACGGCGCAGCGGGGCAGGGCCCGGCGCGACGAACTCGACCGGGGGCGCCTCGATCCCGTCATCGCCGTGTTGCGCAAACACGCGGGCCGTTGCGGCGAGGCGGCGTGGAACGTCGAGCGATTCCGGAACGATCGCGCACGCACGGATTGTCCCCGGTTCCGGGAACAGGGTCTGTGCGTGTCGACGGGTGTTGTCGAGGTTGGCTGCAGGTCGGTGATCGGCGGACGACCGAAATGGGGCGGAATACACAGGAGCGTTGATGGCGCCAATTCCGTCATCGCGCTCCGCTGCACATTCCACGGCAACCGCTTCGACGACTGCCGGAGCGGCGCGCAGGCTGAATTCGGCCCGAAATCACAAAATTGTCGTGCGCCCGCGGTTCATGCCGCATTCCTGCATGTGTCAATTCCATGGAATCGGTGATAAAGTCCCGACGCCGCGCAAAAGGCATGCGAGCGAGACGAACTGCGGCGCACAGGGCAAGGGCATGTTTCGGTTGGTCAGGTATCTTCTCTATGCAGTCGTGATGCTGCTTGTCGGTGCCATCGGGTATGCCTACCTCGGAGACATGACTGTGCCGCAGAGGGAGATTGTGCAACCGCTTGAAATACATGAGCGCTAATTCCACCCCGCAGAGACGTCCGTCCTTGTGGTCCGGTACCGCAGCAGGAGAGGCGTCGGCTGATTCGCGGCTGGCTGGCATCCATGCCGGGAAAGCATGGAGTCACCCGTGACCGCGACCTGGGTTTCCGCGTTTCTTGAGACGCTTCAGGCCGAACGCGGCGCTGCCGACAACACGATTCTCGCCTACGTCCGCGATCTCGCCGATTTCGAGCGGTACCTCATCGGTTCCGGCTCGGACTTCGCCACGGCGGAGCGATCCGACATTCAGGCCTACCTGGTGGATGTCGAGACCCGCGGCATGTCTCTCGCTACCAGGGCGCGTCGACTGTCCGCGCTCCGCCAGTTCTTCCGTCATGTGATGGAAGCAGGTTGGCGCAAAGACGATCCGACATTGCGCATCACCGGGCCCGGCAAGTCGACGAAGCTTCCTGAAACGCTCGGCGAGGACGCCGTGAACCGGATGCTTGAATGCGCAGGCCGCGCAGGCCGGAGCAAGCTCGAGAAGTCGCGAAACGAGTGCCTCGTGCAGCTTCTCTATGCAACCGGAATGCGCGTCACGGAGGTGGTGTCCCTTCCTGTCGCAACCGTACGCGGAAACCCGGAAATGATCCTGGTGCGCGGAAAGGGAGGAAAGGAGCGGATGGTCCCCCTGTCGCAACCGTCCCGGATCGCGACGGCGCGCTATCTGGAGCTTCGCGACAGTGAAGAGGACCGGCAGCGCCGGCTAGGCAAGCAGCCGTCCAGATTCCTCTTTCCGTCCAGGGGACGACTCGGGCATCTGACCCGGACCCGATTCTACACGCTGATCAGGGAAATCGCGCTGCTTGCAGGTCTCGACGCCACCCGCATCTCTCCGCACACGCTGCGTCATGCATTCGCAACCCACCTGCTCGCTAACGGCGCGGACCTGAGGTCGATCCAGGTGATGCTCGGCCACAGCGACATCTCGACCACCGAAATCTACACCCATGTCCTGGAACACAGGCTCAAGTCGCTCGTGCTCGAGCACCACCCGCTGGCGGGAAAGGCGTGAAACGGGCTGCGGCCGGTTCCTGATCGGGCGCCTTGCAGACGAGCGTCGGGTTGGACGTTCGGCCGCCTTGACGGTAAATTCCGAGACCGCGCCGACGACAGCGGACGGCCCGGCGAATTCCAGCAGCAGACGAAGACAATGACGATTCCCACGACCATCGAGACCCTTGACGCAGCCTTCTGGCTGACGGCGGCTTCAATCGCCGGCCTGCTTTTGCTTTCGGCTTTCTTCTCCGGATCCGAGACGGCGCTTACGGCGGCGAGCCGAGGAAGGCTGCACAGCCTCGCCGACCGGGGTTCAAGGGGTGCCGCGCGCGCACTGAAACTCACCGAGAACAACGAGCGCCTGATAAGCGCTGTGCTGTTCGGAAACAACCTCGTCAACATCCTTGCAACGGCGCTGGCGACGAGCCTCCTGACGCGGTTGTTCGGAGACGGCGGAGTCGCGTTCGCGACGCTGGTCATGACACTGCTCATACTCGTTTTCGCGGAACTCCTGCCGAAAACCTATGCTATTACCCACTCCGAACGGTCAGCGCGGCTGGTGTCCGGTCCCATCGGCATCTTCGTCCTGGTTTTCGCGCCGGTCGTCACAACCCTGCATCTGTTCGTCAAGCTGATCCTGCGGATCGCCGGCGGACGGTTGCCAACCGGACAGGACGAGCAGTCCGCGCAGGAAGAGATCGCCGGCGCGATCGCGCTGGGCCATGTCGAAGGGAATTTCGAAAAGGACGATCGGGACAGGCTCCTCGGCGCCCTGGACCTCAAGGACCGCAGCGTCGAGGAGATCATGGTTCACCGCTCCGACATCGAAATGGTCGACGCTGACTCTGACCCGCAGGCGGCCATTCGCCAGTGCATTCATTCCCCGCACACTCGGTTGCCGGTCTTCAGGGACAACCCGGAGAACATCGTCGGCCTTGTCCATGCCAAGGATCTGCTGAGGGAAGTCGAAAAACTTGCGATGAAGGGCGGCTCCGACGGCTGGAAGGACTTCAAGATCATGGACGTCGCGATGCGGCCCTACTTCGTGCCGGAGAAGACACCGCTCGATGACCAGATGCGCGAGTTCCTTCGCCGTCACTCGCACTTCGCCCTCGTCGTGGACGAATACGGTGCGCTTCAGGGCCTCATCACCCTTGAAGACATACTCGAGGAAATCGTCGGCGAAATCACCGACGAGCATGACGTCAGGACGGCGGCAGCCTCCGGTCACGACGACGACGGAAACTACGTCATTGACGGAACCACCACCATTCGCGACCTAAACAGGGCGCACGACTGGGCGCTTCCAGACGACGAGGCGGTGACCATTGCCGGCCTCGTAATGCACGAGTCGCAAATGATTCCGACGCCTGGGCAGGTGTTCAACTTTCACGGTTTCCGTTTCGAGGTGCTCGAACGCGAACTGAACCGGATCACGAAGCTGAAGATCCGGCCCCGGAAGCAGGAATCCGGACGGACGTTTCAAGTAGGCGAACGCGTCCAATGACCGGCAAGGCCGCCTGTTCCCGAGATCGTACAAGCTTGCCGCCGGACTGCATCCGTGATGAAATCCCCTGCGCGCCAGGCAATGCGGCTGCGCTGGCCCTGAACGCAATTCGCGTCCAGACGAAGTCGTCTCCGGTCCGTCCGGACGCACGCCGCCAGTCGAACGGGAAAGGCGCGAGAACGCAAACGGTGCCAAAATGGACGATTCGATGATTCGCGGGATTCCCGCGTTCCTGGCCGTGCTGGTCATTTGCGCGTTCGGGCAGCTTCTGCAGGGCGAGCCCGGATTTGCCCAGACAACGGACATCGATGAAACTCCCTTGGTCGGCTCTGGCAGGGACGACTCTGGCGACGTCCGGGAGTACGTTCACGCGTCTCAAGACGATTGGGAAATCCGCTGCATCGAAGCGGAAAGCGAAGAAAGGCTCTGCGCCCTCTCCCAGATGCTCTTCGACGATGCCGGGAACAGGGTCGCGGAAGTCAATGTCAGGGCGCTCCGGCCCGGCGGCGCGGCGGCGGCCGGAGTGACGATCATAACACCGCTCGGTACGCTTCTGACCGAAGGGGTGGGAATCAAGGTCGACGATGGCGCGCCGGAAAGATACGCGTTCACCTGGTGCGAGCGGATTGGCTGCGTCGCCCGTTTCGGGCTGTCGCCGTCCGCGCTCCAGCTCTACGTTCAGGGCCTTGCCGCCCAGGTCACGATCTACTCGGTTCTGGACACCGGCGCCCCGGTTGTCCTCGGCATGTCGCTCAAGGGATTCACCGCCATGTGGACGGAGCTTCTCGCCATCTGACCCGCCGCGTTTGCGCACGGGCCGAATCCGGCGAGTTTCTCAGGCGCCGCGAATGGCGAGCACCGCGTTGAGGCCGCCGAACGCAAAGGCGTTGCTCAAGGCGACACCGACGCGATGCTGGCGCGCGTCGTTCGGAACGACATCCAGGTCACACTCCGGGTCGGGCTTCCGATACCCCACGGTCGGCGCAATCATCCCGTCGCGGACCGCCGCGATGCACGCCAGCATCTCGACCGCACCGGTCCCGCCAATCAGGTGGCCGTGCATGGACTTGGTCGACGACATCATCAGCCCGTTGGCATGCGCGCCGAACACCTTTCGGACGGCGGCGCACTCGGTTCTGTCGTTCGCCCGCGTTCCAGTGCCGTGAGCATTGATGTATCCGACTTCCTCGGCCGCAATGCCGGCATCCCTGATGGCGCCCGAGATGGCGCGCGCAGCGCCGCGCTCGTCGGGCAGGACCACATCGGACGCATCCGAGCTCATTGCGAATCCGACGACCTCCGCAAGAATTTCCGCATTTCGCGACCGCGCGTGTTCGAACTCCTCGAACACGAATATCGCAGCGCCTTCGCCCTGGACCATTCCGTTTCGGCTTGCGCAGAACGGGCGGCATCCGTCGGGCGACATGACGCGCAGCCCCTCCCACGCCTTGATGCCGCCGAAACAGAGCATGCTCTCTGCACCGCCGGTGACCATGAGGTCCGTCTGGCCCGACCTGATCATCTGGAACGCTTGACCCATCGCATGATTCGACGACGCGCACGCCGTCGCCACGCAGTAGGTCGGCCCCTGCATGTTGTGCGCCATCGAAATCTGCGAAGCTGCGGAATTGTTCATCGAACGCGGCACGACGAAAGGATGAATCCTGTTCTTTCGCTTTTCGTACAGAAGGCAGTAGTTCTCATCTAGAGTCTGCAGCCCTCCGCAGGCGGTTCCGAGCACGACGCCGGTGCGTTCGGACATTGCATCGCCGATCTCGACCCCGGCCCGGGACATGGCCTCCTCGGCCGCAATCAGCGCCATCTGCGTGAACCTGTCGTGCAGGACCTGACCCTGCCTGTCAAAGTGCTCCGCCGGGTCGAAGCCCCTGACCTGCCCGCCAATACGGATTGAAAGCCGCTCGACGTTCGGAAAGTCAAGCGCACCGATTGCGCACTTTCCCTCCGCCATCGCCGAAACAGTCTCGGGCACCGACCGGCCCAGGGGATTGACCGTCCCCTGGCCGGTAATGGCCACGCGCCGCATCGACTACCCTGCCCCCTGCCCCTCGGTCAAAAGCACCTCGACCGCGTTCATGATCGACCCGATGGACGTGATATCGAGGTCTGCGTCTTCAGGATTGTTGGCATCGAACGGCAACTGGACTTCGAAAGCCTCCTCGATCGCAAACACCAGTTCGATCAGCGACAGGGAATCCAGTCCGATTTCGTTCAGCAGCGACTCCGCCGAAAGGTCTTCCGGATCCTGCATCGTCAGATCCGCGACAATCGAAATTATCCGGCTGCGAATGGATTCTGCCGAAAAACTCATCTCCGGGCTCCGCGATCCTGTCTCACTGTTTCCCGGCGTCGTTGGCGAGCAGCGCCTCCAGCTTCGCCACCTTCTTAAACAATCGCGGCAGTCTGCGCAAAGCCTTGTAGGACTCCACGTTGAGTTCCATCTTCATCGCAGGGTTGCCCATCATGATGCGCCCGGACGGCACGTTGCTCGAGACGCCCGATTTCCCGGCCACGACAACATCGGAACCGACAATGACATGGTCTCCGACGCCGACCTGGCCGGCGAGGAAAACCCTGTCGCCGAGGACGGCGCTACCGCCGAAACCGACCTGGGCGCAAATCAGGCACGACCTGCCTATGTTCACATTGTGGGCAATGTGCACGAGATTGTCGAGTTTGCTGTCGTCTCCGATGACGGTGCTTGCGATGGTTCCGCGATCGATTGCCACATTCGCCCCGATCTCGACGCGGTCGCCGATAAGGACGCTTCCGAGGGAGTTGATTCGCACCAACCCGGCGCCGGTGTCGGCCGGCGCGACCTCTCCGGTCGCCTTCGCCCTTTCGATGACTTCCGGGTCGGGCGTGACGTATGCGAAGCCGTCCGCGCCGATGACGGTATTCGCGTGGCACCGGAAGTCCGCGCCGATCCGCGTTCGCTCAAGAATCCTCACCCCCTCGCGCACAAGCGCGTTCGGTCCGATCTCGACCTCCGGCCCGATGCTGCAGTGGCCGCAAATGCGCGCGTTCGCGCCGATTCGGACGGAGGCGCCGACCACGGTGAGCGGGCCGATTGACGGGCTTTCGCCAATCTCGGCGGACGGGTCCACGAAAGCGGTCGGATGAATGCCCGGGGCGAGATCGGGAGGCGCATCGAAGACATGCGTCAAGTGCGCCAATGCAAGCCGGGGCACCGGCGCGAAGATCACCGCCTCAAGGCCCAGATCACGCCAATCCGCCCCCTGCCAGAGAATTGCAGCGCGCGCGCCTCCTTCGCGGAGCGCGCCCGCAAACTTTCCGTCGACTGCGATCGCGAGTTCGTCATCCGCCGCACATCCCGGTTCCTGAACTCCCCTGATACGCAGCCCGAGGTTGCCGGCTGCCTCCGCGCCGAGCGCCTTCGCGATTTCCCCTACCGTATGTGCAGTCACGTGAATCCCCCCCTGCCTCCACAGATCTCTCGAGGCGCCTCCTGACAACCAAAACCATTTCCTTCGGGCGCGGCCTGCGAAGCCGGAGCGAACGGCGATCGCGGAATTCGATCCGGACGCATCGGGAGATTGTGCGCGGATTGCCCCGCCCTTCCACCCACGTTTTCCTTTCCGGACGCCAGAGACCAGTTTTGCGCGGATTCTTGCTTGTCTCCAAAATTCCGCGCCAATATCAACGACTTGATTGATAACAAGGCTGACTTGTTATCAATCACGGGTTCATGTATTGATTGCTGATCCGTCATTTGAGCGCTCGGAACAAGGGCGTCAGATCGAGCAACTGAACGTGCACTACAAATCTGAAATCGCAGATCAGGTGACGAGGCGGGGAATCCTGTTGACAGGGTTGGCGAGTGCGGCCGCACTCACGGCAACGCCGGTTTTCTCCTCGGCGCCAGGCTATCTCAGGGGATCCGGACATTTTCGTCGACTCAAGCTGTCAGCACGCGCGACGGGAGAATCGATCGACGCCATCTACTGGATTGACGGCAACTACATCCTTCCGGTGCTCGACGAGATCAACTTTTTCATGCGAGACTGGCGCGCTGGCGCCGTCAAGGAAATGGACCGGCGAAATCTCGATTTTATCGCAGCGACGCATCTCTTGCTGGACACCTCCGAACCGTTCACGCTGCTCTCAGGTTATCGTACGGCAAAGACGAACGCGATGCTTCGCAGGCGGAGCCGCCGCGTCGCGCGAAACAGTCTGCATGTTGCAGGCAAGGCAGCGGACCTCGGGATGAGAACCCGCTCGACCGGCCAGATCGCGCGCGCCGCCCGATCCCTGCGCGGCGGCGGCGTTGGCACCTACCGGCGACCATCCTTCGTGCACATCGACAGCGGCGATGTCAGGAGCTGGAACACCTGATTCGGGCCGGAATCCGCCCGCATGCGGAATCCACCACCCACTGTTCGGCTGGCGTCACGGCCGCGTGGTTCCGTCGCCTTCAACAAGATACTTGAAGCTCGTCAACTGCTCGGCGCCGACCGGTCCGCGAGCATGCATTTTTCCTGTCGCGATCCCGATCTCGGCGCCGAGGCCGAATTCTCCGCCGTCTGCAAACTGGGTCGACGCGTTGCGCATGAGTATCGCGCTGTCGAGCTCCGCAAAGAACCTCTCGGCCGATGCGTCGTCCTCGGTCATGATGCAGTCCGTGTGTCCGGACCCGTACGTCCGGATGTGACGGATCGCGCCTTCGACGCCGTCCACGACCCGGGCAGCCATGATCATGTCGAGATACTCCCGGCCCCAATCGTCCTCGGCCGCCGGCACGACTCCCGGGAACGACTGGACCAGCACCTCGTCGCCGCGCACTTCGACTCCCTTGTCGAGCAGATCGCTCACGAAGGGGGCGCCGTGTGCCGCGAGAAACCGGCGGTCAATGAGCAGACATTCCGCCGCCCCGCAGATTCCCGTGCGGCGGGTCTTTGCGTTGAGCACGACGCGGCGCGCCTTTTCAACGTCCGCGTCACCATCCACGAACACGTGGCAAATGCCTTCCAGGTGCGCGAAGACCGGCACCCGCGCCTCCGCCTGGACGCGGCCGACAAGCCCCTTTCCGCCGCGGGGCACGATCACGTCGATGTACCCGGTCATGGCGAGCATCTCTCCGACGGCGGCTCGATCACGCGTCGGGACCAATTGCACGGAGGCTTCCGGAAGGCCTGCGGCGCGCATGCCGACGCCGAGGCACGCGTGGATCGCCATCGCGGAGTTCAGGCATTCGGAACCGCATCTGAGGATGGCCGCATTGCCTGACTTGACGCAAAGGCCGCCGGCATCCGCCGTCACGTTGGGGCGACTTTCGTATATGACGCCGATGACGCCGAGCGGAGTGCTGACGCGCCGGATCCTGAGGCCCGACGGCCGCGTCCAGTCGGCAACGACCCTTCCGAGAGGATCGTCGAGGCCGGCCACGTCCTCCAGGCTACCGGCGATGCCCTCGACCCGCGCCTCGTCGAGCGCAAGCCTGTCGACCATGGCATCCGAGAGCCCCCGCGACCGCGCGAATTCGCGGTCCTCTGCATTCGCTTCGAGGATCGCGTCGACGCGCTTCCTGACGCAGGCCGCGGCAGCACTAAGCGCCTCGCTCCGTGCAGCCGCCGGTGACGTGGCGAGTTCGGCCGCCGCCTCCCGTGCCTTGGTCCCGATGGCGGTCATCGTCTTCCGGATTTCCTGCTGGTTGCTGGACATGCTCTCCTCCATAAGGCCGTCCGTCGGACAGGCTGGCACCTATACCATCCTGCAGGGACTCTCTCCAATCGGAAAACGTCCCGACCCCACGGCCAAGGCCATGACCCATTCCGCGAGTTCCTGCTGCGCGCCGGTGGCGGATCGCGCAATTCGCGGGATCCGTGCGCTCCGGCACCAGGCGCGCGAACCGGCGGATTGCCGAGCCGGATCCCGCTTGCGTCCGGCTGTCCGTCCCGTTTCCTGCATCCGGCGCGGGGCCTCCTTCTCGTTCCGTCCTCGCGTCTCCGCGCAGGGGCGCTCCCAAATTGGCCATGCCCGACCGGAATGCCCTGCAAGCGCGAGGTCGCGCCGCAACACCGCGAACCCCGGTTCGAGCACCTCTCCCGGGAGGACCGCTACGTCACGAGGTCATCCCGGTGCACGAGCGCTGCCCGCGCAGGGTAGCCGAGCACGGCCTCGACTTCCTTGCTCTTCAACCCCGTGATCCTTCCGGCATCCTCGCTTCCGTAACTGGAAAGGCCGCGGCCCACTTCCCTGCCGCGAGCAGTCCTGACGCTGACCGAGTCGCCGCGCCCGAACAGGCCTGACACGGCCGTGACGCCGGCGGGCAGAAGGGACTTGCCGTTTCTGAGCGCCGCCTCGGCACCGGGGTCGATCGTCAGCACGCCTTTCGGCTTCATTCCGGCGATCCACTGTTTCCGCGCCCGCCTAGGATCTTCTCCGGATACGAACCAGGTGCAGGGGGCGCCGCCGCGCAATGCGGAAATCGGGCGCTCCACATCCCCCGCCATGATCGCCATCGCGCAGCCGGATCGCATCGCGGTGCCGGCCGCGATCAGCTTGGTCCGCATCCCGCCCCGCGAAGCCAGGCTTCCGGCGCCCCCGGCCATCGCCTCGATTTCCGGCGTTATCTCCCGCACGACGTCGAGTCGCGACGCATCTACATCGGTCTTCGGATTGCCGGTATAGAATCCGTCGACATCGGAGAGCAGCAGCAGCACGTCGGCACCCGCCATGGACGCCACTTGCGCCGACAGCCGGTCATTGTCGCCGAAGCGGATTTCATCCGTTGCAACCGTGTCGTTCTCGTTGACGATCGGAACCACGTTCTGGTCGAGAAGGGCGTTCAGCGTAGCCCGCGAATTCAGGTACCGTCGCCGATTGCCGCTGTCCTCCAGCGTAAGGAGGACCTGCGCCGAAATGATCCCGTGCGGGGCGAGCCCCACTTCATATGCGCGCGCCAGCCTGATCTGGCCGACAGCGGCTGCGGCCTGGGTCTGCTCAAGCGCGAGCGGCCGATCCGGCGGGAACTCGAGGACGCGGCGTCCAAGCGCGATCGACCCCGAAGACACCAGGATGACATCCCGGCCGGCCGCTCGTTCATCCGCCACATCGGCGGCGAAACCGGTCAGCCAATCGAGCCGCAGTTCGCCGCTGCCCGGATCGACAAGGAGGGCGGAACCGATCTTGACGACGATTCGACGCGCTGAATCAAGTGCGCTCAGGGGCGCCATGGCCAGGTGCCTTCCCCGGTGCCTGTCGTGATCCTGCCCGCGATCGCGCCAACCACTTTCCGCACGCCGGCGCCGCTGACTGCGGAGACCGCGAACACCGGTTCGTTTGCGGCGTCCGCGAGTTCTCCCGACCTCGCGGCGAGCGTATCGCTGTCGAGGGCATCGATCTTGCTGAGCGCGGTTACACGCGGTTTGTCTTCGAGACCGTTTCCGTAAAGGGCGAGCTCCCTCGAAATCGTCCGATAGTCCGCCGCCACATCGGAGGATGTGCCGTCGACGAGATGCAGCAGGACGGAGCATCGTTCAACATGGCAAAGGAACCGGTCGCCGATTCCCTTCCCGAGATGCGCGCCCTCGATGAGACCCGGTATGTCCGCCATCGCGAATTCGCGGCCGTCCAGTTCGACCATGCCGAGCGCCGGATGAATCGTCGTAAACGGATAACCAGCAATCTTGGGCCGAGCATTCGAGGTTGCGGCCAGGAACGTGGACTTGCCCGCGTTCGGCAACCCGATGATGCCGGCGTCGGCAACCAGCTTTAGGCGCAGCCACAGCGTGCGCTCGACCGGAGCCTGGCCCGCATTGGCGCGGCGCGGACTCTGGTTTGTGGAGGACCTGAAGTGCATGTTGCCGAAACCGCCGTTTCCGCCGACGGCAAGCCGTACGCGCTCGCCGGCATTCCTGAGGTCGGCGACTACGGTTTCGCCGTCCTCCTCCAGGATTTCGGTCCCGGCGGGCACCCTGAGAACGATGTCGTCGCCGGACCTGCCGGTCCTGGCGCGCCCGGACCCGGAACGGCCGTTTTCAGCGAAGAAATGACGCCGATACCGGAAGTCGATAAGCGTGTTGAGGTCGGCTTCAGCCTCGGCCCAGACATCCCCGCCCCGGCCGCCGTCTCCGCCGTCCGGGCCGCCGTACTCGATGTGCGCTTCCCGCCGGAAGCTCACGCAGCCGCCTCCGCCGGCGCCGGAGCGCACTTGCACCTTCGCGAGATCGAGGAATTTCACGGATCATGTTCCAAGAGGTCGGGCACCGTTCCGGTTGCAGCCCTCTTCCGCACCGCGCGGGAAGCCCGTCGAGCGCCACGGTTTCGCGCACGGTCGCTCCGCGCACCCTGCCGAACTTGCTTCGCCAGACGCAGAACGACTGCTGCGCCAACGGTAGCGGATCAGGCGGAATCGCCCCCGGCGGGAAGGACCGAAATGAAGGTCCGTCCCTTCAGTCCCTTGCGGAATGTCACGGATCCCTCGACGGTCGCGAATATCGTGTGGTCACGCCCGATTCCCACGCCGTCGCCCGGCCACCACCGCGTGCCGCGCTGCCGCACGATGATGTTTCCCGGCACGACCGCCTCACCGCCGAACTTCTTGACGCCAAGCCTCCGACCGGCAGAGTCGCGTCCGTTACGGGATGAACCGCCTGCTTTCTTGTGTGCCATCCAGTTGCTCCCTATTCCTGACCGGATTCGGCAGAATGATCGTCGCTTGCGGGTTCTTAGACCGAAGCCGTGGCAGTTCCTGAACCCTCGCCTCCGGGGCGGACGATTTCGGTGATCCTGACGATCGTCACATTCTGGCGATGGCCCAACTTGCGTTTCGACGAAGCCTTCCGGCGGCGGCGAACGAAGTTGATGACTTTGCGATCTTTCTTCTGCTCGAGAATTTCTCCCCGGACGGACGCGCCGGGAACGAACGGCGCGCCGAGAATCAGGTCGTCGCCTCCGAGGACCAGAACATCGCCGAAACTCACGGCGTCTCCAGATTCACCAGTCAGCTTTTCGACCTTGAGAATATCGCCTTCCGAGACCCGGTACTGCTTGCCACCGGTCTTGAGCACAGCAAACATGTGCTGCTCCTCCAGTTTCCGCGCCCTGCGGCCCCGTTTCCGGCGTTGTGCGGATTAACCGCGCCTCGGACTGCGCGCCCCATGGGGGCGTCTTCCAACAACTCGCGCCAGACCAAGCGCCCGGCAGAGAGCGGGGTATCGTGGATAGCACGCGGCAAGTCAAGGGGGACTTGCCGGTGCAACCGACCTGTGCAAGTTCTTGGTCGAAACGTCCCTCGCTCGCCCTTGAGCCCGTTCGCGCATTCCTCCAATGGAGCACCGAAATCCGGCGATACAATCAAATGTCCCGCACGAACACAAACGACATCCAGGACCTCTACAGGAGAGCGCTCCGTCACCAGGCCGACGGACAGTTCGAGGAGGCGCTCCGCGCCTACGACGCGATCATCCGGATCAGGCCGGACATCGCGGAAGTTCACTTCCAGGTCGGAAGAATCTTTCTCGAAAAAAGCCGGTTTGCCCGGGCAGCGATCCACCTCGAAGCCGCCATGAAGATCAAACCGGACGAAACAGCAGTCTGGCGACCCTACGCTCGGGCACTGGTCTGTCTCGGCGACGGGAAGAAGACTGCGGATGCACTTCGTGCCCTGGGTAGCGCAGGCCTTCCCCGCGCGGCGGCCCGGGAAATCAGCACCCTTCTCAAGCGAAGGCAGGTCAGATCGCGCGTGGCAACCGGGAACGCAGGAACGCGCGAGGTCGAGCGCGTCGTCTCCTTGGCGCGGAGCGGCAAACTTGCGGAGGCGGAGGCGGAGGCCGGACAACTCGCACGCAGGTACGGGAATGTCGCGCTCTTCGCGAACACTCTCGGAACCGTCCAGCACCGGCGGAAGAGGATTCCCGAGGCCCGAGCTAGTTTCGAACGATCTCTCGGGATCGACGAAACCTACGCCGAAGCCCACAACAACCTCGGACGGCTTCTCCTGGAAAGCGGAGAGTCTTCCGCGGCGGGCTCGCACCTGCAACGCGCCCTCGAACTGACCCCGCTGTCCCCAAGCGTGCTGACCAACATGGGTCTCCTGGTTCATCAGGAAGGCCAGACCTCGGATGCGGAGCGGTTCTTTCGCCGCGCCGTGAAGTCGGACCCGAAGTTCGGCGAGGCTTTCTTCGCTCTCGGACGGCTGTTTCTCGAACGGGGCGACTTTGCGAATGCCCTGGTGGAATTCAGGAAAGCCCGCGTTCTCGGCTGCGACGGACCGGAACTGTTGATGTCGCTTGGTCGCGCCGAAGAACTTGCCGACAACTTTTCGGCTGCAGCGGACTGCTATGACAGAGTGCTGAAACTCGATCCGGATCACGCGCTTGCCTGCAACCGGAGGGCCGTGCTCTGCCAGCAGCAGGGAGACTTCGCGACGGCGGAGGAGTTGTTCAGGAAGGCGATTTCTCTGGAACCCGGACGCGGCGAGCACTACCGGTTGTTTTCGGCGAGTCACAGGTTCGGGACGGACGACCCGCTCATCCCGGACATGGTTCGCCGCTTCGAATCGGCGGATACGGATCCCGCCGACAAGGTCGAGCTCGGGTTCGCGCTTTCGAAGGCGATGGAGGACTGCGCGCGGACCGAGGATGTCTTCCGTTTCCTGAATGCCGCGAATGCGCTCACAAGGGAATTGCACCCCTACGACATTGGCGATCGCATTGCAGAAGTCCGGAACGTGATGGAGTTCTTCCGGCATTTCGACGGTTCACTGCCGCGGATCGCCGGTTGCACCGACTTCGCCCCGATCTTCGTGACCGGCCTGCCCCGTTCCGGAACCACGCTCGTCGAGCAGATCCTGTCCAGCCACAGTTCCGTCACCGGCGCAGGCGAACTCGGCGAATTCAGCCGGGAGGCGGCGCGGTTGACGATCAATTCCGGGAGCTACAAGTCGCTTGCCGACATCGGGGAAAGCGATCTCCGGCGACTCGGAAAGACATACAGGAAAATCATTCTCAAGCGATTCCCGGGTGCGCAAAGGGTCACCGACAAGTCAATCCAGACATTCCTGTTCGCGGGGCTCGCCAGGCTTGCCATGCCGAATTCCAGAATCGTCCTCGTAAAGAGAAACCCGCGCGACAACCTGTACTCGATCTACAAGAACAGATTTCCGCACGGAACCCACCTCTACAGTTACGACTTCGAAGACACGGCCGAGTACTTTCGGCAATCTCTTCTCGTCGAGGAGTTCTGGCGCGAACGCATGCCGGACGGACTATGCGAAATCAGCTACGATGAGCTGATCCGGGATCCGGAGGCGCAGACCAGGGCCCTTCTCGATGCCTGCGGCCTTGCCTGGGAAGATTCATGTCTGGAGTTCCATCGCAACGACCGCGCGGTCAAGACCCTCAGCCTCTTCCAGGTTCGCCAGCCGATCTACGCTTCGTCGGTGAATTCGTGGAAGAAGTATGAAAACGACCTGCGCCCCCTCTTCGACAAGCTCGACCTCGCGTGATGAACACCTTCCAGTGTCTTCCCGCGAGGGGGGCGTCGGCGTTCCGGAGTGATCCCCGCACAGCGCGAAATCCGGGCCTTGGAGCGTGAGAACGAATCAAGCCGCAAGCGCATGCTTCCGCTTGCCATTGGCGGTTGCGGGTGACCATCGGCAGCCAACTCCAAGCGAGTCTGGACTGTGAGTTCGCGTTCCGGAAATTCCACGATGTCTGTCCGGCGCACCGGTTCGGTTCAGTGCCCGGATTCCGAAAGCATGGCTTCGTGCGGACTTGCCGGAACGTGAACCGGCCAGTGGCTCCGACAGCCCAGACGGAAACCCGAGAAAGTCCGGATGACGAAACGCAGGTCAATTGACCGCTCGCACCGGCGCACGCATAAGGGACGCTGACTTATGATTGATCGGTTGGAAGGGTTCAGACATGGCGAGTTCGGGTGTTGCGGTCATTACCGCAGGCGGCAGCGGCATGGGGGCGGCGGCGGCCCGACGTCTTGCCGATGACGGTTACCGGGTAGCTGTGCTGTCGTCTTCCGGAAAGGGCGAGAAGCTCGGGATCGAACTCGGCGGCATCGGCGTCACCGGTTCCAACCGGTCCGCCGCAGATATCCGGCGCCTGATCGATGCGACCCTCGAGCGGTGGGACCGGATCGATGTGCTCGTCAACAGCGCGGGCCACGGCCCCCGCGGCGACCTCCTCGACATCAGTGACGAAGACTGGCAATTGGGGATGGAGGTGTATTTCCTTTCGGCCGTGCGGCCGTCACGGCTGGTCATTCCGGTCATGCAGCGGCAGGGCCGGGGTTCGGTTATAAACATCACGACCTTCGCCACCTTCGAACCGGATCCTGTTTTTCCGACGTCCGGCGTGTTCCGGGCCGGGCTTGCTGCCTGGACGAAGCTCGCTGCAGATCGCTACGCGGCCGACAACGTCCGGGTGAACAATGTCTTGCCGGGTTTCATCGACAGCCTTCCCGAAAAAGAGGAGTTCCGCAGCCGGATTCCGATGGAACGCTACGGTTCGGTCGGGGAGATCGCCGCCACCATTTCATTCCTCGCGTCTGACGGAGCCGGCTACATCACCGGTCAGAACATTCGGGTCGACGGCGGGATCACGCGCTCGGTCTGACAACGGGCTGACCACCGGATCGACGCGCCTGAGGTGGTTCGAACTACGTGCATCGGCATGACACGAACGAATTGTATCGCGTACCTCAACTCAGTACACATTCTGAATCTTTCCGCAATGCATCCGAATTGAAGCTCCGCCCGACTTTGACACGGTCGTCACGAACCGGGTGCAGGTCCTGTTCAACACCTAACATGAAGTCGCCGATCGCCCGACATTTAGCGGCGAGGATCCGAAACCCGCCGACACGGCGTCAAGCAGCCGACCAAGCTCCACAATCGGCAAACTGGGCGATTGTGCCCACCCCCCCTCACGAGCCTCTGCAGACGCGATCACCCTCCCCCCTCACCGAAAAAAGTTTCTTCAAAAAGTGAGTTTTTCCTATTTTCACCGCAATATTCGTCATATATTGTCGAATATGGCTTCCAATGGAGGGCTTTTCCCGTGCTTGTCGAATTCACTACATCCAATTTCATGTCCATCAAGGACGAGGCATGCCTTAGCCTTGTCGCTCGCGCCTCCGCGGATCGAGATGACACCCACATCGTGGTTCCCAGGCTGCCGGAATCCTCAAGGCCCATCCGGCTGCTTCGCACAACCGCAATCTACGGACCCAATGCCGCAGGCAAGACCAACTTGCTAATCGCGTTGTCCGCCATGCAAGCGATGATCAGGAACTCCTCCAAGTCAATGGATGACGGCATTGCCCGCCGTCCCCTTTGAGTTCGACCCAGTTTGCCGCGAAAGACCAAGCGTCTTTGACGTCACCATCATCCTTGAAGGCGTCCGATACCAATACGGCTTTTCAGCGACGAAATCACGTGTCTTCAGCGAATGGCTCTTTGCGTGGCCTCACGGCAGGCCGCAAACCTGGTTTGAACGTACCAAGGACACCTTTAACTTCGGTTCCAACCTGTCCGGCCCAAAAAAGACATGGGAGGCCGCCACTCGACCAGATTCTCTCTTTCTTTCCACTGCCGTTGCCTTGAATGCCAAACAGCTGAAACCAATATCCGACTGGTTTTCGAAGTCCCTTCATGTTGTCCCGCCAGGAGCATGGTCCAACTCTTTCACCACCTCCTTATGCAGGTCCGACCCTGAGAATGATGGAGTAACGAAGGAGAACATACTGAATTTTCTCAACAGTGCCGATCTTTCGATCAAGGACATTGCGGTAATTGACGTAGAATTTCCAACGGAAGAGCTGCCTAGAGAATTGCCGGCAAGTGTACGAGAGGAAATCGAGAAAGAAACCAAAGGAAGAAAGTTTCCGCGAGTTTTTTTCCTCCACGGTGTTGGAGACGATACTCCGACTGAACTTGACATTCACGTCGAGTCTCATGGGACCCAAAGACTCTACGCCTTGGCTGGTCCTTGGTTGGACGTGTTGAAAAAAGGCTCTACCCTTGTCTTAGATGAACTTGAAGACAGTTTGCACACCAATCTGGTCAAGCACCTCATCAATTCCTTCCATAGCATGACAAAAAATCCGAATGGTGCCCAATTGATTTTTGCCACGCACAATACGTCCATACTGACTCAAAAAATATTTCGGCGTGATCAAGTTTGGTTCTGCGAGAGAAATACGAGGTTTGAAACAAAGTTGTTTCCGCTGACCAAATTTCACCCTAGGAAGGGATACGAAAATCTGGAACGATCCTACCTTGCCGGCCGTTACGGTGCCGTTCCTTTTCTTCGCGATCTGAAAAAGAATTCGGAATAACTATTATGCGCAAGGGAAGATTGAAGCGGCATCTCAAGAGAAAGAAACCGTCAATTAAACCGCATGATCGAGTTCTGGTGGTATGCGAAAGATCGAAAACGGAACCACAATACCTGAATGAGCTTTTGATTCACTATAGGCTCAGCACTGCACATATTGATGTGGTTGGAGCGGGAATTGACCCGGTTTCTCTTGTTCGAGGCGCAATGAAGCGGGCCAAGACAGAAACTAAGCGAGGAGACGCGTTTTATCGGGTGTATTGCGTGTTCGAAAGGAATTCGCATGCGAGTTTTTCTCAGGCTTCTATAATGGCGAACCAACTTAAAATGCACTTGGCACGGTCATGGCCGTGCTTTGAATTTTGGCTCTTGCTTCATTTTCGGTATGTTCGGAGTCCATACTCAGCGGCAGGACGGCGAAGTGCTAGTGAAATTTGTGTTTCTGAGCTGATCAACAACTTTCCAAAATACAGCAAGGGTGAGTTGGTACATTCTTTGAACTGCTGCCCAAACTCGAAACTGCAATTAAACTGAAGTTCTAGGCGATTCTGGCTTTGTTTTCGCGATTTTCCGCGTATATTCAAGGTGCTGGAGGGTTCGAGGAAGCGTCCAGTCCGGTTTCGTGTAGGCACTAGGATGCCTCAGGCCGTCTTGCGCTCCGTCAGGAGGCTTCCCGCCCGATAGTGCGCATTTTCCTGCATTTCGCGGATGTTTCCGCTTGACATCATATGTCGAGCCGGTCAGAAAGGGGCGAATCAGTAGGCACTAGTTTCCAGGACGCTCCCGTGACCAAGCCCGCAGGCATGCACGTCGCCGTCATCAAGTCCCGCCAGAACGGAAAGACATACACTTCCGTCCTCCTCCGACAGAGCTACCGCGACCACGACAACCGGGTGCAGAAGCGGACCCTCGCCAATCTCTCGCACCTGCCGCCGCACACGATCCCGCTGCTGCGCGGCGCGCTGGCGGGAAAGCGGTACGCGGAGGCCGGCGACGTGCTTGGGGACCCGGTCCGATCCCGCCACCATGGGGCGGTGCAGGCGGTGCAGACGGCCATGAACGCCATCGGCCTTCCCCGCCTCGTCGCCCGCGAGCGGTGCCCGGAACGCGACCTTGTCCTCGCCATGGTCGCCGGCCGCATCCTCAGGCCGAACTCCAAGCTCGCCACCACCCGATGGTGGCGGAACACCACCCTGCCGCAGGAGTTCGCCATCGCCGACGACGTCGCCGCCGATGACCTCTACGCGGCGATGGACTGGCTCGACGAGCGGCAGGAGGGCATCCAGGGACGCCTGGCGCGGCGCTGGATCGCGGAAGGCGATCTCGTTCTCTGGGACCTGTCCTCGACCTGGTACGAGGGAAGCCACTGTCCGCTCGCGCGCTTCGGCTGCAGCCGCGACCGCAAGCGGGGTCTCCCGCAGATCAACTTCGGCCTCCTCTGCGACCGCGACGGGCGCCCGGTCTCGGTCTCCGCATATCCGGGAAACATCACCGACAAGGAGACCCTCCTGCCCGAGCTCGACCGCCTGCAGCGCCGCTACGGGCTCTCCCGGGTGGTGATGGTCGGGGACCGCGGCATGATCGTCAAGGCCACCATCGCGGCCCTGCGCGCCCGCGGCGGCGCCGACTGGATCACCGCCCTCAAGAGCCAGACCATCCGCAAGCTCGCCCGCCAGGGCCGTCCCGACCGTTTCCAGGACCCCGAACACGAGCAGACGCTGTTCGAGATCCGCGACCATCCGGACTTCCCCGGCGAGCGCCTCGTCGCCTGCCGCAATCCCCGCCTCGCCGGGCACCGCGCCCGCGTCCGGCAGGAGCTGCTCGAGGCCACCGAAAAGGCGCTCGCGAAGATCGCCGCACGCGTCGAGGGCGGAACCCTCGAGGGCGAGGCCGACATCGGTCTCGCCGTCGGCGAGGTCATCAACACGAAGAAGATGAAGAAGCACTTCGACGTCGACATCGCCGCGACCGGCTTCGGCTTCAGCCGCGACCGGGACTCCATCGACGCCGAGGCCGCCCTCGACGGCATATACGTCATCCGCACATCGCTCGGCGACGACGACATGGACGCCGAGGAATGCGTCAGGGGATGCAAGGCCCTGACCCGCGCGGAGCGCGCATTCCGATGCCTCAAGCTCAGCGACCTCCAGGTCCGGCCGATATTCCACCGCCTTGCGCACCGGGTCCGCGCCCACTTCTTCATCTGCATGCTCGCCTACCTCGTCGAATGGCACATGCGGAAGGCATGGGCCCCCCTGTGCTATACCGACACCGAACCCGACGAGACCGGGGATCCGGTCCTGCCCGCCCGGCGCTCGGAGCCGGCACTGACCAAGGTTCATACCCACACCCTGCCGGACGGCAGCGGCGCCCACAGCTTCCGGACGCTTCTCGACAGCCTGTCGACCATCGTGCGCTCGACGCACCGGATTCCGGGCGCAGGCGACGGGCCGGAGGCCGAGGTCGAGGTGACGACCCGGCCTGACGACTGCCAGAAGAAGGCGCTCGATCTGCTGAAGGACAACGCGAAGATGCAGCGAAGCACAGGAATGTAGGCAGAGCGGGACAGGCCGCTTCGGCGTACTCCGTTGACAAAACACAATATTTTCGTCAACCACCAAAGAACTTCAGATTAAAGATGCCAAGAGGACACGGGTCGATGCGGAAGAAACTGGAGATGACAATCCTTCTACCGAGTTCCATGAACTAGTGGAGTACCTCCAATCGTTGGCCAAGCATTGATGGTGAATGACAGCATGTTGACGAATCAAGCTTGCCAAAGTTAGTTTTTCAACGACCGTGTTCAGGGCTCTAAGGGCGAGTTCGATCCGATCAATAGCCGCCTTCCTTGTTCCTTGCCGAAAGCGATGCGGAAACGCATGGCTTCCGAATTGGCGGCGGTCGGAGCCAGACACTTTATGACCGTAGGAATTTACATAAGGAAGCTCGCCAAAATAACTTGCCCATTTTGTGTTGATCCTGTACCGTGCTACCATGGATTGCGTGGTGGAGACTCTGAGGCACAAGTTCGAGATGATGCGCCCGGTTCTGGACGAGCGGGGGCGTCGTCTCTGGGCCGGCGTCGAGGCCAGCGCCATCGGGCGGGGCGGGATTTCGCGCGTGGCCGAGGCGACGGGCCTTTCGCGGGCCACGGTCCGGCAGGGCGTCAAGGACGTCGCTTCGGGTGCCGCGGCACCTGCCGACGGGCGTTCCTCCGACGGGAGAACGCGAAAGCCTGGCGGCGGGCGCAAGCGCCTGACGGAGAGCGACCCGGAACTGCTGTCCGCCCTTGAGCGCCAGCTTGAGCCGGTGACCTGCGG
Source organism: uncultured Amylibacter sp. (assembly GCA_963662815.2). GTDB lineage: Bacteria > Pseudomonadota > Alphaproteobacteria > Rhodobacterales > Rhodobacteraceae > JAPPHA01. Next base: position 279,225 of record CAXXWA010000020.1, read on the forward strand.
CGGCCCGGAGAGCCCGTTGCGCTGGACCTGCAACAGCGCGGCCTCGCTTGCGGCGCGGATGGGGGCGGAGGTAGAGTCGGGGGGAGGCGCGCCCTGCCGTAGGTCGAGGGAGTAGCAGTTTGCCGGCGGCTTTCGCCATGTGCCGGTGCCTCAGTCTCTCCCCTAGCCACGTTTCCTCGCCCCCGCTCTCCGAACCCGGCGTGCGGATTTCCCGCACCGGGCTCTCCAGTGGGATCATGCACCTCGCACACGGACCACCGGAACGGGTCGTGGGAGGGAGGAGCCGGTTGGTCCGGTGCCCAAGGCCGCTGCACGCCAGCCTTCCTGCCTCCCGCGTCGTTTCCGGTGTGCCGCCGGGCCTGTCAACGCCCCGGCAGCGTCGAACCGTCTGGGTCCGACCCCTTCGCTTCCGCATGTGACGCGTTCCGAAGTCTCTGCCCTCAAGGCGGGGTAATAGGCAAAGCCACTCCCGCAGGCGTTCATCCTTTCCGCGTCCTTCCGCACCTGAGGCCCCTTCCCTCGACCGGCATTGCCCGGCGTCCCCAGTACTACGGGCCTCTCCGCCACCCTGACGGCCCGGACCGGTCCTTGCGGATTTCCGGTTGGCGCGTGCACGCCACCGACAGGGCTTCCCGTGTTGCTGCATTCTCCATCTTCCATGCATGCCGGCGCCACTACCCCGGCGGGTCCGGTCGGTGCGTCTGTCGCTCGCTTCCCGACCGATGCCAGGCTTCCCCTGCCATTGGGAGGGTCGCCACCCGCATTGGGATTTTCGAGGCCTGCTCAGCGTTCACTTCACGTTCCGGCCTGCATGGTCGCTGAACCGCCCAACGGCGGCCCTTTTGTCCGCAGTGCTTCAAACCATGTCGTTGCCTCCACGATCCGCTGCGGTCGCTATCAACCGGAGCGACAGGTGTTGAGCGGGATTCGCACCCGCAAGGAGAATGCGCCTTTCCACGGCGCACGTAGAGTCGGGGGGAGGCGCGCCCTGCCGTAGGTCGAGGGAGTAGCAGTTTGCCGGCGGCTTTCGCCATGTGCCGGTGCCTCAGTCTCTCCCGTAGCCACGTTTCCTCGCCCCCGCTCTCCGAACCCGGCGTGCGGATTTCCCGCACCGGGCTCTCCAGTGGGATCATGCACCTCGCACACGGACCACCGGAACGGGTCGTGGGAGGGAGGAGCCGGTTGGTCCGGTGCCCAAGGCCGCTGCACGCCAGCCTTCCTGCCTCCCGCGTCGTTTCCGGTGTGCCGCCGGGCCTGTCAACGCCCCGGCAGCGTCGAACCGTCTGGGTCCGACCCCTTCGCTTCCGCATGTGACGCGTTCCGAAGTCTCTGCCCTCAAGGCGGGGTAATAGGCAGAGCCACTCCCGCAGGCGTTCATCCTTTCCGCGTCCCTCCTCACCTGAGGCCCCTTCCCTCGACCGGCATTGCCCGGCGTCCCCAGTACTACGGGCCTCTCCGCCACCCTGACGGCCCGGACCGGTCCTTGCGGATTTCCGGTTGGCGCGTGCACGCCACCGACAGGGCTTCCCGTGTTGCTGCATTCTCCATCTTCCATGCATGCCGACGCCACTACCCCGGCGGATCCGGTCGGTGCGTCCGTCGCTCGCTTCCCGACCGATGCCAGGCTTCCCCTGCCATTGGGAGGGTCGCCACCCGCATTGGGATTTTCGAGGCCTGCTCAGCGTTCACTTCACGTTCCGGCCTGCATGGTCGCTGAGCCGCCCAACGGCGGCCCTTTTGTCCGCAGTGCTTCAAACCATGTCGTTGCCTCCATGATCCGCCGCGGTCGCTATCAACCGGAGCGACAGGTGTTGAGCGGGATTCGCACCCGCAAGGAGAATGCGCCTTTCCACGGCGCACGTAGAGTCGGGGGGAGGCGCGCCCTGCCGTAGGTCGAGGGAGTAGCAGTTTGCCGGCGGCTTTCGCCATGTGCCGGTGCCTCAGTCTCTCCCCTAGCCACGTTTCCTCGCCCCCGCTCTCCGAACCCGGCGTGCGGATTTCCCGCACCGGGCTCTCCAGTGGGATCATGCACCTCGCACACGGACCACCGGAACGGGTCGTGGGAGGGAGGAGCCGGTTGGTCCGGTGCCCAAGGCCGCTGCACGCCAGCCTTCCTGCCTCCCGCGTCGTTTCCGGTGTGCCGCCGGGCCTGTCAACGCCCCGGCAGCGTCGAACCGTCTGGGTCCGACCCCTTCGCTTCCGCATGTGACGCGTTCCGAAGTCTCTGCCCTCAAGGCGGGGTAATAGGCAAAGCCACTCCCGCAGGCGTTCATCCTTTCCGCGTCCTTCCGCACCTGAGGCCCCTTCCCTCGACCGGCATTGCCCGGCGTCCCCAGTACTACGGGCCTCTCCGCCACCCTGACGGCCCGGACCGGTCCTTGCGGATTTCCGGTTGGCGCGTGCACGCCACCGACAGGGCTTCCCGTGTTGCTGCATTCTCCATCTTCCATGCATGCCGGCGCCACTACCCCGGCGGGTCCGGTCGGTGCGTCTGTCGCTCGCTTCCCGACCGATGCCAGGCTTCCCCTGCCATTGGGAGGGTCGCCACCCGCATTGGGATTTTCGAGGCCTGCTCAGCGTTCACTTCACGTTCCGGCCTGCATGGTCGCTGAACCGCCCAACGGCGGCCCTTTTGTCCGCAGTGCTTCAAACCATGTCGTTGCCTCCACGATCCGCTGCGGTCGCTATCAACCGGAGCGACAGGTGTTGAGCGGGATTCGCACCCGCAAGGAGAATGCGCCTTTCCACGGCGCACGTAGAGTCGGGGGGAGGCGCGCCCTGCCGTAGGTCGAGGGAGTAGCAGTTTGCCGGCGGCTTTCGCCATGTGCCGGTGCCTCAGTCTCTCCCCTAGCCACGTTTCCTCGCCCCCGCTCTCCGAACCCGGCGTGCGGATTTCCCGCACCGGGCTCTCCAGTGGGATCATGCACCTCGCACACGGACCACCGGAACGGGTCGTGGGAGGGAGGAGCCGGTTGGTCCGGTGCCCAAGGCCGCTGCACGCCAGCCTTCCTGCCTCCCGCGTCGTTTCCGGTGTGCCGCCGGGCCTGTCAACGCCCCGGCAGCGTCGAACCGTCTGGGTCCGACCCCTTCGCTTCCGCATGTGACGCGTTCCGAAGTCTCTGCCCTCAAGGCGGGGTAATAGGCAAAGCCACTCCCGCAGGCGTTCATCCTTTCCGCGTCCTTCCGCACCTGAGGCCCCTTCCCTCGACCGGCATTGCCCGGCGTCCCCAGTACTACGGGCCTCTCCGCCACCCTGACGGCCCGGACCGGTCCTTGCGGATTTCCGGTTGGCGCGTGCACGCCACCGACAGGGCTTCCCGTGTTGCTGCATTCTCCATCTTCCATGCATGCCGGCGCCACTACCCCGGCGGGTCCGGTCGGTGCGTCTGTCGCTCGCTTCCCGACCGATGCCAGGCTTCCCCTGCCATTGGGAGGGTCGCCACCCGCATTGGGATTTTCGAGGCCTGCTCAGCGTTCACTTCACGTTCCGGCCTGCATGGTCGCTGAACCGCCCAACGGCGGCCCTTTTGTCCGCAGTGCTTCAAACCATGTCGTTGCCTCCACGATCCGCTGCGGTCGCTATCAACCGGAGCGACAGGTGTTGAGCGGGATTCGCACCCGCAAGGAGAATGCGCCTTTCCACGGCGCACGTAGAGTCGGGGGGAGGCGCGCCCTGCCGTAGGTCGAGGGAGTAGCAGTTTGCCGGCGGCTTTCGCCATGTGCCGGTGCCTCAGTCTCTCCCCTAGCCACGTTTCCTCGCCCCCGCTCTCCGAACCCGGCGTGCGGATTTCCCGCACCGGGCTCTCCAGTGGGATCATGCACCTCGCACACGGACCACCGGAACGGGTCGTGGGAGGGAGGAGCCGGTTGGTCCGGTGCCCAAGGCCGCTGCACGCCAGCCTTCCTGCCTCCCGCGTCGTTTCCGGTGTGCCGCCGGGCCTGTCAACGCCCCGGCAGCGTCGAACCGTCTGGGTCCGACCCCTTCGCTTCCGCATGTGACGCGTTCCGAAGTCTCTGCCCTCAAGGCGGGGTAATAGGCAAAGCCACTCCCGCAGGCGTTCATCCTTTCCGCGTCCTTCCGCACCTGAGGCCCCTTCCCTCGACCGGCATTGCCCGGCGTCCCCAGTACTACGGGCCTCTCCGCCACCCTGACGGCCCGGACCGGTCCTTGCGGATTTCCGGTTGGCGCGTGCACGCCACCGACAGGGCTTCCCGTGTTGCTGCATTCTCCATCTTCCATGCATGCCGGCGCCACTACCCCGGCGGGTCCGGTCGGTGCGTCTGTCGCTCGCTTCCCGACCGATGCCAGGCTTCCCCTGCCATTGGGAGGGTCGCCACCCGCATTGGGATTTTCGAGGCCTGCTCAGCGTTCACTTCACGTTCCGGCCTGCATGGTCGCTGAACCGCCCAACGGCGGCCCTTTTGTCCGCAGTGCTTCAAACCATGTCGTTGCCTCCACGATCCGCTGCGGTCGCTATCAACCGGAGCGACAGGTGTTGAGCGGGATTCGCACCCGCAAGGAGAATGCGCCTTTCCACGGCGCACGTAGAGTCGGGGGGAGGCGCGCCCTGCCGTAGGTCGAGGGAGTAGCAGTTTGCCGGCGGCTTTCGCCATGTGCCGGTGCCTCAGTCTCTCCCCTAGCCACGTTTCCTCGCCCCCGCTCTCCGAACCCGGCGTGCGGATTTCCCGCACCGGGCTCTCCAGTGGGATCATGCACCTCGCACACGGACCACCGGAACGGGTCGTGGGAGGGAGGAGCCGGTTGGTCCGGTGCCCAAGGCCGCTGCACGCCAGCCTTCCTGCCTCCCGCGTCGTTTCCGGTGTGCCGCCGGGCCTGTCAACGCCCCGGCAGCGTCGAACCGTCTGGGTCCGACCCCTTCGCTTCCGCATGTGACGCGTTCCGAAGTCTCTGCCCTCAAGGCGGGGTAATAGGCAAAGCCACTCCCGCAGGCGTTCATCCTTTCCGCGTCCTTCCGCACCTGAGGCCCCTTCCCTCGACCGGCATTGCCCGGCGTCCCCAGTACTACGGGCCTCTCCGCCACCCTGACGGCCCGGACCGGTCCTTGCGGATTTCCGGTTGGCGCGTGCACGCCACCGACAGGGCTTCCCGTGTTGCTGCATTCTCCATCTTCCATGCATGCCGGCGCCACTACCCCGGCGGGTCCGGTCGGTGCGTCTGTCGCTCGCTTCCCGACCGATGCCAGGCTTCCCCTGCCATTGGGAGGGTCGCCACCCGCATTGGGATTTTCGAGGCCTGCTCAGCGTTCACTTCACGTTCCGGCCTGCATGGTCGCTGAACCGCCCAACGGCGGCCCTTTTGTCCGCAGTGCTTCAAACCATGTCGTTGCCTCCACGATCCGCTGCGGTCGCTATCAACCGGAGCGACAGGTGTTGAGCGGGATTCGCACCCGCAAGGAGAATGCGCCTTTCCACGGCGCACCAATGGCATTTCCTTAACGTTTCGGCGTCGTTTCCTTAAGGCTGCGCGAGCGGTTCGGGGCTGCCGTGCCCCTTTCCGGTCCGGACGGCGGGTTTCGGGCTATGCGGTCTGCTCTCGCTTGCGGCTCCACTTTCCGACCGGTTTTCGCGAGCGGCGCGGGAACGACCGTCCCGGCCGCAGCCGCGCCCTGACCGCGAGGATCGAGTCCGCCATGCGCCCGACGGTGTCGGCCAGGGCCGCGGTCTGGGCCAGGATCATCTCCTCGAGGTTGATTGCGAGCATGGCCAGCGCGTTGGAGAAGTTCGTCCGCCTCTTCGGCAGGTCGCCTTCGTGCATGTCGTCGAGGAGGCTGTCGCCCTGATTGGAGAACAGGCGTGCCATGGCGATGAGGTTGAAATGGGCGCAGGGTTCCTGGCGGACGCCGCGTTCGGTCCTGCCGTGGAATTCGTCCACCGCGATGACATGTTTGGAAGTCTTGTACAGTTCCTCGATCGACCAGCGTCCGTGATAGAGGTCCGAGAGGTCCGCCACGCTGTACCGGTCCGGGTCGTCGAGGGTCGTGGCGAGCACGCATCGCCCGCCCGCGATGTCGTAGCGGACCATGCGCAGGACGACCGGAGGGACCGGGGTTGCGAAGCCTGCGGCCCGCAGCTTGCGCAGGGCCTCCTTTCCCGGGGTGATCCTGATGCGGGCGTCGTCGCGGTCGCCGTCGCGGAAGCTGTTGAAGGCGGCGGCGGAGCTGCGCTGGATGCGGAACACCGGATGCAGGCCGCGCACGGTCATGGCGTGCAGCATGACGAAGGAGAGACATCCCCGGTCGAAGGCCACGACGTCGCCGGGCGAGAGCGCGTCGAGATGGGTGAGCGCGGCGGCGCGTTCGTCGGCGTCGGACGCGAGGAGGAAGTCGACGGGCATGCGGTTGTCGAGCCTGTACAGGCAGGACAGCAGGCCCTGCGGGTGGCGGGCGCCGTCGTTCGGGAGCGGATATCCGGCATCGACGAGCGGGCGCGGCAGGTTGAGCTTGGAGCCGTCGACGGCGAAGGTCCGGTGTCCGTTCCAGTTCGGGTCGTGGATGCCGTGCGCGAGGATCTCGCGGTGCAGGTCCCGGAACAGGTCCTCGTGCACGCGGGCGCGCGCCTTGCAGATCGAGGAGGCGGCGACCGGCTGCGGCTGCGGCAGCGCGATGCCGGACTTCCGGCACTGCTCCCACAGCTCGGCCGTCACGGTGGCGTAGCCTTTCCGTCCGCGCGCCAGCACCAGTCGGAACACGAACAGCATGACGACGAGGCTGTCCGTCACCCGGCGTCTCTGCATCCACTCCCGGTCGTGGCGGGCGGCGATGCCGGCGGCCGCGTCGGCGATCCGGGACCACATGGCGACGAAGCGGCCGTCGGAGGCGGACGCAGGGGACTTGCCGCGGCGCTTCGGCTTCGGCTTCGGTTTCGCCTCTCCCTTCAGGATCTCGCGGAACGCCGGGTCCAGCGCCCTGACCAGGATCTCCTTGGCCGGCTTGGCGCCGCGCCCGCTGCGCTTGCCGGCGGTCATGCCGATCCGCTGCCAGCCGGCGGCCCTGCAGCAGGCGCCGTCGAAGCGGGTCGGGTCGACGAAGGTCTCGCACAGGACCGGGCGGCAGGCGTGCCGCTCCTCCCAACTGCCGGGCAGTTGGCGCAGCGCCATCGCCAGCGCCTTCGACGCAAGGTTGTCGACGCGGACCCATGGCACCACCAGGAAGCGGCTGTTCGACACCGCGAGGTGCAGCCGGCGGTCGCGGTCGGCCGCGCTCCACCCGATCCACTCGTCCCGGACCGGCAGCGTCCGCGCCGCCGCCTCGAACAGCAGCACCGCGAGAGTGCCGCCCGCGGCGGTCGCGGACGAACCAGCGGACGGACGGCCCGAAGGGCCGCGGGCATCCGAGATAGTGGTAGCGGTCGACGAGCGCCTTCCACAGCGCCACGTCCTCCGGAGACGCCGCCTCCTCCAGCGACAGGGGCTCCAGGGCCTCGAGACCGCAGGCGATCTCGGGCTGCGGGTCGGAGGCCCGCACGCGGACGATCGGCCCGCGCGCCGACTTCGCCGCGGTGTCGCGCTTCTCCGGAAGGGTCAGGATCCCGCATTCCTCCAGGTGCTCGAGAAGCCGCAGGCCCGCCGCGACGCGGCAGTCGCCCTTCGGCGTGGTCCAGTTCAGGTGCTCGCAGATGGTCTTCGACAGCTCGTTGCGGCTGTCGTTCGGGAACAGTTCAACCGTTTCCCGGATGTCGGCGATCTGGCGCCGCGTGAAGCGCCGGCCGAGGAAGGTGGTGGACTTGAGGGCTGCGATTCGCGGGTCCATGGCTGAAAGCTCCCGGCGGGACGGATTGATGCGAGCGTGGCATGCCACGAAAGGGAGGACGTGTCAACCCCCGGGGCGGAAAGGCGGAGCAGGCGGAAAAAGGACGCGGAATCAGCCGGCTGGCGCCGCGCGCGGAACGGCATCGCGATCCTGCCGGCCAAATGAAATGCCATTGGGGGGCGGAGGGCCGCAAGGTCAGCGAGCGCACGGTGAACCGCCTGCTGCACGAGCTCGGCTACAGTCTCCAGGCGAACCGCAAGACCGTCGAGGGACGGCAGCATCCGGACCGGAACGGCCAGTTCCGGCGGATCAACCGCCGGGTGCGGGCGTTCCAGAAGCTGGGCCAGCCGGTCGTGTCGGTGGACACGAAGAAGAAGGAGCTCGTGGGCCAGTTCCGCAACGGTGGCCGCGACTGGCATCCCAAGGGCCGTCCCGTCGCCGTGCACGTGCATGACTTCCCGGACCCCGAACTTGGCAAGGCCATACCTTACGGCGTCTACGACATGACCGCCAACAAGGGCTGGGTCAGCGTCGGAATCACCAGCGACACGGCGGAATTCGCCGTCGAGACGATACGGCGCTGGTGGAGGCGGATGGGGTCGCCGCTCTACCCGGATGCCCGGCGGCTCCTGATCACCGCCGACGGCGGCGGCTCGAACGGCAGCCGCAACCGGCTGTGGAAGCTGGAGATCCAGCGACTTGCCGACGAGCTCGGGCTGGCCATCTCGGTCTGCCACTTTCCGCCGGGCACGAGCAAGTGGAACAGGATCGAGCACCGCATGTTCTGCCACATCACCCAGAACTGGCGCGGAAAGCCGCTTGTCAGCCATGAGGTGATCGTGAACCTGATCGCCGCGACGACAACGAAGGCCGGTCTCTCCATTCGCTCCGGCATCGACGACAAGGAGTATGTGACCGGCATCAAGGTCTCCGACGACCAGATGGAGGCGCTCTCGATCAGGCGGGCCGGATTTCACGGAGAATGGAACTACACCCTGCTTCCCCGCACATGAATGGACAATTTATTTTGGCGAGCCTCCTAGGGTGTCAGAATGGAGATCGAATGGGACGAGGCCAACAAAACAGGCGCCGATTTCGAGCTTCGCTGTTTCGACTTCCCTTATGCCGTTGGAGCCTTTCTCGATCCGCACCGGATCGTCGCGCAGGATCGCCGGAATCACTGTCGCGAGAACCGCTACAGGTCGCTCGGCACGGTCGACGGACAGGGGCCTATGTATTGGCCCTACACGGTGCGGGGTTCGGCCGTGAGAATCATTTCGGCTCGCAAGGTCAGCCGGAGGGAAGTCGCCGATTATGAGCACAACGCGCGTCAGGATAGACCCCAACGATCCGTCCACCTTGCCCGAAGGGCGAATCGACCCCGCCTGAGTGAACGCCACCACGTAAGCGGAGGTCGCAGCGCAGGGCGGGAGGACGAGGTCGAAGCCATGCAGGACATTGCGTGGATTGCGCACCAAGTTCGGCGGCGGCTGGGGCTTTTCCCAGACTGAGTTGGCGCGTCGCATCGACGTGCTGCACGAGACGGTCCGCAACCGGGAACAGGGGCAAGCGCTGCCCGACCGGAGCGGCGCGCGTCCTGCCGCGGATGCTCGACAGACGCCAGAGACCGCACTCCGCGCGTGTTGAACTGAAAGGGTTGCGGCGATGCGGCACGGCAATTTCAGGCGTCCTGAAATCGGGATTACGATCTGACAACCCGAACTCCACTTTTCCAGCCCCTTTTGTCGGGACCCGGACAATCACAACGGATTTGGAACGTTCTCGATCAGATTGTTTCAGACAGTTTCCTCAGTTTCTTTGCCATTTCGGCAGCCGTTCGCGCCGACTCGACGAGGATTGATTTCGGCGCCGTTGCCCATTCATCGGGATGAAGGCCCCGCTTTTCCCGGACGTGTGCCAATGCACCATCCAGGGTTGGGAACATCTCCGGCCGGTTCAGATGCAAGTAGAGCGCGACTAGTGCAGTGGATCGACTCCGGCCGCCACGGCAATGGACGAGGACATTCCCCTTGGCACGTCGAGGATAACTGCGCCTCTCCGGAAGGACCTGGCAAAGTGCACCATCAAGCAGGAGGTAGGCTGCCAACATCATGTCTTTGGAATTCCCGTGTCCGTCTACCCAATCCCAGCTTGAATACGCGCACCGGTCCGACGCCGTGGGAACACCTGTTTTCGTCGACCGGCTCAACCGGATCCGAAACGTAATTGATATCCAGGTTGATCGCACAATTGACGACAATGGCGATGCCATGCTTTCGCAGCAGCCCGAGATCGCTCGCCGCTGCCGTCCCGCCAATGTAGATGCTACACTTGTCCGGTCCCAATCCGGTTTTCTATCAGGCTGATGGTTTCGTGTTTGATCGCTGGGTTTCCGGTTGGGAAGGATCCGGATTCATCGTCCTTGAACATTCCTGATCTTTCAATTGCGCGACAAGTGACCCGTGCCGGCAGCAGGTGCGCGACTTCCGGTTCACGCTTGGAGCGAACCGGCTGACTTCGCTGTCCCGAACTCTCGAAACAGGAAGTCATGCCCGTCCGCCCGGAGCCTCCGACACCAGCGTCCCGGCATGGAACGAAACGCTTCAGTCCGGAATCCAGGCCTCATTCCCCGGCCGGCCCAGTTCCGCCACTCATTGGCGAACCGTTGTCACTTCTCCGGTTTTTCGGCCGGGAAAAGCATCGTTGACGACACTTGATCCGGTCGCCTGTTGCGTTACCGCTTGTAACTCAATCGCCAGAAGTCCTGCCAATCCTGCCGCTTGTCGAAATCGTCATTCCCCGTGGCAGCATTGTGTGGTGTCAAGCGGTCGGAAAACGCGTTTACGCCGGATGCTTCCTTGGGGTGTCGTGGCACAGCAGTGTTTCCTGACACCTTGCCGTCCTTGGTCATCGGCGAAACGCCTTCCTCCGTCATCATGAAACGCAGGAACAGCTTGGCCAGGTTGGGGCTCTTCGTGCCGACAGAGATCAGCCCGAAATTCGGGTTGGCGTAACCGATGTAGGGCTTGATGTCCTCGCAGATCTTCATGGCGAGCTTTCCGTCGACCGTGTCGCGGTATTTTGCGGTGGAAACCAGCCCCATGAATGGCTCATCCTGGCCCGGCGTGCCAATGGCCTCTGCCGCGGCAGAATCCGAGTCGGTCAAGAGCGGTGAATTGGAAGCCAGAGCCTGGACCCAACTCGCGGTCGCACTCTGGGCACTGGTGTCCAGCGCCTCGCCATAGTGCATCTCGTACGCGTCTGCAACGGCCTGATCCCAATGTGTTTCCATCTGATTGAACCAATCAAGATATCCCGGCTTGTTGAGCGGATCACCCAAGGCAACCTTGCGATTCCATTCGGGATCCGTAAGCGCCCAGATGTTGTCCACCGGACAGCTGTCGTACTTGTCGCTGTTGTACGTCCAGACTGCAGGGTCCCGGTAAACGACAAGAGGATCCCGGGAATCTTCCGGAATTGTGTCCGCCAGGTCAGGAGGCACCCAGCTCATCACGATTCCGCTCGGGACGACCTCAGCCAGCGTTGCTGCCGCATCCGCGGACACGATCACGTCGCCTACGACATTCCCCGACTGCGCCTCCCTGATTACCATTTCGATCTGAGCCGATGAAGGCACCTTGGACCCGGTGACTTCAATCCCGTACTTTTCGGTGAATGCCGCGGCTGATGTCTTGATTTTCCCTGTACTTGCATACGCCGTTATCGCTTCCTCGCCCCGGGCGGCTTCGATCAATGCATCCAGGTCGAAGTCCTCCGCCGACAGCGGCGCAGTGAGCACCAAGAGGGCGAACGCACCAATGAAACTGTTTACAAGTCTGGACATTTCAGGCACTCCCTTATTGTCTTGTTGAACTCTCGGACTGATGCCTCGTCGCACATTGCTTCGGCCGAACGTCACAAATCGCGCGGCCCATTTTCTGACACAACGTGGTCTGCTCGCTCAGCCATTCTCTTGTGAAACGCGCATCCCGTCAAGGTCGAACAAGTGAATCCGGGAGTGATCCACCTGAAAATACGCCATGTCTCCGACTTTGAATCCAGGCGACACGTTTGTCGAGACAAAGAGCGGTGAACCGCCTTTGTCAAGTTCGACAATCCAGTTTCCGCCTGTCGGAAGGATTCCTGCAACACTTGCATGGCTAGTCAGGCAACGGGAGTTGCCCGACGGTTTGCTCACCGAAAGCCGGATTGATTCCGGGCGAAGACCCAAGGAACCGACATTGTCGATCCCGGGGAAAGACCTGACCATGTATTCCCTCAAGGTCAGAGACAGTTCCATGTCTTGACCGGCTGTCACCGGTACCATGTTTATCGGTGGATTGCCTACGAATTCTGCGACAAAGAGATTGGCCGGAGAATTGTAGATCTCATCGGGGCTGCCCACCTGCTGCAAGGATCCTTCGTTCATCACGGCAATTCGTGTCGAGAGCGTCATTGCTTCCCACTGGTCATGGGTCACAAAAACGATGGTCGTGCCGAATTCACCATGAATTCGCTTCAGCTCGGCGCGCATCTTCAAACGGAGCTTGGCATCCAGGTTTGACAATGGTTCATCCAGCAAAAGGACATCTGGTTCGATTACCAACATCCGGGCGAGGGCAACCCGTTGCTGCTGACCACCGGACAGTTGCGACGGATACCGATCCCGAAACTGCTCGATGCCCAGCGTTTCCATGACAAATCCGACGCGCTCTTCACGTTCCTCTGCCGGAACCTTGCGCAAACGCAGCCCGAAACTGACATTTCGCTCGACGGTGAGATGCGGCCATAGTGCGTAGCTCTGAAAAACCAGTCCCGCACCACGCTGCTCAGGCGGAACGAAAATGCCCTGGTCACGTGAATCCAGCACCCGGCCGCCGATCATGATTTCCCCGGTGCTGAGGTTTTCCAACCCCGCGATCACACGCAGGGTGGTTGATTTTCCGCAACCCGAAGGCCCGAGCAGGCACATGAACTCGCCGTCCTGGACCACAAGGTCGAGATCCGATATTGCCGGGGCCAAGCTGTCGTACGACTTGCTGACATGGCTGAGTGTGATGGTGGGCAATCTATCCTCCCAGTCCGTCGGCGAGATTCGTCTTGGTCACGTTTTGGACTGCCAGTGTCCCGAAATAGGCCATGGCGGCAATGATCAGCACAACTGCATTTGCGGCTTGAGTGTAATTGTTGTCGATCAGCCGCAGGGAATATGTCGTCAGCACATCGGTTGTGGGTACCGCCAGGACCACAAACAGGCTCAATCCCTTGATTCCCGAAATGAAGGGCAGAAGCGTTCCCGTGACAAGTGCGCCCTTCTGAATTGGAATCACGATGCTCGTCATGCGACGCAGCCACCCGGCGCCGGTCATTTGCGCCGCTTCTTCAGGATCCTTTCCCAGCTGCATCATCGCGGAGATCCCTGCCCTCGAAGAGTAGGGCATCTGGTCCGCGGTCAACGCCAGAATGAGGATTAGGCCAGTGCCGTAGAGCGCCGGTATCGGCCCGCGTTGGACGGCAAACAACGACAGATATGCGACGGCAAACGCGATACCGGGCACAAGATAGGGGAAAAAAGTCACATGTCGAAGGAAGCTGGATATCCAGCGCACCCGTGATCTCACGACCACGTAGCCGACGAGCAGTCCCAGAAGACCGGAACACAACGCTGCGAATCCGACAATTCGAAGTGTATTCCATGCCGCCATCCAAAGATCCGGTGTCAGGAGGATACCGGTCCGCAAGGCAACCGTTTCTAGATTCCGACCAATCCAATAATCGAGAGTAAAGTTCTCCGCGGAAAAATCAGCCGGTACCTTCATGACGGTCGAAAGCACCAGCACCAGCAGCGGGAAACCTACGGAAATCAGGAAGACCAGTGCTGCAAACGCCGTCGCGGGAATTCTGTAAATTCCCAACGGAGACTTGCGACTCATTGCGCCCTTGCCCCCGACAGTCACGAACCTGCGTGATTCACGAACAAGGCGGGCATCGACCAACAGTGAAATGATGCCGATCAACATGATCGCCCCGGCCAAAACCGCCGCGACACCGCTTTGCCGGGACGAGATGCTGCGATAAAGCGACGTTGCAAGCACATTGTAGTCGACCGGCAAACCCAAGAGGTAATTTACCCCGAATTCGCCAATGCACTTTGCAAAAATCAGGATGGTGGCCGACAAAAGAGAGGGCAACATGAGCGGGAATATGATTCGCAATGCCACAGTTCCCGACTTCGCGCCGAGAATGCGGGCACTTTCCTCCAACTGGGAATCAAAGCTTCTCAGGGCATTGCCGAAAAGCAAGATGACGAACGGCGCGTAATGCAATGCGAGGATGATCGTGATCGGAACCTGGCCGTATGCCAGCCAGTCTGGAGGCGTGAATCCGAGGCTTTCAAGCCATCCCTGCTGTCCACCAACGGTTCGATTGCGGAACAGAGTGCGCCAAGCTAGCGCAAACGTCCAGGACGGCAGCATGTATGGCACGATCAAGGCCGTGGCAAACCACCGCCGTCCGTACATGTCCGAGCGACTCAGCAACCATGCAAGCGGAACACCAACGGAAAGGGAAATCAGTATGACCCCGGTCGCGACGGACAGCGTGTGCACGAGCGGTTCCCAGAACAGGATTTGGGAAATTGGCGATGCAAGGGTTCTATTCAGGTAATAGAGCGTCCAGGCGCCAACCTCGGACTTCGCCCGACGTGCATCGCCGAATTGCACTTCGACTGCGTCGTGCATGAGCGTGACGATCGGGACAATCACCAGGTATGCGAACAGCACGACCATCAACGCGCCAATAATGGCCGTCGGCTCCCTCCACCCGACCTTGAAGTGGTAGTTCAGACGGGCACTCCGATTCATCCCCGTGCCAGAGGTCGACTTGTCGTGTTCGGCCAACTGCGATGGCATCAGGCCGACTCTCCCGGCGGTATTTCTCTCGGACTTTTGCTTCATGCCCGGCACGTGCTGTTCATTCGGCAAGTTAACAGCCGACCCAGCTCATGACTACATTGATTTGAGTGGGGTCGGCATGAAAGCCCAGTCCGAATGCCGGGATCCTGCGTGACTTGAAACCTTGATCGCGGGCTCCGAATGAAGTTGCAGACCAGGGGACTTCGGACGGCTGCATTTCATCTGGCGGGTTCATCGGACACCCTGGACAGGACAGCGCCGACTCTCCCGGCGGTATTTCTCTGAAACACTCGGAGGGCTCGAGGCAAAGCAACCCCGGGCCGCACCAGCGCAATTCTTGCGCGGGTGACGCCGGGTCGGTCTGAACGGGCATCGCAGTCTTCCGGCGCCGGCGGTTGCGGAAGCTCCCCGGAACCGGCCTCGCGACGGGCCGGCACGGGCGTCCGGCGATGCCCGCCGTTCAGGCGGCCCGGGTGTCGTGCCGGCGCTCCTGTTCAATGCGGACCCCTTCGACATGCCCGTATTCCTGGAGCTTGCGCAGCCGGCGCGCGGACTTGCGGCCGACGGCGACCTTCCCGCAGTCGATCCCGGGACCGGCATGCGCCTTTCCGTCGCGCGGCATCGCGTGGATGGCGCGCAGCACCCTGCGGGCGACGGCGACGATGGCGCGCTTGCAGCCGAGCCGCATTTACATGGACACGTCTTCCGTGACTTCGTGCTATCTGCTATGCGAGAAGATCGGAGGCCAAGGCCTTTGTTGCGATGGGAGGGGTTTGCATGGCAGAAGGTTCGTTCATTGATGTGACTGCCGCGGATGGCGGCACGTTCAAAGCGTACATGACCAAGCCGGAAAAGGGCTCGGGCCCCGGCCTGGTGCTTCTGCAGGAGATCTTCGGCATCAACGCCTACATGCGGTCGATGGCGGATTCCTTCGCCGAAGAAGGTTATGTCGTGCTGGTGCCGGACCTTTTCTGGCGGATGGAGCCGGATGTGAACCTTGGTTACTCCGAGGAGGATTTCGGCAAGGCCTTCGGCTTCTATCAGCAATTCGACGTGGACCAGGGCATCAAGGATGTCGGCGACACTATTGCCTACATGCGCGGGATGGACGAGGTCGCAGGCAAGGTTGGCGCGCTGGGCTACTGCCTGGGCGGCAAGCTCGCCTATCTGACGGCGGCGCGGACGGATGTGGACTGCGCGGTGTCCTACTACGGCGTTGCCATCGAGGAGAACCTCGACGAGGGCAAGAACATCACCTGCCCGATGGTCTTCCATACCGCCGAACTCGACAAGTTCGCCCCGCCCGAGGCCGTCGCAAAGATCAAGGAAGCCTTTGCAGACCGGCCCGATTTCGAGTTCTACGACTACGCGGGCGTCGACCACGCCTTTGCCACCCATGGCCGCGACAGCTTCGACAAGCCCTCGACCATGATGGCCTATTCGCGCTCGTTGACGCTGCTGCGCAAGGTGCTGGGGCCGATTCATGACCTCAGCCACCTGTGGGACATGCACTGCTATCACGAGTTCGCCACCCGCGACGTTCATGAGACCATGAAGACAATGGTGGCCGAGCCTTACGTCAACCACATCCCGACCATGACGGGCGGGGTGGGCTACAAGCACTTGTCGCGCTTTTACAAACACCACTTCGTCGACGCCAATCCCGACGACACCAAGCTGATCCCGATTTCGCGCACAATCGGCACCGACCGGTTGGTCGATGAGATGCTCTTTTGCTTTACCCATGACCGAGAGATCGACTGGATGCTGCCGGGCGTCGCGCCGACCGGCAAGTACGTCGAGATCCCGCTTGTGGCGATCGTGAACTTCCGCGGCGACAAGCTCTATCACGAGCACATCTACTGGGATCAGGCCTCGGTGCTGGTGCAGATCGGAGTGCTTGATCCAGCGGGCCTGCCTGTGGCGGGCCAAGAGACCGCAAAAAAGCTGGTGGACGAGACCCTGCCTTCAAATGAACTGATGGCCAATTGGGCCTTGAGCGAAGGCAAGCCAATCTAAGCAACGAAGAACATCAGGGAGATGAACATGAAGAAGCTGTTGGGCCCATTGGCCGGTACGGCGCTGGCGGCGAATGTCGCATTTGCTGACGACTCTACGCTGACGATAGCCTACAACGTGTCGCTGCCGTCCTGGGACGCCACCGTGGGTGTCTCGGCGGTGAACCCCACGATCCAGTCGATCTACAAGTCGGTCTATGACCAGTACATCGACCAGAACCCGGATCTGTCCTTCCGCCCTGGGCTCTTGACCGAGTGGGGATGGAACGAAGACCGCTCGAAAGTCTTCATGGAGGTGCGCGAGGGTGCGTCCTGGCACAACGGCGATTCGGTGACGCCTGCGGACGTTGTATGGTCGCTGGAACGCGCAGGCAAGGAAGAGACCGGCAACCCGATCCAGTTCCTGTGGTCGACGCTTGGAAACTTCACCGTGGACGGCAACCGGATCGAGGCGGACGTGCTGCGTTTTGACCCCACGATCTTCAAGTGGATGGCGTTCCTGACCGCTTACGTGCTGCCCAAGGACTACTACACCGAGGTCGGTGCGGAGGGCTTTGAAAAGGCCCCCATCGGCTCCGGCCCCTACAAGGTGGACGAGTACGTGGCGAACTCTTTCGTGCGGCTCAAGCGCTATGATGGGTACTGGGGCGACGCGCCCGAGTTCGAGACGGTGATCTTCAAGTTCCTACCCGACGCCTCCGCCCGCGTGGCCGAGGTCGAGACCGGCGCGTCTGACATCACGCTGGAGATCCCGTACGAGGAGTACGACCGTCTCGCCGCCAAGGACGGTCTCAATGGGGTAACCACGCCGGTCTCTGACATCGGCATGATCTTCATCAACGACGTGGGCGTGATGGAGGACGCAAATGTCCGCAAGGCCGCCGCCCACGCGATCAACAAGAACCTGATCGTGGACCGGCTCTTGCGCGGCTACGGCGTGCCCATCGACACGTTGCAGGCACCGGAATACGCGGCCTTCACGGCGGAGACGACCGTGGCCTATGATCCCGAAAGATCCAAGGAACTGCTGGCGGCGTCAGGCTACTCCCCTGACAATCCGGTGAAGTTCAAGATCCAGACCACCCGCGGCTTCAAACCCAAGGATTACGAGATGATCCAGGCGGTCACAGGAATGTGGAAACGCGTAGGCATTGAGGCCGAAATCGAGGTCTATGAAATCGCCAAGCATTTCGATCTGCGCGCCCGCGACGCCTTGGCGCCGGCGGCCTTCTACAACTGGGGCAACTCCATCGGCGATCCTTCGACCTCGACCGGGTTCTCGATGTTCGGCCCCTCGCCGCATTCGACCTGGGACACCGATGACGTGGACGCGATGATCGGGCCACTCTGGGGCGAGGACGACGAGGACGCCCGTATCGCAGGCTACCAAAAAGTAGATGCCTATATCGCCGAGAACGCGATGGTGATCCCGCTCTTGCAGTTCGTTCAGCCGATCGTCTATCGCGACGGGCTGTCTGTCACACCACATGTGGCGAACTTCCTGTTGCCTCAGAACGTCAGCCGCAACTAGGCTCGACTTCGTCCCGGGCTCCGGCCCGGGACCTCGCCAGTCCATGGGTTGAGGTCCGGGATCAAGCCCGGGACAGGTGACTCTGCATTCTGAAATGGCCCGTTTGCTCGTTACGATTGGCTCGATCTTCCTGACGCTTCTGGGGGTGTCGGTGGTGACCTTCGTGATCTTGCGGCTGGTTCCAGGAGACCCTATCTCGATGATGCTGCCACCGGGCGCGACGGACGAGGTGCGCGCCAATCTTGAGCGGCTCTACGGGCTCGACAGGTCAATTCCCGCACAATACGTGATCTGGCTGCGCAACGTCGCGTGGCTTGATTTTGGGATGTCGACGCAGTTCCGCCTGCCCGTAATGGAGATTATCCTCGACCGCCTGCCCGCCACGCTGGAACTGGTGCTGCTGGCAAGCCTCATAGCCTTGGCGCTGGCCTTCGCCTTTTCCATCTTGGCGGTCTGGCTGCAAGTGGACAGCGCGACGCTGGCCACCGACGGGCTGGCGGGGCTGGCGCAAGCGATCCCCGATTTCCTCTGGGCGCTGATCTTCATCCTGGCGGTGACGCTCTTTGCGCCGATGATGCCCATCTCAGGCCGGTTCGACCCACGCACGGCGCAGGATTTCGCCACGAATTTCTACCTGTTGGAGTCGCTGGTCACGTTCCGCTTTGACGCCTTCGCGGAGCTCATGCGCTACGCGGTCCTGCCTGCGCTGGCCCTCGGCTTGCCTTTGGCGGCGGGCATCACCCGGGTGCTGAAGGGCGCACTGGAGGAGGCAATGGCGCAGGACTATGTCATGCTCGCTCAGACCAAAGGCAAGAGCCGGCTTGGCATCGTCTTGGGCGAAGCCCTGCGCAACGCCATGATCCCGACCATCGCGCTCACCTCGGTGCAACTGACATTCCTCATCGGCGGCACCGTGCTTATCGAACGGCAGTTTTCATGGCCCGGCATCGGTTCCACTGCGATCTCCGCGGTCATCAACCGCGACCTACCGCTGATCCAGGGGATCGTTCTGGTCTTTGCGCTGATCTTCATCCTGATCAACCTGGCCAGCAATGAACTTTACCGCGCCGCCGATCCCCGTCTGAGAACCGCACGATGAGCAGTGTTGAAAGTCTTTCCCTGGAGAAGGGTCGTGGAGGCGGCGGCACCGGGTTGGAACGCTCGACCGAGAAGATCTCCCGCCTGCGGATGGTCTTTGGCGGCGCGGCAATCGGAGCGCTGCTGATCGCGGCGCTCTTTGCGCCATGGATCGCGCCGCATGACCCCACGCTGGACGATCTCTTTCTGATCAACATGCCACCCGCCTGGCTGAACGATGATCTGGCCTATTTCGGCATCGAGAACGCCTGGGCCTATCCGCTGGGCACTGATAGCTTGGGGCGTGATGTGGCCTCGCGGCTGATCTACGGCGCACGATTGGCGGTGATCGTGGGCGTGTCGGTGGCTTGCCTCGCAGCGCTGGCAGGGGTGGTCTTGGGCGCGTTGGCGGGGTTCTACGGCGGCTGGATCGACAACGTCATCAGCCGGATCGTGGATGTGTGGCTTTCTTTCCCGCCCGTCTTGCTTTCGATCATCTTGGTGGCGATGCTGGGCACGACGCTGACATCGGTGATCATCGTGGTGGCGGTGATCGACTGGACTCGGTTTGCCCGCGTTGTGCGCGCCGACGTGCTGCAGCAACGCAGTCGAGACTATATCGACGCCGCTCGCATCACCGGCGGCAGCGACCCGTCGATCCTGATCCGAGAGGTGCTTCCCAACGTGCTGCCGCTGCTGATCACACTCTTCTTCTTCGAGATCGGCATCGCGGTCACGGTTGAGACAATCCTCAGCTTCGTCTCGCTCTCGGTGTCCTCAGGTGCGGCGACCTGGGGCGACATGATTGCCGAGGGCCGCCGCGTCATCAACGAGGCCTGGTGGGTCATGGCCTTCCCCGTGGGCGCGTTGGTGATCACGATCCTCGGGCTGAACGCCATGGGCGATGCGCTACGGTTCTACCTCGACCCGGTGCTGCGCAAGTGAGCTTGTTGCAGGTCGATAGCCTGTCGCTCGGCCTGCGCGGCGCCCCGGTACTGCGCAAGGTCAATCTGACAATTGAGGCTTCCGAGATCGCGGGCGTCGTGGGCGAGAGCGGCGCCGGCAAGTCGATGTTGGGCAAGGCGATCTTGGGTGTATTGCCCCGTGATGTCACTGTAACGGGTGGTGCGATTCGGCTTAATGGAACGGACCTGCTGGCACTTCGTCCACGCGCCCGCCGTGCATTTCTGAAACGCGACCTGGCGCTGATCCCGCAGGATCCGTTGAGCGCGCTGAACCCCTGCCGGACGATCTCTGCGCAGCTTGCTGAGGTGCTGCCCAAAGGCACGACCGACGCCAAAGTGGAAGTCATCCGCTGGCTTGACGCGGTGCGCATTCCATCCGCGACCAAGGTTGCCAAGTCCTTCCCGCATGTGCTTTCCGGCGGCATGCGCCAGCGTGCGCTCATCGCAGCGGCTTTCGCCTCGCGTCCCAAGCTCGTGATCGCCGACGAACCCACTACCGCGCTGGATGTCACAGTGCAGAAGGACGTCCTGCACCTGATCCGGGAGATGCAGCGCGAAACCGGCGTGGGACTGATGTTCGTCACTCATGACCTCTGCTTGGTGGCCAAGATCTGCCATTCTGTGACCGTGATGCATGGCGGACGGGTGATCGAGCAGGCCGCCTGCACCGATCTCATAAACCGGCCCGCGCACGCCTATTCGCAAGCGCTCCTGGCGGCCACCCCGCGCCCCGATCAGGCGAGGCAGGGGCTCGAACCGGTGCCGACTGCCTTGATCGAGCGCATGGTCGCGGAGGCCGGCGATGGCTGAGCCGCTCCTGGAGGCACGAGGGCTTGGGGTTCGCCTGGGCATGCGCCGCCGCTTCCTGCGCAAGGATGACAAGGGCTATCCCATCTTGTCGAACATCAATTTCACGATGCAACCGGGTGAGATCCTGGCGTTGGTGGGCGAGAGCGGCTCAGGCAAGACCACATTGGGCCGGGCCATCGCAGGGTTGACCCAGATCCAAGCCGGAAGCCTTCTGTTCCAGGGCCAACCGATCGTCGACCCGGGCAATGTTGCCACGATTCGCACCAAGGACCGTGCTTGGTACCCGCGCTGGCGGGCGTGCCGCAAAGACATCCAGATGATCTTTCAGGATCCGCTGTCGTCGCTGAACCCGCGCCGCTCGATCGGGCAGTCGCTAGATGTGCCACTGCGGAATTTTGGCGTTGCGACCACCGTGGACGAACTGTTCGATCAGGTGGGGCTCACATCACAGTTCAAGGATCTCTACCCCCATCGCATCTCGGGCGGACAACGCCAGCGGGTGGGCATCGCGCGGGCGCTGGCCAGCGCGCCGAAGCTCATCATCGCCGACGAGGTCGTCTCGGGCCTCGACGTCTCCAATCAGGCGCGCATCCTTCGCCTGCTGCTGGACCTGCGTGACCAGCGGGGCCTGTCGGTTCTCTTCATCACGCACGATCTGGCTGTGGTGCGCTCGCTCGCCGACCGGGTGCTGGTAATGCAACGCGGCAAGATCCGCGAGGACGGCCCCGTTGGGCGAGTGTTCGAGACTCCGAGCCACAGCTACACCAGGAAACTGCTGCGCGCCGCGCCGTCGCCGGAATGCGACCCCGACTGGCTCGCCGAAACTGCGAAAGGACCTTTTGCCATGGATATCGAGAACGCCACCGTCTTTGTTACCGGGGCCAACCGCGGCATCGGTGCTCGATTCATCGAGGCGCTCCTGTTGCGCGGCGCGGCAAAGGTTTATGCCGCCGCGCGAGATGTGGCGGCGCTGCCTGACGACCCCCGCGTGGTCAAGGTTGCGCTTGACATCACCGACGCCGATGCGGTGGCCCGGGCCGCGACCGAAGCCAGCGATGTGACGCTCTTGATCAACAACGCCGGTTTCAACAGCAATTCCGGCGCACTGAAGAACCCCCATATGGAAGACGCCCGCCGCGAAATGGAAGTGAACTACTTCGGCACACTTTCCATGATCCGCGCTTTCGCGCCTGTGCTCAAGGCCAACGGCGGCGGCGCGATCGTCAACATGCTGTCGATTCTCAGCCGTGTCGCACTTCCGATGATGGGCACGCTCTGTGCGTCGAAGGCAGCGAGCCTGAGCATGACTCAGGCAGTTCGGGCGGAGCTAATGGCGCAAGGAACAAGAGTGTTCGCGGTCATGCCCGGTGCGGTGGACACCGACATGAGCAAAGACTTCCCGCCACCCAAGCTCGATCCGGCGGATGTGGTGCGCGCTGCGCTCAACGGACTGGAGACGGGCGACGATGACGACATTTATCCCGGCGATATGGCGCAAGGGTTGCGTGCGGGGCTGGAACACGACCCAAAGGAGGTAGAGGCGGAGCTGGCAAGCTACCTGCCTTAGACCGGATCGCTCACCATGTCCAAGATTGCGGGGCCGCCGGTTGATTCGGGGCGGCTTTTCCGGGCACTCGGCCGTGATCGCGGGGACCAGTGCCCGGGTGGCAGCATTTCGCGAGCCCGGGAACGACCGGCCGATCGTGTCTGCGATGAATCACGCTCAAGACCGCCTCCTGACTTCGACGGTGTTTTTTGCGTAACGCATTGATTGCGAATGATTCACATGCCGGATAAGGCACTATATTTTGCGCCGGATGGCGGCTGGCGCCTCAGGCCGGGGCGGATTTCGTCTCCGTGCCGCCCGCGGTCAGCTCTTACGGGCGGTCCGAGACGTCCAGCCCGAGCGCGGCGTAGATGTCTTTCGCCTCCGCGCTCGGCCGCGAGGGAATGACGTAGCGCTTGCCGTTCTCCGGATCGTGCAGCACCGAGCACTGCCGGTCGTTGAACGCCTCGCGATTGACCCGCGGCGACATGGGCCGTTTCTGCAGCGCCACCCTCCGGGCAAGATGGGCGCGGATGCGCCGGTCGGTCCAGTGGAACACCTGTCGCACCCGCAGGTCTTGCTTGGTGATCCGGAAACTCTCCTCGATCTGCCAGAGCTGGCGGTACCGGTCGAAGAGCTCCTGCACGCCGACGCCCCCGAGATTGGTGACGACGCCGTGCAGGCCGTCCCAGCGCTCGGCGGCATGGACCTTCTCCTCGTCGACTTCCAGGCTGGCCTCGCCGACCACCCGGACGTAGCGGTGACAGCCGCTCCTGCCGAGCAGCTGCTTTGGCGTCCCGCTCTTCCCGAAACACCGGATCAGCTTCGCCACCGCGCTGCGCCGGTCACGGGCGTCCTTGCGGGCGCGCTTCGCGCTCCACGACACCACCAGGCGGCGGCCACCGTGACGGAAGACGCCGACCTTCAGGGTCGCTGCCGTGAATACTGCGGTAGCGGGAGACGTCGAGGACGCGCCCGCTCAGGACCTTCGGCAGGTCACGCAGCCGGGCGTCGACAACGAACCGGCAGCCCAGCGCTTCGAGGCGGTCCAGGTTGTCCTTGCCGAACATGCCCGCTTCGGCGGCGATTCCCGCTCGGGCCGTCTCGGGATGCATCGTGCACAGCGTCGGGATGAAGCTGTCCCCCTCCCAGCTGTTGCCCGGGAAGACCTCGTAAAGAGAAACCCGCGCGATAACCCATCAGCGTGATCTCCGGGTTCTCGTCTACCCGGTAGGAGAGACGGCAACACTTGGCTTCCGGATTGGCTGCGATCAGAGCAAGGTACTTCATAACCGTAGGCCATTGACCTCCGGTGTTGGAATGGAGTTCGAATAGGACGAGGCCAAGAACAGGTGCCTGATCGAGCATCGCGGTTTCGACTTCGCCTATGCCATCCGAACCATCCTCGATCCGCATCGGATCGTCGCGCAGGACCGTCGGCGGAACTATGGCGGGTACCGCTGTCGGCCACTCGGCAGGATCGAAGGGAGGATCTACTTCGTGGTCTACGAGGGTGCGGGGATAGGCAGTCCACTTGGCCTTCAGCGCCGCCATTGGTCAGCCGTGGCTGTCGCAGAGCACATGGTCAGCTTGCGGGCCGTCCTGGCAGAGCGTGTTCGAACAGCACGCTCGAACCGTCGATGAGGTTCCAACCCTCGTTCTTCAGCAAGGCATCGATCTTGACCCGCGCGAAGGTTTGGGTCGTTCCGCTCACTCCGCCATCCAGGGATTGATGACCTCGATCCCGATGCCTTCAAAGTCCCGCGCATTGCGTGTCGCAACCGCATTGAAAGGTCTGGCTACGTCCATGACACAGTATCGACAAATGACTCCGTCCGGTCCGGTACCGCGCAGCCCGGAATCACGTTTCCTGTCGATTTCGCCAAATCTCGAACTGGATCCGGGCCAGAATCCCGATTCGATCCAGTGGCCAGGGCGGCAACCTCGACGGTTGGCCAAGGCTCTCCATGTCTTCAACCAGCGGGTTTTCCCGGCCAGCGGCATGATCGGCGATGAGAACTCCGCCGATGGTTCCCTTCGCGACGCCGACGCCGTTCTGGCAGGCCGCCACCCAGAGATTCCGGCCAAGCCGCCCGAATGCCGGCGCACCGTTTCGGGACATGCAGACGAAACCCGTCCAGCTGTGTTCGAAGGCGACATTCGACAACTCCGGAAATCGTTGTTCGAAAAGCGCCCTTTGCCGCCGGACGGATCGCTTCAGCCGGGTTGCGGACGATTGCCGGTCCGGCGCCAAGTCGATGCCGTGACGGAACAGAATTCGCCGGTCGTCCGTGTAGCGCATGGTTACCCCGCCGTAACCGTTGGCGGGGGTCAAGCCCCAAGGCGACAGGGCGCCGAGGTCAGCATGTTCCGTGTCGGACAATGGGCGGGTCAGGCTGGCGTGCAACGCCAGATGGAAAAACCGGCTGCGCAAGACGCCAAAGCCCTCGCTGAATCCGTTGGCTGCCAGAATCATGCGCCGAGCCCGGACTTTGCCGCCCGGCGTGCGACAGCGGATCGTTTCGCCCGGATCGAAATCGATGACCGGGCTGTTCTCGTAGAGGCGAACATTCGCCGGCAGGGAGTCGGCGAGGCCTCGGGTCAGAGCCGCCGGATTCATGAGGACTGTTTCCGGAGTGAACAGGGCCGAATGGAAGTGGCGGGTGCCGAGCGTCGAGCCGAGCGCTTCAGTTCCGACCATGCGGTGCTCAATGCCAAGTCGCTCCAGGACCTCGGAATACGGCAGAAGCATTGCCTCGGCACCCGCCGGCGTCACCGCGACGTGGTACTTGCCCGCCCGAGACCAGCCGCAATCTATCCGGTTCGCCTCGACTTGCGCCGAAAGCTCGCAAACGCCGGCGCGCGCAAGCCTCAGGTCGCGGTTCGCCTGTTGAAGTTCCGCCAGACCCAGCGAGACCGTGTGCGGGATACCGATCGCGAATCCCGAGTTCCTGCCGGATGCGTTTTCGCCGCACTCGCCGGCTTCGACAAGCACGATGCCGTCTCCTGGCGCGTTGCCGGCGAGCCGCCGGGCAGCCGCGAGGCCGGCAAATCCCGCGCCAACGACCAGCCACTCGGCGTCGACCGTGCCTTCCAGACTCGGCTTCGGCGTTCTGCGGGGCAGAATCCGGCTCCAGCCGTTGCTCCGGTCATCTGCCGGAAGAGTTGCGATTCTCGTCATTCCTGCACGTGGCCATCAACGATTCACTCGCCGGTAGCCGTTGCCGACTGTCGGGAGACTCCACCGCGTATTGCGAGCCATGGTCCCGTGCGAACTCCACCTGACCGAGTCTTCAATCGTGAGGCGGACATCATCGAAAGCTGCCGGTTTGGCCGGGCGTCGAAGACTGACGACCGGTTCGAACCCGCCGAAGACGATCCGTAGTGCATCAAGAAGCACCGGAATCATCCGGTCGCGGAGTCGTTCAGGTTCCATGATTCGCTTCCGGGACGCGACTCGGGTCGCCTTCTTCGGCCGTTCGACCCGCGAATGGACGACGGTCTCGCAAATTGTCGCCTGCGCCGCTCTTCGAAATCCGGTGCACTTGCCATCGGGAACATGGTCGCCCCGGCATTTCCGAACCCGGTTCGCATCCCGTTCCGTGAACTCGCCGTCGGCAGGCTCGGCATGCTTGACGAAGTCGCCCTTCCTGCGCGTCGGCGTGGCCGGGACAGACCCGCAAAAGCGCACCGTGCCGACTCCTCTTCACGATGCCCGCGCGGCGGCTTCAAGATCCGCGATGACGATCCTGTTCATCGTCATCAGCGCCCGCCGGACCTGTGTCGACGCCGGACCATCGAGCAGTTCGACGGCCCGCTTCGGAACCACCTGCCAGGACAACCCGAAGCGATCCCTCAGCCATCCGCATCGGCTCTCCGAACCGCCGCCCGCCGCAAGTTCCGCCCACAAGCGGTCGGTTTCCGCCTGATCGCGGGTTTCGATCGCGAACGACACCGCCTCGTCAAGAACGAAATGCGATCCGCCGTTGAGGGCAAGATACGGCGTTCCCGCAAGGGTGAACGCAACCATCATGACCGAGCCCGGGCTGGCCATCTCCTGATCTTCCGGATACCGGCTGACCTTTTCGATCCGGCTGTCCGGAACGATCGAGCAATAGAATTCCGCTGCCGGTTGCGCCTTGTCGTTGAACCAGAGGCATGTCCGGACTCTCGGTTTTTCGTTCACTTCTCGCAATTCCTGCGGTGGCTCCATTCGTCCAGCCCGGACTCAGCGTCCAACAGGGTTCCGGAACCGACTGGCGCCGGGACACGGGACAACGCAGTAGCCAGGATCGAACGGGAATTCAATGGAAGCGCCAGCCGGCTCGGCTCGACGAGTCGTGATGTCGTGGTCTATCCGGCGTGGACCGGCAACGCCGAACAACGATTCGGATCGAAGCCGTTTCCGCCGTGGCCGCTCGCCGTCGATCTCAGGAGATCCGCCAGTGACGTGTCAACCGTCCTTCGACTTCTTTCCGACACGGCTCGTTCGGCCACTGGCGCGCGCATTGAAGTTGGCTGGCGAATATCTCTCGCCAAAGCCCGGTCCGCAAACTGTTCCGGCGAGTTCCGGCTGTTCGGAATTATCGAACGATGCCTAGCGAGCGACCCTGCAATGATGATGGGTCGCGAGCTGACACATGGATCCGCCCAGGATCGCACCGGCGCGGACGTCAGGTGGATTCTCCCGCCGACAGCGGCGCCAGATCGCCGGTCAGGAAGGACGCACCGGTTCGACACCCTGCTTCGAGGACGCGCGATACCCTATCACAACCATGTTTCGAACATCGCATTGGGCGAAGGTGCGCGGCACGCCGGTGAGCGATATCGGGGAGTTGACCGTCAAGGGAGTCTCCCCGAAGTCGCGACGACGCTCCGCGCCGCCAGTCAACGGCGATTCCCCGGCCCGCGCAGGCCGTTGCATGGCACGGCTGCGCCTCTCGCCACA
This sequence comes from uncultured Amylibacter sp., assembly GCA_963662815.2. Taxonomy (GTDB): domain Bacteria; phylum Pseudomonadota; class Alphaproteobacteria; order Rhodobacterales; family Rhodobacteraceae; genus JAPPHA01. Next base: position 306,803 of record CAXXWA010000020.1, read on the forward strand.
GGGTCAGCGCCCCGGATAGTGACGGGCCGCCATCCTGCGCCCGGGAGCGCCCCGGACAAACGGTTGCAAGTTTCGTGTTGCGAACAGCATGTGCGGAACTAGAATGACCCATGTATCATTCGGATCCGAAATGAACGCGATTGCAAACGGATTCGTGAGACGCTGACATCCTGCAAGATCGGAGGAGAAAATGGACGGAAACGAATTGGGTCAAACGGTCGGTTGCCCAGTCATCCACGCGACGGTTTCAAGCAAGTCCAACCGCGACTGGTGGCCGAATCTGCTCAACCTCAGGATCCTTCATCAGAATCCGCCGGCATCGAGCCCGATGGGCGAGACCTACGACTATGCCGAAGAATTCAGGAAACTCGACCTCGGGGAAGTCAAGCGGGATCTCCATGCGCTGATGACTGACAGCCAGGACTGGTGGCCGGCGGACTACGGCCACTACGGCCCGCTGTTCATTCGAATGGCATGGCACAGCGCCGGCACCTACCGGGTCAACGACGGCCGCGGTGGCGGCAGTTCCGGATCGCAGAGGTTTGCCCCGCTGAACAGCTGGCCGGACAATGGCAACCTGGACAAGGCGCGGCGGCTTCTCTGGCCGATCAAGCGCAAGTACGGCAAGCGCCTGTCCTGGGCGGATCTTCTGATACTTGCAGGCAATTGCGCTCTCGAATCAATGGGTTGCAGGACATTCGGCTTTGGCGGAGGCCGTGAAGACATCTGGGAGCCCGAAGAAGACATTTATTGGGGCGCAGAGGACGAATGGCTGGGAGACCGGCGGTACTCCGGCGATCGCGAGCTCGAGAATCCCCTCGCTGCGGTCCAGATGGGGCTCATCTACGTGAACCCGGAAGGACCGAACGGCAACCCGGATCCGGTCGCATCAGGCCGCGACATTCGCGAGACCTTCGCCAGGATGGCGATGAATGACGAGGAGACCGTCGCACTGGTCGCCGGCGGACACACGTTCGGCAAGGCTCATGGCGCCGGCGACCCGGCGCTCGTGGGCCCGGAGCCGGAAGGCGCAGCGATCGAGGAACAGGGCCTCGGGTGGAGGAATGCCTTCGAAAGCGGCACAGGAAAGCACACCACGACCAGCGGCATAGAGGGCGCGTGGACCCCGACTCCCACCCGGTGGGACATGAGCTATTTCGACGTTCTATTCGGCTATGAGTGGGAACCGAGCAAGAGCCCTGCCGGCGCGCATCAGTGGCGGCCCAAAAACCTCGCCGAGAAGGATCATGCGCCGGAGGTCGACGGGTCCGGAGACCTGGTGCCCATCATGATGACGACGGCGGACATGGCGATGCGGATGGACCCCGCCTACGAGAAGATTTCGCGCCGTTTCCACGCCAACCCCGAGGAGTTTGCGGACGCCTTCGCCCGGGCCTGGTTCAAGCTGACGCACCGCGACATGGGGCCGCGCGCCCGCTACCTCGGAGACGAGGTGCCGGACGAGGACCTGATCTGGCAAGATCCGGTTCCCGCCGTCGACCACGAACTGATCGGCGCAACCGACATCGAGGATCTCAAGGCCCGCATCCTCGAATCGGGCCTGTCTATCGCCGAACTCGTGTCAACTGCCTGGGCCTCGGCTTCGACGTATCGGGGAACCGACAAGAGGGGCGGCGCGAACGGCGCACGCGTCCGGCTCGCGCCGCAATCCGGCTGGGCCGTCAACCAGCCGGAACAGCTGGCGCGCGTGCTCGACAAGCTTGAGGACGTCCGCTCGGCGTTCAATGCGAACGGAAGCAGGACGGTGTCGCTTGCGGACCTGATCGTCCTTGGCGGCTGCGCCGCGGTCGAGGCGGCGGCGAATGCAGCGGGCCACGATGTCGAGGTTCCGTTCGCGCCGGGACGAACCGACGCGACGGATGAACAGACCGATGCGGAATCCTTCCACGTCCTCGAACCCACGGCAGACGGCTTCCGAAACTACCGGCGCGACGATAACGCCGGCTCCGCAGAACTGAACCTGATCGATCGTGCGCATCTGCTGACGCTCAGCGCGCCCGAAATGACGGTGCTCGTTGGGGGTCTGCGCGTGCTCGGAGCAAATCACGCCGGAAATGCCGACGGTGTATTCACCGACAGGCCGGGCGCGCTGACCAACGACTTCTTCGTGAACCTGCTCGACATGAGTACGGACTGGAGACCGACGTCCGCTGCGGCGACGGACTTCACGGGCCACGATCGCGAAACCGGCGCAAGGAGGTGGACTGCCAGCCGCGTCGACCTTGTGTTCGGGTCGAATTCCCAGCTCCGGGCGGTCGCCGAGGAATATGCCTGCGAAGACCGCGGAGAAGTCTTCGTCAGGGATTTTGTGGCGGCATGGACAAAGGTCATGAATCTCGACCGGTTCGATCTCGCGGCTGGTTGAGTTGCTTACGCAGTCGCCGCGGTCGGCAGGGGTTCCCGTGCGCCCCGAACGGTCGCGGCGCGATTGATGCGGGGCCCGCGTTGCGCGCTTCTGGGCGCAGCTGCAGCTTGCTGCGCCCGTGCGGGAAGAGGCCCGGTCATCGATCGGCCATGACGGGTTCAAGCCTGTGGCCGATCACCGCGCCGGCAGCGGATGAACGGGTCTTCGCGCGCTGCTCAGGCATCAAGGCGGGAATGCGGCGCTTCGTGTCGGCCGGTGCCCGCCCCACCGGAACCAGAATTCCGCAAGGCGTTCCGGCGTGCCCGCCCTCAGCAGCTGCGGAGGACGAATTCCGGCGCTCGGCTACGCGTCGTCACGAGATCGGCGTTCGGAAGGTCGTTCTCGTCCAGCTTGCGCCGCCCTTCGTCGGCCGAAAGGTCTTTCCACCGATCGCGCAACCGCGCGATCAGGACGTGCCTCGGCACCTCAAGAAACACCGTCGTGTCGAAGTACGCAGCCAATCCGTCCCAGGGAGGGCAATCGAGCAGGAGGTAGTTGCCTTCCACGATCACGTGCCGGACGCCAGCGGGAATAAGGCGGGCGCCGTTTCGCGCAATCTCGATCCCGCGGTCGAAGACCGGAACCGCGATTTCCGGCTCGACGTTCCTGCGAATCCGTTCGAGCATGCTTGCGAATCCCGCAACGTCAAAAGTGTGCGGAGCCCCCTTGCGGGGGAGCCATCCCTTCGGCTCCAGAACAAGATTGTCGAAGTGGTAGCCGTCGGCGGGCAGCACCGCCGCGCAACCGGCCTCGGACCCGTTCAGCTTCGCTGCGAGCTCGTCCGCAAGCGTTGACTTCCCGGATCCCGGAGGACCGGCGATCGCCGTAAGGCCGCGCCCGTTCCGGTCGCGTTCCATGAGTTTCCCGATCAGCGCCGAAGAATCGATGAACCGGGCTTCGTTCAACGAGCCACCTCCAGACCGGCCGCGGCTGCGTGTCGCCAGAGAAAGGGTAGACCGACTTCAATGACGTCGGCAGGCCGGTCCGCGACAGGCCTCCAGACCGCCAGTCCGGAAGCGATCTCCGGCGCAAGGTAAACAAAGCTCTCGAGAGTCAGCGGACCGTTGTAATCGATTTGCTTCAACCCGCGGAACGCGTCCTCCCAGTCGATAGTCCCGCGTCCCGGAACGCCGCGGTTCGACTCGGACAGGTGCACGTAGCCGAGGTGTTCGCCGGCATCGGCGAATCCCTCCGCCATGCCCACTTCCTCGATGTTCATGTGATATGTGTCGAGATGAATGAACACGTTACCGGCCCCCGTTCTCTCGACGATGTCGACCGCCTGCGCCGCGGTGTTCAGGAGATGGGTTTCGTAGCGGTTGCAGGGTTCGATTCCTAGGCGCATGCCGAGCGCTCGCGCCCGCCCGGCGACCCTGGACACGACCCGGCAAACCGCGTCTGTTTCAGTAGTCGTCACCGGCGCTCCCGAAGTCTTTCCGATCGTTCCGTAGGTGACCCCCGAGACGGCGTCGGCGCCTGCTCCCTTCGCAGATTCAAGCACAAGTGACAGGAAATCGACGACGTCGTCCGGGTTTCCCAGCGCGTCGAGATCGTCCGGAAGCCCGAGGGAGCAGACGATGCGTACGTCGTGCCTCGCCGCGACCGCCCGGGTTCCCGCGGAATCAAAACGTCTAGGGTCCAGGAGGGGAATTTCCAGAATGCTCACGCCTCTGGAACGGATGGGCGGCAGCAACCCGTCCGCCTCCGCCGGATCCCAGAGCGGCGTGAACGCCAGTGTATGAAGGCCAAAGCGCAGCACTCTTTTTCTCCCCTATCCGCTCGCGCCGACGATGAAGGACACGACCTCGGCCATGTCGGTCTCGGCTCTCGGAAGGTCCGCGATCACGTTGCCGCGGCGGAGCACGACGATGCGGCCGCAAGCCTCGAAGACATCGTTCAGGCGATGGCTGATCAGTATGGTCGCGATGCCTTCGCCCTTCATCTGGCGAATCAGCCGAAGAACGCTCTCGACTTCCCGCACCGCGAGAGCGGCGGTCGGCTCGTCCATTATCACCAGCTTCGGGCGAAACGTGAGGGCGCGCGCGATCGCTATGGTCTGTTGCTGTCCGCCCGACAGCATGCCGACGGGAACATGGATGGACGGGACATGCACGCCGAGGCGGTCGATCATTTCCTGAGCCTCGGAATCGATCCGCGACTTGTCCACGAACGACGGCAGGATTCCGAACAGGCGCCGCGTCGGTTCGCGTCCGAGAAAGATGTTGTTCGCCACGTCCTGCTGCGGCGCGAGGGCGAGATCCTGGTATATCATCTCGATGCCCATTTCCCGCCGCGCGCCCGGCGAGAGCCCGGTAATGTCCTGCCCGTCGAAGGATATGCGGCCCCTGTCGGTGGCGTAGACGCCGGTAATCGACTTCATCAGCGTCGATTTGCCGGCACCGTTGTCCCCGACAAGACCGACAACTTCGCCCGGCCCGACGGAGAGGTCCACGCCGCGGAGCACGCTGACTGCACCGAAACTCAGTTCGATGCCGGAAAGGTCCAGGAGGCTCACGGCGCCTGCCCCTGCCTTGACCGAATCTGATCCAGCCACACCGCGGCGATCAGAACGGCGCCGATCGCCATCTGCTGGTAGTAGGCCTGCACTGCCATCAGGTTCAGACCGTTCTGCAGCACGCCCATGATTAGCGCTCCGATCATGGTGCCGAGAATCGAGCCGCGGCCGCCAAACAGGTTCGTGCCGCCGATGATCGCCGCCGTAATGGCGAGAAGTTCGTAGCTCAACCCGGCCGTAGGATCGCCGGTATTGACGCGCGCGGTGAAGATCAGCCCGGCCAGGCCGGCCATCAGACCGGAAATCGTGTAGAGCGCCATCCGCTGCCGCCGGACGTTGATTCCGGTCGCGCGCGCAGCGTTCTCGTTGTCGCCGAGGGCCAGCGTGTGGTGCCCAAAGGGCGTGTGGGCAAGGATGTAATGGGAAACGACGGCCGCCGCCAGCAGGACGAAAACCGGCGTCGGCACTCCCCACGGGCGCGCCTGGCCTAGGAACAGTATTTCGTCGGGTAGCCCGTAGACGCCCCGGCCGCTGGAAATGATCAGCGCAAGGCCCCGCGCGATCCCGAGCATTCCGAGGGTGACGATGAAGGCGGGCACCTTGCCGCGCGTGATGATGAACCCGTTGACAGCGCCGGCTGCGGCGCCGGCTGCCAGCGAACCGATGATGGCGAAGTACCAAGGCCATTCCAGCAGCACGACGAGGGCCGCACCAGTGACCGACGCCAGCCCGAGAACCGATCCGAGCGACAGGTCGATTCCCGCCGCGCTGATCACGAAGGTCGCGCCGATCGCAAGGATTCCGACCGTTGCGGACGCGAGAATGATGTTGAAAAGATTGTTGGCCGTGAGGAATACCCGAACGCCGCTTCCCGTGACCGGCGACAGGATCGCCATGACCACGACCAGCCCCGCCAGAACGGCGAGCGATTCCACTCGCACATGCGTGCGTTCGAGAAATCTCAGCATGGCGGGCGCGGGCCGGCCGCCACTTGTCGATCGGCCCGCCCTTCTCGTCCGCTACTTGACGAATTCAAGCATCGGGTCGGTGCCGGCATCAAGGATTTCCTTGGTCAGCACCATGGTCGGCACGAAGATCCAGTCCCCCTCGGGTTCCTTGCCTTCCTTCATCGCCTTGACCATTTCCACCGCCTGCTTGCCGACGAGGTACGGCAGCTGGGCAACCGAGGCATTCAGTCGACCGGCCTTGATCGACTTGACAGCGTCCGAATTGCCGTCGACGCCGATGACGATCACCTGATCGCCCTTGCCTGCGGCGTAAACCGTTTCCACCGCGCCGAGCGCCATTCCGTCGTTCGCCGCGAAAACCGCCACGAGTTCCGGGTGCGCAACGAGGATGTCGTTGGTGATGTTGGCCGCCTTGCCGCGGTCCCAGTCACCCGGAAGCGACGCCACGACCTCGAGTCCGGGCGCGAGCTTGCCGAGCTGGTCGGCAAAACCGCTGGCGCGCTTCTGGCCGGTGATGTTTCCAGACAGCCCCTCGATGACCAGAACCGGTCCCGAGGCGTCAGCTCCGACCTGGCTGACCAGCCACTCGGCGCCCTGGGCACCCGCCGCCACGTTGTCCGAACCGATCGAGAAGGCGATGCTCACCCCCGCGTCCGCGGCGATCGCGTGATCAAGATTGCCGTCGAGATCGACGACCGGAATCCCCATCTCGTTTGCCCGCTTCAGGCAGGGCAGCAGGATGGTCGAATTGATCGCGGCGGTGATCATCGCGTCGGGCTGACGTTCGAGCATCGTGTTGCAGACATTCAGTTGCGGCTCGGCGGCCTGATCGCTCTCCACGGCCTGCAGGTAGTATTCGACCCCCGCCGCGGCGGCGCCTTCGCGTACGCCGAGTTCCATTGCACCCCAGAAGGGATTCGCCAGCGTCTTCATCAGGACGCCATAGGTGTCGGCATGCGCCGGCAGGGCCAGAAGCCCCAAGACGGATGCGACAGTCAGTTTCTTCATCATTGCTTTCTCCTTTAGCAGCATTCCTTTACTTCGACCGGATCGCAGATTCGTGATTTTGATAGTCGACCCGTTGCGGGCATGCGCGACAGCGCCACGATGTCCCCTGCTCGCTCCTCAATTTCCGAATTTCCCGACAAGCGTTTCCCGCTCCTCGAGGCGACAGTTGATCCGCACGACTCCGGAATCCGTTTCCCTGCCCTCTACCCGCGCAAGGAGCCGGGCCCAACCCTGCTCGGCAATTTCCTGAACCGGTTGAACTATGGCGGCGACGGACGGGTGAACCTGAGCCATCCAGGCGCTGTCGTCGAAGCTCACCAGCGCAGTCCGTTTGCCGGGATCGAGCCCTCGCTCGTGCAATAGCCCGTACGCTGCAAGCGCTGCGGTGTTGAAAAGGCAGAACACCGCATCCGGCGGCGGCGAGTTTTCCAGGTGTCGCGCGAGCGCCTCCCTCGCGCCATCGGCGCTGCCCCCCGTCGGCAGGTAGTCCACCTTTATCTCTGCTCCGGCGGCGGACGCTTCCCTTCGGACGCCGTCGAGCCGCTCGGCCACATTGTCAAGCCCGTCGCCGAGATAGGCGATCAGGACGCGACGATGCCCGAGTTCGATCAGGCGGCGCATGACGGAGGCGCTCGCCCTGGCGTTGTCGACCTTGACCGCATCGACCGCGTTGCTCCCCGCTACCCGGTCGAGAAGCACGAAGGGAATTTCGCTGTCTTCGATGATGCTCGCCGCGCGCGACTTCAGGGAAGGCACAAGCAGAATGCCGGCCACGCGCCATCCGACCAGCTCGTCCAGCTCCCTCGCCTCGATTTCGTGATCTTCCCTGCTGGACGTCGCGACGATCCGGTAACTCGTGGCTTCGGCGCAGCATTCGAGCCGCGCAACGAGTTCGGAAAAGAACGGATTCTCGAAGTCGGGAATGACAAGGCCGATGAAGCGGCTTTGGTTGCGCCGCAGATTGGAAGCCATGGTGTTGCGCCGGTACCCGAGTTCCCTGACGGATTCGAGAACCGCGCGTCCGATCGGGTCGTCCTGGCGCCGGAGTCCGTTGATCACATTCGACACGCAGCCCGGCGACACGCCGGCGTGCCGCGCCACATCGCGAATTGACGGCCGGTTTCGTGCTCTTCCGTCGACCATCTGGCTTCCGTGAATTCAACTTTACTCAACGCTAGAAAAATCGTTTTATCCTGTCAATCGTTTTACGGCAGTACTGCGAGGGCGCCATGCGCATACTCTACGATCCCGCCCCGCGCACAACGAATGAGATCTTCTGTCCTGCCGATCGCCAGGCGTTTTTCGACAATCACGCCGTCACGATGGTGGACGGGGAAAATCGGGCCGAGGCCTATGAATTGGAACTTCCCGTCATCGATGTGCTGGTCACGCAGCAGCCCATGGACCGGAGCCGTCTCGACTGCGCTCCGAACCTGCGCGCAATCTTCAATGTCGAGACGAATTTCCTGCCGAACATCGACTACGACACGTGTTTCGAACGCGGCATTCATGTGCTGACCCCGGCATCGGTATTCGCCGTGCCGGTCGCCGAAATTGGCCTAGGAATGGCTTTGTCGCTTGCGAGGGGGATTCACGCTGCACACGCCGACTTCTTGGAAGGGCGCGAACGATACGGGCTGGAAGGGAACGCCGACGCGGAACTCCTCACGTCGAGCGAGGTGGGTTTTGTCGGTTTCGGGGATCTCGGCCGCGCCCTGCACCGGCTCCTGAAGCCTTTCCGGACCCGGACTAGGGTGTTCGACCCCTGGCTTCCGGAAGGCTACCTGCGCCGCCTGGACGTCGAACCGGCTTCTCTCGAAACGGTCCTCGGCAAGAGCCGCATCGTGTTCGTGGTGGCGTCCGTGACGACCGAAAACCATCACCTGCTGAATTCCCGCACCCTCGCCATGATGCAGGACGGCTCGATGCTCGTTCTCCTGAGCCGAGCGGCGCTCGCCGACTTTGACGCCCTCTCCAGGGAAGCCGGCAGCGGGCGGCTCAGGATTGCGACCGATGTCTTCCCGGAAGAGCCGGTCGGCGAAGCAGATCCGATTCGCGGGGTTCCGGGCATCCTTTTTTCGGCTCATCGCGCCGGCGCATTGACATGTGCGCTCGAACAGATCGGTGCCCTTGTGCTTGAGGATCTCGAGCAGATCTCGCGGGGGCTTCCGCCCATTGCGTGTCGAAGGGCGGAGCGAGAAACGGTCTCGCGCCTTCGCAGCATGCCGATAAAGTTTTCCTGACTTGCTGGACAGACCCTGACGGTCGGTGGCCGTGCGGCGCAACGCGGTGCGCCGAGGAAATCTGATAAGCCGCAAGCCGGCAGGGGACTGGTGCGGCCAGCACGTCGTGACGCTGGTCCTGGTGGAATCCTTCGTCGGAACTCCATGCTTCACCGGCGGCCGCGTGCAAGGCCTTGGGGAAGCGCTGGAAAGCGCATGTCCATCAGGGTCTGTTCGGTTGCTCACACAAGCGATTGCCTTGGTCAGGGCCGGTCTCGGGGTGCAATTGCGGGTTTGGACTGACGGACTTGGCGGGCGAACCCGCGAACCGTCCTCCGCGCGATTCCGACCATATGGAAACATGAGTCAAACTGGTGGACATGCACATGAAAATTGTGAGAAACGTTGCTCGCGGAGAGGTGCCGGAGTGGTCGAACGGGGCGGTCTCGAAAACCGTTGTGGGCGCGAGCCCACCCAGGGTTCGAATCCCTGTCTCTCCGCCATACGCAATTGTTTTCAAAGAGTGTTTCGGCAGAAAAGCGGCTCGTTGCATGTCGGGGCGGAACCTGGACCGCATCCGATGACCGCGTTCGAGGCGCTCTCCGGTCCTCCCCGACCAGGCGTCGGGCGGCGCGGTTCCCTGCGGGACCGGCGTCGAACGCGACGAGAAGGCGTTTCGGCGCCCGGGACACGGCACGTTTCGGGACGCGCGGGGCGACGGTTCTGGGTCGGCGGCAGTCCATGATGCCATTGAGGTCCGGAAGGCCTGCGCCGATGCCCTCAATAAGTTCCGCAAGAAGGGCGGGCACCCCTGCAACGTCTGAACCTTGCCGGGAAGGTTCACGAAGCGGACAAGGCAACCGAACGTGTCCACAGCCGCACGATCTTGCCCGTCAGGCAGCCCCGGGAGCTCCCGATACCTTGAATGCAGGCTCCCCACGCAGGCGCGGCCCGGTGGCGGCGAACAGGCATGCGTTCCTGAAGAGCGGACCTGTACTTGCTTTCCGGCATGTACCGGTCTTCAAGGTTGGACGCGGCAATTCCCGTTTGTCAGCATTGCTGTGGCATCCGGCACAGGCGCCACGCTTGAACGTGAACTGAACTTTAAGCACGTCAGAAATGAACGTCCCCGCTTGTCGCCCAAAGCTCCGGACACTTCTCTGTCGCCTCATCAGGCTTGTCCGTCGGGCCGCCCGGCATGTGTGCGGGGGTGAGACCGACTGGATGCAACAGGTTGGACCTTGAGTGCGATATGGAGGCCCAGAGCCGAAAACTGTGCAGGGTGGAAGGCCGCATTGACTATCGGCGGCCTTTTCTGTCCTTGGAGTGATGATCGGTCTGGCTTCGGCGCAATTTCAGGCATCTTCCTGAACGGAGGGTAGCGGCTCTTGATCGGGTTTTGCGTGTTCGTTTCCGCAGGCATCGGAGCGTGAAGAATGCATGCCCCGCCTATTTTCGGCTTGAGGATGACGTGCGTACACGCCAGGATGCCTACAACCTTGCCCTTACGAACGGTTCGCGGAACTCGAATGAAGAGACCGGCCGCATCATGGCAGGTGGCCGGTTCCCGGACTTCAGGTTCGCGATGCTCGTCCGCGCCGAAACCGGAAACCGCCCTTCGTGCTCAGGAGTTCGTGCTCCCGCCCGGCCATGGGGATCATGTTCCTGCACTGCGTGCCGGATCCGTGATCCCACAGGAAGTGCGTCCAGAGGTCTCCCGGCCCGGCGGCTAGCAATCCAGCCTGAAGAAGGGAATTTGGCTTGGCGAGCCCGTATCCAAAAAATAACTTGTACCGTCCGGGTATTCCTCCCCGGGCTCATGCTTGTAGGAGAGTTCAGCATACCGCGGCAGGCGCGCCGCCTCTCCCGGCCCCACAACATAGTTGAAATACGGCATCCTTCCGTGCACCATTCCATTGCGGTCGATCTTGAGGTTGGCATCCTTGGCAAGGAAGGTGCCGTCCGAAAGCCCCCCGGTTCGCCACTCATGGCTATTTTTGTCGAATTTGAGTGTCCCGGATTCAATTTCGACCGTTCCCCTTGAAAGCCAGTCAAATGCGTTGTTCTCAAGGGTAAGAATCCGCACGATTTGGAAGCGGCAAATGCCCGAATATCCGGTGTCCACATCGACCCCGGAGAAGTCGAAGGCGGTCGTGCTGGCGGCCACATAGCTGTCCGGGTCGAGCGTGACATAGTAGTCGCGCAGAGAAGCAGCCGACAGCAGCTCCTCACTTCTGGGACCCGACATCAGCCGGCAGATCTCCGCCGTCGCGGACTTCTCTGCCCGATAGGACGGATCCCCGACCACCTGATCAAGAAATCCCTTAAGCGCGCCCTCCGTCTTCCGCCCCCAAAGCCCATCAACCGGCCCCGGGTCGAAAGCGGTTCGGGAAAGGAATTCCTGGACACACCTTGTGTCGGCTTGCGCTGCCCCGACGGCGAGCGAAACCGCCAATATGACGGGAGATAAACGCAGGTTGTTCACTTTGCGGCTATCCGAAAATCCGGTCGTGGGTCCGTGCCAGCTTCGGCTCCATGAACACCCTCTCCGCGATAAGATCGTGGTCCAGGCCGAATGCGGCTTCGACGCAGGCGGCGAACACGGACCTGTAATCGAGAGTCGATTGCAGGTCTCTGCCGTCATATAGATCCTTTTCCCGAAGGCCCGGCCAGTTAGCAAGCACCTTGCCGCCGCCCAGAAGACCGCCTGCAAGCAGTCCGACCGATCCGTAGCCATGCTCGGTTCCCCGCGATCCGTTTTCCTGAATCGTGCGGCCGAACTCGGTTGCCGTGACTGCGACTGCATTTTTCCATTCGGGCCCCAAGCCGGTCTTCAGGGAGTTCAGGACCCTGTCCAGAAGTGCCAGGAGTTCGGGATGAAGGCCGTCGTCGACCCCCTGATTGGCGTGGGTGTCGAATTCCGGAATCCGTATGACCGCGACGCTCGGGCCCTCCGGACCGCGCATGGCACGTCCGGTCGAGAAAGCCAGACCCTCCGGATCCCGAACCCTTGGTCCCCTGTCGCCGGAATCGGCAATTCTCTTGAGCTTGTGGAAAGCGTCCGTTGCGGCCGCTTCATGCGACGTCGACAGCAGACCCATAAGGCGCGAGTCCGGGGCGCTCGAATGCTGAATGCTTGAGGGATAAAAATTGTCGTAGGCCTTGGCGCCCCTGATCACCAGCGGCGTGTCCACGGCCAGCGCACGGCCCGAGAGCCTTGCCTCGTCAAGCGCGCGTCCCAGCCAGCCTGTCTTGATTGCGAAGGGTTGCCGGATGCCGCTTTCGACCAGATTCTGACCTTCAAAATGGCTCCGCCTCACATAGGGAATCGATGTGGCATGAACGATTGCCGCCTCACCCAGGGCAAGCATGCCGGCAAACTCAGAAAGCCTGGGATGAAGGCCGAAAAACGGGTTCAACTTCAGCGGGTTCGTCGCCACCAGACTTCGTCGCTGCTGCAAGAGCGACGGATCGCCGACCGGCGGCACAGCGGTCAGGCCATCCATTCCGCCCTCCAGGATGATCAGCACGACTTTACCGGCTGGAAGGTCTCTGGTGTAGCCATGTATCGGAATACCGGCCAATGCGGCCGTCGCCGCGCCAAGACCAAGGAATTGCCGTCTCTGCATTTTCACACCTCCATGAATTCCGGGCTGCAGGCCAGAAGGATGAACTTCTCCGTGCGGTTTCGCCCCTGCGCGACCAGAGACGCCGTGCTGTCCGAGAAGCCGTACTTCCTGATCATTTCATCCGCCTGGAGTTGCGGCCTGCATCTGTCGGCGATGAAACCGGCATATCGGACACGGCGGTCGAAATGCTCGTTTGAAATCCAGTCAGCCTTGAGATCTGAGTATCCGTTCGGCTGGCGGCGTAACCAGAAGTTGTGCGCAAGTTCCCCAAGGATGATTCTTGCCGCTTGCCAGTAGTTTTCGCTGCGCACATCATCCGTAGTGCCCTGAAAGACCATCGCGCCGCTCATCCGGGAGAGTTGGAATATCCACAGCATCGGCGTCAGGAACTTCTTTTCGCCTGAATTTGCCGCTTCCAGAAGTGCGGTTCGGTGAATCCGACGGAGATCGCCTCCCGATTCAACCCAGGCTTGCCTGATTCGCATCACCTCGGTCCCGCTTCTGCCTTCTCCAATGAAATGAACCGCAAGCTTGTCGCTCAGATGGTCAAGGGTGCTCGCATCGGCTGCCAGATTGTCGGTCAGCAGGCGGAGTGCGTCCTTGCCGTGGGGGTAGTTCTTTCCAAGCACGGTCTTGCTGCCCGGTTCCGCAAAATACGGCACGTAGGGCTCGCGGACGCTGGCGCCCCGAGGAAATTGCATGTCGTCGTAGGTCCAGCCCCAACCCGCCAGAATCCTGGCGGCGCCGCCGACGTCGTCCTCAACGTAATTCCTGGCAGGCGAAACCGAGTGGAGTTCGAGAAGTTCCCGTCCCAGATTGTCATTAATCCCGGAAAAGCAACCGCACTCCCGGGCATGTTTCGAATTCTCGCCGCGGTTGTCGATATTGTCCAGATAGGAGAGCATGGCCAGATGCGTTGTCGACGCATACAGCATATCGCCAAAGCTCTCCTTCAACATGCCGAATACTGCATCCTCATAGTGATTCATCATCATGTTGACCGTAAGATGCCCGTTATCGGCGACTGTGAAATGATTGAACCAGAAATTCGCAAGACGGCGGTTGACCTGATCGCGGCCATAGATGCATCCGTTGGCGAATTTCTGTTGGTCCATGTCTTTGCACTGGTATTGCCTGTCGAGCATTCGGGCTTGCTTGCCCCTCTCGTGTTCCGGCAGATTTGAGGCGTCCAGCTCTTCCCGGCCCCGGCGCAGCTTTTGCAGCCTCGCAACGCGCTCTTCCCTCGACCAGCTGAGCTCACCGGGCCATGGCACGATCTGCTCCGACATGTCCGTCACGGAGTTCAGAGCGCGCCAGTCCGGCTCTGCGTCAAGCTGCATGTCCAGCCATGTTTCGAGATCAAGATCGAGAGGATCGTTGGGCCGCGGTCCCAAGCCAAGCTTTCGTTGAATTCTGGCGTCCGCTGCAGTTACGCCGGATTTCATTGCCATTCACCTCTGTACGCAAGCTATGGCAGTTTAGCAGTGTCTTGCAAGCCATCAATCGTGAAATTGGAGCGCCGGTTCAGGTACAAGGGCGCCCCTTAACGAACTGCGCCCTTTTCTCGCGACGGGCAAATTCAAGACAGGCAGAATCCGGGCATTGTTGCGTCGATGACCGGCCAAGTTCCCACGGTGCGGTGCGGATTGCCGGAATAGTCGCGAACATCGGACCTGAGACCGGCGGCAAGCGTTCGTTCCCAATCGGCGATCCTTCGGACGACTCCCGCAAGCTCCGCCCGAGACACAGGATCGGTTCCGGATTGAACCTCTAGCGCCTCGCGAAGTTGCGCGGCGGCGGTCATGCGAACGCGGCCGGTTCGACGCCATCCCTGATGAGCTTCCAGTTTATCGCATCGACGAGCGCCTCGAAGCTTGCGTCGACGATGTTCGGCGATACCCCCACCGTCGACCAGCGCCGCCCCAGACCGTCTTCGCAGTCGATAATCACACGCGTGACGGCATCAGTCCCTCCGTCCGTGATCCGGACCTTGAAGTCGACTAGCTTCATGTCGTCGATGGCAGCCTGGAAGGGACCGAGATCCTTGGCCAGAGCACGGGACAGGGCATTGACGGGACCCCGGTCCTCTCCCGATTCGTCAAGGCTCTCGGACACGTTCATGACGCGCGACTTGCCGATGCTGACAACCACGACAGCCTCGGACACCGTGAACATCCTTCCCTGCTCGTTTCGTCGCCGTTCGACATTCACGCGATACCGTTCTACCTGGAAGTACTTCGGCAACCGGCCGAGCATCTGCCTCGCGACAAGTTCGAACGAAGCCTGTGCGCTGTCGAAGGCGTAGCCTCTTTCCTCACGGGACTTCACCTCCCTGAGGATGCCATCGAGTCTCGAATCCGTGGATTCGACCTCAAGGCCGGCGTCGTTCAGACGCTTGCGGAGGCTTGATCGCCCCGCCTGGTTCGACATCGGCACCATCCGCTGATTCCCGACGAGCTCCGGTTTGACATGTTCGTACGTGGCCGGATCCTTCAGCACGCCGCTGGCATGAAGGCCGGCCTTGTGAACGAATGCCGACGCGCCCACGTACGCCGCCGACTTCAGCGGAACCCGGTTCAGAATGTCGTCGACGAGCCGGCTGACGCGCGTCAGGTTCCTGAGCCGGTCATGGTCGACGCCAAGTTCGTACCGGTCGCTGTAGGGTTCCTTGAGAAGGAGCGTCGGTATGAGCGAAATCAGGTTCGCGTTGCCGCACCGCTCGCCAAGCCCGTTGAGAGTGCCCTGAATCTGGCGCGCGCCTGCGTCGACGGCGGAGAGCGAGTTTGCGACCGCATGGTCCGTATCGTTGTGACAGTGGATTCCGACATGATCGCCGGGAATGCCTGCTTCAATGACGGCCGCCGTCGCCTCGTGCACCGCCGCAGGGAGCGCGCCCCCGTTCGTGTCGCATAGCACGACCCAGCGCGCGCCCGCGTCGTAGGCGGCCCTGGCGGCCGCAATCGCGTAATCCGGATCGGACCGGTATCCGTCGAAGAAGTGTTCGCAGTCGAAGATCGCCTCCCGCCCTTTCGAGACAACGTGCCCGACGCTGTCGCGGATGGCAGACAGATTGGCGTCCCTGGAAATGCCGAGAGCCTTTTCGACGTGAAAGTCGTGCGCCTTGCCGACAAGGCAGACCGCGGGTGTCCCGGCATTGATGACTGCAGCCAGCACTTCGTCGTTGTCGGCCGAACGCCCTGGCCGCCGCGTCATCCCGAATGCGGTCAGGACAGCGGCCTTAACCCCAGCCGAAGACTGGAAAAACTCGTCGTCCGTGGGATTTGCTCCCGGCCATCCGCCCTCGACGTAATCGACACCGAGCTCGTCCAGCATTCCTGCGATCCGCGTCTTCTCCTCGACCGAAAACGCCACGCCCTGCGTCTGCTGCCCGTCACGCAGCGTAGTGTCGAAAATGTAGAGCCGCTCACGGTTCATCGTCCGCCTCCAGCACTCCGGGATCGAAGTCCGGTCCGCAGTCCCAGCTTGTCCCATCCGAAGAATCCCTGAGCGTCACGCCTGCGCCAAGAAGGAGGTCGCGCAGCCGGTCTGCCTCCGCGAAGTCTCTGGCGGATCGTGCTGCCGCCCGCTTGCCGAGAATGGCTTCAACACGGCTTGCGTGCGCGGCATCGATGCGGCAATCGCCCACCCAGTCTCCGAGTTCATCCGTCATGAGCCCGATCAGCCTGGCAGACGCCATGAGCTCGGCGCCGCGATCCCTCCTCGCCAGCTCGTGCAGTTCCGCGATCGCACCGGGCGTGTTGAGATCGTTCGCCAGCGCCTTGACGACGGCCGGAGCTGGATCGCCGCCGTCCGACGACCCTTTCGCGAGCCGTCGCCACTGCCGAAGCGTCGACTGCGCCGCGCGCGCCCGTTCGCGCGTCCAGTCGAGCGGTTTGGAATAGTGCGTTCCCAACAGCACGAAACGGACGACCTCGCCGGGCATTCCGGCATCGAGCAGGTCGCGCACCGTAAAGTGATTGCCGAGGGACTTCGCCATCTTGCGCCCCTCGACCTGCAACATTTCGTTGTGCATCCAAACGCGGGCGAAGCTCGCTTCCGATGTGAGGCAGCAGCTTTGCGCTCGTTCGTTCTCGTGGTGCGGAAAGAGCAGGTCCGAGCCGCCACCGTGAATGTCGAATGTCTCTCCGAACAGCGCGCGCGTCATCGCGGAACACTCGATGTGCCAGCCCGGGCGTCCCCGGCCCCATGGACTCTCCCATCCGGGCAAGTTTTCATCCGACGGTTTCCAGAGGACGAAGTCCATCGGGTTACGCTTGTAGGGCGCCACTTCGACACGAGCGCCCGCCAGCATGTCCTCAGTGCTCCGCCGCGCCAGCGATCCGTAGTGCGGGTAGGACGCGACCCCGAACAGCACATGCCCATCCGCTTCGTAGGCATTGCCGGCCGCGACCAGTTCCCGGATCATTTCCTGCATCTCCGGGATGTACTCAGTCGCGCGCGGCGCCAGATCGGGCCCCGCATCCCCGAGGGCGGACATGTCTTCCGCGAACCAGCGAATTGTTTCGTCGGTGATGTCCCTGATCGGCCGGCCGGTTTCCATGGCCCGCGCGTTGATCTTGTCATCCACATCCGTGATGTTGCGCGCATAGGTGACCCTGCCCCAGCCGTTTGCCGGAGCCAGATGCCGGAGGAGCCTGCAGAGCGTATCGAAGACGACGACGCTGCGAGCGTTTCCGATGTGCGCGCGGTCGTAAACCGTCGGGCCGCAGACGTACATGCGCACGTTCTCCGGATCCACGGGAGTGAAAACTTCCCGCACGCGCGTTCTTGAGTTGTAAAGCCGCAATTCCATCCCGATTCCCTGTACATTTCAGCCGCGCCGGGCGCGCCATCCAATCCAGGTTTTCGAGAAGCAGAAGAATGGCCCGCCTGACAATGTCAGCCGGTAATGCAGCACCAAAAGTCGAATACAGCCATTTTCATGAAGCCGAACCCTAGTGGATGTCCGCACAAGACGCAATAGGCATCGCAGGTCCGCCCAGGGGCATCCCACGCTGATTTCGGCTGGTTTTCCTTGACACCGGGCTTGTCTGCGTTGCATGCGCGCGCGACCGCGGAGCCGGAATTTTCCGCTGGCGTTCCCGTCCCGGACGTGCGATGCTCCGGCCATGTCGATTCGCAAGCGCCTCGAGTTCCATGCCCCGTTTCGCGGGATGCCGGCGGGGTTTTCCCTGTCGGACGTCGAGATCCGGCTGGCCAGGCCGCAGGAGCGCCCGCTCTGGGACTCGCTGATGGACGAGCGCCTACGTGGCAATCTCGGCTTCCAGCGGCTGGCGGCCCGCGGCCTGCGCTACGTGGCAAGCTTCGGGGACCGGTGGCTGGGCCTGGCGGCGTGGCAGAACGGCGCCTTCAAGTGCGCTCCGCCCGCGCGACAGGTGGTGCGGCTGGAGGCCGGAGCAGCAGTTCCGGCGGCTGGAGATGGTGGCGAACAACACGCGTTTCCTGATCCTGTCCGAGCCGGGGGTGTTCCCGAACCTCGCCTCCTTCTTCCTTGCGGGGATGACCCGCCGGCTCGCCGACCTTCGACTGGCTGGCGGCGCACGGGCACCGGGTGCTCCTGGCGGAGACGTTCTGCGACCCGGCCAGGTTTTCCGGCACCATGTACAGGGCGGCGGGCTGGGAGTGCCTGGGCCGGACGAAGGGGTTCGCCCGCGCCAACGGCCAAGCCCCGCTACACCGACCCCCACGGCAGGCCGAAGGAGATCTTCGTGACGCCGCTGAGGCCCGACGCCCGGGCGCTGCTCTCGAGCCCGCAGCCGCTGCCGCCGGACGTGGCGCCTGATGGACGAGCCCGCCATCCGGCTTCCCGGTCTGGCGCCGCGGGACCCCGGGACAATGCGCTCGCTGCACGCTGGAGATGGTGGCGAGCTGATCCTGTCCGAGCCCGGGGTGTTCCCGAACCTCCCCGACTTCCGCCGGGCGCAGGGCAGGAAGCACGCGGTGGCCTGCGTGCTCGCCGTGCACGTGCTCGCCGAGCTCGCGAACATGAAGGGCTGCCTGGCCGCCGCGCAGTTCGCGCGCTCGCTGTCGCAGGAGGAGCTGGAGGCCGTCGGCGCCTGGCGGAACCCGAAGACGGGGCTTCGCGAGCCGGTCTCGAAGTCCACGATCCACAGGGTCGTGCAGTCGGTCGACCCCGAGGCGCTGGAGGACGTGGTCGGCCGCTGGTCCCGGCCCCGGCTTCCCCTCGCCCGGGCGCTCGCCGCCGACGGCAAGCGCATCCGCGGCGCCAACCGCAACGGCGACGGCCATCACGAGACCGTGGCCCTCGTCGACCACGCGACCGGCGCGCCCTTCGCGCTCCTGAACTTCGGCGACGAAGGCGGCGAGCTGGCGGCCACGCACGACCTCCTGGAGCGCAGCGACGTCCGCGGCAAGGTCATCACCCTCGACGCGCTGCACACGACGCGCAAGACCGCGAAGATGGTCACCGGGCGCTGCGGAGCCGACTATGTCTTCTCGGTCAAGGGCAACGCGCCGGAGACCTTCGGCATCCTCGACGGCATCGACTGGGAGAGGGACGCCACCGGCCGCTTCGCGGAGGATCTCGAAAAGGTTCACGGCCGCCTGGAGCAGCGCTCCATCAGCGTCCTGACGCCGCTCAAGCGCCTGATCAACTACCCCGGCGTCAGCCGGATCGCCCGGATCACCCGCTACCGGGAGCCGCTGAAGAAGGACGGCGACGATGGGGGAAACGACTGCACCGAGATCGCGTATGTCATCACCTCGCTGGATGCCGAAGCCGCGTCGCCGGAGGAGCTGCTGAAGCTGAATCGCGGACACTGGAGTGTGGAGAACCTGAACCACCGCCAGAGGGACTGCGTCTTCGGCGAGGACGCCTGCCTGACCCGCACCGGCAACGGCCCGGCGAACCGGGCCAGCCTGAACAGCATCGCGCTCGCGGTGGTCTTCGCCAGCCGCCGCGAGGCGGAGAGCCTCGCCGAAACCCGGCGACGCCTGCAGCTGAACCGCAGCGAGGCCATCGCCGCCCTGACCCGGCCCTGAGAGCCGGGCCGCGTCCGGGCCGGCTCCCGGACGCCGCCGGCAGGCCGCCAAGCCCCGAAAACGAATCACCAAGGGACCGGAACCGGCGCCCGCGACGGCGCGCGGACGGCTCCGCAAACCCGGAATCCGGCCGGAACGCCCCGGTCCGCCCCCCGTTCGGCGGCAAATCGGAAAATCGCCAACAGCGTGGGAAAGTCCTGCAGGTCCGCAGGTCCCTGCTTTTCTCCGGCACCCTCCCGCGCCGCAGTCCCCTTGGATCATCGCGCTTCATCCAAGCCGTCCGGCTTTGCTCAAAGCGAAAGATTGCCGGTCAGGGAGTCTCTGATGCTGGCATCCGGACCGATTTTCATCCCTGCAGCAACGGCGGCGCAATCCGGCTGTTCTGCTTCCCCCTGATTCCAGTTGGCGAATCCGAATTGGTCTTCGGCAGTTGCGGCGCCGGGTGCACGGGAAACCATGACGATCACTCTTCGTTTTCCCAGGGGAACCCGTCAAGGCGATCATGACCTCCTTCCGTGATTAGCACCTGCGTTTCGAGCTTGACCGACACTGATCCCGACTCGCCGATCAGGCTCTCGACGCAGATGACAATGCCGTGCTCGAAGCGACCGGACATCACGGTTTCGTCGAAATCCATGTGCAGCGGCAAAGCGTGCCACTCGTCAGCCAATCCGACGCCGTGCAACGCGAAAGAGTAGCAGTTGTCGATATGCGCCGGCGGCACGCGCCAACTCTTCGCGTTGAATTCCTCGAAGCTGAACCCTGGCCGCAGCAGGGCGAGGTTGTGTTCGATCTGCCTGCGCGCGGTATCGAAAGGCGACGCTGCCGAGCAGTCATGGGAGTATGGCCGCACGTCCAGCTGCGAGACAGGTCCGCGCAGTACCCGTAGGGACCGATCATGTCCGTATCGAAGGCGATCAGTTCGCCAATTTGGCACGGGCGGTCAGAGCACTCCCGGAACCAGGGGTTGGTATTGGGTCCGCAGGTCAACAGCTTCGTCTCCAGCCAATCCCCGCCCGAGCGCGCATTGTCGAATTGCAGATGCGCCCAGAGTTCGCGCTCGGTCATGCCGGGTAGAGAGTGCTCATGGATGCGCGCCATCCCCGCTTCGCACACGCGGATCGTCCAGCGCACGAGCTCGATTTCGTCAACCGACTTGACGGAACGGGCGGTCTCGGTCAGTTCGGTGCCTTCGACGTAATCCAATCCGCGTCGCTACAGCGCGAACACACCCAATCCGTCCAATCTGTCGATCGCGGTCCGCATGTTGCCGCCGCCATATTCCCTGACCAGTTCGGCGATCTCGTCCGCCCATCGGTCCAAGCGCACGGACACTTTGTCACCATGAACATCCAGCAATTCGAGGCCCGGAACTTCATCTACAAGCGGCAAGTCCTTGTTTAGATGCGCACCTTTCCTGATTTCCCAGAGAATGGCTGGTCCACCCGGGAGGATCATCGCGTAACGGATCGGGTTGTGTTCCGAGAAGACCTGCATGTTGGAGCTGTCAAGGGCGTACCGGATGTTGATCGGGTCGTACAGCAGAAGCGTTGAGACATCGCTGCGTTCCTTCTCCATGCGGAGGCGTCCCAGCCGGTAGGCGCGGGCTCGGTCCAGAACCTCGTGCGGCAAAGGGCTGATCAGTGGTCGATCAGCACTTTCGGCATTGAGAAAGGTGCGCTTTTGCTGATGCCTGAAGACGGTTTTCATCGATCAATGCCGTCCTGAGATGCAGGCAGCGTCGAGAGGACGCGGTGCTTTCTTTTCGGTTTTGGATCAGGACAAGGAGTCTCATGGTTTGGCACGCGACCATTCCGGATCAGCATGACCTGCTCCGCCATGAATAGCAAAGCTTCGTGCGGCGGAGCCTGCTGTCGACGCAACGGCATTGCGCAGACCTCCACAGGCACGCACCGAAGACCTCTCCGGCATGCGCCGCTTGGCTTTCAAAGCGCAGTAGAACTCTAGGCCGATCGCGATGCCGGGGCAACGAAGAGGTCGGACCCGGGGCAAAACGCGTTCCACCTGTCGATTCGTTCGGGCCGACTTCCTGCTTTCGTTCAGTCTCGCTCAGCCTGAGTTGGGAGCCGGCATACGACCGGCTCTCGTCTGGCCGTTCGAGTTTCAGGATTCCGGCAAACCGGAGTTCCTCGACCCCTTGCTTGGCAAGGTCCACGGGCATCGCCATCATCGGCAAGCGGTCGACAGCGCATCGCACTCCCATACGAACTGCTTTTTGCGATGGGATTCCCGTTTCTCCCATGCAGACGAAACTCCGCAGCGACCCTGCAAACGGCGTGCCCCGGGACTCTGACCGGACCTGCCGCGACTGAGCATCGGTATTGGGCCCGACGCGCAGACAGCTGGCGACAAGTTTCCTGGTCAGCGGCGCCGCGGTTTGGACGACCCGCCTCGATTATGGAATTGCCGTCAACGCACTTGCGCGTTTGCAAAAATGATGCTGTCCATTGACGAACCTCGCAGACCATGCGCCATGAAAGGAAGCGAGTCGGTGAAGCACCTCTCCAAGCGCATTCGGGAAATCAACGACGGCGGCAGCGACGGCTGGGACGTCTACTACCGCGCGCGCGCCATGAAAACGGAGGGCGGCGAGATTCTGGAACTCACCGTCGGTGACCACGATTTCAGAACCCCGTCGGCGATCATCGATGCGATGCACCGCAGCGCCCGAGCCGGCAACACCGGATACGCGCCGGTCCCGGGGGCGACGGCACTTCGCCGCGCGGTGGCCGCAAGGATCGAGAGCAGGACCGGCGTCCCGACAAGTCACCGCAACGTGCTCGTAACGGCGGGCGGACAGGCGGCCCTTCTTGCCGCTCACATGTCCTGCCTCGATGCCGGAGACACCGGGCTCTACTTCGACCCCTACTACGCCACCTTCCCGGGCTGCATCCGTGCGACAGGGGCGACGGCGCGCACGGTTCCGGCGCCAGCAGCGAATCGGTTCAGGCCGGTGCCGGAAGACCTGGAAGCTTACGTGGACGCAACCACCAGGACACTTCTCGTCAATTCGCCCAACAATCCAACCGGCGCCGTCTACGACTCGGAAACGCTGGCGGGAATCGCAGAGGTCTGCCAGCGCCGCGACCTGTGGCTGATTTCCGACGAGGTCTACGACACTCAGGTCTGGAAGGGCGTTCACCTGTCACCCAGGGCGCTTCCCGGCATGGCGGAGCGCACGCTGGTGGTCGGTTCGCTGTCGAAGAGCCACGCAATGACCGGATTCAGGTGCGGTTGGGTTGTCGGGCCGGAAGACGCGATTTCAGGCATGATAGAGTTCTGCACCGTCAGCACATACGGAGTGCCCGGCTTCGTGCAGGACGCCGCACTCCACGCGCTGACGCGGGGCGATGCCATCGAGGAACGGGTCGCCGGGATCTTCCGCCGCCGCCTCGGTATCGCGAAGGCATCGCTCGCGGGAGCCAACGCGATACGGATGGTTCCGGCGCATGCAACCATGTACGTCCTCCTAGACGTTTGCATGACCGGACTTTCCGGCATCGAGTTCGCTAACCGCCTGCTCGACGAGGAGAACATCGCCGTGATGCCGGGCGAGAGCTTCGGATGCGCCGCCGCTGGTCATGTGCGCGTTGCGCTGACGTGCGACGACGCGCACCTGACCGAGGCTCTCGAGAGAATTGCAACCTTCGCATCGAACGCGGCGCGAACAGCGTAAAGAGGCCGCCTTCCCGTCCCGGAAGTCAAACGAAGTCACCGCAGAAAAACATTCAGTTCGGGAATCCTCTCCCAAGTTAGTTTAATTTGCAACGCCAACTCATTGACGAAAAGCCGATAACTCTACGCATGCGAAGCCTGGGCGTAAGGGTTGGCCGACATCCGCCATCCGATCAGGCTTGCACATTTGGACTGCAGTTGGAACAAAGCTGACCCAACACGTCCATGCCACGCAAATTAAAGCGGTTCCGGGACAGGCCAGTCTGTTTTCGAAGGATCTCCAAATGGAATACGCCGACTACCGTCGTTGGAGCGCGAGGGCAACTGACTGGATCGAACATTATCTGGGCACTCTCAGGAACAGGCGCGTTCGCGCCGCAACCAAGCCTGGCGAAATCGCCGCGATGTTTCCGCGCTCCGCGCCTGAACGGGCGGACGACATGGAGACGATCTTCGCGGACTTCGAGAGAATCGTGCCGGACGGCCTGACCCACTGGCAGCACCCGCGATTCTTCGCCTACTTTCCGTCGAATGCCGCGCCCGCGTCGATGATCGCAGAGCAGTTGACCGCTGCGATGGCCGCGCAGTGCATGCTCTGGCAGACCTCTCCGGTCGCAACCGAGATGGAAATCGCGATGACGGGGTGGCTCAGGGACGCGCTCGGCCTTCCGGACGGATTTTCGGGCGTCATTCAGGATACGGCGTCCACTTCGACGCTGGCCGCCGTTCTCACCATGCGGGAGCGCGCACTCGGTTTTTCCGGAAATTCCAGCGGGCTGTCAGGCGGGGAGAAACTCCGGATCTACTGTACATCCGAATCACACAGTTCCCTGAACAAGGCGATCCGAATCGCCGGGATCGGCGACGACAACCTCGTTTCCGTCGCGACCGACGAGGATCTCGCTATGTCTGCCCCTGCGTTGGAAGCCGCAATCCGCGCCGACACGAGCGCCGGACTCCGGCCTGCCGGTTTGGCCTGTATCATCGGCGGAACCTCGCTCGGCGCATCCGACCGTCTTCGTCCGGTACTCGAGATCGCGCGCCGCCTCGGGCTCTACACGCATGTGGACGCCGCCTGGGCGGGATCGGCCATGATCTGTCCCGAATTCCGCCCGGTCTGGGACGGGATAGAACTTGCGGACAGCATTGTTTTCAACCCGCACAAGTGGCTCGGCGCCCAGTTCGACTGCTCGGTGCAGTTTCTCGCGGACCCCGGTGATCAGGTGCGTACGCTTGCCATTCGGCCGGAATACCTGAAAACGCTCGACCAGGCCGGAACCGTCGACTTCAGCGAATGGAGCATTGCGCTCGGCCGCAGGTTCCGCGCTCTCAAGATCTGGTTCCTTCTGCGTGCCTACGGCCTCGAAGGTCTTCGCGAACGCATCCGGAACCACGTCACATGGGCGAGCGAACTCGCCGCCAAGTTGGAACGGCACCCCGAAATCGAGATCACGAGTCCGTGCCGCTTCTCTCTCTTTACGTTCCGCCACGTCCCGGCCGGTAGCGACCCGGATGCAGCGACCCGTTTGCTCCTGCAGAAAATCAACGACGACGGACGGCTCTACCTCACCCAGACGACCTGCGAAGGCAAGTTCGTCATCCGGTTCGTCGTGGGCCAGTTCGACTGCACGCAAGACGATGTGATGTCTGCGTACGATGTGATCGCTGAACTGGCTGCCGCGTGAGAGGCAACGGACTGACATCTCGACCGGCGTGCCGAAAGCGCCGGGTCCCTCGCGACCCCGTCGGTTCTGACTGCCCTCTGTCTCCCCCGGGAACGGCGCCTCGCTGAATCCAAAAAACGGCAGGTTCCGGCATCTGCATGTCGAACCTGAGAAAATACTTCTGGACACGGGCGATTTCGCTCACATACGCTGCATCGGAAACTTGTTGGCGGCGACATGCGCGAACTTGGCGACCTCGACTGGATGACGGCCCTCGTCTCCTGCACAATCGGAGCCGACCGCGGCCGGGCCGCGCGTGGGTCGCCGAAGAGCTGAACATCTTTTGTCCAGACGCCGTCGCAACCAGCAAGAGAACCGCCCAATGAGTCCCAATAGATCACGCCGCGCAGGAGGCCGGGCAGCCCGGCACAGCCTGCGCGCGGCCCCCCTGCCCGAAAGCATGCGACCGGTCCATCCAGGCCTGGAGGGCGGGCTGTTCCGGCCCCTGACCGATGCGGGCATCGAGCGAATCCATCGTGCCGCTCTCGACGCGCTCGAGGAGGTCGGCTTGTCCGATGCGCCGGATTCGGGAATCGAGATCCTGACCGGGGCGGGAGCGGTTCTCGGCGACGACGGCCGGCTCCGCTTCCCCCGCGCCCTCATCGAGGACACGATCGCCGGATCTGCGCACGACGTGACGCTTTGCGGTCGCAACCCGGGCCGGGATCTGGAACTTTCCGGCAACCGGGTGCATTTCGGAACCGCCGGCGCGGCGGTCCATCTGGTGGATGTGGAGAGGAACGAATACCGCGAGAGCAGGATCGGGGACCTCTTCGACGCCGCGAGAATCGTCGAACAACTCGACAACATCCACTTCTTCCAGCGCCCGATGGTCTGCCGCGACATTCCCGACAACTACGAAATGGACCTCAATACGGTCTACGCCTGCTGTTCGGGAACGACAAAGCACGTCGGAACGAGCTTCACCGAAGCCTCCTACATGCCCGGGGCTTTCGAACTGATTCACGAAATCGCCGGCGGCGAAGCCAGTTTCCGCAGGCGCCCGTTCGTTTCCAATTCCAACTGCTTCGTCGTGCCTCCCATGAAGTTCGCGACCGAAAGCTGCCAGATCATGGAAGCCTGCGTCCGGGGCGGCATGCCCGTCCTCCTGCTCTCCGCCGGGCAGGCCGGAGCGACAGCGCCGGCCCCAATCGCCGGAGCGATAATGCAGGCGACCGCCGAGTGCCTCGCAGGTCTAGTCTACGTCAACGCCATGTCTCCGGGATATCCCGCGATATTCGGAACCTGGCCGTTCGTTTCCGATCTGCGGACCGGTGCCATGTCCGGCGGATCGGGAGAGCAGGCGCTGCTGACCGCAGGCTGCGCGCAGATGCACAGGTTCTACGGCCTGCCAGGCGGTGCGGCCGCCGGAATCGCCGATGCGAAGATGCCTGACATGCAGGCCGGCTACGAACAGGCGCACTCGAATGTCATGGCCGGCCTTGCCGGCCTCAACATGGTCTACGAGGCGGCCGGAATGCACGCCTCGCTCCTCGGATTCTGCCTCGAGAGCCTGATCATCGCGGATGATCTCATCGGACAGTCGCTGCGATGCGTGCGCGGCATCGAAGTGACTGACGAAAGCGTTTCGCTCGAGGTCATGCGAAGCGTCTGCCTTGACGGACCAGGACACTATCTCGGCCACCCGCAGACCCTCGGGCTCATGCAGACCGAGTACATCTATCCGGCCATCGGCGACAGGTCTTCCCCGAAGGAGTGGGAAGAGAACGAAAAGCCGGACTACCTCGAGAAGGCAACCAGGAGAAAACTGGAAATACTGGCGGAGCCGTCTCCAGCCCGGCTGCGGCCGGACGTGGATGCACGCATTCGCGAACGGTTCAGGATACATCTTCCGGCGGGGTGACAACCGGCGCGGCGCCTCTGAGATCGCAGGAGCGCCAAGGTCCGCGTGCGGTCTCCGGGACTTTCCGAACCGCGCCGCCGGGGTTTACCCGAGGGCGGACCTCAACGATTCCGCGAGCCCCCTGGCCGCCTTCGCCAGCACGCCGATGTCGGTGCCGCCGACCAAGAAATTTGCTCCCATGGCGACATACGCACTCGCCTGTTCGGCGGTCGAGGCGTAGATTCCTGCAGTTCTCCCCGCGTCCCGGATGCGTTTCAACGCGTCTTCAATCGCCGCCTGAACATCGGGGTGCGCCGGATTTCCGAGGTGTCCCAAGCCGGCCGCGAGATCCGAAGGGCCGATAAACAGGCAGTCGACTCCTTCGACGCCGAGCAGTTCGTCAAGATTGTCGAGAGCGGTGCTGCTCTCGACCTGTATGGAGAGGCAGGCCTCCCCGTTCGCCGTCGCGAGATAGTCCGGGTCCAGGCCGAAAAGCCCCGCGCGGGTTCCGCCGGCGACGCCGCGAATGCCTTCCGGGGGAAACCGCATTGCGCGTACGAGCGCGGCAGCTTCGTCGGCTGTCTCCACCATTGGCACCAGCAGGCTCTGGGCGCCCGCGTCCATGACTTGCTTGATCACGGCGGTGTCGCCTTGAACCACGCGAACCATGGCGGGCAGCCCGGCCGCATCGAGCGCAACAAGCTGGTCGCGGATCGACGGAACGTCGTTTGTCGCGTGCTCGCCGTCGATCACGACCAGGTCGAAGCCGGCGTGCCCAAGAAGTTCGGCGGCGACAGGAGAACCGAGGCTGTGAAACAGGCCGATTCTCGGCGCTCCTTCCTGAAACATCCGCTTTATTCGATTGCGCCGTGCAGGCATGTCAAACTCACTCCCGTCCTGATCTGGTTCTCGAACTCCGGATGGTCATGTCCGGACCCGTTCAAGAATTCCGTCGATGATTTTGCCGGCCTCGCCGACGGCGTTTGCGGGGTCGAACACCGCGTTCCAGTCAGGCCCGCCCTGGAGGTCTGCTGTCGCCTCGAGCACGTCCCTGAGCGGGCGTCCCGTTCGGACGGCTTCTTCGCAGGCAGACTTGACGGCATCCCTGGCCCGGGCGAGGCCAATGTGATCTGAAAGCGCGAAGCTTGCTGCCTCCGCCATCATCATTCCCCGCGTCACGGCGAGCGATTCGGCTAACCGCGCCTCGTCCACGCTGATCGAGGCCGCGAGGCCGATTGCGTGGCGCAGGGCGGTGCCGGTCGCCACGAGCATCCCCGGCAGAACGCGGATTTCCTGGCTCCATGCGCTGCCCTCCCGCTCCTGCGCATGAACCATCGCCGCGTGAACCTGCGCGACGTCCGCGGCATTCGATCTGGCGAGCGCCACCACCGTTTCCTGGAGCACGGGGTTAACCTTGTGCGGCATGGTGCTGGATTCCCCGCCCGACCCCGCGCTGATGCCCTCGTCGAGTTGCGCAGACAGCAGCAGATCCTGCGACATCTTCCCGAGGCTGCCAGTGATCAGCGAAAGGAGGCTCGCAAGTTCCGCGACGCCGTCGCGCGCGGTATGCCACGGCGCATCCGGAACCCCGATTCCGAGGCGTTCCGCGACCATTCTGGCCGTCTCCAGGCCGCGTCCCCGGAACGCCGAAAGATTTCCCGACGCGCCCGCAAGACTCACGACGAGCAATCTGGGCCTCAGGTGGTTCAGCCTGTCCCGATGCCTGAGAAGCGGCGCGAGCCAGCCGGCGATCCGCAAGCCGAGCGTCGTAGGCGTTGCGATCCGGTTGCGCGTTCTCGCCGCGATAACCAAATTGCGATTTGCGTCCGCGGCCCCGGCAAGCGCTGCGGACAACCGCGACAGACGCTGTTCGATGACATCCAGAATCCGTCCGAGACAAAGGACCGTTGCCGTGTCCATGACGTCCTGGCTCGTCGCGCCCGCGTGGAGGAACTCGGCGTGCCGTCCCTCTCCCGCCGCCTTCATGGCCTCGCGCAGCGCGGCGACCAAGGCAGGAACGGGCACCCCGTCCCTCAATGTTCGGACGGCGAGGTCTGACGGCGAGATGTCGAGCGCCTCCGCTGCTGCATCGATTGCTTCTGCGCTTTCGACCGGGATAGTGCCGAGCTCGGCCTGCGCGCCGGCAAGCGCCGCTTCGACCCGGAGCATTTCCCGAATCAATGCGCGGTCGGAAATCAGGGATCCGATTTCCTCGTCGCCAAACAACCGGCTGTAGATAAGTGAATCCCGCTGACCGTTTCCCATGGGTCCAGACCTGTCCAGGCTTACGGACCCTGGCGTTTCGGCCCGTCGGAACATGCAGTGTGCAATTGGCGGAGAGACAGGGATTCGAACCCTGGAGACGGTATCCCGCCTACACGCGTTCCAAGCGTGCGCCTTCGACCACTCGGCCACCTCTCCTTCCGCGCGCATCGTTACACCGGCGGGAATCTTCCCGCAAGCGCGAGTCGCCGCCTGGGAATCCTATAGGTCTTCCGAGAAATGAATGTTGACGCGCCGGTTGAGCCGGCTCTTCTTCTCCACCTTGCCGAGCCGCAACCGGCCGATTTCCCGCGTGTTGCGGACATGCGTTCCCCCGCAGGGCTGCAGGTCGACCTGCTCGGACCCGCTCGAAATGCGAACAAGGCGAACGCGTCCCCGCCCGGTGGGCGGCTTCACCGACATTGTCTTCACGAGGCCGGGATTTGCGGCCATTTCGGCGTCTGTAATCCACACCTCGGAGATGTCGAGGTCCTGCTCGACAAGCGAGTTCAGCGCATCCTCGATCGCCTGCTTGTCTTCAGGTGCAGTCGGCATGTCGAAGTCGAGCCTTCCCTTTTCGGCCGAGATCTGCCCGCCGGTTACCGGCAGGGGAATGACCACGGACAGGAGATGCAGCGCCGTATGGATCCGCATGTGGCGGTAGCGCCTGTTCCAGTCGAGTTTCTGTTGGACGGATGTCCCCGGCGCAAGGGACACGGGTTCGACGGGAACAAGCACGATGTCGTCGCCGTCCCCCTTGACCGTGGTCGCGATTCCGACGTCAACGCCCTCCGCCACGAGTCTTCCCGAGTCTCCGGGCTGCCCGCCCCCCGTCGGATAGAAGATCGAACGGTCGAGAACTATCCCTCCCAGATCGTTGATCGCGGTCACGCGTGCGTCCGCTTCCCTGAGATAAGCGTCCCCGCCGTAGAGCGCCTCCGTCATCGTTCCTACTCCCCGGTTGCCGGCCCCGATTGCGGCCCGGACCGGCGCGCGCCTGCGCGTTGTCCGGGCTCGGACGGAACCGCGTCAGACCTCTTCGAAAACCTCCGGTATGTCGTCGCGCGCCTCCTCGAGCCAGGATGGCACGGGCAGCCCCTTCGACCTGAGGAACGCGGGATTGAACAGCTTGGACTGGTAGCGGTTGCCGTAATCGCAGAGCACGGTCACGATCACGTGTCCCGGACCGAGATCCTTCGCCATCCTCATCGCCCCGGCGACATTGATGCCGGAAGACCCGCCTAGGCACATTCCTTCCTCTCTCAGAAGCGCGAAGACTACCTGCAGCGCTTCCGAATCGGGAATCCGGTACGCCAAGTCCACTTCGAGTCCCTCGAGATTGCCGGTAATTCTGCCCTGGCCGATGCCTTCCGTGATCGACGTCCCGGAGGCCGCAAGCTCGCCATGCACGTAGTGGCTGTAGAGCGCCGCCCCCTCGGGGTCCGCCAAGCCGATCCTGACGTCGCCCTTCCTGGATCGAAGTCCTTCGGCGACGCCGGCAAGGGTCCCCCCGGTACCGACCGCGCAGATGAAGCCGTCGATGCGGCCGCCGGTCTGGTCCCAGATTTCGCGGGCAGTGGTTTCGACGTGGACCTCGCGATTCGCCACGTTGTCGAACTGGTTCGCCCAGACCGCGCCGCTCGCCTCCGTCCCGGCAAGCGTTGCCGCGAGGCGTCCCGAATAGCGCACGTAGTTGTTCGGATTCCGGTAAGGCACGGCCGGAACCTGGATGAGTTCGGCCCCGGCGAGGCGCAGCATGTCCTTCTTTTCCTCGCTCTGGGTATCGGGAATCACGATGACAGTCCGATATCCGAGCGCAGCGCCCACAAGTGCAAGACCGATTCCGGTGTTTCCGGCCGTACCCTCGACGATTGTGCCTCCGGGCGCGAGTTCGCCTCGCGCCTCGGCATCGCGGATAATTCCGAGCGCAGCCCTGTCCTTCACCGACTGTCCCGGGTTCAGGAATTCGGCCTTTCCGAGGATTTCGCAACCAGTCGCTTCCGAGGCCCTGGTCAACCGGATCAGCGGCGTGTTTCCGACCGCATCCGGCAAGTCCGATCGAATTTGCATGTCGCCCCGCCCTGTTCTGAAGCTTCGTATTACTTTGGCGCCGTCTTGCGTTCAACCTGCCGGCGGCTGAAGAACAGGGGCATCCCACGCTGATTTCGGCTGGTTTTCCTTGACACCGGGCTTGTCTGCGTTGCATGCGCGCGCGACCGCGGAGCCGGAATTTTCCGCTGGCGTTCCCGTCCCGGACGTGCGATGCTCCGGCCATGTCGATTCGCAAGCGCCTCGAGTTCCATGCCCCGTTTCGCGGGATGCCGGCGGGGTTTTCCCTGTCGGACGTCGAGATCCGGCTGGCCAGGCCGCAGGAGCGCCCGCTCTGGGACTCGCTGATGGACGAGCGCCGCCATCTCGGCTTCCAGCGGCTGGCGGCCCGCGGCCTGCGCTGCGTGGCAAGCTTCGGGGACCGGTGGCTGGGCCTGGCGGCGTGGCAGAACGGCGCCTTCAAGTGCGCTCCGCGCGACAGGTGGTGCGGCTGGAGGCCGGAGCAGCAGTTCCGGCGGCTGGAGATGGTGGCGAACAACACGCGTTTCCTGATCCTGTCCGAGCCGGGGGTGTTCCCGAACCTCGCCTCCTTCTTCCTGTCGCGGATGACCCGCCGGCTCGCCGGCGACTGGCTGGCGGCGCACGGGCACCGGGTGCTCCTGGCGGAGACGTTCTGCGACCCGGCCAGGTTTTCCGATGTACAGTGCGGCACGATGTACAGTGCGGCGGGCTGGCGGATGCTGGGCCGGACGAAGGGCTTCGCCCGCGCCAACGGGCGCTGCACCGATCCCCACGGCAGGCCGAAGGAGATCTTCGCGGCGCCGCCGGGCCCGACGCCCGGGCGCTGCTCTCGAGCCCGCAGCCGCTGCCGCCGGACGTGGCGCCTCCCGCCGGCCCCGGTCTGGCGCCGCGGGACCCCGGGACGATGCGCTCGCTGCACGCCGAGCTGATGAGGATGCCCGACTTCCGCCGGGCGCAGGGCAGGAAGCACGCGGTGGCCTGCGTGCTCGCCGTGCACATCCTCGCCGAGCTCGCGAACATGAAGGGCTGCCTGGCCGCCGCGCAGTTCGCGCGCTCGCTGTCGCAGGAGGAGCTTGCCGCCGTCGGCGCCTGGCGGAACCCGAAGACGGGGCTTCGCGAGCCGGTCTCGAAGTCCACGATCCACAGGGTCGTGCAGTCGGTCGACCCCGAGGCGCTGGAGGACGTGGTCGGCCGCTGGTCCCGGCCCCGGCTTCCCCTCGCCCGGGCGCTCGCCGCCGACGGCAAGCGCATCCGCGGCGCCAACCGCAACGGCGACGGCCATCACGAGACCGTGGCCCTCGTCGACCACGCGACCGGCGCGCCCTTCGCGCTCCTGAACTTCGGCGACGAAGGCGGCGGGCCGGCGGCCACGCACGACCTCCTGGAGCGCAGCGACGTCCGCGGCCGGGTCATCACCCTCGACGCGCTGACCGCGGTCCGCAAGACCGCGAAGATGGTCACCGGGCGCTGCGGAGCCGACTATGTCTTCTCGGTCAAGGGCAACGCGCCGGAGACCTTCGGCATCCTCGACGGCATCGACTGGGAGAGGGACGCCACCGGCCGCTTCGCGGAGGATCTCGAAAAGGTTCACGGCCGCCTGGAGCAGCGCTCCATCAGCGTCCTGACGCCGCTCAAGCGCCTGATCAACTACCCCGGCGTCAGCCAGATCGCCCGGATCACCCGCTACCGGGAGCCGCTGAAGAAGGACGGCGACGATGGGGGAAACGACTGCACCGAGATCGCGTATGTCATCACCTCGCTGGATGCCGAAGCCGCGTCGCCGGAGGAGCTGCTGAAGCTGAATCGCGGACACTGGAGTGTGGAGAACCTGAACCACCGCCAGAGGGACTGCGTCTTCGGCGAGGACGCCTGCCTGACCCGCACCGGCAACGGCCCGGCGAACCGGGCCAGCCTGAACAGCATCGCGCTCGCGGTGGTCTTCGCCAGCCGCCGCGAGGCGGAGAGCCTCGCCGAGACCCGGCGACGCCTGCAGCTGAACCGCAGCGAGGCCATCGCCGCCCTGACCCGGCCCTGAGAGCCGGGCCGCGTCCGGGCCGGCTCCCGGACGCCGCCGGCAGGCCGCCAAGCCCCGAAAACGAATCACCAAGGGACCGGAACCGGCGCCCGCGACGGCGCGCGGACGGCTCCGCAAACCCGGAATCCGGCCGGAACGCCCCGGTCCGCCCCCCGTTCGGCGGCAAATCGGAAAATCGCCAACAGCGTGGGAAAGTCCTGGGCTGAAGAAGGAACCCTGCGACTACCAGACGAAATGCAGAAATACGTAGACCAGATAGAGGGCAGCGAGCGTGCCGCCCTCCAGCCGGCTTATGCGGCGGCCGGAAATCATGAACAGGACCAGGAGGATCTTCGCGGCAAGAAGCACCAAAAGATCGAAACCGATCATCTGGGGCGAAAACGGCAACGGAGCGAAGAGGCCCGTGACGCCGGCGACTCCGACGAGATTGAAAATATTGCTGCCGAGCACATTGCCAAGGCAAACATCCGTCTGCCGGCGCCACGCGGCAACGAGAGCTGTCGCCAGTTCGGGAAGCGATGTTCCGATGGCAATCACGGTAAGGCCGATGATCTCTTCCGACACGTTGAAGCTTCTCGCAAGATCGGCGGCACCTTCGACGAGCCACTCGGCTCCCAAGGTCAGGCAGGCGATCCCAAGGGCGATCGAGACGAACGCGATGCCCGAATTAAATCGTACCGGACCGATGCCGGCGTCGGCGTCTCGGTCGACGGTCGCAGCGACTCTTGCGCCGCGGGATGCGCTGCGCATCATCAGCACCAGGTATGTCACGAGCATGATCAACAGTGCGGCGGCATGCCAACGGACGAGCATTCCGGACAGTCCGATTCCAACGAATGCGATCGTCGCCGCAGACATGAACAGAACGTCGCGCTTCAGCACCTGCGTCTCGATCGTGAATGGAAGGAACAGCGCCGCAAGCCCGATGACCAGCAGCGAGTTGACAAGGTTGCTCCCGACGATGTTTCCGACGGCAAGCCCCGGCGCTCCGGCGAGAGCGGCGTTGACGCAGACGACCGCTTCGGGAAGCGAGGTTCCTACGCCGACAACCGTGACGCCGACGACAAAGCGGGGCACTCCCCAGCGGTCCGCAAGGTAGGCTGCTCCCCTGACGATGGCTTCGCCGCCCGCGAGGAGCAAGGCAAGGCCCGCCGAAATCAGGATAATCGTCATGTCGTCATCGCGGCGGTCTCCCGGGTGCATCCTGATACTTCCATTCAGGGCAGGCCTCAATGGATTGATCCATCCCGGGGCCGGTGGGATTCCGCACGCGAACGCGGCGCGTCGGTCGAACCGGCAAACCTGTGTTTCGCAACGATCGGCCGGCGCGGATTTCCGGGACACGGCGGGCAGCAAGCGGCGGCGGGTTCCAAGCGACGCGGCGAGGTTGTAGACTTGCCTCCATCATTCTTGAAAATTGAGAGAAAAATGGAAGACCTGCCAAGATTTGTCATTGAGCGCGAGTTCGACGCGCCGCGGGAACACGTGTGGAACGCGTGGACCGATCCTGAAAAGCTCGCGCATTGGTACGGCCCCGGAGTGGAGACGGTCATTCACAAGCTTGACGTTCGTCCGGGAGGACTTTGGCTCTGCGAAATGCGGTGGGGAGGCAATCCAAACTACCAGCGCATCGAATTCAAGGAAGTGGTCGAGCCGGAACGACTCGTCTGGCTGCACTGCACCGCGGACGCGGAGTGGAATCTCACCGCCAGCCCGATGAACGCCGACTGGCCCAAGATCATCCATACGACCGTCACCCTGGACAATTCCGGCGGAAAGACACGCCTGAGACTGACATGGGTGCCGCATGACGCGAGTGAAGCGGAGATCGCCTGTTTCGCTAACGCCGGCGAAGGCATGACCAAGGGCTGGAACGCGGGAATGGACCTGATCGCGGAGCTCCTGACGCAGGCGAACGACGGGGATTGATCATTTCGGCAAGCACGAATTCCGAACCTGCGCAGGCTGATTCCGTTCAGCACGCACCTCCCGCGCAATCCCGGCAACAGCCGGAATGCGTCCGGTCGCGACTTGCCTTGCTTTGTAGCGCATCCGGTGCCCGGGCGCACTTGACGACGCGCCGGTCATCCAGACGCCGGGAGGGTTCGGTCAGGGCTTCAGCGGAGCGATCCAAGCGCCAGGCACCGCCGCGGACAGTTCTGCGCTCTAATCGACGGAGTGTGGAAGGACCCGAATGCCGCCGTTGACGGCTGCGGCCGTCTGCTTGGCCCGCCCGGACTTCAGCGAAAGGAAGGGGAACGACATATGAGAGTGCCGCTCCGATTGCCGCACCATCGCGTTGACCGTATATTCTTTGTCGCAACGCTGTCTGAACCCGCTTGGTCCGCCCGCCCGCTTAAAGGAATAACCCGTTTCCATACCAGGGGTCGCTCCTCGAGCCCGAACGAATAGGCGGGGCTTCATCCAGATTCCGGGATGGCATTGCAACGGCGCGGCGGTCAGACCTGAAGGAATGAAGTCAAGCAATGCAGGGCGAAATTGACAAACGGGAAAGCGGCGGAACAGCCAAGCTTGTATATTTCATTTATCTCGGATCACTTGTGTTCTGGATTCTGGTCATTGTTGGCCTCATCATCGCCTACGTGAATCGGGACCACAACGGCGGATGGGTCGATGAACACTATCGATTCCAGATCCGGACCTTCTGGATCGGACTGCTATACGGTGCAATATCCACTATCGCCGTCTTCTTCGTGATCGGATGGGTGCTGCTGGTCCTGTGGATAGTCTGGTGGATCGTCAGGTGCGCGAAGGGTCTCAAGGCCGTGTCCCGATCTGAGCCCTATCCGAACGTGAAGACCTGGCTCTGGTGACGCCAAAACCGAATTCAGCTCTCGATACGGCATGTTTAAAAAGGAGAGGCTCCCGCAATGCCAAGTTGTGGGAATCTCCAAATGCCGCGATGGATTTGCGAGCCGCGGATAGGGCTTTTGCAGGCAAATTCCCCCACGCCTCGCAAGCCTTGCGCGGCCCTCATGGGCAGGCGTGAACCAAAGGCAGCACGCAGGCTTTCAATCCCCGAGGTGCCGGTTCTACTCCGGTCGTCCGCTCCATGAAACCGAATTCGGGATTTCGGGTCTTTGACGACCCTGACCTGCAGGAACGCCCCGGAACATGTCCTTGGGCGTGGCGTCAAAATGCACCGGTCTTTCGAGTGCGACCTTGCTCGGCTGTTGCCCCGAGGCCCAGGTCCGCGCTTCCTGGCGTATCTTCGGCGAAGATAATTTTCCCCTCCGCTTTGATCACGGGAAAAACGGCGTTTTGGCCAAATTGTGCAGCAACTGATTTCCGCTTCAGCTCCGTGCGCCCGACGGCAAGCCGCTGTTCGCGACAAGCTGCACATTGGAGAGCCGCTTGCCCCGAATGTCTTCGACGATGCGCGCATCCGGTGGATCGCGTCTGCAGCACGGACATTGTAACGACCAGCGAATTCCAAAACGTAGCGATGAAGATGCTTCTTGCTGAACTTGCGAAACACGCCCTTGTGACCGCGGTTTGGGACTGACCATAGTGATTCGGTGCCGTTCGTGCGCGCCACGTCCCGGACGTATTCCCCAGCGCTGTGATTGACCACCGAGTGCATCCGATCCATGCCCGGATACGAGTTGCCTTCGTCGGTGTAGATCCGTGGGTCCGAATTCGTGTGGCCCTCGACGAGGCCGTGAAGCGTAGCCGCCTTCGTGCCGGGAATGACCTTTGCGACGACCTTGTTGGTCTCGCTGTCGTTGACGCACGCAACGATCTCCTTGCCGACTCTGCCGTGCCCGCGTTCAGCTTTTGACCCAGTGCTTGTTCCTTTCCAAGCCGCGTCGCGGAAATCCTACTGTGCCGACTTGAAGCTGCCCCGGCCGTCGGAAGCCTCCATGGAAACCGCGCCGCTGGCGATCGAAAACCCGAGTTCGTCCATGTTCACCGGAGGTTACGGCACTTGGGCCGACCTGCTGCGCCTCTCGCATTTTCGGACAGCCTTTCTCCATCGCGATCTTGGAAACCGCCGAACATGCCGCGAAGGCTAGCCTGAATTCCCACGCTTGGGGGAGGTATGACGGATGACGGGTTTCACGGTCCGAATTCGAGCTTCAGTGCCCGGCCTTCGAGCCACGGCACGATGGTCTCGGTGTCGGCGAAACCGGCGTTGATCATCATCGGGTTGTGCGCCCGCCGCCCGAAGCGGACGCGGACGGCATGCTCGGAGATGGTGACGGTTGCGGTGGCATCGATGAAGCTGCGGAACAGGGTCCGTGCCCGCGCGCTCTTCTGTCCGTTTCCGATCCTGTTTGCCAGCAGCCTGTAGAGCCCGCTCGCCATGAGGGTGAGCTGGAGGTCGGTGTTGATGCGCATGGGCACGGCAGCGGAGAGCGCATCCATGTGGAAGAAGTCGATGGTTTCGGCGATCTGGTTCTCGATGACCATGCGCCGCGCATAGCGGTCGACGAGGTCGGCGGGCCGCGCCTCCATCTGGTTGGTCACGAGCAGGACCGGGTCGTCGTGGCCGAGCCCGGTGATGGCGATCTGACGGATCTCGCCGGGATACTGTGGCAGGTGGATGGTCTCGTCGATGATCCGCGGCGTGCGGTAGCGGCGGCCGATGTTGGCGAGGCGGATGCGGCGCCAGTCGGCCTCGGGACGCGCGCGGAGCGCGGCGATGATTTTCTTCGAGCGCCGGCGCAGGGTGAGGAAGGCAATGCCCTGCCTGTCGATCTCGGCCAGGTTCGCCCGGGTGGTGAGGCGGCTGTCGAAGACCAGCTCGCCCGGCAGGCCGCCGGTCTCCGCGCGGTAGTCCGCGACGAAATGGAGGATGGCGTCGTTCTGGCGATCCTTGCGGATGGTGGCGTCGGCATAGCAGAACACGCGGGCCTCGGCATCGCGGGCGAGGAAGGCGAGAACCCCGTTCTGACGGCGCGAACGCTTGGAGACATAGTGCTTCTCGATCAGCGCCTTGTCGCCATGGTAGGGAATGGTGTGGAAATCGAGGTCGAAGGAGGCGCCGGGACACAGGCCCTGGTCGCGGATGGCATGGTTCCACGCCCGCATCAGCCCGGGAAGCCGGCGCGGGTCGACCCGTGTGCTGTACTCGGTGAGGGTCGAACGCTTGGGCATGGCATTGAGGCCGGCGAAGAGCGCCAGGCCGGGATCGAAGACCTCGGCCATGGCCTGCGCGGGCCGACCGATGCCCCAGAGCTTGAGAGCAAGCAGCGCACGCCAGGCGGCGGACGCGGGGATCATGGCGCTCCCCGGCATGGCCGCCTCCTCGAGCAGGCGATCGAGATCGAGGGCCACCAGCATCGGGGCGAAGACGAACAGCCCGCCGAAGCGGGTGCGGAAGGCGCCGTCCTCGATGCGGAAGGCACGATGATCGGCAACCGGCGCGATGTCGGGGCCGACGATGTCCGCCAGGACCGCCGCCGAGCGCCGGGGCAACCGCGCCAGTCCGGCTTCGCGGATCACCTTGGCCACGGTCGACAGGCTGGCGGGACAGTCTTCGGCGTCGAGAACATCGACAATCTGGTGGATGGACATCTTCTGCTCCCGGCGCAGGGCCAGGATGCGGTCGTTGCGGCGCCCGCGTGTGACCGCGATCCCCGGTGCCGGCACCTCCTTCGGCTTCTGGGGCGGCTGGAAGAAGGCCCAGCCGGGATCGGCACGGAAGGCGGAGCAGAGGTTGCGGAAGGACCCGACGCTGTAACCGAAGGCTTCAGCTGCGGCCTTGCAGTCCATTCCGTCGACATAGCGGGCCCTGAGAGCCTCGTATCGTCTCTGTGCCGGGCTCTGCGGCTTGAGGAAAGTGTCCCTGATGCTCATAACCTTCATTGCTGCACAAAATACACATTGTCACAATATCATCATGGGCATTCCCTGTCAACCGCCTGATCCGGTGTTGATGTCAAGGGAACGTGGCTGACGGGTGGTTGGGCGCAAGATCCTGTTGTTTTCAGGCACGAGCGCCACCTGCGGACGCGCATCATGGGGGCGATCGGTGCGAGAATTCCGTCGCCTCCATGCCGGGCGGCGTGCGGGGTTTCCATTATGATCTTACGATTATGATTACTACTGCGAACTGTTTATATGACTTATTGCCAGCAAAAAGCCAATGAGAGCCGGGGAGAATCCAGAAAATATGACCGCCTCGCGTCACGCCTCTCCCCAGGCATGGGAATTCAGGCTAGCGATTCCTGCGGGCTGGCTTCCGCCGACGCCGTCTGCGCGCCAAAAAACCCTATTGAGATCGGCCAGCGTTCGCGACACGGCGGGCTGAGTGATCGACAACTGCCCGTATGCGCCGGCGACCGAACCCTGTCGAACGATTTCGAGGACGCAGTCGATGCGCGTCGGCTTTGGTCTCGGTTGCAAAGATCAAGTTCTCCCGCGCTTTCTGGCTGGCAGCTTCCGTTGTGCCACGTGGCCGCTTTCGACGGCAAGCCGACTTGCTGTTCGCGCAGAATGACGCGCGAGGCATCGCGCCGGGCTTCGCGAGCAGCAATCCCTTCGCTGGATGCTCAAGGGCCATCCGGACCCGGGGGAACCGGCGCGCGCGTCGCCGTCGCGGAAACCTGCTCAAAGTATCTCGTCGAGCGCCTCCTGCAACAGATCCATCTCCCTTTCGTGCGTATAGTGGACGAAGCTGACGCGCAGGACGCCGTGTTCGGGGGACAGGCCAAGCGCCTCTAGGCAGCGGACAGCATAGAAGTCTCCTCCGCCCGCCATGATTCCGCGGTCGGCGAGCAGCCTTGCTGCATCGCGCCCCGGCAGGTCGAGAGCTACCGCGACGGTCGGCGCTTTCAGGCGCGCATCCGCCGGTCCGATCAGCCTCGCCGACCGTTTCCGTGCGAGCTGGTCGAGGAGTGGCTGCAGGAGGCGCGTCTCCCGCTCGCGCATGAGACCGGCGACATATGCTCCCCGCTTGCGGGCGGCGGCATACTGGAACTCGGCATGTCGGTCGAACAGGGCGTCCAGGTAGTCGACGATGCCTGCAGTCGCCGCAACCTGGGCATGATCCGGGCCGGCCGGGTTGAAGCGCAGGGTTGGCGCGCCGGCATTGAAGTAGTGGCCCTCGTTCGGGAGGGTCTCCGCGAGTCGGCGGCGGACCACCATGACGCCCTGGTGAGGCCCGTAGGTCTTGTAGGTAGAGAAGAGGTAGATGTCGGCGCCGAGCTGCTCGATGTCGGGCAGCCCGTGCGGCGCGTAGCTGACTCCGTCCACGCAGGTCCAGGCGCCCGCATCCCTGCACATGCCGCAGATCGCCGCGACCGGATTGATCTCTCCGACGATATTCGAGCAATGCGAAAAGCAGACAAGCCGGACCCGCCCGTCGAGCAGGTTCTCGAGCGCGGACAGGGGCAGGTGACCGGTATCCGGATCAACTTTCCATGTCCGCACCTCGACGCCCCTGTCCGCTAGACGCAGCCAGGGGCCGATGTTCGCTTCATGGTCCTGATCGGTCACCACTATGGCATGGCGCGCGTCGAGCACCGACCCGAAAGCCCGCGAGAGCACGTAGGTGTTCTGGGTCGTCGACGGCCCGAAACTCACCTCGCCGGGGTCGACGCCGAGGACCGCGGACAACCGCGTGCGCGCCTCGTCCACTTCCTCGCCGCCCCGCCGTGACGCGTCATACGGGCCGTAGGGCTGGACCTTTCGCTGCCGGTAGAATCTATTCAGGCGGTCGATGACCTGCCGGCAGGCGTATGATCCTCCGGCATTCTCGAAAAACGCCCTTTCAGCGAGTGCCTTCTCGGAAAAGGCGGGGAACTGGGCGCGGGCGAAGTCGACGTCGAGCCGCATGCCCGTTGGCTCCGCCGCCGCCTGCGCGTCCCCGAAGGTCGTCCGCCTAGGCGTTCACGTCTACGATGACGCGTCCCTTGACCCTGCCCTTCAGAATGTCCGCGCCGAGCCGGGGAAGGTCCGCAAGCGTGGCGGGGCATGCCATGGTTTCCAGCTTGTCGAGCGGAAGCTCCCTTGCAATCTGCTCCCAGGCCCGAACCCGGTTGCCATGGGGCTGCATGACGCTGTCGATGCCGAGCAGATTGACGCCCCGCAAAAGGAACGGAATGATCGATGCCGGCACCGCCGCGCCGCCGGCAAGACCGACGGCGGCGACCGAGGCGCCGTACTTCATCTGTCCGAGCAGCCGCGCCAGCATCGCGCCTCCGACTGCGTCGACGCACCCCGCCCAGGATTCGGATTCGAGGGGCCGCCTGACCGTCTCGGCAATCTCGCTTCTGTCAAGGATTTCGGCAGCCCCCAGAGACTTGATGTAGTCGCCGTTCTCCGGGCGGCCAGTGACAGCCGTGACCTCGTAGCCGAGCGCCGCGAAGATTGCTGTGGCGACCGAACCGACGCCTCCTGTGGCTCCGGTGACGAGTGCAGGCCCTTTGTCGGGACGCAAGCCGTGCTCCTCGAGCGCTGCGACGGCCAGCATCGCCGTCAGGCCGGCGGTTCCCACGATCATGGCCTGCCGCGTCGTCATCCCGTCGGGGAGCGGAACGAGCCAGTCCGGGTCGACGCGCGCCTTCTGGGCATATCCGCCCCATCGGACCTCGCCGACACGCCAACCGGTTAGGACGACGCGGTCGCCCGGCTTGTACCGCGCATCGGCGGACTCCTCTACCGTACCCGAGAAGTCCACCCCCGGGACATGCGGGTAGGTCCGCACGAGCCCGCCGCCCGGGCCGATGCACAGGCCGTCCTTGTAGTTGAGCGTCGAATACTCGACGGCGACGGTGACGCCGCCATCCGGCAGCCTGCTTTCGTCGACCTGCTCGACGGATGCCGAAGTCTTTCCGTCGTCATCCCGATCGACGACGAGAGCATTGAATTCCATGTGGTTTACCTCTTCCTTGCATCTACCGGAAATCGGCAGGAACTTGCGGACAACGTCCGATTCCGGCGACCCTTCCCCGGTACCGGCACCGGGAGATCAGGGGCCCGACCAGTCGATAGGGCAGATTTCCGCCGACTTTCCGTCGAAGTCCCAGACGCGGCCATGGTCGCGCAGGCGCGACCGGAGCCCCTTCGCCACAATGATGTCCGGGCCCATCCAGTACTTCGTGTTGCTGATGACGACCTTCTCGTCCGGGTCGAGTCCGCCGATCTCCTCGATCTCGCCCTGAATTTTCCTGCCAACCATGATCGATCTGCGGCGGCCGTCGGTCACGATGTCGACGCGCGTGCGCTCCGCATGGATGATGGTGCTGACAAGCATCGTGAACAGGCCGGTCGTGCCCCCGGCGGATCCGGACAGGATTTTCAGGATTCCGTTATAGGCCCTTTGCGTTGCGCGCTCGTCCACATACGCCGCCACCTTCCAGTCTCCGTCAGCCATCCGACCCGGTATGTCCACGAGGAGCCCGATATTCAGGCCGGAGAGGCTCTCGCCCTCGAAATGCCCCTCGTCGACGCGAATCGCCATCCAGGCGTGGCAGTACCCCTCGGTCGGCGGGTGCTTGCCGAGGCTGACGACGCAGGGACAGAAGACCGTGCACGAGCAATTCAGGAACAGCTCGCCCCTGATCCGCCAGTCCGTCGGTTCCCGGCGCCGGCGCGTGGGAATCATTCGCTGGTCGATGCGTTCCAGAACCTGGAGCCTGTCGCCCCGTCCCCGCGGGCTCTTCTTGCGTTCATCCACGATTGCTTCCTCGCTTCGCTTTCCGGTTCAGAAAAACCCACCCGCAACCGCCGCCCCGGCCAGGATCAGCACCGCGCCGAGCGGACGCGTCACCAGAGAGGCGACGGCGGGAAGTTTTTCGAGAATCATCAGGACCGTTGCAAGCCCCATCCACAAGAGGTTCATGGTTCCGCCGACGAAACCCAAGGCCATGAACCCCCAGCAACATGCAACACAGTAGGCGCCGAGCCCAGCCCCCATGCGGATGCCTCCCCGGAACCCGGGCCGCCAATGGCCGAGAAAGTATGTCATGGGCGCGAGGCAGACGCCCTGGCACACCTGCTTGACGGGCGTGAACTGGTAGGCTCCGACCGCGACCAAAAGGAGTGCGGCCACCCAGGTGCCGGTCGCCGTGCCCATCCCGTCGACGATTCCGAGGCGATGGAGTCCGGTCTGGGCTCCCGCGATCAGTGACGCGAAGGATGTCCAGGAAAGGAAGTAACCGGCAATCAGCCCGAACCAGCCTCCCCGGGTCGCGTTCGCGGATGCGATCAGCGCCTCGTAGACGGACAGGGTCGGAACGAACGTCGGCCCCATCATCGCCAGCATCATGATGGCCCACATCAAGAAGAGGGCGGTGTATCCGGCAGCGGGCATCGTGCCCGGTCCGGCTCGCATTCCGACAGGATTCAGCCCCGCCATCCCGGCCATCGTGAACATCGTCCACCATGCCGCCAGGATCGATGCGAAGAACAGAAGCCAGACGACCGCCCTGCCCCGGTATCCTCCGATTGCTTCCAGCATTGTCGACCGGTTCCGCCTCCCTTGTCGGTTCGCGGGCCGATTCAGGTCCGCACGGCCAGACTAGGCGGTTTCGAGACGGCGCAAAAGAACCGGTTGCCTCCTGAATTCCGGGACGAACCCGGGCCGGGCGACATGCATCCGGATGCGCCATGCAAAACCAAGGCCGGCGCTGCCGCCGGAAACGGCTCCCGCCGTCCGGCGCATGGACGCCACTACGCGCAGGAAAAGGGCGTCGATTCGCTGGTCAGGCGCCGCGCTGATCCGCGACGGCCGGTCGAACCGGATTCGGCGCTTTTTCAAACCGACACCGGCAGGACACTTGGAATCGCCGGTTCGGGCATATAAGAGGCGGAGCAGGTTCCGGTCTGCACCCGTAGCTCAGCTGGATAGAGCGCTGCCCTCCGAAGGCAGAGGCCGCACGTTCGAATCGTGCCGGGTGCGCCACATTCATGACCTGTTCATCGGTTGCGATCCGGGCACGAAGGCCGAGACGATTCGCGTGGAAAGCCGTCGCGAAACGGTCGTTCGTCGCGGGCGAGGACCCGAGCCGTGCTGCCCCAACATCAGCAAATGGCATTCTGACCGAGCCGGGACGTAACC
Organism: uncultured Amylibacter sp.; assembly: GCA_963662815.2. Lineage (GTDB taxonomy): Bacteria > Pseudomonadota > Alphaproteobacteria > Rhodobacterales > Rhodobacteraceae > JAPPHA01. The sequence continues at coordinate 351,252 of CAXXWA010000020.1, forward strand.
GCCCGGCCGCAACGCGGCGAACGGCACTGCATTGCATTCGTCGCGCCATCGGAACAGGATGCGGCAACGAAGGAAGAGGTGGCGATGAAGACCATTGTCGTGACAGGCGGAAACAAGGGCCTCGGGCTATCGCAGTCCAGGCGCTTTCTCAGGGAAGGACACCGCGTCTACGTCGTCGCGCGCTCGCAAGGCGAGTTTTCGACCCTGGATGGCGACGCCGTCCACGTCGAGACCGACCTCGGCAGCGATCACGCGGCGGAATTTCTTGACCGAATCCACTCCGATGCAGGTCGGATCGACGTTCTCGTCAACAACGCCGGCATGCACCTCAAGAAGCCGGTGCAGGACGTCGAGCCGGCGGAATTCGACCGGGTCATGACACTGAACGTCAAGGCAATGTTCGCGGCCTGCGGGCGGTTCACGACACTGATGCGCGGCAGGGGCGGCGCCATCGTGAACATAGCGTCCATGGGAGGCATCATGGCCCTGCCGTCGGCGGCCGCCTATGTGACCGCGAAGACCGCCGTTGTCGGTCTGACGCGGTCCGTCGCGGTTGACGGCGCCGAATTCGGAATCCGGTGCAATGCGGTGGCGCCCGGCTTCATCGACACGGCCATGACCCGTGCCATCCTCGAAAGGGACCCTGCGCGCCGCGCGAAGATCGAAGCCCGCATTCCTGGCGGCAAGTTCGGAAAGCCCGAAGACGTGGCCAACGCGGTGTACTTTCTCTCATCCGACGAGGCGGCCCATGTGAACGGTATTGTCCTTCCCGTCGACGGCGGGTTTTCAATCGGTTTCTGAGCATTGGACTACACGCGATCAGTGCTGACGGCGGCACGATGGATTCTGACTGAAAGGGCTCGCATGCCCGAGAGGATCGCGCCCGACTGCCTTCGGTTGCGACTGGCCACCGCGAGCATCTGCGGAACCGACATGCACTACTTCCGGCACTTCGAGAACGCTGGCATGCGCCTCGAGAGTCCGGTCACGCTCGGGCACGAGGCATGCGCCCATGTCGAGGATCCGAATGGCCACCCTTTCTCTTCGGGCGATCTTGTCGCCATCAATCCCGTTATCGAATGCGGTGACTGTTCGAGTTGCCGGTCGGGCGACGTCAACATGTGCGCCACGAAACGATTTCCCGGTTCGGCGACGACGCGACCCCACATTGACGGGTTCTTCCGGGAACTGTTCGACTTCCCGGCGCGCTGCTGCCACAGGGTTCGGAAGGACATCAGCCCCGATCACCTGACATTCGCGGAGCCGCTCGCCTGCGCGATGCACGCGGTCGCGCGCGCGGACGTGAGACGCGGCCAGCTGGTCCTCGTAACCGGATGCGGACCGATGGGCCTTCTGGCAACCGCCGCAGCAAACGCAAGGGGCGCGGAGGTGCACGTCACCGACCTGAAGCCCGCAGCCATCGACGCGGCTATTTCGGTCGGCGCGAAGACAGGTTTTTCGGCGGAAGGAGACTCCTCCGGTCCCGGCGCGAACACCTACGATGTCGTGATCGAGGCGAGCGGTTCGGCGGGCGGCTTCAACGACGCCCTCGATGCAGTGCGCAAGCAAGGCACGGTCGCCGTCCTGTCGCTGATCCAGCCCACGCCCACGCCCATCGACCTGCATCTCGTGGCGCTCAAGGAGGTGATCATGACCGGCTCGATCCTGTTCACTTCCGAGTTCCCCGAGGCAGTCGAGACGATATCGCGCAACGCGATCGACTTCGAGGCGATCACTGCCGCACGATTCCCGATCTCGGACGCGCAGGCTGCCTGCATGACAATGGCCTCCAACCTCGCCGTTGGAAAGATCCTGATCAAGCCCGCATGAGCAATCCGGAGATACTGGCTCTCGGCGAGGCGCTCGTGGAGTTCGTCCGCCTTCCTGATCGCTTTGACGGGCGTCCGCTGTACCGTCAGGGATACGGCGGGGACACTTCGAACGCGATCATAGCGGCGGCGCGCCAGGGCGCGCGAACAGGATACATCACGGCAGTGGGAGGCGACCCGTTCGGGCGGGAACTGGTCGAATTCTGGGAAGGCGAGAATGTCGACACATCGAGCGTGATTGTTCGCGCGGACGACCCGACCGGGGTGTGCTTCGTCCGGCCCGACCCGGTCGGCCGCGACTACTCCTATGCGCGGCGCGGATCGGCAGCGAGCCTTTATGGACCGGAAGACCTTCCGGAGGCCGCAATTGCGCGAGCGCGAATCCTTCATGTCTCCGCCATCAGCCAGGCGATCAGCGCCACGATGCGCGCGGCGGTGAGGCGCGCGGCGGAAATCGCGCGCGCGAACGGAACCCTCGTCTCCTACGACACCAATCTCAGACTCAATCTCTGGACCCTGGAGGATGCGCGCAGAACCGTTCGCGACTTCATGCCGCTCGCAGACATTGTGCTTCCGAGCGACGACGAGGCAAAAACGCTTCTGCAATGCGCCGACCCGGAAGCCATCGTGACCACATTCGCAGCTGGCGGCGCAGGCATCGTGCTCCTGAAGCGCGGCGTTCGCGGCCTTCTGCTTGCGGTCGGCGGCGAACGCTTCAACGTCCCCGCGGCGCCCGCGAAAGCAGTCGATTCAACCGGGGCGGGCGACAGTTGCGCGGGCGCCTTTCTCGCGCACTACCTTGAATCCGGCGATCCGGTAGAAGCGGCACGGCGAGCCGCGGCGGTCGCGGCCTGCACCGTCAGCGGCTACGGTGCCGTCGATTCGATCCCGCGCCGTAACGCGCGCGACCGCCACGCGAATCCGGGAAGCGCCAAACCAGAGGACTTGACCGCACAGACCAGCCACTGACGCGGAAAAGAGCGGTCCAAAGCGGGCCTCGGTTACGCGAGATCGCTGTTCGCGAAACACTTGACAGCAATCGGGTGCGAGCGCGGCCTTGGCGCTCGGCACGGACCTGGATGTCGCTTGTCATGGACCGGATACCGGCGCTGGACGAGCCTGATCGGCGATCCGACGGTCAAGACGGCTGCGGGCCGACGCCATGAATTCCTCCGGAGCCGTTCCCGGAAGTTTCCTGCAGCCTCCCGGCCGCGTGCCGGACGTCATCGGACGCAACTCCCGTATACGCCGCCCGGCGATGCCGAGAGTTTACTCCGTTCACGGCGCGGATGCGCGCGCGCCGTCCTCCAAGCGGCCGCTGCCGGCCTCCCGAAGTCGCCGCGCCAGCGCGTGGAGATTGTGCGCTCTTGCCAGCTGAAGGACCCGGCGAACCAACATCGGCCTAGCCAGGTGCTCCGCGGCATTCGCGGTGAATCGGACAAGGGAATCCGCGGATCCGCGACAGGAATCGTCCTCGCATTTGGCCCCCCTCGGCAGCATCGGCGAAGTTCCTGCCGGCTGTCTTGACAGATTCCAGGATAGAGTTGCTCATCCGCTGAAACTCCTCGGGCTGCAGGGGGCGGGTTCCTCCTGATCCCTCCGAAATCCGGAAGGGATCCGGCCAGCAGCCGTCCGTCTACCAGCACGTAGCGGCGATGTGCCCCGGAGCGTTGCGCTTGCCGCAAAGGACTGCCGGCGGGATCGAGATCGCCTGCACCCGCCGCCGTCGGGCGCGCCGCTGCGGCCGCTGGCAAAGGATGGACGCTCCTAATCGACGAAGTTCAGCATCTGGAAAAGTCGGACCTGTCGGCGTTGATCGTCGCGCTGCACCGGATGAACCAAATCCAAGCGCCTGTCATGTTTGTGGGCGCGGGCCTGCCGCAGGTGGCGAAACTAGCGGGCGACGCAAAATCCTATTCGGAGCGGCTGTTCGAATACCCCGAAATCGGCGCCCTGGATCCGGACGCTGCGCGACTGGCCATCCGCAAACCGATCGAAGATGAGGGTGCCTCCATTAGTGCCGTCGCGTTGGATGCGATCGCGAAGGGCACCCAAGGGTACCCTTTCTACCTCCAGGCCTGGGGGTCTGAGATTTGGGATCTGGCGGAGGGCCCGTCCATGGAACTGGCAGACGCGCGGAACGCCCAGCGGCGCGCGCTCGAAGCACTCGACGACGGTTTCTTCAAGGTGCGGACGGATCGCCTGACGCCGGCAGAGATGATGTTTGTGCGCGCGATGGCCGATCTGGCCGACAGCCAGTATCAAATCGCGGAAATCGCTGCGGCGCTGAACAAATCATTGAGATCGCTGGGGCCTGCACGCGCAAGCATCATCTCCAAGGGGATGATCTACAGCTCCGGCCACGGCATCCTGGACTTCACGGTGCCGCTCTTTGCTGGCCACCTGCGGCGGCAGCGGTCCGCGCCGGCCTGAGCAGGAAGCCGATCTTCTTCGGGCCGAACTTCTTGTGATTGTGATTCATGAATTCGAATTCTCGGAACCTCTTGCAAAACTATTGGGTTGAGCGCCCGATGAACGAGGCCGGGTTCCCGGCGCGGCCGGTTCGTCGCCAAGGCGGTGCGGGACCTTCCGACGACCCGGGACCTGATCGACAGGCTCGGGGTCGACGCGACGCTCCGCAGACTCTGCGGCTGGCCGCGCGTCGGCGCGGTCCCGAGCGGGGCGGCCTTCTCGCGAGCGTTCGCCGGGTTCTCCGAGGCCCGCCTTGCGGCGCGCATGCACGAGGCCCTGGTGAAGGAGGCCCCGGGCCGTGAACTGATCGGCCATGTCTCGCGGGACCCGACCGCGATCGAGGGGCGGGAGAAGCCGGAGCCGAAGCCGGCGGCCGGGAAGAAGCCGAAGCACCGGCGCGGGCGTCCCCGCAAGGGCGAGAGCGTGGAGAAGGAGCCCGGCCGCCTCGAGCGCCGGCCGGGCGGCATGAGCCTCGAGGAGATGCCCGGCGACCTGCCGGGCGGCTGCGACCACGGCGCGAAGCGGAACGCCAGGGGCTTCCCGACGGGCCGGATCGGCTGCAGGCCGCACCTCGACACGGCCGGCTGCGGTGCGCCGGCGGGCACCATCCTGACCTCGGCGTCGGTCCGCGACAGCCGGGCGGCGATCCCCCTTGCGACGATGAGTGCCGGACGCGCGGCTAGTCCCTGCGATCTCATGGACGCGGACTGCGGCTCGAAGGAGATCCGCGAGACGAGCAAGCGCCTCGGCCGCGTCCCGATCATCGACGCCGACCCGCGGCGGGATGCGGAACTCAAGGAGAACCCGAAGCGGGAGGCCCGGGCGCTGCGCGCGTGCGGCCTCGCCATGCCCGAGAGCGTCCGCTGCCGGATCCGCTCGGGGGCCGAGCGGACCAGCGCCCGCCTCAAGGACGAGTTCGGCGCCCGCCACGCGCGCGTCCGGGGGCATGCGAAGGCGCCTTGCCGCCTGATGTTCGGGGTGCTGGCGCTGACGGCCAGCCAGCTGATGCGCCTCGCCGCCGCTTCCCGACGCTCTCCCCGTCCTTCGGGACATCCCGATCTCCCCCGGATACGCCGCCGCGAGGCCGGCGAGCGGCGAAGCCTGGCCGGCGCCGCGGCATGTGCGCCCCTTGTTCCGGACCGCTCGGCGGCAGCGCCGAAGGTTCGCGGATTCGGGCGGCCTGATTCGCGATTCCGGCCGCGCCGGGAACCCGGCCCCGTTCATCGGGCGCTCAACCCAATGGTTTTGCAAGAGGTTCCCCGGTTTGCGCATCCTGTCTCCACAGGCGGTCGTGCGACCCGACGATTTCCCGCTTCGCTCATCCTTGGCCAGGTGCATGCCAAACACCTTGTTTCAGGCGGATACGGCTTGCCGAGCCTTCCGGTCGAGGAAGTCGGCCTGCCTGCAGTTCATTTGGCAGCGCTTGATCGCCGGAGCGGCATTGGCTCGTGTGACAATCGAGTGACTCTCGGGCCGCTTCATCCGCAAGCCGGGAATCTGCCGATCGGCGCTCTTGACGACACCGAATCCGATCTGCATGCCCCTTTGGCGATACTTGTCGCGCTGCATCTGCGCCTTGTTGGCGGCGAAGCACCCGACGCACTTCGCCATCGCTTCATCCTCGTGACGATACGGCGCGAGTGCGGCAGTGACCGCATCGACCTTTCCGGCCTTCAGTTCCCTTCTGACCGCCTCCATCTGCTCCTTTCGTTCCGCCTTGCCGGGACAGGGCACCCGCAAGGCGGCGCCCGCGCACTCGACCGCGTGCTGCGGACCGGGAATGAAGGTGACCATCCGACCGGCCAGCAGTACCCCGCAGACACCGCGGATCCGGAACGCCGCATCGGAGATCGCCACAACCTCCCCGGCCTCGCACAGCCCGTGCCGGACGATTTCGCGCTGGACGCCCGGCAAACGCTGGCTCCGGGCCGCTGCCGGCGAACGCGCTGTCAACGAAGCCGCTGCGGAACTCGCTGCCCGGATGCTTCTCCGAGCGGATGCGTTGTCAATTCATCCGGAAGGATACCATCCGCCGTCGCGGTGCTCGACCAATCCCCGCTCGGAAAAGTCCCTGAGGCTTGCGTCGACGGAAACCAGCGCCCTCCATTCGCGGACCTTGCCCTGGTCGTCGCAGCATCTGTCGCGGAGTTCGGCGAACGTGATTCCCGGCCTTGCGCGAACATGCCTGATGATCGAATCCTCGACCATGTCGACGCGGCTCCTGCAATCGTCGACAAGCGCACGCGTCTCCGCTGCAGTCTTGGCTTCGTCGTGGGCGAGCAGCACGGTCTCCACTTGCCTGTCGTCCAGAAAACGCTCGATGAGGTCGAAGGTCGCCCGCATCGCGTTCGGATCCTCGTAGAGGTAGAGCACGGGGTTGAACCGTGGCAGGAGCGGATCGGCAAGTACCAGGGTTCGCGTCGAATTTTCGAAAAAGCCGATCTCCGCCATCGAATGGCCAGGCACGTCAAGCACTTCCAGTTCGACTCCGCCCCCGAGGTCGAGCACATACCCGTCTTCGATGAACTCGTCGATGGGACCCTCGGTCGGTCCCATCCAGTCGAGGTATTCCGTGCGAAGGTCGAAGTGCTCCCCTTCCGGAAACGCATGCACGATCGCCTTCGCGTTGAGCATGTTGTCTGCGACCCGATCCGCGCGCGCCGGGTGGCCGAGAATCGTGCAACCGGTCTCGGCCTTTAGCCAGCCGTTGTTGCCCACATGGTCCATGTGCTCGTGGGTCAGCAGCAGGAAATTCAGATCCCGTTTCGCAATTCCCAGTTCGTCGAATGCCCGCTCGAGAGCGGAAAGACCGGCGAAAAGTCCGCTGTCGATGACCGCAATCCCCTCCGCGCCCCGCACGAAAAACACCCGGGTCGCGGACTTGCCCTCGTGATCTCCGGGCAGCCCCATCGAAACGGTCGCGAAAGGCCCGTGCCTGTGCGAGATGACCGATCGTTCCATGTCCCTGTTCCTTCAGCGCCCGCGGAATGCGGGATCGCGCTTCTCGAGGAAGGCGGCAATGCCTTCCTTTCCGTCATCAGTTGCGAACAGGCTCCCGAGCGCGCGCTGTTCCATGGTGAGGCCTGCGGAAAGCGCCGCGTCGAGACCGTCGTCGACGACACGCTTGGCCTCGCGCAGCGCGACCGGGGCGCGGGTCGCCAACTCTTCCGCAAGTTCCAGCGCCCGCGGCATCAGCTCCTCCGGAGGACATGCCTCCAGAGCGGCTCCGAATTCGACCGCTTCGGCCGCCGAAATCATGCGGCCCGTCATCAGCATCTCCTTCGCGCGCATCGGCCCCACGAGGCGCGGCAGCCGCTGCGTGCCGCCACCGCCGGGCAGAAGCCCGAGCCTGACTTCCGGCAGACCGAGTTTCGCATTCTCGTTGACGAGGATGAGGTCGCAGCAAAGCGCCAGTTCGAAGCCCCCGCCCAGCGCATAGCCGTTGACGGCGCAAACTGTTGCCTGCGGCAACGACTGGATGGCGTCGAACGTGCGTCGCGACCGGCGCTGGAAGCGGTCGAACTCCACCTGTCCGGCCCCATGATAGCCGCTGATGTCCGCGCCAGCGACGAACCCCCGCCCGGTGCCCGTGATGATCAGAACCCGGACTTCCTCGACGCGGGAGGTGAGACCTTCCACATGATCGCCGAGTGCAGTCATGATCTCGAGGTTGAGCGCGCCGAGCGCCTCTTCCCGGTCCACGCGCAGGATTTCGACGGCGCCCCGCCGCTCGATCACGAGGTTCGCATGCAGGCGCTCGTCACTCAACCGAGCGCTCCCGCACGCGCGAGTTCGTCATATCTTTCGCGCCCGAGAAATTCCGAGATCGTCGCCTCGGTATGCTCGCCGACCTGCGGCGGCGGCGCGCGACGGGCGACGGGCGATTCGCTCATGGCGACGGGATTCGCAACGGCCCGGATCGTCCCCGCGCGCGGGTGCTCCATTTCAACGAGCCTCCCTGGTTCGCGATCGGCAATGTCCCGTAGCGCGTCGGCAGACGTTCGGATTGGCGCTGCCCATACATCGGCCGCTTCGAAAATCTTCATCAGTTCGGCGGTTGTGTGGCGCCTCGTGCTTCGCTCTATGCGGAGTTTCGCCTCGTCGCGTTGCTCCCAGGGATCCAGTTCAGCGAGGCCCGGATCCTCCAGCAGACGCGCGAGAGTCGCGAGGGGGCACATGGCGATGGCCACCCAGCCATCGGCTGTCTCATGCGCGCCGTACGGCGCATCGTTCCAGCAGGAAGAAACGCCCGCCTGCGAACGCGCAAGCGAAATATCCTGGTTGAGGACGGCAAAATTCTCCTGCGCCATCATGTTGAGGGTCGCCGAATAGAGACTGGTTTCAACCTTCTGACCCACGCCGTGCCGGTCGCGGGCGATGAGCGCAGCCAGGATGCCGATCGCAAGCGACTGACTGGCAGCGAAATCGGCGACCGGCGTCCCGCATGCGGTCGGCGGGTCCTTGGCGCGACCGGTATTGAACATCACGCCGGTCATGGCTTGAACAAGGAGGTCCTGGCCCGGCATCCCGCGCGCGGCCATGGCGCTATCGGAACCCCAACCCGAACCGCTCGCATAGATGATGCGGGGATTCGCCTCCCGGAAGTCGTCGTAACCGAGCCCGAGGCGGTCCATGACTCCCGTCCTGAAATTCTCGACGACGATGTCGCAGTGTTTCGCGATGTCGAGAAGCGCGGCGCGACCGGCGGAGCTCTTCAGGTCCATCGCGACCGATCGCTTGTTGCGGTTGAACGCGAGAAACGCGGCGCTGTCGCCGCCGACAAATTCGCCGATCATCGGCATCGATCGCATCCAGTCGCCGCTGTCCGGACGTTCGATCTTGAGAACCTCCGCCCCCATGTCGGCAAGCGTCTGCGTGCAGAGCGGCCCCATCATCATCTGCGAAAAGTCGAGCACTCGGATCCCGCCAAGCGCGCCTCCGGGCAATTGTGAAGTCATGCTGCGCGATCCTCCCTTGCGCCACCAGAGACATGTTCCGCGCGTCCGCCGCCTCGTTCTAACGCCAGGCTTCGTCCTCGCGCAAGGATCGAACGCCGCCCGGACCATGCGCCGGCGACCGCGGCGCGCATCTCGACGCTCGCGGCATCGATTCAGATCAATGGAGATGCGAACCCCGCAGGACATCCTGAACAGTTCCCGGACCCGGGTCGGCGGGGGGGCCGCCGCCGCGCGGGAAGGCGGTCGCAACCGGAACCCTGTCCGGTCAGGCGTCGAGCGCCCTGCAGTCCGCGACCTTCCAGCTTACGCGTGCGGTCTCGCCCACCGAAAGCCGCGCATGCCCCGCCGAGTTGGGCAGTTTCAGCACGAACTCGTCATTGCCGTGGACGTCCATTCGGCAGCGGATGTGATCGCCAAGGTAGATCAGTTCGAGCACCTTCCCATCCGCCTCGTTGGCCGCGCCGTTGCCGCCGAGAGCCACCCGTTCCGGCCGGATTGAAAGGGTCGTGCGGCTCCCGGCGCCGCCGCAGCTCACCGCGAGCGCGCGGGTCGTGACGCCGTCGTCGAGCTTGACGGCGGCATGGTCCCCGTCAAGGCTCTCGACGGTCCCCATGAGACGGTTGTTCTCGCCGATGAACTGCGCGACGAAGGCGTTTTCCGGTCTTTCGTAGAGGTCGTCCGGCCGCGACAGCTGCTGAATGACGCCGTCGTTGAAGACGGCGATCCGGTCGGACATCGTCAGCGCTTCGGACTGGTCGTGCGTCACGTAGACGACCGTGACTCCGAGCCGTTCGTGCAGGTGCTTGATCTCGAACTGCATGTGTTCGCGCAGCTGCTTGTCGAGAGCTCCGAGGGGTTCATCCATGAGCACGAGTTCGGGTTCGAACACAAGCGCGCGAGCGAGCGCGATTCGCTGCTGCTGCCCTCCGGAAAGCTGCGCGGGCCGGCGTCCGGAAAACCCGCCCATCTGCACCATGTCGAGTGCCCTGCCGACCTTTTCCTCGCGTTCCGCCTTGCCCAGGCCGCGAACTTCGAGAGGAAAGGCGAGATTTTCTCCGACCGTCATGTGGGGAAAGAGCGCGTAGTTCTGGAAGACCATTCCGATTCCGCGCTTGTGCGGGGGAATGTTGTTGATCGGCCGGCCGCCTAGAAGGATGTCGCCGTGCGTCGCAGTTTCGAATCCGGCGAGCATCATCAGGCACGTCGTCTTGCCGGATCCCGAGGGCCCCAGAAGCGTCAGGAATTCGCCCCGGCCTATTTCGACATTCAGATCCTTGACGACGAGAGTCGCGCCGTCGTAGCTCTTCTGCACGCCGTCAAACACGACGAACCGATCATCACCCCGCGTGTCACCCAAAACAATGCTCCTCCGGATTCGCGGACACCCGCACGCCGCGCTGCCGCCTGTTCCATGCCTGGTCCGGCAGGCCGGCGTTCCGTGCCCGGCGAACCGAATTGGATTATACGAGCGAGCGGACGGGGCGGCAACGGCGTTGCGGACGTCCTTGAACGAGCAGGCCATCCGACGACATCGTTGCAGGTTTGTCTGAAAGAGTACATGGTGCGGCCGAGAAGACTCGAACTTCCACGGGTGTTACCCCACAGCGACCTCAACGCTGCGCGTCTACCAATTCCGCCACGGCCGCAAACCGTGCCTGGCGCATATAGCTGACGGCCCGGACGTTGTGAAGAGGCGTGATGCCTCATCGATGATTGCCCTACCGGGAGAGTTGCTTTGGTGGATTGGCGAACCGAAACAGCCCCGGTGCCCTACCCGGATGCCATAGCCGCCATGGAACGGCATGTCGAGGACATGCTGTCCGGGACCGGCAGGGAACTGGTCTGGCTGCTCGAACATCCGCCGCTCTATACCGCAGGCACCAGTTCGGACAGATTCCGACACCTCCGCGAACCCGACCGGTTTCCCGTCGTGGCGGCCCGGCGCGGCGGGTCGTTCACCTACCACGGTCCTGGGCAGCGCGTCGCCTACGTGATGCTCGACCTGAACAGAAGGGGACGCGACGTCCGCAGGTACGTCTGGCACCTCGAGGAGTGGATCATCCGCGCACTGGCAGAGTTCGGCGTAACCGGCGAAAGGCGCCAGGGCCGGGTCGGCGTCTGGGTTGTGCGTCCGGAAAAACCGCCATCCGAGGACGGGAAACCGCGCGAAGACAAGATAGCCGCGATCGGCGTCCGTCTCCGGCGCTGGATCAGTTCGCACGGCATCTCGGTCAATGTGGAACCGGATCTTGCGCACTATGAGGGAATCGTCCCCTGCGGCGTGGCTGAGCACGGCGTGACGAGTCTTGTAGACCTCGGCCTTCCGATCACTCTCGGCGACCTGGACTCGGCGCTCCAAGCGACCTTTTCCGGCGTGTTCCCCGACTGATGCACGTTCCCGGGACCGGTGCCGGGCTGCGTCGGCGTTGTACGGTCAAATGGCCGAGTCTAGAATATGAGCCGGCCAGAAAGGGAACCTGCGGGAATGCCGAGATCCAGTTCGGACGCGACAGGGCGCCAGCACCGGCGGCTCAAGGACATGCATCGCGCGCTGAGGGGGCAATTTCCCGAAGGACTCAACCTGCGCGTGCACCGGTCGCTGAGCTGGTTGCAGCGCGCCGAGATCGAGACGGACGACGAAGATGCGGCGTTCATCTTCTACTGGATCTCGTTCAACGCGGCTTATGCAAGCGAAGTCGGATTGCCGGGAACCGGGGAACGACGCCAATTCTCGGCGTTCTTCACGACGCTCGTGGAACTCGACAGGGAAGACCGCATCTACGACGTCATCTGGGACCAGTACCCGAATTTCGTACGGTCCATTCTGAACAATCGCTATGTCTACCAGCCGTTCTGGAACCACTTGAACGGAGTTCCGGGCAATGATGACTGGGAACAGCGGTTTCGCAGCAACAGCCGGAGCGTGGAACGATCTCTTCGGGGCAGGGATACGGCCCGAATCCTCGTCGTCCTCTTCGAACGCCTCTACGTTCTGCGCAACCAGTTGATTCACGGCGGAGCCACCTGGCAGAGTTCCGCGAACCGGGAACAGGTTCGCGGCGGACGGAACATCCTCTCGCGGCTGACGCCCATCTTCCTCGAACTGATGCTGAACAACCCGGGCCTGCCTTGGGCTGGCGGCACCTACCCCGTTGTCCCCGAGGAATAGACGAATCGTCCGACCCCCGTCGGCAGCAATACATCGGGTCGCGACATATCCGGTTGAGAGAGCGTTCAAGCTGGAGTAGGTACTCCCGTACCCGCAACCACCGGATTCGCGGGGCGGTCAGGTCAGGAGGTCATGATGGCAGACGCCGCCGTACACGGGCACGACGATCACGCCTACCCGAACTTCTTCGTGCGCTGGTTCATGTCGACGAACCACAAGGACATCGGGATTCTTTACATCCTGACCGCCGGCGTCGTTGGCTTCGTCTCGGTTGCCTTCACCGTATTCATGCGGCTGGAACTCATGGAACCCGGGGTCCAGCACATGTGCCTGGAAGGGGCGAGCCTCATCGCGGCAGCGGTAGAGGAGTGCACGCCGAACGGCCACCTCTGGAACGTGCTGATCACGGGACACGGCATCCTGATGATGTTTTTCGTCGTCATCCCGGCAATGTTCGGCGGTTTCGGAAACTACTTCATGCCGCTGATGATCGGTGCGCCGGACATGGCGTTCCCGCGGCTGAACAACCTGAGCTACTGGCTGTACGTCACGGGCTCGTCGCTCGCGGTCTGTTCGATGCTCGTTCCCGGCGGCAACAACCTCTCCGGAACGGGAGTCGGCTGGGTTCTATACGCGCCGCTCTCGACCACCGAAGCGGGCATGTCGATGGATTTCGCGATCTTTGCAGTGCATGTCTCGGGCGCATCCTCGATTCTCGGCGCCATCAACATGATCACGACCTTCCTGAACATGCGCGCGCCCGGCATGACCCTGCACAAGACGCCGCTCTTCGCCTGGTCGATCTTCGTGACCGCCTTCCTCATTCTCCTGTCGCTGCCGGTGCTTGCGGGCGCCATCACGATGCTGCTCACCGACCGCAACTTCGGAACCACCTTCTTCGACGCGGCCGGCGGAGGCGATCCGGTTCTCTACCAGCACCTGCTCTGGTTCTTCGGGCATCCTGAAGTCTACATGATCGTCGTCCCCGGGTTCGGCGTCATCTCCCATGTCATTTCGACATTCTCGAGAAAGCCGATCTTCGGGTATCTTCCCATGGTCTACGCAATGGTGGCGATCGGCGCGCTCGGTTTCATCGTCTGGGCGCACCACATGTACACTGTCGGGATGAGCATCACCCAGCAAGCCTACTTCATGCTGGCGACGATGGTGATCGCCGTGCCGACGGGCATCAAGATCTTCAGCTGGATCGCGACCATGTGGGGCGGTTCGGTCGTCCTGAAGACGCCCATGCTCTGGGCATTCGGCTTCCTGTTCCTGTTCACCGTCGGCGGCGTCACGGGCATTGTCCTCAGCCAGGCCGGGCTCGACCGGGCCTACCACGACACATACTACGTCGTGGCCCACTTCCACTACGTGATGTCGCTCGGCGCCGTGTTCTCCATTTTTGCGGCGGTCTACTACTGGATCGGCAAGATGTCGGGCAGGCAGTACCCGGAGTGGGCGGGGCAGCTTCACTTCTGGACAACCTTCGTCGGCGCCAACGTGACGTTCTTCCCGCAGCACTTCCTCGGCCGGCAGGGCATGCCGCGCCGCTACATCGACTATCCCGAACAGTTCGCATTCTGGAACGAGATTTCGTCCTACGGTGCGTTCCTGACGTTCGCCTCGTTCGTGTTCTTCATCGGCGTCGTGTTCTACACGCTGTTCTACGGGAAGAAGATCGAGGAGAACGCCTACTGGGGCGAGCATGCGGACACCCTCGAGTGGACGCATCCGAACCCGCCGCCTGCGCACACCTACGACATTCTGCCGACCAGGGACGAATGGGACCGGCAGGGCAGCCATTGAACGCCCCGTCGATGGGGCCGGGAAATTGACTCCCCGCAGGCGGGCAGCCGATTTCGGGAGCCACATTCGAGGACTGCGGCCGTTTGGCCGCGGTGCGCCCGCCTACAGGATCTTGCTCTGGCCGAACCGGTCCCTGACACGGACCGGCGCAACCGTCTTCCTAGGGTTCGCCTCGGTCCTGCTGCTTGTGCCGCTCTTCCCGTTTCTCGGTACCGGCGCGCTGTGGGCGCTGGCGCCGTTCCCGCTCGGCGTCCTGGCGCTGACCGCAGGCCTCATTGAACGGAACTTCATGGACGGCAGGCTCGTCGAGAAACTCGAAGTCTGGCCGGAACTCATTGTCGTCGAGCGAACGAACCCGCGGTCTCCATCTCAGGTCTGGAGCGCAAGGCCCTGCTGGACAAGCGTTCAGTTGCGCGACAACGGACCCGTCGAGAATTACCTGACGCTTCGCGGAAACGGCCGGGAGATCGAGCTGGGCGCGTTCCTGAGCCCGCACGAGCGCATCACGCTGTTCGAGGAGTTGCAGCGCGTGCTCGCAAGGGTGAATACAGGGAACCTGGTATCGCGCGGCTGAAGAGACCGCCATCCGCTCGCCGACCCGGGCGCGTGGCGACGCAGTTCTTCCCGGGAACTTAAGAAGCGGAAGCGACCCGTCGGACACGGGGCAACGCGGAATGAAGGGCCCGCATACGCGACGGAATGCCTGCCGGACGCCGGATTGTTCCGCGCAAGGCGAAGCGTCCGTTGCGCGGCTCAGCATATCAGTTGCCTTACGGCCTCCCCTGCCTTTCCGAAATCCATCTGTCCCGGGTAGCTGGACTTCAGTTCGCCCATCACCCGGCCCATGTCGCGAATGCTCTCGGCACCAACGGCAGAAATCGCCTTCCGAACCGCGGCCTGCATCTCGACGTCCGTCATCTGCCGGGGAAGGAATTCCCGTATTACCGAAATTTCTGAACGTTCCCGTTCCGCCGACTCCAGGCGTCCCGCCTCCTCGTAGGCAGTCACGCTGGCATTTCTCTGCTGGATCATCTTCGTGAGGATGTCGAGAATTTCCCGGTCGGATACTCCGGAAGAACGTCCGTCTGACCGGAAAGCGATGTCGCGGTCCTTGATTGCGGCGCAAATGAGACGGAGCATGGACAGGCGCAACCGATCCTGCTCCTTCTTCGCCCGCTCAAGGTCGGACTTAATTCGTTCACGCAGCATCATGTCCCCCGTACAGTCAACAGTATTATACGGACGGGATTAAGGGTTCAACCGGATCAACTAGCGACGCCGGTGGCAAGCGAGTTCGGCAATCCTGGAGCAATCCGGTTCGAACAAGTTGCGACCTGAACTCTGATCGAACCCGCTGCGGGAATGCGTCCGACTACAAGTCGCGGCGATGATCGCGCATCGTGAATTGAACCTCGTGAAGATCAGGAGAAATTCCGGCGAAAACGACACGTGCCCCAACCGCAAACGAGTTTACGCGGATGCGCGGCGCATGGGGCGAGAATGCAGGCCATGGCGACCACGTCCCAGCAAGGCGGGGTGCATTGAGAATCACGCCCGTGGTCTGTTTGGGCGCGCGACACTCCCTCCGAAGTCTCACTGGACAGGCAACTTCGTGCCTGCGGACCCAACCCGAGTGGCCGCGGGTCCGATTTCGGAACCGGTGCAAGGCCTTCGTTAGATCCGAACACCTGTTCCGGCGACCGGATTGACTTCAACCTGACTTGCATGCCGGAAAGGCGTATCATCCTGAGCGAGAGTGCGGGTCCGGCTGAGTTCCTCGCTGGGGTTCGCCCTCGCCGCCGGCAACAATCTGCGGTGGCGTCCGAAAACAACAAGTGCCGATGCGCGAACCGTCCCCTTGTGCACAGCGGATGGCAGAGCTTTGCAGTCTCCGGAGTTGCTCGAGGTTCTGGAGCCTCTCACGGCGCGGATCTTGCTCGGGACGGGCCGCACGTTCGCGTTTCCAAAATCCTCTGCAAGAGTGCGATACGGGAAGGAGAAAAGCCGACAATCGAATTTCTCGACATGACGGGCCGTTGAATGGAGCGCGCCGCACCGATCTGCTTCTCCACTCCAATCCCCAATTCCACCCTGATTGAATGTCATCGCTATGCCTGCCTAACTCTTGGGCTATTGCCGAATTTATGCCGAAAATATTTCCAAAATCCCGTTCAAAAGCAAATTTCACGCAGGGAAATCATGGCTTCCGCCCGCAGGGTCGCTATCCAGACGCATCTGCAGCCACCGGAGCCTCCGTCAATTCTTGACCAACTTCCAGGACACTGCTTGTCCGCAAGCCAGGATCCGCCGCGCAGCATCGGCGAGGTACGGGTTTCCGTGACATCGGCGAAACCGACAGTCGTTTCAGACCTCCGGCAAAGCGGCAGCCTGAGAGTTCTCTTCCCGCGAACCGACGACGCGAGCCGTCAGGCCGTTATCGTGAACACGGCCGGCGGCATTACCGGAGGCGATGATCTCGCCGTATCCGCGACGCTGGACGAGGGTTCCAGCCTGACTGTCACCACCCAGGCCGCCGAAAGGGCGTACCGGAGCCTGGAAGAGCGCCCCGGACGGGTTCGCAACCGGCTGACAGTCGGGGCCGGCGCACACATCAGCTGGCTTCCCCAGGAAACCATTCTTTTCGAGGGATGCAACCTTTGCCGGACACTCGACGTTGAACTCGAGCGGGACGCGTCGGCGGTTGTCGTCGAACCACTCGTCTTTGGCCGCACCGCCATGGGCGAGGTGCTGACCCGGGTGCGCTTCAGCGACAGGATATCGGTTTTACGCGCCGGAAAGATGATCTACCACGACAGAATCGCGCTGGCGGGCAACCTTTCCCGCAACTTGCTGCGTCCGGGAATTGCCCACGGCGCAGGCGCCGGCGCCTCGCTCGTATTCATTTCGCCGACCGCCGAAGCGAAGCTCGCACCGATGCGGGCTCTCCTGAACGGACGATCTGGCGCAAGCCTTATGCGGAACGAATTGCTGGCGGCCAGGATTCTTGCGAATGACGGTCTCGAACTCCGAATGATGCTCGTTCGGGTCCTCGAGCGACTCTTGGAATGCTCCATTCCCAAACCCTGGAACCTTTGAGATGCAACTGACACCAAGAGAAAGGGACAAGCTGCTCGTTTCCATGGCCGCGGAAGTCGCGCGCAGGCGGCTACGGCGCGGCGTCAAGCTGAATCATCCCGAGGCCGTCGCCCTGATCGCGGATGCCGTGATCGAGGGCGCGCGCGACGGGCGTTCCGTTGCGGACATGATGCAGGCGGCCGCGCATGTCGTCACCAGGAAGCAGTGCATGGCGGGAGTCCCGGAAATGATACCGGAGGTCCAGGTAGAAGCCACTTTCCCGGACGGCACCAAGCTCGTCACCGTACATGATCCCATACGCTGAAACACGATCATGATACCTGGAGAAATCATTCCCGCCGATGACGAGATCATCCTGAACACGTCGCGTGAAGCGATCGTGATCACTGTTGCCAATACCGGTGACCGGCCGGTGCAGGTCGGATCGCACTATCACTTCGGCGAAGCGAACCGGGCTCTCGAGTTCGACCGGAAAGCTGCCCGCGGCATGCGCCTGGATATCGCGGCCGGCACCGCGGTGCGATTCGAGCCGGGCCAGCGGCGCGAGGTCCGACTCATCCCGGTCGCCGGCTCCCGGCGCATATTCGGCTTCCGTCAACAGGTCATGGGAAAGCTCTAGATGCCGGCAACAATGAAGCGCGCCGAATATGCGGCGATGTTCGGTCCGACAGCCGGCGACAGGGTCCGACTTGCGGACACGGAGCTCATTGTCGAAGTCGAACGCGACCTGACGATCTACGGCGAAGAAGTCAAGTTCGGAGGCGGCAAGGTCATCCGGGACGGGATGGGACAGTCCCAGGCGACACGCGCAGAGGGGGCGGTCGACACCGTCGTCACGAACGCGCTGATCATTGACGTCTCCGGCATTTACAAGGCCGACGTCGGGCTGAAGGACGGCCGGATCTGGAAGATAGGCAAGGCCGGCAATCCCGATACGCAACCGGGCGTCGACATTGTCATCGGTCCGGGTACCGAAGCGATCGCGGGCGAGGGAAGGATCCTGACCGCCGGCGGCTTCGACAGCCACGTCCACTTCATCTGCCCGCAACAGGTCGACGATGCATTGCACTCCGGGTTGACGACAATGCTGGGCGGCGGCACCGGACCTGCGCACGGCACGCTTGCAACGACCTGCACCCCTGGAAGCTGGCACATCGGGCGAATGCTCCAGGCCGCCGATGCCCTGCCGATGAACCTTGCGTTCGCGGGCAAGGGCAACGCGTCCCTTCCGGCCGCGCTGGAGGAACAGGTGCTGGCCGGAGCCTGCGCCCTGAAGCTGCACGAGGACTGGGGCACGACGCCGGGCGCAATCGACTGCTGCCTGTCGGTCGCCGACGCCATGGACGTGCAGGTGATGATCCATACAGATACCCTGAACGAATCCGGTTTCGTCGAAGACACGATCGCCGCGATCGGAGGCCGGACCGTACACGCCTTTCACACCGAGGGCGCCGGCGGCGGCCACGCGCCGGACATCATCAAGATCTGCGGAATGGATCACGTGCTGCCGTCCTCGACCAACCCGACGCGGCCGTTCACGGTCAATACTGTGGAAGAACATCTCGACATGCTCATGGTCTGCCACCATCTGGACAAGTCGATTCCCGAGGATGTCGCGTTTGCGGACAGCCGCATCCGGCGCGAAACCATCGCCGCCGAGGACATCCTGCACGACGTTGGCGCATTCTCGATCATTGCCAGCGACAGCCAGGCGATGGGCCGCGTGGGGGAAGTCATTGTCAGGACATGGCAGACTGCCGACAAGATGAAAAGGCAGCGCGGCGCGCTTCCTGAGGAAACCGGGGACAACGACAACCTGCGCGTCCGGCGCTACATAGCGAAATACACGATCAACCCGGCCATCGCCCACGGAATCTCGACGCATATCGGCAGCATCCAGGAGGGAAAGCGCGCTGACCTCGTACTCTGGCGCCCGGCATTCTTCGGCGTGAAACCGGAGTTGGTGCTCCTGGGAGGAACGATCGCCCTTTCGCAGATGGGGGACCCGAACGCCTCCATCCCGACGCCGCAGCCGGTCTATTCCCGGCCAATGTTCGGAGCCTGCGGGCGCGCCGTCGAGCAGTCCGCAGTGACTTTCGTCTCGGAGGCGGCCGCGTCTTCGGACATTGGCGGCAGACTGGGGCTCGCAAAAGCGGCGCTGGCAGTCGAACGAACGCGCGAGGTCCGGAAACAGGATCTTCCCTTAAACGACGCCACCCCGGCAATCGAGGTCGATCCGGAAACCTATGAAGTCCGCGCGGACGGCGAACTGCTGACATGTCAGCCCGCCGAAGTCCTGCCTATGGCGCAGCGGTACTTCCTTTTCTGAAGCGCACAGATGATCGTCAGCCGAAGAATCATTCAGACGTCGGATACCGAGGACGCCGTCAGCCTGAACTACGAGCAACGGTTCCTGCGACGTCGGGTCCTGCGTTCGGACGGCGGCGAGAACTTCCTGGTTGATCTCGAGCGGACGGCATCGCTCGATGAAGGCGACGCATTCCAACTGGAAGACGGACGCAGGTTCGGTGTCCACGCCGCACCGGAACCCCTGATCGAGGTCGTCGGCGGCGATCTCGTCCGATTCGCCTGGCATATCGGCAATCGCCACGCGCCGTGCCAGATCGCGCATGATCGACTGCTGATCCAACGCGACCATGTCATTCGGGGGATGCTGGAAGGACTGGGAGCCATCCTCCGCGAAGTCAGGCAGCCTTTTTTTCCGGAGGGAGGCGCCTATGGGCGCGGCAGGACTCATGGCCACGGCCACTGAAACCGGAATCATGACGCTCATGCAGTGGTTCTCTCCAGCCTACCCCGTCGGTGCCTTCCAGTTCAGCCACGGCCTCGAATGGGCCATCGAGAGCGGAGACGTCCCCGATCGAGATGCGCTCGCCGCCTGGACGCGGGACGTCGTCAGCCACGGATCCGGCGCCTCTGACGTAATGTTTCTATCGGCGGCCTACCTGGCGGACTCCAACTCGGAACTCCTCGAAATCGACGAAATGGCGCGCGCGTTCGCGCCGTCCGCAGAGCGGTTGCGGGAAACCGCCGACATGGGGCGAACCTTCCGCGCGGTGACATCGAGACTTCTGGACCGGGAGCTTCCCGAACTCGTCCATCCCGTCATCGTGGGTCTCTGCGCAAGGCTTGCCGACCTGCCCTTGCAGCTCACCGCATCCATGTTCCTGCAGGCTTTTGCCGCCAATCTGGTGTCGGTCGGCGTCCGCATGATCCCGATCGGGCAGACGGAAGGCCAGGAGGTCATCCGCGACCTGCAGCCTCTTTGCCGGGGCGTCGCCAGGGACAACGCGCACGGCAACCTGGACGCCCTGAAGTCGTCTGCGTTCGCTGCGGACATCGCGTCGATGCTGCACGAAACCCAGTATTCCCGGATCTTTCGAACATGACAGGCATGAACGGCCCCCTCCGAATCGGCATCGGCGGCCCTGTCGGCGCAGGCAAGACCACGCTGACGGCGGCGCTCTGCGAGACGTTTCGCGGCACGCACTCGGTCGGCGTGATCACCAACGACATCTACACGAAGGAAGACGCGGAGGCGCTCATGCGCATGCAGGTCCTTCCGCATGATCGAATCATCGGGGTCGAGACGGGTGGATGTCCGCACACCGCGATCCGCGAAGACGCATCCGTCAATCTGGCCGCGGTGGCGGAGATGATCGAAAGGCACCCCGGGGTCGACATCGTCCTGATCGAATCCGGAGGCGACAATCTTTCCGCGACATTCAGCCCGGAACTCGCCGACCTGAGCATCTACGTCATCGATGTCGCCGCCGGCGAGGACATTCCGCGAAAGGGCGGCCCGGCCATCACCCGATCGGACATCCTGGTTGTCAACAAGACCGACCTCGCGCCCCTGGTCGGCGCCCGGCTCGATGTCATGGAACAGGATGCGCGGAGGATGCGCGGCGAGCGCCCAACGGTATTCGCCAGGCTGCGCGTCCGGCAGGGGATTGACGAAATCGCAAGGAACCTCTCCGAGATCGGCGGACTGGATTCCCTGACGCCTGCCTCGTGATCCCGGCGGCCCTTCGCCTGTTGCGCCTCCCGAGGGGACACGTCCCCCGCCGCCCTTGACGCGCGGCGCCGATCCGGCCCGAGGCGGGACTTCCGGTTCGCTCGCGGCAAAGTATTTCCGAGGAATCCCGGCACGTTCCGGACTGCGACCGTGCCGGTTCGGCAAGAGCTATTGACCTGCCAACTGCCGGTACCTAGGTTGCCGCCGCCATACGTCGGAAGCCAGCCATGACCACACCGTCGAACCCGATCGACAGGAACGAGAAACCGACTGCCTGCATGGTTCTAGCCGACGGAACGACCTTCTTCGGCCGGGGCTTCGGCGGCACGGGAACGATCGCGGCGGAACTCTGCTTCAATACGGCGATGACCGGGTACCAGGAAATCATGACGGATCCGTCCTATGCGGAACAGGCGGTGACCTTCACCTTTCCCCACATCGGCAATACCGGAACGAACATCGAGGACAACGAGGCCGCGGATCCGGTCGCGAGGGCAATGATCGTTAAATGGGATCCGACGCTGCCGTCGAATTGGCGCGCCGAGGCAACGCTCGGCACATGGCTGCGCCGGCGCAACTGCATCGGCATGGGAGGCGTCGATACCCGCCGTCTGACCCGTTCGATACGGCACCAGGGCGCCCCTCACGTGGCGATTTCGCACGATCCGTCCGGCGAGTTCGACATCATGGCGCTCCTTGAACGCGCCCGGTCGTTCCCCGGCCTCGAAGGCGTCGATCTGGCGCGGGACGTCACCTGCAAGCAGGCATACCGGTGGAGCGAAACGCGCTGGGCCTGGCCCGACGGCTACGGACAGCGGGACGCGAAGGCCGGCAAGCGGGTCGTCGCCATGGACTACGGCGCAAAGCGCAACATCCTTCGCTGCCTCGCTGCATCGGGATGCGACATAACCGTGCTTCCTGCCGAGTCGACCGCGGATGACGTTCTCGCGCATGACCCGAGCGGCCTGTTTCTTTCGAACGGCCCCGGTGACCCGGCGGCGACGGGGCACTATGCGGTGCCGATGATTCGGGAAATCCTGGACAGGTCGGAGATCCCGGTGTTCGGGGTCTGCCTCGGCCACCAGATGCTGGGGCTTGCCCTGGGCGCCCGCACAATCAAGATGAACCACGGACACCACGGCGCCAATCACCCCGTCAAGGACCTTGAAACCGGAAAGGTCGAGATAACCTCCATGAATCACGGGTTCGCGGTGGATTCCCAGACTCTTCCCGCCGACGTGGTGGAGACGCATATATCGTTGTTCGACGGGTCCAATTGCGGCCTGAGGATGCGGAACCGGCCCGTGTTCTCGGTCCAGTATCATCCGGAGGCAAGTCCCGGTCCAACGGACAGCTACTACCTCTTCGAGCGGTTCGCGGCCGCCATGCAGGCGCCCGCCGGGCAGTGAATCGACCGGGGGCCGCGCAGGCGCCGACACGGAGGGTGCGGAAATCCGGCTGCCGCATGCGCCGCCCCCATCCCGCTCGACCTTCGCCGGGACCGGAAGGCAGGAGCGCATGAAACGCATCACACCGCAGCCGACCGACATCTTCATCAGCGGCGGCGGAATTGCGGGGCTGACTGCGGCCGCTGTCCTCGGCGGCAACGGCCTCGATGTTGTCTGCGCCGATCCGGCGCAGGGCGGGACCGGCCGGGAGACTGAGGACACGCGGACTACGGCATTCCTCCAGCCCGCGCGGCCAGTTCTGGAACGGGCCGGCATCTGGACGCGGATCTCCGAATTCGCTGCTCCGCTCCGAGCGCTCAGGGTTGCAGACGCGGGCGGAGAAGACGGCCGGATACGCCATGCCGCAACTTTCGAGGCTGCCGAGATATCGGATGCTCCTTTTGGATGGAACATCCCCAACCGCCTGTTGGTGCGCGAACTCCTGGATCGCCTGTCGCAGCTGTCCAACGTGGACATAAGGCGGGGCGTGCATACGCGCGCTATAGTCCGGCGAAGCGGCGGAGTGATGGTCGGTCTTTCGGATGGCGCCACGATTTGCTGTCGTCTGCTCATCGGCGCGGACGGGCGGAACTCCCGCATCCGGGAACTGCTCGGAATCGGCGCAAGGCGATGGCGCTACGGCCAAAGCGCGCTCGCGCTCCGGGTTGTCCACGATCGGCCGCATGAAGGAACTTCCACCGAAATTCATCGCACCGGCGGGCCGTTCACGCTCATTCCCTTGCCGGAAAGGGATAGCGGCTTCTCGTCTGCCGTCGTCTGGGTTGACGGAGCGGCCGAGACCGAACGCCGCAGCCGCCTGCCCCATGCGGCGTTCGACGGCGAACTGAATCGGCGGAGCTGCGGCGTGCTCGGTTCCATGTCCCGCGTCGGCAAACACGGTAGCTGGCCGATTTCCGGGCTGCTCGCAAACCGGCTCACAGCTCACCGGTCCGTTCTCATCGCCGAAGCGGCCCATGTCGTGCCGCCAACAGGCGCGCAGGGGCTCAACATGTCGTTCGCCGACATTCAGCGGCTCCAGGAATTGCTCGACGTCAACGGAATAGATCCGGGATCGGACGACGTTCTGCGGCGTTACGCGCGATCCCGGCTGCCGGACATTCTGATGCGCACCATGGCATGCGACATCCTGAATCGGGCATCCATCGCGGGCAATCAGGTCGCGCGCGATGCCCGGCTCGCCTGCCTGAAGTCGCTCCACTCCGGCGCGCCGCTGCGAAAGGCGCTGATGCGCGCCGGCCTCGGCCGGGCTCTGCAGAACTGAGCCATCGTCTGCTTCGCGGCGCGGCTACCAGGCCGAAGACTCCGGCCCGGGCTCCTCGGTGCACCGTGCGCTGGAAAGCGCAGTCCCTTCTCTTGCCGCCAAATTCCACGCATTTCGCGTGTTTCGGGAAACTTCGTGTTGGCAAACCCGCGAATGATGGTATCGGTCATGTTCCGAAGCGAAACGTTGAAAAGGAACAATTCAAATGCGCGTATTCTATGATCGTGACTGCGACGTGAACCTCATCAAGGACAAGAAAGTCGCCATACTCGGATACGGGTCGCAAGGTCACGCGCATGCACTGAACCTGCGCGACTCAGGTGCGAAAAACATCTGCGTAGCGCTTCGGGAAGGTTCGGGGTCGGCGAGGAAAGCCGACGCGGAAGGGCTGGACGTCAAGGACATCGCGGAAGCTGCGGGATGGTGCGACGTGATGATGTTCGCGATGCCGGACGAGCTGCAGGCAGAAACCTACAGGCGGCATGTTCACGACAATCTGAAGGACGGGGCCGCGATTGCCTTCGCGCACGGCCTGAACATTCATTTCGGGCTCATAGAACCCAAGTCCACCGTGGACGTCATCATGATGGCGCCAAAGGGGCCGGGGCACACGGTTCGCGGCGAATACGTCAAGGGCGGCGGCGTGCCCTGCCTCGTCGCGGTCTCCAACGACGCGTCCGGCAAGGCGCTCGAAACCGGCCTCTCGTACTGTTCGGCCATCGGCGGCGGACGCTCCGGGATCATCGAGACGACATTCCGGGAGGAGTGCGAAACAGACCTGTTCGGCGAACAGGCAGTGCTGTGCGGCGGCCTCGTTGAACTGATCCGCCTCGGTTTCGAAACGTTGGTCGAGGCCGGCTACGCGCCCGAAATGGCCTATTTCGAGTGCCTGCACGAGGTCAAGCTCATCGTCGACCTGATCTACGAGGGCGGCATCGCGAACATGAACTACTCGGTTTCGAATACGGCGGAATACGGCGAGTATGTTTCCGGATCGCGCGTTCTTCCCTACGATGAAACGAAGATGCGCATGAAAGCCATCCTCAAGGACATCCAGTCAGGGAGCTTCGTGCGCGGATTCATGCTGGAGAACGCAGTCGGACAACCGTTCTTCAAGAGCACGCGGCGCACCAACGATGCGCATGAGATCGAACGCGTAGGAGAGCGGCTGCGCGCGATGATGCCATGGATTGGCGAAGGCCGTCTCGTGGACCAGGACAAGAACTGACGGCTACCCGTTCAAATGTGCGAAAAGGGCCGCGCCTTGGCGTGGCCCTTTTCTGTCGTGCAGGAGACCGCGGAGGAAAACGGACACCTGCATGCGGGACCGCGGAAACCGTCGGGAGGAGGACGAACTTCCCGCGAGCCCGACGTCCAGGTCAAGACTCGTCGACGATCCGTTCCGCGTATGCGAGGATTCCTGCGCGATCAACTCCGATTTGCGCCAGTTGCTCGTCGCTCAGTTCCATCATCGCTGCGGAAAGGCGCGCGACCGCCAGCCGGCGAAAGGCTGGCCTGATCCATGCCGACAGCCAGTCGGTCAGGCCCGCGGCGAACCGAATTGCTCCGAATACGCCGGCGCCACCCGGCATGGTGCTCGTACTGGACATCTCAAACGGCCCTCTCGGCGGCTTCTCGCGCGATGCGTTCTATGTCCGCGCGCATGATTCCAAGATCTTCGAGTTCCCGATCGCTCAGCCTGCTCAGCGCATTGAATGTCTGCCTGAAGCTGCGCCGCCTGTTCGCGGCGAGGGTCAGGGCAGCAAGCCCGTGCGAGATGACCCGGCTCAACTGGTCAGCCAGGGGCTCCCGGCCGGCCCGTCCATTTACGTCGTCTGCAAACATGGTTCACTCCTTCGTTTGTCTGACGGTTTCTTCTTTTCGCGGCTCCATCGACCGCAATTCGAAGCTAGGTATCGGCCGCGATCGCAACAACGAACAATAACGCATACCCGCCATGCTCTGACGCCGTATCGGTGAAGCGATTCGCTTCGCAAGGCGCACGCAAGCCGCGTTGAGCCGACTGGTGACAGTTCCCGGCTCTCCCGCTCGCGCCAGAAATGCCGTGGATCGGCCAGAACCCGCGGAAACCGTTTTCTGGACGCGCAGCGCGCCTCGGGAATCCGGACGTATCCGCCCTCGCGTCTGCTGTCGCGTGCGCGAACTCGTTCACGCGCCGCAAGTTCGGGGAGACGAGATTTCAGTCCGAAAGCGACGGCGGAAACGGGTTTTGCAGGAGAGCGTGGAATTCCGCCAGGCGGACGATCTAGAGGCTTACGGTGCCGGAGTCATTTTCGCCGGCGCCTCATATGCCTCCCGGGCGAGCGCGGAGACGGGCGGCCTGCACGGAGCCGCCGTGTTTCCGACCGCTCGCTCTTCCTCCGGCGTCTGCAGGCGGCGAGACGCCGCGGCACGAGGGAAAAGTCGCGTTCGGATTCCGGAAGCGGACGCCGATCGGCGGAGCCGGTTCATGCTGCCTCGGAAACCGCAGCAGTGACTCGCGAAACGACTTCCCTGAGCATGTCGGGATCCTCTCCCTCGCCCATGATGCGGACCAGCGGCTCCGTACCGGACTTTCTGATCACGAGCCGTCCCCGATTCCCGAGCGTGTCCTGTCCGGCGCGAATCGCTGGAACGCCGATTTCACGGCGGCGGCTTCAAGGGGGTCGCGACCCGCGCCGTAGCGCACGTTTTCAAGCAGTTGCGGGAGCGGATCGAACTGGCGGCACAGTTCGCTTGCGGGCCGACCCGACTCCGTGACCGCACTCAGCACCTGCAACCCCGCGATCAAGCCGTCGCCAGTCGTCATGAAGTCGGTCATGACGATGTGACCTGACGATTTCACGGCGGCGGCTTCAAGGGGGTCGCGACCCGCGCCGTAGCGCACGTTTTCAAGCAGTTGCGGGAGCGGATCGAACTGGCGGCACAGTTCGCTTGCGGGCCGACCCGACTCCGTGACCGCACTCAGCACCTGCAACCCCGCGATCAAGCCGTCGCCAGTCGTCATGAAGTCGGTCATGACGATGTGACCTGACTGCTCCCCGCCGAAATTGCAGCCCTCGCGCCGCATCGTTTCCACGACGTAACGGTCTCCGACGTCGGCGCGGATGACCGAAAGTCCGATTCCGGCAAGGTGGTGTTCGAGCCCCTTGTTCGACATGATCGAGGTTACGATGGCATCCCTCGAGAGGCGTTCCGCGCGTTTCCAGGCACAGGCAATGAGCGCCATAATCTGGTCGCCGGAGGCGACATGTCCCTTTTCGTCCACGACGATGATGCGGTCGGCGTCGCCATCGAGGCAAATCGCAACATCGGCGCGGCGCTCTAGGACCGCATCGGCCGCAAGTCTCGGATATGTCGACCCGCATTTCTCGTTGATGTTGTAGCCATTGGGAGAGACTCCGAGTTCGACTACGTCGGCGCCGAGTTCCCAGAGGACTTCCGGCGCCGCACGATAGGCCGCGCCGTTGGCGCAGTCGACCACCACGCGCAAGCCGTCCAGCATCTTCTTGCCGTTGAACGTCGTCTTGGCAAATTCCATGTAACGGCCAAGCCCGTCGTCGATCCGGCGCGCCTGACCGATGTTCTCCGGCACGGCGAGTATGACACCGCCCGCCAGCCGCGCCTCGATTTCCGCCTCGGCGTCGTCGAGCAGCTTGAAACCGTCACGGCCGAAGAACTTGATGCCGTTGTCGCGAAAGGCGTTGTGCGAAGCTGAGATCATCACCCCGATTTCGGCGCGCATGGATCGCGTGAGCATGCCGACAGCTGGCGTCGGGACCGGGCCAAGGAGGAACACGTCCATCCCCGTGGAGGTGAACCCTGCGGTCAGCGCATTTTCGAACATGTATGACGAGTTGCGGGTGTCCTTGCCGATCACCACGCGGTTTGTCCCGGCGTCGCTGCGCAGGACGTTTCCGGCTGCCGCCCCAATTCGCAGGGCAAGCTCGGCCGTCATCGGGTGGGAATTGGCCTCGCCCCGCACACCGTCGGTCCCGAATAGACTGCGCGGCATCGTTCCTTCCTTCACAACATCGCGCGCCACAACGCGACCGCCTGCCGGGATTCGGCGATATCATGAACCCGGATAATTTGCACGCCTTGCCGGAGCGCCTCGAGGGCAACGGCCATCGAACCGGGGAACCGCCGCCTGGGATCCGGTTCGCTTCCGAGCGCTCCCACGAACCTCTTGCGCGAAACGCCAACGAGCACCGGGCAGCCAAAGCAGTGAAACATGGACAGCCCGCGGATCAGTTCCAGATTCTGGTCCAGCGTCTTGCCGAAACCGATGCCGGGGTCGACGACTATCCTGTCCGATGGAATTCCCGCCCGAAGGCATGCGTTTACGCGCGTTTCCAGGTAGTCGCAAATGTCCAGGAGCACGTCGTCGTAGACCGGATTGTCCTGCATCGTCCGCGGATCGCCACGCGAATGCATGAGACAGACAAAAGGCTTGCGATCGGCAGCAAGTCCGAGGCTGCCGTCGTCGAATTCTAGCGCCGAGACGTCGTTGACCATGTCCGCCCCGGCGTCGAGAGCAGCATTCGCGACCGCCGCCTTTCGGGTGTCGATGGAAATCGGACCCGAATGACCGCCGTCCCTCAATGCCCGGATCACAGGGACAGTTCGCCTGATTTCCTCGTCGGCGTCGACCTCTCCTGCCCCGGGCCGCGTCGATTCGCCTCCGATGTCGAGGATCGCGGCGCCGTTCTTCGCAAGCTCGCGGGCGCGTTCGCGCGCAGATGCCGGATCCGTGAAGTCGCCGCCGTCGGAAAAACTGTCCGGCGTCACGTTAAGGACGCCCATGAGCACGGGCGAGGCCGTGGACACGCCGCAGATCGGCTTCCGGCGCCGACAGAACGAATCGAGGACTTCCGGAGGCAGGTCATCCGCGGAGACGACGCGGGACGGTTCGCCGCAGGACAGGCGTTCGCACTCGGAAAACCAGGCCCAGCCGCCCGCCAGAAGCCTTGCCGCCGGCGGGCGGATCCTGTCGGTGCGAGCGATGGGCCGGTACCTGGCGCACGAATCGGGCATCAAGTCATCTCCGCAGGACTCTGGCAGCCTGTCTCTCGCCGGTTCGTGCGGCACGCGAGCTAGAGCTCCTCCGGTCCCGCAACTGCCCTTACCGACGGATCTGCACCGATGCCCGGTTCGCCCCCGCATCGGACGACCTGCGGAGCGGACAGCTTCCGCGCGAGTCCAACGGCAAGGTCGAGCGCAAGCCCAAGGCGCTCCTCGGGCCAACCTGTATAGTCAAGCATGCGCCGCGTCGGCGCCCAAATGGCAGTGCCGCCTTCCTGCAACGCGTGTTCGAGTTCCGCGCGGCTGTCGACCACCGAACACCTGTCGTCCAGAGCGGAGAGGCGCCATGCGTTCTGCTCGATCGCCAGAATCCGGATCCGGCGGTCGATGTCGTCCTCGCCCGTCACGGGAAAGTCCCGTGATTGTGCTTCGACGCAGATGATGCAAGGGTTCGGACGAGCATGAATCGCGTCGAGCCAGCTTTCGAGCCGCACCGACTCGATCTCGCAGTCGGGAAGCAGCAAGACGAGCGGATCCGATCCCCGCGCGGCCGCGCCCGGAAGAACAGACGATGCAAGCTCCCTGCGGGAACGGCGGATCTCGACGCCGAGCGCACCCGGCACGCGATCAAGTTTTTCAATGCTGACCGTCGCATGCTCGGCGCGCGGGTCGGCGAGCAACCTTTCAGCCAGACTCTCGGCAAAAGTCTCAAGCAGGTCGACCCGACCGAGACCGATGACATGGTCAATGGATTCGCAAATCCAGTCATACGACAGAATTCGATCCACATGGTCATCTGTTCCGGAATCACGCGCTGCAACTTCGAGGGCGACGTTGAACCGGACCCGTTGGAGGACACCGCGCTCTGCCTGGAACGCGCCGATTTCCATGTGCCGAACATGGTCCCTCAAAAAGATCAGGCCAGTCCCATTAGCCGGACTGCAATTCCTTGATGCCACGGGCGTGATGCGCTTCGTCGCGTTCGACATGTTCTCTGTCTACAATGCCGAGGAAGATTCGCGTTCGCGAACCGGCGTTCGCAACAATTCCGCGGCGAATTGCGCCCGGCGGACCTGTTCCCCGCGCGACGAAACCGCCACTGCAGCGGGGACCGTCATCTCTTGTTCCCGCAGGAGTCAGGAACCGTCAAGGCTGTAGAAGTAGTGGGCGCCGATCGTCGCAGTGCGAATTACGTTCCGGTTCCAGCGGGGATTGACGTGCAAGGAATGATAGAACAGCGCGCCACCAGTCAGGTTGCTTCGGAAACTGCCGAGCATAAGTTGGGCGACACGGCCGACATGTTGGTATTCCGCTTCGTTGTCGAACGTTTCCGTAAGGCCGTCGCAATTGTACGAGAACTGACACTTGTGCCGCTTGGGGGCGCCCTGCTGCACCACTTCACAGATCGTATCAGGATACCGGGAGGAATCCCTGCGATTCAGTATGACTTCCGCAACAGCGATCTGACCGCGCACGGATTCACCGCGAGCCTCGAAATACAGCGCTTCCGTCAGGCACTCCCATTCGCTGCCTCCGGCGCGGAAGGGCATGATCGCAATTCGTTGCTCGATCGCCGCGACTTTCTGGACTTCCGCCCAGCGCACTTCCACATGCGCCGGCCTGCGTCGCGGCGACGGAATGCGCACGACAGGTCGAACTGTTCGCTTTGCCGCCGTCTGTCCTGCGCCGGCCAGGGCCGCGTGTTCCGCTCCTTGCCTCAGAAGTTTCGAGACGTCCCGCGCCGGCGGAGCGAGTACCGTCCCATCTCGCGAACTGGCTTCCGCAAACTGGACATGAACACCAAAGGCCAATGTCACGAACAGAAGGACAAGGGCGAATTTACGTGTCACCTTGCACCCCATGAATGACATGCCGAACCGAGATTGGAGAATACAAAGCGAGTCCACATCGAGGCCCCTAGCGCTCGACCCGGTCGCCTTACGCGACGCGCGCCAGCCTTGCCGACGCATGCCGCTCACCCCCAACGTTTTCAACATCAGTCATCGCGGAGAATGTGTCAAGTCGACGATCGGCAACTCGGCAACAATCAGCCAGCCCCTTACGATTCGATGCCCCCGGACCGACGATCACTGCCGCGCCGGCGCCTTTCATGGCGACCGTCACGCAAGGGCAGGCAGGCGCCGCTATCCCGCGCGCCCGTCGCGCCTGCGCGCACCGTCGGGGTCGCGGAGCGCCTGCTGCGCCGCCGCGAGCCGCGCGACCGGTGTCCGGTACGGCGAACAGGACACGTAGTCGAATCCGGCTGAATGGCAGAATCCGACCGATTCCGGATCGCCGCCGTGCTCGCCGCAGAGGCCAAGGAGAAGGTTTTCCCGTTGTCGCCGCCCCCTCTCGATGGCGAGCAGTAGAAGCTCGCCCACCCCCTCCGCATCGAGCGACTGGAACGGGTCTTCCCTGAAGACGCCGAGATTTACGTAGTCGCGCATGAAACGGCCCGCATCGTCCCGGCTGAGTCCGTATGTCATCTGAGTCAGGTCGTTGGTCCCGAAACTCAGGAATTCGGCCACCCTCGAGATGTCGTGGGCGCGGAGGACGGCGCGCGGGGTCTCCACCATCACCCCGAGTGAATACTCGAAGCTGAATCCAGTCTCGACTCGGACGGCAGCGGCCACAGCGTCGACGCGCGACTTCACGATTTCGACCTCGCGGTTTTCGGAAACGAGAGGCACCATGATCTCCGGTTCGACGGCAACTCCTGCTTCGCGCGCCACGATTACGGCCGCCTCGAATATCGCGCGCGCCTGCATGTCGTAGATTTCCGGAACGGTTATGCCGAGCCGGACGCCGCGAAGGCCCAGCATCGGGTTGAACTCGGACAGCTCCTCGATGCGCGCGGAAAGACTTGAAACCGGCAGCGCCATCGCTTCGGCCAAGCGCTGAACGGCCTGGCGCGACCGGGGGAGAAATTCGTGCAGGGGCGGGTCGAGAAGCCGAATGCAGACCGGAAGGCCGGCCATGACCCGGAAGAGCTCCACGAAGTCTCCCCTTTGCATGGGAAGCAGGAGGTTCAGCGCGGCCTGACGCCCGGCGCCGGACTCCGCGAAAATGAGCTCTCGCATGACGGTCAACCTGCCGGGCTCGAAGAACATGTGCTCGGTTCGGACGAGCCCTATCCCGTCAACTCCCAGTTCCATTGCTACCCTGGCTTCCGTCAAGGTATCGGCGTTCGCCCGGACGCCCATGGTCCGCGCTTCGTCCGCCCAGCGCATGAACTCGCCGAAGAAACCGTCAAGTTCCGGCTCGACGAGCCCCGGCGCGCCCGAAACCACCCTGCCCCCGGTCCCGTCGACAGTGATCGTGTCGCCTTCATTGAGCACTCGTCCGCCGGGAAGCGTCACGGTCCTCGCCTTTGCATCGACGGAAATCTCGCGCGCGCCGGTCACGCAGGGTACGCCGAGACCGCGCGCAACGACCGCCGCATGGCTGGTCATTCCGCCCTTTTCGGTAAGAATCGCGCTTGCCGAATGCATTCCGCGTATGTCCTCCGGCGACGTCTCAACGCGAAGCAGGATGCAGTCCTCCTCGCGCGACTTCATGGCCTGCGCAGCCATGGCGCTGAAAACGATGCGGCCCGTCGCGGCGCCGGGGCTTGCCGCGAATCCGGTTGCGAACACGTCGAGTTCCGCCCGGGGATCGACCTGGGAGAGCATGACTTCGTTCAGACTGAGCGGATCGATCGAGAGCAGGGCTTCCTCGCGCGAGGCAAGCCCGTCGCGGACCAGCCTCGCCGCGATGGTTATTGCCGCGCGCGCGGAACGTTCCGCCGGCTTTGCGTCGAGCAGCCAGACAGAGCCGTCGTCAAGCACGAAGTCCAGCCGCATTTCCTCTCCGAACGCCCGGCGGGCGACGTCCGCATGCTCCCTTGTCGCGGCGAGAACGTCGCTGCCGTCCGTCCCGAACGGCGAGGCGGCGGAACCGTTCCCGAGGACGCGCCCGTTTTCCTTAGGCTTGCGCCCGGGTCGTCCCTCCGCGTGCGGCTGGAAATTTCCCCATGCCGCGTCTTCGCCGGAAATCGGCGACGCGTACTGCACATAACCCGACCCGCCGGATCCCGGGCCGCGGCACAGGACCATCTCCTGCAGGATGAGGCCCAGTCCGGCATCCGGCGGAGCGCCGCGCGCCTCCCTCAGGATTCGCGCGCTGGTGCCCTCCCAAGCCAGAATCATCGAGTGCAGGCCCTCGCGAAACTGAACTTCCGGATCCTGCGGAAACGCATCTTCTACTTGACGTTCATAGGTGTCGAGGAACTCGTCGACCATTTCCGGCGTGGCGCCGCCATTGCCGAGCCGCGCGGATGCGGCTTCGAAGTCCTCGACGTCGAGCCGGGCCACCTGGACCGCGTAGTCCCTGATGAAGCGGCAATAGAGCGCGTCGGCCTGCTTCGCGCCGACCCGTTCGGCGAGACGCGCCCTGGCTTCGGCGTTCATGCCGATGTTCAGAATGGTTTCGGGTCCGCCCCAGCTGCGAGATACCGGGCTCGACCGGATCGAGAACAGAGTCCCGTCCGAGAAGAGCGACGACAACGGCCGGTCCTCCGGAAATCCCGTCGTGGCAATCTCGCGAACCGCGCGCACCGCCAGTGCATGTCCCGCCGGAACCGGCAAGCCGGCAGCCATCAATTTGCAGAGCGTACTGGCGCGGGCACCGTAGAACTCGGCGGACAATTCCGCTTCCGCGGAAATTTTCCGGATTCCGGACCCTGCCGCCAAGGCTGCTCTCTCTCGAGTCACGGCAAGTCCGGAACGGGAGCCCGGGACGAATGTCCCGCGCGACTCCGGGCTCGTGCCGACGTGGTCCGCGCGTGAACCGTCAACCGCCGATCTCCGAAAATGCCGCCACCCTGCAGATGACCTCCCGCACGCGGTTCAGGAGGCAAAGGCGATTGCGCCGTATGATCGAGTCTCCGGCATTGACCGTAACCGTGTCGAAAAAGGCATCGACCGGGCCGCGCAAGCGGGACATCGCGGTCATCGCGGCCACGAAGTCCTCGGCCTCGAGCGCCGGGCGGATCTCGGTCTCGGCCGCGGCGAGCGCATCGAACAGGGCTCGCTCGGCGTCCTCGCGCACCAGCCTCGGTTCCGGCGCCAGTTCATAGGAAACGCCGTCCCTGGCCTCTTCCGCGCTAAGGATGTTGTTGGCGCGCCTGTACCCGTGCAGGAGGCTTTCTCCGTCGGAAGTCCCGAGAAATCCGTCGAGCGCCTCGGTGCGCCGCACCAGTAGCACCAAATCGTCGCTGCCCCCCATGGCGCGGCACGCATCGATGACGTCGTGGGCGATTCCGCGGTCCCGGAGGTGAACCTTGAGCCGGTCATGAAAAAAACCGAGGAGGTTCGAGCAATCCGCGCCTGGATCGTCCGCGCCGAGCCGGAGCAGGTCGAGCAGAGGAATACGGATGCCGTTCTCGATGAGTATCCGGATTACGCCCAGCGCCGAGCGCCTCAGCGCGAAAGGATCCTTCGAACCGGTCGGTTTCTCTCCGATCGCCCAGAAACTCGTCAGCATGTCGACGCGTTCAGCAAGCGCCAGGGCGACGGACACCGGCGCGGATGGCGCCGGTTCGCCAGACGCTCTCGGAGCGTAGTGCTCTTCACAGGCCCGCGCGACATCCTCTCCGAGACCGGCGGCGAGAGCGTAGTGCCGGCCCATGCAACCCTGCAATTCGGGAAATTCCTGAACCATGTCGGAAAGCAGATCCGCCTTCGCATGCCGCGCCGCGCACTCCGCGACCGCGGCATCCGCACCCACCCGCGGTGCCACTACGCTTGCAAGCCGCGCGATGCGCGCGACGCGCTCCGCCTGCGATCCAAGCCGGTGATGGAACATCACGCCTGGCAGGCGATCCAGCCAGTCCGCCATCCCGGAACGCGCCACGCGAAGATCGTTTTCCCAGTGGAACTTCGCGTCCGAAAGGCGGGCGTAGAGAACTTTCCGGTTTCCTGCGAGGATCGTCTCGCCGTTGTCGTGCGTCGCTAGGTTGGCCACGGTCACGAACTTCTCTATTCGGCCTGTCCTGCGGTTCCGGCACGACAGAAACTTCTGGTGCTCGCGCATCGATACGCGAAGGACATCCGCCGGGAGGTCGAGGAAGTCCTCTGCAATGTCGCCGACCAGGACGACGGGCCATTCGACAAGGCCCGCAATTTCCTCCAGGAGCGCCCGGTCGTTGACGATGTCCAATCCTGCAAGCGCAGGATCGGCAATGGCCTGATCGCGGATCGCGGAAATCCGGTCGTCCCGGTCCAGCATCACGCGCGCATCTCGAAGCCCGCGCCGGTAGCCTTCGAACGAGCCGACCTCGAACCCGTCCGGCGCCAGAAAGCGGTGCCCGCATGTCCGGTTTCCGCTTTGCAGCCCGGCAATCGAAAACGGCACCACCTGCGACGAAGCCGTGCGCTTGTTCTCGAAAAGGATGCAGAGCACGGACGAAAGCGGCCGCACCCAGCGAAACTCGCCTTCGCCCCAGCGCATCGAATTCGGCCACGTGAGCCCCCTGACAACTGCGGGCAGGACCTCTGCAGCCACTTCGCCCGCCGGCCGGCCCGGTTCCTCGATGACCGCAAAGTACGTCCGAACCGGCTTGCCCCGCTTGCCGCGGCTCACGTCACGGACCTCCAGGTTCTCGCGCCGGAGTCCCGTGGACCGCAGAAACCCTTCGACCGCCGCGTCCGGCGCATCGACCCGCGGCCCCTTGCGCTCCACGCGCGCCGCGCGCGAAACCGCTGGAAGGCCCGTCGCCAGAAGCGTGAGTCTCCGCGCGGTGAACCACGTCTTGGTGTCCGCAGGGGGCAGCCCCGCCTTTGCGAGATGTGTCTCTGCCAGACTCGACAGCTCGGCCGCGGCGCCCGCCTGCATGCGCGCGGGGATTTCCTCGGACATGAGCTCCAGCAACAGTTCGGGCATCGCCCCTAATCCCCCGGAAAACTGCCGAACTGATGCCACGCGAACGCCCGGCCGTCCGCGTAGACAGCGACGAGCCGGTCGACGCCCTCGACCACGTCCCGCTCGCCGAGGAACGCGAAGGCCGCGCCGCTCGCGAGATCTTGCGTCAACCGAGCGGTGTCGAAGCACTTGAACCAGTGCGGCGGCCGGAGGGGCGTCGCGTTCTCGGCGGCGAGATAGGTCCGCTTAAGGTGATCGAGGGATTGCGCAATGTGGAAGCAACCTCTGAACTTGAGGGGACTCGTGGCGGCGTCGATTGCGGAAAACTCGGTGACGGGTACCAGTTCGGGAAATCCGCCGTCACGAGTCGTCAACCTGATCTCCGTAAGTTCCATGACTCCATCGGTGACGCCGGTCGCCTTAAGGCCGACCTCGCGGTAGTACGCATAGTCCTGGAAGTACACGAGCGCGCCGCCCGTTACCACACAGGCGGCGACAAGGCCACCGACCAGCAGGCGTCCGTCCATGATCAGGCCCCGCCTGTTTCCGTCTTCAGGAACGCGTCTGCGCAGTTGCGCGCGAGCGCCCGAACCCGGCCGATGTAGGCCTGGCGTTCAGCAACGGAAATCACGCCGCGGGCATCGAGAAGGTTGAACAGATGGGACGCCTTGATGCATTGGTCGTATGCGGGCAGGGCCATGACGATTTCGCGGCCCGTGGCCGCATCGACATCCGGCGCATCGACGATTCGCCTGCACTCCGCCTCGGCGTCCTCGAAGTGGCGCAGAAGGGTGTCGGTGTCAGCTACGCCGAAGTTCCAGCGCGAGTATTCGCGTTCGGCCTGCCGGTAGACGTCTCCATAGCTCAAGGGGGTCGTCGCTTCCGGATCGTTGAACGGCAGGTCCATGACATGCTCGACGCCGAGGATGTACATGGCGAGTCGCTCCAGCCCGTAGGTGATCTCGCCGGAGACCGGTCGGCAGTCGTGACCGCAAACCTGCTGAAAGTACGTGAACTGGGAGATCTCCATTCCGTCGCACCAGACTTCCCACCCGAGCCCCCATGCGCCGAGGGTCGGGCTCTCCCAGTCGTCCTCGACGAAACGGATGTCGTGAACGGAGTGGTCGATGCCGATGGCTTCCAGCGAACGGAGATAGTGGTCCTGGAAGTTTGGCGGCGACGGCTTGATCAGCACCTGGAACTGGAAATAGTGCTGGAGGCGATTGGGGTTTTCGCCGTACCGACCGTCGGAAGGCCTGCGGCACGGCTGCACGTAGGCGACAGCCCATGGCCTGGGGCCGAGAGACCTGAGCGTCGTGGCGGGATGGAACGTGCCTGCGCCGACCTCCATGTCGTACGGCTGCACGATCACGCAACCGAAGTCGGCCCAGAACTTCTGGAGGCGGAAAATGATGTCCTGCAGGCTGCGCGGCTTCCCCAGTCCCTTCGCCATGTCCGAACGTCTCCCGCCAACGCGTCCGGCAACCAATATTCAAAGGCTTGCAGAGGGTCAATCGCGCGTCGAATCCGGCCGGTCGGGGGCCCTCGAGCGCACGCCGATTGTCGATGTCCGGCATCCTGCCGATCAGCGACCGTGCGTGCACTGCCACGCGGAAAGCGCCTTCTTCAGCTTTTTTGAACTTGGTAGGCTGGACGTCTTCGCGACGCTCGCCATGCTCGCCTTCCTGATCGACCAGGCGCGGCGGCCTGCCCTGGGATGCCATTCTGTCGGCCGAGGTCACCGGCTACTACAAGCCGCGGCCCGAGGCCTATCTCATGCGACCACGCATCTTTATCTGATGCCGCGCTTCGAAACCCTGCGCCAGGCGGTCGGCGAGAACATGACCGTGCGCGTTCTGACGCTGGACTACGACCTGCTCGACCGCCTGGGCGACAATGAAGCCGATGTCGTGATTTACCATGATCGAACCGCTAACGCGCCGGCAGACGGCGTGACGTTGTTCCGCGAGACCGTCATGCCGGTGTGCGCGCCCGGCTTCACCGAAACCCACGCGCAGGTTCTTGCCGGGCCCGTGGCCGGTTGGGGTTCTCTGCCGTTTCTCAGATTTTCGCGTCCCTCGCAAACCCGGGTGTCCAGGGACGACTGGTTCGAGGCCACGGAGTTTTCTTTGTCCGCGCCCCGGTATACCGACTTCGAGGATTTGGCATTCCTGTTCGAAGCGGCCCTCGCCGGTCGGGGCGTCGCGCTCGGCTGGCGCCACTACGTCGAGCGCCATGTCGATGTCGGGACGCTGGTCCCCGTCGCCGACCCTGTCGAGTTCGACCGAGGCTGCTTCGCCAGGCTCACCGAACGCGGCCGCCAGCGGCCGGAAGCCCGTACATGCCTCGACGCCCTGGACGCCCTAGCAGGATTTGAACCTGCGACCTTCAGGTTTTGAGTTTGGCTACAAACTGCGTCTCAGTAAGCTTATGTAAGTTGACTGGTAATAGGGGCAACTTTCCGGGAATTGCCGCCGGGCCCGAGGGGGCGTGTCAAGCCGCGGCGCGCTGCCTGACGAGGTCGGCGAGCCTCGGCACGTCGGGAGCGCCGGCAACGCCGAGGCGGCTCCTCGGGCAGTCCCGGCACGGCACGCCGAGCTTCCCGCAGGTCTTCTTCGCTCCGATGCAGGCATCGCGCGCCGCCCTCCCGGCATCGCTCCGCGTCCCGAACGAGACCTTGCGCCGGGCGGCGTGGTCCCGGATGTCGTTCCCGGCCCCGTTGGCGTTGAGCGGCGTCTCCGGACGGCCGAGCACGCGCAGGAGCTCGTCCCGGTTCGCCGCCAGCCTTTCGAGCAGCCGGTCGAGGCTGGCGCAGCCGGCGGCCGTGCCGAAGATCCGGTCGAACCGCCGCTGCATGACGAGCTTGCGAAGCGGAGTGGGACGCTTCCGGCAGCGGCAGAGGCTGCGGTACAGCCTCCATACCCTGTCAAGCACCTTGTCGACCCGTTCATGCTGGCATGGGGCGCTTCCGGTCGGCCTGGCGATGTTCCGCTCGGCGTGGAGCCGGCAGAGCGCGTGGAGGTCGCCGACGTTGAACTGCCCGGCGTCGTCGACCGGGATCACGGTTCCGGCAATGCGTCCCGCATCGCGGACCGTCCCCCAGAGCGCGCCCTCAGTGGCGATCTTCGCCGGATCGGGCGACACCGTCATCCCGGCAATGCCCAGCGCCTCGAGATGGGCCTGCCAGCCGTCGGCGTCGCCGAAGCGCCGCCGCTCGTGGCCGGCGAGAAGGTCGATCACCCTTCCCGACAGGTTCCGCTTCCGCATGCATTCGAGCGCGTCGTCGTTGACGGTGCAATCCTCCTCTCCCGCGCAGGGACGCTCGAGGAAGTCGAGGCGGCTCTTCGAGCCGGTCGACCGGAAGTGCGCGAAGAAGTCGTTGCCGATTGCCGTGCAGCATCCGTTCCCGGCCTTGTGGCGGGCGCCGGTGTCGTCGGCGCTGATCCGCGCCGCCGTCTCCAGGCCGGCCCGCAGAACCTCCTGCTGCTCCCCGGCGATGCCCCCGGCATCCGCGGTCGGGAAGCGCCCCGCCCGGCGCTCGGAGATGTCCAGGCCGATCGCGGCCGGCATCTCCGCGATCCGTCCCGCCGTCGACTGGCACTGGTGGCACGGCATGATCGCCAGGGCCTTGACGCAGGGGCCGTGCCGCTCGCGCCCCGCCGCCGCCCCCGGCGGCAGCGGCGCCACGTGCCGGCTGCCGTCCGGAAACTCCCAGACCTCGCAGCGGTACGTGACCTCCTCGGCATGGAGCACGATGTCGCGGACCGTGTGTTCCTGACAGCCCCTGCGCACCGCGCCCTCGGGCACGTTCCCGAGGCTCACGGTCTCCTCGCGGCGGCGCAGGTTCGGGTTCCGGCGCCGCGGGCCGCGGCCCTTCCTCCTTTTCCTCTTCTCCGGGTCTCCCGACCCGGAGGAGCCCGGCGGCGGGCCGTCCCCGTCCCCGTCCGATGCGCCGGAGCCCTTCGGCTTCAGGTCCGGACGGCGCGGGAGCTTCTTCAGCCGCCTGATCTCGTCCTCGAGCTCCCGGATCCGCTCGGCCTGCCCGGCGAGCCGCCTGTCCTGCTCGGCAAGCTGCGCGTCCCTATCGGCAAGCCGGCCAGCGAGGTCGTTGAACTGTGCGTCCCTCTCCGCAAGCTGCGCGTCCCTCTCGGCGAGCAGGGCCCGGATGGCCGAGAGCTCCGCCCTGAGCGCTGCAAGGCCGGCAGCCGCGCGGCGACCTGTTTCCGATCATCCATGCCCCCTTGGAACCGGAAAACGATTCGGGAGGGAATCCCCTGAATCCTGCTGCAATTCCCGGAAAGTTGCCCCTATTACTCGTCGCCTTCCGCAAGTTCCTGAAGTTTCGACATTATCTTCTCCCGGAGGCCGTTCCTGCTCCACCGGTTGTACCGGTTGAAGCAGGTCGTGCAGGGACCGTGGCGCTCCGGCAGGTCGCGCCACGGCGTGCCGGTGCGCAGCACGAAGAGGATGCCGTCCATCACCCGCCTGTCATGCACCCGCTTCGGGCCCTGATGCTTCCGGGAAGCACGGAACGGAGAATTTCCCATTCCGCGTCCGTCATGTCGTGTCGGTCGCCGCTCATGCCTCGAACTCCTTGTCTGGACGGTTTCCGGCAGGAATCACGGAGGCGCGGGAATGCCGAATGTTTTGGGTACAGTGCCTAGTCAAGCACATAAGGACCATTCATTCAGCCGCCAACTGCCGCCGGAGTCAAACGGATGAGGGTCGGAATGGATTTTTGAATGCCCGCGTCGAGCGCAAGGCGGAACTCTTCCAGGTCCGCGGGCTCCGAGAATTCGGCGCCGTAGGCTTCCGAGAGTTTCGAAAAGTCCGGATTCCGTACGTCGGTAGCGGTCGGGGCGATTTGCGCACGCGTCATGCAGTCCTTGATCTCCCGCAGACCGCAGTTGTCCCAGATGACTACCGGCAGACCGAGTCCGAGTTCGACGGCGGTCCCGAGTTCCTGCATCGTGAACTGGAAACCGTAGTCGCCGGCTACCGCGACGACCGGTCGTCCGCCCGTGCCGGCCTTTGCCCCGACGGCCGCGGGCAACGCGTACCCAAGGGTGCCGAAACCCGAAGGGTGGCACCATGCGCCCGCGCCGGCAATGCCGCACGTTTCCATGCCGACGTAGGCAAACTGGGTCATGTCGGAAAACACCATCCCATCTTCGCCGAGAACATCGATCACCGCCGCTGCGGCTGACGATATCCCGGGTCGCTCGGCGTCGGCCGAGGCGCGCAGACGCGCTCGGACCGCCGCAACCTTGCCAGCATCCCAGTCCTTTCCCGGCGCGTATTGCGGTAGCTGTCCCGCGAGGTCGGAGAGGAAGTATGCCGCGTCGCCGATGAGCTGCATGTCCTCCGGATGTTCGCCAACGAGAAGCCGCGCATCTACGTCGACCCGGATCGTCGGGGCTTGGTGACCGAGCGAGTCCCGCCAGAGATCCGTCTCGCTCAGCCTCGACCCGACAACGACGAGAAGATCGGCCTTGCGCAATACCGCAATGCTCTCCGGCCGCGCCAAGGTGGAACCGAAGTTCAGCGGGTAGTCGTCGTTAACAACTCCCTTGCCGGCAAACGTGGAAAACACGGCTGCGCCCGCGCGCGATGCCGCTTCGCGGGCAGCGCCAGCGGCCGCGGCCGCCCCGCCGCCGATGATGAAGAGGGGACGCCGCGCCGAAGCGATCGCCTCGGCCGCCCTGGCGATTGAGTCCGGCGCCACGCGGGGCCGCGCAGGAAGCGGTCGCGGACCCGGCGCAGGAGGCGCCGCCGCACCGAGAACTCCGACCGGAACCTGAACGTGTTTCGGAAGCGGCCGCGAAGAGGAGAACTCGGAGAACGCACGGTCGACCAGATCCCAGAAGTGTTCGGCATCGTGCGCGGTGACCGACCAGTCGCAAACCGTCGCTGCGGCAGCCTCCTGATCCTTCATCTCGTGCAGGCGGCCCCGGCCGTCGAGCCTCGCATCGTTGTCGAGGCAGGACGATATGACGAGGAGCGGAACGCTGTCCGAATAGGCCTGGCCCATCGGAGTCATGATGTTGCAGAGGCCCGGCCCCGAAATCACGAAGGCGATGCCGGGCTTGCCTGTCGCGCGGGCGTAGCCGTCAGCCATGAAGCCCGCCCCCTGCTCGTGGCGCGCAAGAACGTGGCAAATGCCCGCCCTCTCGATTCCGCGGTAGAGTTCCACGTTGTGGACGCCCGGAATTCCGAACACCAGATCGACGGCCCGCGCCTTGAGGCCCTCCGATATTCGCGCGCCGAGCGAATCCGCGACTGCCATGCGCCTACCTCCGCCAGAAGTTCCCGGTAAACAGGACGAAAACCACCATGAGTTCAAGCCGGCCGACGAGCATGCCGGCAGCGAGCATCCACTTCGCCGTGTCGTTTATGCCGGAGTAGTTTCCCGCCGGGCCGATTTCCGTGCCGAGTCCCGGCCCGATGTTAGCGAGCGCAGCCACCGAGCCGGAAATTGCCGTGATGGTGTCGAGGCCGGTCATCGCGAGACCCACGGCGAGCACTGCGAGACTGACGATGAACATCACGAAGAACGCCATGACCGAAGAAATGACGTCCTCTCCGACTTTGCGGTGGGCGTACTTCGGCACGAACACGCCATGCGGGCTGTGCAGTCGCCTTACCAGCGTCAGCACCAGCGAAAACAGCAACTGGTAGCGGAATATCTTGACGGAGCACGTGGTCGATCCTGCGCAGCCGCCGATCAGTCCGGCGAGAAGAAAGATCGTTACCGGAAAGCCGCCCCACTGCTCATAGTCGTCGCTCGCGTAGCCTGTCCCTGTCAGGATCGATATTCCGTTGAACGCGGCTTTACGGAGCGCCGTCTCCGGATCGACGGCCCCGGACAAGAGGCGCCATGCTGCCAGAACCGCGACGAGCGTGATGGCGACCGCCAGGAACACCCGGACTTGGCTGTCGTGAAGGAACGCGCCTGCCTCGCCCCTTACGAACTGCATGTAGCGGATGAATGGAAGGCATGCGAGCAGCATGAACAGCATGGCGACATACTCGGGGCCTGGACCGAAAACGGCGAAGGATTGGTCGGAATTCGCGAAACCGCCGGTTGCGATCGTTGTCATCGCGTGGACGATCGCGTCGAAGTCGCCGAGGCCGGCCCAGCTGTATGCGACGGCGCAAACGCTGGTCAGCGCAACATAGATCCAGGCGACCGAGCGCAGCATTTCCGCAGCCCTCGGCAGAATATTCTCGAAGCCGGCCATGCCCTCCGCACGGAAGATCTGCATGCCGCCGACGCGAAGCTGCGGCAGCACTACGAGCGCCACGACGATTATCCCGATGCCTCCGAACCACTGCAACAGGCCGCGCCAAAGCAGGAGTCCCCGCGGCAGCTCATCGAGTCCCGAGAAAACCGTCGCGCCAGTCGTCGTGAGCCCGGACATCGCCTCGAAGAACGCATCGACGAACCTGGCCTCGGTCGCGCCGAGCCAGAACGGAAGGGCTCCGAACAGCGGAAGGATCAGCCAAATTCCCGTGGTCAGGAAGAAGGTCTGCTGCATGCTGAGACCGGCTGCCGTCGAATTCGCGCATGCGAACGCCATCGCCGAACCGACGAGAATCGCCAAGAGGGCAGATTGCGCGAACGCCGGCCAATGACCGTTGCCATCGATGAAGTCGACCATCGCCGGCAGGAACATGGTGCAGCCAAGAACCATGACAAGCCGGCCAACCACATGTCCCGCCGGTCGGATGTCGAACATGGGATGGTCTGAAAGCTAACGAAACGGCTTTCGGGGGACTATGCGGGGTTCTACCTGCCGCAGCCGCTCAGCCGCCGTCCCCGACCAGATTGCCGATCGCGGACATGAATTCCCTCCTGAGCCCGGCGTCGCTCCTGAAGACGCCGTGCAGGCTCGAGGTGACCATTGTCACGCCGGGCTTGTGAACGCCCCGCGTTGACATGCAGAAGTGTTCCGCCTCCACCACGACCGCCGCACCTGCCGGGCGCAGCGACTGCATCAGGGCGTTCGCAATCTCCGCCGACAGGCGTTCCTGAAGCTGAAGGCGGCGCGCGTATAGATCGACGACGCGCGCGAGCTTCGAGATGCCGACCACGCGTCCGTCAGGAAGGTAGCCCACATGCGCCCGGCCCACGATCGGCGCAAGGTGGTGTTCGCAAAACGAATGGAACCGGATGCCCCTGAGCACGACCATTCCGTCATAACCGCCCGTCTCCTCGAACACCCGGCCGAGGAGTTCGGCGGGATCCTCCCGGTAGCCTGCAAACCATTCCCGGTATGCGCTGACGACGCGCCCGGGCGTGCCGCGGAGGCCTTCGCGGTCGGGATCATCGCCTGCCCACTGGATGAGCGTCCGAACCGCTTCCGCCGCAGCAGCAGCATCGGGGCGCACAGCAGGGCCGGCCTGCGCACCGGCTGCTTCAACGGAAAGATCGAGTACGTTCATGCCCATGTTCCTTGCTGGTCCCGGTATAGTGACGCGCGGAGTGATTTCCAATGTCCGGTGCGACCGCGAGCGGCGCCCAAGAGGGTAGCCGTCCGGTCCACCCGCTTCACGCCGCGTCTAGTGCGCGCGCCAGGTCGCGGAAAAGGTCTTCCGGATCCTCGAGTCCGACGGACAGCCTAACCAGACCGTCGGTGATGCCAAGCTCGGCGCGCTGCTCCGCTCCGAGCCTCTGGTGCGTCGTCGTCGCGGGATGCGTCACCAGGCTCTTCGCGTCGCCAAGGTTGTTCGAAATCGCGACGATCTCGAGCGCGTCGAGAAAGCGGAATGCCGCGTTGCGTCCGCCATGCAATTCGATCGAAACCACT
Source organism: uncultured Amylibacter sp. (assembly GCA_963662815.2). Classification (GTDB taxonomy): domain Bacteria; phylum Pseudomonadota; class Alphaproteobacteria; order Rhodobacterales; family Rhodobacteraceae; genus JAPPHA01. The sequence goes on from CAXXWA010000020.1 coordinate 396,089, forward strand.
GTGCCGCCTGCAGACATCTGGCGCTCCGCGACCGCCCGCTGGGGGTGGTCCGGGGCGAACGGGTAGATCACCTTGCGGAGCTTGCAGTGCCCCGAAAGCGCCGCCGCAATCGCCGCCGCCGTTTCCGCCTGCGCCTCGCAGCGGAGCGAAAGAGTCTCAAGGCCCTTGAGCATCACCCAGGCGTTGAACGGACTGATCGCCCCTCCGGTATGCTTGAGGAACGGCTCGAGCGTATCGCGAACATAGTTCCTGGATCCGAGCACGACTCCGCCGAGGCAACGGCCCTGCCCGTCGATGTGCTTCGTGGCCGAATAGATCACGGTGTCCGCGCCGAGTTCAAAGGTTCGCTGGAAAACAGGGGTCGCGAATACGTTGTCCACGACGACGCGTGCGCCCGCAGCGTGAGCGACTTCCGAAACGGCAGCGATGTCAATGACTTCGAGAGTCGGGTTCGAAATCGACTCGAGGAACGCCAGCCGCGTGCCCGGACGAACCGCCGCCTTCCATTCATCGAGGTTCTTGCCGTCGACGAAGGATACCTCGACGCCGAATCTCGGCAGGATGTTTTCGACGATATAGAGGCAGGATCCGAAAAGCGCCCGCGCGGACACCACATGGTCGCCGGCGCGCAGATCTGACATCAACGCTCCGTTGACGGCAGCCATGCCGGTCGCGGTCGCGAACGCATCCTCCGCGCCCTCGAGCGCCGCGATCCTCTCCTCGAACATGCGTACCGTCGGGTTTCCGTAGCGCGAGTAGATGAATTCGTCGTCGCCGCACTCGATGAAACGCTCTTCCGCCTGTTCGGCGCTTGCGTACCTGTATCCCTGAGTCAGGTACAGGGCTTCCGAAACTTCGCCGTACTGGCTGCGCCTGATTCCGGCGTGCACTAGCCGTGTTCGCTGTCCGAGTTTGTCCATCCCCGAATACCGCCCCCCTTCCGCCCAATGGCGGATGCCGACTATCGAGTCTTCGACCCGAACCTGCGATGCGTCCCTGGCGGCCCGGACCTGCTGACCGGTCGGCGCGCCTCCGCATATTGCAACGCATGAGGCGCGTCAAACGGATTGGCGACCCAACCGGGCGCCCTGCAACGATCCGCGCGCGGGGGTGCATGCCGGAAGACCGGACGCAATTCCGCAGGGCACACGAATGCAAAGCGCCCGCATTCGAGGCCGTTTCAGGATGATTGCCGGTTCCGGAAGCGCGCGCAACCGGTTATGGCAGGTTTTCGCGGCGAGGAAGCGACCGCAAGGACATGTAAGTCTGAACATGCGCGCACTGGATGGAAAGACGGCGCTGATCACCGGATCGGCAACTGGCATTGGCCTCGGCATAGCCGGTGTTCTTGGCGGAGCGGGAGCGCGCATCGCGCTGAACGGCATCCCGGGCGAACCGGCGGCCGAAGACGCGTGCCGCCGCGTTCGCGCGTCCGGCGCGCCCGAAACCGCCTTCTTCGACGCCGACCTCCGGAATCCGGACGATATCGAGAACCTCATGGCGCGGGTAGCCGACTGGGGCGGGCCGGACATACTCGTCAACAACGCCGGCCTTCAGGCCACGGCACCGCTCGGAAACATGGCGCGCGCGGATTGGGACGCGATCATCTCGGTGAACCTCTCGGCCGCATTCCACACCATGAAGGCGGCCATGCCCGCGATGGCGGAACGCGGTTACGGCCGCGTCGTCAACATCGCTTCCGTCCACGGCCTCGTCGCATCCGTCCAGAAAGCGCCCTATGTGGCCGCAAAGTTCGGCCTTGTCGGGCTGAGCCGGGTCGCGGCACTCGAGTACGCCCAGGCGGGGACGCGCGGGTGCGGCGGCGTCACGGTCAACTGCATCTGCCCCGGCTGGACCGAAACCGCGCTGATCGAACCCCAGATCGCGGCGCGCCAACGTGCCCTCGGTACGGATCGCGACGGGGCCGTCACGCACCTCCTTGCCGAGAAGCAGCCGTCGGGAAGAATGTCCAGCCCCGAGGAAATCGGCGAGCTTGCGCTGTGGCTGTGCAGCCCGTCCGCGCACAACGTCACCGGCGCCGCGATCCCGGTCGACGGCGGCTGGACATCCCAGTAAACCGCCGGACAGACGAACCGGACGCCCGGGATCAGGAGAACAGTTGCAATGGCCGAACCGATCACGCTCCACTACTGGCCTACACCCAACGGCTGGAAAATCACGATCGCCCTTGAGGAAATGGACCTGCCTTACGAAGTCGTTCTGGTGGACATCGGCGCAGGAGACCAGTTCGATCCTGAATTCCTGCGGATCGCGCCCAACAACCGCATGCCTGCGATCGTCGATCCCGACGGGCCGGGCGGGCAGCCGGTTTCGGTTTTCGAATCCGGCGCCATCCTTCTGTACCTCGCGCGCAAGACCGGCAGGTTCTATGGCGAGAGCGAATGCGACCGGATCGAAATCGAACAGTGGCTAATGTGGCAGATGGGAGGCGTGGGTCCGATGGCAGGCCAGGCGCACCACTTCATCCGATACGCTCCGGAACTGAACCCGCCGCAGGACATTCCCTATGCGAAAGACCGGTATCGCGCGGAAACCGGCCGGCTCTACGGCGTGCTCGACCGCCGGCTCGCCGGACGGGACTACGTCTGCGGCGCATTCTCCATCGCCGACATGGCGATCTGGCCCTGGGCCTGTCTCTGGGAAGGACAGGAGCAGGACATATCCGGGCTGCCGAATTTCTCCGCCTGGCTCGATCGCTGCGCGGCCCGGCCTGGAGTAATTCGCGGGCGCGCCGTCGCGGAGGAAAGGCGTACCGGGAGCAAGCCTGACGCAGAGGCCCAGAAAATCCTTTTCGGACACGGTCGCGGACGCCCCGCGGCCGGCTGACGCGCTCGCATGCCGGAGGCGCCCTGAGGATCGGGTTGCCTCCCGCGCGCGCCAGGAATAGTCTTTACGTTATCGATAACGCCGATCCCCGCGATCTGCCCAACGCTCAATCAGCACCGACCGCCATGCCACGACTCGACACGACCATAGAACGCGTGACGGCGAGAATCGCCGAACGCAGCCGCGACTCCCGCCAGCAATATCTTGGGCGCATGCGGCGCGCCTCGGAAGAAGGCGTCGCGCCCGCGCATCTTTCCTGCGGCAACATCGCACATGCCTTTGCGTCCAGCGCGCCCGGAGACAAGTCCGTCCAGGTCGCGGGGACGGCGGGCAACATCGGCATCATCACCGCCTACAACGACATGCTCTCGGCGCACAAACCGTACGAACGCTTTCCCGAAACGATTCGCGAGGCAGCGCGGCGCGCGGGAGGCACAGCGCAGGTCGCGGGCGGCGTTCCCGCAATGTGCGACGGGGTCACCCAGGGGCGGCCGGGAATGGAATTGTCCCTGTTCTCGCGCGACGTGATCGCGCTCGCCGCCAGCGTCGCCCTGTCGCACAACGTCTACGACACCACCGTCTATCTCGGAATCTGCGACAAGATCGTCCCCGGACTCCTGATCGCGGCCGCGACCTTCGGGCATCTTCCCGCCGTCTTCATTCCTGCAGGCCCCATGACCTCTGGCATGCCGAACGACGAAAAGTCGCGCATCCGGCGGGACTTCGCCTCCGGAAAATGCGACCGGGCGACCCTCCTCCGGGCGGAAATGGCATCCTATCACGGGCCGGGCACCTGCACCTTCTACGGCACAGCCAACTCCAACCAGATGCTCATGGAGTTCATGGGCCTGCACCTGCCGGGGGCAAGCTTCGTCAACCCGGGCACCGAGTTGCGAAACGCGTTGACCGAAGCGGCTGTCAGGCGGGCCCTCGAAATTTCCGGACGCGGCAACGACTGCACGCCGGTCTGCGACATTCTCGACGAACGGGCGTTCGTCAACGGCATCGTGGGGCTGCATGCGACCGGCGGTTCGACCAACCTGCTCATCCACCTCGTCGCGGTCGCCCGGGCCGCGGGGATCGTCCTTGAAATGGAGGACTTTGCCGACGTCTCGGCGGTGACGCCGCTGCTCGCGCGCATCTATCCGAACGGGCTTGCGGACGTGAACCACTTTCATGCCGCCGGCGGGCTCGCTCTCGTCATCCGCGAGCTCCTGTCGGAAGGGCTGCTGCACCCCGAAACGCGCACCGTTGCCGGAACGGGCCTTCAGGCCTACACCCGCGAACCCCTGCTCGACGGGGCCGGCGACCTCAGCTGGCGCGACGGCGCAGCGGAGAGTCTCAACCGTGGAATCGTTCGGACTGGCGACGATCCGTTCATGCGGGCGGGAGGGCTGACGTGCCTCTCCGGCACGCTCGGGAGTGCGGTCATGAAGATCTCGGCGGTTCCGGAGGAGCACCGGTCGATCACGGCGCCGGCGCGCGTCTTCGACGATCAGGACAGCGTCAGGGAGGCATTCCGCGCGGGCGAACTCGACAAGGACGCGGTCATTGTCGTGCGCTATCAGGGTCCGAGGGCGAACGGCATGCCCGAACTGCACGGTCTGACCCCGGTCCTCTCGGCACTGCAGGGCCGCGGCCACCGCGTCGCCCTTCTCACCGACGGACGGATGTCAGGCGCGTCCGGCCAGGTGCCCGCGGCGATCCATGCGCATCCGGAAGCGCTCGAGAACGGCCCGATCGCCCATATCCGGGACGGCGACATGCTCGCCATCGACGGGGACGAAGGACGCATGGACAACGTTACGGAATTCGCCGGCAGGACTCCCGGTCCGCCGCCGGCACGCGAAAACTACGGATGCGGGCGAGGCCTGTTCGAGGTGTTTCGCGAACGGACGCGCCCGGCCGCCGAAGGAGCGGGATTCCTCTGACCCGCGGCCAACCCGGAAACCTCGAGGAAAAGCACGTATGAACATTCGCGAAATCTGCAGCCTTTCGCCGGTCATCGCCGTTCTCACGATCCGCGATGCGAGCGCCGCGCGGCCGCTGGCGGAAGCGCTGGTCGCGGGCGGCGTGCGCGCGCTCGAGGTGACGTTGAGAACCGACGATGCCCTCGCGGCAATCCGCAACATGGCCGAGGTGAGCGGGGCTATCGTCGGCGCCGGAACGGTCCTCGCCGCGCATGACGTGGCCGCGGCCGTAGAAGCGGGCGCAAGGTTCGCCGTATCGCCGGGATCCTCCGACAGCGTCATCGACGCCTGCGAATCGGCGGGGCTTCCGTTCATGCCGGGCGTCGCCACCGCTACCGAAGTCGCGGCCATGATCGAACGCGGACACCGGACCTTGAAGTTCTTCCCGGCGGAGGCAGCCGGAGGACGCGACCTCCTCGCCGCGTTTCGCGCGCCGTTCCCGCAGGTCGGGTTCTGCCCGACGGGAGGGCTTACGCTCGAGAACACGCCCGACTATCTCGCGCTTTCGAATGTCGTCTGCACGGGAGGATCCTGGGTTGCCCCGGACGGACTCGTCGACAACGGGGACTGGGACGGCATTGCCGCTCTCGCGCAGCGGGCGGCCGGGCTTCGTTCATGAACGGAAGCCGCTGCCGTCCGGCGGCGCTGGCAGGGCGGAACGCGCGATAGCCGCAGGCCGCGCGCGGCTCCTTGCTGCGGCTTCCGATCACGCAACCGTCGTTCCGCGCCTTCAAACGTTGAAGAGTACGTTCAGCACGTCGCCGTCGACAACGGCGTAGGACCTGCCCTCTGTCCGGACGCGGCCCGCGTCACGCGCACCCTGCTCGCCGCCATACTTCACGTAGTCGTCGTACGAAATGACTTCCGCCCGGATGAAACCGCGCCTGAAGTCTCCGTGAATGAGGCCCGCCGCTTCGACGGCCGGCATCCCCTTGGGAATCGTCCACGCACGCGCGACCTTGGGCCCGGCGGTAAAGAACGTTTCGAGCCCGAGGAGACCGTACCCTGCGCGAATGAGCCGGGCGAGACCCGAATCCCGAAATCCCTCCGCGGCCAGGAACTCCTGCGCCTCGCCGGGTTCAAGGCGGTTGATCTCGTCCTCAAGGGCGGCCGACACCGTGACGTGCCCGGCGCCGCGCGCCCCTGCCATGGAGACGACCCTGTCCACATGCTCGTTGCCTCCGGCGATCTCGCCTTCCGAAACATTGCAGACGTAGAGCACGGGCTTGGCGGTCAGAAGGTTCAATGACTTCCAGTCGCTCTGCTCATCCCCTGCCACCCGTGTTTCGCTCGCCGGACGCCCGGCCGCGAGAACGTCGGCCGCCCGCTGCATCAGGACATCGAGACGCAGGGCATCCCGGTCGCCTGCCTTGAGGCGCTTTTCGGCGCGCGACCGGCGCCGCTCGATGCTCTCCAGGTCCGCGAGCATGAGTTCCGTTTCGACCGTTTCGGCATCGCCGACCGGATCAATGCCGCCGCTGACATGCGAAATCGAGCTGTCCTCGAAGCATCTGAGCACGTGGAGAATTGCGTCCGTCTCGCGGATGTTGGCGAGAAACCTGTTGCCGAGGCCGTCGCCGCACGATGCCCCGTTGACGAGGCCGGCTATGTCGACGAAGGTCATGCGCGCGGGAATGCTCCCGCGGGATCCGGCAATGCCCGCAATCCGGCCAAGCCGCGGATCGGGGACCGGAACCTCGCCGAAGTTCGGCGTGATCGTGCAGAAGGGAAAGTTGGCGACCTGCGCCGCGCTGGTGGCTGTCAGCGCATTGAAGAGCGTCGATTTCCCGACGTTCGGCAATCCGACGATGCCAGATCTGAATCCCACGTGCGCCGATGCTCCGGTTCCAAGTCCGGCGCGCATCTACGCGACAGTAAGAACTCGGGTCAAGGCAGGTGGCGCGGAACTGATGACGATCAATGTCCATTCCTTTTTGGCAACATAATTGTGAAGCCTCGATTGTCTGTCAGGACAGCGACCGTTGCTGATTCCCGGAAAACATCCGGAATCTCAGGATCCCCCCGTTCCACTCTGAAGTGCAACGCCAGTGGTGGTGGTGACCTGCGTCTTTCGGCGCAAGACTGTCACGAATTGCAATGACGGCGTCGATCACCGGCCTTTTTTTGCGCATCCAAGTTCGTGAATTTGTCACGATGTTCATCTGCCAACCACCTTCGTGCGCGGGATTCTCTTGCTACGAAGTTCAGGAAGGCATTGGTTCGGCCCTCTGGACCAGATATCTCCTTGAGTTCGGTCCTGTTCAGGTGAATTCTGGGCTTGAAGTCCGCGAATTTCTCGAATGCGGCCGTTGCTTACGGGATCTGGGAGGCGGCGTCTTGCACACTGCTCTCCAAGTTTACCATCAGGCAATAGCAGTCCAGATTTGATTCTTTGTTAAATTTGCTTGAGGCGGGTTGATTTCATTGGCAGCTCGAACATCGCTCCTCCCGCAACTGTGGATGTGACGGACTCGATGTTTGGCTAAAGAGCCATCAGGCGCTCCATCTTCTTCGTGACAGGCGCCTTGTAGAGACCCTTGGAAAAAAAGAAGCCTATCAGATTTGAAAACCTGAAGAGTTCTTGTTCTGCCTTGTTCTTGGCAATGCGCCGGTCGCCGGAAATCACAATCCATTCGCCGTCGCGGTGCAGGTCAGTTATCCATTCCTTATCGGTGGTGCTCAGACTATAGCGCTTTCGAACGTGCTCGACACGATGTTCGGGATCGAAGAGAGCCGAAAGGGAAGCTGCCAAGGCAGGCGGAAGGTTTTCGTCAAACAGAACCTTCAAGCCGCATGCAACTCCGTCTCATAACGAACTGCATCTCTCACTACGCTCGGAAGGACTTCAAACAGCCTTGCCACGCGACTGACTGAACCCTCTGCAGCAACGGCATCCGCCAGCGCAATGGTAGGAACGCCGGAGGCGGCCGCGATCGGTTGCCCGAAGGAGCGGGTCGGGTCGATCACGATCGTCTGCTTCCCCTGGAAGGGGTGCCATCGTACCACAGTGCCTCCTTCAAGATCGAGGTCTCTGAAGTTTCGCTCAATCAACGACTTGAACGCGTACTGACGCCTTTTTAGGTCAAGCAACTCCGGGTCGCCTGATGCCTTTATGCTCTCTAGGAAGATGGTTTGTCCATCAGTCCTGAACCGTCCCGATGAGAATGGCCGGTCGGATTGAATGCAGTCCCGGGCGTAGCTCAGGCAATTCCTGATCGCCTTCAGTCCAAGTCCGGCTCTGGCAAACGCCAGCACGAACCGCAATTCAATCAAGTCGCGAAAGCTCAACTCGACTTGATCTTCAATTCGCGGAATGTCCGTCTGCCAAAGAGCGTCGCTGCGGTATGGCACACCTGCGCGACTGTAGTCGTACCCTTTCATCGTACCCTTTCATCCAGCGATTTACGTTCCGCTTCTTCGCATGGCTGCCCTTCAGCAGAGAAGGACTGCGGCTTCAGGCAGGGTGTACAGCCCTTTGCCCAAGAGCATTTCAAAGGTAGGTTGCGGGTCGGACATGACAACCACTTAGGACATGACAGCGCGATTCGACAAGTTCCCCGTTGCTGGCACTGATGCGCGGAACCGGTTTTGAGGCAGAAACCCGGCGGCGACTTCCGGAATAGGTCACGGGCCCCCGCGAGAGAAACGGGATGCGCCCGGCGCCTCGCAGTGCCACGCGGACGAGAGGCACCTGACTGCCTATCGCCGCGTGTTCTACGATCAAATTCGCCACGGCGGATTGACGTCGGCGAAACGCTGGCGCAAACGTCCGACAACGAGATCGGGTGGTGGCGGGAGAGAGGACATGAAACGCATCGATGCCATGGCCGTCCTGAATTCGCCGCGCTGACCGCGCGCGAGCACGCCGCCTTCGTTTCCTACATCATGGCCGGGGATCCTGATCCGGCGACGTCCTTCGAGGTTCTCCGCGGCCTTCCTCGGGCCGGCGTGGACATTATCGAACTCGGCTTTCCGTTCACGGATCCGATGGCGGACGGCCCGATCATCCAGCTTGCCGGCCAGCGGGCCCTCAAGGCGGGCATGACCCTACCCGGAACGCTGGACATGGTTGCCAGGTTCCGCGAGATCGACAACGAGACGCCGGTCGTGCTGATGGGGTACTTCAATCCCGTTCACAACCACGGCGTAGACCGGTTCCTGAAGGACGCGGCGGCGGCTGGCGTTGACGGGCTGATCATCGTCGACCTGCCTCCAGAGGAAGACGACGAACTTTGCCTTCCCGCAATGGCTGCCGGACTCGACTTCATCCGGCTCGCCACTCCGACGACCGACGACCGACGATTGCCGAAGGTCATCGAGAACACCTCGGGCTTTATCTACTATGTCTCGATTACCGGAATTACCGGGGCCGCACCCGCGAATGCCGGCGCGATCGCGGAGGACGTCGCAAGGATTCGTGGCGCGGGAATGCTTCCGGTTTGTGTCGGATTCGGAATCAAGGACGCTGCAACGGCCTCCAACGTCGCCGCAATTGCTGACGGCGCAGTCGTCGGGTCGGCAATCGTTCAACGCATGGCGAACGGCGAGTCTCCGGCAAACGTGCTCGACTTCGTGCGCACTCTCGCGGACGGCGCACACGGCAAGGCGGCATGACCGCCCAGTGACGGTTTTACGTTGCGGGAGACGGGATGATGCGAGCCATAACCTGCATCGATGACCTGAGGGAACTGCACCGGCGCCGGGTGCCGAAAATGTTCTTCGACTACGTGGAGAGCGGATCTTGGACCGAACAGACGTTTCGCGAAAACACCAGCGACTTTGAGCGAATTCGCCTGCGTCAAAGGGTCGCAGTCGACATATCGAATCGCACGACCGCAACGACGATGCTCGGAAGTGACATCGCCATGCCTGTCGCGCTGGCGCCCATCGGCTTGTGCGGCATGCAGTCCGCCGACGGAGAGATAAAGGCAGCGCGGGCGGCGGAGCGATTCGGCATTCCGTTCACCCTGTCGACGATGTCGATCTGCTCGATCGAGGACGTCGCGGAGAACACCAGCAAACCATTCTGGTTCCAGTTGTACGTGATGCGCGACAAGGACTTCATCGGCAGACTCATCGACAGGGCGCGGGACGCCGGGTGCTCGGCGCTGGTTCTAACCCTTGATCTCCAGATCATGGGCCAGCGTCACCATGACATTCGCAACGGCCTCACGGCGCCGCCGAGGCCAACGCTCGCAAATCTGGCGAACTTTGCGGCCCGGCCACGCTGGGTGCTTGGCATGCTGACAACAAAGCGGCGCGGGTTTCGCAACGTCATCGGTCATGCCAAGGGTGCCCATAGTCTCGCCTCTCTTGCGGAATGGTCCGCCGATCAGCTTGAGAGAACCCTTACCTGGAGTGACATCGACTGGATTCGCAAGCGCTGGGGCGGACCGCTGGTCATCAAGGGCATACTCGATCATGAAGACGCTCGCATGGCCGTGAAGGCCGGAGCGGATGCGATCGTCGTGTCGAACCACGGCGGGCGGCAACTCGACGGCGCCCTCTCGTCGATCCGGGTCCTGCAGGAGGTCGTCGATGCCGTCGGCGACCGGCTGGAAGTCTACCTCGACAGCGGCATCCGGTCGGGGCAGGATGTCCTCAAGGCCTGCGCGATAGGCGCAAAGGGAACGATGATCGGACGTTCCTATGTCTACGGGCTCGGCGCCATGGGCGAGGCGGGCGTCGCCAAGGCGATCGAGATCATTCACCGCGAACTCGACACCACAATGGCGCTATGCGGCGTAAGGGACGTCAAGGATCTCGGACGCGACGTACTGCTGGTTCCCGAAGACTTTTCCGGGCGATGGCAGGAGGGTGGCGAAGCCGCCTGACCGTCGCGGCCGCCTGCTGCTCGCCGCGAGCGAAAACCGGTCCCGCGCAGGGCAATCGCGCGATTCCGCCATGGCGCACTTCAGTTCAACTTCCAATTCATGCTGGCCAAACTTGAATGCTCCCTCGTCGAGGGCGACTCCTCCGCCCCCGGGTGACAAGAGAGCTCTGTCATTCCTTGACGAATTCCAAATTCCAGCGCGAGCGCTTGGCAAGGCGACCGCCGAGTACTGCATGGCTTTCGTTTGTACACGTGAGGGCTTCACTCGCTGACGTATCGGGAACTCCAAGACTCAGGAGATCTTTGGCGGATTTCGGTAGGAAGGCCTCATTGCGTTGATTTCATGTAGCTGCGCAGAACCGCTTTGATGCGCGTTTGGTAGCCACGCCCCTGTGATCTGAAGAAGTCCAAGAAATCGTTGTCGATCCGCATCTATATCGCCGTCTTGCGAGGGGGCATGAACAGTCTGGCTCGGGACCAGTCGAACTCGCTTTCGTCGGGATCCCTTTCAGGCTCGATTCCAGCGTCCTCCTCGCGTTGAAGTCGTTCCCAATCTGTTTTTTCTTCGCTCTTCCCAAGAATCGTCTCTTCCAGAGACATGCTTGTGATATTCGTTTCGTTCATCTCTACTTGCCCTCCCTGCAGTGATGATTCTCTTGCAACCATTCCTGATTGTGTAACCGCGAAAAACTCTTTCCCATCCACGACGCCTATCGCCTTCAATCTAAATTCGGCGCGGCGGCTGGATGGCATCTCGACGACTGGGCCGTCCAAAATTCGAACCGCTTTCCGAAAATCAATTCCGTGCCTTTCGCGGACAGACTTGCGCGTCGTTTCAGCCCAAGCGAAAGTCTCGTTTCAGCCATGTTTTCCTCCTCAGGCCATTGGTCTTTCAGATTCATCTAGTCCTCCCAAGACACTTGCCACTTGCTTGACTGCAAGTGTCTATACAACTGTATTGACAATTCCGCCTGCAAAGCGGTTTTGGGAATCATGTCAGGGCGTTATTCGCGGCAACCCGGAACTGTGTCTCCCGCATGTCCTGAACGTTTTGGACGGAATAGATTCCGAGGCCCTCATGATTTCCGTAAAACACCCTGTTGCCATGTCGAACGGCTCTGTCTGCACGTCGCAAAACCATACACCGAGTCATGTGCTTAAGGCGATGGATCTGCCGATTAAAACCGTATCGGGTGCCGTCGAAATTTCATGGAACCACATGTCGCCGAACGTGGATTGGACCGCAGTCGCGGATGCAATCGGCACCCTCCGACAATTGCTGCCGAATGCAACAGCGCCAACACTTTGGCGACGATATGACCGTCGGGATGGTTGCCTGCTTCTTGATCGAGATCCAGGAAATTGCTCAACGCAGGAAAAAAAGTCCAGTGCGTCTTGCAAACTCTGGCAGATGATCCGCACGCCAATTACATCGTCAAGTCGGCGTGGCGTGAAGCTCGAATTGACCCGATCGAGCTTCCGGCGAATTCTGTCCAATCGCTTCAGCCGGATGCTGACAATGGCGTTGGTCGCTTCCCCTCCCCATCCGTTGACGATGCCCAGGGTCGTTGAAAGGCAACGCATGCGGAAGGCTCGATAATCCTGCATGTCTTCGACGCAGAAACGGTTGTTCGGCGATTGACAGGATGCGGCACCAATCTTGCCTATTGCCGCGCCACTTGCGTCCGTCGGCGTGCAATCCAAACTTGCCGCAGGCGGGATCATCTCCAAGGATTGGGCAACTGGACTTCATCTACCATTACGGTCTTCCCATCTAGACCAATCGCAGTTTCTTGAACGGGATCCATGATACGTTGCCCCGCAAAATCTTTACGGAGCCGTTCGCGTTCGACATCGTCCTCCGCACCGCCACCCAGAAGAAACACGAGCATGCGGCAGCATATGTCCCTGTTCTTCTTGTGGCGCCGCATTTTTCCTTCGACGTCGCACAGCACGCCAAACCATGGCCCCTTCCGGTCCGTAAGCTTCAACCGCCCCTCACTCTCGTTTTTGGCAAGCGTCTGCAGAACCTTCCTTGGCGAAAAACCTCGAGTCGCAAGCACGCCAACTGCCTTTGCGAGCGCCATCTGAACGAACGGCCGGAAGAGGATGTTGTCATCGCCCGCTACCAGCCCGCGAATATGACCTGCTGGCTTGCCCTGGATGAACGCCCTGTGGGAGGGAATCTCTGCCAGTAAATCAAGGTACTCGGTCATGTCATTGACGCCTGCGTCGAGAACGGAGTCTTCGGGTCGGATGGAGACGCCTTTTGCAATCAAGTTGTCCCAGGAAACGTACTTCTCGTGTTCATCCAAGGTCGCGTTTTCCTTTAGGTATGCTCGCACGACCTCCACCATGGCTTCTAAGGTCGTGTAGCGATCTGCGTTCTCGCTCAGTTGCGTTTTGGCGACTTCAACCTTGGGCCGTCCTTCGTCGCCGAGCAACGATCCGCTACACAGTAGCGGGTGATAGGCAACCAACCTCCGGGCAACGACGCGGAATCCGTTCGATTTGTTCAGCCGCGTCTGTTCTCCCTTGCTGAGGGGCTTGGCTTGCTCGTTGACGTCGACAAACATCTGCCGAAGCCGCCGACGCCCTTCCTCTTCGCTTTCGTCCCTGCGTATCGCGGGGATTATCTCGATGCCGATTCGCTCACTCATGAGACGTTGAAGCCGCTCGTGCGCCTCGAATTTGTCCTCACCGGTTTGCTTTACGATGTCATCTCGCGACAGCCCGTTGATGGACTTCACCCTGCCGAACTTGTCGCGAGCGGGCAACTGCCCGTCTTGAATGAGCTCGCGCAAGCCGCGAATCGCCATGAGCCTGTGCTGCCCGTCCAGGGCGTAGAAGTTCGTGTTGGAATCGTCGAGCTCCCAACACATGCCAGTTGTGTCCAGGTTCATGAGGGTCAGGCTGTCGGACATGGCGCGTCTATCCTCTCCCCATTTCTCGCTCTTCTTGTCATGGACCCAGCCCTGATAGGCTACCAAAAGAAGTGCAGGAAACTTGTGGTGCCGACGGCTCGCAAGATACGCTGCCATGTCACGCTGGCGAGTCCAGTTGGGTATGCGTTGCTGCCTCATTTCCAGATTGATGGAGGACGGCTTAGCAGCGCCAGAGTCTTCCTCGTCTTTCTTGAAGAGAGGAAGGTCGTTGGCAAAACCGACCATTTCAGCCACCCAGCTGAGAGTGACCGACGTCAGGTACGATTGAACTTCGCCCATGTTGACCTGGAAGACCAAGTGGTGACGTGCCTTGTGCTGAAGGCTGTCGAGAAGGCGCGCAAGTACCAGCTTCTCCTTCCTGTAGTGCTTGTCCAGTTCTTGCATTCCAAAGAATTCATTTTCTATGACCGACATTCGCCTCTCCCCGAAAGACACTTCAGCCCGACTGCGTTGAAGCGCGGCTGGATCACGCGGATCAGCTCGTCCCGAACCGTTCTGGTCTGGTCCTCTCTGGTCGGAACGCATCTGCAGTTCGAAGACTTATGGTTCCGCCGAAGATACACCCTGAGTTCGGCACTCTGATCTGTCTCGGATAGGCGGTCATCCAGCCGCCGTTTCAGGTTGCTGGTTTCGCCGACGTATACATGCTCGCATCGCAACTCAAGATCATGATGCATTTCCAGATGGCCAATGGCGTACAACCCATGCGATTCCGGAACCGTCGAGATTGACGCAGAGAGCCGCTTTTTCCGTCGACGCATCAACACTTGGTTTCCCGATTCCGTCCCAGAGCGTACTGCTCGGCAGTGTATTCGCGACGGTCACCGCCTCCATGACGACACCACCCTCTGCAGGACGCATACGCAGAGCGTCAAGATCGTTGCAAATCATGTTTTTTGACTCTGGTCCCGAGGAACCGGTGAACCTCGAACTGCGCGACAAGCATGGCTTCGCTCGAAATCCTCTCCCGGCTACGGCGAATTCCTGGCTGGTGCAAGGAATGTGTACCTTCGATGCCATGCAAGATGGTCCTTTCCGGGACGATCCTCCGAACTGCGCGGGTCAGTGATCTTCTGTCCGTGAAAGTCGGTCAACCACTCCATGCGAGACGTGCCCGATAGCTGCTGGCTGCAGTTGATTGTGCGTCTGTCGTCCTGAATCGTTAACGCGCCCCTATCGAATGCGTTGTGATGAATCACGCAAAGTGAGAGACCGTTCGGCACCACGTCTGGACCGTTCGCGTATAGAGCCTGAATGTGCGCAGCCTCCAGACCAGTCAGTTCACCGCCGACGTGAAGGTCGTATCCGCAGACACAACATCGATGTTCATAGGCAGTCAGAACAGCTCGTCGAAATCCCGCGGCCCGCTTCAGTCTCATGCGTGCAGTCATGATCCGTGTAGGGGCCAGTCCCACCGCCTCGAGAATCACCTGATGGCGATAGGGCGGGAAGTTTGCGTCGAGCAGCTGCGTGGCGAGGATCTCGATGTTTTGTGGGTCGGACGTCAGGACCTCCATGACATCTTCAGTGAAGCGGCCAGGTGCGTCGTTGCCCTTGAGGTCTTGCCGGAATGCATCGTTGCTGTCAGTCATCCTGATCCGGTCTTCCAAATCGACCTTCCAGACTCCGTCATTCCTCAGCCTCCAAAAGGGCTGTTCCGGCCTGGGCCGAAGGTTTCCTGAAATGAACCTCTCTACGAGTTTCGGCAGCCGTTCGTCTACTTCGAGAAAGGAAAGCTCTTCCTGCCCCTGACTGAGCTTGCCAAGTGCCAGCAACACGACAAGCGGTTTGAAGCGAGCGCGTTTGCCGTTGTTGGTCCATACGCGAATCCTATCGAACCTGCGCAGCAACGAGTTCAGGTCTGCTACGGGTTTCATCCGACGAGTCAGTCCGCCAGGATTCGGCATTCTGTCAGCTGCCTTGACGCTGACCCGCATGGTTTTCAAACGGCCAGTCGACTGTCATGAATTTGGTCGGAGGGTGAAGCGGCATTCGTTCTTGCATTGTGGGAAGGGTCCTTGCGAGATCTGAGGGCCACCCTGTTTCGCTAAAGAAACTTCGTCAAGTCGTCACTGGCGAATCAGTCATTCGCGTTATCGGAACTGAATTGTCATGTCGTCACGCGTTTGAACTGAAACTGCTGCTCCCGAAAGCGAACCGGAGCAAGCTTTCGCACCTATGTTCAGGCAGCCATATTGATCCTCGGTTTCGGTTGCATCCGTCAAGTGGAACGGAGGCGATGCAACGCCAGCATGAACTGCTCATCTTGGTTGCTTTTTCCGCACTCGTTGCAAGAAACGGAAGATCTTCCCCTGTCAACCAAGCACCTAGCATCGGCATCTCGCGGAATCCGCCGATTCGTCCAGCGCGACTGCCCAAGTTCCCGGCCCCGCTTCCGGTCCGCTACGCCGGTTACGGCAATTCACAACGAATCGGTGGTGACTTGCGAGCGTATGGTGTCAGGCCTGTTGGCGCTGCCGCCTGTCCCTGAGCCGTTCGTGCGCTTCCGTCGTTCCGTCGTGGAAGGTCCCGAACCACCTGTCCCACGGCATTTCGAGATTTCCGTAGTTCACCTCAAAATACCGATGGTGCATCTGGTGGTGAAACGTCCCAAGCGAGAGCTGCTTCCGGTCTTTCACAAGGAGATTCTCGAAGCCTGTATGCGACGTCGCTGCAGTCAACGCCTGATGCTGCATGTGAAAGAGAACATGCACCGGACCCGTCGGCACGACGAAGTGAACAAGGATGGAACTGAAGAACATGACGTGCTCAACAGGGTGCATCGACAACCCGGACCAAGGACCGACATTGACGTTGCGATGATGAAGGGCGTGAGCCAGCCGATAGAGCGGACCCCAGTGCAGTGCCCGGTGGATCCAGTAGAAGTGCAGAGAGATCCAGACCGGCGTCAGCACGAAAAGGGCGATGAACCAAATCGGGTTGTCCGGCCACGTCAGCACCGGCGCCCAGCCGTTTCCCATAGCCCAGAAAATCAGCACCTCGTATGCGGTCCACGTTCCGACCCCGCTGGTCAGCGTCCAGAACATGTTGTCGCGCACCTGCCCGCCGAAAGTGAACTGACGCCCTCTGACCATCAGATCGCGCGGATCGAACTTGAGCCTGTCTCCCTGCAGTTTGGCCCTATAGAAGAACCAGTGCAGCCCGCCCGCGACAATGGTCATCAACGCCAGGTTCCGCAGAAAAAGGGCGCAAATCCAGTCCCATGAAAGCGACTTGGTCACTTCAAGGGAAGGCTGCAGCCAAAGCCAGCAGATCAGCGCCAGAACGGTCAGGATCGAATTCTCGGCAAACCGGAACCATCGCGCGGCGACCCAACCTAGCATCCGCCCGGGATCCGGTGGCCAACTGAAAAACGGAGACACCTCAAGCGGAACCTCTGGCACATGGTGCCAGCCGGGAAGGCCTGGTTCCTTGCGTTGGGTTCCGCCCTGCATTGGCCTTGCGCATCGTGGGGACCCTGGACGGTCCGCCGTACAGGTTATGAACATATCCTGTAGCAAACCGAGCGGCAAACTGAAACGGATCGACGGGTTCACAACAAGTTTTTTGGCGAATGGAAGTAGCGGCCTGCAATGAATGGGCTTCGCTGGCACATACTTTTGTCCTGCCAGTTGCAGGCCCCTGCTCGCCAGCCAGCTTCCAATCCATGGAGGCGACCATTTGTCGCCGGCGATCACGCACACGATCGGAGTCGCCGCTGCCGAGCCCGGTGTCGGAAAGAGCGGCGCGGTCATGCGGGAACGGGCCGGAATCAAGGTCATTCCCGGTCTGACAGAGCGCCATGCCGAGGCCTCCGGACGCGCGATCGCGAGCGATGAACGGGACGCAGGCGAGCCTGAACCAGGATACCGGTGCGCGAGTCGGAAACCGAAAGCCGCAACGGCAAGCAGACCGACGGCGCGGCCAGGACCCACGAGGCAAGGCTCGCTGCCGGCCGGTTCGCGATGCCGGTTCCGTCACCTTCAACGCCGCCGTCGAATCGATCGCAACCCGCGACGCGGACAGGGAACCGGCTCCCTTCGCCGAACGGATCCTGCGCAATGGAGCGGTGCCGCTTCTTCAGAATCGACCGCCGAGCTGTCCACGGCGACGGCTCTCCCTGGATATGGAACATCGCCGACGAGCATGTGCCTGACGCCGTTCAGATCGCAGACTTGTTCCGTGCGGGGCAACACGTGCCCGAATTTCGCAACGGCCCGCTTCGGGAAGGGGAGCGATCTCTCGGCGCAAAAAGGCAAGGCCCGACTTGACGAACTCGACCAGAGGCCGATTCGATTCCATCATCGCCATGCGGCGCAAGCACGCGAGCCGTTGCGACGAGGCGGCGCGAAACATCGAGTCATTCCGGGACGATCACGGCGCGCGCATGAACCGTCCCGGGTTCCGGAAACAAGTTCTGTGCGTGTCGACGGATGTTGTCGAGGCCGGTTGCAAGTCAATGATCGGCGGAAGGATGAAACGGGATCGGACGCGCTGGAACGTCATCGGCGCCAATTCCGTCATTGCGCTCGGTTTCGCGGTCGACGGCAACCGTTTCAACGATTGCCGGGAGCGGAGCGCCCGCCGAATTCAATCCGGAGTCACGAATTGTCGTGCACCCTCGTCAGCCTCGAGGGTTGAAAACGCCGCTCGGAATCGAGCACATATTCTTTGCCACGGGTCGCCACACGCTCGAAAGAAGTGCAAAAGGGGCGGCCCTTCTTGCTTTCCGACGCCGCCAAATCCCTGCAATGAACTCCATGTTGCGGCCTGCCCATAGTACAGACTACCCCTGAACGATCCGTTTCCGGGCGGCTATCCAGCCGCCGCGATGACCGAATCACTTTCCATTGCCGCCACGCTGAAGTCGGAGGCCGGACGGACGTTCCTGGCCGGCCTTCCGCCGCCTGACCGATTTCCGGGGCGGATGGCGGTGGCATGCACGGTTGCGTGGTCTCGGCCTCGCCGACGCCCGGGGACGGCCGCGGGTGTCAAGCTGCGTGGCGGCGCTCGAGGCCGAGGGCGCGACGCGCCTTCCTGCGGGCGGACGCGGCAGGGGCGTGCCGCGGGGTCCGCGGATGCAGCCCGGGCCTATCGCGGCGCCGGCCGGCCTGCCGCCCGCCGCGGGCGCGGTCCGCGGCTTCGAGGTCAGGCCCGTCAAGGGCAACGCGGAGCGGCAGCTTCTGGCATCGTGCAAGGGCTGTTCGGCTTGCGGTGTCAAAGCCAAGTTCCAAAAGCACGCCATCCCGGATGCCTGACAGGCTGCCAGTGAGGCTGTCGTAGCGAAGACGAATGCCACCACTGCGACAATTCCGTTAATCATCGAATTCGGTGTCGAGCTCCACGATGGCGATGCCGTCAATTGCGACTTCACGGGTGAGCCAGCCATGTTCGGATTGACAGCGATATTTTGCCCGGCAGGCGGCTTGATGCGGATATCGATGTCCTCGGAAAAGCGGTCGATGACGCCAAGTCCCTTCGATAAGGACATTCCACCTTTCAATTCAAGCGAAAGCCCCATCTGCTGCAGGCCGTAGAGGCAATGCATAATCCAGTAGTCCTTTTCGACAAGGACAGAGTCGAAGGTGCGTTCTTCACAGACAACCCGGATCAGGTCCGGAAACTCTATGTTGGTGAAGAAATTCATCGAGCATGAGCCCGTGTGCCTTCCGCCAGGAGTGGTTGGAAGAACTTCCTCGTTTTTGCTCTGCCATATTCACGGACGGCTCTGGCCAGCAGCTTCGCATCCGCATGCGAGGCACGTTTCTTCACGCCTTCGAGTAGGGATGGATTCGGCTCGGCGAGGCGGTCCATGTTGTCCACGAAATCAACGAGCAGAAACTCTTCGGAGTGTGTTTTCGGGAAGTGTGGCTTCATCCGAAAATCATACTCACGCTTGCCAAGCCGGACGTGTCCGTGGCGTTTGTGATTGTAGCCACGGTCTTGTTGTAGAGCTGGGTCGAACCTACCCCGAGTGCGTTGTAGGCATTGGGCGAAGTCTGGGGGAAGCGATGGTCTTTTAGAAATGCTCCGACCAGTTTCTCATCATCGGCAAGCGCTACGCCAAACCTTGTCTGCTAGGGATAATATAGAGTCCGCCCGCGAGCTTGGTGAGCGTTCCGTCTTTCGCAAGCTGCTTCGAATGCCGATCCACGGCATTTGACCACGGCAGGAGATCGGCACGCCGATAGACTTGCCCTGGGCGGAGATGCTTCTTCGGTTCGTTCAATGCGCTCACAATTCCACGATAGTCCAATTCGGTTCAGTTTGCATGATCTTTCATTGAGAATTCATGCAAACGAGCAATTGCATAGTGCCTCATGGAAGGAACTGCAAAGCTGAACAATTCTTCTGCCCTTGATCTCGTCAGAAATCAGGCGTGACAGGACTGTGCCCGCATTCGCATGGTGTCCGGTGACATTTCCGGCAGACGCGCGATCGCCGGTTCCAGGCATTCCTTTCCTGGATGTCCTCCCCCGTCACCCCGTAAAGGAAGGCGGAGACGGGCGAGGCCCGGTTGGCCGTTTCGGACAGGATCCCGACCATCCTTGACCGGTCCCTTTCGATAAGATCTTCGAAAAGCGCATCGACTAGGCCCGGGATCCCCTCGTCCGGCATCCTGTCGCGAAACACCAGTCCCAGCGCGGCCGAAATCCGCGCCCGCTCTCGGATCTCGAGAACGTGCGGGACTCGCGGAACGGACATGGCCTGAACGTAGTCGTGCGCGGTCGTCTCGTAGGACAGGGCGACCGCTTCCCCCAGAAGGCCGGTTGCCCCCGTCTCGTAGAATTCGATCAGCCCGAGAATGTAGGGTGCCTGGTCAATCCCGATGAAGGTGAGCGGGGGCAGGCCGGCCCGCAGCAGCGGTTCGTTGGAAAGGAGCCGACCCATCCGCTTGTTGCCGTCCACGAACGCCTGCAGGTAGGAGATCCCCGCAAGCAGCAGGAAGGAAGCCTCGAACGGGTTCTCGACCCGATGTGCCTTGTCCAGAAGGTCGCCGAGCGCGAAAGCGAGAAGGACGTGATCGGACGAAGGACGGTAGCTGGTCGCCGAAATCCGGACCGCGCTGTGCCGGACGACGCCCAGGTCGGCCGGGTCCATCAGGTCGCGCATCATCAGGACGTGACGACGGCGCACCCCTTCCGCATCGGGAAAGGCTTCCCCAACCCCGTCGATCATGGCGGAAATGGCCGCCTTGTGGTTCAGGATCATGGCCGTCTCCAGCCGGTCCCGGCCCGAGGCGCTCTGGCCGTACTTGATCAGGATCTCCGTCGAGAGGTGGTCATAGGTGTTACCCTCCAGGTTCGATGAGGCCCAGGAAAGGTCGACCAGGAACCGTTCCGCGATCGCCCGGCTGTAGGTCGAGGCGTCAAGACCCGGCGCGCCCGCCTGATCAACCGCCGCCTGCATCCGGGCCGCAGAGTCCTCCGGCAGCCAGCGGGTCTTGTTCGGGACGTAGCGGCCGACCCGGTCAGGATCATAAGGGATCGGGGTGCGACGTCGCGGGTCCGTCGCCACGCGCCGCGCGTCCGGCGTGAGAAAGAACCTTGCACCGCGAGTCTCCCCCTCCTTGACGATGAGGCCCCGACCAATCAGGCCGTTCATGACACGTGACATCGTTGCCTGACTGGGTGCGTCGCGCATGCGAGACATCAGCTCGCGTTGGCTGACAGGGTGGGGACTGCGCAGCAATGCCTCCACTACAGCGCGTTCCCGCGGGTTCAGGTTCCGGATTTCAGCGATGGCGTGCACGTGATTTCCAATTAATTCATGATTTATTCATTTAGCGCAAGTCTGGGCTCCATGCAAGGCGCATGCATGAATGTGAAACCTTTAAATGCTGGAATCATTGGATAAAAATCCGGTACGCCAATCCGTGAATGAACAGCGGATAAATTCACGAGCTAGCAATTCAGGACGTATTCCGCAGCTTGATGGCGTCCTCGCGCAACATGGTCCAGCCATTGTCCTCGACCCGTGCAATGATCTCGACGACCTCCTCACGGACATCGTTCAGCCTCCCCTGCTCGCAGCCTTTGTCAGGAGCCTCGCGCAGCTCCTGCATGATCCGGCAGGCTGTCGTCCGCCCGACCCCCAGCTGCTAAGCCGCCCGCCGACGGACAGCCCGAAACCGGCTGGAGACGGCCACGATCCTGGAACACAATTCGGCCTTATCGAAGTCAGAACACGCGAACGACACCGGTCGGCCATCGCTTCATGCCGAAACGGATTCTGCCATCCAAGAGTTCATCGACAACGGAACGTCCGTCACCAAGGCCGCAAGATGCCTCGGGAAAGGTAGATCGACCGTATGCTGGGTGCTTCTGGGAAACGAACCATAGCAATCGTTGTCGGTCCTTTCCTCCTTGGACAGCGTGGTCCCGCGCACAAACCATCCGAGTTGGGCTTAAACCCGGAACCACCAAAATCTGCGAGGTCAATTGACGTGAACGATTCGAAAGGGCCTAGTATCGATTACTTGACGGTTCATGCTGCAAGCTTTCGATCCGTTTCACGGGTCACAGGGGTTGCCCACGCAAACGCCCCTTGCCGTGCAGATGCGCCAAGCCCGGACGCCATGATGTTGCGGGCCGCGTTCAGGTTCGTATTTTCCGCATGGCCACAGGCCATGCGCATAAAGTCTGATTGCGTGCGACGAGACGCCTTGCCGATGTTCCCGCACACATAGCAGGTCTGACACTTGTAGGCAGGGTAAGCCGGAACTTCATGGGGAAGGAAAGCATGGATTCTGCATGAAAACCGTTGTTATTCAGGGGTTTTCCGGCCCGGCAGGCGTCGCTCAGCCTGGCATCCTCATGGGAACATCCTGGCCGTGCCCGACCCCGAGCAGCCCGAAGGCCTGCTCCCGGTGATTTCCCTGGATTGCCTATCGTTGGGACAGAGCCCAGTTGGGATCAGTGAAGACGGGCAGATGCAGCGGCGCAAGGGGGGTCTTTCCCGCGATGTGGTCCGCAGCCTTTTCGCCGATCATCATGGTGGGGCAGTTCAGGTTGGCCGAAGGGATGCGAGGCATGATCGACGCATCCGCAACCCGCAGTCCCCGTGACACCCCTGACGCGGCAATGACTGTCGACGACCGCCTGATCGTCATCGCCCATGCGGCAGGTTCCGCAAGGGTGGTAGGACGAATGGCACGTCTCCCTGAGCCAGGATTCCAGGTCGCTGTCGCTGACCACTGCGTCACCCGGAGACAGCTCGGGCCCGGCAAATCCGGACAGCGCAGGCTGACGCAGGAGTTCGCGGGACAACGAGAAACCGGCCTTGAGATCTTCCAGGTCCTGCGCGTGCTCGAGCAAATTGAACCGGATCCGGGGCATTTCCCGCACTCGGCGCCCGCGAAGCCGCACGAATCCCCTGCTGAGCGGGCGCTGGCTGGAAAACTGAAGTTGAAACGCATGTCGCCTGACGAATTCGGCGCTCCCTTCCGCCACCGCGATGGGGAACAGGGCGACCTGGAGATCGGGGACTCTCACGCCCGCCTTCGACCGAACGAATGCGACCGCGTCAAAGTGGTTGCTCGAAAGAACGCCGCGCCGGAACCACAACCACTCGATCGCACCCCGCGCAAGGGCGGCCCAGCCGAGAGCGCCGAACAGGGTCACGGGTTCGCTGCAGGCGACCTGAACGGAGGTGAGCGGATGGTCCATCAGGTTTTCGCCGACTCCCGGCAAATCCCGGACGACCTCTATTCCGAATTCGCGAAGATGCTCTGCCGGTCCGATTCCGGAGCGCATGAGCAGTACGGGGCTGTTGAACGCGCCGGCGCAAATCACGACCTCGCGTCTTGCGTGCACGGTCCTTGTCGCTCCGCCCTGCAGGATCTCGACCCCGGCCGCCCGCCGTCCGCTGAACAGCACGCGAGCGACCATCCGGCGGGTCCGGATGCAAAGGTTCTTCGGAGGATTTCGAAGATAGCAAACCGCCGCCGAGGCGCGCCGGCCGGCCGCAATGTTCTTTGGAAGAAGTCCGAAACCGTCCTGCTGGAACCCGTTGACGTCGTCGGTGGAACGGTAGCCCGCCTGGCTTCCGGCGGCCAGAAAGGCGCGAACCAGCGGACCGGGATCGGCAGTCGTCACGCCGACCGGTCCGGACGCTCCCCTGTATTCGCTGAACGGGCCGGACCACGCCTCGAGCCGCTTGAAATACGGCAGAACATCGGCATGGGACCAGCCGCGCGCGCCGGCCTCCGCCCAACCGTCGTAGTCCGACGGGTGACCCCGCAGATAGAGCTGACCATTGATCGACGACGATCCGCCAAGAACGCGGCCCCGAGGCTGAACCAGTTTCCGCGAATTGAGATGGGGTTCGGGTTCGGTCTCGTAGCTCCAGTTGAACTTGGTCGCATTGTAGGCGTAACGCATCGCGGCCGGGATGTGGAGCAGCGGGCTGCCGTCCCTCGGTCCGGCTTCGAGCAGCAGCACGCGGACCGACGGGTTCTCGGCCAGCCGCGCGGCCACGATGGCGCCGGCGCTGCCGGAGCCGACGACAATGTAGTCAAAGCTCGCCGCCATGGCGTTCAATCGTTGCCCATCTCCGAAATCCAGGCGCAGGAGTCAGTTGCAAGGCACGCTGGTCCGGTCCGGCTGCGGTTCCGGCGGCACACTTGCGTTCGCAATGCGGCCGGCAGACGAACCTTCGCACGTCCCAGGAGCGGACAGGGCGCGGGACCACTCACCCTGCACGAGGGCTCAACGTGAAGAACAGCGTATCGCCGACTTCGCAGAGGGCGGGCGTGCGCTTGCAGAAAACGACGCCGCCCTTGTTGAAACGCAGTTCCTCCGGGGGCTGCCAGGGCTCCTTGAGCGACCAGATGTAGCCTGCGAACTGACCGTCTTCCACTTCGTCGCCGAGGTTCGCCCTCGGTTCGAACATTCCGTCCCGATAGGCGTAGACGTAGTGGGCGTCCGTCTGCATGTCCATGAGCCGGACCTTGTGTTCGGGCTCGGGCAGGCGGAGGTCGGCCGCCAGAATGCCCAGTTCGCGCAAGCACCGCTTCATGCCGTTGAACGCAAAATCGCGGATCCAGGGCCTGATTTTCCCGCCTCCGCCGAGTTCGGTCGACACATAGATGATGTTCCTCGGCAGTGCTTCGCCCGACAGGGTCGTTTCATGCACCCTGTTTCCGACGATTCCGAGCGGAGCGCCGAAGAGCTCGAGGAACCGCATCTGCAGCGCGTCCTTCCGCTCGTCGCCCATCAGGCGAATCTTGACTGAAGGGTAGTGGTCGATCGACTTGCCGGCGGAGTGAAGGTCGAAGATGGCTTCCGCCCGGTGCAGGAGATGGTTGACCACGTACCAGGCGATCATTTCCGTCGGCGAGCCGTACTGGTCGCCGGGGAACAGCCGGTTGAGATTTGCCTCTCCCGTCCAGTCCAGCGGCGACGTGCGGCGCCCGGCGTAGAAGGCTGGCGCGTTCGCCGCCGGCAGAAAGATGATCTGGCCGGAAACGTCGGAAGGCTCGAGGGTTTGGTACAACCCGTTGCAAACGGATACGCCTTCGTATTCGTCGCCGTGGTTGGCGCCGACGAGGATGGCGCACGGGCCGTCGCCGTTCCGGATCGACATGACCGGAACCGGGAGCCAGCCATAGGCGGAACGGTCGGAGGAAAACTGGATGCGGATGTAGCCGAAATGCTTGCCGTCTTCGTCGAAGTCGACTTCGCATGACGGCGCAAGGCTGACTTTGGGACAGGGCATTTTCGAATTCCTCTGCTGGTTGTTCAGTGGGGCGACTCAGTGGATCCGGATGACCGGACGGCCGCGGCAAGCAGCCGGATCCCCTCTCGAATCCGGTCTTCGTCCTCGAAGCTGTAGGCCAGACGCAGGAAATTGCCGGGATCGTCGCCGGGAAAGCTCAGGCGCCCCGACGAGCCTTCGACGCCGTTACGGATGCCCTGCTCGACCACCCGCTCGGCGATGACGTCCCCGGGCAAGCGGACCCAAAGGAAATAGCCGCCGTCCGGCGTTCGCACGGTTGCTTCGGGAAGGTGCTCGGCGAGGGCTTCGATCATCGTGTTCCTGTGGCTTCGCATCTGGTCCGTCAACTCGGAAATGTGTCGGCCGATCCTGCCCGACCGCATGAGCTGAATCACGATCCGCTGCGCGAAGGTGTTAGAACCGCCGTCGGCCTTCTGCATCGCCATCCGCCGGATGACGCCGGCATCGCCGATGGCCCAGCCGACTCGCAGCCCGGGCGCCAGGGTTTTCGACACGGTTCCGAGCGAAATCACGTTGCCGGTCGTGTCCAGCGCCTTGATCGGCGGCACCGCTTGCCCGCCAAAGCGGATTCGGCGGTAGGGATCGTCCTCGCAGATCAGGAAGTTGTAGCGCCGGGCCAGTTCCAGTATCTCCCGGCGTCGCCGGAGGCCCGTCGTGATTCCGGTCGGATTGTGGAAGTCCGGGACATCGAACAGCAGTTTCGGCATGGGCTCCGCGTTGGCCTCGAATCGCCTGAGCCTGACTTCAAGCTCTTCGCTGGAGAGACCGTCCTCGTCCTGTCCGACATCGACGAAGTGGGCGCCATGCATGCGCATGATGTGAATCGCGGTCATGTAGGACGGGCGGGTCACGATGATCCGGTCGCCCGGTTCGACAAATACCCGGCACGCCAGGTCCAGCGCGCTCTTCGCCCCGTAGGTGACAAGTACGTTCTCGGGGCGCGCCGATATCCCGTCCTCGGAAACAAACCGGCAGATTTCCTCGCGCAGATCGTCGAGTCCCATCAACGGACCGTACTGCATGGCCTCTTCCCGAAGCTGGCCGACCGCTTCGGCCGCTTCCCGAACGACATCCGGCAGCAGCGGCGGATACGCCGCCCCGCTGCCGAGCGCGATCGTGCCGGGTTCATGGTCGAATACCGAACGTCCGAGCATTTCGGACCGGCGCGCAAACCGGAATCCCGTCATGGCCGCACCGCGCGGCGGGAGGCGGCCGACCCGACGAGGCGGATGGCAGGTTCCGGCGTGCCCGGCCCCCGATCTTCCGAGGCTGTGAAAACCGCTTCCGCTCCTTGGTCAAGGCAGGCAGGCCGCCCCAGGCATGGTGCCGGTCTTCCGCCGCGCTCCGGCGCGGTGCCCGCTGCTCCGGACGTCCCGCCCGTCAGTTCGCGAACGCCGAATGCCCGGCCGTCGCGTGCCGACCCTTGCCCGCCCGGAATGGGAAGCCGGCCGGTTTTCGCGCCGCTCCACCGCGGCGCCGGTCGCCGGACGCCCGCGAAACGGTCGCCCCGGATACCGTCGGACGCAACGCGCAGCTGGTGCATCTGCATCATTCCAGTCGGACGCCCGCTGACGTCCAGTCGTCTCCGCTCCGCCGGTCGATCTCTGTCACGTCGGCAAGGTCCGGACGCGCAATCGGTTCATGATGGGCATCGCTCCGCCAACCCTTTCGCAAAAAACAACTTGAAATAAATTATATATTATCTAGTATCGAAAACGGTTCAAGTCGAAACTGCAAAATGACATCACCGGAATACGCGGACTTTCCCCGCGAGGAATTCGATTCCCGTTTCGCCCGGACGCGCGCGCTCATGGCCGAAAGGCAGATCGACGCCCTGTTCGTCACCGAACGGCTCAACTACCAGTACTTCACCGGACACCGCTCGGAACAGTGCGCCGTAGACAAGATTCGGTCCTACATGTTCATCCTTCCGAAGGATGAAGATCCGACATTGATCACCATGCCGTTCGAAGTCGCGCAGGTCGAACAGACGTCCTACATCACGGACATCCGGACGACCGGCAGCCTGACCGGCCACCCGGAGTTCGTCGCCGGCGTCCTGTCGGAACTCGGCCTTTCGCGAGCCCGCATCGGCTGCGAACTCGGGCGCGAACAGTACCTCGGCATCAGCTATCTGGGTTTCCGGGACGTGATGAACGGCCTTCCGCACGCCGAATTCGTCGACGCCGCCGACATCATACTCGCGGTTCGCAACGTGAAGTCGCCGCTGGAGATCGCCTACATTCGCCGCGCCGCCGCGATCAACGCCGAGGCGCAGGCGAGGACGTTCCGGGACGTTCGCGCCGGAATGACGGAAAACGCGGTCGCCGGAATCCTGCGCCAGAACCTCGTCGCCGGCGGCGGCGAGAAGATCTCGCTCCTCTGCGTTCTCTCAGGCGCCAACGAAAAGGGAATCGTGCTGCTGCCGACGGATCGCGTCATCCGAAAGGGCGAGACGCTCGGATTCGATGTCGGCGTGTCGTACCGCGGATACTGGTCCGATCTTGCGAGAACCGCCTCCGTCGGACCGCCGTCGGGCGAGCTCGCGGAATTTTACGGCTGGATGATGCAGCTGCGCAATGACTGCAACCGGCAGCTGCGCGCCGGAAACAGCCCGTCCGACGTCATCGACGTGGTCGACGGCTACCTGAGCGAACGCGGACTCCGGACCATGGGGGTCGGGCGGGTCGGGCACGGGGTGGGCATCGAGACGACCGAATATCCATCGCTCGCGGCATTCGAGGACATCACCTTCGAAGCCGGCAACGTCTTCGCCTGCAACCCGAACTTTTCCAATCACCTCGGCTTCATTAATGCTGAAGACAACTGGGCGGTGACCGACAGCGACCCGGATCTGCTGTCGGCCCCGGCGGCGGAGTGGGAGATACCGACCGTCGATGCGTGAACGGGCAGGAGCCGGCGCATCGGCAACCCCCGGAAGTGCATCGACGCACAAGAAGCAACGTCAGACAGGAAGGAGAGACGTCATGACAGTTTGGAAGCAGAAAATCCTCGCATTGGGAATCGCGGGCGCGTTGGCGGTCGGATCGACGGCCGTTCAGGCCAAGGGCCTGATGGACCGGGCCACGGGCGACGGCCTGAACGTGGCATTCTACAACTTCAAGCCCTATGCGTATGTCGACGAAAACGGCGAACTGACCGGCACCGACGTCGATACGCTGAGAGCGGTCCTCGGAAAACTCGGCGGCCAGATCGCCGATGCCAAGGCGATCGAATGGGGGCGCATTGATCCCGGGCGTCAAGTCGAACCGCTTCGACGTCGTCGCCGCAGGCATGTTCGTGACGCCGAAACGATGCGCCGAAGTTCGTTTCTCGGAACCCACTTTCGGAATCCAGCAAACCCTGATCGTGACGAAAGGCAACCCGCACGGCGTAACCGACTATGACTCCATCGCCGAAATGGGCCTCACGGTCGCGGTGGTCTCGGGCGCCGCGCAAGCCGGGTATGCCGAAGCCTCGGGCGTGCCGGATGACAAGATCATGCAGATCCCCGACAACCCGACGGCGATTGCGGCCCTCCGCGCCGACCGCGCCCAGGTCTATGCGCTGTCCGTCCCGGGAAGCCGGGAAGTGGTCAAGGGCGTGCCGGAACAGGATCTTGAAATGGTTGCGCCCTTCAAGATCGTCGCCGGAAAGCTGGCCATGCCGCACGGCGCGTTCGCGTTCCGCAAGGACGACGGCGATTTCGTCGACGCATTCAACGCGGAACTCACGGCATTCGTAGGCTCACCCGAGCATCTCGCGATCTTCGAGAAGCACGGGATGGAAGCGGACGAGCTTCCGTCCCAAAAGACGGCGGAGCTCTGCGAAGGGTAGCCGCCTCTGGCAGCGCCTGAACCGCGCCAGCGCCGTCGCTCCCGGGCACGGCGCTGGCCCCGGGCAACGGCCATCAACCCGCCGACGTCCCGCTTGGGAGCGTCGAGGAACCTCGCACGTGCCGAAGCGTCCGAATATCCTCTTCCTGATGATGGACCAGCAGGCCGCGTCGGCATTGTCGGTCTACGGGGGAGCCACGGCCCGGACGCCGAACATCCAGGCCCTGGCCGACCGGGGCGTCGTCTTCGACAACGCCTACTCGAACTTTCCTGTCTGCGCGCCTTCGCGCGCATCCATGATGAGCGGCCGGCTGGCCAGCCGGATCGGATGTTACGACAATGCGGCGGAATTCCGCGCGTCCATCCCGACGATCGCCCACTATCTCAGGTTCCTCGGCTATCAGACGACGCTCTGCGGGAAGATGCATTTCATCGGGCCGGACCAGCTGCACGGATTCGAGGAGCGACTGACTCCCGAGATCTACTCGGCCGATTTCCGCACTCTGCCCCAATGGGATGGAGTTGACGACGACTTCGCCACCGACGCCCGCGAAGCGCTCGTCCGGGCGGGACCGGTCGAGAGAACCGTCCAGATGGACTATGACGAAGAAGTGGAGTTCAATGCCAGGCGAAAACTGTACGACCTGGCGAGAAGCGACGATTCCCGCGAATTCTTCCTCGCCGTGTCCTTCACCCATCCGCACGAGCCGTATCTGTGCCGGCAGGAGCACTGGGATCGTTACTCGGACAGCGAAATCGAGCTTCCGGCCGTTCCGGCGCCGGCTGCCTCCGAGCTCGACGAACACAGCCGCAGGATCCGCCTTCACTACAACCTGCCTGCGCCGGGAGTAACCGATCAGCACGTCCGGAATGCCCGACGCGCATACTACGGATCCATGTCCTACGTCGACGACATGATCGGCCGAATCCTCAGGGTCCTCGACGAAACCGGACAGGCGGACGACACGGTCGTTCTTCTGACATCAGACCACGGCGACATGCTCGGCGAACGCGGGCTGTGGTTCAAGAAGGTGTTCTTCGAGAATGCCGTGAAGGTCCCCCTGATCCTCTGCGGCCCGGGTTTCGAACCGCGGCGCATCCACGAAAACGTTTCATTGATCGACCTGTTGCCGACCCTTGTCGACATAGCCGACCTCTCCGGCGCCTTCGAGCCGGTCCGGCCGTTCGCCGGGAACAGCTTCATTCCGCTGGCGAGGGGGGCGGCAGGAAGCTGGCCGGATACCGTCTACAGCGAAATGACCTGCGAGGGCGTGACCGAGCCGGTGATGATGGTCAGGCAGGGAGTGCACAAGTACATCTACTCTGCCTCGGCTCCGCCGCTTCTCTTCGATCTCGCCGACGACCCGCACGAACGGGTGAACCTCGCCGGACAGGCCCGGACGGCCGCGCGCGAGGGCGAGCTTCGCGACCTCGGCGACCGCATGTGGGGAGACCTGGGCGCGCTTCGGGCCGCCATCGTTACGAGCCAGAAGACTCGCCTTTTCGTCCGGGATGCCCTGGAGACGGGAGCGGCATATTCGTGGGACGACAATCCGCACACGTTTACTGGCGGGCGGTATCTTCGGCGGGGACGGTCATACAACGCGTGGAACTACGCCGGCGTAGACCGCCTGCGCAGCCGGCGCCACCCGGGGTAGCGCCATGACGGCAAGCGGATTGCGGATTCTCGACCTGCGTCCTCGGCCAGCCTGTCAGGACGGATGAAGGAGTCGTCGATGGCAGGACGGATCGTCGCCGTCGTGGCGCTGACGGCATTCCTTTTCGGACTCAGTTTCGCAACGTTTTCCGAGTTGCGGATCTTTCTGCCGGCCATGCTGCGCGGGGCCGTTGTGACGCTGCAGGTTTCCATGCTCGCGGCGGCCCTTTTCGTCGTCATGTCGTTCCTTGCCGGAATCGCCAAGGACAGCGGGCTCCGGCCAGTGCGCTGGCTCGCGATCGCCTATATCGAAGTATTCCGGGGCACGTCCCTGCTCGTGCAGCTCTTCTGGCTTTACTTCGTCCTTCCCGAATTCGGAATCGTCCTCTCGCCGATGTTGGCCGGCGTTCTGGGCGTCGGACTAAATTTCGGGGCTTACGGCGCCGAAGTCGTCCGTGGCGCGATGCTCGCAGTCCCCAAGGGCCAACACGAGGCTTCCGTCGCGCTGAACCTGTCGGAACGGGCCAGCCTGTTTCGCATCGTGATTCCGCAGGCGGTCGTCGTAATGATTCCCGGCATGACGAACCTTACGATCGAACTGATCAAGGCGACGGCGCTGGTGTCCGCCGTTACGCTCGTCGATATCACTTATGCGTCCGTACAGCAGAATCAGCTTCATTACCGGACGCTCGAAATCTTCACGATCACCGTTATGCTCTACTACTGCTTCGCCCAGTTCGTCAGGTTCGGTGGCAGCGCGCTTGAAGACCGGTTCTCCCGGCACCTGAGACGGGGGCACTGATCAATGGACTGGCGATGGGACTTCACGCTTGACGTCGTCATTCCCCGCCTGTGGGAAGCCGCCGGGGTGACGGTGTATGCCACATTCGCGTCGTTCCTGCTCGCGCTTGTCGGCGGGCTGATCCTGATGCTCCTGAAGACGTCGAAAAACCGGATCGTGTCCATCGTAGTGACCGAGTTCATCGAACTCATTCGGGCTACGCCTCTGCTCGTCCAGATTTTCTTCCTGTTCTTCCTGCTGCCCGAGGTGGGCATCACGCTGCCCCCGCTCACATCCGGAATCATCGCGATCGCGCTCTACAATTCGACCCTGTGCGCAGAGGTCTACCGCGCGGGCCTTCAAGCCGTGCCGCGCGGCCAGTGGGAGGCGGCGATGGCGCTCAACCTGTCGGCATACCGGACGTTCCGGAGAATCATCATACCTCAGTCCCTGCCCCCGATCGTGCCGGCGCTCGGCAACTACCTGATCGCAATCTTCAAGGAGACCCCCCTGCTCTCCTTCGTGGCGGTCGGCGAGATCATGCACGCATCGAAACTGATCGGTTCCGAGTACTACCGCTTCACCGAGGCCGTGACTATTGCCGGTGTCTTCTTCCTCGTCATGAGCCTCGTGTCGGCGCAGCTCGTCCGCCTTGTCGAGACCTATCTGCAAAGGAGCATTCAGCGGTGAAGGAGCCGAAAATCCAGTTCGAGAAGGTTCTCAAGGCCTATGGCGATCTCAAGGTCCTGGAAGACCTGGACTTCCATGTCGACGAGAACGAAGTCGTGGCCATCATAGGGCCGTCGGGGTCCGGGAAGACCACCGTCCTGCGCGTTCTGATGACGCTGGAGGGGATTCAGGGCGGAACGATCCTCGTCGACGGGGAACCCCTGAACGTGATGCGCCAGGGCGGACGGCTGGTGCCGGCCGGCACGGCGCATGTCCGGCGCATCCGGTCGAAGATCGGCATGGTGTTCCAGAACTTCAATCTCTTTCCGCACATGACGGCGCTCGAGAACTGCATCGAAGCCCCGGTGCAGACCAAAGGGTTGACGAAGGCGCAAGCCACCGTGGAAGCACTGGAGCTTCTGGCCATGGTAGGCCTTACCGACAAGCGCGACCATTACCCCAGCCAGCTCTCGGGCGGCCAGCAGCAGCGGGTCGCCATCGCACGTGCGCTCGCGATGCGGCCCGAGATCCTGCTCTTCGACGAACCGACGTCGGCGCTGGACCCGGAAATGGTGGGTGAAGTCCTGAACGTGATCCGGGACCTTGCGAAGTCCGGCCACTACACGATCCTCCTCGTCACCCACCAGATGGGTTTCGCCCGGGAAGTCGCCGACAGGGTGTGCTTCTTCGATGGCGGCATCGTGGTCGAAGAAGGAACCCCGGACGACGTCTTCGGGAATCCGCAGAGCGATCGGCTCCGGCACTTCCTGAGCAAGATCCTCGAGGCAACATGACCAGGGCCGCGACAGAGACAGTTCGGTCATCCCGGCGATCAGGAGTGCGAAAGACGGCGCTTCTCCGGTTCCGGCGGCAGTCGTCAGCGACCCGCCACCCGACCGGGCCAGAGGCGTCCTCGACCGGAAAGCAGTGGCCGAGATCGGGGCCAGCCCCGGCTCGCGGGCATGGCCCGGAGTCCGGTGACCCGTCGGACCGACCCGCCCTTCCGCCCTTGGCGAGTTGCCGAACACACGATCCAGAGAACTCCTTGCCGCCGGCCAGCTCGTCCTCCCGCACGATTCGGGTTGGTTGCCCCGGCGGACTCCCGGCCCGCACCGACGAAGCCGCGATCTTGGGGAAGTGAGGCCGGCAGGTGATGGGAGAGACGCTGCTCAACTACGGTGACGGCCCTCGTGCCATCTACGAGGAGCTCAAGCAGAGAATCATCGCGGGGGAACTCGAGGGGGGAAGCGAACTGAAAATCATGCCCCTCGCGGACGAACTCGGCGTGAGCATCGTCCCCGTTCGTGAAGCCATCCGAATCCTGGCGGCGGAGGACCTGATCATTCTCCGACCGCGGCGCAGCCCCATTGTCGCCAAGGTCGACCGTCGGGATCTCCTCGAAATCAATCGAATTCGCGGGGCGCTCGAACCTGTCGTTCTCGAGAACGCCGTGTCCCGTCACTCCCCGGAGACGCTTGCGGGCTGCGCGTCGCTGCTGGAACAGGACCGCAATTGCGACGACCTGTGGGAAAAGGTCGAACTGAACAGGCGGTTTCACCTCGAGCTTCTGGCACCGTCCTCGTTCAGGCGAATCCGGTCCGTCATCTCGGATCAGTACGTGGGCCTTGCCCGCCTGACCCATTTCCTGGTGATGAAGGAACCCGGCCTCATCGACCCGCACCACGGCGAGCATGAGGCAATCCTGGACGCGGTTGGTCGGGCGGCCGTCCCATTGGCCGTGCGACTGCTGAGCGAGCACATTGCACGGGCAACGGAACGCGCCCGTCATCTACTCGACGACTCCGGCATCACAAGCGACAAGCGACCTCAAGCCACCAGTCGTTGACCGGGGAATCGTTCGGCTCGAAGTCGCGGCACGGGCCCGAGTCTTGCCCATCGCCCCGGGGTTCTGAATTGCCGGAACGCCGGGACCGCCGCCAGAATCCCGGATCCCTTGCCTGTGGATCCTCTCCCCGGGGGAGACCGAACCGGTGCTTGCGATGACCAAGAGTCGTTCGGCAACCGCGACGATGATACCGTTCACGGCGTAGACGCATGCCGACCGATGCCGTCCCACCGGGAGGTCTGACGGAGGATCATGTCCTGATCCGGATCGCGTCCGGGCTCGTCAATCGCCGGGGCACGGTCCGAGACTCGGCGGACGCTCGCAACGCGTGCCTGGACAGAGCCGCGCCAACCAGTTCCGCGCACGCAACGGCCGCGTGTCAACGCGGTTGCGCGGGGTCGGCGCGCGCTCTCCATTGATGCTCCGGCCAATGCATCCGGGTGCCGACGGATCGGCGTCGTCGACATCGCCCACACCGTTACCGTCGCACCTTGTGTTCAGACGGGTTCTCGTCCGTTCCGGCATCGCGCAGTTCCGCAGCGCCCTGCCCAGCCGGACCGAATTGCGACATGCTTGCGAACCTTGCGACGTGGTCCATGAAAACGCGGACTCGCTCTGTCTTCCGCAGATCCGAGTGCGTCAGAATCCAGAGATCCGTGGCCATTGTCGGAATGGCTTCTCCCACGCGGCTCAAACTTGCGTCATGCTCGCCGAGATAGCAGGGCAAGACGGACAAGCCGAGTCCGGCTCTGACCGCCGAATGCATCCCGTACACGCTGTTCACCCGAATTCGGCATCGCTCGATATGTCCTTCCTGTTCGAGCCAACGGTCGAACGCGGAATACGTCATGCTGTCGTCCGGACCGATCCAGTCGGCGGAGGCCATCCATTCGGCATCCTTGGCCTGGGCGGAGAGAGTCGCCGCAATGTATGCCGCCTGCTCGATGTTTCCGATTCTGCGGCCGACGAGATTCTCGTCAGGTTCGCGGGCCGGGCGCACGGCAACGTCCGCTTCCCGCCTGGACAGGTTGAAGACATCGTTGGACACCACCAACTCAAGCCGGATGTCGGGATATGCCCTGCGGAGCTCCCGCAGCCCCCGCGACAGCCAGCCGAATAGCAGCGCGTCGGTCGTGGCAATTCGCAGCGTTCCGGACGGCCGCAGGTCCCGGCCGGCTATTCGGCGCTCCACTGCCAGGACATCGCTCCCCAGCCGTTCGACGAGCGCGGAAACCTCCGCCGCCGCAGCCGTACCGGCGTAACCGTCACGGGCCCGATCAAAGAATCGCACCTCCATTTTCTGCTCAAGCCGGTTCAGCCTGCGAAATGCGGTAGGATGGCTGACGCGAAGCGCGCGTGCCGCTCCTGAAAGCGTTCCGGCGTCAGCAATGGCATGCACCAGGCGCATGTCGTCCCAAGTCAGCTGGTTGTACATAATTGCAATACTCCCTTACGAAATTGCCAATTGATATTGCGAATTCGGGTATCATATGGTGAGGCGGAGTTGCAGTCCAGGGTCGAGGGACCGATGTGCATGCCTTGATTGTTCACTGTCATCCCGAGCCGACGTCGTTCAATGGCGCGCTTACCGAAGTGGCCGCGGAGACGTTGCGGGAGCGAGGATTTTCCGCCGAAGTCTCCGACCTTTATCGCGAGGGGTTCGATCCCGCCGAGCGCGCGGAGCACTATGCGAGCCGGCATGACGCCTCCTCATTCTCGCCCTTGGACGAGCAGCGCCACGCCTCCGAAGCAAACACGTTGCCGAAAGAGGTTCAGAGGGAAATCGCGCGGCTGGAACGCGCGGACCTGTTGGTGTTTCAATTCCCGATCTGGTGGCACGGCCAGCCAGCCATGCTCAAGGGATGGTTCGACAGGGTTTTTGTGAATGGAGGCCTCTACACAAGCGCCATGCGCTACGACCGAGGCCACTTTCGCGGCAAGACGGCGGTGTGCTCCGTTACGACCGGCGCTCCGGAATTCGCATTCGGACCAGGATCCCGCGGCGGGAAAATCGAGAGCATCCTTTGGTCAACGCATTTTTCGCTCCACTACATGGGTTTCCGCGTTTTGCCGCCCTTCGTGGCCTTCGGCATCAAGGCGCGCGGCTTTGCATATGCGGACAGTGACGACAATGATCGGCGTCTGAGCTTGTATCTCGCGACATGGAACGAAAGGCTTAAAGCCCTGGATCAGGATTCACCGCTCAAGTTCCAGGGTTGGAGCGACTGGGATGAACATGGTCGCTCGACGAAAACGCGACCCTGACCGGCAGCGCCTGGCTTCGCCAGCGTTTCGTCGCCTGACGGTTTGCGCGGGCGGGAAGCCCGACAGAATCGCCCTTGGCGCGCTGGTCACGCACCCTGCGCAGAAGGCCTGGTCCGTGCAGACCCCGGCACGGGAACTGGTTGTCCGGACCAAAGCCCGATGCAACCAGCAAGACCTGCTCAGAACCAAGTCTCCGAAAGCCCGTGACGCATGCGACCCTCCGCAAGCCGGTTTCTCGTCGCCTTCCACCGCCAGGTTGTCGAACAAGTACTCGGCGAAACGGCCGCCGGCTTCGCCGGCCGAGAGCGACTCCCCGAGGTGGCGGACGCCATTTGCGTCCTGCCGATCGACGTCTTCGAACTGACGTCCGTCGAAGCTGCGACCTCCCGTGAAAGAAGGTTTGCCTGTTGGTGCTCGTCGCGAAGATACAGACCTCGCTCGATTTCCTATCGATGCCCTTCTTTCGAATGGCGTTCTGAACACTTGCCATTTCGCGGCGGTACGGTTCGGCCGAGTGCGAAATCCCGGCGAAGCGCTGCCCAGGGGAAGACTGCCGGGGTCAGTGCCCTCGAAACAGCCGGAAAACTGCGGACCCGGCCGATTCCGCTCGCCCCTGTCCGCCGCGCGGACCAATGGAAGGGCCCCTGCCCCGTTGCTCGAGCCTTGGCCGCGAGAAGTTAGGGAGCGACAGTCTTCCGGGCATGAGCGAGAAGCCCGTCAGCCCGCGCGAGCGCGGAAACCTGACCAGCATCGGCCGGCCCGGCGCCATCGTCATCGGGCGACAAGTCGCAAATCGAAAGCGCCTGATACCGGATGCTGGCCGGCAAGGCGCCGTCCCTGCCCAGCCGCTCGCACATATCCACCAGTGTTTCTTCCGCAGCGCCTGGTTCCGGCGGCGTCATTGCGGAAAGCGCGCGGATGCAGTTCTCGGCGATTTCGCCGGCCTTGGCTTCGGCTTCGGCGACAAATCCGCCGTTGGCGAGGAGAGTCGTCATCTTCTGCAGATGCTCCGCCTTGGCGAGGAACGAGCGTGCTTCCTCCAGGCGGCGCGCCGCCAAGTCGTCCCGGCGCTCTTCGCGCGCGAAGAGAGTGCGGTCTGGTTTGGCCAGGAACGTCAACTGCCCGGCGGCCTCGAGCCTGCGAACCGCCTCGTAGCCTTCCCGGCTGATGAATTGAACGCTCGGGCTTCCGGAGTCGTCGGGCGGTTCGATCATTTCGGAGTCTACCGTCCCTTCAAGAATGACCAGCAGGATTTCCGAGCCGTCCGGAGACTTCAGCACTTCGATCCTGTCCAAGCCGCTTCCAAACCTTTCCTGCAGGGAAACGGCTGTCGCCTCCATGGGGTCGACCGAAGCTTCTTCGACGTCCTGTGCCATGACCTTTTGCAGGCGTTCTATGAATGCCGCCCTTCCTGTACGGAAATCGACCCGCTGCCCGTCCTTCCGGCCGTCGAGAACCGCATCGGCCAGCGCCTGCTTGTCCTCGAGCAGGGAAAGCATCCTGTGTTCGATGCTGTTGCGCGTCACGAAGTTCAGGACATTGACTGGCCTGGTCTGATGCTTCCTCCAGGCTCGCGCGATCCTCTGTTCTAGCTTCGCCGGATTCCACGGCAGATCCAGATTGACGACGACGCTGGCGATCTGAAGGTTCAGCCCGGTGCCGCCGCTCTCGGAAGAGAGGAAGAGCCGGCATCCGGGATCGCGCTTGAACCGCGTGATTTCGGCGCGTCGCCGATCCTGCGGAACCGAACCCGTGTGCCATGCGTGATCGATGTCCATTTCGTTCAGGCGTCCGCGAACCAGTTCAAGCATTCGGACCCACTCCGAAAACACCAGGATCTTCCGATCCGGATCATCCATCAGCTCGTCGAGTACGCGTTCGAGTTCATCGAGCTTGGGACAGTCGCGGACTTCGGAATCGAGAATGAAGGGGGTATCGCAGGTCATTCGCATGCGCGCGAGGGCAGCCTGCATGTACTTGAACTCGTCCGCCGTCAGCGGTCTCTTGGCCGCGATGTGAGCCCACCGCCGGGCAATTCGCTCGTGATCCTCGTATCGGATCCTCTGTTCATCGGTCATGTCGAGAAAATAGGTATTGAACGTGCGGCCAGGCAGCTGACTCTCGACCTCGTCCTTGCGCCTGCGAAGCATGACCGGCTGGATCTTCCCGGAGAGCTTGTCGAGGTTCCGGACGCCGACCGGTCGTCCCCGCTCGTCGAGGTCGTAGTAGTCCCGATTGAACCGGAAGAGCGGGCCGAGCAACCCGGGTTCCAGGAACTGGACGATCGAATACAGTTCGTCGATCCTGTTCTCGATCGGAGTTCCGGTCAAAACGAACGCGAAGCGGCTGCGCAGACGCTTCACTGCGGAGGCGGTTTTCGTGCGCCAGTTCTTGATGCGCTGGGCCTCGTCGAGGATCACGACGTCCGGCGCCAGGTGCTCTTGAATCTGGTCGAGGTCCGAAAGGATCTGTTCGTAATTCACGATGGTAAAGAACGACGGTTCCTTGTAGCGGGCGGCGCGAGCCTCCCAAGGACCCGAGACGATGCTGAAATCGAGGTCCGTCGCTGCCTCGATCTGCTCCTTCCATTCCGTCTTCAACGAAACTGGACATACGACCAGCACCCGTTCGACGGCGCCGAGTTCGCGCAGCAGGACACAGGCGGCGAGGCCCTGAACGGTCTTCCCGAGGCCCATGTCGTCTGCCAGCATCGCCCGCTCGCCGAACGCCAGGTGAAGCATTCCCTCGCGTTGATATGGATAGAGGGGAACCTCAGCACATCGATCGATCGCTTGCCCGCCTCGACGTCCGACAGGAAACTTTCCCGGCGACGCAGCCGTTCATCCCTTCCTGTCTGTTCATCCACCCAGCGATCGAGGAGCATCGAAACCCTCACTCTGTCTGGATGAAGATCGCCGAGGGAACGGACCGCCTCCAGCGCTTCGATCGACGGCCTGTTCCTCAGCTGGTCGGCTGCGGCCTCGAATTCCGGCCAGGGCTCATCCCCGGAGGAGGCGGGAGGAACGCGAATCGCCAGTCCGCGCTGACCGCCTGCGGAGACGTGAACTTCGATTCGCGGGCTTCCGGCCGCCTTGCCCTCGTTGTAGGCGCGACGGTCGGCTTTCTTCAATCTGTGCTTGACCGCTTCGATGTGCTTGCAGGTTCCGAGGCGGTTGTTCCAGAAGTCGTGGCAGTTGCAGGAATTCGCGAGCTTTCCGAGGTCTCTGATCTCGACGCCGTAACTGTTCCCGCTTGATGATTCGACTCGGAATTCGCCGAAGATCGGCCGTTCCGAATCGAGCGCTTCAATCGAGAATTCCTCGGTCTGCCCCCGCCAGACCCGCCGCTTTATCTCTTCGGCGTCGCTGGTGCTCCAGCCCAGGAACTTGGGGACATCCGATGAACCGGATCGATCGCGTTTCCGACTTCGCCTCCCTGCGTCTGCCATGAATTGGTTCCTTAACCTGTTTTTCCGCTGACCAGTCATCCGTCAACTGAATGCGCTTGACAGCATTGGGCCGGTCTCCGCTTCCGCTTTCCGGCACTCGACTCTTGATGGCGCCAGTCACGGCGTTTACGGAATTCACGTCGCGCTGTCATGTCGAAACGGTGCGAAAACCGGCACAACGGTCCGGTCCGAGCCTGCCGTCCCAGTGTCCGAGATCCGTTGTCTACGCCGCCTCCCGGTCTACTCGCAAACCTCTCGAGCAGAGCTGTCGACGTCCGGCATGATTTTCGCCGCTCGATTTTGCGAACTGTATCACTCGTCTCGTTCTGCCATTCTCAGATGGGTAATTTCATGTCGCAACTTGCCCATGCAGTATCGGAATGGAGCAGCCCTCAACCTTTTCCGCGGTGAAGCAGAAATTCACCTCATTCGGATACGGTGCGACTGCAGGAGGACAAGCCAGCAACAGCGACTATTCTGCGGTGAGACCGCATGCCCGGAGGCACCCAAATCGTGCGTCCCGGCCGTCCAAGCAACCGTGGCAGCTTTCGAGAGTCTCCTTAGGCGGAACTTCACGGGGAAGGGAAGCAAGGATTCCGCAGGAAAACCGTTGTTTTTCAGGGGTTTTCCGGCCCGGTGGGCGTCGCTCAGCCTGGCATCCTCATGGGAACATCCTGGTCGTGCCCGACCCCGAGCAGCTCGAAGGCCCGCTCCTGGACCGGGGTCGGCCTGGCGGCCACCGACAGCAGGCTGTCGCCGCGGCCCGGCAGGCGCACGCGGTTCAGCACCACGCCCGAGAGATCCGCGAGAAGCGTCCGGAAGCTGTGGACCGGAAGCCCGTCGGGGGTCCTCTTGTCCGACGCCTTCGCCTTCGCGCTGTCCGAGACCCCGGCGGGCTCCACCGGCGAGCTCCGCCGCGCCCTTGCGCCCTCGCGGTCGTCGTCCTCGAACAGCATCGGCGCCAGGCGCCGGCGCATGTGCCACTCCACGTGCAGCGCCAGCATGCACAGGAACACGTGCGCCCGGACGCGGTCCGCCGAATACACGTGGACCGGGCGGATGCGGAGGTCGCCCTTCGCGTTCCGGAACGCGCGCTCCACGCCGGCGAGGGACTTGCATGCCTCCACCGCCGCCTCCGGCCCGACGGCTTCCGAATCCAGGCTGGTGCGGATCACGTAGACACCGTCAAGCCTGGCCTCGGCGTCAATCCGTTCCTGCCGCCGGCTCCAGGTGATGGCGCCGTCGGTGACGGTGATCTCGAAGTGCTTCTCCACCCGGCGCCGGTTCGCCTTCCGCCCCAGGGCCTTCATGGTCCGGTCGCGGTTCGCCGGGCCCGGCCTGCCGCGCGCGGCCGCGGCGGCGATGCCGGAGAGCGTCTCCTCCGTCGCCTGCAGAAGCTCCTCGCGCTTCCGGGCCCGCTCCTCGCGCAGCCGCGGGTTCAGGCAGACCATCAGCCGCTCGCCGGGGAAGTCCGGCCCGGCGGTCTCCGCCACCGCGTTGGGCACCAGCGCCTCGGGCACCAGCGGGGCCGGCTCGCCGTCCGCGCCCTCCCTCGGCAGCCTGCGGATGTCGCTCGTCTTCAAGGCCGAGATCCAGTCCAGCCCCGCGGGCTCCAGGTCCTCGCGGATGCGCGCCGTGGTGAGCATGCCCCTGTCGCCCGCGAGCGCCACGCGGTCGATGCCGAAGCGGGAGCGGATCTTCTCCACCTGGCCCGCCACAGTGGACGGGTCGGACGCGTTCCCGGCGAAGACCTCCACCGCCACCGGGCAGCCGTCCGCCGCGCAGAGCAGGCCGCAGGCGATCTGCATCCTGCCCCTCTTCCCGTCCCGGCTGTGGCCGAAGGCCGCCAGCGGGCAGCACCGTCCCTCCAGGTACGAGCTGCTGACGTCGTACAGGATCAGCGTGTTCCCGCCCTTCAGGTGCCGGTTGGCCAGGCTCCGCTCGATCCGCGGCTGGCGCTTCAGCAGCCAGTCGAGCATGTCGAGCATCTCGTTGCCGGAGACGGGGCCGAGCCCGAGCAGGGTTCCGAGGCTGCTGGTCGCGGTCTCCGGGTCCAGCGCCCGGGCGGTCGCCAGCTTCGATGCCGGGTCGAGGATCCGCGCGGCG
Organism: uncultured Amylibacter sp.; assembly: GCA_963662815.2. Classification (GTDB taxonomy): domain Bacteria; phylum Pseudomonadota; class Alphaproteobacteria; order Rhodobacterales; family Rhodobacteraceae; genus JAPPHA01. The sequence goes on from CAXXWA010000020.1 coordinate 438,031, forward strand.
ACGGCGGCGAGCGCGAGGTCCCGGCTCCGCTCCTTCCTGCGCCCGAGGATGCGCCCGAAGCCGAGCCGCTTCATCGTCCCCAGCACCGCCGCCGCGTGGCCGTGCAGCAGGGAGCGCTCGACCTGCAGCAGCTCGCGGACGTCGCTGACGGCGACGGCGCCCTTCAGCACCGCCCGGAACCCCTCGACGGCCTCGGGCGGGAGCCTCGCCGGGCTGGCGACGGTCCGCTTGCGGATGCGCTTCCCCTCCCGCCACGCCTCGCGGAGGAGGACCGCGGGCCTTCCGTGCCTGCCGGAGATGCGTTCGATGTCGGGAGCCATGGCGGACCGCCTCATGGGAACGTGACTTGCCGGCATTCTGCCGGCTTCCGCTATGATGTCAAGGGGGAATTCGGAAAGAAACGCTTTCATGCAGCGCCGTTTCCGGAACCGCCCGCCGGGAGCGCCGGCAGCCGCCCCTGCGCGACTCATGGGAACACGAGTCCCGCTTCCGGCCCCTTGGATCGCCGAATTTCCGTTTGATGTCAAGGGGTTATGCGCGAAAACCGTAATAGGGGCAACTTTCCGGGAATTGCCGCCGGGCCCGAGGGGGCGTGTCAGGCTGCGGCGCGCTGCCTGACGAGGTCGGCGAGCCTCGGCACTTCGGGAGCGCCGGCAACGCCGAGGCGGCTCCTCAGGTAGTCCCAGTACGGCACGCCGAGCTTCCCGCAGGTCTTCTTCGCTCCGATATAGGCATCGCGCGCCGCCCGCCCGGCATCGCTCCGCGTCCCGAACGAGACCTTGCGCCGGGTGACGTAGTCCCGGATGTCGTTCTCGACCCTGTTGGTGTGGAGCGGCGTCTCCGGACGGTCGAGCACGCGCAGGAGCTCGTCCCGGTTCGCCTTCAGCCTTTCGAGCAGCCGGTCGAGGCTGGCGTAGCCGGCGGCCGTGCCGAAGATCCGGTCGAACCGCCGCTGCATGACGAGCTTGCGAAGCGGAGTGGGACGCTTCCGGTAGCGGCAGAGGCTGCGGTAGAGCCTCCATACCCTGTCAAGCACCTTGTCGACCCGTTCATGCTGGTACGGGGCGCTTCCGTTCAGCTTGGCGATGTTCCGCTCGGCGTGGAGCCAGCAGAGCGCGTGGAGGTCGCCGACGTTGAACTGCCCGGCGTCGTCGCTCAGGATCACGGTTCCGGCAATGCGTCCCGCATCGCAGATCGTTCCCCAGAGGGCGCCCTCCGTGGCGATCTTCGCCGGGTCCGGCGACACCGTCATCCCGGCAATGCCCAGCGCCTCGAGATGGGCCCGCCAGCCGTCGCCGTCGCCGAAGCGCCGCCGCTCGTGGCCGGCCAGAAGGTCGATCACCTTCCCCGACAGGTTCCGCTTCCGCATGTAGTCGAGCGCGGCGCTGTTTAAGGTGTACGCTTCCTCTCCTGCGCAGAGATGCTCGAGGAAGTCGAGGCGGCTCTTCGAGCCGGTCGACCGGAAGTGCACGAAGAGATCGTTGCCGATCGCCGTGCAATAGCCGTTCTCGGCCTTGTGGCGGGCGCCGGTGTCGTCGACGTTGATCCACGCCGCGGTCTCCAGGCCGGCCCGCAGCACCTCCTCCTGCTCCCCGGCGATGCCCCCGGCGTCCGCGTTCAGGAAGCGCCCGACCTGGCGCTCGGAGATGTCCAGGCCGATCACGTTGAGCATTTCCGCGATCCGTCCCGCCGTCGACTGGCACTGGTGGTACAGCATGATCGCCAGGGCCTTGACGCAGGGGCCGAACTGCTCGCGTCCCGCCGCCGCCCCCGGCGGCAGCGGCGCCACATGCCGGGAGCCGTCGGGAAACTCCCAGACCTCGCGGCGATAGACAACCTCTTCGGCGTAAAACACGATGTCGCGGACCGTGTGGTCCTGATAGCCCCTGCGCACCGCGCCCTCGGGCACGTTCCCGAGGCTCACGGTCTCCTCGCGGCGGCGCAGGTTCGGGTTCCGGCGCCGCGGGCCGCGGCCCTTCTTCCTTTTCCTCTTCTCCGGGTCTCCGGACCCGGAGGAGCCCGGCGACGAGCCGTCCGCGTCCGCGTCCGACGCGCCGGGGCTGTTCGGCTTCAGGTTCGGACGGCGCGGGAGCTTCTTCAGCCGCCTGATCTCGTCCTCGAGCTCCCGGATCCGCTCGGCCTGCCCGGCGAGCCGCCTGTCCTGCTCGGCAAGCTGCGCGTCCCTATCGGCAAGCTGCGCGTCCCTATCGGCAAGCCGGCCGGCAAGGTCGTCGAGTTGCGCGTCCCTCTCGGCGAGCAGGGCCCGGATGGCCGAGAGCTCCGACCTGAGCGCTGCAAGGCCGGCAACCGCCTGGCGACCTGTTTCCGAATCATCCATGCCCCCTTGGAATCACAAAACGATTCGCGGGGGAATCCCCTGAATCCTGCCGCAATTCCCGGAAAGTTGCCCCTATTACCGAAAACCCCGTTTGAAGTTCCGCTTAGGAAGCGCGAGACGGCAATTCAATGCGGGAGCTCGCGTTTGCCGGCATCGTTATTCCCTTGATCCGCGTTGCACGCGACGGCGAAAAATCGTTTGGAAACTTGGCAGCACCAACCGCAGCATACGTGCGGGCTCGCCAATGAGCCCGGCGGCGCGCATGCAGCCGCGCATTGTCTAAGCGGAACTTCACGGGGAAGGGAAGCAAGGATTCCGCAGGAAAACCGTTGTTTTTCAGGGGTTTTCCGGCCCGGCGGGCGTCGCTCAGCCTGGCATCCTCATGGGAACATCCTGGTCGTGCCCGACCCCGAGCAGCTCGAAGGCCCGCTCCTGGACCGGGGTCGGCCTGGTGACCACCGACAGCAGGCTGTCGCCGCGGCCCGGCAGGCGCACGCGGTTCAGCACCACGCCCGAGAGATCCGCGAGAAGCGTCCGGAAGCTGTGGACCGGAAGCCCGTCGGGGGTCCTCTTGTCCGACGCCTTCGCCTTCGCGCGCTCCGAGACCCTTGCCGGTTCCACCGGCGAGCTCCGCCGCGCCCTTGCGCCCTCGCGGTCGTCGTCCTCGAACAGCATCGGCGCCAGGCGCCGGCGCATGTGCCACTCCACGTGCAGGGCGAGCATGCACAGGAACACGTGCGCCCGGACGCGGTCCGCCGAATACACGTGGACCGGGCGGATGCGGAGGTCGCCCTTCGCGTTCCGGAACGCGCGCTCCACGCCGGCGAGGGATTTGTACGCCTCCACCGCCGCCTCCGGCCCGACGGCTTCCGAATCCAGGCTGGTGCGCACCACGCATATCCCGTCGAGCCGCGCCTCGGCGGCGATCCTGTCCGGGCTCCGCGCCCAGTCCATCCCGTCGTCGCGCACGGCGACGTCGAAGTGCTTCTCCACCCGGCGCCGGTTCGCCTTCCGCCCCAGGGCCTTCACGGTCCGGTCGCGGTTCGCCGGGCCCGGCCTGCCGCGCGCGGCCGCGGCGGCGATGCCGGCGAGCGTCTCCTCCGTCGCCTGCAGAAGGTCCTCGCGCTTCCGGGCCCGCTCCTCCCGCAGCCGCGGGTTCAGGCAGACCATCAGCCGCTCGCCGGGGAAGTCCGGCCCGGTGATCTCCGCCACCGCGTCGGGCACCAGCGCCTCGGGCACCAGCGGCGCCGGGGCGCCGTCCGCGCCCTCCTTCAGCAGCCTGCGGATGTCGCTCGTCTTCAGCGCCGAGATCCAGTCCAGCCCCGCGGGCTCCAGGTCCTCGCGGATCCGCGCCGTCGCGGGCATGCCCCTGTCGCCCGCGAGCGCCACGCGGTCGATGCCGAAGCGGGAGCGGATCTTCTCCACCTGGCCCGCCACAGTGGACGGGTCGGACGCGTTCCCGGCGAAGACCTCCACCGCCACCGGGCAGCCGTTCGCGGCACAGAGCAGGCCGTAGACGATCTGCATCTTTCCCTTCTTCCCGTCGCGGCTGTGGCCGAAGGCCGCCAGCGGGCAGCACCGTCCCTCCAGGTACGAGCTGGAAACGTCGTACAGGATCAGCGTGTTCCCGCCCTTCAGGTGCCGGTTGGCCAGGCTCCGCTCGATCCACGGCTGGCGCTTCAGCAGCCAGTCGAGCATGTCGAGCATCTCGTTGCCGGAGACGGGGCCGAGCTTGAGCAGGGTTCCGAGGCTGCTGGTCGCGGTCTCCGGGTCCAGCGCCCGGGCGGTCGCCAGCTTCGATGCCGGGTCGAGGATCCGCGCGGCGACGGCGGCGAGCGCGAGGTCCCGGCTCCGCTCCTTCCTGCGCCCGAGGATGCGCCCGAAGCCGAGCCGCTTCATCGTCCCCAGCACCGCCGCCGCGTGGCCGTGCAGCAGGGAGCGCTCGACCTGCAGCAGCTCGCGGACGTCGCTGACGGCGACGGCGCCCTTCAGCACGGCCCGGAACCCCTCGACGGCCTCGGGCGGGAGCCTCGTCAGGTTGGCGACGGTCCGCTTGCGGACCCGCTTCCCCTCGCGCCATGCCTCGCGGAGGAGGACCGCGGGCCTTCCGTGCCTGCCGGAGATGCGTTCGATGTTGAGAGCCATGGCGGACCGCCTCATGGGAACGTGACTTGCCGACATTCTGCCGGCTTCCGCTATGATGTCAAGGGGAAATTCGAAAAGAAACGCTTTCATGCAGCGCCGTTTCCGGAACCGCCCGCCGGGAGCGCCGGCAGCCGCCCCTGCGCGACTCATGGGAACACGAGTCCCGCTTCCGGCCCCTTGGATCGCCGAATTTCCGTTTGATGTCAAGGGGTTATGCGCGAAAACCCCGTTTGAAGTTCCGTCTAAGCCGTTGTGTTGCAAACTATCGTCTGGTCCGTCAGGCGAAATGCGAGCAGGAGTGCGGGCGAGCGTCGGGCCGCAAGGAAACTAAACGTAAGACATAACGCCAACTATGTTCAGCACGCATGCTTCGGAGCTTCAAGGACCGGAACACGCGCCGGTTCTTCAAGGGGAGGCGCGCTGCGGCACTTCAGGGCTTCATCGGTCAGGTCACACGCCCGCTGGTTCAACTGGACAGCGCGGAATCGCTTGGCGACCTTGCGGGGTTGCCGAGCAACAAACTGGAAACGCTGCGTGGCGACCGCGCCGGTCAGCACAGCATCCGGATCAATGCGCAGTGGCGCATCTGCTTCCGCTGGTCGGACGAGGGGCCGAGCGACATGAACGTCGTGGACTATCACTGAACGAGGCTGACATGAACGCCAGGAACGGCATGAGGCCAGTGCATCCGGGAGAGGTGCTGCGCGACGAACTCGATGAAGTCGGGATGTCGGCGAGTGCCCTGTCGAAGGCACTGGACGTGCCCGTGAACCGGATGACAATGATCCTGAACGGCCAGCGGGGCGTGAGCACCGACACGGCGCTGCGGCTGGCGCGGCACTTCGGGACGACGCCGCAACTATGGCTGAACCTGCAGAAAACCTGGGAGCTTCGCAAGGCGGTGACCGAGGCAGGCCATGAAGCCTCGAATTGCGTAAAGCCCCGAAAGCCGGTAGCGACACGCGCGTTGGCCGATGCCCGTTCCTGACTTTCAGTCGCTGATGCTTCCAGCCCTCAAGGCATTCGCCGACGAGGAAGCGCTGCTCTACGAAATTCGAAAACGAATCACCGCCGCTGAAGGACTCTCGGTCGGAGGTTTTCGGGACATGCTGCCGAGCGGTCGGCAGACGGCATTCGGCAACCGTGTGAACCGGGCCGCGATTCACACGATGAACACCGAACTGCTGGCGCGCATCAATTGAGACGTTTACCTTATTGACGCAGTAAGGCGGGCACATGCTGTCCCGGGAGCTTTTTCGCATCGACATCAAGCTTCTAAAGCGAGTTTGCCGCTTTCAATCGCTTTGATCCTGCCATATACAGCCGCTCCACGCGGACGCACTGCAATCGGCTGCGGAAACTCTGGAGAAACCCAATGGCTGACATTCCCCGACTTGATGCTCAGGTTCGCACCGGCACGGGCAAGGGAGCTGCACGCCAAGCCCGCCGTGCAGGATACGTTCCGGGCGTCGTATACGGCGGTGGCGAGGAGCCGGTCGCGATCAACCTCAAGTTCAACGAACTGTACAAGAAATTGAGGCAGGGTCGATTCCTTTCGACTCTCTTCAACCTGAATATTGAGGGCCGCGACAGCGTCCGCGTCATCTGCCGAAACGTGCAGCGCGATGTGGTCAAGGATCTCCCAATTCACGTGGACCTGATGCGGCTGAACCTGTCCTCCCGCGTGAACCTGTTCATTCCTGCAACCTTCGTGAATGAGCAGGAAAGTCCCGGCTTGAAGCGTGGAGGGGTGTTGACCGTGGTGCGCCCGGAAATCGAACTCAAGGTGACTGCCGGCAACATCCCGTCCGAAATCGAGGTCGATCTCACAGGGATGGATATCGGCGATGTTGTCACAATTTCCGGAATCAAGCTTCCCGAGGGCACACGGCCGATGATTACGGAACGCGACTTCGTCATCGCGAACATCTCAGCGCCTTCCGGACTCAAGTCTTCGGAAGCAGATGAGGAAGACGGCGCTCAGGACGACTTGGCCGCGGACGAAGCGGAGAGCGAACCTGGAACCGAGTGACGGTTCAGGATTCCGGCCTCTGGCCTCCTGTCGGCCATGAAGCTTTTCGCGGGACTCGGCAATCCCGGCTCCAGGCACGCCAAGAATCGGCACAATGTCGGCTACATGGCCGTCGACAGCATTGCGGAACGGCATGGATTCGAAAACTGGAGCCGCAAGTTCCAGGGAAGCATCGCTTCGGGAAGGATCGGAGAAACCCGCGTCGTCCTGCTCAAACCCGCGACATACATGAACAATTCCGGCCAGTCAGTCGGTGAGGCGGCGAGATACTTTCGCATCGACCAAGACGACATAGTCGTATTTCACGACGAACTGGACCTCGCACCCGGAAAATGCCGGTTCAAGGTCGGCGGGGGGCACGCCGGTCATAACGGACTGCGGTCAATCCACCGCCATGTCGGAACCGACTGCTGCCGGGTCCGGATCGGTATCGGGCATCCGGGGCAGAAACACCTCGTCCATCCGTATGTGCTCGGCAACTTCTCAAAGTCGGATCTGGCATGGCTTGACGGAGTTCTCGATGGAATCGCGGAAGGTGCCGCGCTGCTCGCAGCCGGCGACGGGCCCGGGTTCATGAACAGGGTCGCGAGACGCCGAGACGACCTCGCGCGAACCGAACCGCGCGGGACGTCTCGCCGAACGCCGGAAAGGAAGCCGCCATCCGGCAGCGGCCCGATACAAAACCGCGAAACGGAGGACTCGCTTTTCAAGCGGCTCTTCAATCACTTCAAGCGCTGAAGTGGAAGCCCGTGTTCGATGGCGAAGGGCAGGCGCTAGGGCAATTTGAGAATCCGGCCATCTGTTCGAACTCCGGCAATGCGACGCGGGGAGCCACGGAACAACCCGAAATCGCTTTCGCGCGGAGGTGATTCCCTGTTTCCCCGTTCCCAACCTCGACGAACTCCCAGAAGAAACTTCGCCGGGAATTAGAACTATTCTAAATTGCTTGACAAATGCTTGCCGCGCGGCATAGTTGAGGGAAGCTTTTGGGGGTTCGCGAAATGTTCATACAAACGGAAGCAACACCGAACCCGGCAACGCTCAAGTTCCTGCCGGGCCAGACCGTTCTCGATACAGGCACAATTGACTTCACAACCGCAGACGCGGCGGCGGACTCGCCTCTCGCCAAGAGGATTTTCTCAGTCTCAGGCGTCGTTGGCGTATTCTTCGGAACCGATTTCATAACGGTGACCAAGACGGACGATACCGAGTGGAACCACATCAAACCTGCGATTCTCGGGGCCATCATGGAGCACTTCCAGTCCGGCCAAGACGTCCTGAAGCAGGGCGTCGCGCGAACCGAACACAGGGAGCATGACGGTCCGGATCAGGAAATCGTGAAACAGATCAAGGAACTTCTCGATACGCGGGTAAGGCCTGCCGTAGCCCAGGACGGCGGCGACATTACCTTCTACGGATTCGAGCGCGGCGTCGTCTACCTCCACATGCAAGGCGCATGCGCCGGGTGCCCGTCGTCGACAATTACGCTGAAAATGGGAATCGAGAACTTGCTGCGCCACTACATTCCCGAAGTTACGGAGGTTTGCCCGGTTGCCGCCTGAGGGACCGGTTCTAGCATTCGACACGGCGGCCGCGCACTGCGCGGCCGTACTCGTTTGGCCTGACGGCAGGCTTGGTCGCCGAATCGAGCCAATGGACCGCGGACAGGCGGAACGGCTCTTTCCTATGCTGCACGAACTCCAGCACGAATACGGAATACGCTGGACGGACATCGCCGCCATCGGCGTGGGAACCGGCCCGGGAAACTTCACCGGAATTCGAATCGGCGTTGCCGCGGCACGCGGCCTTGCTCTTTCGCTCGGCGTGCCGACTGTCGGCGTTACGGCATTCGAACGCGCAACGGCAGATGCGTTCTTTACGGGAGCCATACCGCAACGGACACGTGTCGAAGTCCGCATCGATCTTCGTTTCGAGAGAAACGGGATCCAGATGCTTGAGGCAGGTCCCCTGCCCACGCCTCTCGACGCCCCTCGGCTTGTCGACGCCGAACGCGACGCAGAAAAACCGGATGGCGGTTCGGCCTGCATCGCTACCGATACCGGCATCTGCGACTCGAAGCTGGCTTCGCTCGGCCGCCTGACGCTGGGGAAGAGCCTCTCGGCTCCGCTGCCACCGCGTCCCCTTCCGCTCTACCTGAGGCCACCGGACGCGGTTCCCCGTAAGTGAATCGGGTCCGCGCGGCCGTGGCGGAACATGAATCAAGGCCTGAATCCTGTATGCGCCGAAGCCCGGTTTCGTCACTTCGTCCGGCCGCAATCCCTCCACCGCCCCGTGCGTCAGTGCGACCTCGGCAGCGAGAACGGCATGCCTGCAGCCAACTTGGTTTCCAGCGGGGAGATTCCGGTTGACGCCGTTTGTTCCGTCGGCACTAATCGCGTGAGATCAGTCAGTCGGCCCGCGTCTTCCAATCAGGCGCCCGGCCGGTTCGGATCAAGAGCACGGAAGGGAGCGAAACATGAAATCCAAGACAACCATTCTTGCCGCGGCAGCGGCGATCGGCATTGCAACGGCCGCACAGTCGGAAGGACCCGCGATCATCTACGACGTCGGCGGAAAGTTCGACAAGTCGTTCAACGAGGCCGCCTACAACGGGGCAGAGAGATTCAAGGCGGAAACTGGCATCGAGTATCGCGACTTCGAGATGCAGTCGGAAGCCCAGCGCGAACAGGCGCTGAGGCGGTTTGCACGCGCGGGCAACAACCCAGTCGTCATGACCGGGTTCCAGTTCGCCTCGGCGCTCAACTCTGTGGCACCGGATTTTCCGGATACGAATTTCGCCATAATCGACATGGTTGTCGATCACCCCAATGTCCGCTCGGTCGTGTTCAACGAACACGAAGGATCCTATCTTGTCGGCATGCTTGCGGCGCTCGCGTCCGAGTCCGGAAAGGTCGGTTTCGTCGGCGGCATGGACATTCCTCTCATCCGGCGATTCGCATGCGGTTACGTCCAGGGCGTGAAGGCGATCAACTCCGACTTCGAGGTCTTCCAGAACATGACGGGCACGACCGGCGCCGCGTGGAATGATCCGGTCCGCGGCGGGGAACTCGCGATGGCGCAAATCAACCAGGGTGCCGACGTCGTCTATCACGCGGCCGGCGGCACCGGCATCGGCGTCCTGCAGGCAGCGGCGGATGCCGGCGTCCTCGGCATCGGAGTGGACAGCAACCAGAATCACCTGCAACCCGGATCGGTCCTGACCTCCATGCTGAAAAGGGTGGACGTCGCCGTCTACAACGCCTTCAAGGACGGTACGAGCGGCGAATTCGACACCGGATTCAATGTGCTCGGCCTGGCCAACGGAGGCGTAGGATACTCGCTCGACGAGCACAATGCCGAACTGGTCTCTGCCGAAATGAAGGCGGCAGTGGACGCTGCGGCGGAAAAGATCATCTCAGGAGAGATTCCGGTGCACGACTACATGTCGGACGAAAGCTGTCCGGTCATGTAGCGACGGGCGCGGAGTCCAAACCTTGACCGGGAGAAACGACCGGGGGCGGCACGAGAGTGCCGCCCCTGCCATAGAACTCAGGGGCATCTCGAAGAGCTTCGGCCCGGTACAGGCCAACCGGGACATCAATCTCGCAGTCAAACGTGGAGAAATCCACGGAATCGTCGGCGAGAACGGCGCCGGCAAGTCGACGCTGATGTCCATTCTATTCGGTTTCTACCAGGCGGACTCCGGACGGATTTTCGTTGACGGCCGGGAAACCACCATTCCGGACAGCAAGGCGGCGATCCGCGCGGGCATCGGGATGGTGCACCAGCACTTCAAGCTGGTCGAGAACTTCACCGTCCTCGAGAACATCGTGCTTGGGGCCGAGGACGGAATGCTTCTCAAGCCGTCCCTCGCTCGCGCGCGCGATCTGCTTACCGAACTTGCGCAGGAGTACGAACTCGAGGTCGACCCCGAAGCGGTCGTGGAAGAACTCTCGGTCGGCCTTCAACAGCGGGTGGAGATTCTGAAGGCGCTCTACCGGAACGCGGACATTCTTATCCTCGACGAACCCACGGGCGTCCTGACGCCAGCGGAAGCCGACCACCTTTTCCGGATTCTTCGCAACCTTCGCGACCAGGGCAAGACGGTCGTGCTCATCACCCACAAGCTGCGTGAAATCATGGCCGCTACGGACACGGTCAGCGTCATGAGGCAAGGCGAGATGGTCGCCACAACCGCCACCAGCGAAACCTCGCCGGAGGAGCTCGCCGAGCGAATGGTCGGTCGCAAGGTGCTCCTGCGCGTAGACAAGGCTCCGGCGGCCCCCGGCGACACCGTCCTCGAGGTAGACGAACTGTCGCTGACGGACCTTGCAGGGGTCCGACGGCTGAAGGGTGTCTCGTTCCATGTCCGCGCCGGCGAAATTCTCGGCATCGCCGGGGTTGCCGGCAACGGGCAGTCCGAGCTTCTCTCGGTCCTCGGCGGAATCCTGCCCGCAACTGGAGCGGTGAGGGTGCGCGGCAGGGAGATAGATCTCGCGCGGGCAGACGGCCAGTCGCGGCGCCGGGACGGAATTGCGCATGTTCCCGAAGATCGCCACCGTCTCGGCCTGGTCATGAACTTCGCGCAGTGGGAGAACGCCGTATTCGGCTATCACACGGCATCGGAATACAGCCGAAAGTACGGGTTGACCAATCGAAACGCAATTCGGACCGCCGCCGACGAGATGGTCAGGAAATACGACATCCGCCCGGCAAGGATGGACCTGTTCGCCGGGAGCTTTTCCGGAGGCAACCAGCAGAAGATCGTCATTTCCCGCGAGTTCGAACGCAATCCCGACATTCTCGTTGTCGGGCAGCCGACGCGGGGAGTCGACATCGGGGCGATCGAGTTCATACACCGCCAGATCGTTGCGCTTCGCGACGCCGGAAAGGCGATCCTCCTGGTTTCCGTCGAACTCGACGAGATACTTTCGCTCTCCGACCGGGTCGCCGTCATGTTCGACGGCAGAATCTCGGGAGAGCGGGTCGCCGCGGACACCGACGAACGCGAGCTTGGCCTGCTCATGGCCGGCGTGTCCGGAGAAGCCGCATGAAGCGCCAGGTGCCGGGCTGGGTCGGGCTTGTCCTCGTCCCGCTTCTCAATCTCGTGCTTGCGCTGATTGTTGCCGGCGTAGTGGTGGTGTTCATTGGCGAGAACCCGTTTCGCGCGATGCGGCTTCTGGTCGCCGGTGCGTTGGGAAGCAGTTACGGCATCGGCTACACGCTCTACTACGCGACCAGTTTCGTCTTCACTGGCCTCGCCGTGGCCATCGCCTTTCACGGAAGCCTCTTCAACATCGGCGGCGAAGGACAAGCTGGCGTTGCGGGCATCGGCGTCGCCGTGGTCTGCCTGAGCATTGTCGGCGAAACGCACTGGCTGCTCGCGTTTCCTCTCGCCGCGGCAGGAGCCGCGGCGGCGGGAGCGGCTTGGGCCGCGGTTCCCGCCTATCTCCAGGCAAAGCGAGGAAGCCACGTGGTGATCACCACGATCATGTTCAACTTCATTGCTTCCGCGCTTCTTGTCTACCTTCTCGTCAACGTCATGAAGGTCGAGGGATCAATGTCGCCGGAAAGCCGGAAGTTCGGAACCGGCGCGCATATCCCCTACATGCACGAGATGGCGGCGTGGCTGGGCATTACCATGTCGCGAACGCCACTGAACCTCTCGTTCTTCCTAGCCGCAGGGGCCGCGATACTCACCTGGGTGCTGATCTGGAGAACGCGGCTCGGCTACGAGATCAGGGCTTTCGGCCAGTCGGAGTCCGCCGCAGTCTACGCCGGCATCTCTCCGTACAGGATTACCATGTTGACCATGCTGATTTCCGGCGGCATGGCCGGTCTGATGGCAACGAACACGGTCATGGGAGAAGCCCATCGCCTGGTTCTCGACGCTGTGCAGGGGGCTGGTTTCGTTGGCATCGCAGTGGCGCTGATGGGCCGGTCGCACCCGGTCGGCGTGGTCCTTGCGGCGATCCTTTTCGGTATTCTCTACCAGGGAGGCGCCGAGCTCGCGTTCGAAATGCCGGCGATATCCCGTGACATGATTGTCGTCATCCAGGCACTCGTGATCCTGTTTACCGGCGCACTCGAAAACCTCGTGCGGTTTCCGGTTGAAGCCGTTTTCCGGAACCTGCAAGGGCGTCGAAGCTGATGGACTACCTTGCCGTCCTGCAACTGTTCGATTCGACGCTCAGGCTGGCGACGCCGTTCCTTTTCGCCTGCCTTGCCGGACTGTTCTCGGAGCGGGCCGGAATCTTCGATATCGGCCTTGAAGGCAAGATGCTCGCCGGCGCATTCTCTGCCGCGACGGTGGCGGCGATCACGGGATCGGCGTGGCTCGGCCTGTTCACCGGCGTCGGAATTTCCGTCTTGCTCTCGATTCTGCACGGCCTCGCATCGATAACGCTCAGAGGCAACCAGCTGATCTCGGGAGTCGCGATCAACTTTCTGGCATCGGGTCTGACCGCATTGATCGGTCAGAGCCTTTTTGAGCTCGGCGGGCGCACGCCCCAACTCAAGGGTAGCGGACGGTTCACGGAAATCACGCTTCCGCTTGCCGAGACGCTCGGGGGCATTCCCGTGCTCGGCCCGGTCTATGAAGGCCTTGTATCCGGGCACAACGTCATCGTTTACATGGCCCTCGCCGCAGTACCGATCACCTGGTGGACGCTGTTCAGGACGCGATTCGGCCTTCGCCTGCGCGCCGTGGGAGAGAACCCCGGCGCGGTTGATACGGCCGGGATTTCGGTGACCGGTCAGAGGTACATGGCTGTCATCATCTGCGGCGTGCTCTGCGGCATGGCAGGCGCATACCTTTCGCTCGGGACGTCTGCCGCCGGGTTTGTCCGGGAGATGTCGGCAGGAAAGGGCTTCATCGCGCTAGCCGCGCTGATCTTCGCAAAGTGGAAGCCGCTGAACGCCCTCGCGGCGTGCCTCCTGTTCGGGTTCCTGGAAGCGGTTGCGACAAAATACCAGAACGTCGACGTCTTCGGCCTGTTCACCGTGCCGGTACAATTCATGCAGGCGCTGCCGTATATCCTGACCGTCGTCATACTTGCGGGATTCGTCGGCAAGGCGATCCCGCCAAGAGCTGGGGGCGTTCCATACGTGAAGGAAGAGTGACCGGCGGAATGGGTCCTGTCCCGGCCGGGCCGAGGCACGGTTTCCGGGTCAGCGCTCGGACAAAGTAACGACAGAGGCGCATTGCGGAGTGACGGCCTCCCCGGAAACCGCAAGGCATGCCCGCCTCCAGCCGGACCCTTCAGCTTCCGCGCGCGCCCGACGGGGATTGACACCGCAACCGCCCAGGGGCAGGCCTGTTCGAAACTGAACTCCGAGGAAGGTCGCGTCCATGCCAGAATCCCCCGACTCCTTCTTCCAACCGGTATCAGGTCTCGAACTCCCGCGGTTCGCCGGCGTTCCGACATTCATGCGCCTGCCGCACGTCAAGCCCGGCGACGGAATCCTGGGCCAGGTCGAAATCGGAATCATCGGAGTTCCGTGGGACGCGGGGACGACCAACCGACCCGGCCCCCGGCACGGCCCCCGGCAGCTTCGCGACTACTCCACGATGATCCGCGCGATCAATCCGGCGAACGGAATCACTCCCTTCGCGACAGCGAAAATCGCGGACCTTGGAGACGTCAGCGTCAATCCGGCCGACATACAGGATTCAATGGCCCGCATCACCGAATTCTACCGGCGCGTGCTGTCGCAGGGAATCATCCCGATGACGGCAGGCGGAGATCACCTCGTGTCGCTCCCCGTCCTTCGGGCGGTGGCGGAGAACGGGCCGGTGGGAATGATTCATTTCGATGCCCACACGGACCTTTTCCATTCGTATTTCGGCGGCAATCTCTACACCCACGGCACGCCATTTCGCCGCGCCGTCGAGGAGGGTCTGCTTGACCCGCAAAGGGTGATCCAGATCGGCATCCGAGGAACCATGTATGATGGCGAGGACATTGAGTTCGGGCGGAGCGCCGGCATCAGAATCATCACTGTTGACGAGCTCTTCGACCGGGGCGTGGATGACGTCATGCGGGAAGCTCGTGAGATCGTCGGCGCCGTCCCGACCTATTGCTCGTTCGATATCGACTTCATTGATCCCGCATATGCGCCCGGAACCGGGACTCCGGAAATTGGCGGGCCGAACTCCTATCTGTCCCAGAGAGCCGTCCGCGGGCTGCGGGGCGTTAATCTCGTAGGCGCCGATCTCGTGGAAGTCTCTCCGCCTTTCGATCCGACGGGCGGGACCGCATGGGTTGGCGTCTCGATCATGTTTGAACTCATGTGCATGCTCGCAACCGCTTTTGAAGGCCGTCGGAAGGACGGGTTGGCGGCCTGGCGAGATGCGGGACCCGAATGACTGGCTTGCGGAAGACAGGGGCTTTCCGTGAGGGTGCAAACGATATCGGACAGTCCCCAACCGGCAAACGGCCGAAATCTGGCGTCGGCTGACTGCGGTCCCTCCAGCTTGGCGGACGATCCCGGGCGCAAGCCGTTGCGACGCAAACGATACCGGCACAAGTATCCTGACGGGTTCGGGCGCAAGTTGAATACGCCGCCCGGCATGCGGTGGCGGTCGCATGAATTCGAGGACTTGCGTCTTTGCCTGCAGGTTGTTCAATGATGGTCGCTCGGGACCGGTGCCGCTACGGGTGCGGACGCAGACGCTTCCTGGAAACAGGCCAGAGCCAACCGTTCTCCGCGCCGTCACAGCTTGAAGCGGCAGTTCGGGGTCGAGACGAGCTTGCGTTTCAGCAATTCGGGTTCACGTCCGCTGGACCAGACGCTCCGAATGTCCGTCTAGTCCGCAACGCGGGCAAAAGGATCCGACCTTGCGTGTTCGGCCCTTTCAAGCTTGTCAATGACGCGCGCCACCGAATTGCCTATCAGGTCCAATTTGGCAACTTGCCCAATCCTTGGCCGGAGCCGCTCCAGTTCGGAATCATCGACGAGGCCGCGCCACAGGGCACATGCATCGACCAAACTGATGATCATGACGTCCCGCGGGTCAGGAATCTCGTCATTCATCAGCACTCCCGCGAGTCTCCTCCTGACATCCCTGTAGGGCGTACCGTCCGGCGACGAAACGCGAAGAGAACCCATCACCAGCAATCGGCCGAACCTGTCGCGGGCCGCAATGCCCCGTTCCACTAGACGGTCCGCGAGACTCGTCTGCACGGCTTCGCCGTCGTCTGCGAGCACGCCAACCCAATGGTCGATCGGTCTCCGTTCTCCGTCCGCCACGATCCGGTTCAAGACCCGGTCGAGCGCAACTTCACCGACCGGTTCAGGGTTCACGACGAAGAGGTGGGTTACGTCCGTGTCGACACGGTCGGCCAGAGCCAAGTCCATCAGAACTGCGCCGCCAATTGCAACGCATACGTCATGTCCTGTCAACGCGTAGCTGGTCCGTCCGGTATCGTAGTCGAGCGTGAGAAGCAGGACTTCCTCGCTGATCGTCAGCATCGGCCATCGCCTCGCAGTGGTCCGGCTATGGCACACGCCCGGCATTGGAACGGGAACTCGACCTTGCGCGGGTTGTGGCGTCCGCTTCTCTACACATTGTCGGCGCTCGCCTGCCTCCGCTCATCCTCGCCGGTCCTGCCACGCCGCTTTCAAGCAGCAACAATTTGTTGAGGGTATGTTCCAGTCCTCGACTTGTCAAAGACTGCCAACTGCCGACATCGAAACCCTTGTCGGCAAGGCATTATGTTGCCAGACCGTTTCCACGCGAAAAATCGGAGGCCGGCATCCGCCGGCATGCGACGCCGGTTCGAGACAACAAATCATGGAACAGGATGCGCGACACTCTTCCTTCGAGTTGCGGAACGGGTTGACACGAAATTCCCGACCACAGAGACATTCGTGCTGCGAGGAATCCCTTCGAGCGCATTCGCTGCCTGAAGAGTCGGCGGGGCGTTGCGGGTTCGGCTACACGGGTGTCCAGAGCTTTCGAACATGGCGTCGCAGGTCCGGGAAACCGAAGAACGCGCCGGAACTCGACATGCGGCAGGTGCCGCTTTCTGAACTTTCGGCTCAGCGGGGACGCGCGAGTGCCGAACCACAACTTGATTTCCGCGCAGGCCTCGGGTCTTCGCCTGCCGCCAACCCGCGATGCAGTTGAATTCTGAGGAACAGGCGCTCGCTTGAGGTCCTGCCAGCGTTAACGTATTGCGCCCGCATCGATCTCCGGGCAGTTTTGCTTTGACAGCCTTGGCGGGAAGGACTCCATGGCGCCGATTTCCCTTACCTATGAGATGGTTGCGGTGCTCGCGATTCTCGCATTCACGATTTTCCTGTTCGTATCCGAGATTGTCCGGGTCGATCTTGCTGCCATACTGGTAATGGTCATCCTCGGCGCATGCAGCTACCTCCCCGGCCTCGGTGGTCTTGCCGATGTCGGAAGGCTTTTTGACGGATTCGCCTCGAATGCGGTGATTTCGATCATCGCCGTAATGATTATCGGGGCCGGACTCGACAGGACCGGAATCATGGGAAGCGTTGCGGCAACCATCCTAAGGTTCGGCGGCACGTCCGAGAAACGCATCATTCCTATTGTCTCGGGTACAGTCGGGGTGATCTCGAGCTTCATGCAGAATGTTGGCGCCGCCGCCCTCTTCCTTCCCGTGGTCAGCCGGATTTCTGCCCGAACTGAACTCCCCCTTGGCCGGTTGCTCATGCCGATGGGCTTCTGCGCCATTCTCGGGGGAACCATGACGATGGTGGGGTCGTCGCCGCTCATTCTCCTGAACGACTTGGTCATCTCGACGAACCGCACCCTTTCGGTCGATGTCCGAATGGAAACCTTTGACCTTTTTGCGGTCACGCCCATTGGCGCCGCACTGGTGCTGACCGGAATTCTTTACTTCGTGCTGTTTGGGCGATGGGTTCTGCCGTCGGTGGCGACACGCGAACAGGCAACCTCGGCTCAGTCGACGAAGGACTACGTGAAACGCCTTTACGGGCTCAAGGCGGACATTTTCGAGGTGGCCGTGCCGGAAGGCCATCTTCTTGTCGGCGAAACGCTGCGCGACATGATGGAGGCGTATCACCTCTACATTATCGGAACCTATTACCACGGCAACAAGTGGCTGGCTCCCCCGGTCGACGCCCGCATCGAAACACCCTGTCGCCTCGCAATCCTTGGCAGGCGCAAGGTCATCCAGGAAATCGCCGACCTCTACGATCTCAAGATTGAGGATGAGCCGAAGGTCTTCAAAGAGGACTTCTCCCCCCTGAAGTCGGGCATCGCGGAAATCGTCATCCCGCCGAACTCCCGTCTGATTGGGAAGACGCCGAGGGAACTCAACTTCCGGAAGACGTACGGGTTGAACATGCTTGCGATCCACAGGATCGAGGAAACGCTGAGCTACGTCGAAACCGAGGACCACCCGGCCACGGCAATCGGAGTAGTACCGTTTCAGGCCGGTGACACGCTGGTCGTCCAGACGCAGTGGTCGGCGCTGACCCGGCTCAAGAACGACCGGGACTTCGTGATCGTGACCTCGGAGTATCCCCAGGAAGAAATCAGGGCCAAAAAGGTGGGGTGGGCAATCCTGTTCTTCCTGATCGCGCTCGCGCTCATCCTGTTCACGGACATGCGACTGTCGCTTTGCCTGCTCACAGGGGCGGTGGGAATGATCCTGACGAGAGTGCTTTCCATCGACGAAGCCTATCAGGCTGTTGGATGGAACACCGTGTTCCTGCTGGCCGGCCTGCTGCCGCTCGGACAGGCCGTGCAGGCCACCGGAACCGCGGAATGGATCGCGCAACAGATTCTTGCGATCCTGGAAGACTGGCCGATCTGGGCGCTGCAGGCGGGAGTTGCGGGCCTCGCCACCTTTTTCACGCTCGTGATGTCCAACGTCGGCGCGACGGTGCTGTTGGTGCCGCTGGCGGTTTCCATCGCATTGGCGGCCGGTGGCGACCCCGCCGTATTTGCGCTTACCGTCGCCATCTCCACTTCGAACTCTTTCCTTATTCCGACCCATCAGGTGAATGCGCTCATCATGGGTCCGGCCGGTTACAGGGTTGCCGATTTCATGCGGACAGGCGGGATCATGACGGTGCTCTTCCTCGTCGTGTCCCTGCTGATGATAAACGTCGTTTTCTGAACGCGATCAGTCCGTGGCACCGACCGCGTGTGGATGACGCCTTCTCGGCGTTGATTGGCTGGCGGAACTCCCGGTTCTTCGGGCGAAGTGACGCGGGTTTCCGAGATGGTTCCGGCTGCAAGCCCGATGCTGGGATGTCGCAGGAATAGACCGGAAATTCTGTCGGGAAGCGCGACACCGGACGCCCGGATTCCTTGGGAGGCAGTGAGTTCGGAAACGTCGGCGTTCTGCGCGCTGGCGATTCCGAGTCTGCGGCGCTCTTGTTCGGCAGCCTCTTTTCCCTGGGCGACAGACTCCCCGGACGAGCGGGGAAGCCGCATCTCGTAGCTGGGCGGGCCCGAACCGGGGTTCGGTGTCCAGCAGACGTTCGAGAGCAGCGCCTTCCCGGCAGGGATGGAAGCACCGGGCGACCTGCTCGCGCGTGGTCGGATCGCCTTCCAATCCCGGCGCCAAGCGGTGCACGGCGACCTGAACATCTCTGTCCTCGTCGCCGGGCACCTCATGCAGGAGGTCGGTGACATTTGAGGCGGCTCCTTTGGCAGGAGGGGACGAATGTCCAGGCCAAAGGAAGCGTCGCCTCCAGTGTATCGATGGAGACGGCACTCTCGGCGCGTTCGCGGCAGCCTTCCTTGCGGAACTGGAACAGCATCTCGATCGTCCGATCGGATCGTATTTCGACCTGATCGCCGGCGCCTCGACGCGAGGGATCATCGGCATTGCCGTGGCGCTGGGGCACTCATCCTCGGAGGCACTCGGTCTCTACAAAAAACAGGGGACCCAAGATCTTCGGCCGGAACAGGGGTGCTCTCGGCAACTTCCTCGGCAGAAAGCTGCGCGGCATGCGATTGCTACCGCAACAAGTTTGGATCAGAGGCTTTGCAGGATGCGCTTCGGGAAGTCCTGGGCACCCTGCGGACCGGCCACGCCAGGGCGATCGCCGCCGACGGCAGGCGCATCCGTGGCGCAAGCCGCAATGGCGAGGGCCGTGACGAGACCGCAGTCATCGCCGACCATGAGAGCGGCGCGCTCTTCGCGCCCCTGAACTTCAGGCCAAGGCTCGTCAGCCGGTCCGAAAATACGAACCAAACGTGAATGCGGTCGTCGCGGCCGGACGGCGGGACACATGAGAGAGGTTTCACGACCGCACGATTGCTTTGCAGTCCTTTGGCAGCAAAGCCGAAGTCGGACTGGATCCATCGCCAAACCCGGCATGAATATCCCATTTCCCTTGAAGATACCCCTCCGGGGGTATGGTTTTGCTGGAAATTTACATTTATGGGGTATAAATGTCGCCAAAGGCAAGTGTTTCGATGGTTACGCACGAAAAGATCATGGCGTTCGACTCCGTCTTCGCGACGATCGGCTCGATGACGGAAAACCTTGGAAATGCCGATTTCTTCCCGGAATTCAGGCAGCTCCTGATCGGGCTGTTCGAACCGCAGAGCATCGTGGCGCTTGTCTTCGAAACTGGACGTCTGCCGCTTGTCGTCGATCACTGGATCCCCGATCCAGGGCTCCGCCGCATCTTCTGCGACACCTACACCGATTTCGGCTATCGGCTTGACCCTTTCCACGACCTCGCGATGTCCGGCTTCGAGAACGGCGCGTATCGGCTTCGCGACGTGGCCCCTGATCATTTCTTTCGCAACCGGGCATCGCGTCGCTACTACCGGCAATCGATGCTGATCGACGAGCTCGGCGCCCTGCACCGGATGCGCGACGGCCGGGTTGCCCATCTCTCGCTGGGCCGGCACAAGGGACACCCCGGTTTCGGAAAGCGGCCGCTGCCAAGGCTGCAGTCTCTTTCTCCCGCACTCATGGCGCTGCTCGCCGCCCACGTCGACCGCATGTCGGATTCGGCCAAGCCCGAACCTGTGGACGCTCCTCAGTTAACCTTGCGCGATGAGTTCCGGTGTCTTCTCCCCGCAGAGGGGCGGCGCGTGACGCCAAGGGAATGCGAGGTTGCGTCCCTTGTCGTCCAGGGCCATTCGACAGCATCGATCGGCCTCAACCTCGGCATCTCGCCGCAGACCGTCAAGGTCCACAGGCGAAACATCTATCGAAAGCTCGGCGTATCGTCGCTGGCGGAACTCTGTGCCTGCATTCCCGCCTCGCGTACCGGACCTTTCCGGCAGGATGCGTCGTGCGAGCGCGGGAGCGTGCGAGCGTGACGAACGTGGACACGAGACCCGATATCGGCGAAGCTGCACGCGGGCTGTCGGGAAGCCGCCCTCCGCAGCTCGCGGCCGACGTCCTTCCCGACACGGCCGCGACTGACATCCTGCCGGGAGAACACACGGAATGAATGAATTGACCGCATTCGACGCTGGGTGGCTCAAGAAAGCCGACCTCGCCCACTGCCTGCATCCATGGACCGACTTCAGGGAGTGGACGCAGTCGGGCTCCACGATCATCGCCCGCGCAGAGGGATCGAATGTCTGGGACGCGGAAGGCAATCGCTACATCGACGCAATGGGAGGGCTCTGGTTCGCCAATGTCGGCTACGGGAGAAAGGAACTCGTCGACGCTGCCGCCCGCCAGCTCTCCCTGATGCCCCAGTACTCCTATTTCACGGATTTCGGCAATCCGCCGGCAACCATGCTTGCGGAAAGACTCGCGGAACTGGCTCCGGGCGACCTCGATCACGTCTTCTACAGCTCGAGCGGCTCCACCGCCAACGACACGGCAATCCGCATCGCCCACTACTATTTCAACACGATCGGAAAGCCGACGAAGCGGCTGGTGATCTCCCGGAAGAACGCATACCACGGCAGCACCTTCCTCACTGCAGCGCTTTCCGGCAAGGAAGGGGATCGTTCCGGTTTCCAGTTCCCGACGGGACTTGTCCACCACGTATCAGACGCGAACTGTTACAGGATGCCCGACAGCATCGTCGGGGAAGCCGCGTACTGCGACTTCCTCGTCGACGAGTTCGCAACGCGGGTCGAGTCGCTCGGCGCCGACAACGTCGCATGCTTCATCGCGGAGCCGATCATGGGCGCGGGTGGCGTGCTCGTCGCTCCCGAAGGGTACCACAGGCGCATGAAAGAGGTCTGCGAGGAGAATGACATCCTCTACGTCTCCGACGAAGTCGTAACGGGTTTCGGCCGGCTCGGGCACATCTTCGCAAGCCGCGACAGGTTCGGCATCGTCCCTGACATGCTCGTCACGGCGAAGGGAATCACTTCGGGATACATGCCTCTTGCCGCAACGATCGTGTCCGGACGCATCTACGAAGGACTGTCGCGGCCCAGGGAAGACGGCGGCATATTCTCGCACGGCTTCACCTACTCGGGTCACGCGGCCGCCTGCGCCGTGGCGCTCGAGAACCTCTCCGTGATCGAGCGAGAAGGCATTTGCGAACGGGTCCGCGAGACTGGCCCCTACTTCATTGGGCAACTGGAGGCGCTCCGGCGTCACCCGGTCGTGGGCGACGTGCGCGGCAGCCACTTCATGGCGTGCATCGAACTGGTTGCTGACCGGGACAAGAAGACACCCTTCCCGGCGGACGCCGCAATCAGGAGGGAGCTCGAGCACGAAACCCAGGCACGCGGCCTCATCGTGCGGATGATCGGCGATCTCTGCGTGCTGTCCCCCGCCCTCATACTCGACCACGGCGAAATTGACGAAATCGTCGGAATTCTCGATGATTCGCTCGACGCCGTTTGCTGCGCCGCCGCAGGCGCGGCGCACGCCTAAACCGGGAAACTCTTAAGAAAGGGAGAAGGAACAATGTCACGAATCACCATAGCGGCCGTCATGGCGGCGGCAACAGCGGTCGCGGGCTCGGCAAATGCGGAAGAGGAGAAGATTCTCAACGTCTACAACTGGTCAGACTACATTGCCGAGGACACGATCGAAAACTTCGAGGCCAGAACCGGCATCAAGGTCAACTACGATGTCTTCGATTCGAACGAGGTTCTCGAGGCGAAGCTCCTGACCGGCAACAGCGGGTACGACGTGGTCGTGCCGACGGCATCCTTTCTCGAGCGGCAGATACAGGCCGGCGTGTTCGCAGAGCTCGACCGCTCGATTCTTCCGAACCATGGCAACCTCGATGCGGAGATTCTCGCCCGCGTCGATGCGCACGACCCCGGAAACGCGCATGCGATTCCCTACATGTGGGGAACGACGGGATTCGGCTATAACATCGACAGGGTCGCCGCCACATATGCGGATGCCCCGACCGACAGCTGGGACATGATCTTCGACCCGGAAGTCATCTCGAAACTTTCAGGTTGCGGAGTGACGCTTCTTGATGCGCCAACGGAAGTCTTCGCCAACCTCATGAACTACCTCGGTCGCGACCCCAACGGAGAGAGTCGCGAGGACGTGGCGGCGTTCGAGGAGCACATGCTGAAGATTCGTCCGCATATCAAGTACTTCCACTCTTCCCAGAACATCAATGATCTGGCCAACGGCGAAATCTGCGTGGCGATGGGATGGAGCGGCGACATGCTGATCGCGCGCGACAGGGCAGCCGAGGCAGACCAGGGCGTCAATATCGACTACGTGATCCCAAAGGAAGGCGCGGTCATCTGGTTCGACACCATGGCGGTCCCGTCAGACGCGCCTCATCCCGGGAACGCCCATCTCTTTCTCGACTACATGATGGAACCCGACGTGATTGCCGCAGTGTCGAATTACGTGTTCTACGCCAATGCCAACAGCGCCGCGTACGACCATGTCGACGACGAGGTGAAGATGGATCCGGCGATTTACCCGTCGGACGAGGTGAAGGCAAACCTGTTTCCCGACCTCGCCGACAGCGCCAAGTTCACGCGCCTCCTGAACCGGGCATGGACTCGCGTCAAGACAGGCAATTGACGCTCTTGTTCCGCATCCTTGCGGCGCACCGGCGCGCCGCAAGGATGCGGGACCCCACCGCGCCGGCAAGGGACCTGCCAAGGGACATGTCAGCATGAGCATAGACACGGAACTCGAACCCGCCGCGCCACGCAATCAGGGGGAAGCTGAAGCCTATGTCCGGATCGAAAACGTAACCAAGAACTTCGGCGACTTCACAGCCGTCGACAATGTTTCGCTCGACATACACAAGTCGGAAGTCTTCTGCCTGCTCGGCGGATCCGGCTGCGGCAAGAGCACGCTTCTCCGGGTGCTCGCGGGATTCGAGCAGCCGACCTCCGGGCGCATCTTCATCGACGGCACGGACATGAGCGGGATACCTCCGTACCGGCGTCCGACCAACATGATGTTCCAGTCCTACGCGCTGTTTCCGCACATGAGCGTCGAGACGAATGTCGCCTTCGGATTGAAGCAGGACGGACTCTCGTCAGCCGAGATCGGGCGTCGCGTGGCAGACATGCTCGACCTCGTCAAGCTCGCGCCGCTCGCGAAGCGCAGACCGCACCAGCTATCTGGCGGGCAGCGCCAGCGCGTCGCTCTCGCCCGGTCGCTCGTCAAGCAACCTAAGCTGCTGCTGCTCGACGAGCCGCTCGGCGCGCTGGACAAGAAGCTGCGCGAGGAAACGCAGTTCGAACTCATCAACATCCAGGAGAGTCTCGGCGTGACCTTCATCGTCGTCACCCACGACCAGGAAGAGGCGATGACGCTGTCTTCCAGAATCGGGATCATGAACGCAGGCGCAATCGTCATGACCGGCACGCCAAACGAAATCTACGAGTACCCCACGTCGCGCTTCGTCGCGGACTTCATAGGTTCGGTCAACATCTTCTCAGGCAAAATCACGGAGGATGAAGCCGATCACGTCCGAATCGATTCGAGCGACGCAGGTTGCACTCTCCATATCGATCACGGGATCACCGCGGCGCCTGGGGCACAGGTCTGGGTCGCGGTTCGCCCGGAAAAGATCGAGATCGTCCGAGAGGATCCCGGGTTGTCCTACAATTGCGTCGAAGGAACGGTCGACGAGATCGCCTACATGGGCAGCCAGTCCGTCTACCATGTGCGCCTCGCCAGCGGAAAGGTGGTTCGCGTCACCCGGTCGAACCGGCAGCGAACGGCGCGCGACAACATTACCTGGGAAGACCGCGTCTTCCTGTCCTGGCGTTCGTCAAGCGGCGTGGTGCTGACGTCGTGAACGGCGACGGCCAACATTCATCCGCAGCCCGGCTGGCGGCGACAGCGGATTCCGCAAACAACAATCTCGCTCGCGTGCCCGGGGCGCGATGGCTCGGCCAGGCGGTTCGCGCCCTTGGCCTTTCGGGGCGCAGCGCGGTCATTGCGCTTCCCTACCTGTGGTTGCTGCTTTTCTTTCTCGTGCCGTTCGCCTTCGTGCTCAAGATCGCGCTCTCCGAGGCGCTAATCGCGCGTCCGCCGTACGCTCCGCTAATCGAATGGGGCGAGGAAGCCTACCTGACCATACGGCTCAACCTCGGGAACTTCCTCTTCCTGATCGAGGACGATCTCTACTGGAAGGCCTACCTGAACTCCGGGAAGATCGCGCTGATCTCGACCGCGGCCTGCCTCGTCATCGGCTATCCCATGGCCTACGCCATCGCGCGCTCGAGCCCCGCGTGGAGGAACGTTTTCCTCATGCTCGTGATTCTCCCATTCTGGACGTCCTTCCTGCTGCGCGTCTACGCCTGGATCGGCATCCTCAAGAACAACGGCGTGATCAACAACCTCCTTCTCGGCCTCGGCGTCATCGACGAGCCCATCGTCATGATGCAGACGGATTTCGCGGTCTACGTAGGTATCGTCTACTCGTACCTTCCCTTCATGATCCTGCCGCTCTACGCGAACCTGGAGCGAATGGACCTCTCCCTCCTCGAAGCCGCGGCCGACCTCGGCTGCCGGCCGTTCCGCACGTTCGTCACCGTCACGCTGCCGCTGTCCCTGCCGGGAATCGTCGCCGGCTGCATGCTCGTGTTCATCCCGGCAGTCGGCGAATTCGTGATTCCCGCGCTGCTGGGCGGACCGGACACACTGATGATCGGCCGCGTGCTCTGGGACGAATTCTTCGGCAACCGGGACTGGCCTGTGGCATCGGCTGTCGCCATCGCCGTTCTCCTGTTCCTGGTTGTTCCGATCATGGTTTTCCAGCACTTTCAGGCACGCGGCTCTGAGGCGCGGCCATGACCGGCGGAATCCGGCAGTCCACCTTCCTGATCTCGGCGCTGGCATTCGGATTCGCATTCCTCTACATCCCCATTTTCTCGCTGATGATCTTTTCCTTCAACGAGTCCAAGCTGGTGACCGTCTGGGGCGGGTTTTCGACGAAGTGGTACGGGGAACTACTTCGAGACCCGCAGATTCTCGGCGCTGCCTGGGTCAGCCTGCGCATCGCCGTCGTCAACGCGACCCTTGCCGTTTGCCTCGGAACGCTCGCGGGTTTCGTGCTGGCGCGCATGGGCCGCTTCCACGGCCGCCTGCTCTTTTCAGGCATGACGACCGCGCCGCTCGTCATGCCGGAGGTCATCACCGGCCTGTCGCTTCTTCTTCTGTTCGTGGCGATGGAGAGCCTCGTCGGCTGGCCGGGCGGACGCGGCATGACCACGATCACAATTGCGCACATCACCTTTTCGATGGCCTACGTAGCGGTCATTGTGCAGTCACGGTTGACGAGCATTGACGAGGCAGTCGAAGAAGCGGCACAGGACCTCGGGGCGACGCCCGCCAAGGTGTTCTTCGTGATTACATTGCCCATCATCGCGCCGGCGCTTGTTTCTGGCTGGCTCCTCGCATTCACGATGTCCCTCGACGATCTCGTCATCGCGAGTTTCGTTTCGGGTCCCGGGTCGAGCACCCTTCCGATGGTGATCTTCTCGAAGGTCCGGCTCGGCGTCAGCCCGGACATCAACGCGCTCGCAACCATCATCGTGCTGGTCGTAGCGTCGGGAATCATCGCTGCCGGACTGATCATGAACAGGGCGGAGGCGCGCCGGCAGCGGGAAATTCAGATGGCCGTCGCCGCGAACGAATGAACGCCCGAACGGCGCACCGGGAAGTCGCAGACAACCACCCTGCGCGTGACGCGATCAGAGACATCCCGGCGGGCGGCGAGAACGGACTCTGACGTCCAGGACAGTCCCGGAACCCATCCAGGGTGCATTCGCTCCTGCGACGGTTTTGTGTCGATTCGACATGCCTTCGCAGATTCCAGTACGGAACTTCGCCGAGAACCGCACGACTGAACGACGTGTGCGACCGCCTTCGCACCTTCATGGTTGCGCATCGTCCGTTCCTTTCCGGAGCGCGGCTGGCAGATCGTGCCGGGCCGTGTAACGAAAGGATATCTCTGTCGCGATGCAAACAAGATGACATGCACATGCCAGGCGCACGAACCGGGGCCGGTCGGCGCAGACCGTAAACTCCGTGCCACGAGGCACAAATCTGCCCTACGCGTCGACTTCCACGAAGCGCATGGCCTGCCGCGCGGTCCGCCGGACCATCTTGCGGCGAACCGGAGAGTTCATGAGCCGGTTTAGCCCGGCGAGCGCAAGTTCACCTGCGCCGCCAGTTTCTCCGGACGCAAGAAGGCTTCGCACCGACATCGTCGTCTTCACGAGGTGAGCCGAAACAATGTAGGCCTCGATGCCGTGATCCAGGAGCCGCCTTTCGGCCTCCTCAAAGAAGGCCGACCGGTCGCCGACAGACCATGCTGCGGGGTCGATGCCGTCGTCCTGGTGCCCGATGTTGCGGCCGGCGAAGCAGGCCATCTGCAGGAGGCCTGCCGGCCAGAGTTCCGGATATTTCGAGCAGAGCGCGAGAACGGCCTCGGCGAATGTTATGCCATGCGTCAGATTGAGCCAGCCGAAGCTGCTGCCGTAGGGTTTGTCCAGGTCCTCGAGATGACCGAGGTCGAACCGAACCATGTTGAGCGCATTCGCGGCGAGCAGGCTTCTGAAAAGATCAAGCGCAGGCGCGCTGCCATGCTGCGCGACGAGCGCGGTCGCCTTGTTCGCACTCAGGCCGGCAAAATCGGCAGCCGGCGGAGCCTGAGCGCCCGGCTTCTTCCCGAAATCCGCTCGCGCCGCGGCGTACCCGCGGAATTCCGGAATGCGATCCTCCCGAAAGGCCGAAACCAGCGCACGCACGAGAGACACCAGAACCGGTTCCGCGACATCCTCGCCCAACCGGCGAATCAGCGAGCCGGCCTTGAGCACGTAGATGGCGGAGTGACCGAAGTCGGCATAGTGGGCAAGGGCCGCGCGCGCGAGGCCTCGTCCCATCGCACCGAACGCATCTCCGGTCCCGACCGCCCCGCGCGTCAGCCGCATCGCACGGGCCTCGTCCTCTTCCTCGACCGCGTCGAAAAAGGCCACCTCGTCCCATGGCTCGACGCCTCCTGCATAAGGGTAACTGCGTTCGCGCAAAGTGTCTTCGGACATGTGGCCGATCGACTCGAGAAGGCAGATCAACTGGTTCTCCGGCTCGCCTGCGCGCCTGTCGTAGAGCGCAAGCCAGTCTGCCGTGCCCGCGTAGGCATGCGTCCAGCCGAACTCCATCCTGTCGTGCGACCAGCGTATCGCTTCCTTGACCGCGAGCACCGGGTCGACTCCCAGCCGTGAAACCCTAGCAAGCTCGCGCGCCAGGCGTTCGTAGTCGTGCCTGTCGAATCCCTGCCGGAGATCCGCAAGCGACTTCGCGAGCCGATCCTCGACCGGCGGATCTTCGATCTCGATCCAGACATCCTCGCCGCGGACCTCTACCGGGTAAACGCGCAGCTTGTCGCCGCCGCGCTGGTTCTCGCCGGTCGTCAGGTCGAACTTCCAGTTGTGCCAGTTGCAGGTCAGCAGGCATTGTCCGTCTAGCGTTCCCTCGTGCAACGGAAACCCCTCGTGTGGGCAGCGGTTGTTGCAGGCGAGGATGCCCTTTTCGGTATCGAAAATTGCGATCTGCCTCCCTTGATGCCGGAAAACGGCGCGGCCCGTTTGCCGAATGTCATCAAGGCGCGCAGCCCGGAACCAGCCTTGAACCGTCATGTTCCTGTCCACCATCGATCCGGCCGGCCCGGAGAGCGAGGGAGCCGCCAGACCGGCGCGCCGCATGGTCCCACGCGTCCGTCAGCATGTCCAGCCGTTTCCGGCGGATGGGCGCACTCGCTCCCGAACGCGGAATACCTCCGCTTGGAGCGCCCGTTTGCCGTCAACCGACGCCTGCGTTCCCGCCAGCTTCGTCCGAAGCGAGATCGAACCGTTGCTGCACTTCAAGATCGGACGTGTCCAGAGGTTCCCTGGGAAGCGCCAGCGAGGCCTTGTGAACCCAGATGAGGCGACTTTCCGCGCGGGTCACGGCGACATACGCAAGCCGTTTCCAGAGCGGCATGCCGGCTTCCGTCAGTCCGGATTTCGATGCCGCCAGCAGATCCGGCCCGAAAATCTGAACGGACTCCCACTGCGAACCCTGCGCCTTGTGAATGGTGCAGGCCGCGCCATGCAGGAATACGGCTCCCATCCGCGCCGCCGACGCAATGAACGGTTCGTCCTCTCCAGGCACCTCGATCTTGATGATCGTCGGATGGACAACCGGCTGGTCCGCGGAGCCGATCAAATGCAGCCGCGAATACCCTTGGCGCTGGCCCCTGCCGAGAAAGACCGCCTGCGCACCCTTGATCAACCCCTGGGTCTCGAAGTCTATGCGGCGATCCCGCTGCTCGCGCGGGAGTTCAAGCCCATCGCAGATCAGCGGCTCACCCGGGAGCAGCGCGTCATCGGGCGCGTCGTATGCACGGCGGAACGCATGCACGAGCCGGACTCGACTCGAGTTGCGCCAGCAGAGAACCGGAGACCTCGCCATCAGCGTCGACTCGACGCGTCCGGAAAAACGGACCCTGTCGTCCCGTTCGCTGGCACGCCGCAGCATCCCAACGAAACCCGCGAAGTCGAGGTCTTCGTCTAGCAGCGCATGCGCCAGATCAAGGATCGGGTTGTCCTCCGACTGCCGGTGAATCCGGTGCAGGTGCAACCTGCGGAACGAGTCACCGTCGTCGAAAACCATGCCTGCCGACTGCCCGACGGGCGCGAGTTGCGCAGGGTCGCCAAAGAGGATGATCGTCGAGAAGATCTCCTTGAGGTCTTCCAGCTGCTCATTGCTGAGCATGGACGCCTCATCGACAAAGCCGATGTCCAGGGGGTCTTCGCGCCGTGTCCAACCGGAAATGAAATCCGATGTCTTGATGCCCGCAGCGGCGAGCGCAGCGGGAAGCGACTGGCGCGCACCGAAAAATGCAGCGACCCGGTCGAGAATAGCCTCGGGAAGGCGGTCGGATGTGGGCCTTTTTCCGTGCCCCGCAAGCCAGTCCGTCAGCATCTCGTATTCGGGGTGATAGTGCGGCCTGTACATGATGCGGTGAATCGTGGTCGCCGGCACGTCACGATTCCGGAGGACGCTCGCTGCCTTGTTGGTCGGGGAAAGAATCGCAAGCGTGCGCGACTTTCCGCATCCCTTGCCGTCCGGTTCGTCCGAAATGACGCGTACGCCGGCAGCCACAAGCTGGCGCACGAGTTCCGAAAGGAAAAAGGTCTTGCCGGATCCAGCCATCCCAAGCACCGCGACCAGCTCGGTCGCTCCAGATTTGCGCCGTTGCTTCTTTTGCCGGGTTCGGTCGAAGCGGATTCCGGACTCCTCAAGTCGCTGACGGATTTCCGTGAGCGCTGCCGCCTGATCATCAGACAACTGCGCTCCGCCGGTTTCTGACCCGCTTTCCGGAACATCCGTTGACTTCTCGCGCCGCCACGCCAGGCGAATTCCGCGCTTTCTGCCGCTCACCATGTGGGGAGTTCTTTCCGAAAGGACATGTTCGCCACCGTGAAGTGGGAAGCGGCCCTTGCTGTCGTCGCGTACAGGGACATGCCGCCAACCTGTTTTGTCTAGCAGTTGCGGCGGCCGGAAGCCACCGAGACCGACATTTCACTGATTTTCCGGTCCAAATTTCCGCTATGGCTTCTTCGCTTGGCCACTGGAACTGATCTCATTCGGATTTTGGATGCTGGACTGTGAATCGTCAACCGACAGACGACCGGACATGGTTGGGCCATGATCGCGTCGTTCCCGGCATGGCGGGTCAAATACGCTGAACGAGTGGAGGACGCCGCGCCGCGTGGCTCCGGTGCATGTCACGAGGCTGCGGAACATCCTGGCGGCGCTTGATCTCGGCCAGGGCTCGGAGGGCATGAACCTGCCCGGGTTCCGGCTGCACAAGTTGAAGGGGAAGACGAAAGGGCACTGGGCGGTTAGGTTATCCGGCAGCCGAAGCGTCAAGTTCCTGTACGAAGGCGGCGTGGCGGGCGGCGCGAACTACTTGGAGTGTCATTCAGGAGACGGAGACATGGCGAAGCGCAACTCGCCGCATCCTGGCGGCACCGTGAAGAGGAAGTGCCTCGACCCCCTGGGACTGACGGTCACGTGGACCGCCGAGGGGCTGGACGTCACGCGGCAGACGCTGTCGGAACTGGTCGACAAACGCCCGGGAGTATCCGTGTAGATGGCCATACGGCTGCCAAAGGCTTTCGGCTCAACACACGAAACTTAGCTCGGGATACAGGTGGCCCACAATCTGTGGAAGGCCCGCCACCGCGCCAGTCAGATTGCAGTGGAGAGATTCGCGGCAGCATGACCGACAGGAATGTCCCGCTACGGTTCGCCTCATTCGGGTCGCCTCCTCCCACCGCCGGCCAGGTGCCACCGGTCCTGTCAGTGATCATGCGAGTAGCAGAAATTCACGCCAACCGCCCGGAATGCAGCAATCCGCGCGGGAGTATCCGGCTGTACCGGCGGCGTGGCCGCGAAGGACTCCTGTCTCGGGAGGAAACCCGCCGCTCGGGCACGGTGCTGAAGAGGCATGACGGCCATCTCCTCGCCGCAGCTGTCAGGTTGCTTTTCCTGTCCGGTTGCCGACGAAACGAGACCATGACCCCGCAATGGCGAATTGCTGCGGTGGCCATCTCTTCCTGATTGACAGCAGGCCGGGGCCTTGAACCGTCTGGCTGGCCTTTGCTGCCCGCGCCGTCCTCGACGGCCTTCCCCGAAAGAGCGTGCAGGTCTTTCCCGCGAAGGCCGGGGCAGGCCCGAAGCAGGACCGGTACCGCAACTTCTGTCGAGGTCTGCGTGACGAGACGGATCTCGGGGATGTTCGCCTGCTTGACTTTCGAGATTCCTACGCGAGTCTTGTTTTCAAGCTGGTGAGACCGTTGTAGCTGTCGGCCACGCGCTTGGTCACAGCCAGCCAGATGCGACCCTGACGTAAATCCGCTGTGGATTGCGGCGGCTGGCAGAACGGGCATCATTGTGTAATAGTGAACTGTAGGAGAAACGGACAGGTAGACCGACATGGCCGTTACGCGCAAGGAACTGCAGCAGGCTGGCGCCAGTCCGGAATTGGCGCAGATTCTGGCAGACCGGTGGCCCCAGCGCGAACCCGGTGACCTGACCCGCCATCCTATGGCTGTGGCTATGCTGGTCGCCTTCTTGGGTGCCTTGGGCTGGCTGGTCGTGAGCGTCACAGACCTGAAGTCGGGCCAAGCTCGCCTTGACGAAAGAATCAGCAGAATAGATGAAAGAATCGGCGGAATAGATGAAAGAATCGGCGGAATAGATGAAAGAGTCGGCGGAATAGATCTGCGCATGATCCGAATAGAAGACAAGCTGGATCAGTTGCTGCAGAAATAGGGCTGGAGGCTCTGGCTTCACGGCATGGAAACATCTACTGCGACAAGCTGTTGGCGCTCAAGTACTGGAGCGCCCTTCTTTCCTTATGACCTGCAGGAATTTGCTTCCGGCTCCGTTATTGGTTCCACAACGATATTCTGCGCGGATCAAAAGTCGATTGGAGTGATCGGCGCGTTGTCGCCCATCTTCGGTTTTGGCATTGCTTGTTTGTCGTGAGACTAGCTGCGCGAACTTGCCGAAATCAGCGGTATGCAGCCGAAACCACCTTCCCCGAATTTCTCTCTCGTGCCTCCGCACGAAATGAGTGGCATTATCCAAGAATTTGACGTAGAAAGTGATGTCGGGACAACTAGGTGTGGCCCTGCGGATCGTCGCGGATACCAGATGAGCCTTGCGCCCTTTACGTTGTCTACCAAACAGTTGCGTGCCGGGTTCGCTGTCGGTTGTTCGGAAACCCTGGTCGACTCCGGGCAACCGACAATGGTCTGCCAAACAGGGTTTCTGGGCATGTAGAGGTTGCAAAGGCAGACGAACACGAAAACTCCTGGCTTGGGCCGCTGACACATTCCGCGCTGCGCGGTGAGAAAGCTGTGATTGCCAGAGGCAGGAAGCCGGTCGTGCGTCTGATGCCGCTGCTGCAAACCGGGTTCCGCCTTGGAGTCCTGAAAGGCAAGGTTGGCACGGCGGCGGGCTTTCTGGGACCGATGAACGAGGATGAACTGCGCACGTGGGAAGGCCGGTGAGTGCAGGTTCTTCTGGACACGCATGCTTGGGTCCTGAGCCTTGTCGACGATCCGGCGCCGAGCCAGGGCGCAAGACAGGCCGCTGCCGACGCGGATGCCGTATTCGTCAGCCCGGTCAGCCTGTTCAAAGTCAGCCAGAAGGTGCGCATCTGAAGGTGGCACGAGATGGCGGACTGTCTGGACGGCCTGCCCGGCGCCTTGGCGGAGCAGGGCGGGCTCTGCGCAAAGCTGACCCTGGACGCTGCGCTGTACGCGGGAAGGCTTGAACGGGCCCACCGTGACCCATTCGACCGGATTCTCGGCGCGACAGCGGTGCTCGCCGGGTTGGCCCCTGTGTCTGCAGACGTTGCACTCGACAGATTCCCTGATCCAGGCCTGAACCGTATCTGGTGACCGGCAATGCCGAGCCGGTCTTCCGGGCGGAGGCGCGTGCGCACAAGTCGAAACGCACGACTTGCCGGAACTGCAAGAAAAGACGCTCGACGTTCCGTCAATCTTCGGCAATCTTCGGACACCGGACTGGACCGAACCCGAACTCCGAATTCAATTCCCATGTCGTGTCTTCCACTTCCGACAGCAATCACAAATTGCTGTACAGACGTTGCACAACACACCACGCTCGTCCTTGGACACGATCCGGAATTCCGCCAATCCGCTTGGGTTCTTTCGCTAGGCATCGTTTCGAAACAGCGCTCCGCTCCCCTCCGGGTTCGCTGCCTACTGGCCCGGAGGCGTCAACGACAAGCGGACAGGCTTGTCTCCACGGCGTCATCCATCGTTCTGAGGCCTGTAACCGGCGCGTTCACGAGGACGGCCATGTTTCCGGGTTTGTGCTCGTTGCGCCGCATTTTCATGTGCGCATCCGGGATCTGGTCCCACGGGAAGACTTCGGACATGCATGGGTCGAGCCTGCGGTCGAGCATCAGCTGGTTCGCCTGCGACGCCTGCATCAGGTTCGCGAAGTGGCTTCCCTGAATGCGCTTCTGATGCATCCATACGTAGCGTGCGTCCATCGTCAGGTTGTAACCGGTGGTTCCGGCGCAGATAACGACCATGCCGCCGCGCTTGACCACGAATGTCGAGACCGGAAACGTGGCCATTCCGGGATGCTCGAAGACAATGTCAACATTGTTGCCCTTGCCAGTAATGTCCCAGATCGCCTTGCCGAACTTGCGGACCTCGCCGAACCAGACCTTGTAGGCTTCCGAGTTCACTTCCGGTAACGCTCCCCAGCAATTGAAATCCCTCCGGTTGATGACCCCCTTCGCGCCGAGCGAAAGGACGAAGTCCCTCTTGTCCTCGTCCGAGATTACGCCGATGGCGCTGGCTCCGGCAGTGTTGACGAGCTGGATGGCGTAGGAACCGAGCCCGCCTGACGCACCCCAGACGAGGACGTTCTGCCCCGGCCGCAATACATGGGGGCGGTGGCCAAAGAGCATCCGGTAGGCCGTTGCAAGAGTCAGGGTGTAGCACGCGCTTTCCTCCCAGGTCAGGTGCCGGGGGCGCCGCATGAGCTGCTGCGCCTGCACGTTGGTGAACTGGGCGAAGGAGCCGTCCGGAGTCTCGTAACCCCAGATTCTCTGGCTCGTGGAGAACATCGGATCCCCGCCGTTGCATTCCTCGTCGTCGCCGTCGTCCTGGTTGCAGTGAATTACGACCTCGTCTCCGACCTTCCATCGCTTGACCTTGTCGCCGACGGCCCAGACCACGCCGGACGCGTCAGACCCTGCGATGTGATACGGCGCTCCGTGGATGTCGAACGGCGACACGGGTACCCCGAGCCCGGCCCATACGCCGTTGTAGTTGACGCCCGCGGCCATGACCATGACCAGCACTTCCTGGCTGTCGGGCTCGGGAACGTCGACGACCTCGACCTTCATCGCGTCGGTCGGCTCCCCGTGCCGCTCCCTGCGGATGGCCCAGGCATACATCTGCTCCGGAACATGGCCGAGAGGTGGAATCTCGCCGATCTCGTAGAGGGCCTTTTCCGGGGCTAGAAGCCCTCCTTCAAGCGGTGTCATTGCTGCGTCCTTTCATCGATTTCCGCCGCTTTCCGGCGCACAGGTCAATGGCGCGCCGTCATGCGACTACGCAATAAACGAAAACCGTCAAGGTTGTCAGTGAAATTTTGTTGCCGGAAAGTCCAGCACGCAAATGGGCTCAGGAAAGGAGTGCGGGCACGATCTGCATCTTGCGCGACATGATTCCCGGAAGAACCGCGGTGTCCTCCCCGGTTTCGGCGCCGAACGCGTCCCGAACGATCCCGCGTACGGTTTCGTTCGGCACGAGCAGCGTCGCCTCCTCGTTCAGGATGTCGATCACGAACACGAGAATCTGGTCGACTTCGTCCTCCGAGGCAACGCCCTTCATGCAACCGAACATGCCCGCCTTGCGACCGAGGACATGCGCCGGCCGCGTCGTTTCGATCACCGTGACCCGGAATCGCGCATCGGCAACGTCGTAGATCTTCGAGTCGAGCCGCAGGAGCTCTTCGTCCGATAGGTGCGAGACGTCGGACTTTGCTTGGAAGAGTTCGTCGGCATAGGAAGAAATGTCCAGCGAAAGACCGTCAGCCAGCTTTCGGGCGAGGTCTTCGTCTTCCCCGGTCGTCGTGGGGCTGCGGAATTCGAGCGTATCCGAGAGGATGCAGGACAGCATGACGCCCCTGATCGGCACAGGCGCCCGGTCCAGGTCCGATCCCATCAACCCGGCAATCACGGTCGCGGTCGCCGCGACCGGCCGCACGGTGAACTCTATCGGCCGTCGCGTCCGCAACCCGCCGGCGATAAGGTGATGGTCGATGACCGCGAGAACGTTGGCGTCGTTCACGCCTTCGGGAAGCTCGGCGGGATTGTTGGTGTCGACGACGACGACATCGTCGCCAGCCGCCAACCTTTCGAGAACGGGCGGACAGTCCACGTTCCAACGGTCGAGGGCAAAGCGCGCCTCGGCGTTCGGCGTTCCCAGAACAAATGGGGCGGCGTCAATTCCCTTGACCTCCTTGAGGTACCAGGCCCAGATGATCGCCGAGCCAGTGGCGTCCATGTCCGGCGCGCGGTGTCCGAATACCCTGATCATGGCGGCAACTCCCTGAAATTTCCACGAGCGCCCGGCGTCCGTATAACGGCATGTCCGGGGCCTGTCACGCGGGCGATTCGAACCCGGAATCGCTGCCGGGCCGGCGGTCGGAAGGCATCTTTCGAACGCATCCGGCGGCGGCGGGCCGCTTCGTGCGACCGGGTTCGGGACAGTCTCCCGGCAGTGCGCCGAGGCCACCCGAGCACCAGGCCCCGGGAGAGCGCCTGCGCTTCGATTCGCATGCCCCGGGGCGCTGGCGGCAGCGCCGACCGGATGCGTCGGACCCGGCCGCGCGAAATGCTTCACGAAATTTCCGAAAACTTCCTTTTGCCGTTGCGCAACAATCTTGCTGTGCTTAACTTCACCGCAACGCGGCCTCGAGCAACTCAGGCAACCGGAATGGATTCTCGCGAAAAGCAACGCCCGTGGTTGTTCAGGACATATGCGGGCCATTCCACGGCCGCCGCTTCCAATCGGCTCTTCAGAGAGAATCTTGCGCGGGGGCAGACCGGACTCTCCGTCGCATTCGATCTTCCGACGCAGACCGGCTACGACAGCGACCATGCGCTGGCGCGGGGAGAAGTCGGAAGGGTCGGTGTCCCGATCTGCCACCTGGGCGACATGCGCGCGCTGTTCGAAGACATTCCGCTCGAGCGGATGAACACGTCCATGACGATCAACGCAACCGCTCCCTGGTTGCTTGCGCTCTACATCGAGGCGGCGCGCGAACAGGGAGCCGAAGTCTCGAACCTTCGCGGAACCGTCCAGAACGACATCATCAAGGAGTACCTCTCCCGCGGAACCTACATCTTCCCGCCCCGGCCGAGCCTCGGCATGATCTCCGATGTCACGACCTACTGCAGCAGGCAGATGCCGAAATGGAACCCGGTCAATGTCTGCTCGTACCACCTCCAGGAAGCCGGCGCGACACCCGTTCAGGAACTCGCCTATGCGCTCGCCACCGCGATCGCGATCCTCGACGAAATCCGCGCTAAGGTGACTGCCGCCGAGTTCCCGGCGATCGCAGGCCGCATTTCCTTCTTCGTGAATGCGGGCGTGAGATTTGTCACGGAAATGTGCAAGATGCGCGCCTTCGTCGACCTTTGGGACGAAATCTGCCGTCAGCGCTACGGCATCGAGGATCCGCGGAACAGGCGGTTTCGATACGGCGTCCAGGTGAATTCGCTCGGCCTCACCGAACAGCAGCCGGAGAACAACGTCTTCCGCATTCTCCTGGAGATGCTCGCGGTCACCCTTTCCAGGAACGCCCGCGCCCGAGCCGTGCAGCTGCCGGCCTGGAACGAGGCGCTCGGACTTCCGCGCCCCTGGGACCAGCAATGGTCGCTCCGCATGCAGCAGATTCTCGCTTTCGAGACCGATCTTCTCGAGTACGGCGATCTCTTCGACGGCAACCCGGAAGTCGAGCGGCAGGTCGACGCGCTCAAGACGGACGCGCGCCGAGAACTGGCGCAAATCGAGGCCCTGGGCGGCGCCGTCGCGGCGATCGATCACATGAAGAGCAGGCTCGTCGAGAGCAACATAGAACGCATTTCACGCATCGAGCGAGGCGAGGTCACCGTCGTCGGCGTCAACCGCTTCACCGAAGGCGCCGAAAGCCCGCTCCCGGCGGGTGGCGACGCCTTTCTCGCACCGGACGAAACGGCCGAACGCGAACAGGTGGCGCGGCTCTCCGCTTGGCGGGAGCAACGAGATGCCGGGGCGCACAAGGCAGCGCTCGCCGCGCTGCGCGAGGCAGCCGGAAGCGGCGCCAACATCATGCCCGCTTCGATCAAAGCGGCGCGCGCAGGCGTGACGACGGGGGAATGGAGCCGCGTCATGCGGTCGGTCCACGGGGAGTACCGGGCGCCGACGGGCGTCGGCCCGGCGGCATCCAATCGCACCGAAGGCCTTGACGACATCCGCGCACGGGTCGACGCCGTCTCCGCGCGGTTAGGCCGGCGACTGAAGATTCTCGTCGGGAAGCCGGGGCTCGACGGCCATTCCAACGGCGCCGAACAGATTGCCGCGCGGGCCAGAGACTGCGGGATGGAAATCGTCTACGACGGCATTCGACTGACACCGGAGGAACTCGTCGGCGCGGTTCGCGCGGAACGCGCGCATGTCCTCGGCCTCTCGATCCTTTCCGGTTCGCACATGGCTCTCGTCGAGGACGTCCTGCGCCGCATGCGGGAATCCGGCCTCGGACACGTCCCGGTCGTCCTCGGCGGCATTGTTCCCGACGATGACGCGGAAGCGCTCAGACGCCTCGGGGTCGCGCAGGTGTATTCCCCGCGGGATTTCCGGATCAACGACATAATGGCGGACATCGTCGCCCTTTTCGAATCCGCCCCCGACATCGCGGCCGAGTGAGTTTCAACCTCCTCGAACCGGCGCATAATGGACCGCCTGCCGGCTTCCCTGTCCGTGGTTCCGGACGCTGCGAGCAGCCGCGAAGCGGCGAAAGCCGCTGGGCGCGGTTCTCGGGAATGATACCCCGAGGCGCAGGCGGGGCTGGCGACAGCGATCGCGGTCGACGCGACCGAAAGCACGCGCGCCGGCTGCGCGCTACATGGTCCGCTCGACCATCAGCTTCTTGATCTCGGCAATCGCCTTCGCCGGATTCAGGTTCTTGGGACAGGTCCGGGTGCAATTCATGATGGTATGGCACCTGTACAGCCGGAACGGGTCCTCAAGTTCGTCCAGCCTTTCTCCGGTCGCCTCGTCGCGGCTGTCGATTATCCATCTGTAGGCATGAAGAAGCGCGGCGGGACCGAGATAGCGGTCGCTGTTCCACCAGTAGCTGGGGCAACTGGTCGAGCAGCAGGCGCACATCACGCATTCGTAGAGGCCGTCGAGCTTTTTGCGGTCGCCTTCCGATTGCAGCCATTCCCTTTGCGGTTCGCTGGTCTCGGTCTGGAGCCAGGGCATGATCGACGCGTGCTGCGCGTAGAAATGCGTCAGGTCCGGCACCAGGTCCTTGACCACGGGCATGTGGGGGAGCGGGTAGATCCGCACGTCGCCCTTCACGTCTTCGAGGCCCTTGATGCAGGCCAGCGTGTTCGTTCCGTCGATGTTCATTGCGCATGATCCGCAGATCCCCTCGCGGCACGAGCGCCTGAAGGTCAGGGTCGGGTCGATTCCGTCCTTGATCGCGATGAGCGCGTCGAGGACCATCGGCCCGCATGCGTCGACATCGAGATGGTAGGTGTCCATCCGCGGGTTGTCGCCGGTGTCCGGATTCCATCGATAGATCCTGAACTTTCGGACGCGGCCGCCTGCGGGTTCAGGCCAGGTCTTGCCCCCGACGATCCTCGAGTTTTTCGGCAGAACAAATTCAGCCATCTCCGGATCTCCGTCTGTTCACCCTCAGCAAAGTCGCGCCGGCCGACGCACGCGCGCCCTAGCGCCAGGAACGTCTCGCGCACCCTGCCTCGTTCATCCCATCGCTTCCAGCGGTTTCGTCGGGGCTTCGCCCGACCTCGCAACCACGCAGTTGTCGTAGACCTCTTCCGGGTCGCGCCCGACGAGATAGTCGGGCGTCACGCCGACAACGACGCCAGCGCTCACATCGCCGCCGGATCCGACGCCGATCATCACCGACCCGGTCGGTGACGTTGCCCTTCGCGCCTCTT
The DNA here is from genome assembly GCA_963662815.2 of uncultured Amylibacter sp. GTDB lineage: Bacteria > Pseudomonadota > Alphaproteobacteria > Rhodobacterales > Rhodobacteraceae > JAPPHA01. The sequence goes on from CAXXWA010000020.1 coordinate 477,714, forward strand.
CCGCGCAAATCGCCATTGCCCGCTCCACGGACAAGGGTTCCTGCGGACCGCAACCTGCTGCAAGCAGTGCGAGCAAGAGGATCGCGGCCGGGCTCCGCATGTCAGTAGACCCGCGCCTTGGGCGAAATCTTCGCGGGATCGATTCCGCCGTCTGCGGCCGCGGTCAGCGGTTCCGCATGCACGTCTCGGTACGCGATCCGGACATCGTTTCCGTCCACGAAGGCAAGCGTGTGCTTGCGCCAGTTCTCGTCATCCCGCTCCGGATAGTCCTCGTGCGCATGCGCGCCGCGGCTTTCCTTGCGCGCCTCGGCGCTTGCGATCGTCGCAAGCGCGTTCGGCATCAGGTTCGCCAGTTCCAGCGTTTCCATGAGATCCGAGTTCCAGATGAGCGACCGGTCCGTAACCCTGATGTCATTCATTGCCGCAGCGACCCCTTCCATCCTCTCGCAACCCGCCGCAAGAGTTTCGTCGGTGCGGAAAACGGCCGCGTCTTCCTGCATTGTCCGCTGCATTTTCTGCCTGAGTTCCGCCGTCGGGACTGTCCCGTCCGCATATCGCAACGCATCGAATCTGTCCATCGCCGCCTCGACCGAGGCCGCGTTCAGCGGGCGGCTCGGTGATTCGCGATCAATGACCCGCGCCGCGCGTAGAGCCGCCGCGCGGCCGAACACCACGAGATCGATGAGCGAGTTGGATCCCAGGCGATTTGCGCCGTGCACGCTCGCGCATCCTGCCTCGCCTACGGACATCAGCCCCGGAAGAACGCGGTCATGATCGTCTTCGCTCGGATCCAGCACCTCGCCCCAGTAGTTGGTGGGGATGCCGCCCATGTTGTAGTGCACGGTCGGCAGGACGGGGATGGGATCCCGCGTGACATCGACGCCCGCGAAGATCTTCGCGCTCTCGGTTATTCCCGGCAGCCGTTCCGCCAGCGCTTCTGGCGGAAGGTGATTCAGATACAGGTGAATGTGATCCGCATTCTTGCCGACCCCCCTCCCCTGCCTGATCTCGAGCGTCATGCACCGCGATACGACGTCTCGGGATGCGAGGTCCTTGTAGGTCGGGGCATATCGCTCCATGAAGCGCTCGCCCTCCGAATTGGTCAGGTATCCGCCCTCGCCGCGCGCGCCTTCGGTGATCAGGACCCCGGCGCCGTAGATGCCGGTCGGATGGAACTGGACGAACTCCATGTCCTGAAGCGGCAGACCCTGTCGCGCGACCATGCCGCCCCCGTCTCCGGTGCACGTGTGCGCCGACGTTGCGGAAAAGTACGCCCGGCCGTAACCGCCGGTCGCGAGTACGACCATCTTGGCGCTGAACCTGTGAATTGTCCCGTCATCCAGTTTCCAGGCGAGAAGGCCCTGGCAGCTTCCATCCTCCGCCATGATCAGGTCGGTCGCGAAGTACTCGATGAAGAACTCCGCATTGTGCTTGAGCGATTGGCCGTAGAGCGTGTGAAGGATCGCATGGCCGGTCCTGTCCGCCGCCGCGCAAGTCCGCTGCACCGGGGGCCCCTCCCCGAATTCGGTCGTGTGACCGCCGAAGGGCCGTTGGTAGATCCTTCCGTCCTCGGTACGGGAGAACGGCACGCCGTAGTGTTCGAGTTCGTAGACTGCGGCAGGAGCCTCGCGCGCCAGGTACTCCATGGCATCCATGTCGCCGAGCCAGTCCGAGCCCTTTACGGTGTCGAACATGTGCCATTGCCAGTGGTCCGGCCCCATGTTCGAGAGCGACGCAGCGATCCCGCCCTGCGCGGCCACCGTGTGCGAACGGGTCGGAAACACCTTGCTCACGCATGCGGTGCGCAGTCCCTGCTCCGCCATGCCAAGCGTCGCACGCAGGCCAGAGCCGCCGGAGCCGACGACGACCACGTCATAGGTGTGGTCAATGTATTCGTAAGCCGTCAAGTCGTCCCAGTCCCAGTCCCCGGCTCATCCGGCAAACGCCATTCGCGCCACAGCGAATACGCCGGTCGCTGCGAACGCCCAGCAGAACAGCGTCGTGCCGACCGACAGCGCGGCGAGCGCTGCGCGCCCGTGCACGTAGTCCTCCACGACCACCTGCAGCCCCTGACGGAGGTGCTGGAAGAGCACCACGAAGAAGAGAATGCTCGAAATCGCGTTTACAGGCCTGTTGTAGGCCGCGACGACCGCGTCGTGGCTGCCGCCGATCAGCGGAAGAGTCGTCCAGAGGAAAATGATCGTCAATGGTATGAGTGCAAGCGCGGATATCTTCTGGGCCCACCAGTGGTGCACACCCTCTCTCGACGCGCCGAGACCGAGAACTTTCCGCCTGTCAGTCCTGTAGTCCATGTCCCGGCTCCCGTCAGATCAGGACCAGCGAAAGGGCCGTCAAGGCAATCGACGCACCGATCACGATCCATCCTGACAGGTTGATCGCCGTGATTCCGTAGCCGATGCCGGTGTCCCAGACGAGATGCCTGACCCCAGTGCAGAAGTGGTACCAGAGCGCCCAGAGCGACCCGACGAGGACAACGAGGCCCGGCCACGACGTGATTATCCCGTCGACGAATGCGAAGTAGGTTTCGCCGGTTGCGGCGGCCAGCACCCACCAGACGATGATGATCGCGCCGGGAAGCATGCAGACTCCGGTGATCCTGTGCAGAATCGACGTCATCGAATTGATCTGGGGACGATAGATCGTCAGGTGCGGAGACAGCGGACGACCTGTCCGTTCAGGTTCCGGCATGCAGGTCTCCCGTCAGGCTGCGCCGTCCTGCATGAACGGCAGAGACACAATAACCCACCAACCTGCGAGATAAACCGCAAATTGCCCTGCATGCTGCAATGGAGACTCCCGGAGGCATTTTTTGGCGCAGCCGGTGCGATCCGGATTGACTGGCTGAAGAGCCCGGCGCCAACGGCCCGAAGCAGGAAAGGGTGGCCCGCTCGATCGCCACTTGCCGGGCCATGAGCAACCGGTGCAACCACGCTTTCGGGCAGAACCGGCCGCCGAGGCTTGCGTTGGCCGCGAGGCGTGGAGGAACGCGTGCTTTCCTCCTGCGCCAAAGGCCGTTGCAAGCGCGGCGGGGGAGTGATGCGTCATGGGACCTACGGGCGGAAGACGCCGGTTCCGACGCGCGTTGCCCGATTCGAATATCGCGGCCGCCGGACCGCGAGCAGCGCTGCGCCAGTAGGTTGCGGGATAGTGCCTGACATACTAACTGTCATATTTGAAAGCTATGCTGTTCATGGATGTCAGATATGACAGCCAAGACAAAATCACCGCAAGCGCGACGCGCTTTGGCGACACTGGGGCAAAACCTCAAGACCGCACGTATCAAGCGGCGCATCTCCATCAAGGGATTTGCTGACCGCGTCGGCGTCTCCGAAAGCACGGTCATCCGGCTAGAGAAGGGCGAAGATGGCGTCAGCATCGGTACGCTCGCCATGGCTTGCCTTGTGCTGGGGGAAATCGGGCGGATTTCACGGTTCCTTGACCCTGGAACCGACGACACAGGACGGCTCCTCGACAGACAATCGCTTCCCAAGCGCATTGACAGCAAGCGCAGATCAAAATTGCAGCCTGGGGGTGACGCAGCAGCAGGTCATTCTTCGGCCGATGACGACGAAGAAGGGGCGGATTCTGATGGCAGAAGCGAATGTAGCACTTGGAGAAGGCAAGCCGCATCGAACCGGGAACTGCGAAAATTCCTGCCGTGCGTCCGGGCCGGCCATGCCGTGTATCGCCGCTTGACCGAAAAGGACATACTGGAAGTCCCGCCAAACAGGATAGCGCATGGTCGAGGCCCTGCGCTTCGACGCGTAATCGTGCAAAGTCGGGCTGAGATGCCGCGAGCGGACTTTACCGGCTTCAGTCTTGCCCCTTCGACACGATCGACTGTCCCAGAGATCGAAGTTGATCGTGGGCCTCCCGGAACCGTGGACAACCGGCAATGACCCGCCCGGATTGAGAGGCGAACTTTTTGCAGAAGCGCTGCCGCCTGCTGGGAGACTTGTCCATCTTCGCATAGGGCGGCGTGGGAACCCTGCTCTCGCTTGTCTCCAGTGCGCACATGAACTTGTCCACGAGGTTCTCTCCAGCAAGACTCTCGGAATCCGAAGAAGTTCGAGAAAAAGCCGCAACACACCATGTTTCGGTCGATTCAACCGCAGGTGTCAAAACATGTCGCAAAACATCAGCTTCGGTCATTTCCTCCAAACGAGTCGCCTTAGACAAGACATTGCGAACTTCTTCTGCACGCTGCCTTGCCGGTGTCGGATTTGCCACAGCGTAACCGTACTGTTCTTTGACATAGTCTCCAAAGGAACCGTTCCCAAGTATATCGCTATCCAACTGGACCAAGATTCCATCAAGAGATTCTTGAGAAAGTTTTCCTCCAAACAACCACTCGGAGAAGAACTGCTGGATCCGGTTCTTTGGCGGGTGATTCTTCAGCCATGATAGGACTTGTCCCGAACCACCTTGGGAGGTTGCATCCGGTTCTGGTTGCAGCGGGACAAATTCGACCGGAAACCCTGCCGATGACATTGAGTGCACAAAAAAGACTCGATGGCGTAAAAATCTGTGGGACCTTCGCAAACGACTCCAATTTTCACTACAGGTCACCCATCGCCCCGGGAATGTCACCGTCCAGCCAGACCTGCGAGAGATTCCTTCCATTCATTGCCAACTGCCACTCTTCCCGAGTCTTTCTTGAGTGCGGTTTCAGCCGATTCACCTTCGTGTGTCCGCGCTTGTTTCGACTAACGACAAAGACCCGTTGATCTTCGTTGAACAGGTCAAATGCATCCAACGCAGTTGGGTTGTGGCTTGTCAGAAAGACCTGCCGAGCGCCTAGACTGATATCTTTACCTGCAGTTGTGGAAGCAACTCTGATGATTTGCTCTACGAGCTTTCTGGTCATCTTGGGGTTCAGCGAACTGTCCACGTTGTCGAGTGCGAATACCCTCGGAGCTTCAGGGTGCGACAGAATTATCGCCGCGAAGAGCAGAAACAGCGTGCCTTCGCTGCTGTCATATGCCGACAGTTGATTTCGGCTTGCATGCATGAACCTGTCCACGAAAAACACCATTTCGCTTGAAAGGTCTGCGACATCTCTTGAAGTCAACGACGGTTTCCCTCGATGCGTACCGAACATCGACGCCCAGCCCGGCAACCAGACCAGGTCAGAAGTCTCATCCATAATCTCCCACTCAACCCACCCGGAACCCGTGCGTCGTCCCTTTTTCCCTTTGCGGCGGCCAAATGCATCCCCCACTTCCACTCCGAAGTGCAACACCGGCCATTTCCGCAGCGAGCGCGCAGCCCGGGTGCCGAAGATGGCTCTGTGATGGCGAATCCAGGCCCCGGGGCGCCGGAGATCCGGGCACGAGGCGACCGAAGTCCCGTCGAAACGCAGCGTAGCCGCGCTCTCCGGACGGTGCAAGCCGCGCCCAGGGGGCGGCGGCGGCCCGCCGGGCGAAGGGAGGGCGGAGCCCGACCGAGGTCGGCGGGCCGCAGACGCCCCTTTCTCTCGCCGGACCAGTCCCTCCGGAACGCGGTCCGGGACGGCTCCGGTCAGGGAGGCCGAGCCTTCCGGAACGCCTCGGCCGGGGCCGTGCAGCCGAGCGCCTCGCATGTTCCGGGAACCGGAAACGAACCAAGGGGTGGCTGTGGAAAATTTTGGCGCGGATTCCTGTGGACTTCCCACCTGTTGTAAAGTTGTTTCAGCGGGTTTTGTGCCCGCTCCATCGCTCATGCCGGGCTGGCATTCCGTGGACGGCCCGGATCGAATTCCGTCTGGTTCGTCAACATGGCACAAGCGACAGCGATCAGCCTGTCGGCCACGCTCCGGAGAGCACGGGCGTGACCGTGGCCCCTGGCCCGTAGCGCGGCGTATTTCGCCTGGCAAACGGGATCCCTCTGTACGGCTTTGCCGGCCCAGTGACAGACTGCATGCTGCAGGCGCTTGTGCGCGGCGAGCCGACGTTTGACGATCAGGCTCTTTCCTGAGCGTCGTGTCACCGGTGCGACACCGCACAGGCATCGCAATGCGTGACAGTCCCTGCGCATCAGAGGTTCATGAGCCTCGGTCAGCAGCGTGGCGAGGACAGTTCTGCCGACACCGGGAAGTGATGCCAGGATTGCCACGTCACGCTGCGGGACCACCCCCGGGTTTGATTCCGGATTTTCCTGGGCCTCTGCCACGGCCGCCGTCAACCGCTCCATCTGGCGATGTGCGTTCGACAGTTCGTCGTTGACGAGCTGGAGCCTCTTGATGATGACCTCGATGTGGGCGACAGCGGCCTCTGTGGTTCCGGGCGCCACGGCGATGGCCGGCTCACGCAGGCGGTCAAGGACATCCTGGGCGCTGACGGTGCGCACACGCCGGCGCTTGAGAAGCTTCTCAACCGTAGCGAGACGGAGGCGCCGGGCCTTGGCGGGCGTTGGTGCCAGCGTCCACAGTTCGGGCACCCAGGCCTTGGTCAGGTCGCTCTCGACCTTGAAGAACTGTGGAAAACAGCGCCAGATCTGCTGTCTCTGACGGTTGACGAGGCGGGTTCGTTCACCGGTCAGTTCGTTGGCGATGCGGGTCCATTCACGAAGCTGGACCACTTCCGGCGTGTCCGGCGCGAGCCTGCGAAAGAAGCGGCTGTCCGTGCGCAGTGCATCCGCCAGGGTGAGGGCGTCACGGCTGTCGTCCTTGGCACCGGCCGGAGAGTGGCGGTCCCGGAAACGGTCGAGTTGTTTCGGGTTGAGCGAATGGACGGCGAAGCCGCGCTCCATCATCGCCTCGACCACGGGTCCGTGCGGAACCTCGATGGCAACACCAATGGTGTCAGCCTTGGCGCCGGTCCGGGTCAAGATCCAGTTGGCCAACGCACTCAGGCCGGTGCCGCCATGCTTGAAGCTCCGGTTGCCCAGAAGCGTGCCGTTGATGTCGACAATGGCTGCCTGGTGATCGCAGGACCCCCAGTCGATGCCGACGAGGAATTTGATATCTGGCATGTGTTCTGCTCCCTGTATGAACTGCGCTCCCCTTTCTGTCGGACCGCCACGATGCGAACCGTTTCCTGTACTGGCGCTCGAGGCGCGAACTTCCCACTGGGTCTCCATCGCGGCCAACGATCGGGGCACGGGTCCACAGGAGGTGCTCAAGGCACGGGAAAACCAAGGTTGCTCCCGATCGATTGGCCCAACTCGTCCTTGCGGACGAAACCCTGAAATTGAAAGGGTGTCGGGGATTTTTTCTGCCCCGGTTTCCCCTCCGCGCTCCGCGCTCCGGGGAAACCGGGGCAGCTGCGGGGCGGTGATCATCAGGCCTCGACACAGGTACAGGAAAACCCGCCTCCTGCCTCCCGCCGCCTCCACGGTTCATTCCCGGTTCGGGACCGCCGCCGCCAGGCCTGGCGGCGGCGGAGCGGGGCCTGGCCCCGCAGGACGGGTCGGACCGGAAGCGCCATGGATCGCGCAAGCGGATCCGTGCGGAAGCGTGGTCGGCCCGCCCTCCCTTCAGCCTCCCGGGTCCTGGATGGATGCCTGGGTTCGAGAACCGGATCATCGCGAGGATGGGAGCGGGAGACATGACCATCGCAGCCGCCGGCATTGACGCGGGCAGGAAGACGCCGGACATCCACCTGAACGGCAGGGATCACGCCGCCGCCAACGGCGCGGACGGCTTCCGCAAGATCGCCGGCGTCCCGAGGGGCGGCGGGGCGGAGAGGGTCGTCATGGAGGCCGCGGGGCGGATGCACCGGGCGCTCCGCCAGTCGCTGCACGACCGGGGCTTCGCGGTCCCGGCGGGCAGTCCCCGCCAGTCCCGGGACTTCGCGAAGGCCGCCGGCGACATGACGAAGACCGGCAGGGCCGGCGCCAGGGTGCTGGCCGCCTTCGGCGCCGCGTTCCCGGCCAGGCCGCCGACGGCGCCGGCCGAGGCGGCGATCGACCGGCTCCGCGACATGCCGGCGCTGCGGGAGAGGCTCGTCGACCAGCGCACGCAGCCGAGGGCGGTCTTCGACGGGGCCGGCGATCCCGACCCGGACGGGCCCGTCCCGAAGGTCCTCTCGGAGATCGAGGCCGGCGTCCGCCGGCACGACCGGCGGATCGCGGAGACGGTCGCAGGCGCTGAGGAGCTTGCCGGGAGCCGCGACCTCCCGATGCCGGTCCCGGGCATCGGCCCCGCCGCGGCGGCGGCCCTGATCGCCTGGACGGGCGGGCCCGGCGCCATCGGCAGCCGCCAGGCCGCGGCGCCGGTCGGCGTCGCGCCCTTCGCCCGCGACAGCGGAACCCTGAAGGGCGCGCGCCGCGTCGCCGGCGGACGGAGGCGGCCGAGGGACGTCCCGTGCATGGCGGCGATGGCGGCCTGCAGGCTCGATCCCGGGATGGCGGAACTCCACGCCCGGCTCGCGGCGCGCGGAAAGCGCCGCAAGGTCGCCGTGACCGCGGCGATGCGGAGGACGGTCGCGGCCGCGAACGCCCTGCTGCGCGACCGGCGCGTGCGGGAGGACCGGACGGCGGCCGCCGCCGGCTGACGCCCGCGCGGGCCGCGTCCCGCGGCGGTCCGCCGGCCTCGGAGCGAATCAATGGACCGGTCGCGTCCCTGCGACCGGCGGGTTCCCGCCTGCCCGGACGGTCGCCCGGATGCGGACAGGACTGTGGACAGGGTGTGGAAAACCCGGACAGGGATCCCCGGAAACCGCCGAAAAACGCCGAATCCGGCCTTGACCCGAAACATGGATGCTTCCTCGGACGCCCGTTCAGCCGGTCCTGGACGGCCTCGCCTCCGCGTCTGTGATCTTCCCGAGTCCGTGTCCTTGGAAAAGCATCCCCGCACCAGGCCGTTCGTGTGCTCGTTCAGGCCCCGCTCCCAGGAATGGTACGGCGTCGCGAAGAGGAACCCGGCCCCGAGCGCCTTCGCCACCAGGGCGTGCCCCGCGAACTCCTTGCCGTTGTCCGCGGTGATCGTGCGGACCAGGGCGGCGAGCGGCAGCAGCATCTCGAGCAGCGCGGCGCCCACCGCGGCCGCCGTCCTCCGCCCAACCCTCTGAAGAAGCGTGCAGTTCGACGCCCGGTCCACCAGCGACACCAGCGCGCCGCTGTGGCCCTTGCCGATGATCGTGTCCGCCTCCCGGCCGCCGATCCGCTCTTTCGCCTCCACGATCTCCGGGCGCTCGGAGATGTCCATGCGGTTCGGGATGCGGCCCCGGCCCGAATGGCGTCCGCCCTTCCAGTTCGGCTTCTTCCCGCGGCGGCGCAGGAACAGGTAGAGCCGCCCGCCGGCCTTCCGGTCGGCGCGGACGTGCTGGTAGATCCACTCCCGGCCCGCCATCGGGATGCCCTCCTTGCGGAAGCGGCCGGCGGTCCGGTCCGGGCTCCAGCCCTCCGCAAGCCTGTCCTCCACCGTGCGCCACCGCTCCCGGGTCATCTTCCTGGCAACGGACGACGCCGCGCTGCGCCGCGCCGAGGCCTTGCCCTGCGCCTGCCTGTGTCGGTAGCCGCGCCCGCCGCCGTTGCGCCGGATCTCGCGCCAGACAGTCGTCCGGTCCCGGCCGATCTGCCGGGCAATGGCCGGATCGGACAGCCCGCTTTTCCTCAGCGCGTATATCTGGCATCTCTCTTCATGGGTCAGGTGGTGGCAGCCGCTCGGCATGACAGTCTCCTTGCTTTGTCACAAGAACTGTCGCCGCCATCTGGCCGATTTGCAACATCCTGCGCCGAAGAACGCAGGTCGCCACCACATCCGGTGTTGCACTTCAGAGTGGCACGGGGGATCAAAATAGCTCGATACCGCTCCCGGAAGCCCCTCGCCATGCAGGCCCACAGGAGGAACATCCACTTTTCCGCTTTGCCTTCCACGCAGGAAATCCGTTTGCGGCGAGTAGATCACATATCGAGAGAATTCAGAAAACGCATCCCTTACGTCCGACGAGACATCAATAGTGGCCTTGACTTGATCCCAAAGACCCCTGTGCTGTTCCAGTCGGTTAGAGAGCGAAGCGCCCATGACCTTGGCACCTCGCCAGCTTCGGCCGAATACCCTTTCGCCCCTGAATGTCGCTGATTCCGAAAGGAAACGAAGCAGCGGATCGCTTTCGCTGCTCTGGAGCACCGCCTTGTACTCAAGGCCGCCGGAGAACACTCCGGCCAGTTCAAGTGTCCTGGGCAGGGCTTCGTTCTTGAAAGACGACTTCATGAGTTCCGGCGGCGTGATCCGCAGTCCCTTCGAGCCAATATCTGAGTCACCAAGCCCCCGACCCAGACAAGCCGAAATCAATCCAATCGCTTCCAGCAAGTTGGACTTGCCGCTTCCGTTGCCGCCGATGAAGAGATTCACCCTGCCCAGATCAAGGGTTTGATCTCGGACGGACTTGAACCGGGCTATTTTCAAATGTTCCAGCATGGCGACTCTATCGGACAGATCGAAAGCCGATGCAAGGACTCGCATGCCGGCGCGAGTGTCGTGAAAACGCTCTGCCGACGGTCGTGAGGTCTAATTGAGACATGTTCGAGCATGCTTCCGCGAAACTCACGCTGCCCCAAACAGTTCCGCCAGATCGTCTTCCGTCAAGTTCAGGGCGCCGCCTCCGGTACCTTCGAAGAGCGCATCGGCCAAAGCCTGCTTTCGCGCCTGCATGACCTTGATTGCGGTTTCGACGGTATTCTCGCTGTAAAGGCGGTAAACGAAGACAGGCTTGTCCTGCCCGATCCGATGCGCACGGTCCATCGCCTGCCGTTCTACGGCGGGGTTCCACCACGGGTCGTATAGAATGACCGTGTCCGCCGCCGTCAGGTTCAGGCCCGTCCCCCCTGCCCTCAGGCTGATGAGGAACAGCTGCGCATCGCCTGACTGGAACCTCTCAATCGCGGCCGCACGATCACGGGTCTGGCCGTGCAGCATTGCATACGGCCATCCGCGGTTCCGCACGTCGGTCTCGATGAGGCGCAGCATTTCAACGAACTGGGAAAAGACCAGAACCTTGCGATTCTCGCTCACGAGTTCTTCAAGCAGCTCCGCCAGGCGGTCACGCTTGGCGCTCTCCCTGACCTTTGCGGCCGCATCCAGCTTGACCAGCCTCGGATCGCAGCAGACTTGCCGAAGCTTCAGAAGTGCGTCGAGCACAGTAATGCGCGATCCCGAGAGGCCCTTTTCCGCAATCGCCTTGCGCACACGGGCGTCCATAGCGCCGCGCACGCTCTCATAGAGGAGCGCCTGCTTGCCATTCAACGTGACGGATTCGTCAATTACGGTCTTGGGTGGAAGGTCCTCTGCAACCTCGTCCTTGGTGCGGCGCAGAAGAAACGGCTTCACCCGTTCGGACAATAGCCGCTGCCGCGCACGATCCCCCTGTTGCTCTATCGGTTTGCGATATTCTGCGCCAAACCCCTTTCGATCGCCAAGAAATCCCGGGATGAGCCAGTCAAACAGGGCCCAAAGCTCGGTGAGGTTGTTTTCCAGCGGCGTTCCGGTGAGCGCAAAGCGTTGCCGCGCCCTGATCTGCCGGATGTGCCTGGCCACCGAAGCGGCAGGGTTCTTAACCGCTTGGGCCTCGTCCAGGATCGCCAATTCATACTCCTGCGCGAATAGTGCCTCATGGTCGCGATGGATCAGCGGGTATGTCGTCAACACCAGGTCATGTTCCCCAATCTGCTCGAACCGCTCATGGCGCCTGGGCCCGTGCAGGCAAAGGACCTTGAGGTCAGGCGCGAACCTCGCCGCCTCGTTCTGCCAGTTGCTTATCAAGCTGGTGGGGATCACCACCAGGCTGGGACGGCCAACCTTCCTTTCGACATGGCGGTACAGCAAGATGGACAGGGCCTGAACGGTCTTTCCGAGGCCCATGTCGTCGGCCAGGATGCCGCCGAACCCGCTTTCGCTCAGGGCCTTCAGCCAGCCGTAGCCCTGCGTCTGATAGGGGCGAAGCTCGGTTCTGAGTGAGGCTGGCTGTTTGTCCTGCGTCGCCGTGGCAAGCGCGCGCAAGCGTCTTCCCAATTCCAGAATCGCGGTTCCGCCGTCCCAGGGCGCACCACATCCGTCCAGCGCTTCGACCAGACGGGCTGCACGAGCGGCGTCGGCCATGTGAAACCTGGTGATTCCCTGCGCTTCCAGAAACGCCTCGATGAAACCGTTCAGTTCAGTTCCCTCGATCGGAACCATCGTTCCGTCGGGAAGGTTCAGGTAGAACGCGACGTCCGCAAGGAAATCGTCGAGATCAAACCCCTTGACGAGGTTCCCCACTTCGTCGAGCGGCAGCGAGGCGACGAGCTGAAGGATGGTGCTTGTCAGGTCCAGCTCCGTGCCATCCACGTCCAGCTTCAAGGCCAGTGAGAACCAGTCGTTGTCAGACTGCTCGAAGACCGTCTGGAAGCTCACGTCTCCGGCATGAAGGCGCGCGGGCCAGCTCGGATCGATGTCGATTTCCCATCCGAGCTCCTTCATCCGGGGCAACCCTTCGGCGTTGAACTCGAGAACGTCCTGCAGCGAGTAAGCAACCCCGGGCAAGACCGGCGAAAAGATGACGTGCGATTCACTCATCGCCTTCGGAAGCTGACCTCCCCCCAAGCGCACGAGTTCGGGATGCTCGCCATCGAATTCCGCTGCAATTTCCTCCAGCTCGAACAGCAAATCCATCTCGGCCGTGCGGTCTCGTCGAATGACGTGCACCCCTTCCTTGTCGACGTACCGAACGTCATGTCCCTCAGCGGGGACCATGGGGTCATTGCATCCTTCATAACGAATCTCGGCGCGAATGCAGGGATAGATTACGGTTTCATGTCCAGTGCTTTTGCTTCGGCCCCACCAAGTGTCGCTCACCCGTTGCTTCCGCTTGTGACCAAACAGCTTCAAGGTCATCGACGGCGCAAGATCGCCCCTTTCGTGCACCGCGACAGGTTCCGGACGAGGCACTGCATCGCCCAGGCGCTTCGCCAGGAGGTCCGCCACGGGCGCGACGGACTCTGCCGGGATTATCGGAGCACGCGCGAGCGCTGCCGCAACGCCGGGCGGAAGTGACGTACGCGCGAAACCCGTAAGGCCGGAATTTTCGTCGACAAAGACCGGGTCCGGAAATGGCAGGGCGACCAGATGCTGCCGTTCCCCGCCCCTGGCCTGAAGGCTCTGATTGCCCAAGGCGTCAAGCACCCATTCAAAACTGACATCTCTGGGTTCCGCCCAAGTCAGGCTTGGACCATTGATGTCACCAAACCGTGCTCGACGGGTCGCGATTACCTCCTGCAAGAGCCGCTCCAGAGTTTCCCCGCCCGGCAATTCCTGGCGGGTCGGGTAGGAGACGGTGGAAAAGAATGCCAATTGCGCCAGGATGGCGGAATCTGACTGCGTGATGCCCGCACTGGTGACGCCGTAAAGCTGCGGATTGAATTCGCGGACGTTCTTCCCGATGTTGCCGTCCTTTTTCACGTAAGCCCTGAACGGCGCAATCTCGGCCGTTGCATGATCAAGACTTCGCCGAAAGACATAGAATATGGCGTCGGTGGATTTCGTGGGCGCGACTTTCTTGGGCGAGACGCGTTTCCCTTCGTCCAGGCTTTCGAGCCATGACGTGACTTCGCCGGGAATCTCCTTTCGACCGAAGCCCGGCAACGCTGGCGCCACTTCTCTGGTGGCGAAGGCAGCGTCAGCACCTCGCTGCGCGAATTCGAGAAGAACCGCCACGACATGCCTGCAATTGAATCCAACTTCGCAGTTGCAGGTTCCATCTACGGCAGACAAGCGGCCGTTCGAACCGGAATGCAGGTGAACCCGAACCCGAAAGGGACTTCCGCCGTTGCCCAGTACGCTGCCGGTCAGGATGTTGCGATCCGACTGAACGGATATGACTTTCCTGGCAGAAAAACACGAAACGCCACTCTGAAATTCGGCCGCATCACGAATTGCGCGGGAAATGCATTGCTTGGTCACCAACATGTCAAGGCGGCGCCTATCAAGGTGCCGGCGAGGTGGCAACCTCCAGCGGCAATGGAGGGTGCAGCCCAAGTCGTTGACGTCATGCGGCGATGGCCGGACTCGCTCGCCAGTCGAGGAAGCCGGGCAGCCTGAGGTTCATGGCCTTGAAACGTCGCGTGCGGGCGTAAGCTCGAGCCCGACATGCTCCGCGAGCGTTGGCAGCACCTTCGTCGCAGAAAGGCACGCGCGGCCGAGGGCGTTGAGCCAGCCGGTTCCCTCGCACAACTCGCGGACAACGGCGTGCCGCGTGTGCTCGCCGGAGCGCAAGGCGCCGGTGAGCCGGTCAGGCGCATGCGAATCGAAATGGCGGAAACCGACCTGCATGCCTGCCCCCAAACAAGAGCCGGATCATCTGTATAAGCGTGGATCGTTGAACGGGCGGCAGCCGGGTAGGCTACGCAAGGGATTCCGCGCCGCACGAGGGTTCCTGGCAAGCTCTCGCCCGTTCCGGGCATCACAGTGATTCGGAACCGGCTCCGGTGTTCAGGACCAATGCCTGCAAGGACACGGCAGCCGCCCCGCCGTCCGGCTTCGGTCTCGCCCCCCCTGTAGTCGCTTCGGTCGCTCACAGATCGAATCTGCGCTTCCTATGCCAACTGACGCATTCGCCGCGAAACGTTTCTGCCCGCCATGGCGATCAGCGCGACGATTATGATCAGGAAGACGAGGCTGACGGGCCGCGTAACGAAGATCTTGAGGTCGCCGCTGGCGCCGCCGATCCCCTGCCTGAAGTAGCTCTCCATGATGGGACCAAGAACGAGGCCCAGGATCAGGGGCACCATCGGGATGTTGGCCCGGCGAAGAGCGAATCCCAGAACGCCGAAGGCGATGGCTATCAACGTGTCGGTCAGGCGGTAGTTGCTGCTGAACGTGCCGACCATGACCAAGCACATGATGATGACCCCGAGGAGCCGGTCGTCAATGGTGGCCAGCTTAGCAATCCAGCGCGTGCCGGCGAGGAGGAGCCCGACGATGATGAAGTTCATGATGAAGAGCGAAACGTAGAGACCCGCGACAAAACCGCGGTGCTCTTCGAAAAGGGTCGGCCCCGGATCGACTCCGTGGACGATGAATACCGTCAGCATCATCGCCGTGAAGGCTTCGCCGGGAATCCCGAGCGCAAGGAGGGGAACGAGCGCGGCGGGCGGCACCGCGTTGTTCGCCGTCTCCGAAGCAATGATTCCCTCGGGGGCGCCCCTGCCGAATTTCTCCGGTTCCTTCGAACCGGCGCGGGCGGCCGTGTACGAAAAGAACTGCGCCAGGAATTCGCCGACGCCCGGCAGCACGCCCATTCCGACGCCGAAACTTGCCGAACGCAAGAGAACCTTCGGGTAACGGAGGATTTCGAGGAATCCGCCAAGAAGCTTCCGGTTGACCTCGGTGTCGGACCTGCCGACATCGCGGGTTGAAAAGATGAGCGTGAAGGCCTGGCTCAGCGCGAAAAGGCCGAGAATCATTGATATCAGAGGAACTCCGGCCATCATCCAGGTGGTGCCGAAGACGTACCGCGGCGAACCGTATGCGGTCTCCAGACCGATGGTCGACACGAAGAGACCGAGGCCCAGCATGGCAAACGACGCGAGTTCGCTGCCTCTGTGCGCAACCACCACAAGGACCATTGCGAGAAGGGCGGCCATGCCGAGATCGATCGAAGTGAGGTATTTCGAAAGAGACGCGAGCGGCCAGGAAGCGATCATGAGGACGGTGACGGCGAAGACCCCGCCGAAGAAGCTCGAGGCATATGCAAGCGACAGCGCCCGCTGCGGCTCGCCGCCCTTGGCCATCGGGTGACCGTCGTATGTCGTGAGTACATTGACGCCGGTGCCTGGCGTGTTGATCGTGATTGCAGGAATGGCACCTCCGTACCAGCCGGCGGCGTAGAGCCCCATCAGCAGGGTAATTCCCGCGAGCGGATCCATGGTGTAGGTCAGCGGCAAAAGAAGAACGATGCCGACGCCAGGGCCGACACCCGGAATGGCGCCGATGATTATGCCCAGGACGCTGCCCGCGACCAGAGCAATCAGGACTTCGGTCTGCGCAAGCTGCTCGAACCCGAGCAGGAGAATGTCGGACATTTAAAGGATACCCTGAAGCGCGTTGGGCAGTTCAATCCATTTGAAGAGCAGCGGCCGCGGGAACCAGATCGAAAACCCGACCCGGAACATCAGCACCATCGCCACGGTTACGCCCAAGGCGACGATCGCCAGCTTTCGGCCCCTGAAGCCTCCGATCACGGCAACAGTTGCGGCAAAGCCCAGAATCGACAAGGCGAATCCAAGGACTCGCATGAGCATGACCGCGCCGACCATGCAGGCGGCGATCAGCAGGATCTGGCCGTAGAGACGAAGCGTCCTGCGGGGCCTCAGCGGATCCCGCCTCGCGACGAGGAAGGCGACCGAGGAGGCGACGACCGTCAGGCCGAGCGCCACGCCCGGCGCGACCGCGGGTTCGGCCCACCAACCGCCGTCCATTGCGGTCTGGCCCATCGAACCAGGGGTTGTCTGCCAGGGCAGCATCGCCAGCAACGCCATCGCGGCGACGCAGACGCCGGCAAGAAGCCACCTGCCCCCGACCGGCTCATCGCTGAACGGGGACAGGTCCCTTTCCTGTTCCTGATCCTGGATGTCGGGCATCCGGCGGCGTTTACTGGCCGAGGAGGTCGACGAAGCGGTCGTAGAAGCTGTTCATGAACGGCACGGCCTCCTCGGGCGGCATCCACTGCACCACGGCGCCCGTGTTGGCCGCGACCGCCTGCGCCGCCTCGCTCTCGACGACGCCCTTCGCGATGCGCGAGATCACGTCGCGGGCTTCCGCCGGCGTGTCCCTGCGCACGAACAGGCCAGTCCAGCCCGGCGTCGAGATGCCTGGAACCTGCTCCTCGAGGGTGGCCACCTCCGGGTAGATCGGGATCCGCGCCGTGGTGTAGGCGGCGAGCGCCTTCACCTCGCCGCTGGTCAGGCAGGGCTTGAAGATGCCGCCGCCGAGGGTGACGTCGATCTCGCCGTTGATCAGCATCAGGCAGGTGGTCTCGTCGAATGCGGTCACGCTCTCGAAGGCGAATCCCAGGGTCTCCGCCATCTTCATGGTCTGGAGCGCCGGCGGGCCGTTCAGCCCGAAGACCCCGAGGCTGACGCCGTTCGACCGGCCGTGCTCCGCAAGCCCGGCGAGGTCGTCGTAGGGCGCGTCGCTCCGCGCCAGCAGCATCATCGGATAGCCGATGATCACCGCGAGCGGCTCGAACTCGCCGCGCTCATAGGTCGCGTTGCCGCGGATGATGTGGGCCGAGATGATGTTCGCCGTAAAGGCGCCCACCGTGTAGCCGTCCGCAGGCTGCGTGAAGACGTGTGTCGCCCCGATGAGCCCGCCGCCGCCCTTGATGTTGACGGTCGAGGCCGGAACCCCGGTCTCCTCCTGGAAGGCCTTGGCGATCATCCGGGTGATGGTGTCCTCGATGTCCCCCGGAGGCCAGGGAACCACGAACTCGACCGGACGCTCCGGATAGTCGGCCTGCGCCGCGCCGGCCGCCGCCGCAAGACCCAGCGCCACAGACGCCAGCAGCATCTTCGGGTGTTTCATCATCTCTTTCTCCATGTTCATCTCGCGCCGCAGTCCGCGGCCGCATTGGCGGACGCAAGG
The DNA here is from genome assembly GCA_963662815.2 of uncultured Amylibacter sp. Lineage (GTDB taxonomy): Bacteria > Pseudomonadota > Alphaproteobacteria > Rhodobacterales > Rhodobacteraceae > JAPPHA01. The sequence goes on from CAXXWA010000020.1 coordinate 495,274, forward strand.
CCGGGTACGGCCGCAGTGCGTCCGGTTGTGCTCCGAGAGTAGGAAATCTGTTTTGCCATGTGAAGGCGGATTTTCGGCCCGGCCTCCCGCCGGCGTCGCGCGCGGGAGGTTTCGCCGCCGCCGGAACGGCCGTTGCGGCAGCAAAGGAAACTCGCGGCGAGCCACAAGCGGAATTGGCCGATGCGCCAGGAGGAAGATGACCAGAGTTTGCAGACCATCCGGACGTTCACAGGTTGCGCGAATCCGCGGAGGATGACACTGGCCAGTCGGAGATCGCTTCCGCCTTACATGCCCTGCCGCCGGCGCTTGTCCATGGGCCTTAAGTCGCCGCGGATCGACCAGATCCGGGAGATTCGTTCCGGCATTCCCCGGGAAGCATCGGAGACTATCGATCCGATCGCATGAACTTGCGGTTTGCGTCTTCCGCGCAATGCCGAATAATCCCGGAAAAGGCCTTGCCGGGGTAACGGCCGAAGACGCATGAAAGGGCAGCTCATGCAGAAACTCACGGGAGATCACTACATCGCGGGAAGCTGGGTTCCGGACGCGGCGAACGGATATATTGACAGCGTCAATCCGAACGACGGCTCTGTTCTCGGATCCGCTCCGAACGGCTCGGTCCAACTCGCGACGCAGGCCGTGGATGCAGCCCGGTCGGCTTTCGAAACAACAACCTGGGCCTGCGATCCGAGGCTCAGGGCGCAGGCGTTGCTCGAATTCGCCGACGAACTCGAGGCGCGCAGTGATTCGATTGCGAATCTCATGGCGCGGGAGAACGGCAAGGTCCTCGGCCAGGCCAGGCATGAAATTGCCGCTGGCTTCGGCGAGGCGCGCTACTATGCGGGCGTCGCGCGCAACGTGTTCGGCCGGACCTTCGAGAGCGGACCTGGAAAGATGAGCCTCATGACCCGCGAACCATCCGGCGTGGTTTCGGTGATCGTGCCCTGGAACGCGCCGGTCACGCTTCTCGTGCGCTCGGTTGCCCCCGCCCTGGCGGCGGGCTGCAGCGTGGTCATCAAGCCGGCACCGCAGACGCCGCTGACGAACGCCGCGGTGATGGAATGCTTCGACCAGGTCGACACCCTTCCGGAGGGCATCGTCAACTCGGTCAACGAATACGGCTCCGAGGTCGGCACGGTCTTGTCCAGCCACCCCGAAATCGACGTGATCTCCTTCACGGGTTCATCGAAAACTGGAAGGATCATCATGGCCAATGCCGCCGAAACGGTCAAACACGTCGGCCTCGAACTCGGCGGCAAGGCGCCTGCGATCGTGTTTTCCGATGCCGACCTGGGCAGGGCGCTGACCGAAATCAAGCGCGGGGCGCTGGCGCTGAACGGCCAGATGTGCACCTGCATAAGCCGGATCCTCGTGCAGGACAGCATCCATGACGAACTCAGGTCGCGTCTGCTGCCGGCTTTCGAAGGCACGCGGACGGGCAGCGCCCTAGAACCCGGCACCGAACTCGGCCCGCTCATCGACCGTCGCAACCAGAACCGCATTCTCGGCCTGATCGACAGGGCCGCAGACGAGGCGAGGCTGATCCTGCGCGGCGGCACCGGAGGCGACGCTCTCTCCGACGGTTTCTTCGTCACCCCCAGCATATTCGAGATCGAGGACGTCGGCCACGATCTCGTGCAGGACGAGCTCTTCGGACCGATCGTCTCACTGGAGCGATTCGGGACCGAGGCCGATGCCCTCGCCCGGGCGAACGCCACCCGGTTCGGCCTTGCGGCGTCGGTCCATACCGGCGACTTCAACCGCGGCATGCGCATGTCCCGCAGGCTCAAGTTCGGAACCGTCTGGCTCAACTGCCACAACCGGTTGCTCGCCGAGGTCGAAACCGGCGGTTTCCGCCAGAGCGGCATCGGCCGATTGCATGGAATCGAAGCCATGAACGATTTCCTCGAGACGAAACACGTCTATTTCGAGGACGAAACCGCGTGGCGCTGATCCAGTACCTCTCCAGAATCGCCTTCGATTTCGGGGCGATCTCGAAACTGGGAGACGAAATCCTTGCCCTCGGGCTTAGCCGGCCGCTTCTGGTGACGGACAGGGGCATCGCGGAATCCGGAATCCTCGAGAGGGCGCTGGACGCTGCCGGGCCGTGCGTGCCGGTCGTCTACGACGGCACCACGGAAAACCCGACCGAAAGGTCGCTTCTGGACTGCATGGACATCTGGTGCGACAGGGATTGCGACGGAGTGATCGCCCTCGGCGGCGGTTCGCCGATTGACCTCGCCAAGGCAGTGGCTCTGCTGACGAGCCACGGCGGTTCCCTGGCGGACTACGCGGTTCAGTCCGGCGGTTCCGGGAAGATCGGGAAGGTTTCGCCGCAGATCGCCGTTCCCACAGCCGCCGGAACCGGCGCGGAAGTGGGCCGCGCCTGCGTGATGACGCTTCTGGACGGAACGAAATCCGTTGCAGTCAATCTCAACATGGTCGCCGACGTCGTGATATGCGATCCGGATCTGACCCTCACCCTGCCGCCGCATCTGACCGCCGCGACCGGCATTGACGCCCTCAGCCACGGAGTCGAGACCACGATGAGCCCCTGGATCAATCCGCCCGCCGAGGCCATCGCCCTCGACTGCGTTGCCCGCGCCGCCCGGTGGCTGCCGGTCGCCGTCGAGGACGGATCGAACCGGAAAGCCCGCTGGGAAATGATGATGGCGGCACTGGAGGGCGGCCTGTGCCTTCAAAAGGCGCTCGGCGGGGCTCACGCCATGGCCACTCCCCTCGGGGAACTTCACCTGCATCACGGAACGCTGATCGGCATACTTCTGCCGCAGATCCTGCGCTTCAACCGGAAACACGCGGTCGAGGCCATGGCCAAAATACGCCTCGCTGCCGGCATACCGGACGGGATCGAGGTGCACCACTGGATGCGGGACTTCGTAAGCGGGCTCGGGCTCCCCGTGTCGCTCGGCGAACTGGGGGTGGAGCCGGACATATTGCCGGGCATCGCCGGCAAGGCCTCGAAGGACCACCTGAGCGCGACCAATCCGCGCCCGGCCAACGCGGAGGACTATCTGGGACTGCTTCAAGCCGCTCTGTAGGGGTCGGCTCTTGAGGCCTGACCGCAAGAAAATGGGCCGGCATGCGTTGCATGCGACGGGAGACCGGGATGAAGCCATCGGAGGCGACGAATCGTCGAGAGCGCCCGTATCGACTCCCGAAGTCGTATTCGAAACCGGGGGAATCCGGCTTCCAGGGCAGTCCTCTCTGCCGGAAATCGCCGCGGATCCGGATGCCGGGCGGACGGGAACGGCAAAGGAGGTCCCGTGTCCGCGGATCGGCTGCCTGCCCTCCGCAGCCGTTCTTCAGGGATTTCTTGCCGCCTGGCCGCGCGATTCCGCAGCCGGTGAACTTCGCGCCTCTGCCCGCGGTCGCACCGAACAGCCGAATTGAAGCCTTGAATCGGTCGGCCGGAGAGGCAATTGTCGATCCGGCGACCGCAGCCGGCGCGTTCCGGCCGGGCATTCCGCGAACAGAGGGAGGCGCGAGTTGAAGGTTGACGGAAAGCACTATCGGTCCATCTGGCGCGACGGCGAGACAGGTCAGGTCAGGATCATCGACCAGCGCTGGCTTCCGCACGAGTTCCGTATCGCCGCCTTGGAATCGCTGAACGACTTCGCAACGGCCATTCGCGACATGTGGGTACGCGGAGCGCCACTGATAGGGGCAACCGCAGCATACGGAATGGCCGTGCATCTCGGGGAGGACGCGAGCGATGCGTCCTTCGACGCCGCCCGTGAAGCTCTGCTCGACACCCGCCCGACGGCAATGAACCTGCGCTGGGCGCTGGACCGGGCTGCCGGGCGCCTTCTGCCGCTTCCTCCGGTCGAGCGCGCCGCCGCCGCGATGCAGTTAGCCGAGGAAATCGCCAGGGAAGACATTGAGATCAATCGCAAAATCGGCTTTCACGGGCTCGATATCATCCGGAAGATCGCCCGGAACAAGCCGGATGGAGAAGCGGTTCGCCTGCTGACTCACTGCAATGCCGGCTGGATCGCGACAGTGGACTGGGGAACCGCGACGAGCCCCATGTACCAGGCCCATGATGCCGGCATTCCGGTCCATGTCTGGGTCGACGAAACACGGCCGCGAAACCAGGGCGCGCTGACGTCATGGGAACTCGGCAGTCACGGCGTCAGCCACAGCTACATCGTGGACAACGCGGGCGGACACCTGATGCAGCACGGACTCGTCGACATCGTCATCACCGGAACCGACCGCACGACCGCGGAGGGCGACGTGTGCAACAAGATCGGAACGTACCTGAAGGCATTGGCGGCGCATGACAACGGCGTTCCGTTCTATGTCGCGCTGCCGTCGCCGACGATCGACTGGACGGCCCGCGACGGTTTCCGGGACATTCCCATCGAACAGCGAAACACCACGGAAACCACGCATGTCACGGGCCGACATCCCGACGGATCGATCGGGTCCGTTCAGGTTTCCCCCGACGGCGCCATGAGCAGCAATCCGGCCTTCGACGTCACGCCGGGCCGTCTGGTGACCGGCCTTATTACCGAACGCGGCGTCTGCCAGGCCACCGGCCCCGCGCTCGCACGCATGTTCCCGGAATTCGCCGAGCCCTGAAGCAGAAAAAGAGGGCGGATGGCGAGGCGGCCGGAGCGACCGCGGTCAATCCGTCGAAGTCCAGCCGGAATGTGCAGCGCGAGCTTGATCTCGAGGCGTACAGGGAGCGCAGTCCCGTCGAGAGCCCTGTCGGAAGGATCAGGGAATTCCGGAGGGTTGCAACGCGCTGCGACAAGACCGCGCAACTTCCTGTCCGCCGTGCGCCTGGCCGTCAGCCGGTTCCTGCTCCGGCGGGTCGCACGCCGGTCAATTGAGTCAACATCCCGTGATCGATGCCGGAAAGACACTTCAGCAGTAATGAGCTGAAGGCCGAAAGATGTGCCGATCACGACCCTCGGTTCGAGGACCAAAATACGTGCGGAGTGATCGATCCCTCGGACAAGTCCGACGGCAAGCGCTTGGTGGTTTGCTGCAGTGTCACGCTTGCAGAGTGGATTGCGTTCGACAGTCCAATCGGAACTTCACGGCTGGATTTCACGTTTTTCTGTTTTCCGACAACAACATATTCAGAACAGAACCCTCCGTTCCGGGTCGGCGGAGTGTCTTTGGGCGCGTTCAAGCAGCCCTGGTCTTCGGTAGCCAGGAAGTGGGCTGCACCAATGCCGAGCGCATGGAGAGGAGTGGCGTCGACAAAATCGTTGGGCTTTCGAATTCGCCCAATGGTTCGCTCGAGCTCTTCCTTGGTCAGGCCATCTACCTTTTCCAGTCTCTGGAATTTCTCGAGTTTGCTGAGCGAGATCCTGCGACGTAAGGGATCACCGTCATGACGAATGTCATCACTTGCGGATTCGTGGAAAAATACATCGACTTTGTGCTTGGCGGCCAGCTGCGAGAAATTGGAATACGCAGGCTTGAAGGCGTGATTGTCTTCGACGCCGATCAGTACATTCGTGTCAATGAGATACAATTGTGTGGACATCCTTTAGCCGGAACTTCACGGGGAAGGGAAGCAAGGATTCCGCAGGAAAACCGTTGTTTTTCAGGGGTTTTCCGGCCCGGCGGGCGTCGCTCAGCCTGGCATCCTCATGGGAACATCCTGGTCGTGCCCGACCCCGAGCAGCTCGAAGGCCCGCTCCTGGACCGGGGTCGGCCTGGCGGCCGCCGACAGCAGGCTGTCGCCGCGGCCCGGCAGGCGCACGCGGTTCAGCACCACGCCCGAGAGATCCGCGAGAAGCGTCCGGAAGCTGTGGACCGGAAGCCCGTCGGGGGTCCTCTTGTCCGACGCCTTCGCCTTCGCGCGCTCCGAGACCCTTGCCGGTTCCACCGGCGAGCTCCGCCGCGCCCTTGCGCCCTCGCGGTCGTCGTCCTCGAACAGCATCGGCGCCAGGCGCCGGCGCATGTGCCACTCCACGTGCAGGGCGAGCATGCACAGGAACACGTGCGCCCGGACGCGGTCCGCCGAATACACGTGGACCGGGCGGATGCGGAGGTCGCCCTTCGCGTTCCGGAACGCGCGCTCCACGCCGGCGAGGGATTTGCATGCCTCCACCGCCGCCTCCGGCCCGACGGCTTCCGAATCCAGGCTGGTGCGCACCACGTATATCCCGTCGAGCCGCGCCTCGGCGGCGATCCTGTCCGGGCTCCGCGCCCAGTCCATCCCGTCGTCGCGCACGGCGACGTCGAAGTGCTTCTCCACCCGGCGCCGGTTCGCCTTCCGCCCCAGGGCCTTCACGGTCCGGTCGCGGTTCGCCGGGCCCGGCCTGCCGCGCGCGGCCGCGGCGGCGATGCCGGCGAGCGTCTCCTCCGTCGCCTGCAGAAGGTCCTCGCGCTTCCGGGCCCGCTCCTCCCGCAGCCGCGGGTTCAGGCAGACCATCAGCCGCTCGCCGGGGAAGTCCGGCCCGGTGATCTCCGCCACCGCGTCGGGCACCAGCGCCTCGGGCACCAGCGGCGCCGGGGCGCCGTCCGCGCCCTCCTTCAGCAGCCTGCGGATGTCGCTCGTCTTCAGCGCCGAGATCCAGTCCAGCCCCGCGGGCTCCAGGTCCTCGCGGATCCGCGCCGTCGCGGGCATGCCCCTGTCGCCCGCGAGCGCCACGCGGTCGATGCCGAAGCGGGAGCGGATCTTCTCCACCTGGCCCGCCACAGTGGACGGGTCGGACGCGTTCCCGGCGAAGACCTCCACCGCCACCGGGCAGCCGTTCGCGGCACAGAGCAGGCCGTAGACGATCTGCATCTTTCCCCTCTTCCCGTCGCGGCTGTGGCCGAAGGCCGCCAGCGGGCAGCACCGTCCCTCCAGGTACGAGCTGGAAACGTCGTACAGGATCAGCGTGTTCCCGCCCTTCAGGTGCCGGTTGGCCAGGCTCCGCTCGATCCACGGCTGGCGCTTCAGCAGCCAGTCGAGCATGTCGAGCATCTCGTTGCCGGAGACGGGGCCGAGCTTGAGCAGGGTTCCGAGGCTGCTGGTCGCGGTCTCCGGGTCCAGCGCCCGGGCGGTCGCCAGCTTCGATGCCGGGTCGAGGATCCGCGCGGCGACGGCGGCGAGCGCGAGGTCCCGGCTCCGCTCCTTCCTGCGCCCGAGGATGCGCCCGAAGCCGAGCCGCTTCATCGTCCCCAGCACCGCCGCCGCGTGGCCGTGCAGCAGGGAGCGCTCGACCTGCAGCAGCTCGCGGACGTCGCTGACGGCGACGGCGCCCTTCAGCACGGCCCGGAACCCCTCGACGGCCTCGGGCGGGAGCCTCGTCAGGTTGGCGACGGTCCGCTTGCGGACCCGCTTCCCCTCGCGCCATGCCTCGCGGAGGAGGACCGCGGGCCTTCCGTGCCTGCCGGAGATGCGTTCGATGTTGAGAGCCATGGCGGACCGCCTCATGGGAACGTGACTTGCCGACATTCTGCCGGCTTCCGCTATGATGTCAAGGGGAAATTCGAAAAGAAACGCTTTCATGCAGCGCCGTTTCCGGAACCGCCCGCCGGGAGCGCCGGCAGCCGCCCCTGCGCGACTCATGGGAACACGAGTCCCGCTTCCGGCCCCTTGGATCGCCGAATTTCCGTTTGATGTCAAGGGGTTATGCGCGAAAACCCCGTTTGAAGTTCCGTTTAGCGCCCTTCCAAAATCCCCTTTTGCATAAAGAAATGACTGGGGCGGCTCGAATCCGAAGCGTTCCCTTAGGTAGGAAAGAGACAACGGCGTCGCAAATGGACGGACGTTTGCAAACTCAAGAGCAAAGCCCAGGTCCAACCCGTCAAAATAGCTTTCGAATTCTGCCCGCTCGATACAGGCGGCATCGGCGTAGCGCCGCCAGATTTCCTCCAGGTCGAGTTTGTGCACGCCGGCAATCTCGACGAGACCTACCATGGCGCGTTTCGGAGACGTCGAGTAGATGTACGCGATGGTGCCCTTGGGCGCAGAGACCGGGAATCGACGGCGGAGCTCGACGGTCTTTTCGCCGGCCATGATGCGGATTGCGTATTTCGGTCGAATGCTTAGCACAACATCCCGATGCTGACGAAAGGCATCGTCGCCCGAAATCGGGAGCACCGGTTGGTCTTCATGATCAAGTTGAACCTCGAAGGCATCACGCATACGCAAAGACAGCGTGCCGTCAGCGGGAAGTGTCGCGGAGATCCTTAGGGTACAGCCCAGGGCCTCTACGAACCTTTGGATGGCCAAGATGTGCATGTTCCCTCGACCGGCTTCGTTTCTTGATACGGTGGCCTGGCCGACCTCGAGTCGCTTTGCCAATTCAGCTTGGGTCAATCCTGACAGTCTGCGTATTTCCTTGAGGGACTCTCCGACTTTCTTCGTGGCTTCGGCTTCACGGGATGGCCTGACCTCGATGACCATTCCCTGCAATTCGTTCATGCTGCCCCCGCTCATTCGGTTTGTGTGCAAAGTATAGACACCCAATGTTCCGTCAATGAACATTGGGGGAGATGCCTAGATGTTGAACGTGACGAAGCGCCACACACGACTGCCCTCGGCCGCTGGAATTGAACGGGCTCATGCCTGAGTTTCGGGTCCGTCGCCGCAATTCGGACGGCAACGCTTCAAAATAGCTGCGCATGGCCTGACGTGGGAGAACGAGGTCCGGGCTTGGCGCAGGTCCGGAACCGGGAGTCTGCATCGTGATCCTGCATGCAATCTTGACGGTTGCAACCAACTACTCTCACTGCGAAGACCGATTTTCGGCTGAGGCTGGATCGTCAGGGTGCTGCCAGCCCGCCGGAGAGCCGGTTCGTGGAAAGGAGTCCCGCACAGGCTCCACTCTGAGCAGCGTCGGACCAGGTCGGGCGATCCGCGCCCGTCGGCAGATTCGCATCAATTGCGATCGTTGGAAATCGAGGTTGGTCGGCGAAGCGGCATCCGTGGAGGGAACGGGTCCGGCCGCCCTGCACCTCAGTGCCCGCCCGGAATCGGAATGACCGCAAGGTCGGAACCGATCGTCAGCGATCCGCTCCAGGTCCGCCTGACGAGCGCCTCGAACTCCTTCGGTCCGACCTCGGGGTCATCGCTCGGCGTGAAGTGCTGCACCACCAGATGGCCAACCCCGGCGGCGCTGGCGATCCGGCCGACATCATCGCCGAAGGTGTGCGCAGCCATCATGTGAGCCATGAGGTTCGGCTTGATCTCCTTCAACCGCGCGCACATGCGCTCCGTGCCCTCAAGATGCATGACTTCATGCACAAGCACGTCGGCGCCTGAGGCAAATTCGGCAAGAGGCGGGAAGTAGCAGGTGTCGCCCGAAAACACGACCGTCGAATTCTCGCTGCGGAACCGGAGGGCATAGGTGTCGGTCAAAGGCGGATGAACGACCTGCAACGCAGTGACCTCGACGAGATCGTCCCTGAATACCGGTCCCTCCGCGTATTCGAAAGGAGTGAACATGTCGTGCGGAGACTGCTGCTTTTCGTCACTCATCCGCATCTCGATGTCGTAAGCCATCGAGGCAAAGAACCCGTCGACCAGCCGCTTCAGGGGAGGCGGGCCATGGACAGGTATGCTTCGCTTCGGAGACGAGCACCACACGGTGTGCAGGAGCGGTCCGAGTTCAAGGCAGTGATCCGAATGAAGATGCGTGAGGACGATCGTGTGGACATCGGCAAGCGCGTAGCCGGCCTCGACGAACTGCCGGGTCACGCCCATCCCGCAATCGACGATGTAGGGCCGACCCGAAATCTCGACGACCGACGACGAAGGCCAGCTCGACCCGGTCGCAAGCCTCGGCCCGCCCTTGGTGCCGAGAAGGATGATCCTGTCAGTCATGTCCCGTTTCCTGTCGTCCGGGCGATGACGATCCGCTATCCTGGCGCCATGATCAAGGGCCTGCATCATGTGGGGATGGCCACGCGCGACCTGCCGCGGCTCGCCGGTTTCTACATCGAGCTGTTTCATGCCGAACTGCTCCGCGAATTCTCATGGAATGCCGATGCCACGGAAATCTCGGCCAGGCTGGGGCCTCGAGCGGAGCGCGGGGCGGCTGGTCTTTCTGAAAATCGCGGGCGCCGGACTCGAAATCTTCCAGTTCGACGCTCCCGAAATTGCTGCGTCCGCCGCCCTCAGGTCCGTCGCCAAGCCCGGTTTCAGCCACATCTGCCTCGAGGTCGACGACTGCGCCGTCGAATATGGGCGCCTGGCCGCGGACGGCATGTTCTTCCACGGCCCTCCCCTCGCCATGCCTTCCGGCGGTGTCTTCACCTATGGTCGCGATCCCGACGGAAATGTCATTGAGCTGTTTCAAGGGCCCTGCGGCTGAACACGGGATCATGAGCCTGGTAGTCGACGGGCACGCCGCGCCAACCCTCCCATCGCTTTTTCCAGTAAAGGTCGTGAATCGTGGTCGACACCTGACCCGCTCCACGGCACAGCGGTCTGCCGTCCACCGAGGAGACCGGCATGATGCCGCCCGCACTTGACGTCAGGAATGCTTCATCAGCCGACATCAGCATGTCGACGCTGACCCTCCCGACACTCACCGGCAAACCGAGTTCGGAACAGATTTCCCGAACGGTCTGCCGCGTGATGCCTTCGAGGCAACCGGCATCGGGGGTCAGGACGGCGCCGTCTGCAACGACGAAGACGTTCGATCCCGGCGCCTCGGTGAGAATCCCTCGGCCATCGGTCATGACGGCCCAGTCAGCCCCGTGTTCGCCCGCTTCCATCAGAGCCATGCTGAGATCAAGCGAGCAGAAATTCTTGGCCCTCGGGTCCACGGCGGCGACCGGAATGCGGATGTGGTTCCGAGCGACGCGCAAGTCGATGCCCGCCTGCCGCTCGGCGTCTCCCTTGATGAAAATGTATGGCATAGCAAAGGCGTAGAACCGGTTTGTGAAGCGGCCGGCATGCACCCTGTCGGCAGCCGCCTGCGGGTTGGCGCCGCGGGTAACCGCCCACCAAACATAGGCATCCTTGAGACCGGTCCGCGCCACGAGCGCATTCAGAAGCGCCGCTTCCTCCTCGTTCGAAAACGGGTTGTTCATGGCAACGCGGGCGCAGGAACGGGCAAAGCGGGCCTGGTGATCCGACAGGCGGAAGAACCGGCCGCGACTGACGGATACAACGTCATAGACAGCGTCGGCGCGCATGAATCCGAGGTCGGTGATCGGCACCGTGGCCTGGCCGAGCGGCACGAACCGGTCGATGACATAGGCAGCGCCGGCCGCCCATTCGGGATCCCGGGGCAACGCGCGGTGTTCGGGCGCTTCGGCAATGATCGATTGCACGGGCATGGGGGCGGGACCGGTCATGCGCCCACCCTCGTTGCCGCGGAGGCGTTCTCCAGCGCATCGCCGAAGTCGAATGCCACGCCCATGGATTCCGGATAGAGACTGTCAACGCGCACGCCCGAGAACACCTCCCACTGGATGAGCTCGTTCGGGTCCCGGACCGTCACGTCGAAAAGGATGTTGGAAATGTCCTTCCTGTCATACTCGAGAATGCGCGCGTGGGACGGAAACTCCGCCACGTAACGCATCGTCCGGTCGTCCTCGTCCATCCCGATATCGTCCTGACCATGCGGCATTGCGATGGAATGGATCACCATGGCGGTATCGGTCTCCTCGAAACGGTGTGCATCTCCCATGGCCCAGGTCCGCTCCTTGACGTCCGAATCCGTCAGCGCCGAACTCCACAACTGCTCGACCGTCATCCTCGCTTCATCGACCCGGTACTCGACCCCGCGCGAAAAGCTCTTGTTGAACGGGATGCGTTCATGTCCGGGACGCGCCCCGTAAATGCCGTTGTCGAACAGCACGATAGTGCCTTCCGAGGTCAACCGGGGATTGTGCATGTGCCAGGGCCAGCGAAACGGTTCGCCAACAGGCGTCAGGAGCTTCGCTTGCAGATCGGGCTGCCAGTCCGCATGGTCCCCGAGTATCCACTTGATCTCGCCCGATCCGCGGTCGATCTTCAGGATGCAGTCCTGCAGTCGAAAAGAAACCAAAACGCTGTCGTCCCGCGGGTCGTAGGTCACGCCGTTGCCGTGGGTCCAGTCGCCCGCGTCCGGAAAGCCGCGAACATGCCAGTAGGCGTCAAGCGCGTCGTAGCCGATCCGGTAGGGATCGAGATGGTCGAAGCTGTCCCAGCGCCAGACCACCTCTCCGGCGGGGGTGAACTCGACGACCATGTCGCCGACGATCTTCCTGTCGGACCTGTACCTTTCCGGTTCGTGCACCGAAGCAGGCCAGTCCGCGACCCGCCTGGCGTGGGCCGACAGCGCCAGGAAGTTGCCGTTGGGCATCTGGTGTGGCTGGTGGTGCAGGCTGCGGACCGGAACCGGAATGGCGCCTTCCAAAGGCCCCTGCGGGCGGCCGGCAGCGTACCAGGCGCGCACGGTATTGCCGGCCAGGTCGATTTCCCGGGAACAGAACTCCGTGTCGTGAACGAAGACGTTTCCGTTCGCCAGCCGCTCGATCCCGGCCGCGCGGTTCGGCATTCTGCGCATCCAGCGAATTCGCCCGCGATTGTCGATCGCTACAAGAAGTCCCCATCCCGTCAGAAACCGGCGCTGCGCCGTCGTCAGATCGGTCGATCTTCCGAAGGCGCGGCGGCGAACGCTCAGGAGCGTGAATCGGCCGGCCATCATGTCCGGATTGCTGATGCGGGTTCTGAACGGCGGCAGTTCGAGAGGCGAGGTCGGCACATCCTTCAGTTCGTGGCGGAGCTCCTCGTCCCAGGTGACCGCGGTTTCGCCGTCGGTGATCTGCACGGTCACCCGCGCGACGCCGTCAGGAAGAAATCCCAGCAACAGATAAGGCCCGTCGGATGCGGGGAACCGCAAGGTCCAGACATCGTCGCCCTGCCCGATTCGGGCGAGAACCTCCGTCGCACCCCTGCAGGGAACCGTCAATTCGGCAATGAGCGGCGCCTTGGCCGGCCCCGGCCGCAGTGTCGGCGCCGATATGTAATCTGGCGCAGTCATCTTGTCTGTCGTCCTTCGATTTCGAACCATCCTGCGCCGGTTGCACGGGCAATGGAAGCCCCGGTTTTCCGGGAACGCGTCATCTCCGGCACGTTTCCCGGATGGCCAACGCGCTGCCGGACCGGAGCGCCAGGCCTGCCTCCGGATGCGGGCGGTCATGGCGCTGTCCCGCCAACGGCCAGCCTTCGGCCAGGCGTTACGGGGCCTGCCGTCGGGAAATGCATATACTGAGAATCAAACCGGAATCAGCACCCAGCAGTCGAGATCAAGCAGAACCCCCGGGAAATAGCGGCCGTCGCCGTCCCTGAGCTGCATTCCGGCGGCATCCGCGCGCACCGCCGCCAGGCGAATGCGGAGGGCGCCCACGCCAGGGACCGGGGTTTCGGCAACGTCCAGGATCTCGCTCCAGGCGCGCACGGTGTCGCCGGCAAAACAGGGATTCGCATGAACGCCGGCATTGATCGCAACCATCAGCTGCGCGTTCGCGAGACCGTTGAACGAAAGGCTTCGGGCGAGACTGATGATGTGTCCGCCGTAGATCAGCCGCCTGCCGTCGCTCCGGATCGTCGCATCGAAATGCACCCTCGCCGTATTCTGCCAGAGGCGCGTCGCCGACACGTGGTCGCTCTCTTCGATCGTTACCCTGTCGACATGATCGATTCGTTCCCCGACAACGTAGTCGCCGAGGCGGTGGGGTTCGCCCGCGAGCCGAAAATCGTACTTCCGGAAATCGAGCCTCCCGGGAACGGGCAGGCGCTCCGGCGGCACCGAGGCCGGCAGTTCCGGCACCACGGCAGCCGGAGGCTCCGCGTCGGGATCGCGCTTCCTGACCATGACCCAGCGCACGAATTCCATCACTGTCTCGTTCCGCTGGTTGAAGCCGCGCGTCCTGACCCAGACGATCCCCGACTTCCCGGACGAGACCTCCCTCAGCCCGATCACCTGCGACGATGCCCGGAGAGTATCGCCCGGATAGACCTGTCCGGTGAACCTGCAGTCCGCGTAACCGAGGTTGGCGACGGCGTTCAGGGATACGTCCGGGACCGTTCGGCCGAACACCATGTGGAAGCAGGCGAGTTCATCGAGGGGAGATTTGTCCAACCCGCAGCCGCGGGCGAACTCGTCCGAAGAGTGTATTGCGAATCTGGACGGGTAGAGCGCATGGTAAAGCGCGCGTTCTCCGCCGGAAATCGTTCGAGGCACCGCGTGCGCCAGTTCCTGGCCAACTCGAAAGTCCTCGAAGTAGTTGCCCGTTGCGGTCTTGTTCACGATGCCTCCGGTCGCCGGAACGGCCCCTTCGCTCCCGGAGCGCACCGGCCGTCCGGCCGTAGAAACACAGCCCGGCCGCGGGCGCAAGCTCGGTTCCGTACCGGCACCCTGCCGGGCGATTCACACGCCTTGCCTTCGGCAGGTGTTGAAGCTACGCAACGAGGAGTATTTCCAGACACGGGGGGTGGCAATGGCCCGAAAGAAACTTGCTCTGATCGGTTCCGGTCAGATCGGCGGCACGCTCGCGCATCTTGCCGGTCTCAAGGAGCTCGGCGACATCGTGCTCTTCGACATCGTGGACGGCATACCGCAGGGCAAGGCGCTGGACATCGCCGAGAGCGCGCCGGTCAGCGGATTCGACATCCGCGTCGCGGGGACAGGAAGCTACGCGGACATCGCCGATTCCGACGTGTGCGTGGTGACCGCCGGCGTCGCCCGCAAACCCGGGATGAGCCGCGACGATCTCCTCGGCATAAACCTGAAGGTGATGAAGTCGGTCGGCGAGGGCATTTCGGAGTTCGCCCCGGACTCCTTTGTCATCTGCATCACCAACCCGCTCGACGCCATGGTCTGGGCGCTGCAGCGGTACTCCGGGCTTCCTCCCGAACGCGTGTGCGGCATGGCCGGGGTCCTCGACAGCGCGCGGTTCCGCCACTTCCTGGCGGAGGAATTCAAGGTCTCGGTCAAGGACGTCTCCGCATTCGTCCTCGGCGGGCACGGCGACTCCATGGTTCCGCTGGTCCGCTACTCGACCGTTGCCGGGATTCCGTTGCCCGACCTCGTGGAGCTCGGATGGACGACCGGCGAACGGCTCGACGCCATCGTGCAGCGCACGCGGGACGGCGGCGCCGAGATCGTCGGCCTCCTGAAAACCGGCTCCGCGTTCTACGCGCCGGCGGCATCCGCGATCGAGATGGCGGACGCCTTCCTCAACGACCGCAAGCGCGTGCTGCCCTGCGCCGTGAACGTGCGGAATGCCTACGGGGTCGACGACCTCTACGTCGGCGTCCCGGCGATCATCGGCGAAGGCGGAATCGAGAAGGTCGTGGAGATTCGACTCGACGACCGGGAAAAGGACATGTTCGACCGCTCAGTCGAAGCTGTCCGGGGCCTTGTCGCGGCATGCATCAAAATAGACCCGGGCCTCGCCTGACCGGGCTTGGGCGGCCCCGTCCGATCCCCGACGGCGCGGGCGGAACCGCCCGGGCTCCTGCCGCTGCCGGGCAAATGCGCTTCTAACCGTCCGGAAATTGTGCAATCAAACTGCGCAACCTGTTCACGGCAGGAGAATCGCGCATGAACGCACACGAACACCAGGCCAAGGATCTTCTCCGGGAATACGGCGCCCCCGTCTCCGACGGACGCGTGGTGCACGCCGGCGAGGACGGGCTGGCGCGGGCGCGGGAGCTCTCGGGCCCGGTCTGGGTTGTCAAGGCGCAGATCCACGCCGGCGGACGCGGGAAGGGACGGTTCCTGGAAGCGGATGCCGGCAAAGGCGGCGGCGTGCGCGTCGTTCGCTCGGCCGAAAAGGCGTCCGCGGAGGCCCGGCGGATGCTCGGGCGAACGCTTGTCACCCACCAGACCGGCGGCGGGGGAAAGACCGTCAACAGGGTCTACATCGAAACCGGCTGCGACATACGGCGCGAATTCTACCTGGCGCTCCTCGTCGATCGCGCGACATCCCGGGTTTCCGTCGTCGCATGCACCGAGGGAGGCATGGATATCGAGGAGGTTGCCGAGACGACTCCGGAGAAGATCGTCTCGTTCAGCATCGACCCGGCTGCCGGGTACTCGGGGTTCCACGGCCGCCGGGTCGCCTTTGCGCTCGGCCTCGAGGGAGGAGCCGCCAGACAGTGCGAATCGCTCGTCGGCACTCTCTACAGGCTGTTCGTCGAAAAGGACTGCGAACTCCTCGAGATCAATCCGCTGATCCTCGATTCGGACGGCGGGCTGACCTGCCTCGACGCCAAGATGACATTCGACGGCAACGCAATCTTCAGGCATCCGGAGATCGGCGCGCTCAGGGATCCGACCGAGGAGGACGAGCGGGAGGTCGCGGCCTCGGGGTTCGGGTTGAACTACATCGCGCTCGACGGGGAGATCGGATGCCTGGTCAACGGCGCCGGCCTCGCCATGGCGACAATGGACATCATCAAGCTCTACGGATCCGAACCGGCGAACTTTCTTGATGTCGGGGGCGGCGCCAGCAGGGAGCAGGTCACGGAAGCCTTCAAGATCATCACGTCGGACCCCGGCGTCAGGGGCATTCTTGTGAACATATTCGGCGGAATCATGCGTTGCGACATCATCGCCGAGGGAATCATCGCCGCGGTGCGCGATGTCGGGCTCAACGTTCCGCTTGTAGTGCGCCTGGAAGGCACAAACGTCGAGCTCGGCCGCAGGGTGCTGGCGGAAAGCGGCCTCAACTTGGTGTCGGCGGACAATCTCTCCGAAGCGGCGGAACAGATTATCAGCAGGGTCAGATCGTAGGCCGGAGGCGCGCAAATGTCCGTACTCGTGGACGAGACCACAAGGGTCATCTGCCAGGGATTCACCGGCAGGCAAGGCACCTTCCACTCGGAGCAGGCCATAGCCTACGGCACGCGCGTCGTCGGCGGCGTCACCCCGGGACGGGGCGGCAGCCGGCACCTCGACCTGCCGGTATTCGATACTGTCCGTGAAGCGCGCGGCGCAACCGGCGCCGACGCCACGGCGATCTACGTGCCGCCAGCCTTCGCCGCGGACGCAATGCTCGAGGCCATCGATGCCGGGATCGGGATCATCGTCTGCATCACCGAGGGCATCCCGGTGCTGGACATGATGAAGGTCAAGCGCGCCCTCGAGGGCAGCGAATCGCGCCTCATCGGTCCGAACTGCCCGGGGGTCATCACTCCGGACGCCTGCAAGATCGGCATCATGCCGGGCCACATCCACCTTCGAGGGTCCGTCGGCGTGGTCTCGAGATCGGGAACGCTCACGTACGAGGCCGTCGGCCAGACCACCGCAATCGGATTGGGCCAGTCGACCTGCATCGGCCTCGGAGGCGACCCGATCAAGGGCACCGACTTCGTCGATGCGCTGGAACTGCTCCTCGACGACGAGGAAACGGAGTCGATCATCATGATCGGTGAAATCGGCGGCTCCTCCGAGGAAGAAGCCGCGGAATTTCTTGCAGGGGAAGCACGTAAGGGCCGGAAGAAGCCGGTCGCAGGATTCATCGCCGGCCGCACCGCACCGCCGGGCCGGCGCATGGGACACGCGGGAGCGATCGTCGCTGGCGGAAAGGGCAGCGCGGACGGAAAAATCGAGGCCATGCGTTCCGCAGGAATTGTCGTGGCGGAGAGCCCGGCCGATCTTGGAAAGGCCGTGCTCGAAGCCATCGACGGATCCTGACCGGGCTCGCGAGCGCGGAACCTGGTTCGGGGACGTTTGCATGGCGATGATCTGACAGGGGAACCTGTTGTCCCCTGTGAAATGGGCAAGCACGGGTAGCGAAATGTCGGAACATCCACGGAACGCGATTCTACATGCGTCGTCCTTCCTCCAGGGACAGAACGCGGAATTCATTCGGCAACTCCAGATCAGGCATTCCGGGAACCGCGAATCCCTGGACCCGGAATGGTCGAAGCTGTTCGCGGCGCTCGGCGACAGCGCCGTGGACGTGCGGCGCGAGGCGACAGGGCCGTCCTGGGCGCGGGCAGACTGGCCTCCCAGGGACAGGAACGACATTCTGTCCGCATTCGACGGCCAGTACGACGAGTCGCCCGAAGCGATCGAGGGCAAGATCCGGGCGCGTGCGGGAGGCGCCGTGCACGAGAGCCAGGTGCAGCAGGCCGTGCTCGACTCCGTGCGCGCGCTGATGCTGATCCGGGCGCACCGGATCCGGGGCCATCTCGCCGCCGATCTCGACCCGCTCGGCATGCGGAACACGGGCGACCACGGTGAGCTCGAGCCCGGATTCTACGGGTTCACCGAGAACGACCTCGACCGCCCGATCTTCATCGACAACGTCCTCGGAATCGAGACAGCGAACCTGCGCGAGATCATGGCGATCGTCCGCCGCACCTACTGCGGCACCTTCGCGCTCCAGTACATGCACATCTCGGACCCTGACGAGGCCGCCTGGCTCAAGGAACGGATAGAGGGATACGGAAAGGAGATCGCCTTCACACGCAAGGGCCGCACGGCGATACTGAACAAGCTCGTGCAGGCGGAGGGCTTCGAGAAGTTCCTCCATGTCAAGTATGCGGGCACCAAGCGATTCGGCCTTGACGGCGCCGAGGCGATCATTCCGGCGACCGAACAGATCATCAAGCGCGGCGGCGCGCTCGGCGTCCGGGATATTGTCATAGGCATGCCGCACAGGGGAAGGCTGAGCATCCTGGCGAACGTCATGGGCAAGCCGTACCGGGCTATTTTCAACGAGTTCCAGGGCGGCAGTTTCAAGCCGGACGAGGTCGAGGGCTCAGGCGACGTCAAGTACCATCTCGGCACCTCGTCCGACCGCGAGTTCGATGGCAACCTCGTGCATCTTTCGCTCACCGCCAACCCGTCGCACCTCGAGGCCGTCAACCCGGTCGTTCTCGGCAAGGTGCGCGCCAAGCAGGACCAGCTGCAGGACAATGCGCGCAGAGCCGTGCTGCCGGTCCTCCTGCACGGCGACGCCGCCTTTTCCGGTCAGGGAGTCATCGCCGAGTGCTTCGGCCTCTCCGGCCTTCGCGGACACCGGACCGGCGGAACAATTCACATCATCATCAACAACCAGATCGGTTTCACGACGGCGCCGCACAATTCGAGGTCCTCCCCCTACCCGACCGACATCGCGCTCATGGTCGAGGCGCCGATCTTCCACGTCAACGGCGACGACCCGGAGGCGGTGGTGCACGCTGCCAAGGTGGCAACGGAATTCCGGCAGAAATTCGGCAAGGACGTCGTCATCGACGTTTTCTGCTATCGGCGCTTCGGCCACAACGAGGGCGACGAGCCCATGTTCACGCAGCCGGTGATGTACTCGCGCATCAAGCGGCACAAGACCGCGCTCGCGCTCTACACGCAGCGCCTCATCGAAGACGGGCTGATTTCCGAGGGCGAAGTCGAGGACATCAAGGCCAAGTTCCAGGCGCATCTCAACGCCGAATTCGAATCCGGAAGGAACTTTCGGCCGAACAAGGCCGACTGGCTCGACGGCCGCTGGTCGCACCTCGACAAGAAGGACGACATCTATCAGCGCGGAACCACAGGGGTCGATGTCGGCGTGCTCAGGGAAGTGGGAACGGCGATCACCCATCTCCCCGGCAGGCTGAGCATCCACAGGACCATCTCGAGGGTCTTCGAAAACCGTGGGAAGACAATCGAGAGCGGCGCCAACATCGACTGGGCGACGGCGGAAGCGCTGGCATTCGGCTCGTTGCTGCACGAGGGGACGCAGGTTCGCCTCTCCGGACAGGACTGCACGCGCGGCACCTTCAGCCAGCGGCATTCCGGCGTCATCGACCAGGAGACCGAGGAGCGCTACTACCCGCTGAATCACATCCGTGACGGGCAGGCCTCCTTCGAGGTCATTGACAGCATGCTCTCGGAATACGCGGTTCTCGGCTACGAATACGGCTATTCGCTTGCCGAACCGAACACCCTCGTCTTGTGGGAAGCTCAGTTCGGAGACTTCGCGAACGGGGCGCAGATCATGATCGACCAGTTCGTGAGCTCCGGGGAGAGCAAGTGGCTCCGCATGTCCGGGCTCGTGATGCTTCTGCCTCACGGTTACGAGGGTCAGGGCCCAGAGCATTCGTCCGCCCGGCTCGAGCGATTCCTTCAGCTTTGCGCCGAGGACAACTGGATCGTCGCGAATTGCACGACGCCTGCCAACTACTTCCACATCCTTCGCCGGCAAATGTTCAGAAGCTTCCGAAAGCCGCTGATCCTCATGACTCCCAAGTCCCTCCTGCGGCACCGGCTGGCAGTGTCGAACATCGAAGACATGGGCAACGGATCGAGCTTTCACCGGGTGCTCTGGGACGATGCGCAGAAGGGGCACTCGGAAACCGAACTCGTCGCGGACAGCCGGATTCGCCGCTGCATCATCTGCAGCGGCAAGGTTTACTTCGACCTTCTCGAGGAACGCGACGCGCGTGGCATCAATGACATCTACATCATGCGCATCGAGCAACTCTACCCGGTGCCCGCGATGTCCCTGACCAGCGAACTGGCGCGCTTCAAGAAAGCCGACTTCGTGTGGTGCCAGGAGGAACCGAAAAACCAGGGCGCCTGGTCGTTCATGGAGCCGAACCTCGAGTGGATCCTGAACCGCTGCGGCGCCGGCCAGACCCGTCCGAGGTATGTCGGACGGCGCGCATCGGCATCGCCCGCAACCGGTCTCTCCAGCCTGCACAAGGCTGAACAGGAAGCCTTGGTGGACCAGGCGCTGACAATTGAAGGGAGCGAAGCATGATCGACATTCGCGTGCCAGCCCTCGGCGAAAGCGTCACGGAGGCAACCGTGGCGGCGTGGCTCAAGAAACCCGGCGACGCTTTGGTCGTTGACGAGACGATTTGCGAACTGGAAACCGACAAGGTGACGCTGGAGGTCTCCGCTCCCGGGAACGGCGTCCTCTCCGACATCGCGGCGGCCGAGGGCGCAACCGTTGCCGTCGACGCCCTGCTCGCAACCATGCAGGAAGGCGACGGCGAGGCGGCGGCGTCCGTTTCGCCGGTCCGGAATGCGCCCTCGCCCGGGGAATCGGCGGACGGCGGAGCCAGAACGGTCGATGTCCTGGTGCCGGCCCTCGGAGAAAGCGTTTCCGAGGCGACCATCTCAGCCTGGCGCGTCAAACCCGGCGACCGGGTCGCTGCGGACGACGTGCTCTGCGAACTGGAAACCGACAAGGTCTCGCTCGAAATTCCTGCGCCGGTCGCCGGCACGCTTCGCTCCATTCTTGCCGAAGGCGGCGCGTCGGTAGCGGCCGGTTCCAGGATCGGAGAAATTCTCGCTGGCGAAGCGCCGCCCGAAGCCGCAGCACCGGCTTCGGAATCGCCTCCGCCGCGGCTCCCGACCGCGCCGGAGGCGCCGCCGAACACGGACGTTGAGCATGCCCCCTCGGCGCGAAAACTGATGGCTCAACACGGCATTGGACGCGATCGGGTGACGGCGACCGGCCGAGGAGGACGAATCATGAAGACGGACGTGCAGGAGGTCCTCGACACCGGATATCTCGACTCGCAGGCGGATGCTCCGGCGCCGGTGCGCGAGCCGGCACCAGACACCGATTCGAACCGCGAGGAGCGGGTTCGGATGACCCGCCTTCGCCGGACGATCGCACGCCGCCTCAAGGACGCGCAGAACACGGCAGCGATTCTCACCACCTACAACGAGATCGACATGTCGGCGATCATGGGCATTCGCAGCGAATACAAGGATCTCTTTCTTCGCAAGCACGGCGTGAAGCTCGGCTTCATGTCGTTCTTCACGCGGGCCTGCTGCGTTGCGCTCGGCGAGGTGCCGGAACTCAACGCGGAAATCGACGGCGACGAACTCGTCTACAAGAACTTCGTCCACATGGGAGTCGCGGTCGGCACCCCGACCGGACTTGTCGTGCCCGTCATTCGCGACGCGCATTCGCTCGGCTTCGCCGAGATCGAGGAACGCATAGCGGAACTCGGCGAAAGGGCCCGGAGCGGGCGGCTGTCCGTGGCGGACCTGCAGGGCGGCACCTTCACGATTTCGAACGGCGGCGTCTACGGATCCCTCATGTCGTCTCCGATCCTGAACCCTCCCCAGTCCGGCATCCTCGGCATGCACAAGATTCAGGATCGCCCGGTCGCTGTCGGCGGCGAGGTCGTCGTGCGTCCGATGATGTACCTTGCGCTTTCGTACGATCACCGGATCGTCGACGGCAAGGGTGCGGTGACGTTCCTTGTCCGGGTCAAGGAGATGCTCGAAGCGCCGAACCGAATGCTCATGGGACTCTGAACGGCGTCGCCGGGGTCGCGGCTTACGCGCCCGCCGCCGCCAGGGAGACCGCAGTGTTCTGCCCCGGGGCGAAGCGGCGAAGCACCGCAACGGCCGGCTCGCCCGCCCGGATCATCCCAACCGCGCGCGCCGGTACCGTTGCCAGAGCCATGCAGGCCGCGATGCCCGCTGGCGGCACCGGATTTCTCGCGGCGGCGTTGCCTTGAGGATCGCCTTTCGCGACGCAAGTGATCCCGCACCGGGCGGAGCGGCCGCTGCGGACCGGATGCCTGATCCGAATCGCGACCAGGATGTTCGGTCTCGGGCTCCGGGTTCCGCGCACCCGCGACTCGACCGCCCGCTTCTGCAGGGGCTCGCGAACTCCCGACGCGGCCGTCCTTGCGGCTGCACCGGAATCGATCCGGAAGCAACCCGCTGCGCAAGGATCCGTTTCACCCCCGGCCTGTCTGATGGCGAATCGGCAGCGCTCGTGTAGACAGGCGATCACAAGGCGCCTCCCGGAATCATTTAACCCCGGGGGCCGCGACGCCCACAAGGGAAGGGGAAGGACATGCCGAACTACGACGTCATCGTGATCGGCGGCGGGCCCGGGGGGTACGTCTGCGCGATTCGCTGCGCGCAACTGGGCCTCAAGGCCGCATGCGTCGAGGGCCGCGGCGCGCTCGGCGGAACTTGCCTGAACGTCGGATGCGTCCCGTCGAAAGCCCTTCTGCACTCTTCGCACGCCTATCACATGGCCGCACACGACTTCGAGCGCATGGGCTTGCTCGGCAAGCCTCCGAAGATCGATTTTCCGGCGATGATGGCCTACAAGGACGATGTCGTTGCGCAAAACACCAGGGGAATTGAATTCCTGTTCAAGAAAAACGGCGTCGACTACATCCGCGGTTGGGGCTCGCTCGCAGGAGACGGCGAGGTCAGGGTCGGCGACGAGGTGCATACGGCGCGGAATGTCGTCATCGCGACGGGGTCGGAACCGTCTTCCCTGAACTGCCTGGACATCGACGAGAAGACGGTCGTGACCTCGACCGGCGCGCTGGAACTCGACAGAGTCCCGCGCCGCCTCGCCATCATCGGCGCCGGCGTCATCGGTCTCGAACTCGGTTCCGTCTACGCGCGACTCGGAAGCGACGTGACGGTAATCGAGTACCTCGACGAGATAACGCCCGGTCTCGACCTGGAAGTATGCCGGACGTTCCGGCGCATCCTCGCAAAACAGGGGCTGACCTTCGTGCTCGGCGCAGAGGTTCGCGGCGCGAGACGACTCAAGACTCGGTTGAAGCTTTCCTATGTCAAACGCGAGGATTCGAGCGAGTCCGAAGTCGACGCGGATGTCGTCCTTGTCGCCACGGGACGTCGGCCGTACCTGCAAGGCCTCGGATTCGCCGAGCGCGGCGGCAAACTGACTGAGCACGGCCAGATCGCCACTGACGACCGGTGGCGGACTTCGCTGGAAGGCGTCTATGCCATCGGCGACGTCGTCGCCGGCCCGATGCTGGCGCACAAGGCCGAAGAAGATGCCATGGCCGTCGCCGACATCCTTGCCGGGAGCAGCCCGCATGTGGACTACGGGATCATTCCGGGGGTCATCTACACGTCTCCGGAAGTCGCGACCGTCGGTCGAACCGAAGAGGAACTCAAGGACTCCGGGGTGGCATACCGCGCCGGCAAGTTTCCTTTCATGGCCAACGCGCGCGCGAAGTCCATGTTCATGGGGGAGGGATTCGTCAAGCTGCTGACGAATGCCGAGACGGACCGGATTCTCGGCTGCCACATCGTGGGCCCGACTGCCGGGGAGATGATTCACGAGGTCTGCGTCGCAATGGCGTTCGGAGCGGCGGCCGAGGACCTTGCGCTGACATGCCACGCCCACCCGACATGCTCAGAGGCGATTCGCGAGGCGGCGCTCGCGTGCGGCGCCGGACCGGTTCACGTCTGAGCACAGCGCGGTCATCCGCCTGTCAATCGGGAGTCGAAGTCATACAAATGCATGCGCGGGCCGTACCGGCGCAACCAGGCGCGCCGGTCCGCGTGATCCGGGCAGAGCGCCGCGACGTGGCTCCAGAACGCGGCGCTGTGATCCATGACTGCCAGGTGGCAGGCTTCATGAACGGCCACATAGGCCTGCACGGCCTCCGGCGCCATTGCGAGGCGCCACGAAAACATGATGTTGCCGGCAGCCGAACAGGATCCCCAGCGCGTCCGCGTGTCCTTGAAGGAAAACCGGCGGATCGTCCTGCCAAGCAGCCGCGCACATTCCTCGGCCACCGGAACCATGTTGCGGGTGGCGGTTGCCACGAGAAGAGTCCTGACGTGACGGGGCGCATCCCGCGGCGCACCCGGAACCCGGATCGCGCCATTGACCAGAACGGCGTCGCGCCCGGTTCCCGGCACAAGCGGCGTGTCGCGCCCGGCGAAAAGGATCGTTCCGCCGCAGGCGGGAACAATCCTCTCGTCCTGGCGGGCGAGCGCCTTTCGCAGCCATGTTTCCCTGCTTCGCGCGAAATCCTGCGCCGCGTCCAGGGAACCGCCCGCCGGCACGGTCAGCCGGACATTTCCGCCGAAGCGGGGAACCCTGAGTATGTAGTTCCTTGCACGCCGGCTGAAGCGCACGTTCACGGCGACGGGGGGCGAACCCGGCAGGGTAATCTCGATCGACATCGCGCAAGGGTATCACCAGCGCAGGCACGCGCAACACGCGCTTGCCGCACGATCAGCGGCCGCTCGCAATTCCGGAAATCGCGAGGGCGGATGCCCGCCGAACGATGTCGAGGCCGGAAGAACATTGCGGCGATGCGAGCGGTCGGCGAAGGCTTTGACAACCGCCGGGGCCTGTGGCAGTTGGCGCCCTTCCCGCATGATGGATACAGGACGATTCTCGATGCCCAAGGAAGAATGGGGAACCAAGCGCGCATGTCCGGATACCGGGCGGCGCTTCTACGACTTGAACCGGAATCCGGTCATCAGCCCCTACACGGGGGAGAGCTACGACTTGGCCTTTTTCACTGGGGAAAAATCCCAGTCTTCGATGTCGGACAAGGACGACAAGGCAATGCTCGCGAACGTCTCGTCCGATGAAATGTCCAACCAGGTCGATTCGCTCGACGAAGCAAGCGAAGACGTCACCATTGGCGAAGAACTGCTGGAGGACGATGATGACGGGGACGAGACCGTGGCCCTTGAGGAAATCGCCGACGTGCCGGCTGAGACCGATGACGACAACTGACGCCGCCAACTCGGGCTTGAACTGGCGGCCCGGTTTTTCTAAGAGTGATTGCACGGCGGTAAGCCGCCAACTGATGGGGCCATAGCTCAGCCGGGAGAGCGCTTGCATGGCATGCAAGAGGTCAGGGGTTCGATTCCCCTTGGCTCCACCAAACCTGCTACGCATTGCCTGCATCCCGAGAAAGGAGCGGCGGAACGCGCTTTCATCAGGCGGATTTCAGGGCGATGCCGTTCCGGACAGGCCGCGCCATGGGGTCCCGGCGGAACGTGCGAACCCGGCCCGCGGGTTCGGCGCAGGGGACTCGGGTTCACAGCCGCGCACGCCTGATACCTGTGCGGCGCGGTTTCGGCCGGGAACCGCCTGGCCGCCGTTGCGGACTGCGGATACGAACTGAAAACGAACGCGGACGACGGAAGCCAGATGCAGCCGATCGCACTCGTGGTTTCGGACACAATGCCGCTCGCGACAGGCATCGAAGCCGGACATCGCCTTTGCGTCATCGGAGACGTGCACGGCCAGTCGAAACACATGCGCAGACTGCTCGACTGGTACCGGGGCACGATGGAGGCGGGAACCCGTTCGACGCTGCTTCTCACCGGTGACCTGATCGACAGGGGACAGGACAGTCTCGGAGCCATAGACATTGCCGCCGAATCGTCCGAACTGGGATTCGTCGACGTGGTTCCGCTCATGGGCAACCATGAGCAGTTGCTTAGAATGGTGCTCCGCGGACGCGATGACCTGAGCCCCCAACTCTGGATCCAGAACTGCGGGGCAACGGTTCTCGCGGAATTGGGTTTCGACATCGCTCGCGTTGTCGAGGAGGTATGCGTTAGGGGCGACCCGGATGTTGTCGCAGCGTTTGTCAGCGATCTATCGACCCGCCTGAGCCCGAGGCGAGTGACTTACCTCGACAACCTCGAGCACTACAGGTTCGTGGGCAACCTCCTCTTCGTGCACGCCGGCATCAACCACGGGATTCCTCTCGACAGCCACCTAAACCTGCCATGGGACCTGCTCGATGACCTGCACTGGGCGTGGATACGAGAACCTTTCCTCATCGAACCCGTGGCCGACACGGCATTGACCGTCGTTCACGGCCACACGCCGGTCAGCTACGGGCGGCGACGGACTTCCGATCCAAACCTTCTGGAGCCGCATCTATGCCGCGGCGGAAAGATCAATCTCGATGGCGGAAGCGTAATGTCGGGCTGCGTCGCCGGCGCTGAATTCACCGCCGACGGCTACAGGATTCTGCTTGCAGTGGATCGATAAGGCGACGTGCGCACGTCAGATGATCGACCGGTTGCATGGGAATCGTAGGAGGGAGTCGCGACGGAGGATTTTCCGCGCCGACCATCCGGGCGATAACTCGATATCCGAGCCAGGGCCGAGCAAGACCGAACCTATCCGAATCTCCAATTGCGCGCGTGACTCATTCCGAGCTCGGTTCAGGTATTCCGGCCGGCCTTGTGCATCCGCTTGGCCAACCTGGATTGGTCGCGACTCGCGGTTTGTTCCCCGATTTTCCTCTGAAGTGATTCGCGCAATCCGCCTACAGGGCAGCAACAGCCCATTTAAGGCAGGACACGATCGAGAAAACAGGCAACCCCGTCGCCTCCCGGACAGGAGCGTGATACGGAGGCATGTTGGTGCATTCGAAGAGAATTGCGCCGAGTTCCGGATGGCGCGCCTGGAACGCGGTCGCAGCCTCTACCAGATCCCGTTCTGCACGGGTTACATCCAGTTCAGGTTCGTCGTTGAGGATCACGCGCTGGAACTCGCAGCCTTCCGCGACGCCCCAGACCGGCGTTCCGGCAGGCACGCCGGCTGCGGCGAGGTGGCGCGGCGTGAGCGAAGCCTTGGAAATTGTCAGGATGCCGACTTGCCGGCCGGGAGGCAGAATCGCCTGGACAGGCGCAGCCTGCAGCAGGGCGGAGGTAACGACGGGCACGGCAAGGGAACTGGCCAGTTCCGACTGGAACAGCGAAAGGAAGCCGCAATTCGTGGAGACTACTTCCGCACCTTCGCGAACGAGTTCTCGGCCCGCGTCTACGAAGGCATCCAGCAGTCCATCCGCCGCCCTGCGCACGACACGGTCCGGTGACGCATTTCGAACAACACTGTATCGCACCGGAAAGGGCCAGGTTCCGGCGTGGCCCATGTCGCCTGGAATTCTCGGAAATCGCGCATCCAGCATGAGAATGCCGACCGGAGCACCGTAGACGGCCTTGCCGCCCTTGGCGATGAACGGTTTCCCTCTTTCGTTCATGTCCTCCGCACCTGTCCGGAGGGCTAGTCGTCCCGGCCCGGCTTGACTTTCAAGCGACCGTCCCGAGACTTGGCCCTCGGCGGCATTTAACGGGAGCAGATGCATGCAAGGCAACCGCAAAAACGGCGCCGAAGCGCTCGTCGAACTGCTCGGCGGCCATGGCGTGCGGCACATCTTCGGCCTTTGCGGCGATACCAGCCTTCCCTTCTACGATGCCCTGTCCAAAACAAACAACGGAATTGAGCACATCCTGGTCCGCGATGAACGCCATGCTGCCTACATGGCTGATGCCTACGCCCGCGTCACAGGACGCGTGGGGGTCTGCGAAGGACCGTCGGGCGGCGGCGCCACCTACATTCTCCCCGGCATCGCCGAGGCCCGGGACAGTTCGGTTCCGGTCCTGGCGATTACCACCGACGTGGCAACCACCTCGGCTGGCAGGTACCCGCTTACGGAACTCGATCAGCGCGCGCTGTTCGCGCCGGTGACGAAATGGAACGAAGTCATAGCGTCCGCTGACTTTCTCCCCCGCATTGTCCGCCGCGCGTTTCGGGAAATGACCACGGGCAGGCCCGGTTCCGTTCATCTCGGACTGCCATTCGATGTGCAGAAACAGCCGGTAGACAGCGACGATCTCCGATCCGACCCCGAATACGGGACGTTTCCTGCGCGACGTCCGGTGCCGGACCGCGCCGACGTGGAATCCGTCCTTGCCTGCCTTGAGCGCGCGCAATGGCCGGTGATCATCTGCGGCGGCGGAGTCATCCTGTCGGGCGCAACGGAGGAACTCGCGGAATTTGCGGAAGCGCTTGAGATTCCCGTTTGCACTTCGGTCAGCGGCAAGGGGTCATTGCCGGATTCGCATCCGCTCTCGGCGGGAGTCGTCGGATCGAATGGCGGCCGTCCGGCCACCCGCGCCCTCGTCGACGAATCGGACTGCGTTTTCCTGATCGGGTGCCGAGCGGGATCCGTGACGACCGAACGCTGGCGCAGCCCCGCGCCAGGGACGGCGATCATTCATCTCGACGCGGATCCGGGCGTCATCGGCGCATGCTACCGAACCGAGGCCGCAATGGTCTGCGATGCTCGCAGCGGCCTCGCCGCGCTTGCCGACGCTCTCTGCGGGAGGAATGGCGCCTCGGCGAACGGGACCGCGCGCGTCGCGCGCGCCCGCGAGCGCAAGTGGGCGGGGTTCGCGGCCCGCATCGCGGCCGACGCCGCCCCGATCAGGCCTGAGCGCGTGGTCGCCGAATTGCAGGACCTGCTTCCGGACGACGCGATCGTCTGCGCCGACCCCGGAACCCCCTGTCCCTTCTTTGCCGCCTGGTACCGCCAACCGGCAGCCGGGAGAAAATTCATCACAAATCGCGCCCACGGCGCGCTTGGCTACGCGTTGGGCGCCGCCATCGGCGCGAGCATCGGCTGCCCAGGCACTACCGTTGTCTGCGCTACCGGCGACGGGTCCTTCGCCATGATGGCGGGCGAACTCGAGACCGTCGCGAGGCTCGGCATCCCGCTCAAGATCGTCGTTTTCTCCAACTCGTCTTTCGGATGGATCAAGGCCGGCCAGAAATCCGGTTTCGGGGGGCGCTACCACGGCGTGGACTTTTCGCGAACCGATCATGCAGCAGTCGCAGCCGCCTATGGAATCCGCAGCTGGAAAGCGGAAACGCCTGCAGAACTCCGGACAGCGCTGACGGCCGCCCTTGACCACGCCGGTCCGGCGCTGGTCGACGTGACTTCCGAGCCGCTCGAAGAGTCCGACGCACCGGTCAGCGAATGGATCGCGTGACTGGTCCGTCTTCCGCGAGTCGGTTTGTACTCTGTATGTCCAGGCATGCTCGAACCGCCTGGGTCGGAACACGATGTATCGGTTTCGGCAAGCGCAGCAAATGCGCGAGCGCCGCGGCTGCGGCGTCGGTGAGTTCGTACATGAAGATCTCCATGGGTTGGCCGTGGTCGCGCCAGCGCGCCGCGCCGCCGGCCTCGCGCGCGAAGCCGAGCTTCAATCCCAGCGATCGCCAGTTCGACGCTCGGCAGCAGGCCCCCGT
This sequence comes from uncultured Amylibacter sp., assembly GCA_963662815.2. GTDB lineage: Bacteria > Pseudomonadota > Alphaproteobacteria > Rhodobacterales > Rhodobacteraceae > JAPPHA01. Next base: position 525,013 of record CAXXWA010000020.1, read on the forward strand.
GAACCTCGACACTTTGACGAATGTCTCCGCCAATTAGGCCGGGCACCCGTGCACGGCCCGGATATAGGCGGACAGCCGCCGAAGGATCGGGCCCAGCACGCGGTAAACGAGATTTGGCACCCGTCCGCAGAGCCTTGGCCACACTCCTTTTCGTTGGAACTTCAGCCGCTTCAGACCCGGATCGCCGGTGCCCGGAGGCCGGGAATTCGGCCACCGAGCCACCTCCCCCGCTCGGGTTGCGCGCTCGCTACGGAAATGGCCAATGTTGCAATTTGGAGTGGCACCGGGGGATGTAATCCCAAAATGAGAATTGTCCGCCTGGCAGGCCGCAAGTCAGCGGTGGGTCTGACCAAGTGTCACAAAATTGTAGTAATCTTCTGATATCCTTCTTCCTCCTCGTCCGACAATGCGCACGGGTTTCCGCTGCGACGCCCGCGGGTCGCGTGCCCTTCCGCATGCCGAAGATTCGAATTGAACCGATTCAGGGGTTCCGCTAGCTTCCATCGCTGTGCCGGTCTGTCGCCAAAAGTGAATTGCTGCGGACTCGCGGGCGTAGGTATACCCGTCGCCATATCGGTTCATGGAAATCGGCCACCCAGCTGACGTGCCGCAAATTGTTCGGTCGGGTCGCGTCAACAGTGGAGTATTTTGACAATGTCTTGTGCGGGTCCCATCCGGTTTCTGGTGGCAACAGTCCTTGCGGCTTCTCTTGCCATCACCGGGACCGCGGCTTCGAGCGAGTCCGTCCTCCGCGTCATTCCGCATTCAGACCTTAAGAATCTCGATCCGATCTGGACCACCGCCTACATCTCGCGGAACCACGGTTACATGATCTACGACACCCTGTTCGCGATGGACGAGTCCTTCACGCCGCAGCCCCAGATGGTCAACGCCTGGACGACATCGGACGATGGCCTGGTCTGGACCTTCGTGCTTCGCAACGGGCTCAAGTTCCACGACGGCTCGCCGGTCACCGCTGAGGACGTAGTGGCCTCCCTCAATCGCTGGGGACGGCGCGACGGCATGGGGCAACAGCTCTATTCCAACCTGGAGAGCCTCGAAGCCGACGGCGACAAGACCATCGTCCTGACCCTGGCGCAACCCTTCAGCCTCGTCCTTGAAGCGATCGGCAAGATTTCCTCGAATGTGCCGTTCATCATGCCCAAGGAAGTGGCCATGACCGATCCCTACGAGCAGATCGACGACTACACCGGATCCGGGCCCTTCATGTTCCGGGAAGACGAATGGGTTCCGGGATCGCAGGTCGTCTATACCCGGTTCGAGGACTACGTCCCGCGCAGCGAACCGCCGTCCGCCGCCGCCGGAGGCAAGGTAGCCGGCGTTGACAAGGTTGTCTGGACCTATTTTCCGGACCAGTTGACGGCGATGAATGCGCTGATGGCCGGCGAGGTTCACTTCTTCGAAGCTCCCAGCAACGACCTGGCGGTGATCATGTCGTCCAATCCGGACGTCGTCGTCGAGGTCAACGACCCGCTCGGGAACATCGGCTTCGCTCGCTTCAACCATCTGCATCCTCCCTTCGACGATGTCGACGTTCGGCGGGCCGCCATCATGGCCATGAAGCAGGAAGACTATCTTGCAGCAGCATTCGGCAGCGAGGAGTTCTGGATGACGTGCTATTCGGTCTATCCCTGCGGCACGACGTACGCCGGCGAAGCCGGCGCGGAGGTCATCAAGACAGGTTCGGTCGAAGCCGCCGCGGAGGCCCTTGCCGCAACCGGCTATGACGGCACGCCGGTGGTCATCATTCAGCCGACGGACATTGCGGGGCTTTCGGTCTTCTCCCTGGTTACGGCCGAAAAGCTCCGGGCGGCCGGCTTCACCGTCGAGGTCCAGGCCATGGACTGGTCGACCCTGACATCCAGGCGCGCCTCGCGCGAAGCGGCTGCCGACGGAGGGTGGAACATGTTCCACACCTGGTGGATCGGCGCCGACATCCTGGATCCTACGTCAATTGCCTTCTCGGGCGATCCGGATGCGGGCTGGTTCGGCTGGCCAGAGGATGCCGAGCTGGAAGCGGCCAGACAGGCGTTTTCCGCGGCGTTCACGCCTGAAGAAAGGAAGGAGCACGCCGCCAAGGTCCAGGAACGACTTTGGGCCATCGGGGCTTCGGGCGAACTCGGCCAGTTCTATGTCCCGGTCGCATACCGCAACTCGGTGAAAGGGCTGATCAAGGCGCCGGTCCAGTTCTTCTGGAACATCACTGTCGAATGAGCTGACACGCCCGAGACCAAGCAACGGCGCCCGTCTCGGCCTGGTTCCCGGACCTGTTCCGCGCACCGCCGCACGAGGACGACGACTATCCCATGCTGAACTATGTGTTGCTGCGCGTTCTGTCGACGATTCCGGTCATGGGCCTGGTGGCGCTCTTCGTCTTCGCGCTCCTGCGCGTGGCGTCGGGCGACCCGGCCGCCGTCATTGCCGGGGATCATGCCACCGCCGAGGATGTCGAGCGTATTCGCGCGCAACTCGGCCTCTCCGACCCGATGCCGGTCCAGTTCGGCCGCTGGATCCTCGGGCTTCTCCAGGGCGATCTCGGAACCTCGATCTTTTCCAACAAGCCGGTCTCGGAACTGATCGCCCAGCGGCTCGAACCGACCCTGATGCTGGCGCTTTCCACCATCTCGTTCTCGGTGACCGTCGCCGTGCCGCTCGGGACCGTCGCCGCCTACCGTTCCGGGAGCCTCGTCGACCGGATCGTCATGCTGTTCTCCGTGGGCGGTTTCTCGATCCCCGTCTTTGTGCTGGGCTACATGCTCATCCATCTGTTCTCGCTGACCCTGAAACTTTTTCCGGTCCAGGGCTACAAGTCGCCTTTTGCCGACGGAATTCTTCCGTTTCTTGCCCACATCGCATTGCCGACGGCAACCTTGAGCGTCATCTTCATTGCGCTCATCTCGCGAATGACCCGTGCTACGGTGGTCGAAGTCCTGGAGGAGGACTACATTCGAACCGCACGGGCCAAGGGGCAGTCGGAGTTCCGCATCCTGATCCGCCACGCGCTTCGCAATGCAGCGGTCCCGATCGTCACCGTAATCGGTATCGGCATTGCGCTCCTGATCGGGGGCGTAGTCGTCACCGAGAGCGTCTTCAACATTCCAGGTCTCGGCCGGCTCGTTCTCGACGCGGTCCTCGCCCGGGACTATCCGATCATCCAGGGACTGATCCTGTTCTTCAGCTTCGTATACATCATCATCAATCTGATCATAGATCTCTGCTACACGCTGCTCGATCCGAGGATCCGCTACTGATGGCGGCGCCTCGAGTCGCTGCATCCCGAACCGCGGATCCGACCCTTCTCCGGGCCGTTCTCGGCAACCGGGGGGTGTTCTGGGGCGGATTGTCGCTTGTCGCGATTTTCGCCCTCGCGATGCTGGGCCCGGCTTTTGCCGTCGACCCCGTCGCCATTAACCCCATGAACCGGCTGAAACCGCCCGGAACCGAAGGATACTTCGGGACCGACATGCTGGGGCGCGACGTCTTCAGCCGTGTTATCAACGGCGGCCGCGTCTCGCTGACCATCGGCATCGCCGTCGCGATCCTGTCTATCGCCGCCGGGCTGGTCCTTGGGCTGGTCGCCGGCTACATCCGGGTTCTCGACTCGGTGATCATGAGGACCATGGACGGGTTGATGTCCATCCCGGCCATCCTCCTCGCCATCGCCATGATCTCGCTCTCGGGCGCATCGCTCGCAACGGTGGTGGTTGCCATCGTCGTTCCGGAAATCCCTCGCGTGGTCCGGCTGGTCCGCGCGGTGGTCCTTACAGTCCGCGAGGAGCCCTATGTCGAGGCAGCGATTGCTTCGGGCACTCGGACCGTACTCGTCATGTCCCGGCACATCCTGCCAAATACAATCGCACCGCTCATTGTCCAGGCCACCTACATCTGCGGTTCGGCGATGCTTCTGGAGGCAATTCTCGGGTTCCTCGGCGCCGGCATCCCGCCGGAGATTCCGTCCTGGGGCAACATCATGTCCGAGGGACGGACATACTTCCAATTGACGCCCTGGATCATTTTCTTTCCCGGATTCGCGCTGGCGCTCACTGTTCTGTCCGCAAACATCGTCGGCGACGGTCTCCGCGACACGCTCGATCCACGAATCGCCCGGAACCTGCGATGACGCCGATCCTGGAGATCGACGGGCTCTCGGTCAGCCTTCCGGCGGGCGGCGACCGCCCGTACGCGATCAACGACATCTCCCTCACCGTCGACAGGGGCGAAATAGTCTGCGTGGTCGGCGAGAGCGGATCCGGCAAGTCGGTCACCGCGTTTTCGGTGATGGGGCTGCTCGACCGAAGGGCACTCGTTCCGGTGGCTGGCTCCATCCGGCTGGACGGCGAGGATCTCCTTGCGCTCGACGACCGGAAGCTGAGGCGGATGCGCGGCGAGCGCATGGCCATGATCTTCCAGGAACCGATGACCGCCCTCAATCCGGTCATGCGGGTTGGCGACCAAGTCTCCGAGATGCTCGAAATTCATGGCGAACTGTCCCATGCCGAACGCCGCGTCCGCGTTCTCGCCGCGATGGCGGACGTACGCCTGCCGGACCCGGAAAGCCTCTATCGCGCCTATCCCCACCAGCTCTCCGGCGGCCAGCGGCAGCGGATCATGATCGCCATGGCGTTGTCCCTGGAACCAGCGCTGCTGATCGCCGACGAACCGACGACGGCGCTCGACGTGACCACCCAGGCCAGAATCCTCCGGCTGATCAGGGACCTTCAGGCCTCGCACGGGATGGGCGTGCTGCTCATCACCCATGACTTCGGGGTCGTTGCGGAAATCGCTGACCGCGTCGTCGTGATGCAGGAAGGCCGGATCGTCGAGGAGGGTGCGGTCGAGGAAATTCTGGTCTCTCCCGCCCATCCCTACACGCGCCATTTGATCGACGCGGTCCCGTCGATGACGCCACCCGAACGTCCGGAACCGGAGGGCGAACCGGCGCTCGAGACGATCGCTCTCGAAAAGGTCTACGGTTCAACCGGCTGGCTGGACGGCGGCCAGGAGGTGCGCGCGGCAGCGAACATCTCGCTCATCCTCCGCCGCGGCGAGACCCTCGGGATTGTCGGCGAAAGCGGCTCAGGCAAGTCGACCGTCGCCCGCTGCATCATGCGGCTCGTTGATCCGACCTCGGGCGCGATTTTCGTAAACGGCGTCAATGTCGCCGGCATGCGGCAGGGGACGCTGCGCGCGCTTCGCCGACAGATTCAGATCGTCTTCCAGGATCCCTACCGATCGCTCAATCCGCGGAGAACGATCGGCCGGTCTATCGTCGAGGGTCCGATGAATTTCGGGGTACCGGCGGAGACTGCCTGGGCCCGGGCCCGCAACCTCATAGAGGTTGTCGGTCTCGCCGCGGACTCGCTCGGCCGCTATCCGCACCAGTTTTCCGGCGGCCAGCGGCAGCGAATCTGCATTGCCCGCGCGCTCGCCGTGGAACCGGTGATCCTGATCGCCGACGAGGCCGTTTCGGCGCTCGACGTCTCGGTTCAGGCGCAGGTCCTCGACCTTCTCGACGACGTTCGCAGAACCTATCGCCTCGCGATGCTGTTCATCACCCACGACCTTCGGGTTGCCGCCCAGATTTGCGACCGGATCATGGTCATGCATGAGGGCGGCCTCGTAGAGCAGGGACCGACCAGCGAGATCTACGCCAACCCGCGGCACCCATATACCCGCGAACTCCTGGCCGCGGCGCCGGGTCGAGCATCGTCGCTCGCCTGACCGGCGGGATCGACAATTCGCGGGACTCGGCCGAATACCGGCGGACCCTCAGGCCACGCCGTCCGGCACTTCGCCGCCCCTCCGTCGGGAAACCATGCAACCAGATCAATGGGGGCGACCGGAAGCAGCGCCGGTCACCGAACGCGGCCGAGCTGCGCCCGCTGACGGTTGAGTTTCATGGGGATTCCATTCGCCGAATGCAAGCCTTGTCGCGTCGGCCTGAAGCGCTTCGCCGCCAGCATCGTTTCGCGAGATTGACGGTTGTCATGCAGGAAACTCGTCAAACGAAATTTCGGGGCGAGCAGTTACCCCAATTCGTTCAATTCCTGCTTTGACCAATCGAGCCTTTCAGCGATCAATTCAGCAAAGGGACGAACATCAAAGGCCGTGCTTGCAGCCTCAAGCGCCGACATGTAGCGCGTCCGGTCCTCCAGCCTAATGATCGTCCAAGGATGGCCACCAGAGGCGAGCATGACATTCATCAAGAATCTTGCCATGCGCCCATTTCCATCCGGATAGGGGTGAACATACCCCATCAGCCAATGGCCAAGGACGGCGCGAACGGCAGCCGAGGGTTCCGATTTCATTTGCGCGAAAAGCTCTTCCATACCATCGGCAATCGCTTCGACCCTGGGTGGAACATGGCGCGAACCGCGAAGATAGACCGGACGGTTGCGAAATCCGGCAAGTACACCGGCACGTAGAATACCGGCATCGACCGACGGTTGGAACAACTGCGCGTACCATCCGTCGTGATCCTCAAAGGCAACCTGTCCGGCCGGGTCTCCCGCGAGAACCCTGCCGATAGAAGCTCGAACTGCCCGGAACGCCTGCCAATAGCCGCGTGCTGCAAGCGCATCAAGATCAGTGCGGTCAGCAGGATTTCCCTCCGGATCAAACTGACCGGTCCGTACTCTCTCGATCAGCTTTTCGGTAACCCTGTATCCCTCGATTGACAGTGAGTTGTAGGCATCGCTGACGTAGATCTCGTCTATGCTTGCAAGATAGGCACCCGCATCATGAGGCAGCGGCAAGTCCTCGGGCAAAACGTCGATCACCTCTTCCCGCCCACCCTTCCAGGCGTTCCGAATACGTCCAACCAGGGGCAGAGTGCCGGTATGAACATGCGGCAGCGATACGTCGGGTGAAAAAGGATCACGTTCCCGTACGTCATGATCTGCTGAACGCATTCGCCTCAAGATTCGATCAGCTTCCACCGCGCGGTTCATGTTCCTGAGTGCACCCGCAACCCGGCCGGCCGCTTTCACATGTCCGCCATCGAGGAGCCTTGCAAGCAGACCGCTGGTCGACCGCAATGATGCCAGCGCGATCCGTGCTTCCAAAGGGTGACTGTAAAAGAAATTCTCCGTGACCTTGATGAGCGCCGCTTCGACCGCCAAAACCCGTAACCCGTCCTTCCGCACCAGATCTTCTTTCCCGGGCAGCGCTTTTTTCAGATCCCCACTTCCACTCCGAAGTGCAACACCGGCCATTTCCGCTGCGAGCGCGCAGCTCGGGTGCCGAAGATGGCCCTGTGATGGCGAATCCAGACCCCGGGGCACCCGAGATCCGGGCACGAGGCGGCTGAAGTCCCGTCGAAACGCAGCGTAGCCGCGCTCTCCGGACGGCGCAAGCCGCGCCCAGGGGGCGTCTGCGGCCCGCCGGGCGAAGGGAGGGCGGAGCCCGACCGAGGTCGGCGGGCCGCAGACGCCCCTTTCTCTCGCCGGACCGGTCCCTCCGCAGGACGGTCCGGGACGGCTTCGGTCAGGGAGGCCGCGCCTTCCGGAACGCCTCGGCCGGGGTCATGTATCCGAGCGCCTTCCTCGGACGCCCGTTCAGCCGGTCCTGGACGGCCTTCACCTCCGCGTCGGTGATCTGCTGGAAGTCCGTGTCCTTGGAAAAATACCCCCGCACCAGGCCGTTCGTGTGCTCGTTCAGGCCCCGCTCCCAGGAATGGTACGGCGTGGCGAAGAAGAACCCGGCCCCGAGCGCCTTCGCCACCCAGGCGTGCCCCGCGAACTCCTTGCCGTTGTCCGCGGTGATCGTGTGGACCAGGGCGGCGAGCGGCAGCAGCATCTCGAGCAGCGCGGCACCGACCGCGGCCGCCGTCCTCCGCCCAACCCTCTGAAGAAGCGTGTATTTCGACGCCCGGTCCACCAGCGACACCAGCGCGCCGCTGTGGCCCTTGCCGATGATCGTGTCCGCCTCCCAGTCGCCGATCCGCTCCTTCGCCTCCACGATCTCCGGGCGCTCGGAGATGTCCGTGCGGTCCGGGATGCGGCCCCGGCCCGAATGGCGTCCGCCCTTCCAGTTCGGCTTCTTCCCGCGGCGGCGCAGGAACAGGTAGAGCCGCCCGCCGGCCTTCCGGTCGGCGCGGACGTGCTGGTAGATCCATTCCCGGCCCGCCATGGGGATGCCCTCCTTGCGGAAGCGGCCGGCGATCTGCTCCGGGCTCCAGCCCTCCGCCAGCCTGTCCTCCACCGTCGTCCACCGCTCCGGCGTCATCTTCCTGGCAACGGACGACGCGCCGAGGCCTTTCCCTGCGCCTGCCTGTGGCGGTAGCCGCGCCCGCCGCCGTTGCGCCGGATCTCGCGCCAGACAGTCGTCCGGTCCCGGCCCAGCTGCCGGGCAATGGCCGGATCGGACAGTCCGCTTTTCCTCAGCGCGTATATCTGGCATCGTTCGCCATGGGTCAGGTGGTGGTAGCCGCTCGGCATGACAGTCTCCATGACAGGGACTCGCCGCCATCTGGCCGATTTGCAACATCCTGCGTCGAAGGACGCAGGGCCACCACCTCTGGTGTTTTTCGGGGGGATCATAGATCGAGGTCTGAAACGGCAGCAGGCGATAGTTTCCCGATGCCGCTGGGCTCCAGACGACGACCTGTCTCGGAATCTTGGGATTTTCGGCATGCCACAGGAGCGATTGCTCAGGCGAAAGACACCACTCTTCTCCAAACCTATCAGTACAATACCGAAGGCAGAATTCCCAAAATGAAGAATACCAATAGGTGGTGTCTCCCGGCCGATCCACAGGACGTGTCGCAACCAGCCAGCCAGCCATGACGTCTTTCAGGAAGCCTGTGCGCTGCAAACGCTCACGATGCGTTCTGCTGAGCTCACTGCTCTTGATGACGTTGCCTACGTCCCCTTGCAATGTCCGCAACACCTCAAGGGAAGCCGCCAGTTTTTCGTTTGTAGACGCCATTTCCTTGTTATTCTTGCTCATTCCAAGGTCAACTGCACGTCTATGGTGAAGTTCATATAAACGTGTTCCATGTTGACCACATAGACGTTTATCGTGTTGTTCATAAGCACGTCAATCGTGCTGGCGACATGTTGACGCCCATCATCTGTGTATTTCCGATTGGAAAGGCGCATCCGCGAATCCGCCGACTTGGCCATTCTCTTCGGGTGGAGCAATTCAGCTTTCCGACAAAGTTGAACCTGAACCGCTGCGGGCAATTACACCCCCCGTGCCACTCCGAAGTGCAGCAACACCAGAGGTGGTGGCAGCCTGCGTCTTCCGGGCAGGAAATCAGGTCAATGACGCCGACCGGAAGGACGAACCGGCCCTTGAACGCGAGAGTCACCTGCGGAAACCGGCCCCCGCTGCGGCTGATTGAACGGGTGCAGAACTGTGAGCCCTCTCGGCATCCACCCCGGCGGAACTGACGGGCGAGGCCGGTCGGCGGTCGCCGCCGGGGACGCGATCCGCAGCGACCCGCGTTCGCCGCCAGTTTCAACGCCGTCAACGACCAGCGTTCATTCTACCTCGACGTTCCCGAGCAACTCCGGCACCGGAACGGTTCGGACGCCGACGCACTCGTGGAGCTTCCCGGTGAGATCATGGTACCGCGACGTGTCTCGCAAAGTCACCCGGGTTCCGCCGGGAAGATCCGCGCGTCGCCCGCTGATCAACCGCTGTAGCGGGTCGGCGAGCGCCGTTGCAGAAGGCGAACCTTGCTACGGCTCCGTCGCGATCCAACTGCCGGCTTCCGCCGAATCCCTGATCGCCTCGACGAGTCGCTGTATCCTCAACCCCATCCGGAAATTGAAGGGCTCCGGCGCATCTCCGGCGATCGCGGCGGCAAAGCCCGCGATCTCGATCGCCTTCAGCTCGTTGAATCCGATCTGGTGGCCCGGCGCCACGCAGAATCGGTCGTAAGGAGGATGCGCCGGGCCTGCCTCGATTCTCCGGAACCCGGAGCGCTCTCGCCCGCGGCCGGCCTCGAAGTAAAGCAATTCGTTCAACCGTTCCTGGCTGAATGCGAGCGCCCCACCGGACCCGTAGACATCGAAGTCATGCTGCATGGTCCTGCCAGTTGCGCACCAATTGGCCTCGACGGAGCCGGTGGCGCCGGATGCAAACCGAAGGAATGCGCGCGAGACGTCATCCACCAAGACCGGCCGAAGTTCGCCCTCGGCATCCGGACGCTCGGCAATCACTGTCCTGCAATCCCCCATCACGGCCGCCACCGGGCCGAGCAGAAACTCCGCGGTCGCCAACGCGTGGCTTCCGAGGTCGGCGAGGACGCCGCCACCCGCGGGATCATGACGAAACGTCATGGGAGAGCGGGGGTCCGCCATGTAGTCTTCGGCGTGAACGCCGCGGTAGCTGTAGACTTCGCCAAGCTCGCCATCCCGGATCATGTCGCGCGCAAGGGCCAGCATGGGATTCGCGAGGTAGTTGAAACCGACCTGGGTCCTGACCGACGCACCGTCTGCGGCAGCCGCCATCTCCGCTGCCTCGACGGCCGTCGGCGCGAGTGGCTTTTCGCAGTAAACGTGCTTGCCGGCTGCGATCGAGGCAATCGCAATGTCCCTGTGAAGGGCGTTCGGCGCCGTGATGTCCACAACCGCGATCTCGGAGTCCTCGATCAGGTCGCGCCAGTCGCCGGTGGCGCGCGGTATACGGAACTCGCGCCCCGCGGCTTCGGCGAGTTCCAGGGTCGCATCCGCGACGATGTCCACTTCCAGCCGCACTGGGCAATCAAAGGCGCGCGCCGCTGCGGCATAGCCGAGGACGTGCGTCCGCCCCATGAAACCCGACCCGATCAACCCGACCTTGAGCGGGGCCGGCATCACTTTCTCGCAGGATTGACGACAACCGCAGGATCGAGCCTGCCGTCGAAGTGATCCAGGACGTTCCTGACCGCCGCCATCGCCATGCGCCGCGCGCACTCGGCTGTCAGCCCGGCCGAGTGCGGCGTCACGATCACCCTCTCGTGTCCGACGAGCGGGTGATTCCCAGGCGGCGGTTCCTGCGTCAGCACGTCGAGGCAGGCGCCTCCGACGGTTCCGTCCTCTAGCGCCGCAAGCAACGCGGCCTCGTCGATCGCGCTTCCGCGCGACGTATTCACGACAATTGCGCCTCGCTTTAGTCGCCCGAATTCCGCCTGCCCAAGGACCGGCCGGTCGGAGCCGGGCACATGTATGGAGACCATGTCCGCAACGTCGAGCGCCTCGTCGAGATCATGCGCTGAGGTCGCGCCGTCGAAATCCGCCGGTTGGAGAAACGGGTCGTGGGCAATGACGTGCATGCCGAACGCGCCGGCCATTCGCGCAAGATGCCGGCCGATGCGGCCGTATCCGATGACAAGAAGTGTCTTGTCCCGGACTTCGCGCGGTTCGAGGTCTTCGCGGTGCGACCAGTCCCCGGCGCGCACGGCGTTCGCGCTCTTAACGAGGCGCCGCGACCCGGCGAGGATGAGCATCATCGCGTGTTCCGCAACGGTGCGGGAGTTCACGTCGCCCACGATGGCCAGCAAGACGCCGCGCTCGTCGAGGGCGGACACGTCGACCGCGTCGTAGCCTACACCGTGCCGCGACACGACTTCCAGGTTTGGCGCGGCTGCGACGATCGGACGCGTCAACGGTTGCATGCGAAGAATCAACCCGTGCGCAGCTCCGATCCTGCTCGCGTACGCGGCCGGGTCCGGGCTGGTTACGAGATCGTAGCTGACCCCCTCCGCGGCATCGAGGAGAGCAAGGCCCGCGGGATGCAGGGGGCCGGCAACAAGAACATGCCGCATCAATATCCCCCCGTTTCCTCCTCGGGTTCGCCGACAGCCTCGCCGATCAACCGGCGCGTCCTGTTGACGGCGGACGCCGCCACGCCGGCCAGAAACCGAACGTCGCTCGAAATGGTGACCATGTCGTAACCCCATCCTATGGCCCGGGCGGCATACTCGGGAGTTCCGCAGTGAAGCCCGGATCGCACTCCGGCGGCCTGCGAAGCACGCGCGATCTGCTTGATCGCGGCGACGATCTCTTCTTCCTCGCGATCGAATCCGGGCGCAAGGCCGCCATCGGAAAGGCCGAGCGCCAGATCGGCCGGACCGACGTACACGCCGTCAAGGCCCGGGGTGGACAGTATGTCCGCGAGGTTTTCGACGGCCGCCCGCGTCTCGATCATGGCGAAGGCCAGCACGTTCTCGTTGGCGCCCGCGGCATACCCGGGGCCCTGCGAGAAATTCGCGCGGGTCGGGCCGAAACTCCGGTTTCCCTCCGGAGGATAGCGCATCGCGTCCACGAGCCGCGCCGCCTCGTCCGCCGAGTTGATCATCGGGCAGATCACTCCAATGGCGCCGGCGTCGAGCGATTTCATGATGATTCCCGGCTCGAGCCAGGGAACGCGAACGAGCGGCGTCACGCCGCTGGCGCGCAAGGCCTGAAGCATGACCGTGGCAGCGGAGAAGTCGAGAAATCCGTGCTGCATGTCGACGGTCAGGCTGTCGAACCCCTGCCCCGCCATGATTTCGGCGGAAAACGAGTTTCCGATGGCGAGCCAGCCGTTGACCGTCGCCCGTCCGGCCGACCATCTCGATTTCAGTTTGTTCGGCTTCATGTTTCCTTTCCCCATCAAACTAGGTGTCGGCGCGACGGCATCGGATGCGACCCGGACGCCAATACACGCTAAACCGGACAGGGTCCAACGGGAGAACCGCACCGCGAATTCCCGGCTGCGGCAGCAACCGTCCGGATGCGCCTGGCAGGGCGGAACGATTGGCATGGCAGGACGCGACGATCGGAAATATGCTTGCCTGACGCCGCTCCGGGCAGTGCCCGGAACATGCAGGTGACTGAGACGCCTCAGGGCAGTGCCCGGGAACGGGAGGAATGGAGATGATTGCAAAACTCGGGATCGCGCCGATTGCGTGGTCAAACGACGACCTTCCTGAGCTTGGCGGGGAGACCACGCTCGAGACGTGCCTGTCGGAAGCCCGGAAGGCGGGTTTCTCGGGCATCGAGACCGGCGGCAAGTTTCCCTCCGACGCGCGCGTGCTGGGACCCATCCTCAGGGAACATGACATTGCCCTTTGCGGCGGCTGGTATTCCGGAACGCTTCTGGACAACAGCCTCGAGGCCGAAATGGACCGCGTTGCGGAGCAGATGGATCTGTTCCGGGCCCTCGATGCACCCTGCCTCGTGTACGGCGAGACGTCAGGGACCATCCAGGGGGAACGGCATACGCCACTCTGTCGGAGGCGGCGCCTCGACTCCGACCAGATCCGGGACTACGCCCGGCGTTTGACGGCGTTCGGCGAGTGGTGCGATGACCAGGGCATGTCGATTGCATATCATCATCACATGGGCGCGCCGATCGAATCGGAAGAGGATCTCGACCTTCTCATGCGCCACTCGGGCGAGGGCCTCCCGCTCCTGTACGACCCCGGTCACATGGCATTCGCCGGCGGCGATGTCCTGCGCGTGATCGACAATCACGCGTCGAGAATCATTCACTTTCACGCCAAGGACATCCGGGCTCAGGTCACGGACTCGCTGGACAGGACGCACGAGAGCTTTCTCGACGCGGTGCTGAAGGGTGCGTTCACGGTGCCCGGCGACGGTTCGCTCGACTACGGGGCAATCGTCGGACGCCTGGCCGACAACGGCTACGAGGGCTGGTTCGTGGTCGAGGCGGAGCAGGATCCGTCCAATGCCCCGCCTTACGAATATGCCTGCATAGGACGCAGGGAACTCCGGCGCGTCCTTGCGCGAGCTGGCTACACGATAATGGAGACTTAACATGAACCGGTTGGACAGGAAGATTGCCGTCGTCACCGGCGGAACGCAGGGCCTCGGGGCTGCCGTTGCGCGGCGGTTCGCGGAATCGGGCGTTGCGGGGCTTGTCATTTGCGGACGCGACGCAGGACGCGGACAGTCGGTGGCGGACGAGATCGAGGCAAACCACGGCATACCGGTATGCTTCGTCCGGGCGGATCTCGCCAGCGTCGCCGCATGCCGCGAGCTGATCGATCGCGCCGATGCGGAATTCGGCCGCATAGACATTCTTGTGAATGCTGCCGCAATCACCGACCGCGGAAGCCTCCTGGATACTTCCGAAGACCTCTTCGACCGCATGTTCGCGGTCAATGCCAGGGCGCCGTTCTTCCTGATGCAGGGCGCCGTCAGGATCATGATTCGGGAAGCGACCGAGGGATCCATCGTCAACATCGGCTCCGGTTCGAGCACCGGGGGTCAACCGTTCATCGCATCCTACTGCGCCTCCAAGGGCGCGCTGGCGACGCTTACCCGCAATGCCGCGTTTGCCCTTCTCAGGAACCGGATACGCGTCAACCAGCTCGATATCGGCTGGATGGCATCTGACGGCGAGGACCGCATTCAGCGCCAGTACCACGGCGCCGGCGATGGCTGGAAAGAGAAGGCCGGCGCGGAACGGCCTTTCGGCAGGCTTCTGGAACCGGCAGAAGTCGCCCGTGCCGTGAGCTTCCTCGCGTCGGATGACTCCGGCATGATGACAGGTGCAGTCGTTCACTTCGATCAGTCCGTCCCGGGCGGGTTTTCCGCGAATCCCCCGGCGCCGCCGGACGCAATGACTGCATAGTACGCAAGGAGGGAACAGAGTCGGCGACGGATGCGCCATGAACTGCCCGGCGGCACGGAGATCGTTCGCCCGACCCGCTCGGAAAGGGTTGCTTCGCGCCGGTACGGCTGCGGGCGAGCCTCCGGTTCTCATGCGATCTTGTCACGGACCGGCACCGCAAACGGATCGGTCCGGTCACGCGGGCGACTCCATGACCGGAAGGGAAACCCTCCGGTCGGACATGATTGCTCCGCGGCCGCAGCGCGCATCTGCGCAGCGGTCCTTCGCGGCGCGACCGGACTCGGAAAGTCCGTGCGCAAGCCTGTCTAGGGCCGGAGAATCCCTACGGATTTCCGCCGGGCCGGCGCAGCCAAAATGAAAGGGGAGCATGAAATGTCATGACCACCGGGAACGGAAGTCACGTCGCGATCGTCGGCGCCGGAATCGTCGGCGTCGCCACCGCTGTCTGGATGCAGCGCGCAGGACACAGGGTGACTCTCATCGACCGAAGCGGGCCTGCCGCGGGCGCGTCATTCGGCAATGCCGGCGTTCTGGCCGCCTCGTCTGTCGTGCCGATCGTCTATCCGGGCATCCTGCCGAAGCTTCCCGGCCTGATTCTGGGTCGGAACTCGCCGGTTTTCCTTCGCTGGCGCCGCCTTCCGCAACTGCTTCCGTTCCTGTTGCGGCTCCTCGGGCACGGGAACCGGAGGGATGTGGACAGGATTTCAAGATCCCTGAAACTTCTGCTTCAAGATTCCTTCGAACAGCATCAGGCACTGGTGCGGGGCACCGGCGCCGAGCAGTACCTGAAGGCCGGAGACTACGTATACGCATATTCCGACAGGACTGCATACGAATCGGATGCGTTCGCCTGGGGCGTCCGCCGTGAAAGGGGCTACGAATTCGAGGAGATGGACGCATCCCGCCTTGCCGAATACGATCCGGCGCTGTCGGGGCGGTTTGGTTTCGCGGTCAGGTGTCCCGGCCACGGCTTTCTGACGGACCCCGGCGCATATGTCGCGGCGCTCGCCGAGCACGTCGCGGAAAACGGCGGCCGGCTCCTGATTACCGACGTTCTCAAGGTCACGCGAGACGGCGCCATTGAAACCGTGGACGGGCTCGTGCATGCGGACAAGGTCGTCGTGGCCTGCGGCGTCCAGTCAGCGAAGCTGGTCCGGGATTCCGGCGCGCGAATCCCGCTGGAGTCGGAACGCGGCTACCACGTCGAATACAGGAATCCGTCCCTGACGTTCCGCTCTCCGGTCATGGTCGCCGCCTCGAAGTTCGTGATGTGCCCGATGCGGAACAGGCTGCGCTGCGCGGGTCTGGCCGAATTCGGAAGCGTCGACGACGGCCCGTCCAAGGCGCCCGTCGCGCTCATCGAAAGGCACATGGAGAAATTATTTCCCGAGTTGACTCATGACGGAAAAACGGCATGGATGGGCCACCGGCCTTCCACGTCGGATGCCCTGCCGGTGATCGGCAAACTTGGAGAGCGCGGCAATGTCTGGGTCGGATTCGGCCACCAGCACGTTGGAATCACCGGAGGTCCGCGAACCGGCAGGTGGCTCGCCCGGCTCGCTTCCGGCAACCAGCCGAACGAAGACCTCTCGGCGTTCTCGCCGACCCGCTTCGAATGAAGCTCTCCAGGTTGCCGGAACGACCCCAATCAGATGCAAGGAGCAATGATATGAAGAAAGCAATGACAGGATTCGGCGCAACTGCTGTCGGTCTTCTGCTCGCTGCGGCGGCCGTTGCCGAAAACTGGGACATGCCCATGGCATACGCCGACAGCAACTACCACAGCCAGAACGGCAAGATGTTTGCCGAGGCGGTCGGTGTGTGCACGGGCGGCGAGCTGACGATCGAAGTCCATGCCGGCGGTTCGCTGTTCAAGGGCAACGAGATCAAGCGCGCCGTGCAGGTCGGCCAGGCCAAGATCGGCGAGCGGCTGCTTTCGGCCCACGCCAACGAGAATCCGCTCTACGGCATCGATTCTGTGCCCTTCCTCGCAACATCCTTCGCCGACAGCGACAAGCTCTGGAACTCGGTGAAGGATCGCCTTTCTCAGGCAATGGAAGCAGAGGGACTCGTTCTGCTCTACTCGGCGCCATGGCCGCCGCAGGGGATGTATTTCGACAGGGAAATCAACTCCGTAGCCGACATGAACGGCATAAAGTTCCGGGCATACAACGTCGCCACCTCGCGGTTCGCGGAACTCGCGGCGATGGTGCCCGTCCAGATCGAGGCCGCCGACCTTTCCCAGGCGCTTGCGACAGGCGTCGCCTCGGCGTTCATTTCGTCCGGCTCCACGGGCTACGACCGTAAGGTGTGGGAACACCTGAGCCACTTCTATGACACCCAGGCCTGGCTGCCGCGCAACTACGTGTTCGCGAACAAGGAGGCGTTCGACGCCCTCGACAGCAGCAAGCAGAACTGTCTCCGGTCCGCAGCCATGCTTGCCGGCGCGGCCACCACCGCGCGCGCCGAGCAGTTGGCGGGCTGGTACCTGGCACAACTCGCAGCGAACGGCATGTCCGTTCAGGCGCCCGGCGAAGCGCTGAGCGCCGAACTCGCCGAGATCGGCACCAGGATGGCAGCCGAGTGGGCGGAGACCGCTGGCGCCGAGGGACAGGCGGCGATCGAAGCCTACCATTCGGCAGAATAGGCCGGCCGACCCCGTACGGCACCGGTTCCGCTCCCGCGCGAATCCGCGCGATTGCGGAACCGGCTGCCGGGATTCGACATGCGAACCCTCCGCAAAGTCCTCGACACGATCTACCTTGCAGGCGGCGTGCTCGGTGCGCTGTTCCTCATCTGCATTCTCGTCATCATCTGCGCGCAGATGATATCGCGCTGGAGCGGCGTCTCGTTTCCCGGGTCGACGAACTACGCAGGATACTGCATGGCGGCGTCCACGTTTTTCGCGCTCGCCTATGCGCTGAACGCCGGAGCGCACATCCGCGTTTCGCTGTTCCTAAGCCGGATGGGCCGCTTCCGGCGCTTCGGCGAAGTCTGGTGCTACAGCATCGCCGCGCTTACCATGACCTTCTTCTCCTGGCATGCGCTCTCCCGGAATCTCCAGACGCGAAAGTTCAACTTCGTCAGCCAGGGCCTCGACGCCACGCCTCTCTGGATCCCGGAGATTTCAATGACCGTCGGTTCGGCAATCCTGGCGGTGGCGCTCTGGGACCAGCTGCTGCGCATCGTCTTCACTGACCACATGGGAGTCGCCTCGAGGGATTCCATGGAAATCGGAGACTGAGCGTTGGACCATTTCTCCCTCACGATCATCTTCCTCTTTGTCCTTTTCCTGCTTCTCGGCTCCGGTGTCTGGATCGGGCTTGCCCTCATGGGGGTCGCCGCGGTCGGGATCGTCCTCTTCGACAAGGGCTTCGTCGGGGCCAACCTCACGGACAAGGCGTGGGACAGCGCTTCGAACTGGACGCTGACGGCGCTCCCGCTGTTTATCTGGATGGGTGAAATCCTCTTTCGAACGAGACTGTCCGAGGACATGTTCAGGGGACTGTCGCCCTGGATGGCACGCCTCCCCGGCGGCCTCCTTCACACGAATGTCGTCGGATGCACGATCTTCGCCGCCGTGTCCGGATCATCTGCGGCCACGCTTACGACTGTCGGCAAGATGTCCATCCCGGAACTTCGCCGCAGAGGCTACCCCGAGTTCATGACCATCGGCACGCTCGCGGGATCGGCAACGCTCGGCCTGATGATTCCGCCCTCGCTGACGCTGATCGTCTACGGGGTGACGATCAACGAGAGCATCACGCAGCTTTTCATGGCGGGAATACTTCCCGGCCTGGTTCTCGCAGCCATGTTCATGCTCTATGTCGCGTGCTGGTACTTCCTCCGCCCCGGGCAGCGCCCTAGGGCCGAACCCGTCATCGGATTTCGCGAAAAGCTCGCGAACTCTCGGTTCCTGATTCCGGTGATCTGCCTCGTACTCCTGGTGATCGGCTCCATGTACGCCGGGTTCGCCACCGCGACGGAGGCCGCCGCCTTCGGCGTCCTAGGCGCACTCGTCCTCGCCGCAGCGCAGGGATCCCTGACCTGGTCGACGTTCAAGGAAAGCCTGCTAGGCGCCACGCGTACCTCCGCCATGATCGCGCTGATCCTGATGGGCGCCGCGTTTCTCAGCCTGTCCATGGGCTTCACCGGCCTGCCGCGGGCGCTCGCCGAATGGATTTCGACCCTCGGCCTGCCGCCGACCGTGCTGATCGCCGCGCTGATGATCTTCTACATCGTCATCGGCATGTTTCTCGACGGCATATCCGCGGTCGTCCTGACCATGGCGGTGGTCGAGCCAATGGTCAGGACCGCCGCCTTTGCGGATCTCGGGTTCGACATGATCTGGTTCGGGATATTCGTCGTCGTGGTGGTGGAGATGGCCCAGATAACCCCTCCGGTCGGCTTCAACCTGTTCGTGCTCCAGGGCATGACGTCGCACGAGATCGGATACATTTCCCGGACGGCAGCGCCGATGTTCCTGATCATGATCGTCATGGTCGGCGTGCTGGTGCTGTTTCCGGAACTCGCGACCTGGCTGCCGGAAAACCTTCGAAACCAGCCCTGACGACGGCATGAACGGATCTGGCCGGACAGCCAGGCCGGGTCCCCACGCATGGCGCCAACCCTCTCCCGACCGCAAGACCCGCCCGGAAGGAAACCGGTTCGAAGAATGTCGAAACGGGCGCGGCAGGCCGGGTCAGACGCCGAGATAGCGCTCCGCGACCGCATCGTTCAGCGCATCCGGCGTCCCAGACCAGCACGTTCGGCCCTTTTCGAGAATCACGCAGCGCACGGCGATCGACAGGAGTTCCTCCACCGCCTTGTCGACCAGGAGAATCGCGATTCCCTCTGATCGCAGTGCCCGGACGGCCGCCCAGATTTCGGCGCGAACGAGGGGGGCCAGACCCTCCGTCGCTTCGTCCATGACCAACAGGCGCGGATTGGTCACGAGCGCGCGCGCAATCGCCAGCATCTGCTGCTCGCCGCCGGAAAGGTTTCCGGCCAAGCGGTCTATGCACCCGGCAAGAGCCGGAAAGAGGCGGCATGCTCTCGTGACGTCCCAAGGACCAGGGCGCGCCACGCAAAGGAGGTTTTCGCGAACGGAAAGATTCGGGAAGCACCGGCGCCCCTCCGGCACCAGGCCGATGCCCGCGCGCGCGATCCTGTGGGGCGCCCAATCAGATATGTCGCGCCCGTCGAACGAAACCCTTCCGGAACAGGGACGGCAGAGTCCGCAGATGGTCCGGATCGCTGTCGTCTTGCCCATCCCGTTCCGCCCCATCAGGGCGACAACCTCGCCCTTTCCGACATCGAGATCGACTGCGAAGAGCGCCTGGCTCCGCGAATACCAGGCCTGCATGTCCCGGAGGCTGAGGAGAGCGCTCACCTCCCTGCCTGTCCGAGATACACGGCGCGGACGGCGGCGTCCGCGCGGATGTCGTCTGGCCGGCCGGAGGCCATGATGCGGCCGTACACAAGTACGGAAACCCGGTCCGCGAGGGCGAACACCGCATCCATGTCGTGTTCGACGAGCAGTATCGGTGCCGTCCGCCGGAGACCGTCGAGAAAGCCTGTCAATTCCTTCGAGCCTTCGGGCCCCATGCCCGCCATCGGTTCGTCGAGGAGCAGCGCTACCGGCTCCAGCGCCAGCGCGACGGCGATCTCCAGCTTTCTTCGCTCGCCGTGGCTGAGCTCTGATGCGCGGATGTCTGAACGCCCGCCGAGGCCGACCTTTTCGATGGAGGCCAAAGCGCGGTCGGTGAGCGACCTGTCACGCATTGCCGGCAGGAAGAAGCGGAAGCTCCCGCCGGTTCGGCACTGCACCGCGAGCATGGCGTTCTGCAGGGCGGTGAATTCCGGAATCAGAGATGAAACCTGGAAGCATCGCGCCAGTCCGAGCCGCGCCCGGACTTCGGGAGGAAGATGCCCGATGTCCTTGCCAAGAAGCCGGATGGCGCCATGGTCCTGGCGCAGCAAGCCGGCCACCTGGTTTACGAGCGTCGACTTCCCGGCCCCGTTCGGGCCTATCAGCGCGTGGATTTCTCCCGGCGCGAGATCGATCGAGACCGCGTCATTGGCGAGAACCGCGCCGAACCGGCGGGTCAGCCGGTCGACCTCGAGCACGGCGCAGGCTGCGTCCTGACCTGCTGCACTGCCGCCAGGCGCCGGTCGCTCAGGCATCGCGCGGCTCCTTCGCGAGAACGCCGACGACCCCGCCGCGCGCGAACAGGACGACGATGACGAGCATGAGGCCCAACCAGAACTGCCAGTGTTCGGTCAAGCCGCCCAGGACCTGTTCGAGAAGGACATAGAGAGCGGCCCCCGCCACGGGACCGTAAAGGCGGGCTACTCCGCCGAGAATCACGAAGACCATGATTTCTCCCGAGGTATGCCAGCTCAGCATCGTCGGACTCACGAATCGGTTCAGGTCTACGAACAGCGCACCCGCGAGGCCGGTGATCGCGCCCGACACGACGAAGGCGGTGAGACGGACCCGAAACACCCCGATGCCGGCGGCCGTCGCGCGGGTCGCGTTCTGCCGCGCCGCCCGAAGAGCCATGCCGAAACGGGATGCCGTGATGCGGGAACTGAACCAGAGGACGATCAGCAGCAGGACAAGGCAGATCCCGAAGAACTCTGCTGGCCGCATCGTGTTCAAGCCCGGGAAGCCGTTTCGGACATAAATTGGCAACCCGTCCTCGCCTCCGTAGGCCGGCCAGGAAATCGCGAAGTAGTACAGCATCTGCGCGAATGCGAGCGTGATCATGATGAAGTAGACGCCGCTCGTTCGCAGCGACAGATAACCGATCGCGAGCGCCAGAACTGCACCTGCCAGCATGGCGGTCGGCCAGATGAACAGCATCTCGGTGGTCCCGTAGATGCTGAGGGGCCACACCGAGACCGGAACGCCGGTCAGCGCGTGGTGCGCCAGAATCCCGGCAACATAACCTCCCGCGCCGAAGTAGGCGGCGTGGCCGAAGGAAACGAGGCCGCCGTATCCGAGGACGAGGTTCAGGCCGACGCCGGCCATTCCGAGGATGACGACGCGGGTTGCAAGCGTAAGGTAGTAGGGTTCGTCGAACAGGATGCCGCAGACTGGCACGGCGAGCAGCATCAGGGCGGCTGCGGCGTTCACCGTACGCTCCCTGAACACTTGCTAGGCCGCCTTGCCGAAGAGGCCGCCGGGCCTGAAGAACAGGACCAGCGCCATGAGAATGTAGATGAGCATCGATGCGAGCGCGGAGCCGACGGCGTTCGCCGATGACGGATCGAGAAACACTCCGAACGCGACCGGCAGAAGAAACCGTCCGACGGTGTCCGTGACCCCGACGAGTACGGCTCCCAGCAGGGCTCCGCGGATTGAACCAATGCCGCCGATCACGATCACCACGAAAGCGAGAATGAGAACCGGTTCGCCCATGCCGACTTCCACGGACTGGATCGTCCCTACGAGCGCTCCCGCCAACCCGGCCATCGCCGCGCCGAGCGCGAAGACGGAGGTGTAGAGCCTGCCGATGTCCACACCGAGGGCTGCAATCATTTCGCGATCCGACTCTCCGGCCCGAATCTGCATGCCGAGGCGCGTGCGCGAAATCAGCAGGAAGAGGCCCGCAGCGATCACGATGCCCACCGCGATGATGACGAGACGATAGAGCGGATACCGGATGCCTCCAGGGAGGGTCACGGCGCCGGAGAGCGAAGCCGGCACGTCGAGATAGAGCGGGAATGCGCCGAAAAGCCAGCGCACGCCCTCGGAGAAGACCAGTATCAGCGCGAATGTCGCGAGCACCTGATCGAGATGGTCGCGCCCGTAAAGGCGTCGGATCACCGCGATCTCGACGACCGCGCCCGCGGCAGCCGCCGCGGCGAGGCTCGCCGCGAGTCCGAGCCAGAACGATCCGGTCGCAGTCGCAACCGCCGCGCAGGCAAAGGCGCCGATCATGTACAGGGAGCCATGGGCAAGGTTTATGAGGCCCATGACGCCGAAAACCAGCGTCAGCCCCGCCGACATGAGGAACAGCATGACCCCGAACTGAATGCCGTTCAGGATCTGTTCCGCGATCAGTGTCGCCTGCATGCCGCAGCAGTCGTCCCGGCGCGCCGGGTCCGCGCGCCGAAACGGACGAGCATCCTACATCGAACAGGAATCTGCGTATGCGTCCGAATGATCTTCAAGTCCGACCGAAATGATCCGGTTGGTGAGGACATCGCCTTCCCTCACAACCTCCCGGACGTAGATGTCCTGGATCGGGTGGTGATTGGGGCCGAACCTGAAGTGTCCCCGGACCGACGCAAAATCCGCCTCCCTGAGAGCGGCGCGGAACGCTCCCGCATCCGACACGTCGGCTTTCGCAAGCGCCGAGACGAGCAGGTTCGCCGTATCGAATCCCTGCGAGGCGTAGAGCGATGGAAGGCGGCCGTAAGCGTCGAGGAAGCTCTCCACGAACGCCTTGTTGGCGGGATTGTCTATGTCCTTGGACCACTGCGACGTATTGACGACGCCAAGCGCCGCATCGCCGACTGCAGCCAGGATTCCCTGGTCGAACGAGAATGCGGGGCCGAGAACCGGGATGGCAACGCCGGATCCGGAATACTGCTTCATGAAGGATATGCCCATGCCGCCGGGAAGGAAGAAGAACACGCTGTCCGCGCCGGATGCGCGGATCTGCGCGATTTCCGCAGCGTAGTCCGTTTGACCGAGCTTGGTATATATCTCGCCGGCGAGCGAACCCTCGAAGAACCGCTTGTATCCGGTCAGCGCGTCATGTCCCGCCGGATAGTTCGGCGCAAGAATGAAGGAGTTTCCGAATCCCGCGTGATTTGCGTACTCCCCGGCGGCTTCGTGCAGGTTGTCGTTCTGCCAGGCGACATTGAAGTAGTTCTCGTGGCAGCCCTTGCCGGCGAGAGCAGAGGGACCCGCGTTCGGCGAGAGGTAGAACTTGCCCTGATTGACAACCGACGGGACCACCGCCATCGCAAGGTTCGACCAGATGATGCCGGTAAGCACATCGACCTTGTCCGACTGGACCATCTTGTCGGCAATCTGGACGGCGATGTCGGGTTTGCGCTGGTCATCCTCGACCACAACCGTGATGTCATCGCGACCCGACTGCCCGACCCCGAGCATGAAACCGTCACGCACATCTATTCCGAGGCCGGATCCGCCGCCTGAGAGCGTTGTGATCATGCCGACCTTCAGGCCGTCCGCATGAGGCGCCGTTCCGGCCAGCGCCGCCATAGCCAGACCGGCAAGTCCGGCCGCCATTCTTCTCGTTGTCATCTTCATCGTGTTCTCCAGTGGAAACTTTCTCTGGTCAGGTTTTCTCTTCGGAAACCGGCCGGAACCGGGACGGGGCTGCGCAACCGGGGGCGCAACTCAGGTCAGAATGCCTTGAATGTCAACGTGGTCAGCGACCTCGTAATGCCCTCGATGCCGAGCAGGTTTTCGTTCACCCACCGTCCGACATCCGCATCCTCGGGCGGATAGATCTTGGCGAGAAGATCCCAGTCTCCGCTTGTCGAATAGAGTTCGGAGACGATTTCCCGGTCATAGAGTTCATCCGCGACCTCGTAGGTCTTTCCCGGAAGGCAGCGGATCTGAACGAAAATGCACTTCATCGGCTTCCCCGCGGTTGCTCGGCTACCAAGGCAGGATTACGAAACTGGCGTGAAAACACAACACCGCTTCCACTGCGTAGTGCCGATATCGGAATTATGCAGCGGATCGGCATCAAAATGGACCGCCTCGGCGATCGGACGGAAAGACAACAACCAACCGGAAGCCGACAACGTGGTCGGGACCGCCGGCGGCTTCGCAGGCATTGCAGCAAGGGCGGGAACTAATGGCGTTGCCTCATTGACCTCCGGACTCGCCACGTCGGCAAAGGCTCAATGATTATCGGTGCAGGCGTCGTCACGGACATGCCGCTCGGGTTGATGCTTGCCGCTCGGGGGATGACCAAGGTCGTCAGGAAACTTTCGAAACAGCAGTGCCTTGGCGCAATGCGCCGCTCCGGTTTGTTGGGCGCGGTCGGGAGGTTGATCACCATCTTGCCCGCCGGCCCTGTTTCGGAGCGGCAACGCTGAGGAGTGCCGTTCTACGGTCTCACGAAAACCAAGTCGAAGTCGCATTTTCGCATGATTCGTTCGCCGGACCACACTGCTGGATCGGTACCATCGGGACTTCGCCTTGGCTGCCGGGCAGGTTTTCGCCGCTTTGCGAAAGTGCGCGACAATCTCGACCGTTCGCCGTTCGCCGGCTGACCAGTTTGCCGGGCTGTGACAAGCGAAGGTCAGCCGAAGAGAGCAAACCCCAAGGTTATGCGTGTAACGACCGCGCCCAACACCAGTGCGAAATCTGTGCTTTCTGGCTGGACATGTCGGCACGCAGCCGGTCCAGCGTACTTGAGCGTTCGGCCTTCATGGTCTTCACGCGCCCCTTCGGCATGACGAGTTGCCGGGCGAGTTGGTGATTGTCCGGCTCGTCTCTCGTCATTCCGGGAACGGGACCGGCAACCGGTTCGATCAAACTGCTTCCGTTGCGCTTGACGGGATGACACACCGCGCCTATCGTTTTCGGCGTGACGCTGGGAGAACCCGGCTGGAGCCGGTGCCGAAGGTGCAACCGCGCCCGGAAACTCTCAGGCAAAAGGACCAGCGGCACGAACGACATCTGGAGACGGGCACGCGCGTGCCGGCCGAAGGGATAGCGATCTCAGGCAAACGGACAGATGGGGCGTCGGACGGCCGGGGCACCGGCTTGATCGGGAGGCGCTCAACTTGTCCGGGACCGAAACAGAAAGGACGCCGCTTTTCGACTTCCACTCGGCGCGCGGTGCCAGAATGGTGGAGTTCGCCAGTCACTTCATGCCGCTCCAGTATCCGGCCGGCATGCTTGAAGAGCATCGGCGCACACGACAGGCGGCAGGTCTCTTCGACATCTCCCACATGGGCCAGATCACGCTGCGGCCGAAATCCGGCAGCATCGAGGAACTCTGCCTGGCAGTCGAACGTCTCCTCCCTTCCGATGTCCTCGGTCTCGCAACCGGACGACAGCGATACGGGCTGCTGACGAACGAGCGCGCCGGAATCAGGGACGACATCATGTTCGCGCGACGCGCGAATCATCTGGTTCTCGTCGTCAACGCGGCGCAGCGCGAAGCGGATGCGGAATATCTCAGGGCAGAACTTCCCGCATCCGCGGACATCGAAACCCACTTCGGCGAGAGAGCGCTGCTTGCACTGCAGGGACCGTCGGCGGAAGACGCACTGGCCCGGCATGTTCCCGAGGTGAGGAGCATGAGGTTCATGGAAGTTCGCGACGTCACCCTGGCCGGATTCCCCTGCATCGCCGCGCGTAGCGGCTACACCGGTGAAGACGGATTCGAACTGGCGATTTCCGCGGATGCAGCGGGCCCGATCGCGGAATTGCTGGCGGAAGAGGACTGCGTCTTCCCCGTCGGCCTGGGTGCACGGGATACGCTTCGCCTCGAGGCCGGACTCTGCCTTCACGGCAACGACATCGACGAGGACACGACTCCAACCGAAGCCGGCCTCGCCTGGACCATCCCGAGCGTGCGGCGACAGGGCGGCGTCCGGGAAGGCGGTTTTCCGGGATCCGAGTTGATTTTCCGGGAAATTGTCGACGGCAGCCGCCGAAGGCGGATCGGATTGGTTCCCGAAGGGCGTGCTCCGATGCGCCGGAGTGCGCTGATCTTCGCCAACGACGACGCGCGGGAACCAGTTGGTTCGGTCACCTCCGGCGGTTACGGACCGAGCGTCGGCGGACCCGTGTCGATGGGATATGTCGTGCCGGAACTCGCCGTTCCCGGAACGAGCGTCCATGTGGACGTTCGCGGTCGACGCCTTCCCGCCAGGATTGCGAAGCTCCCCTTCCTTGAACCACGCTACAGAAGAAACTGAAGAGGAAACAATGAAGTATACCGCGCAACACGAATGGCTTGCGGAGCGCGACGGCACGGTCACCGTGGGTATTACCGTCCACGCCGCAAAGGAGCTCGGCGATGTCGTCTTCATCGAACTCCCTGAACCCGGGCGGACTTTTGCACGCGGTGAGGAAATTGTCATCATCGAAAGCGTCAAGGCGGCATCGGGCATCGAAGCTCCCTTCGATGGCGAGGTCGTCGAGGTCAACGCGGAGATTGTTTCGGACCCGGAACTGGTCAACGAAGACCCGGAGTGCGGCGCCTGGTTCATGCGGGTCAAGCCGGCCGTCCCCGGGGCGCTCGACGCCTTCATGGATGAAGACGCCTACCGGGCAATGATCGACCAGGAACACTGAACCATGGCATATGCCGCGACCGACTACCAACCGGATGACTTCGCTAACCGCCGCCACATCGGGCCGTCGCCCAAGGAAATCCAGGCGATGCTCGATGTGGTCGGGGCCGACTCGCTCGACGCGCTCGTCGACGAAACCATTCCCCGCACGCTTCGCCAGGCGCACCCCCTTGGCTTGGGCGATCCAATGTCGGAACGCGAAGCCATCGGAGTCCTGCGGGATGTCGCCGGGCGGAACCGCTGCCTCCAGTCCCTGATCGGGCAGGGATTTTACGGAACCCAGACGCCGGCGGTCATCCAGCGGAACATTCTCGAGAACCCGGCCTGGTACACGGCATATACGCCTTATCAGCCGGAGATCAGCCAGGGTCGGCTCGAGGCGCTGCTCAACTTTCAGACCATGGTGTCTGACCTCACGGCTTTGGACGTCGCCAACGCGTCGCTCCTCGACGAGGCGAGCGCGGCCGCCGAAGCCATGATGATGGCGCAGCGAATCGCGAAATCCCGCAAGTCGGGGTTTTTCGTCGATGCGGAATGTCATCCCCAGAACATTGCCGTCATTCGAACGCGGGCGGAGCCGCTCGGCATCGATGTCATCGTCGGCTACCCGGCGTCCGACCTCGACGCCGAAACGGTATTCGGCGCCATTTTCCAGTATCCCGGCACCCATGGAGATGTACGCGACTTCAGCGAAGTCATTCGCGCGCTGCACGAATCGGACGCGGTCGGGGCGATGATCGCCGATCCGCTCGCCCTCACAATGCTGAAGCCTCCGGGCGAAATGGGCGCGGACATCGCGGTGGGTTCGACCCAGAGATTCGGGTTTCCGGTCGGATACGGCGGTCCTCACGCCGCGTATGTCGCGTGCCGCGTCAGGCACGTACGATCACTGCCGGGCCGGCTCGTGGGCGTCACGGTCGACGCGCGCGGAAACCGCGCCTACCGCCTCGCCCTGCAGACCCGGGAGCAGCACATCCGCCGCGAGCGCGCCACATCGAACGTCTGCACGGCGCAAGCGCTGCCCGCCATCATCGCGTCAATGTATGCGGTATTCCACGGGCCGGAGGGACTGAAGGCGATCGCCGAGCGCATCCACCGGCGAACCGCCCGCCTCGCGACCGGCCTCGAGAAAGCTGGCTTCAGGGTCGAGCCCGACGCCTTCTTCGACACCGTCACGGTCGAGGCGGGCGATGCTCAATCCGCGATTCTGCACGCGGCAGCGGACGAAGGCATAAACCTTCGCAGGGTCGGCAATGCGCGGGTCGGAATATCCTTCGACGAACTCACGACTACCGAAACGGTCGAGCGTGTCTGGCGCGCGTTCGGAATTGACCGCGCCGATGCGGCAGCATCTGCGATCCATCGACTTCCGGAAGCGATGGTCAGAACATCAAGCGTCCTCACCCACCCCGTGTTCCACATGAACAGGGCCGAATCAGAGATGACGCGTTACATTCGTCGCCTTTCCGACCGCGACCTCGCACTCGACCGAGCGATGATTCCGCTCGGTTCATGCACCATGAAACTGAACGCGACGACCGAGATGATGCCGGTGAGCTGGCCCGGCTTCAGCCAGATTCACCCCTATGCGCCCGAGGACCAGGCCGCCGGCTACCTTGAACTCATTTCCGACCTCAAGGAGCGGCTCTGCGAAATCACCGGCTACGACAGCATGTCGATGCAGCCGAACTCGGGTGCGCAGGGAGAGTACGCCGGCCTTCTCGCGATTTCCGCCTTTCACCGCGCGAACGGCAACTTCGGGCGCGACATCTGCCTGATCCCGATGTCGGCGCATGGCACGAACCCTGCTTCCGCCAGCATGGCCGGCATGCAGGTAGTCACGATCCGTTCCCTGGCGAATGGCGACATCGATGTGGCGGACTTCCGCGCCAAGGCGGAACAGTTCCGGGAGAAACTTGCCGCCTGCATGATCACCTATCCCTCGACCCATGGCGTGTTCGAGGACAGCGTGCGCGAAATCTGCGGAATCGTGCATGACTGCGGCGGCCAGGTCTACATCGACGGCGCAAACCTGAACGCCATGGTCGGGCTCGTTAGGCTCGGGGACATCGGCGGCGACGTAAGTCACCTCAACCTGCACAAGACTTTCTGCATTCCGCACGGCGGAGGCGGCCCGGGCATGGGTCCGATCGGCGTCAAGTCGCACCTCGTACCGTATCTTCCCGGCGACCCCGCGACGGGCGGACCCGGAGCCGTCGCGTCGACGACCCACGGGTCTTCGCTCGTGTTGCCGATCAGCTGGGCATATGTGCTGATGATGGGCGGCGAGGGTCTGACGCAGGCCACGCGCATTGCCATCCTGAATGCGAACTACCTTGCCAGCCGGCTGTCTCCGGCATTCGACATTCTCTACGCGAACAGCCGAGGACGCGTTGCGCACGAATGCATCATCGATTCGCGACCGTTCAGGGACTCTGCCGGAGTCACGGTCGACGACATCGCGAAGCGCCTCGTGGACAGCGGATTTCATGCGCCGACGATGAGTTGGCCGGTTGCGGGAACACTGATGATCGAACCCACGGAGAGCGAGACCAAGGCCGAACTCGACCGGTTTTGCGACGCAATGCTGTCAATCCGCGAGGAGATCTCGGCGATCGAGAGTGGGGAATCCGATCAGGACAACAACCCGCTTCGAAATGCACCGCACACCGTCGAGGACCTTGTCGGGGAGTGGCGGCGTCCCTATTCGCGCGAGACGGGATGCTTTCCGCCGGGAGCCTACCGCGTAGACAAGTACTGGCCGGCTGTCAATCGGGTTGACAACGCCTACGGCGACAAGAATCTTGCCTGCACCTGCCCGCCGCTCGCCTCCTATTCGGACGGCACGGTGCAGGAGGCCTCGCCCGTCCACCCGGTTCTGCGGCTTGAAAGCGACCCGGCGCCGGACGATGCAGCAGAACCGGCGCTCGCCTGAACGGGTCATTGAAGTCGCGAACAGACTTCCTGCCCGGGCTTGTCCACTACCACCGGTCGAAACAGCCGGCGGTAGCCGGCAACCCCGGTTCCATGGTCCATTGCGCAAGGTGCGGCCCGCGCACTGAGAACCGGATCGCGCTTCGCGTCCGTGACGGCCGACCGGGGTTCGGAAACCAGCGGCGCCCATGAGCGCGAGCGTGTTGGCCCGGACTTGCCGCCGGTGCAGCGCTGAGCCCGAATGTCTTGAAGCGGACGATCAGTTGAACGCCTGAATTCCGGTCTGTGCGCGGCCGAGAATCAGCGCGTGAATGTCGTGCGTTCCCTCGTAGGTATTGACCGACTCCAAGTTCATCAGGTGGCGGATCACGCCGAATTCGTCGGCAACGCCGTTGGCTCCATGGATGTCGCGCGCCGAGCGCGCGATTTCGAGCGCCTTGCCGCAGTTGTTCCGTTTCATCAGGCTGATCAATTCGGCTGACGCCGAATGCTCGTCCATCATGCGACCGAGCCTCAGGTTTCCGAGCAGGCCGAGCGAGATTTCGGTCTGCATGTCCGCGAGCTTCCTTTGGACGAGCTGGTTCGCGGCCAGCGGCCGGCCGAACTGCATCCTGTCGAGCGCATACTGGCGGGCCGCATGCCAACAGAATTCTGCTGCACCGATCGCCCCCCAGCAAATTCCGTATCGGGCGCGGTTAAGGCAGCCAAAGGGGCCCGAGAGGCCAGAAGCTTCCGGAAGCAGGTTCTCTTCCGGAACCGGAACATCGTCCATCTGAATCAGTCCGGTCGCCGAGGTTCTGAGCGAAAACTTCCCTTCGACGGCCGGGGTGGAAAGGCCCGGCATGCCACGTTCGAGAAGAAACCCACGAATTCTCCCGTCGTGGAAGTCGGACTTGGCCCAGACGACAAGCACGTCGGCAAGGGGGGCATTCGTGATCCAAGACTTGCTGCCTGAAAGAAGATACCCGCCGTTAGTGCGGCGCGCACGCGTCGTCATGCCGCCAGGGTCCGACCCGTGGTCCGGTTCGGTCAACCCGAAACAGCCGATCCACTCGCCTGATGCCAGTTTCGGAAGAAATTTCTCGCGCTGCGAATCCGTTCCGTAGGCGTGGATCGGATGCATGACCAGCGAGGACTGCACAGACATGAAGGATCTGTAACCGCTGTCGACCCGCTCGACCTCCCGCGCGATCAGTCCATAGGCAACGTAACTGGTTCCGGCGCCACCGAATTCTTCCGGAATCGTGGGGCCGAGCAGGCCGAGTCCACCCATTTCCGTTGCTATGCGACGGTCGAACTCCTCGCGCCGGTTGGCCGAGGTGACGCGGGGTTGCAGTTGCCCGGAACAATATGCGCGCGCGGCATCCCGGATCATGCGCTCCTCTTCCGAGAGCTGGCTCTCAAACAGGAACGGATCCTGCCACTCCAGTGCGGGAAGCTTGGCACGGGCCGTCTCGGGCGATGATGCTGCGCACGCGGCAGCGATGGAATCCGGCATGCTCGTCACTCCATTCTGTTCAAGCGGTCGTACGGAATTGCGACGCAAGGCAACCGCGCTGATGCAACGCGAACCGGAGTTCAGCGCAAAACGGCCGGCTGCATGATAAGGCTGACAAGACGGGTCATGTCTTCGAGCCACGAGCCAAGTCGCTCTGCCTGACCCTGATCCTGGTATTCGATCCTGGTTTCTGCGCGGTCCAGAAGGTCGAGCACCCAATCCCTGTCAGTACCCGCGAAGCTCCGACGCTTGTGAGCGTCCGGCGCGACTGCCAGCATCTCCTGGGCGCTGATCAGTCCGTGGTTCATGCCGACCTCCACCGTGCCGCGGCAGCTCGACGGCAAAGGACGATCCGACGGGAGCTGCCGCAGAAGAAGGTAACCGATGGTCAGGCGGAACCGCTCCTGGGCAACGGTGAGCCTAGTCAGCGGATGTTTCTGGTCGGAGAGGTTCTCGGCCGCTAGCTGCATGCGCGTCGCCCGGTCAAAATCGGCACCGTCTTCGGTGACGAATTCTTCGGAAATCTCCCGTCCTGTTTCGGGTACATCATTGGATTGGCGGCTCATGACGACCTCCTGCTAATCTGTGCCGACAGCCCGGACGAAACCGGACACCAAGTCATGCAAAGCCTATATCGCAATGGGCGAAAAAACAAACGCCGCTTATTGCGAGCGGTATCGCTCCCATACGGCGCGATTTTCGGGGGAATCGAGTTTGCAAACCGAATTCCGCGGCGCGTGCCAGCCAACGTCCGTTGCCGTTCCGTCCGCCGTCTCGGAGTTCATGCACATCATGACGCCGTCGAGAGAGACAAGGAGCGACACGGCCTCTGCGGGCATCTAGTCCCGTGCCAGGAAATCTTCCAGAAGCGCTCCGGAACACTCCTCCACAGCAGTTCCCCATTCTCCCCGGAAAGCCGCACGGGGGACGCCGTCGAAGGCCCCTGGCCGAACAGCTGCCTCCAGGCGTCCTCTTTCTCGCTGGCCGACGGGCTGAGTACCGCCTCGGCCTGAATCAGGAACGCGCCGGTCCTCGAGGGACGGCACCGCAACCGCAGGAAGGCGACCGGCCCTAACGTCGTCATTGCGCGGCCCGGCGTGACCTCGGCGCTCAGGAATGTCCTGCCGTCGGCCTCCAGCGAAGGCCCGTGGTCGTCAAGAGCCGCGAACACGACCGCCAAGACTGCGCTGGTCGTGTCGAAGACCATGTCGCGAAGCGCGCCCTCGGCTTCGTTCGGGTCGCTCCGGCACAGGGCCGAGACGTTCCGCCAGGCCGTGCTCGGCGGCCCTCTCGACCAGGGCGACGCCCGCCTTCGCCGGGCTCGGTCTCTTGCCGCCGCGACGGATCCGCTTCCCTCACCGGGAAGCTTGATAGCTGCATCCAAAGGCGCTGCATGTGACGCAACCCGCGATCATTTCTCAGGCACGAAAGTTGGAGGAAGGCGTCGGCTTTCGCCTGCTGACTCGCCATTCGCGCGGAATGCAGCCGACTCCTGTCGGGATGTTGCTGGCAGGTCGGGCTGTGGAAGTGGGGAGCTAAGTCCCTATGCTCTTGGCACCCTTCGGCAGCAAATTCTGAATTCTTCTCGAGGTGCGGGTTATCGGTCGAGATATCGTGCCTGACCTTGACGCGCAAAGTGACCGGTCATAAATACTAGGGCCTGTTGACAGTCATTTTGCCGCGACCACGCCGGCGACGAGGTGAATTCCCGCCGCGAAACTCTCGTCCGTCTTGTCGTACCGCGTCGCGATGGCCCTGAACTCCTTGATTTTCGCGAAGAAGTTCTCCACCAGGTGCCGCCAGCCGTACACGTCCCGGTCGTGCTCCCGCGGCTCCGTCCGGTTCCGCCGTGCGGGAATCACCGCCTCCGCGCCGCGTCCCTCCAGTTCCTCGAGCAGCCAGTCGGCGTCGAACGCCCTGTCGCCGACGAAGGCCCCGAACGGAAGATCGTCGAGAAGGGCGGGCACGCCCGCGAGGTCGTGCGCCTGGCCGGGGAGGATCGTGAACCGCACAAGGTATCCGAGCGCGTCCACGACGGCCACGACCTTGCTCGTCAGGCCGCCTCGGGAGCGGCCGATCCCCTGCCTTTCGGTCCCCCCCTCGCCCCCGACGCCTTCTGGTGCGCCTGGACCACCGTGCCGTCGACGAACACGCACTCGAGGTCGAACTCCTCGGACAACGTGTTGAAAACACGCTCGAAAACGCCCAAAAGCGTCCAGCGGCGGAACCGCTTGAAGACGCTGTTCCAGGCGCCAAAGCGCTCCGGGAGGTCGCGCCATGGCGATCCCGTGCGGAACCGCCAGAGCCACCGCCTCAAGGAAGAGGCGGTTGTCCGCCGCCGTGCCGCCGGGGTCGGTCGCCTTGCCCGGCAGCAAGTGCTCGACCCGCGCCCACATGGCGTCGGTCAGCACAGTCCTGTCTGCATTCATCTGAAACCTGCTCGTTGTCCGTGCCGCCGTTCCGGCGGTCATTGGGACGGTAAATGGCATCAAGCCGAGCGAATCGCAACATGACTGTCAACAGGCCCTAGTCACATGAACAGGATCAATGCATCAGATTTCAAGGCGCGATGTCTCGCTATCCTAGACAAGGTCCATGAGACTGGCGAGCGAATGATAATCCTCAAGCGCGGGCGGCCTGTCGCCGAACTGTCGCGTGTGACTGGTGATGGCGAAAGGTATCCCCAAACAGAACTGGAGGGAACGGTCGTCATAGTCGGCGACGTCGTGGGGCCGGTGCTTTCGGATGATCATTGGGACAGCCTGAAAGAGTCGAAGACCTCTCCCTGAAAGGCGAGGTCGAACGGGCGTCATCATCAAGGGCCCAAGCAGACGGGCACTGGGAGTCGGGACGGCCATCCAGTCCACACTCAACCATACGTTGGAGACCTAACTGGGCGTGCTTCCTCAACGCCACACTCTGGAAGATTCATGAAGGCGCTGCTCGACACGCATATACTGCTCTGGTGGCACGGCGACCGTGATCGGTTGTCACGGGATCAATGGAAGGTCATATCGGCTGCCAATGTGGAGACGCCGCTGCTGGTCTCCGACATCTCGCTCTGGGAAGTGGCCATGTTGCATAGCTTGGGTCGCATCCGCTTGACGATTCCCCTTCGGGAGTGGCTCGAGAGGGCCGTCGCACCACCGCTGGTGCGACGCCACGGCATTTCCCCGGCGGTGGCGGCAGAACTGGCGTACTTGCCTGATTCCTTTCATCGCGACCCGGCGGACCGTATTTTGGTAGCGACCGCCCGGACAATTGGAGCGACGCTCTTGACGCGGGACCCCAGGATCTCGAGAGCGGGGCTAGTCGACACATTGGGCTGACGTCTAACTGGTTCGAATCGTGGCACCTGTATGATGTTGGCCATCCCAATGAACGGTAGCGCGGAACATTCGATGTTGGTCCCGTCACAAGCTTGCATTCGCAAATCAGTTGCGCGACAACTTCCATTGACGTTTGCCACCTGACCGCAGGCGGGTCTTGTGGCGAGCAAGGCTGATGGTGGTCCGCGCCACCGCCATTACATTGACATCTGCTGCGACTGCCATCCGAACACCGGGGGCCCGAGGAGCCACTGGATGGCCGGAAATGGACCCGGCCACCTCCATGACGTCTGAGTTCCAGCCAATGCAGATCAGGTCGGTCCGAGGACGACGGCACCATAATCTGGATCCTGAATCCGGCCTCCTGCATCCTCTCCCGGGCGCGACGCCAGCTTCCTCGGGACTGGCGCAGCCGGGACAGGGGTGACGCAGATGGTGATGGAGACCCTCGCCGAGACTCCTCGCTTCACCGGGATCACCTGCTGGGCGTCCGGATGGACCCATGTCGGGCCCACCCGAGGTTGTGGGCGTTGCGACATAAGTAAGGAATTCGCAAAGCCGAAGAAGCGTCCATGTTTCGGGGCAAGCCCGAGCCCCGCTTTTTCGGCGGTTTCTGGAGATCCTGACCCGCATTTTCCACATCCTGTCCACAGTCCTGCCCACGTCCGGACGCTGTCAAGGCAAGCGGGAACTCTCCGGTCGCAAGCTCCAAGCTGTTTCAAGGTCTCCTTGTCGTTGGAGTCGCGATGACTGTTCCGCCTTCCGCGGGAGAGCCACATTGCCGTCCGCAACGCTCGCCGGCGTACACGGGATGCACCGCCGCAGGGTCCGGACGGCGTCGTCAGCCATTTCGGGCAACGGGTCATGATCCGGTGCGGCAGGTTCCGACCGAAGGATGCGGACCGGGTCGTTCTCTCTTCAGAGCCGCTCCGGCGACTGTTGCGGGACAGCGATGTCCTCATCCTGCTCCCGGACGGCACCGGCAGTCCGCCTGGCGTCCCGAACCGCGACCACGTCCGCGCACGGGAACTATGTCCAACCGGCGATTATCAGGTCAGCCGCACGATCCGCGATCGCTTGGGTCGGGGCATTCGTGTTGGCGCTCACCAGGACCGGCATGATCGAGGCATCTGCGACTCGAAGTCGGGTAGGGCACTGGCGCGCGCACCACAGGTCACGTTTCCAGCACCCCCCCTGAAATTCCGTACGTCCGGTTTTCCCGGGTACGGCTTCAAGCACCAGGCACCCCAATTGGAGTTCGGTACGGTACCTTCCGCGACATCCGCCACACTTAAGGCTGACCCAGCCATGCCCGTGGCACCATCCCGCGTTTGCGCCGCCCTTCGGCTCGACAGCACCACCCTTTGATCCGGATGGTATCCTCGGTCGGCGACGGGCTCTGAGTCCCGCCATGACCTGCCACCTTCGCCACCTGAGCCCAGAGGTCCTCGCTCCAGCCGGGTTGTGTTGTCCCGAACATCACCGCTTAATCTGAAGTTCTGAAGCGGGTAAGAGATCCCCACTTCCACTCCGAAGTGCAACACCGGCCATTTCCGCTGCGAGCGCGCAGCTCGGGTGCCGAAGATGGCCCTGTGATGGCGAATCCAGACCCCGGGGCACCCGAGATCCGGGCACGAGGCGGCTGAAGTCCCGTCGAAACGCAGCGTAGCCGCGCTCTGCCCGGACGGCGCAAGCCGCGCCCAGGGGGCGTCTGCGGCCCGCCGGGCGAAGGGAGGGCGGAGCCCGACCGAGGTCGGCGGGCCGCAGACGCCCCTTTCTCTCGCCGGACCGGTCCCTCCGCAGGACGGTCCGGGACGGCTTCGGTCAGGGAGGCCGCGCCTTCCGGAACGCCTCGGGCCGGGGTCATGTATCCGAGCGCCTTCCTCGGACGCCCGTTCAGCCGGTCCTGGACGGCCTTCACCTCCGCGTCGGTGATCTGCTGGAAGTCCGTGTCCTTGGAAAAATACCCCCGCACCAGGCCGTTCGTGTGCTCGTTCAGGCCCCGCTCCCAGGAATGGTACGGCGTGGCGAAGAAGAACCCGGCCCCGAGCGCCTTCGCCACCCAGGCGTGCCCCGCGAACTCCTTGCCGTTGTCCGCGGTGATCGTGTGGACCAGGGCGGCGAGCGGCAGCAGCATCTCGAGCAGCGCGGCACCGACCGCGGCCGCCGTCCTCCGCCCAACCCTCTGAAGAAGCGTGTATTTCGACGCCCGGTCCACCAGCGACACCAGCGCGCCGCTGTGGCCCTTGCCGATGATCGTGTCCGCCTCCCAGTCGCCGATCCGCTCCTTCGCCTCCACGATCTCCGGGCGCTCGGAGATGTCCGTGCGGTCCGGGATGCGGCCCCGGCCCGAATGGCGTCCGCCCTTCCAGTTCGGCTTCTTCCCGCGGCGGCGCAGGAACAGGTAGAGCCGCCCGCCGGCCTTCCGGTCGGCGCGGACGTGCTGGTAGATCCATTCCCGGCCCGCCATGGGGATGCCCTCCTTGCGGAAGCGGCCGGCGATCTGCTCCGGGCTCCAGCCCTCCGCCAGCCTGTCCTCCACCGTCGTCCACCGCTCCGGCGTCATCTTCCTGGCAACGGACGACGCCGCGCTGCGCCGCGCCGAGGCCTTTCCCTGCGCCTGCCTGTGGCGGTAGCCGCGCCCGCCGCCGTTGCGCCGGATCTCGCGCCAGACAGTCGTCCGGTCCCGGCCCAGCTGCCGGGCAATGGCCGGATCGGACAGTCCGCTTTTCCTCAGCGCGTATATCTGGCATCGTTCGCCATGGGTCAGGTGGTGGTAGCCGCTCGGCATGACAGTCTCCATGCTTCATCACAGGGACTGTCGCCGCCATCTGGCCGATTTGCAACATCCTGCGTCGAAGGACGCAGGTCGCCACCACCTCTGGTGTTGCACTTCAGAGTGGCACGGGGGGATTTATTGAATCGTGAGCCTCTTGCAAAACCATTGGGTTGAGCGCCCGATGAACGGGGCCGGTTTCCCGGCGCGGCCGGAATCGCGAATCAAGCTGCCCGAATCCACGGACTTTCGCCGCTGCCGCCGAACGGTTCGGAACAAAGAGCGAACATGCCGCGGCGCCGGCCATGCTTCGCCGCTCGCCGGCCCCGCGGCGGCGGTTCGCAGGGGATAGTGCCGTCCCGAAGGACGGGGAGAGCGTCAGGAAGGGGCGGCGAGGCGCATGAACTGGTCGACCGTCAGCGCCAGAACCCCGAACATCAGGTGGCAAAGAACCTTCGCGTGTCCCCGGACGCGCACGTGGCGGGCCCCGAACTCGTCCTTCAGCCGGGCGTTGCTCCGCTCGACCCCCGAACGGATCCGGTAGCGGACGCTCTCGGGCATGGCGAGGCCGCACGCGCGCAGCGCCCGGGCCTCGCGCTTCAGGTCCTCCTTGAGATCCCTGTCGCGGCGCGGGTTGACGTCGATGATCGGGACGTGGCCGAGGCGTTCGCTCGTCTCGCGGATCTCTGTCGCGTCATAGGCCGCGTCCATGAGGTCGTAGAGGTTGGTCACGCGTCCGGCGGTCATCGTCGCGAGGGGGATCGCCGCCTGGCTGTCGTGGACCGATGCCGAGGTCAGGATGGCGCTCACCGGCACGCCGCAGTCGGCCGTGTCGAGGTGCAGCTTGTAGCCTCTCCAGCTCGTCAGGAAGCCTTTGGCGTTCCTCTTCGCGCCGTGGTCGCAGCCGCGCGGCAGGTCGGCGAGCATCTCCGGGAGGCTCATGCCGCCCGACTGGCGCTCGAGGCGGCCGGGCTCCCTCTCCGCCTCCTCGCCCTTGCGGGGACGCCCGCGCCGGCGCTTCGGCTTCTTCGCGGCCGCCGGCTTCGGCGCCGGCTTTCTCCCGCCCCTCGATCGCCGTCGAGTCCCGCGAGACGTGGCCGATCAGCTCCGCTCCCAGGGCATCCTTCACCAGGGCCTCGTGCATGCGTTCGGGAAGGCGGGCCTCGGAGAACTCGGCGAAGGCGCGCGAGAAGGTCGCCTCGCTCGGGATCGCGCCGACGCGCGGCCAGCCGCAGAGCCTGCGCAGCGTCGCGTCGACCATGAGCCTGTCGATCAGGTCGCGGGTCGTCGGAAGATCCCAAATCGCCTTGGCGACGAAGGCCCGCGCCAGGGCCTGGCGGCTCCGCTGCGGCCGCCCGGGGCCGCTCCAGTGCGTCGAGACGAAGCGCTCGACCCCGGCAAGGTCGAGAGCCCGGACGAGTTTCCTGTGGTTTTCCAGCAGCGGGCCGACCTCCTCGGCAAGCGCGGGGAAAAGTTCCCCTTGAAACCGGGTCCAGAGATTGGATAGAGTGGATCGCAAGGACATCGGGGTCGCCTCCCTTGGTAGTGTTTTTCGACAACTACACTTACCTTGTGGCGGCTCCGATCTCCAGGATCATCCAAGCAAAATCGTCGAAATCGGCGGGAAATTCACCCGTCTAAGGGATTTTGCAAGAGGCTCTCGTATCAATAGGATACGTGGATCGGGACTGTCACGGTCTGCCTGCAAACGGCGAATCCGACCGGATCCGCCGTCACATGGCTGCGATGTCCTTCAGCAGATCGAGCGCGCTCTCTTGGCCGGCATCGTGCCGGGTCGTCACCTCGACCTCGGCCTCCGGCCCGTCGCCTGCGCCCGGAATCCGGTGCGTCGAGCGCACGATGGTCGACAGGCTGTCGAGAAGCGTCCGGAAGCTGTGGGCGCCGCTGCCGTCCGGCAGGGTGTGGGCATGAACCTTGGTCAGCGTCTTCTCCGAGCGCCGGGCGGGCAGGACCGGATCCCCGGTCTCGTCGGGTTCGGTGTCGGTATGGCACAGGGGGGCCCATGCCTTCCGCATGTGCCATTCGACGAGACAGGCGAGCATGCAGATGAAGAAGTGGGCGCGGACCCGGTGCGCGAGGCGGTGGAATATCGGCCGGACCTGGAGGTCGCCGGCTTGAGGCATCGGAATGCCCGCTCCACGCGGGTCAACCTCTTGTAGTTTCTGACGCACTCGGGGGCGACCATGTCTTCGGCGCCGAGCGAGGTGCGGATGATGTAGATTCCGTCGAGGGCGGCCTCGGCCTCGATGGAGTCCCTGGTCGCGGCTGAAGCCGAAGCCGGTCGCGGCGATGTCGACGTCGAAGTGCTTCTTCATCTTCTTCGTGTTGATGACCTCGCCCACGGCGAGGCCGATGTCGGCCTCGCCCTCGAGGGTTCCGCCCTCGACGCGTCCGGCGATCTTCGCGAGCGCCTTTTCGGTGGCCTCGAGCAGCTCCTGCCGGACGCGGGCGCGGTGCCCGGCGAGGCGGGGATTGCGGCAGGCGACGAGGCGCTCGCCGGGGAAGTCCGGATGGTCCCGGATCTCGAACAGCGTCTGCTCGTGTTCGGGGTCCTGGAAACGGTCGAGATCGGCCCTGGCGGGCGAGCTTGCGGAGGGTCGGGCTCTTCAGGGCGGTGATCCAGTCGGCGCCGCCGCGGGCGCGCAGGGCCTCGATGGCGGCCTTGATGATCATGCCGCGGTCCCCGACCATCACCACCCGGGAGAGCCCGTAGCGGCGCTGCAGGCGGTCGGGCCCGGGCAGGAGGGTCTCCTTGTCGGTGATGTTTCCCGGATATGCGGAGACCGAGACCGGGCGCCCGTCGCGGTCGCAGAGGAGGCCGAAGTTGATCTGCGGGAGACCCCGCTTGCGGTCGCGGCTGCAGCCGAAGCGCGCGAGCGGACAGTGGCTTCCCTCATGCCAGGTCGAGGACAGGTCCCGGAGAACGAGATCGTCTTGCGCGATCCATCGCCGTGCCAGGCGTCCCTGGATGCCCTCCTGCCGCTCGTCGAGCCAGTCCATCGCCGCGCAGAGGTCCTCGGGCGCGACGTCGTCGGCGATGGCGAACTCCTCGGGCAGGGTGGCGTTCCGCCACCATCGGCTGGTGGCGAGCTTGGAGTTCGGCCTGAGGATGCGGCCGGCGACCATGGCGAGGACAAGGTCGCGTTCCGGGCACCGCTCGCGGGCGACGAGGCGGGGAAGGCCGATGGCGTTCATGGCCGTCTGCACCGCCTGCACCGCCCCATGGTGGCGGGATCGGACCGGGTCCCCAAGCACGTCGCCGGCCTCCGCGTGCCGCTTTCCCGCCAGCGCGCCGCGCAGCAGGGGATCGCGTGCGGCGGCAGGTGCGAGAGATTGGCGAGGGTCCGCTTCTGCACCCGGTTGTCGTGGTCGCGGCAGCTCTGTCGGAGGAGGACGGAAGTGTATGTCTTTCCGTTCTGGTGTTTCTTGAGGACGGCGACGTGCATTCCTGCGGATTTGGGCATGGCGGGACCCTGACGTGCCTACAGTTTCGGGCCGACCATGGGGCATGATTGCTATAGTGTCAAGAGGAAATCGGGCATGTCGGGCAATTTGTTCCATATTCCGTGGGAAGGCTGCCGGTGAGGTCTATGGCTTGATGGGATCAGTCGTGCCTACAGGAATCCGTTTCGCGACGCATCCCGGGGTAATAGGGGCAACTTTCCGGGAATTGCAGCAGGATTCAGGGGATTCCCTCCCGAATCGTTTTCTGATTCCAAGGGGGCATGGATGATTCGGAAACAGGTCGCC
The DNA here is from genome assembly GCA_963662815.2 of uncultured Amylibacter sp. Lineage (GTDB taxonomy): Bacteria > Pseudomonadota > Alphaproteobacteria > Rhodobacterales > Rhodobacteraceae > JAPPHA01. Next base: position 566,219 of record CAXXWA010000020.1, read on the forward strand.
GCGCGGTTGCCGGCCTTGCAGCGCTCAGGTCGGAGCTCTCGGCCATCCGGGCCCTGCTCGCCGAGAGGGACGCGCAGCTTGCGGAGAGGCGACGCACAGTTCAACGACCTCGGACGGCCGAGCTTGCCGATAGGGACGCGCAGCTTGCCGAGCAGGACAGGCGGCTCGCCGGGCAGGCCCTGAAAGGGTGGCGGGCGCCGTCGTTCGGGAGCGAGATCATCCGGCATCGACGAAGCGGGCGCGGCAGGTTGAGCTTGGAGCCGTCGACGGCGAAGGTCCGGTGTCCGTTCCAGTTCGGGTCGTGGATGCCGTGCGCGACGGATCTCGCGGTGCAGGTCCCGGAACAGGTCCTCCGTGCACGCGGGCGCGCGCCTTGCAGATCGAGGAGGCGGCGACCGGCTGCGGCTGCGGCAGCGCGATGCCGGAACTTCCGGCACTGCTCCCACAGCTCGGCCGTCGACGGTGACCGTGAGCCCTTCGGGTCCGCGCGCCGAGCACCAGTCGGAACACGAACAGCATGACGACGAGGCTGTCCGTCACCCGGCGTCATCGTGCATCCACTGCCCGGTCGTTGGCTATCGCGGCGATGTCCGGCGAGTTTCCGCGTCGGCGATCCGGGACCACATGGCGACGAAGCGGCCGTCGGAGGCGGACGCAGGGGACTTGCCGCGGCGCTTCGGCTTCGGCTTCAAGGCCCTCGCCATCATCCCTTCAGGATCTCGCGGAACGCCGGGTCCAGCGCCCTGACCAGGATCTCCTTGGCCGATGCTTGGCGCCGCGCCCGCTGCGCTTGCCGGCGGTCATGCCGATCCGCTGCCAGGCCGGCGGTTCCCTGTAGCAGGCGCCGTCGAAGCCGGGTCGGCATCGACGAAGGTCTCGCACAGGACCGGTGCGGCAGGCGTGCCGCTCCTCCCAGACTGCCGGGCAGTTGGCGCAACGTCGACCATCGCCAGCGCCTTCGACGCAAGGTTGTCGACGAACGGACCCATGGCACGGCGACCAGGCAAGCGGCTTGTTCGTGCATTTCGCGAGGTGCAGACCGGCGGTCGCGGTCGGCCGCGCTCCACTTCCGATCCACTCGTCCCGGGCGCGGCAGCGTCCGCGATTGCACGCCTCGAACAGCAGCACCGCGAGGTGCCGCCCGCATGCGGTCGCGGACGAACCAGTCGGGACGGACGTGCCCGAAGGGCCTTCGGGCATCCGAGATAGTGGTAGCGGCGACGAGCGCCTTCCACAGCGCCACGTCCTCCGGAGACGCCGCCTCCTCCAGCGACAGGGGCTCCAGGGCCTCGAGACCGCAGGCGCATCTCCGGCTGCGGGATCGGACGGCCCGCACGCGGACGATCGGCCCGTCGCGCCGACTTCGCCGCGGAAGTCGCGCTTCTCCGGAAGGGTCAGCGATCCCGCATTCCTCCAGGTGCTCGAGAAGCCGCAGATCCCGGCCGACGACGCCGGGCAGTTCGCCCGTCGGCGACCTCCACGCGCTCTGCTGGTTCCACGCCGAGCGGAACATCGCCAAGCTGAACGGAAGCGCCCCGTTTCCAGCATGAACGGGTCGACGGGGTGCTTGACAGGGTATGGAGGCTGTACCGCAGCCTCTGCCGCTACCGGAAGCGTCCCACTCCGCTGCGCAAGCTCGTCATGCAGCGGCGGTTCGACCGGATCTTCGGCACGGCCACCGGAGGACGCCAGCCTCGACCGGCTGCTCGAAAGGCTGGCGGCGAACCGGGACGAGCTCCTGCGCGTGCTGGCGCCGTCCGGAGACGCCGCTCAACGCCAACAGGGTCGAGAACGACATCCGGGACCACGCCGCCCGGCGCAAGGTCTCGTTCGGGACGCGGAGCGATGCCGGGCGGGCGGCGCGCGATGCCTATATCGGAGCGAAGAAGACCTGCGGGAAGCTCGGCGTGCCGTACTGAGACTACCTGAGGAGCCGCCTCGGCGTTGCCGGCGCTCCCGACGTGCCGAGGCTTGCCGACCTCGTCAGGCAGCGCGCCGCGGCCTGACACGCCCCCTCGGGCCCGGCGGCAATTCCCGGAAAGTTGCCCCTATTACATCCCGGGGTCACAACCCCCTGTAAAAAAGGAATAAATTGGAAAACCTGCGCCGAAAAAAGCTAGAACTTCAGCTTAATCGACCTCATCCGCCAGTCAGGAGGACTCCGCACCATTTCCCGCACTCGCGGTTATAGGCGCGGTCCTTGACATTCGAGAGTCGCAACATCCTGTCTGTCCTCCACACCTTCCGGTCTTTCACTGCTGAACTTTCCCGGATTGCCGCCGTCTCCACGCTGGGGGATCCGGTGCGTGCTCACCTCGGTTCTTCCGCACCGGTGCTAGCCATCGGGTAGCAGGCTGACCCTTGGCATCCTCCAATATATCCCCACAAGTCAGCTTCCATGTGGGGGCGAGTTTTCGTCGCATCATCGATCGTTCACTTTCGCTACGGCCCTCCGGTTCGCTCGCCATCCTGACTGACCGGACCGGGTTGGAGCCTTGCTCCAGCCAAGCCCACGATGGCTTTCTACATCCCAGCTCGCAGGCACGGGGTCACCCCCGTACCCGTGGGACATGCTACGGCGCCAAACCAAGAATTGCGCCGGCGGGACTTCCACCCGCTAGTTCAGCAGCCAGACTCGCTGCACGCCTGCCGGCTCGCTTCACCCGGAGATCCGGCGTCAGAACCGCATCCGCGTCATCCTCCGCACCGATTCTGCACGTGCCGACAAGATGATAACCGGTCTTCACTGTCCGCCGGCAGTATGCCGCGAGATCCTCGTCGCTTACGCAATCGGGGCCGGGCAGGACTTCGCAATCGATCTGCCTGGCAAGCACTCGCGTCCGCAGGACGTCCCGTGCAAACTTCAGCCCTTCGATCTCGAGACTCAGGTCATACGCGTGACCCAGGAAATTCGGATGAATGAGAGGGAGGTCACGCGGGTCGCTTGATCGCAACCGCACCCACCCGCGCGCCTTCGGCCTGAGAAGCAGCACGTTCAGGGTAACGCCCGGCGTCGGCTTCACGTCGGCGATGTCCCTGTCGAGGTATGCCGAAGGGATGCAGAACATCTGCATGACCGGATCTCTGGTTTCGTCGGGCATCATAAATGCCGTCGCTTCAACGCCGATTGTCGAGACCGGGCCACTCCTGAAGAGCATGTACTGAAGGCCGTTCACGAGCAACTTGAGCCCGCGATCCTCGCCGAAGTAACCGAGCTTCCTTCGGGTCGTCGCGAATACGGGCACCTCGTGATGATCCTGGAGATTCTTACCGACCCCTCGAAGCGGAACCTGAGTCTCGATTCCGACTTCGGACAACTCGTCCGGATCACCGATGCCCGACTACATCAGTAGCCGAAGGCGCCTTTGTAGTCGTTGCGGAACGCTGTGATGCAAACGGTGCGAAGGTGGCCGAAGAGATTGCGGGACGATTCGTGCAAACGGATGTAACCGTGCAGGCCGACATCGACCGCCTCATGCGAACTGTCGCCGCGGAACACGGGACGCCGGAAATCCTGGTCAACAATGCGGGCGCCAACGTCTTTTTCCGGCCGCACGAAATGCCCCGCTCGCAATGGGCGCGCTGCATGGCGCTTGATCTCGAAGCCTGCTGGGCGATGACAGAAGCCGTCCTGCCGGAGATGCGAGACGCAGGACGCGGCAGCATCGTGAACATTGCCAGCAGCCACAGCTTCAAGATCATTCCGCACACGTTTCCCTACCCGGTCGCGAAACATGGCCTGGTGGGGCTCACACGTGCGCTCGGCATCGAGTACGCTGCCGAGGGAATTCGGGTAAATGCCATCGCGCCCGGTTACATCGATACCCAGATTGCCCGCGACTATTGGGCTCGCTTCGATGATCCGGTCGCGGAACGCGCCAAGGCCGAAATCCTGCATCCGCCGCAGCGCATCGGCACGCCGGAAGAGGTCGCCATGACAGCGGTCTTCCTTGCCTCGGACGAGGCGCCTTTCATCAACGCGGAAACCATTGTGATCGATGGAGGAAGATCGGCGCTCTACCATGACTAGGACTCCGGATACGCAGGTGACCGTGGCGACTTGTTTGCCGCCCTCATCCTCGCCGCGACGTCGGCGCTCCAGTGCGGGCGCACATGCCTGTCGCGCCATGATCGAAGAGTTGGTGACCGACAACCTCCGGCCAGGAGCAGAGGAAACAGGAAGACGCGCCGCGGCGACTGGATTGTCCGCATGATCAGGCTGACAGCGAGCAACCACCTGCGCCTGACCGTCGATCCCAGGAACGGGGCCGCGGTTCGGGCATTCGATTTCCTGAATTGCGAAGGGAATTGGGTGCCGGTCCTGCAACCCGCCGACCCGTCGGACTGCACGGCAAACGGTTCAGCCATGTTTCCGATGGTGCCCTTTGCAAACCGCGCCCGCGGAAATGTCCTGCGGATCGGCTCAACTGCGGTTCCGCTTTCGCCAAATACTACAGATCCGCTCGCAATTCACGGGTACGGCTGGCAGCGCGTCTGGCGCACCAAGAGACATGATGCGGATAGCTGCGTCCTTGTCCTCGATGCCGATCCGGCGATGCCGTTGTGCTTTGAGGCGCGTATCGGCGTGTTCGTCGGCCAGAGCGAGGCGGAATTCACTCTCGATGTGACCAATCCCGGATCCAAGCCAATTCCGGCTGGTCTCGGCTGGCATCCGTATTTTCCACATTTGGACCGCACCGCACTGCGCTTCTCCTGCGAAGCATTCTGGCTCGAAGGACCGGATCATCTGCCAACCGATTCGCTGCGCGTTCCGACGGAGCTCGACTTTTCGGCCTTCCGCAGAGTTCCCTCTAGGCACTGTACCCAAAACATTTGACATTCCCGCGCCTCCGTGATTCCTGCCGGAAACAGTCCACAAGGAGTTCGAGGCATGAGCGGCGACCGACACGACATGACGGACGCGGAATGGGAAATTCTCCGCTCCGTGCTTCCGCAGAAGCATCAGGGCCCGAGACGGGTGCATGATAGGCGGGTGATGGACGGCATCTTCTTCGTGCTGCGCACCGGCACGCCGTGGCGCGACCTGCCAGAGCGCTGCGGTCCGTACACGACCTGCTTCAACCGCTACAACCGGTGGAGCAGGAACGGCCTCTGGGAGAAGATAATGTCGAAGCTTCAGGAACTTGCGGAAGGCGACGACAACGACGGCGACGGCGGCGGCGGGGAGCTTCGACTGCGCATGGTGGACTCCTCGTCGACCCGCGTCCGCAAGCACGGCGCGGGCGCCCCACGGGACGGCGAGCCTCCCGAGGTCGGGATTAGCCGCGGCGGCAGGACCACGAAGGTCCGCACCGGCATCGACGGAAACGAACTCGTGAAGGCCGTGCTCCCGGACACCGAGACAGGCGGCCGACTGCACGCAGGCCGGGGCGCTTCTCGAGGGGCTCGGGCCGGACGAGACGGTGATCGGCGACAGGGCTTATGACAGCAACGCCATCCTCGACATGATTTCGGCGGCCGGAGCGACCGCGGTCATTCCGCCGAAGTCCAACCGGAACGAGCAGCGCGGGCTTGATCGCGAGGCGTACCGGGAGCGCAATCTGGTCGAAAGATTCATCGGCAGGATCAAGGAGTTCCGGAGAGTTGCAACGCGGTATGACAAGACCGCGCGCAACTTCCTGTCCACCGTGCGCCTGGCCATCAGCCGGTTCCTGCTCCGGCGGGTCGCAAGCCGGTTAATTGAGTCCACAGCCTAGTTGGCGAAACAACTGCTACGAAGCGTGGACCGGGCGTGCCGAGGTCGTGCAACCGGATCTCTGCTACCGCCTCGAGATGTCCGCAGATCCTCCCCTGCAGCATCTGATGCTCTACACGCCCCAGTCCGATGTATTCGCCCTGGAGCCGCAGAGTCACGTTTCGGGTCGAACAAGCGTGGCTTGCGGCGGCCTCAAGGAACTCCCGCCTGGTGACACCCTTTCCTCTCGATTGAGGTTCAAGGTCTTGCCCGATGATTCGATCGGCGATTCTGAACAAGCGGATTCTCGATGACTTCTTTCTCGACCACTTGTCCTGAGGGCTTGAGAGTCATGTCGAATCGCAACGTCGAGCCTCTTGCAAAACGCCCTTGACGGGCGAATTTCCCGCCGATTTCGACGATTCTGCTCGGATGGTCCTGGAGATCGGAGCCGCCACAAGGTATTGTGCAGTTGTCGAAAAAGCAGCAACGGAGGCGGCCCCGATGTCCTTGAGATCCACCCTAACCAATGTCTGGAACCGATTTCAAGGGGAACTTTTCCCCGCGCTTGCCGAGGAGGTCGGGCCGCTGCTGGAAAACCACAGGAAACTCGTCCGGGCTCTCGACCTTGCCGAGGTCGAGCGTTTCGTCTCGACGCGCTGGGGCGGCCCCGGCCGGCCGCAGCGGAGCCGGCAGGCCCTGGCGCGGGCCTTCGTCGCCAAGGCGATATGGGATTTGCCGACGACCCGGGACCTGATCGACAGGCTCGGGGTCGACGCGACGCTGCGCAGGCTCTGCGGCTGGCCGCGCGTCGGCGCGATCCCGAGCGAGGCGACCTTTTCGCGGGCGTTCGCCGAATTCTCCCAGGCCCGCCTTGCGGAGCGCATGCACGAGGCCCTGGTGAAGGAGGCCCTGGGAGCGGAACTGATCGGCCACGTCTCACGGGACTCGACGGCGATCGAGGGGCGGGAGAAGCCGGCGCCGAAGCCGGCGGCCGGGAAGAAGCCGAAGCGCCGGCGCGGGCGTCCCCGCAAGGGCGAGGAAGTCGAGAAGGAACCCGGGCGTCTCGAACGTCAGTCGAATGGCATGAGCCTCAAGGAGATGCTCGCCGACCTGCCGCGCGCCTGCGACCATGGCGCGAAGAGGAACGCCAAAGGGCTTCCTGACGAGCTGGATCGGCTACAGGCCGCACCTCGACACGGCCGACTGCGGCGTGCCGGTGAGCGCCATCCCGGCCTCGGCATCGGTCCACGACAGCCAGGTGGCGATCCCCCTTGCGACGATGAGTGCCGGACGCGTGACCAACCTCTACGACCTCATGGACGCGGCCTATGACGCGACAGAGATCCACCGGATGAGCGAACGCCTCGGCCACGTCCCGATCATCGACGTCAACCCGCGTCGTGACACGGAGCTCAAGCAGGACCTGAAGCGCGAGGCCCGGGCACTGCGCGCATGCGGCCTCGCCATGCCCGAGAGCGTCCGCTACCGGATCCGTTCGGGGGTCGAGCGGAGCAACGCCCGTCTCAAGGACGAGTTCGGGGCCCGCCACGTGCGCGTCCGGGGACATGCGAAGGTTCTTTGCCACCTGATGTTCGGGGTTCTGGCGCTGACGGTCGACCAGCTGATGCGCCTCGCCGCGCCTTCCTGACGCTCTCCCCGTCCTTCGGGACGGCCCGATCCACTCCGAAACGCCGCCGCGGGGCCGGCGAGCGGCGAAGCATGGCCGGCACCGCGGCATGTTCGCTCTTTGTTCCGGACCGTTCGGCGGCAACGGCGAAAGTCCGAGGATTCGGGCAGCTTGATTCGCGATTCCGACCGCGCCGGGGAACCGGCCCCGTTCATCGGGCGCTTAACCCAATGGTTTTGCAAGAGGCTCCGTCGATTGGAATTTCATTGCGACCGGTTGCGCGAACATGAAACCATATCAATGAACGACGGGAACGCTACGTCCCCGGACGACGCCTCAGCGCTTTCGCGGCGCCAGATCAGTCGTCTGCGGTCTGTCCCCGGGAGCGCATGCGTGCCATTTGCTACGCCTGCTCCGCCAGCATCCAGACCGCCTTCCGGACAAGGTAAGGATCGATCCGGTGATGCGCGACGACGTTGACGAGCGGCAGCAGGCAAGCGGATTTGAACGGGTGTCAGACCATGAACTGTCCCTGCATTGCGCGCATCTGAGAGCAGATTTCTGACTTGCTGTCGCGCGGGCGACATTGCTCCGCCAGTTCCCGAAGGTCTTCGGCGACAGCCCGCGGGACTCGCGGAACTCCCGCCGCGACATCCCCGAACGCTCAAAGTCCGCCATGATTGCGCTCCGCCCGGCCGCGCTGCACACCACCGGAGCAGCGCGGGAGCCGGACGAACTGTTCAATCCCGACATTTCAACATCCTCCGATCATTGATGAATGACCGGAATCATCCCCACCCGACACGCGCGCGGGCAACCGAATTGTCAGGACGCCGCCGTTTACCCGGTTACGTTCCGCAAGCATCGGGACCGCAGCGCCGCGATGAACGTTGGCTGTACCGGACTCGGCGTTGCCTTCGCCAAGTAGTCCGGCAGCGCCGCAAAGACCCGAACCGGTCGGCGGTCCTGCCCCCGCGCAAGAATCGGCTGACGTGCACCCGCGAACCCCCGGCGGAGTTGCCGGTCAGCGCCCCTGCCCGACCCTGCGCCCGGCACCCTCCGGCCAGCCGCGCCGGGCGTGGCCGCGGGCAATTCGCCGCAGTTCGGCCTCGACCTCTGCTGCGGCCGGGCCGGCGCGGCGGGATTTCATGTCGACATGGAGCAGCAAGTGCTCTCCGGTCGCCAGGAGCCGGCCCCCGGTGTCCTGCATCTCATGAAATAGATGCATCTTCCTGCTCTCGCCGAGCAGGCAGGTGGTCCGAACGCGAATCCGGCTGCCGGCGTGCACCTCGTCCAGGTGGCGGATGTGCGTTTCCACCGTGAAGTAACTGCCAGTGGACGCAACATATGCCTGGTCGCATCCGATGACTTCCATGAAGCGGTCGGTCGCGTCGCTGAAAACCTGCAGGTATCGCGCCTCGTTCATGTGACCGTTGTAGTCCGTCCAGTCGAGCGGAACGCTGCGCTCAACGGTCTCGATTGGCTGCGCCGCGTCAACGGCCGGGACCGGCGGCATGCGGGAAGCGTCGTGCGCATTGAGGACTGCGCCCGCACCCCAGTCCTGCCCCTTGAGGGCTCTCAGTATCGCCACGAGATTCCGGTCGCGGATGCGTTCGAGTTCGCGGACTCCGAGCCCCACGGACTGGCTGTCGGACTGGTCGGCAATTCTCCTGGCCAGTGCCGGCGTCATTTCCGGCACGTCGGTGAGCCGCGACCAGGGAAGATCGAGGCACGGGCCGAACTGCGCGATGAAGTGTTCCATGCCGGCTTCGCCGCCGGCGATCCTGTACGTCTCGAACAGTCCCATCTGCGCCCAGCGAAGCCCGAAGCCGAGGCGAATTGCATCATCTATCTCGGCGGTGGTCGCGACCCCGTCCCGGATCAGCCACAACGCCTCGCGCCAGACCGCTTCAAGGAAGCGGTCGGCGAGATGGGCGTCGATTTCCGTCCTGACGATGAGCGCCTTCATTCCCAGCGAGTCCAGCATCCCGACCGCCTTCCGGACAAGGTCCGGATCGGTCCGGTCATGCGAGACGACCTCGACGAGCGGCAGCAGATAGACGGGATTGAACGGGTGGCAGACCATGACCTGCCCGGCATTGCACGCGTCGGCCGCGACTTCCGACGGCCTGAAGCCGGAGGTCGACGACGCGATCACCGCAGTGGCGTCCGCGCACCTGGATATCCGGGCCAGCGCGTCGCGCTTGGCGTCAAGGCGTTCCGGAACGGACTCCTGAATCCACGTTGCGCCGGCGACGGCTTCATCGACCGAGGCGGGGAATGCGATTTCGCCCTCCGGAGGCAGCGCCACATCCGAAAGCCCCGGCAGGGCGAGGCGCGCGTTGGCCAGGACCTCGCCCACCTTCCTCCCGGTTTCCGGGTCGGGGTCGAAAACGGCAACGTCCCAGCCGTTCAACAGAAAGCGCGCCGCCCAGCCTGCGCCGATCACGCCGCCGCCAACGATTGCCGCCCTGCGTTTCACGGCAATTCTCCTCGGCACAACGCCGCGAGTCCCGCATCCGCGCCAGTCGCACGGCCGCAATTCGGCGACGTCTCGCGGGCTCGCCGGATCATGCCGGCAGGCGCTTCGTAAGCCGGAGCGCTTCCCTGACCTCCGCAGGTTCCAGAACGCGCACGCCAAGCCTCTCCAAGATTTCCACGGCGCGCTGCACGAGCTGCGCATTGGTTGCAAGCACGCCGCGATCAAGCATCAGGTTGTCTTCGAGCCCGACCCGGACATTGCCCCCGGCGAGAACCGAGGCTGCGACATAGGCCATCTGGTTGCGCCCGAGGGAAAACGCAGAGAATACCCAGTCTTCGGGCAAGTTGCTCACCATGGCCAGAAACGTATGCAAGTCGTCAGGCGCTCCCCATGGAACGCCCATGCAGAGCTGAGCCAGAACCGGGGCATCGAGCACGCCCTCCTTGACCAGTTGCCTGGCGAACCAGAGATGCCCGGTATCGAACGCCTCGACTTCCGGCCGGACTCCGGCCTCTGTCATCATCCTTGCCATGGAACGCAGCATCTCGGGCGTGTTCGCCATGACGTAGTTGGCTTCCGCAAAATTCATGGTGCCGCAGTCGAGCGTGCAGATTTCGGGCTGGCATTCGATAACGTGTGCGACGCGCTCGCTGGCGCCGGCGAGATCGGTACCCCCGCTGTCGAGCGGAAGGGGACTCTCTACCGGCCCGGTCACGATGTCGCCGCCCATTCCGGCGGTCAGGTTGAGAACGACATCCACGTCAGAGGCGCGAATGCGGTCGGTGACCTCGCGGTAGAGCCTGAGGTCGCGGCATGGCGCGCCCGTGTCCGGGTCGCGAACGTGGCAATGGACGATGGCGGCACCAGCCCGAGCCGCCTCGATCGCGCTCTCGGCAATCTGCCGGGGCGAACGCGGCACATGCGGGGAGCGGTCCTGCGTGCTTCCCGCCCCGGTGACGGCGCAGGTAATGAAGGCTTCTCTGTTCATCGCGAGCGGCATGTGGGATGTCCTTCCGTTTGGCGCAGAGTTCGAGGCACCCAGCCCGTGCCGCGACCGCCGGCCCGGAACGGCGGCGGCGCGTTTCCGGCCGGTTAGAACGGCATCGGGTGCGCGCGATGCACCCGGTCGATGTCCTTGAGGCAGGCATCGGAAATGGTTACGTCCACGGATCCCAGGAGATGCCTGAGTTGTGCTGTCGTGGTGGCCCCGAATATTGCGGACGCCATGAACGGACGCGTCCTGCACCACGCGAGCGCCATGTGGACCATGTCGAGCCCGTGGCGGCGCGCGACATCCTGGTAGGCCGCCGCCGCAGGCCAGACGCGGTCGGTCGCGCGCCCTCCGAGACCGGGCGATATCGATTTTCGGGACGCTGGAGGGGTGACGCCCCCCTGGTACTTGCCGGTCAGAATGCCGACTGCAAGCGGCGAAAAGGCGAGAAGGCCGACGTTCTCGTTGTGGCTGAGTTCCGCGAGGTCAAGATCGAACAGCCTGCAAAGCAGGCTGTATTCGTTCTGGATCGTCTGGACGCGGGGCAATCCCCGTTCTTCGGCCAAGCGCAGCCAGCGCGCGGTTCCCCAGGCGCTCTCGTTGGACAGTCCGAAGTGGCGAACCTTTCCGGAATCGACAAGTTCCTGCATGGTTTCAAGAACATCCGCCATGTGGTCCAGGGTTTGCGAGAGTTGCTGGCTTGTCGGATCGTAAGTCCAGTTCTGGCGGAACATGTAGGATCCGCGGTTCGGCCAATGCAGCTGGTAGATGTCGATCCGGTCGGTCCGGAGCGAACGCAGCGAGCTTTCCACCGCCACCGTGATCGTGCCGCGGGAAATCGGCGCCCCGTCGCGGACGATCCTCTGTCCCTCTCCTGATACTTTCGTTGCGATCAGGAGTTCGTCCCTGCGCCCGGACCGCGCCACCCATTCGCCTATGATGCGTTCGCTGTCGCCCTGAGTGTCCCGCGACATCGGATTGACCGGGTAGAGCTCGGCGGTGTCGATGATGTTGATTCCGTGGTCGAGCGCCATGTCAATCTGCGCATGCGCATCCTCTTTCGGGGTCTGCGTTCCGTAGGTCATCGTGCCGAGGCACAGTTCGCTGACCGCGAGTCCGGTCGTTCCAAGGCTGTTCATCTTCATCGGCGCGCTCCCTTTTTTGTCCCTTGTATGGCGTTTCTGGCAGTGTCAATGTCTGGTTGTCCAGAAAATCCGCATGCAGGGCCGCTCCGGAGACTGTTGCGAACAAAAGGAGAACATTATAGGCTGACTCCATGCCGGGACCATTGTCGATCGAACCTTGCCGCAACCCTCGGCCGAGTCGGCGCCTGGTCGGCGATCTGACGCTGCCGGCCGCCCGCGTGCACGAGTTCTGCGGACCATCCCGCCATGCGCTGGCGCTCATCGCGGCCGGAAGGACCGGCGGGCCGGTATTCTGGATTGCCGGTCACTGGCAGAGCGAACAACTGCACGCCGACGGCGTGCAGCGCTACATGAATCCCGGACGCATTGTCTTCGTAAGGCCGAAACGGCCGGAAAACATCCTGTGGTGCATGGAGGAATGCCTGCGCGCAGGCTGCGCGCCCGTCACGGTTGCGGAATTGTCGGCACCGCCTGCCCTCACGCCCGTCCGGCGCCTGAACATTGCTGCCGGAAGTACCGCAGGACAGGGCAAGGGAGTGATCGGCCTGATTCTTGTCCCCGGAAACGGCGGCGCACCCGGCGTGGAAACGCGCTGGCATCTCTCACCCCGCCACCGGCTGGACACCGACCGCTGGATACTGCAACGCAGGCATGCCCGCATGGCCCCCCCGGCGGCGTGGCATCTCGACTGGCCGGAAGAAAAACCTGCGCCATCCGTCGTTCCTCGGCCGGTTCCCGATCCTGTCTTGCCGGCTTCCATGTCCCGGTCGAATGAACTTTCCCCATGCACGGCTGCCTGATACGAGGCCGCCATGGAAATCCGTCAAGCAGAAGCAGGCGACTGTCCCGGGATCTGCGCGTTGTGGAACGCCATGATCCGGGACACAGTGGTCACCTTCACAACGCGTGAAAGGCGCCCCGGGGATCTCGCGAGGACACTGGACAGCAAGACGGAGGCCGGCCAGCCGTTCCTCGTCGCATGCGACCGCGGTGCGCTCCTCGGCTTCACGACCTACGGACAGTTCAGGAGCGGCCCCGGATACACTCGGACCATGGAGAGCACCATCATGCTCGAGCCGGGCGCACGCGGACAGGGACTCGGGCGCAGGCTCATGCAGCAACTCGAACGGCACGCGCGCGAACGGAGCGTTCACTCGATTTTCGCAGGCGTCAGCGCCGAAAACGAGGGTGCGGCCCAATTCCACCGGAAATGCGGATACAAGGAGATTGCCCGTCTTCGCGAAGTCGGGTTCAAGTTCGGTCGCTGGCACGACCTGATCCTCCTGCAGAAATTCCTGTAGCTCGCCGGCACCAGCCTCGCCCGGGACTTGCCTCCGCGAGGCCTTGCCCATAGGTCTCGACCGCCGACGGCGCAGCCTCCGGGACAGCCCCCGCGAGAACCATTCCAGGAGAGTCTTCCGGGCGGCAAACAACGAGGGAAGATCGGATGATGAACACGACGCAGGAACGGACGGCATTCCGTTCGCCAGATGTTGAAGACGCCAGCGCCGACGCATCGGGCGGATTGCCGACATGGGATCTCGCCGACCTCTATCCGTCCGAATCCTCTGGCGAACTCGAAAATGATCGGAATTGGCTGACCGGGGAATGCGCCGCGTTCCGGGACGCGTACGCCGGCCGCCTCGGGCTGCTCTCCTCCGGCGAGCTTCTCGACTGCATAAGCAAGTATGACAGGATCCAGTCGGTATCGAACAGGCTCATGTCATTCGCGCAACTCCGCCACGCTGAAGCTGTCACGGACCCGGATCGGACGAAATTCCTGTCCGACATGCAGTCGATGCTGACCGAAGCCTCCGGCCATCTGGTGTTCTTCACTCTCGAACTGAACCGGATCGAGGACTCATCGCTCGAAGAGCTGCTGTCGGAAAATGCGGATCTCGCGCGCTACGCCCCGTTTCTGGACCAGGTTAGAACCATGAAGCCCTACCAGTTGTCGGACGAACTGGAAGCGTTCCTCCACGACCAGTCGGTGGTAGGTGCATCCGCCTGGTCAATGCTGTTCGACGAAACCGTCGGCGCCCTTTCGTTTCGGGTGAACGGCAAATCGCTGTCGCTGGAAAAGGCGCTCCACCTCCTTTCGGATCCGGACAGGTCCCTGCGCGAAGAGAGTGCGCGCGAACTCGCCCGCGTCTTCGGCGGAAACGCGTCCCTCTTTGCCAGAATCACGAACACCCTCGCCAAGGAGAAGGAAGTCCTGGACCGCTGGCGCGGCTTGCCCACTCCGCAGGCAAGCCGGCATCTGTCCAATCAGGTCGAACCCGAGGTTGTCGACGCACTCAGGGAGTCCGTGGCGGCGGCCTACCCCGGGATCTCCCACCGCTACTATCGGCTCAAGGCGCGCTGGCTCGAACTCGAGCAGCTGGAGGTATGGGACAGGAACGCGCCGCTTCCCGAAGATGATGACGTCTCGATCGGCTGGGACGAGGCGCGCGACATCGTGATCGGGGCGTATGACGCGTTTTCTCCGGAGATGGCGCAGCACGCGGAACCGTTCTTCCGCAATGGATGGATTCACGCGGCGCTGCAGCCCGGAAAGTCACCGGGTGCGTTTTCGCATCCGACGTCTTCGGACGTTCATCCGTACATTCTCATGAACTACCAGGGCAGGCAGCGCGACGTCATGGTACTCGCCCACGAACTCGGCCACGGCGTGCACCAGTCCCTCGCCAGGGAGCAAGGCGAATTGCTGTCCGACACGCCGTTGACGCTCGCGGAAACGGCAAGCGTGTTCGGCGAAATGCTCACGTTCCGCAGCCTTCTCTGCAGGGCCGGGAATCCCGCGGCGCGGAAGGTTCTCCTCGCCGGAAAGATCGAGGACAAGATCAACACGGTCATCCGGCAGATCGCGTTTTACGACTTCGAACGCAGGGTCCACGAGGAACGGCGCAAGGGGGAGCTGGTGCCCGAAGCCATCAACGCGATCTGGATGTCGGTCCAGGAGGAGAGCCTCGGACCCGCTTTCCGTTTCATGGACGGGTACGAGACGTTCTGGAGCTACGTCCCGCACTTCGTTCACGCGCCATTCTACGTGTACGCATACGCTTTCGGGGACTGCCTCGTTAACTCGCTCTACGCGGTATACGAGGAAAGCGGACCGGAATTCGTCCCCGCATACCTCGACATGCTGGCAGCCGGCGGAACCAGGCGCCACCGCGAACTCCTTGCGCCTTTTGGACTAGATGCCGGTCAAACCGGATTCTGGGAGAAGGGCCTTGCCATGATCTCGCGCCTGATCGACGAACTCGAAGCGTACGATACCTGAACCGTCCGGACGCCGAACGCGCTATGCGGTTTTTAGCATTCCGTTTTCGACGGCCAGTTCGCGGACCCTGTCCCGCAGCTTCTCGAAGGCCCGAACCTCGATCTGGCGGATCCTCTCGCGGCTGACGCCGTATGTTCCTGCCAGTTCCTCCAGGGTCGCCGGGTTGTCCGTGAGTTTCCTTTTGGTGAGAATTTCCCGTTCGCGGTCCTTGAGGTCGCGCATCGCCGTGACCATCAAGTCGCGACGGACTTCAAGCTCGTCCTTTTCGGCATAGTCGCTCGCCTGGTCCGCGTTCTCGTCTTCGATCCAGTCCTGCCACTCCGCCGCATCCTCGCCGGTTTGGCTGATCCGGGCGTTCAGGGACGCATCGCCACCCGACATGCGTCGGTTCATGGCGATGACCTCGTCCTCGGAAACGTTCAGGTCCTGCGCGATGCGCTTCACGTTTTCCGGACGCAGTTCCCCGTCTTCGAGTGCGCCGATCTTGTTTTTCGCCTTGCGCAAATTGAAGAAAAGCTTCTTCTGGGCGCTCGTCGTCCCGAGTTTCACGAGCGACCAGCTGCGCAGGACGTACTCCTGGACGCTGGCGCGAATCCACCACATGGCATAGGTCGCGAGACGGAAGCCCCTGTCCGGATCAAACCGCTTGACCGCATGCATGAGACCGATATTGGCCTCGGCGATGACCTCCGACGTCGGCAAGCCGTAACCGCGGTATCCCATGGCTATCTTGGCCGCGAGGCGCAAATGCGACGTGACCAGCTTGTGGGCCGCATCCGTGTCGCCATGACTCAGCCATGACTTCGCCAGGACATACTCCTCGTCCGCGTCAAGCATCGGAAACTTTCGAATTTCTTGCATGTATCGACTCAGCCCCGCGTCCGGGGACGGCGCCGGCAGGTTTCCGTAGTTCATATGGCGACCTTCTTGCCTGACAGTCTTGTTCAGCCAGACAAATATAAGCAGCACCAGCCCTCTTTACAAGGTCGGGCGGGCGGGGACACGAGGCTCCGTGGCCGGGGAATCCCGGTCGCTCCGGGTTTGGGGAAGGCCCCGACGCTTCCCCGAAAAACGCACCACGGCTGCCTCGGACGAAAGCTCCATGTCAGTTGCTGCGCACGGCGGACAGCATGATGCCTGGACCAGGAATCCGGCATGCCGCAAGACAATGGCCGCGGAGTTGACGCACGGCGGCGCGATAAGGCCGGAAAACCGGAAACCGCCGAAGCACCGCCTGACCTTTGGTCCAACCTTTGCCGCTGTTTGCAATGGCAGGCATCTCGCCGTGAGGTCGCGAACGGTCCTGACCCCTGCCGTGAAACCGGCCCCGCGTTCGGAAAAGGGATTTCGGACGGATTCCGGGGCAACGCGAGCCGCCTCGCCCAGGCACCGGGGATACGATCCGGGTTCCTGTTTCCAGGGAGATGCCGCAATGGTCCGCCCCTCACGGCCATCGACGATGCGCGAATCCAGACGTATGGGAAAATGCGCAATTCCGGAACCTGTTGGCATTGTTGAAGCGCGTTGCGGAATGCGCGAGAAACCGCCGCATTCCAAGAGAAAGCAGCTTGATCAAAAGGCGCGGGGCAACCGCGCCGAACAAGGGTGCCCTCCCCGGGATGTTGGCGGGGAATGTCTTGTCCCGGAATCCGATTGTGCTACCATTTGGGTTAGACATTCCCGCCAAGTCCATAAGGAGGATACGAAATGTTGAATTCCCTCTCCCGTGCCCAAGTTGTTCTCGCCGCCGCCGTCGCAGCGGCGTTCGCAGTGGCAGTGCCGACGCATGCCGCGGCTGACAAGATCCGCGTCGCCGGCATCTACACCCAGCCGATCCAGCAGAAATGGGACGCGCGCCTGCACGAGGCCCTGACCAATGCCCAGAACCGGGGTGAAATCGAATACTCGTACTCCGAGAAGGTCGCGAACACCGACTACATCCGCGTCCTTCGCGAGTATGCGGACGGCGGAGTCGCGCTGATTGTCGGCGAGGCCTTCGGAATCAGCCGGGAAGCGCGGAAGGTCGCGGATGACTATCCCGAGGTTGCCTTCCTCATGGGCGACCCCTTCGCTCCGCATGGAAGCAATTTCGCTGTCTTCGACAACTACATTCACGAGCCCTGCTATCTGATGGGAATCCTGGCCGGCTCCATGACCAAGACAAACCGTATCGGCATGGTCGGCGGCTATCCGATCGGCGAGGTCAACCGGCTGTTCCACGCATTCATGAACGGCGCCCGTTCCGTAAATCCCGATGTGGAGTTCAAGGTGACCTTCATCGGCTCCTGGTACGATCCGCCGAAGGCCAAGGAAGCCGCGTTTGCGCAAGTCGAGGCCGGCGTCGACGTGCTCTATGCGGAACGCGCCGGCGTGGTCGATGCAGCCCGGGAAAACGGAATCATCGCGTTCGGAAACGTCAACGACATGAACAAGGAAGAAAACGGAACCGACGTGGTCGTCACGTCCGCGCTCTGGGACATGAACGCGGCGATTTCAAATGCAATCCAGGAAGTCAAGGAAGGCCGATTCGAGGCAGTCGACTACCGTGAGTGGACGATGATGCAGCGCGGCGGCGCGAGCCTTGCCCCTTACTACGAGTTCGAGAATCGCATTCCCGCCGACGCCAAGGCCAGAGTGGAGGAACTTACTGCGGCCATTCTCGCCGGAGAATTCGTCGTGGAGATCATCGACGACGAGCCGACGTCCACCTACTGAGCGCGCCGCCTTCCGATCTCCTCGGAACGGAAGAATCGTTCGGTTCGGTTGCTGCCGTGCTGCGAATTGCCGAAATTACCAAGTGCTTCGGATCGCTCCGGGCCTGCGACAGGATTGACCTGTCGCTGGAGCCCGGAGAGATCCTGGGCCTGCTCGGCGAAAACGGCGCCGGCAAGACAACCCTGATGAATATCGTCTTCGGCCACTACACGGCCGATTCCGGCCATGTCGAATTCGAGGGGCGGCGGCTGCGGCCGGGTTCGCCGGACGCCGCCATCGCGGCCGGGATCGGGATGGTCCACCAGCACTTCGCGCTCGCCGACAATCTAAGCACCCTCGAGAACGTGATTGTCGGGCAGGAATCGGTCTGGCGTCTGGCACGGGCCGACAGCAAGGCGCGCAAACGCCTCGCGGAGCTCGCCGACCGGTTCGGCCTCGAGGTCGATCCGGATCTCAGGGTGGGCGCGCTCACGGTCGGCCAGAAGCAGCGCGTTGAGATCATCAAGGCGCTCTACGCCAGTGCGCGGCTGCTAATTCTCGACGAGCCCACGGCGGTACTGACGCCGCAGGAAACGGAACGCCTGTTCGAAACGCTTCGGAGCCTCGCGGCGGGAGGCCGGTCGGCAATCATCATTTCGCACAAGCTGCACGAGATCCTTGACGTTGCCGACCGGATCGCGGTGCTCCGAAAGGGCCGTCTCGTCGGCACGGTCGACGCGGCCTCGGCCAACCGCGCCGGGCTCGCGGAAATGATGGTCGGGCATGCCGTGGTCCGGCCGCGCGCCGAACCCTTGCCGCCCGGAAGGGAGGTGCTTCGCCTCGAGGATGTGCGAACCCGCGGGACAGGAGACAATCTCGACGGCGCCAGCCTCGCCGTGCGTGCCTCTGAAATCGTGGGAATCGCTGGCGTTGCGGGGAACGGCCAGAGCGCGCTTGCAGGCGTCCTTTCCGGAACCCGCGCCGCAGACGCCGGGAAGGTCAGGATTCTTGAACTAACCGCAACCCGGAACACGCCGGCGGAGCTGGTCGGTTCCGGCGTCGGACGGATTCCCGAGGACCGGCACGCGGAAGGCATCGTGGGTGGAATGACCGTTTGGGAAAACCTCGCCAGCGAGCGGATCCGCCGCCCGCCGTTCGCACGGCTCGGCTTTTTTCTGGACAGACAGGCAGCGCGGCGGCGAACAGAGGAGATGATATCGCGATTCGATATCCGATGCCCGGGCCCGGACGCAGAATCGCGTCTGCTCTCGGGTGGAAACATCCAGAAACTCGTCCTGGCCCGCGCCCTGACCGGCGATCCGGACCTTGTGATTGCCAACCAGCCGTCCCGCGGCCTTGACGAAGGGGCGATCGCCTATGTCCACGAACAGCTGCTCGACGCGCGTGCGCGCGGTGCAGGCATCCTGCTGATCTCCGAGGACCTCGACGAGCTGGCGGCCCTTTCGGATCGAATTCTCGTCATCTACAGGGGCCGGCTGACCCCGGCGCCGAGAGCCGACATGTCCCGGATCGGTCTCATGATGAGCGGCCAGCTGGCCGAGGCGGCCTGAGACGCGAATGAGGTTCGAACCGCGCCAGGAGATTCCGGTGTGGCTGGCGGCAGCGGCACCGCTGGCGGCGGTCGGCGCCAGCCTGCTTGTTTGCGCGGCACTCATTGCCTGGAGCGGCGAACCCGTGCTGCGGGCATACGGTCTTCTTGTTTCCGGCGCCTTCGGCTCCAAGTTCGCCATAACGGAAACGCTCGCGCGCGCCACGCCGCTGATCTTCACCGGACTTGCGGCCGCAGTCGCGTTTCGCGCGGGATTCTGGAACATCGGCGCCGAAGGCCAGTTCTATTGCGGCGCGCTTGCCGCCACCTGGGTCGGAACCGGGATCATCGTCCTGCCGCCTATCCTGATGATTCCGCTTCTGCTGATCGCCGGAGCCCTCGCCGGCGCTGCCGCCCTCAGCGTCCCTGTTGTCCTGAAAACCCGCTTCAGCGTCGACGAGGTGGTCACCACGCTTCTCCTGAACTTCGTCATCCTGCTCCTTGTGAGCTTCCTCATCGAGGGCCCGTGGAAGGATCCGATGTCACTCGGATGGCCGCAGGCGGCTCCGATCGTCGATGAGGGACTCCTGCCGCCGCTCCTCGAGCGTTCGCGCCTTCATGCCGGATTCATCCTGGCCCTCGCGGCGGCGTTCGTGATCTGGCTGATGATGACCCATACTGTCTGGGGATACGAGATTCGGGCCGTCGGCCTCAACCGGGCAGCAGCGGCGTTCGCCGGCATTCCGATCCACCTGACAGTCTTGCGGACAGCGCTGATCAGCGGCGGGATCGCCGGCATTGCGGGGGTTTCGGAAGTCGCCGGACTCAAGGGCTACCTGACCCTCGACCTGTCTCCCGGCTTCGGCTACGCGGGCATCGCCGTCGCCATGCTTGCCCAGCTGCACCCGATCGGCGTCGTGGCCTCGGCCGTCTTCCTGTCGGCGGTCTTCGTCGGGGCCGACTCCATGAGCCGGGACACTCTGGTCCCCAGCTACATTGCCGACGTGATCACGGCGGCGTCGCTCCTGCTGGTGCTTCTGAGCATGATGCTGGTTCGCTACCGGATTCGGAGATAGTGCGCATGTTGAACTCGTCGCTGCCCGGTCGCTTTCGGCTACAGCGCCTGTCAGTCTGCCGCTGAAATGCTGGATATCGTCGAGATACTCGCGACTGCCGGCTTCTGGGCCGCGACTCTTCGCATCGTGAGCCCGCTGATCTTCGCAACGCTCGGCGAACTGCTCTGCGAACGCGCGGGCGTGCTCAATCTCGGAATCGAGGGCATCATGACGTTCGGGGCCATGTCCGGCTGGATGTGGGTCTACCTCGGCGGCGGACTTTGGGACGGCGTGCTCTTCGCAGCCTTGACCGGAGCCGTGTTCGGCGCCCTGCATGCGCAGCTGACCGTCCGGTTCGGACTCTCCCAGCACGTGGCAGGGATCGGCATCACCCTGCTCGCGACCGCGCTCAGCGCCTATGTGTTCCGAATGCTGCTGCCTGATGTGACCACGCCGCCGAAGATCGTGTCCTTCCAGCCGGTGCATATCCCCTTTCTCTCCGATCTTCCGTTTCTGGGTCCTTCGCTGTTCAGACAGACGCCGCTGACATATCTCGCGCTGCTCCTCGTTCCTGCCGTCTGGTACCTGCTGTACCGGACGCCCGCCGGCCTGGCGGTAAGGATGGCCGGCGAGAATCCGATGGCCGTCGAGGCCCAGGGGATCGATGTGCTCAGGGTGCGTTCCCTTGCAGTGATCGCCGGATCGGCCCTGATGGCCGTGGGCGGCGCCTTCCTGACCATGTCCGCGTTCGACGCCTTCTATTTCGGCATGGTCAACGGGCGGGGCTGGATTTGCATTGCCCTCGTCATCTTCGCGTCATGGAGACCGGGCAAGGCCCTTCTCGGGGCGCTTCTCTTTGCGGGTCTCGATGCCATGCAGGTGCGGGCGCAGCAGGTTGCGGGCGCTTACATCCCCTACCAGTTCTTCCTCGCCCTGCCCTATGTCCTGAGCATCGTCGCCATGATCTTCATGGCACGGCGCGCTGCCTATCCCCAGGCGCTGCTGAAACCGTTCCGGCGGGGAGACCGGATTTGACGCGGAACCGGAACTTCCCCGGAAGCAAGCAAAGGTGACCCATGCATGACCTCCTGATTCAGAACGCGACGCTTCCAGACGGGCGCAGGGGCGTCGACATCGCCGTCAGGGACGGGCGGATCGCCGATGTGGGGCCGCGGCTGGGCGGAGACTCAGCCCGCACCCTCGACGCCGGCGGCTGGCTGGTTTCGCCGCCGTTCGTCGATCCGCACTTCCACATCGACGCCACTCTCAGCCGCGGCCGGCCGCGCGACAATCTGAGCGGAACGCTGCTCGAAGGCATCGCCATCTGGGGCGAACTGGCTCCCACCCTGACCCACGACGACGTGGCGGAACGCGCGCGCCGGCTCTGTCACTGGTCGATCGCCAACGGGTGCCTTGCCACCCGGAGCCATGTGGATGTCAGCGACCCCAAGCTGGTCGCCGTCGAAGCGCTTCTCGATCTCCGGAAAGAGATCAGGCCATGGTTCGACCTGCAGCTCGTCGCCTTTCCCCAGAACGGCTACTATCGCCAGCCCGGGGCCGCCGAAAACCTTGAACGGGCCCTCGACATGGGCGTCGAAGTCGTCGGCGGGATTCCCCACTTCGAACGCACCATGCAGGACGGCGCCAGATCCGTCCGAGCCCTCTGCGAACTGGCCGAACGGCGAGGACTCCTGGTCGACATGCACTGCGACGAAACCGACGACCCGATGTCCCGCCACATAGAAACCCTCGCTCACGAGACGACCCGTCTCGGCATGGCCGGCCGAGTCTGCGGGTCGCACCTGACGTCCATGCACTCGATGGACAACTACTACGTCAGCAAACTGCTCCCGCTGATTCGGGAAGCCGGGCTGTTCGCAATCGCCAATCCGCTGATCAACATCACGATCCAGGGCCGCCATGACACCTACCCGAAGCGCCGCGGCCTGACCCGGATCCGGGAGATGCTCGCCGAAGGCATTCCGGTCGCCCTCGGCCATGACTGCGTGGTCGACCCCTGGTACGCGCTGGGCACCCATGACATGCTGGAAGTGGCGAAAATGGCGATACATGTGGGGCTCATGACCGGCGTCGAGGACATGCTGGCCATGTACGAGAGCATTACCTCAACTGCCGCAGCGGCGATGCATATCGAGGACTACGGTCTCGAACCCGGTTGTCACGCCGATCTCGTGATACTCCAGGCGGACGACCCGATCGAGGCCATGCGGATTCAGGCCACGCGGCTTCATGTCCTTAGGCGGGGCGAAATCATCGCATCGTCCGCACCGGCGGAGTCCCGTGTTCGTCTCGGCGAAACCGGGGTCGCCGTCGACTTCACTATCCGGAACTCGGGCGCCGCCGCCGGATAGTCTTGGTTCGGAGCGCATTTGCTTGGGAATACTTGGCATCCTATTCATACCTCACCGCACTTCGGCGACCGCCTGACCCGCCCTTTCAAACCAGACTGCCATTTCGCTCGTCGCACGGCAGCCCACGCTCAATTTGGGATGAAAAATGCCTGTACGTGTAGTGACCTGCAAACATAATCGCTTCGACCTGCAATCATCCGCAATTTCCGGCCCGAATTAAGTGCGTCTATCGATGGGGTGTAATAGGGGCAACTTTCCGGGAATTGCGGCACGATTAAGGGGATTCCCCCCCGAATCGTTTTCTGATTCCAAGGGGGCATGGATGATTCGGAAACAGGTCGCCGCGCGGTTGCCGGCCTTGCAGCGCTGAGGGCGGAGCTCTCGGCCATCCGGGCCCTGCTCGCCGAGAGGGACGCGCAGCTCGCCGACCTTGCCGGCCGGCTTGCCGATAGGGACGCGCAGCTTGCCGATAGGGCAGGACTTTCCCACGCTGTTGGCGATTTTCCGATTTGCCGCCGAACGGGGGGCGGACCGGGGCGTTCCGGCCGGATTCCGGGTTTGCGGAGCCGTCCGCGCGCCGTCGCGGGCGCCGGTTCCGGTCCCTTGGTGATTCGTTTTCGGGGCTTGGCGGCCTGCCGGCGGCGTCCGGGAGCCGGCCCGGACGCGGCCCGGCTCTCAGGGCCGGGTCAGGGCGGCGATGGCCTCGCTGCGGTTCAGCTGCAGGCGTCGCCGGGTCTCGGCGAGGCTCTCCGCCTCGCGGCGGCTGGCGAAGACCACCGCGAGCGCGATGCTGTTCAGGCTGGCCCGGTTCGCCGGGCCGTTGCCGGTGCGGGTCAGGCAGGCGTCCTCGCCGAAGACGCAGTCCCTCTGGCGGTGGTTCAGGTTCTCCACACTCCAGTGTCCGCGATTCAGCTTCAGCAGCTCCTCCGGCGACGCGGCTTCGGCATCCAGCGAGGTGATGACATACGCGATCTCGGTGCAGTCGTTTCCCCCATCGTCGCCGTCCTTCTTCAGCGGCTCCCGGTAGCGGGTGATCCGGGCGATCTGGCTGACGCCGGGGTAGTTGATCAGGCGCTTGAGCGGCGTCAGGACGCTGATGGAGCGCTGCTCCAGGCGGCCGTGAACCTTTTCGAGATCCTCCGCGAAGCGGCCGGTGGCGTCCCTCTCCCAGTCGATGCCGTCGAGGATGCCGAAGGTCTCCGGCGCGTTGCCCTTGACCGAGAAGACATAGTCGGCTCCGCAGCGCCCGGTGACCATCTTCGCGGTCTTGCGGACCGCGGTCAGCGCGTCGAGGGTGATGACCCGGCCGCGGACGTCGCTGCGCTCCAGGAGGTCGTGCGTGGCCGCCGGCCCGCCGCCTTCGTCGCCGAAGTTCAGGAGCGCGAAGGGCGCGCCGGTCGCGTGGTCGACGAGGGCCACGGTCTCGTGATGGCCGTCGCCGTTGCGGCTGTCGCCGCGGATGCGCTTGCCGTCGGCGGCGAGCGCCCGGGCGAGGGGAAGCCGGGGCCGGGACCAGCGGCCGACCACGTCCTCCAGCGCCTCGGGGTCGACCGACTGCACGACCCTGTGGATCGTGGACTTCGAGACCGGCTCGCGAAGCCCCGTCTTCGGGTTCCGCCAGGCGCCGACGGCGGCAAGCTCCTCCTGCGACAGCGAGCGCGCGAACTGCGCGGCGGCCAGGCAGCCCTTCATGTTCGCGAGCTCGGCGAGCACGTGCACGGCGAGCACGCAGGCCACCGCGTGCTTCCTGCCCTGCGCCCGGCGGAAGTCGGGCACCGCCGCCAGCTCCGCGTGCAGCGAGCGCATTGTCCCGGGGTCCCGCGGCGCCAGACCGGGACCGGAGGGCGGCGCCACGTCCGGCGGCAGCGGCTGCGGGCTCGAGAGCAGCGCCCGGGCGTCGGGCCCGGCGGCGTCACGAAGATCTCCTTCGGCCTGCCGTGGGGGTCGGTGTAGCGACCGTTGGCGCGGGCGAACCCCTTCGTCCGGCCCAGGCACTCCCAGCCCGCCGCCCTGTACATGGTGCCGGAAAACCTGGCCGGGTCGCAGAACGTCTCCGCCAGGAGCACCCGGTGCCCGTGCGCCGCCAGCCAGTCGTCGGCGAGCCGGCGGGTCATCCCCGCAAGGAAGAAGGAGGCGAGGTTCGGGAACACCCCCGGCTCGGACAGGATCAGGAAACGCGTGTTGTTCGCCACCATCTCCAGCCGCCGGAACTGCTGCTCCGGCCTCCAGCCGCACCACCTGTCGCGCGGAGCGCACTTGAAGGCGCCGTTCTGCCACGCCGCCAGGCCCAGCCACCGGTCCCCGAAGCTTGCCACGCAGCGCAGGCCGCGGGCCGCCAGCCGCTGGAAGCCGAGATGGCGGCGCTCGTCCATCAGCGAGTCCCAGAGCGGGCGCTCCTGCGGCCTGGCCAGCCGGATCTCGACGTCCGACAGGGAAAACCCCGCCGGCATCCCGCGAAACGGGGCATGGAACTCGAGGCGCTTGCGAATCGACATGGCCGGAGCATCGCACGTCCGGGACGGGAACGCCAGCGGAAAATTCCGGCTCCGCGGTCGCGCGCGCATGCAACGCAGACAAGCCCGGTGTCAAGGAAAACCAGCCGAAATCAGCGTGGGATGCCCCTGGCCGATAGGGACGCGCAGCTTGCCGAGCAGGACAGGCGGCTCGCCGGGCAGGCCGAAAGGGTCCGGGAGCTCGAGGACGAGATCAGGCGGCTGAAGAAGCTCCCGCGCCGTCCGGACCTGAAGCCGAACAGCCCCGGCGCATCGGACGGGGACGCGGACGGCCCGCCGCCGGGCTCCTCCGGGTCCGGCCGGTCGGAGAAGGAAAAGAGGAAGAGAGGCCGCGGCCCGCGGCGCCGGAACCCGAACCTGCGCCGCCGCGAGGAGACCGTGAGCCTCGGGAACGTGCCCGAGGGCGCGGTGCACAAGGGCTATCAGGACCACACGCTCCGCGACATCGTGCTCTGCGCCGAAGAGGTTGTCTATCGCCGCGAGGTCTGGGAGTTTCCCGACGGCTCCCGGCACGTGGCGCCGCTGCCGCCGGGGGCGGCGGCCGGACGCGAGCAGTACGGCCCCTGCGTCAAGGCCCTGGCCATCATGCCGTGCCACCAGTGCCGGCCGACGGCGGGACGGATCGCGGAGATGCTGAACGCGATCGGCCTGGACGTCTCCGAGCGCCAGGTGGGGCGCTTCCTGAACGCGGATGCCGGGGGCATCGCCGGGGAGCAGGAGGAGGTGCTGCGGGCCGGCCTGGAGACGGCGGCGTGGATCAACGTCGACGACACCGGCGCCCGCCACAAGGCCGAGAACGGGTACTGCACGGCGATCGGCAACGATTTCTTCGTGCATTTCCGGTCGACCGGCTCGAAGAGCCGCCTCGACTTCCTCGAGCGTCCCTGCGCGGGAGAGGAGGATTGCACCATAAACGACGCCGCGCCCGCCTGCATGCGGAAGCGGAACCTGTCGGGAAGGGTGATCGACCTTCTCGCCGGCCACGAGCGGCGGCGCTTCGGCGACGGCGACGGCTGGCGGGCCCATCTCGAGGCGCTGGGCATTGCCGGGATGACGGTGTCGCCGGACCCTGTCAGGATCGCCACGGAAGGCGCGCTCTGGGGAACGATCTGCGATGCGGGACGCATTGCCGGAACCGTGATCCCGGTCGACGACGCCGGGCAGTTCAACGTCGGCGACCTCCACGCGCTCTGCTGGTTCCACGCCGAGCGGAACATCGCCAGGCCGACCGGAAGCGCCCCATGCCAGCATGAACGGGTCGACGGGGTGCTTGACAGGGTATGGAGGCTGTACCGCAGCCTCTGCCGCTACCGGAAGCGTCCCACTCCGCTGCGCAAGCTCGTCATGCAGCGGCGGTTCGACCGGATCTTCGGCACGGCCGCCGGCTACGCCAGCCTCGACCGGCTGCTCGAAAGGCTGGCGGCGAACCGGGACGAGCTCCTGCGCGTGCTCGACCGTCCGGAGACGCCGCTCAACGCCAACAGGGTCGAGAACGACATCCGGGACCACGTCACCCGGCGCAAGGTCTCGTTCGGGACGCGGAGCGATGCCGGGCGGGCGGCGCGCGATGCCTTTATAGGAGCGAAGAAGACCTGCAGGAAGCTCGGCGTGCCGTACTGGGACTGCCTGAGGAGCCGCCTCGGCGTTGCCGGCGCGCCCGACGTGCCGAGGCTTGCCGACCTCGTCAGGCAGCGCGCCGCAGCCTGACACGCCCCCTCGGGCCCGGCGGCAATTCCCGGAAAGTTGCCCCTATTACGATGGGGTCAAACCCGGATTATTTGCGAACGAACCCAGATTAACTGCAACCAGCCCGCAATCATCGGTTTGAACCCACATTGTCTGCGAACAACGCCGTATGGGAAAAGGTCGTTTGCCTGACACCTGGCCTGTCGGTTTGCAGGGACTGAATTTTCGGCGTTTTTCCGTACGTTTGCCGCGTCTGGAAAACATCGTATGGGTTCGTGCTTCGCTCTCGGGTTGTCAGACGGTTCTCGCATGCTCATTGGTTATGCACGTGAATCAAAGGAAGAAAAGAAGCTCGAACTGCAGCGTGACGCGCTGAAGTCTGTCGGGTGCGGGCGGGCTTTGATCGGGAAGCGGCGGAACCGGCGGGTCTGTCGAGGAACCCCGGATGAACGCAGGCACGGTCGCGGGCAGGAAAGCGGCGTCGAATGCGTTCGTCGGCTTCCGCCATGGGAGTGTCCGACAGGCAGAGCCGGACAATGAAGCGGCACAGGTTGTTGCTCTGTCTGATGACTGCACGCGCATATCCCCGCCCTTCCGGGAAGTCCCGGAACCGCGCCGCCAGATGTCCGCCAGCCTCGATCTCCGGGGGCACCTCCGCCCGGCCTCAAGCAGGTTCCGGAGGAAACCGGGCGCGAACCGTCTGCAATGCCGACCGTGTCTTCCGCCGTGCCGGGGCCAGCCCGGGCAGCTGCATTCATGGAGCATGAATCTGTCAGGCAGGCGGATGTCGAGCTTGTCGAGACCCGACCCGTCGAGTGCCAGCCAGACCGCGATGTGCCCGGTTGCATTGTTCGGCAAGCCGGCATTCCTGTCCGAAAGGCCAAGGCCTTCCAGGTGCTCCGCGCAGTGCCGGACAACACGGGAGTCCCGTTCCGGAACGGCATCGGGCAGTGACGGGCCGAATTGTTTCGAAGGCATGAACTCTCTCCTGTCGGTGTCGAAGTCGACGGGTGCGGAGCAGATTTTCACGGAAACCGGATCAGCGGAAATGGCGTGTCATTGCAGGCACTTGGGATTCAAGGTTCCCATAACGTCCGATGGGGCCTACAGTTTCGCGCGGGCCTCCGCGGCGCTTGCCATGAACTTGAAGGACGTCTTCCGCATGGAGGGTCGACTCTGGCTGCGCCTGTACGAGAAGGGCAGCAAGGAACTCGAGATCCCCTGCCACCACAACCTGGAATCGTATATCTCCGCATATGTCGCGGAAGCCGGGATCCACTCGGACCGCGAGGGTCCCCTCTTCCCCGCTCTCTCGAGCGCGACGGCTCGCTGTAGGACCGGCGCTTCA